>NZ_JBOIGG010000005.1:0-331330 GCF_050742655.1 Paraburkholderia sp. | reverse complement strand
CGCGAAATGCGCGGCCGGGCGGCTGCAGTACCGGCGGCCGGCATCGTGTCGCGCCGCATCTGGAAACAGGCTCTCATGTCCGACATCCAATTCGTGTCGAACGCGCCCGGCGCCAGTCCGCCCGGTAGCGCGGCACAACAGAAAGCGCCCAGCCGTGCCGGCGACGTGATCTTCGGCGGCCTTACACGGGGCGCCGCGATCATCACCCTGCTGCTGCTCGGCGGCATCATCGTTTCGCTGATCGTCGCCTCGTGGCCGTCGATCCATCAATTTGGTTTCAGCTTCCTCTGGACCTCCGACTGGGATCCGCCCAGCCAGAAATTCGGCGCGCTCGTCCCGATCTACGGCACGATCGCCACGTCAGTAATCGCACTCGTCATCGCCGTGCCGGTCAGCTTCGGTATCGCGCTCTTTCTCACTGAGCTGTCGCCCGCGTGGCTGCGCCGTCCGCTCGGCATCGCGATCGAGCTGCTCGCCGCGATTCCGTCGATCGTCTACGGGATGTGGGGCCTGCTCGTGTTCGCACCGATCTTCGCGACGTGGTTCGAGAAGCCGCTCGGTCAGTTGCTCGGCGGCATGCCGGTCGTCGGAGCGCTGTTCCGCGGCGCGCCGATCGGCATCGGCATCCTGTGCGCCGGCGTGATCCTCGCGATCATGATCATCCCGTACATCGCCGCGGTGATGCGCGACGTGTTCGAGGTGACCCCCGTGCTGCTGAAGGAATCCGCGTACGGCATCGGCTGCACGACGTGGGAAGTGATGTGGAAGATCGTGCTGCCGTTCACGAAGTCCGGTGTGATCGGCGGCGTGATGCTCGGTCTCGGTCGCGCGCTCGGTGAAACGATGGCCGTCACGTTCGTGATCGGCAATACGAATCTGCTCGACAACGTCTCGCTGTTCTCGCCGGGAAACAGTATTACGTCGGCGCTCGCTAACGAGTTCGCGGAAGCCGACCCGGGTCTGCACATTTCGGCGTTGATGGAACTGGGCCTGATCCTGTTCGTGATTACCTTCATCGTGCTGACGATCTCCAAACTGATGCTGCTGCGTCTCGAGAAAGGGGAGGGCGCGAAATGAGCGAGCCGATCCTCAACATGCCGGGTCTTGCGAATCCGGCCGCGCTCGAAGCGACGCGCAACCGTCTGCAGCGCCGCCGTCGCGCGACCAACGCGCTCGCGCTCGCGCTGTCGCTCGCCGCGATGGCCTTCGGGCTGCTGTGGCTCGTCTGGATCCTGTACACGACGCTGAGTCTCGGTATCGGTGGCCTGTCGGTCGAACTGTTCACGCAGTCGACGCCTCCGCCGAACACCGACGGCGGCGGTCTCGCGAACGCGATCGTCGGTAGTCTGATCCTCGTGCTGCTCGCGACCTTCATCGGCACGCCGATCGGCGTGCTGGCCGGCGTCTACCTCGCCGAATACGGCCAGAAGCGCTGGCTCGCAAGCGTCACGCGCTTCATCAACGACATCCTGCTGTCGGCGCCTTCGATCGTCGTCGGGTTGTTCGTGTACGCGCTGATGGTGCCGACGATGGGGCACTTCAGCGGCTGGGCTGGTGTTGTCTCGCTCGCGCTGCTGCAGATTCCGATCGTGATCCGCACGACCGAGAACATGTTGAAGCTGGTGCCCAACGCGCTGCGCGAAGCCGCGTTCGCGCTGGGTACGCCGAAGTGGAAGATGGTGCTGTCGATCACGCTGAAAGCGTCGATCGCGGGTATCGTGACCGGTGTGTTGCTCGCCATTGCACGGATTGCCGGCGAGACCGCGCCGCTGCTGTTCACTGCGCTGTCGAACCAGTTCTTCTCGCTGAACCTGAACCAGCCGATCGCCAACCTGCCGGTCACGATCTACAAGTTCGCGATGAGCCCGTTCTCGCAATGGCAGTCGCTTGCATGGGCTGGCGTTTTCCTGATCACGCTCGGGGTGCTGGGATTGAACATCCTTGCGCGCTCGATCTTTTCGAACAAGTAAGGGCGGAGCAATCCGATGAACATGGCAGAAAGTCACTTCAATCCCGCTGAGCGTGCGACGTCGCCGTCGGGTTTCGATCCCGCCCAGGGCGAACAGGCTCATGCGCCGGCACGGCCGAAGATCGAGGTCAACGACCTGAACTTCTTCTACGGCAAATACCACGCGCTGAAGAACGTCAACCTGAAGATTCCCGAAGGCAAGGTGACCGCGTTCATCGGTCCGTCGGGCTGCGGCAAATCCACGCTGCTGCGCACCTTCAACAAGATGTACGCGCTCTATCCGGAGCAGCGTGCCGAAGGCGAAATCCTGATGGACGGCGAGAACCTGCTCGCGACGAAGCGCGACATCTCGCTGCTGCGCGCGCGCATCGGCATGGTGTTCCAGAAGCCGACGCCGTTCCCGATGTCGATCTACGACAACATCGCGTTCGGCGTGAAGATGTTCGAGTCGCTGTCGCGCTCGGAGATGGACGACCGCGTCGAGTGGGCGCTCACCAAGGCCGCGCTGTGGAACGAGGTGAAGGACAAGCTCGCGCAGAGCGGCTACGGTCTGTCCGGCGGTCAGCAGCAGCGACTGTGCATCGCGCGCGGCATCGCGATCCGCCCCGAAGTGCTGCTGCTCGACGAACCGTGCTCGGCGCTCGATCCGATTTCGACAGGCCGCATCGAAGAACTGATCGCGGAGCTGAAGAGCGACTACACGGTGGTAATCGTCACGCACAACATGCAGCAGGCGGCACGCTGTTCGGACTACACTGCTTACATGTATCTCGGTGAGCTGATCGAATTCGGCGATACCGAAAAGATCTTCATCAAGCCGCTCCGCAAGGAAACCGAGGATTACATCACCGGCCGGTTCGGCTAAGCGCCACGCGCTGCCGTCACGCAGCGCCAGAAGGGAGTACGACATGTCCGACAAACACCTCTCCAGCCAGTTCGATGCCGACCTGAACCTCGTTTCGTCGAAGGTTCTCGAAATGGGCGGCCTCGTCGAATCGCAGATCGTCAAGGCGATGCAGGCGCTGAACGGCTTCGACGGCGAGATCGCCGACGAGGTGATCGCCGCCGAAGAGCGCCTGAACACGATGGAAGTCGAGATCGACGAAGAGTGCAGCAACATCATCGCGCGCCGCCAGCCGGCCGCGCGCGACCTGCGCCTGCTGATCGCGATCTCGAAGACGATCACGAATCTCGAGCGCGCCGGCGACGAAGCCGAAAAGATCGCGAAGCGCACGAAGCGCCTGATGGAAGAAGGCTCGTCGCGCAACATCAACATCGCCGAGATCAAGCTGTCGGGCGAGATGGCCGTGTCGATCCTGCGCCGCGCGCTCGACGCGTTCGCGCGTCTCGATACCGTGGCCGCCGCGCAGATCGTGCGCGACGACAAGGCGATCGACGAGGAATTCCGCGCGTTCGTTCGCAAGCTCGTGTCGTACATGACCGAAGATCCGCGCACGATTTCGGCGGGGCTCGACTTCCTGTTCATCGCGAAGGCGATCGAACGGATCGGCGACCACTCGAAGAACATCGCCGAGTTCATCATCTACATCGTCAAGGGGACCGACGTGCGGCACAAGTCGCGCGACGCCCTCGAGCGCGAAGCGCTTAGCTGATCCCGTTACTCATTGTCAAAGGTCAAGAGGTGTCGATGCCCAGCAGCATTCTCGTCATCGAAGATGAACCCGCTATCTCTGAACTGATTTCGGTCAATCTTCAACACGCGGGACATTGCCCGATTCGCGCGTACAACGCGGAGCAGGCGCAAAACCTGATCAGCGACGTGCTGCCCGACCTGGTCCTCCTCGACTGGATGTTGCCGGGCAAATCGGGTATCGCGTTTGCGCGCGACCTGCGCAACAACGAGCGTACGAAGCATATCCCGATCATCATGCTGACTGCCCGCGGCGACGAGCAGGACAAGGTGCTCGGCCTCGAGATCGGCGCCGACGACTACGTGACGAAGCCGTTCTCGCCGAAGGAGCTGATGGCGCGGATCAAGGCCGTGCTGCGCCGCCGGGCGCCGCAGCTGACCGAAGACGTCGTCGCGATCAACGGGCTCAAGCTCGATCCCGCCACGCACCGCGTCGCCGCGCATGCGCAGGGCAGCGAGATCAAGCTCGATCTCGGCCCGACTGAGTTCCGTCTGCTGCACTTCTTCATGACTCATCCGGAACGCGTGCACAGCCGCACGCAGTTGCTCGACCAGGTGTGGGGCGACCATGTATTCGTCGAGGAACGGACCGTCGACGTGCACATCAAGCGTCTGCGCGCCGCGCTCAAGCCTGCCGGGTGCGATGCTATGATTGAGACGGTACGCGGCAGCGGTTACCGGCTCGCGAAAAGCGCGTAGTCTCTGCCCTGTGGTGCCGCCTTGCGCGGCGCCACAGGATGCGATAGCAGGCGCCACGGCCTGCGCGCCGCGTGCGTTCTCCTTTCTTCGATCGCTAGAACATGAACGTCATCTGGGCACGCTCCATCGTGTCGATCGTGCTGCTTGCCGTTCTGTGCGCAGTGCTTGGCGTGCTCTTCAACGTCAAGACGGCGCTGACAGTCGCGGTCCTCGTGCTGCTCGCACAAAGCTTCTTCAGTACCTTCCACAAGCAGCGCCTGTGGCGCCTGCTCGATGCGCCGGTGTACGGCGAAGTGCCGAGCGCTTCCGGCATCTGGGGCGAAATCTACTACCGTTTGCACAAGCTCGCGAAGCGCTGGCATGCGCAGGTGCGTCAGGTCGAGCAGGCGCATTCGCGTTTCATCCAGGCTATCCAGGCATCGCCGAACGGTGTTGCGATGCTCGACGATCACGATCAGATCGAGTGGTGCAACGCGATCTCCGAAGTGCATTTCGGTCTCGACGCGCGACGCGATCTGCGTCAGCACATCACGCACCTCGTGCGCCAGCCCGAGTTCGTCCGCTATCTGAACTCGCATCAGTACGAAGAGATGCTGATCATGCGCGGGATGGGCGACAAGCGGCAGAACGTGTTGTCGGTGCAGGTGTTTCCGTACGGCGAGAACCGCAAGCTCGTGCTGTCGCAGGACATCACCGAGCTCGAGCGTACCGACGCGATGCGCCGCGATTTCGTCGCGAACGTATCGCACGAACTGAAGACCCCGCTCACGGTGCTGTCCGGTTTTCTCGAGACGATGCGCGAGTTGCCGCTCGCCGAGGCCGAACGCACCCGCTATCTCGAACTGATGGAACAGCAGGCGGCGCGGATGCGCCACATCGTCAGCGATCTGCTCGTGCTCGCCACACTTGAAGGCGACGGCAAGCCGCCGAGCAGCAGCCAGATGATCGACATGCGCGCGGTGCTGCGGCATCTGAAGGAAGACGCGCAGAGCCTGTCGGGCGACCGTCACCGCATCACGTTCGACGCGGACGAAGTGCTGACCGTCACCGGCGTCGAAACCGAACTGCTGAGTGCGTTCGGCAACCTCGTGACGAACGCGATCCGCTACACGCCGGACGACGGCACGATTCACGTGACATGGGGCGTGCAGGGCGAGTGCGCGGTGTTCTCGGTCGTCGACAGCGGGTTCGGCATTCCGGCTACCGACATTCCGCGGTTGACCGAGCGCTTCTATCGCGTGGACCGCAGCCGTTCGCGCGACACCGGCGGCACCGGCCTCGGTCTCGCGATTGTCAAGCACGTGCTGCAGCGTCACGACGCGCAGCTCGAAGTGAAGAGCGAAGAAGGGCGGGGCAGCACGTTCTCCGTGCGCTTTCCTGCTTCGCGTACCGCGCGCAGGCAACCTGCGCCGGCGTGAGCCGTGGCAGCGTGCATGCTTCCGTACTAAACCACCCGGCTAAAGCCCACCCGCCTACAACCGCGCCGCAAGCTCCGCTCCTTCGCGAATCGCCCGCTTCGCGTCCAGTTCAGTCGCAAGCGCCGCGCCGCCGATCAGGTGATAACGCGTGTCGCCCGCCGGCTGCGCATCCGGATACAACTCCCGCAGCGACTCCTGCCCCGCGCACACGACGATCGTTTCGACGTCGAGCCATTGCGTCTCGCCGTTGCGCGCGATCTTCAGCCCGCGCGCGCCGATCTCCTCATACGTCACGTTATCGAGCATGCGCACGCCGTTGCGCATCAGCGTCGCGCGATGCACCCAGCCCGACGTCTTGCCGAGGCTTGCGCCGAGCTTGCCGGCCTTACGCTGCAACAGCCAGATGTCGCGCGGCGGATGCGCGTCAGCGGCGGGTTTCAAGCCACCGCGTTCAAGAACCTGAAGATCCACGCCCCATTCGTCGAGCCATGTATCGGGA
This sequence comes from Paraburkholderia sp., assembly GCF_050742655.1. Classification (GTDB taxonomy): domain Bacteria; phylum Pseudomonadota; class Gammaproteobacteria; order Burkholderiales; family Burkholderiaceae; genus Paraburkholderia. Next base: position 325,094 of record NZ_JBOIGG010000005.1, on the reverse strand, counting down.
GGCATCGGCAACGGCGTGCCGGCCGGATGCAGCAGGAACTCGCTGACGTCGAAGCCGATGCCGCCCGCACCGATCACCGCGACCGTGCGACCGACCGGCGCACCGCGCAGCACGTCGACGTACGACAGCACGTTCGGCGCGTCGATGCCCGCGATCGCCGGCTTGCGCGGCACGATGCCGGTCGCGACGATCACGTCGTCGTAGCCGCCGGCTTCGAGCAACGCCGCGTCGACGCGCGTGTCGAGCCGCACATCCACTGCATGACGTGCGAGCTGGCTGCCGAAATAGCGGATCGTCTCCGCGAATTCTTCCTTGCCCGGCACGCGCATCGCGAGATTGAACTGACCGCCAAGCGTCGATGCCGCATCGAACAGCGTCACGCGATGCCCGCGCGATGCGGCGACTGTCGCCGCCGACAGACCAGCCGGCCCTGCACCGACCACTGCAATGCGACGGCGCGCCGGTTCGCCGGTCACCGGCCGGTACACGAGTTCGGTCTCGCGGCCTGCGCGAGGATTCACGAGACAGGTCGCGCGCTGGTTCTGGAACGTGTGATCGAGGCACGCCTGATTGCACGCGATACACGTGTTGATTTCGTGCGCGCGACCCTCCGCGGCTTTCACGACGAACGCCGGATCCGCGAGCAGCGGACGCGCGAGCGACACGAGATCGCCGGTTCCTTCGGCAATCAGACGCTCCGCTAGATCGGGCGTGTTGATGCGGTTCGACACGATCACCGGTACGCGCACGGCGGCCTTCAATCTCGCGCTCAACGGTGCAAACGCGGCGCGCGGCACCGACGTCACGATGGTCGGCACACGTGCCTCGTGCCAGCCGATGCCGGTGTTGAACATCGTTACGCCCGCGGCCTCGAGCGCCTGCGCGACCTGCACGGTTTCATCCCACGTATTGCCGCCTTCGACGAGATCGATCAACGACAGCCGGTACACGACGATGAACCGCTCACCGCACGCGACGCGCACCGCTTCGACGATTTCGCGCGCGAGCCGCATCCGGTTCTCGATGCTGCCGCCGTAACCATCGCTACGATGGTTCGTGCGCGGACACAGGAACTGGTTCAGCAGATAACCTTCGCTGCCCATGATCTCGACGCCGTCGTAACCCGCACGTTGCGCGAGCCGCGCGCAGCGCGCGTACGCACGCACCGTGCGCGCGACGCCCGCTTCGGTCAGCGCGCGCGGCTTGAACTTCGAGATCGGCGATTTGAGCGCGGACGCAGACACGACGAACGGTTGATACCCATAGCGTCCCGCATGCAGGATCTGCAGCGCGATCTTGCCGCCTTCCTCATGAACCGCGCGCGTGATCAACCGGTGATTGCGCAGATCGAACACCGAGTTCAGCGTGCCGCCGAACGGCAGCAGCCAGCCCTCGCGATTCGGCGAGATGCCGCCGGTGATCAGGAGACCCGCACCGCCTTTCGCGCGTTCGCGGAAATACGCGGCGAGCTTCGGATAGTTCCAGAAGCGGTCTTCCATGCCGGTGTGCATCGAGCCCATCACGACGCGATTGCGCAGCGTCGTGAAGCCGAGATCGAGCTCGGCGAGCAAGTTTGGGTAAGGCATGCAGGGCCTCTTGTAAAGTTTGGGTGCGCACGAACAATACACTGCGTCCTGCGCCAAACCTCCGAGGGAAAATTCTAATCCGCGTCGTGCGAGGCGACAGCGGGCCTCGTCGAGCGCACGCCCTCTCGCACCATCGCGAGGCACATCGATTGCTGAATCCGGGTGTCCGAAAGACGCGTGCAATTTTTTGCAGCACCGGGATGGTGTCGCACCGCACGCACAGGGATACGAATGGTCGCCGTTCTTTCCGGCGACGTCCGGTGCCGTTTCTCTTTTGATGAACGAGGTACCCGGACGTTTGCGGCGACCGCAAATCAACGGATGGATACCCATCATCGAAGAGGTGGAAACATGAAACTTATCCGGACCATGGCGGCGCTCGCGGGCGCGGCGTCGATACTGGCGGCGTGCGGCGGAGGCGGGCACGATGTCGGCAAGGAACTCGGCCTGCAAAACCCGGAGATCCATTTCGTTCACGCGATTCCAGGCGGACCTGCTGCCGACTTTCTCGTCAACGGTGCCGCACTGCAGACCAACATCAGCTACAAGGGCGTGACGAACTTCGCGAACATTGGCACAGGGCAGACGTCGGTTGCGTATGCGCCGACCGGCACGACTACGGCGATCGCGAGCGGCGCGTTCTCCGACGTCGCGAACGGACACGAGTACACGGTGATCGCGTTGCCCGGCACACCGACGAGCGACATTGGCCTGATCGACGATCCGTTCGACAAAGGCCTGCTGTCGAACAGCGCACGTCTGCGTGCGTTCAATGCGTCGGTGAACGCATCGAACCTCGACCTCTACCTCGTGCCGGCCGGCACGACCGACGTGACCAGCATCAGCCCGTCGATGGCAGGCGTCGCGTTCAAGAACGCCGTGCCGGCGAGCGGTCAGGATTCGATCTACGTATCGGGCGGCACCTATGTGCTGATCGCGACGCAGGCGGGCAGCAAGACGCCGATTTTCCAGTCCGCGTCGTTCAATCTCGACAACAACGCCGACTGGCTGGTGACCTCCGTGCCGATCGCGGGCGCGTTGAGCCAGCTGTTGCCGAACCAGATCCACCTGCTCGTCGCGCAGGGCGGCAACACGTCGCAACCGGCGCTCGAACTGACGAATACGTTGAACGGTCAGTAGCAGTCGGCAAGCGTTTCAACACGAAGCATGCAACGGATAGCGGCGATCCTCGAAAGAGGGCCGCCGTTTTTTGCGGTTACGTTGAACGTCGCGCTGCTGCGTGCAGCGCGGGCGTCGCTACTGCCGTTACTGCGATGCCTTGTCGGCGGAGTTCGTGATCGCATGACCACCCTTCGAAATGTCTTCGCCAGCGCCCGCCATCGTATTGCAGCCCGTGGCGAGCAGTGTGGCGCCGGCGATCAGAAACAGCGCGATGAGTCGAGTCATGGTGTGTTCTCCGTTGATGGGAAGGCATCGTTCGATCCGGCCTGATTTGCAGGTCACGAAAGCGTGCCGCGCTGCACTGGCCACGAGCCGGGTCGACATGAAGAGCAGCAATGCGTGTGCCTGACCCGCCGCGCAGACGGACATAGGGCGATTCTCGCCCGCGAAACGGGCCTCGCAGCGGCAGGCGCGAATTGTGCTGACTCCGATGAAACACACCGTTGAACCGCACAGTCAACCGCGATGCAACGAACTCAAGGGAGTCGACATGCTGAAATGGGCGTTGTTTTTCGCGGTGATTGCCGTGATCGCCGGTCTGCTCGGATTCACGGGTATCGCGGCCGGCGCGGCAGTGATCGCGAAGTTCCTGTTCGTGCTGTTCCTGATCATCTGCGTCGTGTTCCTCGTGCTCGGCTTCGTCGTGACGAAGAAAATCGTCGACTAGCGAAGACCGTCCCGCCGCCCGCGCGCATCCGAACGAACGGGCGGTCTCATCTAACCGGACTCGATCCGGACCAGGGAGGCGCTCATGCTTCATTACGCACTGGTGTTCTTCGTGATCGCGATCATCGCGGCCGTGTTCGGCTTCACTGGCATCGCAGCCGGCGCGGCGGAGATCGCGAAGATCCTGTTCTATCTCTTTCTGATCGTCTTCGTCGTCACGCTGCTGCTCGGCGTGTTCAGGACGTAGCGTCGAACCATCGCCGGGCGATCGCGCGTTCGTGCGATATCACGCTGCTGGACAGGAGGGAACCGCATCGACACGCCGCGCTGAACAGCACGGTGTTCGGCTCGCGACCGCAACGCATCGCGACGTCCCCTCTTCTCAAATAAAACACCGTCCCCACAGACTTTATTCCCCGCACATATTTCCGCGTGTTTGCGTAATTCGTCAGTTAATTGAAGGCCTATGGCAATATAGTGGCCCACTTGGCGAGCATTTGTGCGCTCCCGCCCGATGTCTGTCTTCTCGTCCCACGCAGAGCGTCTACTGCTGTCCCATGCACTAAACGGGATTCACCCGATGCACGACCCGCACGATCCAGCTGCGCCCCTTCGTACCGTCCCGCGGACTCGCCGCCGGTTCTATGCGATCGCGGCCGTGAGCGCGATCGTCGCGACGGGCGCGCTGTTCACGTGGGCGCTGCACGTGCATGCGGAAAATGTGCCCGTGCCCACCCGTATCGTCGATCTGTTCGAGCAGGACGGCGGACGTCATCCGGGCTTCCGGCGCAATCACGCGAAGGGCGTCTGCGTGAGCGGGCATTTCGACAGCGACGGGCAGGGCGCTGCACTGTCGCGCGCATCGGTTTTCGAGCGCGGCAGCGTGCCGGTGATCGGTCGCTTTTCGGCGCCGGGCGGCAACCCGCAACAGGAAGACGCGGACACCACCGTGCGCAGCTTCGCGCTGCTGTTCAGATTGCGCGGCGGCGAAGAGTGGCGCGTAGCGATGAATTCGGCGCCCGTGTTCATGGTTGCGACACCGCAGGCCGTGCTCGAACAACTCGATGCATCGCGGCCCGATCCGCGCACGGGCCGCGCCGATCCCGAGCGGCTCGCCGCGTTCCAGCAGCGGCACCCGGAAACGCGTGCGCTGCTCGACTGGGAAAACGCGCATCCGCCGTCGTCGGGTTTCGACAATGCCGCGTACTACAGCATCGACACGTTCCGCTTCACGGATGCGGCGGGCAGCACGCACCCGGTCCGCTGGCGCGTCGAACCGCAGCGGCCGTACCAACCGGTAAGCGATGCGCCGGCCGACGATCCGGATTTTCTCGAGCATCGGCTCGCGCACGACGTCGAGCAAGGGCCGGTGCGCTGGCATCTGGTGCTGACCGAAGCGCGACCCGGCGATCCGCTCGACGACGCGACGCGCGCGTGGCCCGACGACGGTCGGCATCGCGAGATCGATGCCGGTACGCTCGTGCTCGATCGGGTGCAGTCGCAGATCGACGGACCGTGTCGCGACGTCAACTTCGATCCGCTCGTGCTGCCGGCCGGCATCGCGGCGTCGAACGATCCGCTGCTCGTGGCCCGTTCGACCGTGTACGCGGAATCGTTCCGGCGCCGCGTCGGCGAGGAGGCGCAGGCACAGCAGGGCCATACGCCGCGCGGCTTGACCGCGTGGCTCGCCGCGGTGAAAGCGTGGATCGATCCGTCGCGGTCGTCCGGTACGTCCGGTACGCGTCGCACCGACTGACAACAGGCTGGGAAATACGGTAAAAGGATACGGGTACGATCATGGCCGGACCTGTTTTAGGCGCGGGCGCCGCGCTGGCGGAAGCGCTTCCGCAGATGCTGCCGAGGCTGTGGGCGTTCGCGCTGCGTCTGTCGGACGACACGCACGACGCGGCGGACCTTGTGCAACTATCCTGTCTGCGGGCGCTCGAACGCAGTCATCACCTGCAACCGGACACCGCGCCGCTCAGCTGGATGTTTTCGATCCTGCACACGATGTGGCTCAACGAGCTGCGCGCGCGGCGGGTGCGGCAGCGCTCGCGCGTCGAGTGGGACGACGAACTCGTCGACACGGTGCCGGACGAAGCCGCGAGCGATCCGCAGGCCGAGGCCATGCATGCGCAGATCATCCGCGAGGTGCAGCTGTTGCCGGATGCGCAGCGCGCCGTGATGCTGCTCGTCGCCGTCGAAGGGCTCAGCTACCAGGAAGCGGCCGACACGCTGGGCGTGCCGATCGGCACGGTGATGAGCCGTCTGTCGCGCGCGCGGCAAGCGATCGGCGAACGCTTCGGAACCCCGCGGCGCGCGAAGGTGTCCAGAACGACGTGAACGGTACGAATGATATGAATGGGCAGGAATAAGGTCCATGAGCATGGACGAAACACGGTTGATGGCGTACGTCGACGGCACGCTGCCGGTGGACGAGCGCACGGAGATCGAACACGAGATCGCCGGATCGCCCGAAGCCGCGGAATGCGTCGCGCGATTCGAAGCGTCGCGGCTGCCCTATCGGGAGGCCTTCGCGCGCCAGAAGCTGCCGCCCGTTCCGCCCGAGCTGGCCGCGCAGATCGACGAACTCGCGCGCCTGCATGCGCCGCGCAGCGAAGCCAGTACGGACTACGGCCGTCGTTATCCGGCAAGCGGTAACGACGCGGTCGGGCCGGATGAATCGTTGCCGCATACGCCGATTCGTTCGCGGCTACGCATCGCGCCGGGGTGGCTCGCGGTAGCGTTCGTCGCGGGCGCGTTCTGCGTCGGCGCAGTGCTGCGGTTCGCGCCCGATGGCACGTCTGGCGCAGGCGCGCCGTCGCCGTGGGTGCAGGCCGCGACCGGCTATCAGCGGCTCTATTCGCGCGCGACCGTCGCCGATGTGCGGCCCGATGCGGGTGCGGTATCGCGCGCGATCGACGCGGTTCGCCACGACGACCGGCTCGCGCTGCGCGTGCCCGACCTGCGCGAGGCGGGCATGACGTTCAGCGAGATCCAGCGGCTGCGTTTCGACGGCCGGCCGCTCGTCCAGCTGGTCTATCTGCCGGCGCGTGGCGAGCCCGTTGCGCTGTGCGTGATGAAGCAGGTCGGTCCCGATCAGCCGATCGCGTGGCGGGCCGTCAATGGCATGCACGTCGTCACGTGGCGTCAGGGTGAACTCGCGTATGCGCTGATCTCGGCGTCGACCGACGTCGATCTCGCGACGCTCGGTCGGCGCATCGCGGATCGCAGCTTCGATCAGATTTCGGGAGGCAGTGCGACGCCCGGAAACGGCAAGGGCGTCGACGAGGGGAGATGGGGATAACGCAAAGAGGGAGTGACCAACACGGAGGCCATGTACAGGCCTCCGTGCATAAAACCGCCGCTTACCCTTCGAGCACTGGCGAACGGGTGCGCAGATACGCTTCGAAATCGGCGGCGACTTCCGGATGCCGCAGCGCGAATTCGACGGTGGCCTTCAGATAGCCGAGCTTGCTGCCGCAGTCGAAGCGGGTGCCGTGATACTTGTACGCGAGCACCTGCTCGTCGGCGAGCAGCGACTGGATCGCGTCGGTGAGTTGCAGCTCGCCGCCCGCACCTGGCTTCAGCGCGCGGATGTGTTCGAAGATGCGCGGCTTCAGCACGTAGCGGCCGACCACGCCGAGGTTCGACGGCGCGACGTCCGGCGCCGGCTTCTCGATGATCCCCGACATCTTGATGATCGAGTCTTCCCACTCCTTGCCGTCGACGATCCCGTACGACTTCGTCTCCGACGGCGGGATCTCTTCGACGCCGATCACCGAGCTGTGATAGTGATCGAACACCTCGATCATCTGCGCCATCACCGGCGGCGTGCCGTACAGCAGATCGTCCGCGAGGATCACGGCAAAGGGGTTGTCGCCGACCAGCTTCTCCGCGCACAGCACCGCGTGACCCAGACCGAGCGCTTCGGGCTGACGCACGTAGAAGCAGTCCACATGACTCGGCTTGATGCTGCGCACGAGTTCGAGCAGCTTGACCTTGCCGCGCGCCTCGAGTTCGGCTTCGATCTCATACGACTTGTCGAAGTGGTCTTCGATCGCGCGCTTGCTGCGGCCCGTGACGAAGATCATTTCGGTGATGCCGGCGGCCATCGCTTCCTCGACCGCATACTGGATCAGCGGCTTGTCGACGATCGGCAGCATTTCCTTCGGGCTCGCCTTCGTGGCCGGGAGGAACCGGGTGCCAAGACCTGCTACCGGAAAAACAGCTTTTGTAACTTTTAGCATGTGATTACCCTGATCCTCTTGGTTACGTTACCTGTCGCGCCGCGCGGGTTCAGCCCGGCAGACGCGCGAGCTGGGCGCCGAGCTTCTCGAGCGTGCCGCGGAACTCCACGAGCCGCCGCTGTTCCTGCTCCACCACGGCGGGCGGGGCCTTGGCGACGAAGCTCTCGTTCTGCAGTTTCGCATCGGCTTTCGACACTTCGCCGGTGAGCCGCGCAATTTCCTTCGACAGACGTTCGCGTTCGGCCGCGATATCGATCTCGACCTTCAGCACGAGCTTGTCATTCCCTACGATAGCAAACGGCGCGCCATGTGCGGCTGCATCGAGCGTCGCTTCGTCGGCGATGATCTGCACCTCCGACAGCCGCGCGAGCGCCTGCACGTAGGGCGCGAACGTACGCAGCCGGTCGGCGTTGCCGGTGGCGAGCAGCGGCACCTTCGTCGCCGGCGACAGGTTCATTTCGCCGCGCAGGTTGCGGCATGCGTCGATCGTCGCCTTCAGGTCGGCGGCCCACTGCTCGGCGGCCTCGTCGATTTTCTTCGGCTCGGCAACGGGGTAGGGCTGCACCATGATCGAGGCTGTGCCGTCGGCTTCGTCGATTTTGCCGGCCGGATAGCGGTCCGTCAGCGGCGCGACTTTCTGCCACAACGCTTCGGTGATGAACGGGATCACCGGATGCGCGAGCCGCAGCACCGTCTCGAGCACCCGCAGGAGTGTGCGACGCGTGGCGCGCTGCTGTTCGGGCGCGCCGGTCTGCAACTGCACCTTGGCCAGTTCGAGATACCAGTCACAATATTCGTCCCAGACGAACTTGTATATGGCATTTGCCACATTGTCGAAACGGTAGTCGGCGAAGCCCTTCGCGACGTCCGCTTCGACGCGCTGCAGATGCGACACGATCCAGCGGTCCGCCTGCGAGAAGTCCGTGTAGCCGCCGGGACCGCAGTCGCCGGGCTGGCAGTCGCCGGGTTTGCCGAAGCCGCAGTCCTGGCCTTCGCAGTTCATCAGCACGAAGCGCGTCGCGTTCCACAGCTTGTTGCAGAAGTTGCGGTAGCCCTCGCAGCGCGCGAGGTCGAAGTTGATGTTGCGGCCGAGCGTCGCCATCGACGCCATCGTGAAGCGCAGCGCGTCGGTGCCGAACGCCGCGATGCCGTCGGGGAATTCCTTGCGCGTCTTCTTTTCGATCGACGCGGCCTGCTTCGGATTCATCAGCCCGGTGGTGCGCTTTGCGACCAGCGCGTCGAGATCGATGCCGTCGACGATGTCGATCGGGTCGAGCGTATTGCCCTTGCTCTTCGACATCTTCTGGCCTTCGGCGTCGCGCACGAGGCCGTGCACGTACACGGTGTCGAACGGCACCTTGCCGGTGAAGTGCGTGGTCATCATGACCATCCGCGCGACCCAGAAGAAGATGATGTCGAAGCCGGTGACGAGCACCGACGACGGCAGGAATGCCTGCAATTCCCGCGTATCGTTCGGCCAGCCGAGCGACGAGAACGGCACGAGCGCCGACGAGAACCACGTGTCGAGCACGTCCTCGTCGCGTTTCAGCGCGCCGGTGTAGCCCTTCGCCGCGGCCTGTTCACGCACGGCCGCTTCGTCCTTCGCGACGAAGATCTCGCCGTTCTCGCCGTACCACGCGGGAATCTGGTGGCCCCACCACAACTGCCGCGAGATGCACCAGTCCTGGATGTTCTCGAGCCACTGGTAGTAGGTCGACGTCCAGTTCTCCGGCACGAAGCGGATCTCGCCGTTGCGCACGACGTCGAGCGCGGTTTCGGCGATCGACTTGCCCGGATTGAACGTGCCTTCCGGCGCGGGCTTGCTCATCGCGACGAACCATTGATCGGTGAGCATCGGTTCGATCACGACGCCCGTGCGGTCGCCGCGCGGCACCATCAGCTTGTGCGGCTTCACCGATTCGAGCAGACCGATCGCTTCGAGGTCGGCGACGACCTGCTTGCGCGCATCGAAGCGGTCGAGGCCGCGATACTTCTGCGGCGCGTTGTCGTTGATCTTGCCGTCGAGCGTGAGAATTTCGATCTGCGGCAAGCCGTGGCGCTGGCCGACCTGATAGTCGTTGAAGTCGTGCGCGGGCGTGACCTTCACGACACCGGTACCGAACTCGCGGTCAACGTAGTCGTCGGCGATGATCGGGATTTCGCGTTCCGACAACGGCAGCTTCACGGTCTGGCCGATCAGATGCGCGTAGCGCTCGTCTTCCGGATGCACCATCACCGCAGTGTCGCCGAGCATCGTCTCGGGGCGCGTCGTCGCGACGGTCAGATGGCCGCCTCCCTGCGCTTGCGCGAGCGGATACTGGATGTGCCACAGGAAGCCGTCTTCTTCCTCGCTGACCACCTCGAGATCCGACACTGCGGTGAGCAGCACCGGATCCCAGTTCACGAGCCGCTTGCCGCGATAGATGAGGCCCTGTTCGTAGAGCTGCACGAACACGTCGCGCACGGCCGCCGACATCTTGTCGTTCATCGTGAAGTATTCGCGCGACCAGTCGATCGATGCGCCGAGGCGGCGCACCTGGCCCGTGATGGTCGAGCCCGACTGCTGCTTCCATTCCCACACGCGCTCGACAAATTTCTCGCGGCCGAGATCGTGCCGCGATACGCCCTGCGCATCGAGCTGCCGTTCGACGACGATCTGCGTCGCGATGCCCGCATGATCGGTGCCGGGCACCCACAGCGTGTTTTCGCCGAGCATCCGGTGATAGCGCGTGAGGCCGTCCATGATTGTCTGGTTGAACGCGTGGCCCATGTGCAGCGTGCCCGTGACGTTCGGCGGCGGCAACTGGATCGAGAAGTTCTTGCTGCCCGGCGTGAAGGCAGGGGCGGCGTAGCCGCGTTTTTCCCACTCGGGTGCCCAATGGGCCTCGATGGTCTGGGGCTCGAAACTCTTGGGAAGCGTGCTGTCGCTCATGTGTGGGGATCTGCTCTGAATGCGTGGAAAGAGGCTGGAATCCTTGAATTATAAAGGGAGTGCGTGGCAAACCGGCCGCGCGAAGCCGACGCGGGCCGTGGCGGCTGGATGTCTCCTGTTTGCGGGCGTCGTGAGAACGCCGGATCGCAAGGCGGCGAGCCGCCCGCAGACGCGGGACATATAATGTCGAACGACCGGTCCGCACGCGGTCCGTACGACATTCCGATCCGCCGCCATCCGCCGTTTCCCCCCGCACACATGCCCGATCTGCTCGCGAATCTGAACCCCGAACAACACGCCGCCGTCACGTTGCCGAACGAACCGGCCCTCATTCTGGCCGGTGCCGGCAGCGGCAAAACGCGTGTGCTGATCACGCGGATCGCGTGGCTGATCCAGCAGGGCTTCGCATCACCGATGACCGTTCTCGCGGTGACGTTCACGAACAAGGCCGCGCGCGAAATGATGTCGCGCCTGTCCGCGTTGCTGCCGATCGATACGCGTGGCATGTGGATCGGCACGTTCCACGGCCTGTGCAACCGGATGCTGCGCGCGCATTTCCGCGACGCGGCGTTGCCGTCGACGTTCCAGATTCTCGATACGGCAGACCAGCTGTCGGCGATCAAGCGCTTGATGAAGGGCCTCAATATCGACGACGAGAAATACCCGCCGAAGAACCTGCAGTACTTCATCAACAACGCGAAGGAGCAGGGGCTGCGGCCGAAGGACGTCGACGCGACGGATAACTTCAACCGCAAGTTCGTCGAGCTGTATGAAGCGTACGACCAGCAGTGCCAGCGCGAAGGCGTCGTCGATTTCCCCGAGCTTCTGCTGCGTTGCTATGAACTGCTCGCACACAATCCGCCGCTGCGCGCGCACTACCAGGCGCGCTTTCGCCACATCCTCGTCGACGAGTTCCAGGACACGAACAAGCTGCAATACGCGTGGCTCAAGATGCTCGCGGGCGCGACCAATTCGATCTTCGCGGTCGGCGACGACGACCAGTCCATCTACGCGTTCCGTGGCGCGAACGTCGGCAATATGCGCGACTTCGAAAACGAGTTTAACGTCCGCAACCTGATCAAGCTCGAACAGAACTACCGCTCGCACGGTCACATTCTCGATGCGGCGAACCAGCTGATCGCGAACAACGCGCGGCGGCTCGGCAAGAATCTGCGCACCGACGCGGGCCACGGCGAGCCGGTGCGGGTGTACGAGGCCGCGACCGATTCGCAGGAAGCCGGCTGGATCGTAGAAGAAATTCGCGCGCTGCTCGACACAGGTCTCTCGCGCGGCGAGATCGCCGTGCTGTACCGGAGCAATGCGCAGTCGCGGACGATCGAGCACACGCTCGTCAACGCGGGTATTCCGTATCGCGTGTACGGCGGTCTGCGCTTCTTCGAGCGTCAGGAAGTGAAGCATGCGCTCGCGTATCTGCGGCTCATCGACAATCCGAACGACGACACCGCGTTCGCGCGCGTCGTCAATTTTCCGACCCGCGGCATCGGTGCGCGCTCGATCGAACAGGCAGCGGATGCCGCGCGCCTCTACAACTGCTCGATGGCCGCGGCGATCGTCTATGTGGCCGGTAAGGCCGGCTCGAGCCTCGGTGCGTTCGCGAACCTGATCGCGAAGATGCGTGCCGAAACGCAGCAGATGAGCCTGCCGGAAACGGTCGAGCACGTCGTGCGCGCGAGCGGCCTCGCGGACTTCTATCAGAACGAAAGAGAAGGTCAGGACCGGCTCGAGAACTTGCAGGAACTGGTCAACGCGGCCGCGGCGTTCGTCAGCGAAGCGGGTTACGGGCTCGACACGCCGGCCCGTTCGATTCCGCTGCGGCCGGGCGCGACGTCCGCGCCTGAACTCGAAGTGGAGGGCGACGGCGTGATCGTGCTCGATGCGCCGGGCGTCACCGATCCCGCGCAGAATCCCGACACGATGACGCCGCTTGCCGGCTTCCTGTCACACGCATCGCTCGAAGCCGGCGACAACCAGGCGCAGGCTGGCCAGGATGCGGTGCAATTGATGACCGTGCACGCGGCGAAGGGGCTCGAATTTACCGCGGTATTCATCACGGGTCTCGAAGAAGGGCTCTTTCCGCACGAGAACAGCGCGATCGAGGCTGAGGGTCTCGAAGAGGAGCGACGGTTGATGTACGTCGCGATCACGCGCGCGAAGGAGCGGCTGTACCTGTCGTTCGCGCAGAGCCGGATGCTGCATGGCCAGACGCGCTACAACATCCGGTCGCGTTTCTTCGACGAACTGCCGCAGGACACGCTGAAGTGGCTCACGCCGAAAGTCGAGGCGGGTTCGCGCTGGGGCGGCCGTTCCGACAACGCCGGTTATGGGCGCGACTGGTTTGCGCGACCCGACCGTCAGCGCGACTACGTCGACCCCGCGGTGAGTGCGCCGCTGCCCGCGTTCGCGAACGCGCAGCGTGCGGCGGAAAGCGGCTTTCGCGTCGGCCAGCAGGTGTTCCATACGAAATTCGGCGAAGGTACAGTCACCGCGCTCGAAGGCGGCGGCACCGATGCAAAGGCACAGGTGAAGTTCAAGCGGCACGGCGAGAAGTGGCTCGCGCTTGCGGTCGCGAAATTGCAGGCGGTCGAATGAGCGTGCTTGTGGAAACGAAGCCTGCCGCTCGTCGGCCGCTCGGTGTGCTCGCGGCGCTGCCCGAGGAACTCGGTGACCTGATCGCCGCGATGCGCGAGAACGGCGGCATGCGTACCGTTACGCATGGACGACGCGACTATCACGTCGGCAGCGTGCACGGCGTGCCGTGCGTTGTCACGCTGGCGCGTATCGGCAAGGTCGCGGCCGCGGCGACGGTGAGCGCGCTGATCCATGCGTTCGACGTCGAGGCGATCGTGTTCGCCGGCGTCGCGGGTGGGGTCGGGCGCGCGGTGCGGATCGGCGACATCGTCGTGTCCGATGCGCTGTTGCAGCACGATCTCGATGCGTCGCCTTTGTTTCCTCGCTATGAAGTGCCATTGCTCGGCGTGTCACGCTTTAACGCCGATCCTTCGCTCGCTGCGAGGCTTGCTGATGCTTGTGAGCGTTTCGTTGCGGAAGAGGGTGCGATGCTTGCTGCGCGCTTCGGTACGCAGCTGCCACGCGTGCATCGCGGGCTCGTGATCAGCGGTGATCGCTTTGTCGCGAGTGCTGCTGAAGTTGAAGCGCTGCGCGACGCGTTGCCCGATGCGCTTGCGGTCGAGATGGAAGGCGCCGCGATCGCGCAGGTCTGCTATGAGTACGGCGTGCCGTGTGCGGTCGTGCGGACGATTTCCGATACCGCTGATGCGCATGCGGCGGCTTCGTTTGAGACGTTTTTGAGTGAGATTGCTGGGACTTATTCTGCTGGGATTTTGTCGCGGTTTTTGAGGGATTACGCGGTGACGTAGCACTTGCGCGACGCTACGCGGCCGGGTTCTCGATGGTTGCTGGATCGTGCGGCGCAACTGTTTGCCGGAGCGCGTCTTTTGCACCCGTGCCGATCGTGCGGCTGCTCTCAGTTCTTTCTGCGCGGCGGTGATAGTTAGCGCCTTCGCGGCGCAGGCGTTGCCCCTGTGCGGGGCAGCACCTACTTTCTTTGCCGCGGCAAAGAAAGTAGGCAAAGAAAGCCGCCCGACACGTTACCGGGTCCTTTCCGCGCGTAACCAGAGATGGCCCGCATCTAAGTGTCGTTCTCGCGGGGACGCGGTAGTGGTCCGAGACGAGATCGTCCCCCGTGTCGCAAAGCGGAGTGACAAGGCGCCCGCCCATCCCGCGGCGCACTGCGTGCGCGCGGCACGGTATGCATTGAACATTCGTGCTGCGCTGGACGTTTCTGTCGCTCGGGCACGGCTCGGTGACGTGGCACTTATGCGACCCGCCGCTACGCACCGCGCTGCATCTGCAGCGCTTCGCGAATCTGCAGTAATGCTGCCGGGTCCTCGATGGTCGGCAAATCGCCTGGGTCGCGGCCTTCCGCGAGCGCCGCAATCGCGCGACGCAACAGCTTGCCGGAGCGCGTCTTCGGTAGCATCGCGACAACGTGTACGCGCGCCGGCCGCGCGATCGCTCCCAACTGACGGTCCACCGTCGCAGTCAATTCGATTTCGAGCGCGCGACGCGCATCGTCGGCCGCAAACGGCGCCGCGTCGCGCAACACAACGAACGCGAGCGCCACCTGTCCCTTCAGCGCATCCGTCACACCGACCACCGCCACCTCCGCGACCGCCGCGTGACTCGACAGTGCTTCCTCGATTTCACGTGTGCCCAGCCGGTGGCCCGCGATGTTGATCACGTCGTCGGTGCGGCCGAGGATCGTCACGTAGCCGTCTTCGTCCTGTACGCCCCAGTCGAACGTCGAATAGACGGTCTGGTTCGGCACGCTCGACCAGTATGTATCGACGAAGCGCGCATCGTCGTCCCACACGGTCGTCATGCAGCCGGGCGGCAACGGATAGCCGAGCGTGATGACGCCTTTCTCGCCGGGCACGCACGGCTCGCCGGTGTGCTCGTTGCGTAGCGTCAGGTCGTAGCCATACACCGGCACGCCCGGCGAGCCCAGCTTCGGCGGCAGCGCTTCGACGCCGCGCTGGATCGCAAGCATCGGCCAGCCCGTTTCGGTCTGCCAGTAGTTGTCGACGACCGGCTTGCCGAGCGCGTCGCCGATCCATGCGGCAGTCGGTTCGTCGAGCGGCTCGCCGGCAAGGAACAGTGTGCGCAGGCTCGACAGGTCTGCCTGTTTCAGCAGCGCCGGGTCCTGCTTCTTCAGCACGCGGATCGCGGTCGGCGCGGTGAACATCAGGTTGATCCGGTATTGCTCGACGAGTCGCCACCAGATCCCGCCGTCCGGACGGACCGGCGTGCCTTCGTACATCACCGTGGTGAGGCCCGCGAGTAGCGGCGCGTAGATGATGTAGCTGTGGCCGACGACCCAGCCGATGTCCGACGCGGTGAACATCGTGTCGCCGGGTTTGCCGCCGTAGATGTATTCCATCGATGCCGCGAGCGCCACCGCATAGCCGCCGACGTCGCGTTGCACGCCCTTCGGCCGGCCCGTCGTGCCAGACGTGTACAGCACGTACGACGGTTCGTTCGATTCGAGCCATTCGCATGGCACGTGCGTATCGAAGAACTGTTCGCGTAGTGGCTCGTAGTGGACCAGATAGCTCGCGTCGAGCCGCTCGGGCGCGAGCTGCCGGTCGATCAGCAAGACGTGCGGCGGTTTGTGCGTGGCACGCGCGAGCGCTTCGTCGACGAGCGGCGTGTAGTCGATCACCTTGCCGCCGCGCGCGCCCGCGTCGGCGGTGACGATCAGCGCGGGCTTCGCATCGTCGATCCGCGCGGCGAGGTTCGGCGCAGCGAAGCCGCCGAACACGACCGAGTGAATCGCGCCGAGCCGCGCGCACGCGAGCATCGCGAACACGGCCTCGGGGATCATCGGCAGATAGATCAGCACACGGTCGCCGCGCCGCACACCGAGCGAGCGCATCGATGCGGCCATCCGGTTGATCTCCGCGTGCAGTTCCGCATACGTGTAGCGGCGCTCGATGCCGGTTTCCGTCGATACGTAGACGAGCGCGTCCTGCTGCGCGCGTTCGGCGAGATGCCGGTCGACCGCGTTGTGACACAGATTCGTGCGGCCGCCGCAGAACCAGCGGGCGAACGGCGGATTCGAACGGTCGAGCACGGTGTCGAATGGCGTTTCCCAGTGGATGCGTTTTGCTTCCTCGCGCCAGAACGCTTCGGGATGTTCTATCGAGCGGCGGTGGAAGTCGTGGTAGCCGGACATGGGGCAGGCCTCTCTCTTTCTGGGTTTGCTCTTGCTTGCGCTTATTGATTGGGGTTGCGTGTTCAGCATAGAGCAGCGGGGCGTTGGGCGGCAACGCGGGTTCACCATGATCTGGAGTTTGCTTTCTTGCCCTGGCAGGCGGGTGCTTATTCGCGCCTCGCGGCGCAGGCGTTGCCCCTGTGCGGGGCGGCACTTACTCTTCTTTGCCGCGGCAAAGAAGAGTAAGCAGAAGAAAGCCGCCGAGACGTTACCGGGTCCTTTCCGTGTGATACCGGGAATGGCTCTCGCCTAAGTGTCCGCCTCGTCCACACTGGGTAGTGGTCCGAGACGAGACCGTCTCCCGTGCCGCAAACCGGAGTGACACGGGGCCCGCCCACCCCGCGGCGCACTGGTGTGCGCGCGGCCGGGTCTGCGCGGGAAACCGTCGGGTAGGAGTGAGGACGCAGTGCGGAACAGCGATCGCGTAATCGAGGGTGTTATGCCCGTCGGCGGCGAAGCCCGCCGGAACGGATGACTGCTGTGTCACTAACGCGTGTGGTGCGAGGGCGGGTCTCGTCTCGGACCACTGTGCTGTGTGAACGAGGTGCCCACTTAGGCGAGGGCCATCTTCGGTATCACACGGAAAGGACTCGGTAACGTCTCGGCGGCTTTCTTCTGCTTACTCTTCTTTGCCGCGGCAAAGAAGAGTAAGTGCCGCCCCGCACAGGGGCAACGCCTGCGCCGCGAGGCGCGAATAAGCACCCGCCTGCCAGGGCAAACAGCAAAGGACAACGCCTGCGCCGCGAGGCGCGAATAAGCACCCGCCCGCAAGGGCAAACAGCAAAGATCAACGCCCGCGCCGCGAGGCGCCAGATCGCAGCCGCCTGCAAGGTCAAGAACCAGAGAGCAACGCCAGCGCCGCGAGGTGCAAATAAGCACCCGCCTGCAAGGACAAAAACAACAAAGCAAAGAAACTCAGGCGCCGCCACGCAAAAAACAAATCAAAACCTAAGCTGCCACCTTCCTCTCCATATCCGGCAAAAACACCGTCAACACGCCGATCAACGGCAGGAACGAGCACACCTTGTACACGTATCCGATGCTCGTCGCGTCAGCCAGTTGCCCCAGCACCGCGGCACCAATGCCGCCCAAGCCGAACGCGAAGCCGAAGAACAGGCCCGCCACCATGCCGACGTTGCCCGGAATCAGTTCCTGCGCGTAGACCAGGATCGCGGAGAATGCCGACGCGAGCACGAGGCCGATCACGATGGTCAGTACGCTGGTCCAGAACAGGTTCGCATACGGCAGCAACAACGTGAACGGTGCAACGCCCAGGATCGATACCCAGATCACGTACTTGCGGCCGATCCGGTCGCCGATCGGCCCGCCCGCGATCGTGCCCGCCGCGACCGCCGCAAGAAACACGAACAGGTGGATCTGCGCGACCTGCACCGGCAGATGGAATTTGTCGATCAGATAGAACGTGAAGTAACTGTTGATGCTCGCGAGATAGAAGTACTTCGAGAACACGAGCAGCACCAGCACACCCATCGCAGCCATCACCTTGCCGTGCGACAGCGTCGGGTGGCCGGTCTGCGCGCCGCGCACCTTCTTCGTCGCTGGATGCCGTTTGTACCAGCGGCCGATCTGCGTCAGCACGACGATCGCGACCAGCGCCGCCACCGAGAACCACGCGATGCTGCGCTGTCCATGCGGAATCACGATCAGCGCCGCGAGCAGCGGTCCAAGCGACGAGCCGGCATTGCCGCCCACCTGGAACAATGACTGCGCGAGGCCGTGCTGACCGCCCGACGCCATCCGCGCAACCCGCGACGACTCCGGGTGAAACACCGACGACCCGCAACCCACCAGCGCCGCCGCGACCAGCAACACGCCGAAGCTCGGCGCGACCGACATCAGCAGCAGACCCGCCAGCGTGAAGCCCATGCCGACAGGCAGCGAATACGGCTTCGGATGCTTGTCCGTATACATGCCAATGAGCGGCTGCAGCATCGATGCGGTGATCTGGTACGTCAGCGTGATCAGCCCGATCTGTCCGAACGACAACGAAAAGTTGTCCTTCAGCATCGGATAGATCGCGAGGATCAGCGACTGGATCATGTCGTTCAGCAGATGCGAAAAACTGATCGCACCAAGCACGGAATACACCGTGCGCTGCACGCTGGTCGTCGTACTGCCGGCGGCATTCGCGGGGACGGTCCCGCCGGCCAGCGTGCGCTTGTCGAGGCTGGTTTCCATAGTGATCGGAAGAAAAGTGAGAAAAGGCCGGCGTTTCCTCGCTGCGACATCGCGACGCATTGACCGGCAGGTGATTCGTTTTTAGCAATCGTTCGAAGAAGTGTAATGTGGCTCCCCCGAATTGTCCGGCCAAACTTTGTCGCGAATCGGACATCGAGCGGACCTCGCCGGCACCGCGTCCCCGCCAAAGCACGCAACCGCGTCGGGCGAATTTTGGCCGTGTATAAAGCGGTCGCGGGTGTACGGCCCACGAAGCGGCGCGCCCGGGACCGGGCTGTCATGGCCGCCGCGACGCTAAAGATCGACGCTGCATATGCCGTAGACCCGGAGAGACAGGCCGGAATGCCGGAACAGACCTTTCCGGTGCCCGACACGTGAGGGTAAAACACATGAAAGCAGTTTCGCTGGGCAGCCAGCCGGGCGCGGGGTTCGTACCGGATGGCGAGTCGGCCGGGGATGCGTCGCAATCGAACAGCGGCGACAGCGTCCAGCGCCGACGGCTGAAAAGCATGTCCGTCAAGACGACGCTGCGTCTCGCATTCGCGGTGCTGCTGATCGGCACGCTCGCCATCGGCGTGTTTTCGCTGACGCAGATCAACCGTCTGAACGGCTCGACCCGCTCGATCTACGACCAGGGGCACGTCGCGAGCCGGGCGGCCGAGGAAGCGCGCGCCTATGTGCTGCGCGCGAGCCGCGCCCAGAAGATGCTGTTGACGGCAACCACGGCGAAGGAGCGCGACGAACTCGGCGCGGACATCGACACTGGCCTGAACGCGATCACCGCCGAGCTGACCACGCTGCAGCGCTACGTCGATCCGTCCGATGCAAAGGCTGTCGCGCAGCAGAAAGCTTTTGCGACCGCGGTCGGTGTGTGGAGCGGCCATCTGCGCGATTTCGTGAAGCTCGTGAAGGCGCAGCCGCTCGATCTGTCGCAGATGAACTGGCAGGTCGGCACGCAGGACGTGTCGCTGCTCGTCGAAACGGGCAAGCTCGAGAAGCTCGTCGATGTGCTCGTCGCGCAGCGCGGCACCGCCGCGAAGGCGACCATCGATGCGTCGGCCTTCATCTTCCGTTCGTCGTTCGTGATGATCGCGGCGATGACCGTGGCGCTGATCGTGCTCGCGTTCGTGATCAGCGAATGGGTCGTGCGGCGGCTCGCGCGGCAGCTTGGCGGCGAGCCGGTCTACGCGAAGGAGATCGCGAGCCGTATCGCGTCGGGCGATCTGTCGAACGAGATCGCGCTAGGCCAGCGCGACACGTCGAGCATGCTGTCCGCGTTGCGCGACATGCAGGGCGGGCTGTCCGGGACGGTGTCGGGCATCGCGGCGAGCGCGGAAGCGATCGCGCTTGCGTCGGGCGAAATCTCGATGGGCAATCTCGACCTGTCGCAGCGCACTGAACAGCAGGCGATGGCGCTCGAACGCACGGCGAGCAGCATGGAAGAGTTGACGTCGACGGTGCGCCAGAACGCCGACAACGCCAAGCAGGCGAGCACGCTCGCGTACAACGCATCGGAGATCGCGGAGAAGGGCGGCGCTGTCGTGAGCCGCGTGGTCGCGACGATGAGCCAGATCAACGACAGCGCGAAGAGCATCCGCGACATCATCGGCGTGATCGAGGGGATCGCATTCCAGACCAACATTCTCGCGTTGAACGCGGCCGTCGAAGCGGCGCGCGCGGGCGAAGAAGGGCGCGGCTTCTCGGTCGTCGCGGGCGAGGTGCGCAATCTCGCGCAGCGCAGCGCGGCCGCCGCGAAAGAGATCAAGACGCTGATCAGCGCGTCGGTCGAGCGCGTCGCGAACGGCTCGACGCTCGCGCAGGATGCGGGTCAGACGATGGACGAAGTCGTGAAGGCGGTGAAGCGCGTCACCGACATCATGGGCGAGATTTCAGCGGCGTCCGCGGAACAGAGCGCGGGTATCGAGGAGATCAACCTCGCCGTCACGCAGATGGACGCGGGCACGCAGCAGAACGCGGCGCTCGTCGAAGAGGCTACCGCGGCGGCGCGTTCGCTCGACGATCAGGCGCGCGCGCTCAAGCAGCTAGTGGGCAAGTTCCGGCTGCACGCATAGCGGCACACGTCGTATTCAACCCGGCGACACGACCACGGTACAGGTCGTGCCCGCCGACAGCACGAGGCCGTCCGGCACGCTGTCGATGTGGATACGCACCGGCACGCGCTGCGCGAGCCGCACCCAGTTGAACGTCGGGTTCACGTCGGCGAGCAGTTCGCGGCTCTGCGGATTGTCGCGGTCGTAGATGCCGCGCGAAATGCTCTCGACGTGCCCGCGCAGCACACCGCCGCTCATCAGGCGGATCTCCGCCTTGTTGCCGATCTTCACGCGCGGCAGCTTGGTTTCCTCGAAGTAGCCGTACACCCAGAACGAATGGCTGTCGACGATCGCGAGCTTTGCTGCGCCGGCGATCGCGTAGTCGCCGCGATACACGGAGAGGTTCGTCACGTAGCCGTCGACCGGCGACACGACGCGCGTGCGTTCGAGATTCAGCTTCGCCGCATCGAGCGCGGCGAGCGCCTGCTGATACTGCGCTTCCGCGGCATTTGCCGTATGCGATGCGTTGTCGCGGCTTTCCTTCGACACGACGAGGCTGTCCAGGTCGGCGCGCCGCTGCGCGTCGTCGCGGCGCATCTGCAGTTCGGCCTTGCGCGCCGCGACCGCGGCCTGCGCCTGCTCGACGGCGATCTGGAAATGCGACGGGTCGATCTGCATCAGCAGGTCGCCTTTCTTCACGAACTGGTTGTCGTGCACCGGCAGTTCGACGACGGCGCCCGATACGTCCGGCGCGATGTTGACGACTTCCGCGCGCACGCGGCCGTCGCGGGTCCACGGCTCGTCCATGTAGTGAATCCATAGCGCGCGGCCGATCACGATCGCGACGATGAAGATAAGGGCGGTCGCGATGAAGCCCAGGATGTTTCGGATGGTCATGATTCGACTCTGATCAACGATAGACGGCGAGGCCAAGGAGGCCGCACACACAGACGAGCAGGCTCGCCCGGAACAGGGAGGGGTGCCAGACGATACGGTAGACGCCCGTCACGGCGATCAGCCGGTCGAGCAGCCAGGTCACCGCCGCGCCGGCGATGAACAGCAGCACGACGGCCGGCACGTACGCGTCGAAGACGGCAATCTCACGGGGCATGGCGGACTCCTTCACGGGTGGCGTCGTCCGTACCGCTCGAATCGCCTGCGCTGCCGACCAGTTCGGCAAGCGGCGACTGCGGGTCGAGCAGCGCGGTACGGATGAAATGCAGGTGACTCAGAATGCGTTGCAGCCGATGGCGTTCGTCGCGCGGCGGCGTGAAGGCGACGAGCAGTTGCTGCACGGCGGCGATTGCATCGGCGGTCGCGGCGAGCGCTGCGTCGAGGCGATCCGCTCGCGGGTTGTCGTAGAGCGCGACGAGCCGCTGGCGCATCGTGCGGATCGCGACGCGCCACGGCATCGTCTCCGCGTAGCGCGCGTCGGCCGGCAGCCCGTCGATCTCGCCCCGCAGATCGATCACCGCGTTGCCGGCTTCGAGCACCGCGAACAGCCAGCGCAACGTGTCGCGCCGCAGTTCCGGTTCGCCTTCGGCGAGCGCGTTGATCTGGAACATCAGGTCGCGTGCCCCGCTCTCGAAGCGTGTGCGCAGACCCTTGAGCCGCGCACGGCACGCGAACACGACCTGACCGCGCAGGTCAGCGAAGAGGCGGTTTCGCAGCCATGGCGTCGACGGCGGCAGCAGCACGGCGAACGCGAGCACCGACACCAGCATCGACAGCACGAGCGCGAGCGCGTCGTTCAGGAAGGCGGTCGGCTCGTAGTGGATCACGAGATCGGGGCCGGCGAGAAAGCAGAAGTAGATGCAGTAGCCGACGCCGTAGCCGGCGAGCTTCGGCCGTGTCGTCAAGAAGACGCCGAGCAGCAGGAACGGCGTGAGCGCGGCGCACAGCAGCGGAAAGCCGTCGATGTGCGGATAGACGCCGAACACGGTCACGAGCCCCATCAGCGCAGCCAGCACGGTACCACCCGCCATCTGGAACGCGGTGCGCGTCGGGTACGGCGACGACGACGCGAGCGCACACACCGCGGCGGCGTTCAGCACGAGCGTCGAACCGCTCGGCCATGCGGTCGCGATCCAGAACGCGCCGAGCACCATCATCACGATCGCGGCGCGCACGCCGGCGACGCCTGCGGCGATCGGGTTGGTCTTCGGCTCGTAGCGCTCGATCCAGCGTTCGCGTTCGTGCGTGTCGACTGCGAGCGACGCATACGTCGCCGCGTATGCATGCAGATCGTCGACGAAGCGGTACAGCAGTTCGGCCGCGGTGTCGAAGTCGAGCAACGGCACGTCGGCACGCTTTTCGAGTTCGGTGCGCGTCGCGCGCACGCGCTTCGGCAAGTCCGCCTTGTACGCTTCGAGCTGGCGCGTCGCGTGTGCGGCGTCGGCTGCGGTCAGTACCGGTTCGCCCGACTTGTACAGCAGCGGCGAAATTTCCTTGAAGTACGGTTCGATCACGCCGACCGTGACGGTCGAGCCGCTGTCGTGCAACCGGTTCATCAGTTGGTGCAACGCGTGAAAGCGCGTCGACGCAGTCATGAACTCGCTGTTCAGTCGCGCGAGGCGGCCGCTGCGCATCCGTGAGTCGGGGCTTTCGAACACCGCGACGCTGCGGGTCGCCTCGAAGCCGACGATGTCGGCGACGAAGCGCGCGTTGGTCGCCTCGATCTGTGCGCGATCGGCCCGTCCCGACAGCGACGCGGACACGTAGTCGACGAACGACGAGAAGCGCGCGCGGATCGTCGTGCGCATCTGCTCGCCCGCATGCTCGGGCAACACCAGCCCGCTGACGGCACCCGCGCAGAGGATCCCCACCACGACCTCGGTGACCCGCGTGAGCGCGGACAGGAACGCGCCGTCCGGATTCTGCGACGCCGGGAAGCCGATCAGTGCGGCCGTGTAGCCCGCGAGCACGAAGCCGTACGAGCGGAAGTTGCGGTTGCGCGCGGCGCCCGCGGTGCAGATGCCGACCCAGATCGCCGTCGTGACGATGAACAGTTCCGGCTGCTGCGCGAACAGGCCGATCAGCGCAAGCATGACGACGAGCCCGACGAGCGTTCCGCAGATCCGGTAGAAGCTTTTCGCGAACACCATCCCGCTTTGCGGCTGCATCACGATGAACACGGTGGTCATCGCGGTGCGTGGCTGCGGCAGGTCGAGCTTCATCGCGATACCGAGCGCGAGCAGTGACGCGGCGATTGCCTTCGCCATGTAGATCCACGCGCGACCGTCGGTGCGGGCCCAGTCGGCGGCCGCCGCGAAGAGCGCGGCGAGCGGCATGGTGCGCGGAGTGGAAGAGGGTGTGGTGGACATGAGCGGCTCCGCTTACTGGACCGACTGGCCAGCAGTGGTGGTGACGCTGTCCTGGCTCTTGCGTTGATCTTTGCGCTGATTCTTGCCATGCGCAGGCAGCGTGTCGGCCGCGGCCGGGCCGTCCGTGGGATCGGCGAGCCCGCCGCCCAGCGCGGCGACGAGCGTCGCGTGCGCGCTGAGCCGTTCTGCGTCGATCCGCGCGACGCCTTCCTGCGCGTGCAGCAACTGGTTTTGCGCGACCAGCACGTTCAGGTAGTCGGTCAGGCCGCGCCGGTAGCCTTCGCGCGACAGCGCGTAATTGCGCTGCGCGACGTCGACGGAACGTTGTGCGTCCTTCGCCTGGGTCGCGAGCGAGCGCATCCGCACGACCTGGTCCGCGATCTCCTTCAGCGCGCCGACGATCGTCTGGTCGTAGTTGCCGACCGCTTCGTCGTAACCCGCCGATGCAACGCCCAGCTGCGCGCGCAGCCGTCCGCCGTCGAAGATCGGCAGCGACAGCGCGGGGCCGGCGGTCCAGCCGCCGTTCGCCGAACGCAGGAACTGGAACAGCGGGCCGGCCGCCGCGAAGCCGCCGAGCGAGCCGAGCAGGTCGACGTCCGGATAGAAATCGGCCTTCGCGACGTCGATGCCACGCGCCTGCGCGGCGACGCTCCAGCGGGCCGCGACGACGTCGGGCCGGTGGCCAATCAGATCGGCGGGCAGCACCGACGGCAGGCCGGCCGGCGTGGTCAGCGCGAGCTGCGGGCGGGTGAGCGTGTCGCCGGCGCCCGGGCCCTTGCCGGCGAGCGCGGCAAGCTCGTTGCGGTTCAGCGCGATCGCTTCGTCGAGCGAGTCGATCTGGCGTTCGTAATCGGGCAGCGGCGTTTCGGCTTGGCTCACTTCGAGCTGCGTGCCGAGGCCGCCCTTCAGGCGCCGCTGCGCGAGCGTGAGAATCTGCTGCTGCTGGTCGCGCGTTCCCTTCGCGATGTCGAGCAGCGCGTAGTTCATCGACATGTCGATGTACGCGCGCACGACGTTCGCCTCGAGTTCGAGCTGCGCGGCGCGCGCATCGGCGGCACGCACATGTGCGAGATCGAGTGCGCGTTCGGCCGCATTGCGGTCGCGGCCCCACAGGTCGAGGTGATACGACAGGCCGAGCGTGCCGGTGTTGTTCCAGGTGTTCGCGTTCGAGAGCGGGCCCGGACCGTAGTAGACGTTGTCTGGCCAGTGCTGGCGCTGGATCGACAGATTGCCGTTGAGCTGCGGCGCGAGTGCGGAGGCGGCGACACTCGCCATCGACTGCGCTTCGCGCACACGCGCCTGCGCGACCGCGAGCGTCGGACTGCCGGCTTCGGCCGACTCGATCCACGTGTTCAACTGCGGGTCGCCGTAGGCGCGCCACCAGTCGGCGGCGGGCCAGTGCGCGTCGGCGTCGGCCGCGCGGATGGCGGCGCCGGCGTCGAGCGACGACGGGTCCATCGCGTTTGTTTGAGGTGCAACGCCCCCGGTACTGGCACAACCAGCGATTATCAACGAGATCGTAAGAACCGCGGCTGCGGCGATCCCTTTTGGTACCGGACACTGCACGATTTCCTCCCTGAATGCGATAGAACCCTGTGGGTCATTATATTTTCCGGAGGATTGGCGAATAACCCGTAAAAATGCGAAGGATTCTTACCGCTCTTGAGATAATCGCTTTAGCAATTCATGTAACAATCGACGCGTCCCAGCAAGGAACCGATATGGATACGCTTCAAAATATGCGCGTATTTGTCCGCGTCGTAGAAGCGGGCAGTTTCACCGGTGCCGCGCAGCACCTCAATGCGACGACCGCCTACGCGTCGCGGGCGGTATCCGATCTCGAGGCGCATCTGCGCACCCGTCTGCTGAACCGCACGACGCGCCGCATCGCGCTGACCGAAGCGGGCGAGCGTTACCTGCAGCGCTGCGAGCAGATCCTCGCGTACGTCGATCAGGCCGAAGCCGAGGCGAGCGACGCGCACGCGCGGCCGTCCGGCAAGCTGAAGGTCCACTCGATGACGAGTTTCGGCCAGCACTATGTCGTTCCGGCGGTCGGGCGCTACCAGCAGCGCTATCCGGACGTGCAGGTCGAACTGACGCTCGCGCAGCGCATGCCCGATCTGCTCGACGAAGGCTTCGACGTGTCGCTCACGCTCGCGACTGGTCTGCCCGATTCAGGGCTCGTGTCGCAGCGGCTCGGTGCCGCGTTCAGCATCGCGTGCGCGTCGCCGGGCTATCTCGAGCGCTACGGCGTGCCGCAGGCGCCCGCCGATCTGAAGGATCACGTCTGCCTCCGGATGGTGACGCCGGTATTTCCCACCGACGAATGGACCTTCGACGGCCCCGACGGCCAGCAGACCGTCGTGCTCGGTCAGTCGACGTTCCAGGTCAACTTCGCCGAGGCGTTGGTGGTGGCGGTGCGCGAGGGGATGGGCATCGGATTGATTCCGCTCTATTCGGCGATCGCCGGGCTGCGCAGCGGCGACCTCGTGTGGGTGCTGCCGGCGTACACGTCGCAGGACATGAACCTGTACGCGCTGTATCCGTCGCGCCAGTATCTGGATGCGAAGATCCGCACGTGGGTCGAGTTCCTGCGCGACGAGCTGCCCGCGACGTTCGCCGCGGACCACGACGAACTGAGACGGTTCGCGCGCACGTGAGCGCAGGTGTTACAGACAGGCGGTGCGGTGCAACACTTCCTTACTCTTTCGCGCGAATTGGCCTGCTAACGTGTGGTCATGCGCTGGCCGTTTCACGCATTACCAGACGCAGCTTTCCATACCGAAATACCGAAACGAAGGGGGACTCATGGACACGAACCTGATGATTGGCGTTGCCGTCATGCTCGCACTGATCGGCGTTGCCGCGTCGCGCGACCTGCTGCGCCGTCTGCGTGGCACGCCGCAACTGGTTCCGGTGCGGGTGCGCCGCGACATGCCGTCGCGCGACGCGGGCCGCCGCTAAGCCACTGATTCCAGCGTCGTTACCGGAGCGTCACAATTCGACGATCCGGTCCCACGTGAAGTCGGGGTTCTCGAGCCGGCCGGTGCGTCGGTCGATATAACCGCGCGGGTTGCACACCACGCGCGTGCCGTTCAGCGTGTAGTCGAACGCGGTGTGCGTGTGGCCGTGTATCCACAGCGCGACGGGCGCACGTACCAGGTCCGGTAGATCGCTGACGAAGCCCGCCGACACCCGGTCGTCCGCATAGCGCTCGGCAAGACTCAGCCGGTGCGGCGCGTGATGCGTGACTACCACCGTCTTTCCCGCGAACGGTTTTGCCAGTTCCGCCGCGAGCCATGCGCGGGCGCGTACGTGCAGCGCGAGGCTGTCTGCGGGCGTGAAGTCGCGGGCGGCTTGCGTTACCGGTAGTCCAGCAGGGCGGTCGGCCGGGTCGGGCCACGTCACCTGAATCAGTCCACGAAAATCCAGCATCGCTTTTTCCGCCGCCGCGATCGATTCGGCGCGTGTGTCGTCGTCGGCACCATATAGCGCGAAGTCGGTCCACAGCGTCGTGCCGAGCACGCGCCAGTGGCCGTCCGGATCGACGAGCGTTGCGTTGTTCAGGAAGTGCACGTTGTCGACCGATGCGGCCGCGTCGTGCATCGCCAGCTCGAGCGCGCCGAACTCGCCGTCGTAGTACTCGTGATTGCCCGGCACGTAGACGACGGGCACGCTGCCGTCGAACATTTCCGCGGCCCAGCGCAGGCCGGCCGCATGATTGTGGATGTCGCCGGCGAGCACGACCAGATCGGCGCCCGCATGCGGAATCGCTTCGGGTTCGTCGGCCTCGAGATGCAGATCGGACAGCACGCGAATTTTCACGGAGACGGCTCCTGCTAACGCGGAAAACCTGGGTGCGGGGGAGAGGCGTCTAGCGTAGCACCTTGCCCGGATTCATCAGCCCGAGCGGATCGAGCGCCTGCTTCACCGCGCGCATCAACCGCACCTCGACCTCCGACTTATAGTGCGCCGCTTCGTCGACCTTCAACTGGCCGAGGCCATGCTCGGCACTGATGCTGCCGCGATGCCGGTGCGCGCTGTCATAGACGATCCGGTTGATCGGATCCTGCCATTCGGCGAGAAAGCGTTTCGTATCGACGCCCTCGGGGGCCTGCACGTTGTAGTGCAGGTTACCGTCGCCGAGGTGCCCGAACGTGACCATCCGCGCGTCCGGCACCGCCTGCGCGATCGCGACGTCGGTCTCGTCGATGAAATGACCGATTCGCGAAATCGGCACCGCGATATCGTGCTTGATGTTCAGCCCTTCTTCCGCCTGCGCGAGCGGAATGTGCTCGCGCAGATCCCAGAACGCCTGCGATTGCGCGAGGCTTTCGGCGACCACCGCATCGTCGACGATACCGGCTTCGAGCGCCGCTTCCATCAACTGCTCGAACAGCGTGCGCGCGTGCGCTTCGCTTTCGCTGTCGGACAGTTCGAGCAGCACGATCTGCGGATGCGTTTCCGCGAACGGATAGCGCATCTGCGGGAAATGCTGGCCGACGAGCCGCAGACAGAAATCCGACATCAGCTCGAAGCCCGTGAGCATGGGGCCGGTCATCCGTTGCGCGAGCGCGAGGAAATCGAGCGCGGCGTGCGGCGACGCGAGCGCGGCGAGCGCCGTCACGCGCGCGGCCGGCAGCGGATGCAGTTTCATCACCGCGGCCGTGATGATGCCGAGCGTCCCTTCCGCGCCGATGAACAGGTCGCGCAGGTCGTAGCCGGTGTTGTCCTTGCGCAGGCCGCGCAGACCGTCCCACAGTTCGCCCTGCGGTGTCACGACTTCGAGCCCCAGACACAGCTCGCGCGTGTTGCCGTAGCGCAGTACGCCGGTACCGCCGGCGTTCGTCGCGAGATTGCCGCCGATCGTGCAGCTGCCTTCCGCGGCGAGGCTCAGCGGAAACAGGCGTCCCGCTTCTTCCGCGCGTGTCTGCACGTCGGCGAGCACGACGCCTGCCTCGACGGTGATCGTGTTGTTGTGCGGATCGATGTCGCGTACGCGGTTCAGCCGGCGCAGGCTTAGTACCGCCTGATGGCCGGTCGCGTCCGGCGTGGCGCCGCCGGCGAGGCCCGTATTACCCCCTTGCGGCACGAGCGAGACGCGGTGCTCGACGGCGAGCTTCACGAGCGCCGCGACCTGTTCGGCGGTCGACGGGTTCAGCACCGCGCACGCCGCGCCGATGTAGCGGCGTCGCCAGTCGGTGAGGAACGGCTCGGTGTCGTGCGGATCGGTCAGCACATGCGCCGCGCCGATCGCATCGCGGCACGCATCGACGAAGGACTGAACGGAAGTAGAAGCGGCAGTGTCGGTCATGATCGTGGAAGAAATTCGAAGCGGAGCACGCGGCGTGTTTTACTCACGGGCGTGAGAGTTGATGTTGACGCGCGCGTTTCGCGGCACGCTTGAACGGCGCGACGTAGGCGAGCGCCGCGACGAAGAAGACGAAGGCGAGCGCCACCTCGATCCAGCCGAGGGTCGCGCTGAAACCCGGGTCCGACATGCCGCGCACGATGCCTTCGGCGAGATACAGCAGCACGAGCATCGATGCCCATTGCAGCGTGTACAGCCGGCGTCGCAGCACGCCATTGAGCGCGCACAGCAGCGGTACCGCCTTCAGCACGAGCAGCGAACCGCCCGGACGCAGCGGCGCGAGCCGCCATTCCCACGCGATGCACAGTGCGATCAGGGCGAGCAGCGCGATGGATGCGACCGTGGCAACGCTACGATTGCCGGCGACCGGCACGGAGGACGGCACGCTCGCGGGAGCCGACGCGCGCGGCGCGTTCATGGCTGCTCGCCCAGTGCAGCGGCCGTGCGCGCGATGCGTGTGCCGAGCGCGACGGCGAGCGTTTTTTCGTCGGCGGACAGGCCTTGTTGCGAGGACGCGGCGCGCGCGAAGTGCGACGCGCCGTACGGCGTGCCGCCGGTCAGCGTCGCGGTGAGCGCGCTCTCGGTGTACGGCAGGCCGACGATCAGCATCCCGTGATGCAGCAGCGGCAGCATCATCGACAGCAGCGTCGATTCCTGGCCGCCGTGCAGACTGCCCGTCGACGTGAATACGCACGCGGGTTTGCCGGCGAGTGCGCCGGACAGCCATTGCGGTGTCGTGCCGTCGAGGAAATATTTGAGCGGTGCGGCCATGTTGCCGAAGCGGGTCGGCGAGCCGAGTGCGAGGCCCGCGCATTCTTCGAGGTCGCGCAGTTCGACGTACGGTGGTCCCTCGTCGGGGATGTCCGGCTGGGTGGCTTCGCAGACCGTCGAAACGGGCGGTACCGTACGAACGCGCGCCTGCATGCCAGCCACGCTGTCGACGCCCTGCGCGATCGCGAGCGCGAGTTCGCGGGTGGCGCCGTAGCGGCTGTAGTAGAGCACGAGGATGTCTTTCATAGGCCTTGTCGGTGAGCGGTTATTATAGGGGTTAGGCTTCGTGCAGGGCCTGGAGCAAGGCTGCGCGGCCGATGCGGCGTGCAGGTTGACGCGCACTTCACAGTAAGGAAGGAGGAAGGTTTTGTCGTTGTCCAGAGTGCGTATCGATCTCGACATGCTCAAGCGTCTCGCGCATTTCGCCGCGCAGCGCAGCGGCGAAGATCGCATTCCCCAGGTGGCGGGCAGTCTGACGTTCACCACGATGCTGTCGCTCGTACCGCTGGCGACGGTCGCGTTCGCGCTGTTCACCGCGTTTCCGATTTTCTCGTCGTTCCAGGCGTCGCTGCAGGGCTTTCTGGCCGATCACCTGATGCCCGCGCAGTTCAACAGCCAGATCTTCCGCTATCTGAACCAGTTCGCGGCGAAGGCGAAGAGCCTCACCACACTCGGGATGATCGTGCTGGTGGTCACGTCGGTGATGACGATGATGACCGTCGAGTCCGCGTTCAACGTGATCTGGCGTGTGCGCAAGGCGCGGCCGTTCGCGCAGCGCGTGCTCGTTTACTGGGCGATCCTGACGCTCGGGCCGATCCTGATCGGCGTGAGCCTGTCGATGTCGTCGTATCTGTTCACGCAGTCGATGACCTTCCACGCCGCGCAGCGCATCACGCCGGTGATCGAGTGGGCGCTGACCGGCGCCACGCTGCCGCTGACTATTCTCGCGTTCACGATGCTCTACGTGTATCTGCCGAACTGTCGTGTCGAGTGGCGCGATGCGGTGGTCGGCGGAATCTGCGCGGCGATCGCATTCGAAATGGCGAAGCGCGGCTTCGGCTATTACATCCGCCGCATTCCGACCTACACGGCCGTGTACGGCGCGTTCGCCGTCGTGCCGATGTTCCTGCTTTGGATGTACCTGACCTGGTTCATCACGCTGGCCGGCGCCATGATCGCGTCCGCGCTCCCGGCGATCCGCACCGGACAGTTCCACCGGCCGCAGTTTCCCGGCAGCGATCTGTTCGACGCGCTCGAACTGCTCGCGCGGCTCGCCGAAGCGCGCGACGCGGGCAGGCGGGGCTACCCCGTGCAGCGGCTCGCGCGGATGCTGCGCCGCGACCTCGACACGACGTCGCGGCTGCTGCAGGAACTGGAGGAGATCGAATGGGTGGGGCAGATCGAGGAGAACAGCGCGCAGCCGTGTTTCCTGCTGCTCGCGAATCCTGCACAGGTGACGGTCGAGCGGCTGTTCAGCCTGTTCGTGATCGATCGCGCGGAGCTGGAATATCAGCTCCATCTCGATTCGACGCGGGTCGACGGCGCGACGCTGCTCGGTGCGCTCGATAACGACAAGCTCAGTGTGTCGCTCGCGACGCTGCTGGCCGCGCGCGCCGCGGCGCGCGCACGGGCGGCGGAGGATGGGCACCGCGCGTCGGCGATGCCGCATCAGGCGGCGTGATTCCGTATCGTGTGGGGTGTTGTTGTGTGGCGACGCCGAAGGCAGCGGGCCACCCCGTGAAACGCGGCTCGAACGCGTCCGCCGTTCGTTGTCCGTCGCGCGCCTGAACTAAAGCGAAATCTTGCCGATGCAGATGTCCTTGAACATCACCCAGTCGCCCATCAGGCTGTAGATCGGGTGACGGAACGTGGCTGGCCGGTTTTTCTCGAAGAAAAAGTGGCCGACCCACGCGAAGCCGTAGCCGCACACGACCGCGACCGGCAGCCATAGCCAGTCGCCAGTGGCGAGCGCCATCGCGAGGCAGCCGATCACGCCCAGTGACCCGATGAAATGCAGCCGCCGCGATGTCCGGTTGCGATGCTCGTCGAGATAGAACGGATAAAACTCCGCGAAACTCGCGAAGTGGTCGGTATGTGTGGTTTGGCCCATGGTGGCCCCCTGTTCCGTTTCTGCTGCCAGACCATTGTGCTGCGATCGCCCGCGCCGCGCAACCAGGCCGTTCGGCCGATGGCGCACGGCCCCAGGCAGGGTTACCTTGATACCGTGGTGTTGAGCTCGGCGGTTCCCGATGCGAACGTGAACAGCGCGTCGAGCGTCGCGTCCGGCTGTTCGGTCATCAGCGCGTGACCGGCGTCGAGCGTGACGGTGTCCACTACGACGCCCGCAGCGGTGAGCGCGTCGGCCAGCGCGCGGGCCGCGCGTGGCGGCGTCATCGCATCGCGCCGCCCGATGACGAACCGCACCGGGCACCGAACCTGCGTCGCGCGGGCGATGCCGTCCGCATAGTCGTTGCAGGCTGTGAAATCGGTATGGAACAGACGCGCTTCGCCGGTCGCGGACACACGCTCCATCAGACGCTGGTTCATGCCGTGCAACCAGAAGCCGGGACCGGGGCTCGACGGCTTGGCCGCGATCGTCGAGTGCGACCACTGGTTCACCATCTCGATCGCATCGGGTTCGCGGTCGCGTGCCGCGTCGAGCAGCGTGGACGAAACGGTCATCGGCACGGCGGTGGCGAGCAGCGCGAGGCGGGTCGCGCGGTCGGGGTAGCGGGCGGCGAAATCGAGCGCGACGAGCGAGCCCATGCTGTGTCCCGCGACGAACACGCGCGGCACGTTCACGGCGTCGAGCAATGCCGCGAGCCAGTCGGCCATCGCGGCGATGCTGGTCAGCGCCGGGCCGGCGCTGCGATGGTGGCCCGGGAGGTCGGGCGCGAGCACGCCGAAGCCGTGATGCGCGAAGTAGCGGGTTTGCAGCGCCCACACGCTGTGGTCGTGTTCCGCGCCGTGCAGGAACACGGCGCACGGCAGCGCCGGGTCGAACGGTTTACCACCGGTGTAGACATAGGCCGGCGTGCCGTGGATGTCGACGATCATGCGGACTCCTTGGGCGCGGCGGCTTTCTGTGCGGCTTTGAGCGCGCGCTTCAGGTCGTCGATCAGGTCGTCGGGATCCTCGAGGCCGATCGACAGCCGGATCGTGCCTTCCGCGATGCCGGCGGCCGCGAGCGCGGCGGCGTCCATGCGGAAGTGCGTGGTCGAGGCGGGGTGAATGACGAGCGAGCGCGCATCGCCGACGTTCGCCAGATGCGAGAACAGCGACAGGCTTTCGATAAAGCGTCGCCCGGCCGCGCGGTCGCCGCGCAGGTTGAAGCTGAACACCGCGCCCGCGCCGCGCGGCAGCAGGCGCTTCGCGAGCGCGTGGTCCGGGTGCGATGCAAGCTCGGGGTAAGCCACCGATTCGACCGCCGCGTGCGCTGCGAGAAACTCGACCACTTTCCGCGTATTGGCAACGTGGCGTTCCATCCGCAGCGGCAGCGTCTCGATGCCCTGCAGCAGTTGCCACGCGGCCTGCGGATGCAGACACGCGCCGAAGTCACGTAGCCCTTCGCGTCGGGCGCGCAGCAGGAACGGCGCGACGGTGCTTTCCTCGGCGAAGACCATGCCGTGAAAGCCGTCGTAAGGCTCGGTGAATTCGGGGAAGCGGCCGGACGCGACGAAGTCGAACGTGCCGCCGTCCACCAGCACGCCGCCGATCGTGGTGCCGTGGCCGCCGAGGAATTTGGTCGCGGAGTGATAGACGAAATCGGCGCCGTGCGCGAACGGCTGCAGCAGGTACGGCGTCGTGAACGTCGAATCGACCAGCAGCGGCACGCGGTGTTCGTGCGCGATCTGCGCGACCGCGGCGATGTCGAGCACGTCGAGGCCCGGGTTGCCGAGCGTTTCGCCGAACAGCAGCCGTGTGTTTGGCCGCAGCGCGGCGCGCCAGCCGGCGAGATCGCCGGGCCGCACGAAGGTCGTCTCGATCCCGAAGCGGCGCAGCGTGTAGTGGAGCAGGTTGTGCGAGCCGCCGTACAGCGCGCCCGATGCGACAATGTGCGAGCCCGCGCCCATCAGCGTGGCGATCGCGAGATGCAGCGCGGCCTGGCCGCTCGCGGTGCCGATCGCGCCCGCGCCGTTCTCGAGGGCGGCGACGCGCTCCTCGAAGACGGCCACGGTGGGGTTGGAAATACGCGAATAGACGTGGCCCGCGCGCTCCATGTTGAACAGCGCCGCCGCGTGGTCGGTGTCGCGGAACGAGAACGACGTCGTCTGGTAGATTGGCGTCGCGCGTGCGCCGGTGGCGGGGTCGGGCGCCGCGCCGGCGTGCAGCGCGAGCGTGTCGAAACGGTTGGCGGACATGCTGGGCGGCGCAGCCGCGAGCGGCGTGCGCGAGAGGTGAAGGTGCCGGCCATCGTATCATCCGGCCTGCGCGCGGGCGGCGCTTTTTGGGGCGCTTCGGGAGGTCTTCCGGGCGCGGCTTCCCTACGGGCTGCGCCGCCGGCCCGTTGCCGGACGGGCTTCCGGCAGGCGCCGGTGCGCTTTCCGCATGCTTTCCTTTTGCGGGCCTTTCCGCTAGCATCGAAAGTCAGTCATGCCTCAGTTATGCAATACCGGCACCATCCGCAACTATCTTTGCATGGGACCAGAGTAAGCGCTGAATCGCCAGCTCTGATCGATAGGAGACAAATCATGCGAGTCAGCGACATTCTCAAGGTCAAGGGCAACACCCTTTTTACGGTCACGCCCGATACGTCGTTGCACGACGCAGTCAACGCGATGGCGGAGCACGACATCGGTTCGCTCGTCGTGATGGAATACGGCGATCTGGTCGGCATGCTGACGTTCCGCGAAATCATCCTGACGCTGCGCACGAACGGCGGCAGCGTCGGTTCGTCGACGATCCGCAAGGTGATGGACGATCATCCGATCACCTGCACGCCGGAAACCGACGTCAACGAAGTACGCCGCATGATGCTCGAACATCATGTGCGCTATCTGCCGGTGCTCGAAAGCCGCGCGCTGATGGGCGTGATCTCGTTCTACGACGTCGCGAAGGCGGTCGTCGAGGAACAGGGCTTCGAGAACCGCATGCTGAAAGCCTATATCCGCGACTGGCCGGAAGAGCAGGAGCCGCAGCAGGCGCGCTAGCCTCGCGAGGCGCCGCGATGCCGCGGCCGTCCGGTCGCTGTCGCCGTCGCTCGGTCGAGCAATTCAAGCAATCCGGGCGATACCAGGGCGTGCGCGAAAGCGCGCGCTTTTTTTGTGGGCGTCCGCTGGAGTGTGCGGCGCGCTTTCCCGCTCCGAACGCATCCGCGAGCGCATCCATTTTCACACGTGCGTTGCCGCAACTCCGACATCCATGAGCGACCGTCCGTCACCTCCTTCATCTCCGATACCCGCTGCCCGCCGTGCCGCCCGCGGCGATCACGCGCAGGAATCCCAGTTCCGCCTGCTGCGCGAGGGCCGCTTCGCGCCGTTCTTCTGGACGCAGTTCCTCGGCGCGATGAACGACAACGTGTTCAAGATCGGCTTCACGTCGCTCGTCACGTATCAGGCCGCGCGCTTTTCTGGCGTCGATCCGAAAACGGCCGCGTTCCTGATCTCAGCGATCTTCATCCTGCCGTTCGTGCTGTTCTCCGCCACGTCCGGCCAGATCGCCGACAAATACGACAAGGCCACGCTCACGCGTTTCGTGAAGACCTTCGAGATCGGCGTGATGCTGATCGGTGGCGCGGGCTTCTGGTTTCACAACGCGTCGCTGCTTTATCTCTGCACGTTCCTGATGGGCGTCCATTCGACGCTCTTCGGCCCGGTCAAATATTCGTACCTGCCGCAGCATCTGTCGAAGGCGGAACTGGTCGGCGGCAACGGCATGATCGAGATGGGCACGTTCGTCGCGATCCTGATCGGCACGATCGCGGGCGGCGCGGCCGCGGGGTTCGTCGAGCACGGCGCCGGGATACTCGCGGGGATGTGCGTGGTGATTGCGCTCGTGGGGCGCGCGGTGTCAATCCTCGTGCCGACGACGCCGGCTCCGCAGCCAGATCTGCGTATCAACTGGAATCCGGTCAGCGAGACGTGGCGCAACCTGAAACTCGCGCGCGAAGACCGCACGGTGTTCCTGAGCCTGCTCGGCATCTCGTGGCTGTGGTTCGTCGGCGCGACGTTCCTGTCGTCTTTCTTTCGTTTCGCGAAGGAGGTGCTGTCGGCGAATCCGGACGTCGTGACCGTGCTGCTCGCCACGTTCTCGATCGGCATCGGCGCGGGTTCGCTGATGTGCGAACGGCTGTCGAAGCATCGCATCGAAGTCGGCCTGGTGCCGCTCGGTTCGATCGGCATGAGCGTGTTCGCGATCGATCTCTTCTTCGCGAGCCACGCGCTGCCAGCCGCGCCGCATCTCCTCACGGTCGGTGAGTTTCTCGCGGTACCCGCGCACTGGCGCGTGCTCGCCGACTTGCTGCTGCTCGCGATGTTCGGTGGCCTCTACAGCGTGCCGCTGTACGCGCTGATCCAGAGCCGCAGCCAGCCGACGCATCGCGCGCGGATCATCGCCGCGAACAATATCCTCAATTCGCTGTTCATGATCGTGTCGTCGCTGATGGCGGTCGGGCTGACGTCGCTCGGTGTCGGCATTCCTGGCATCTTCCTCGCCACCGCGCTGCTGAACATCGTCGTCGCGACGTATATCTATTCGCTCGTGCCGGAGTTTCTGCTGCGCTTCGTCGCGTGGGTGCTGGTGCACACGTTCTACCGCATCCGCCTCGTGCACGCGGAGCGGATTCCGGAAGAGGGCGGGGCGGTGCTGGTCTGCAATCACGTCAGCTATGTCGACGCGATCGTCATCATGGCCGAGAGCCCGCGGCCGATCCGCTTCGTGATGGACCACCGGATTTTCCGTTCACCGTTCGCGGGCTGGGTGTTCCGTCATGCGAAGGCGATTCCGATCGCCCCCGCGCACGAAGACGAAGCGCTGCTCACGCGCGCTTACGAACGCTGCGCGCAGGCGCTCGCCGACGGCGATCTGGTGTGCATCTTCCCCGAAGGCAAGCTGACGAAGACCGGCGACATGAACCCGTTCCGTCACGGTGTGACCGAGATCATCCGCCGCTCGCCGGTGCCGGTCGTGCCGATGGCGCTGCGCGGGCTGTGGGGCAGCTATTTTTCGCGCAATACCGATGCCCGTGTGCCGCGGCCGATGCACAAGGGCGTGATGAGCCGGCTTACGCTGGCGGTCGGCGAGCCGTTGAGTCCGGAGGAAGCGACGCCGGAACGTCTGCAGGAGATCGTCGGCGAGTTGCGGGGCGCGCGGAAATAACGCACGCTTAACTGGCGCGTCGTACCTGCCGCTGCGCCGCCCGCGTAACGCCACGCGAGCCCACCGCTCG
The DNA here is from genome assembly GCF_050742655.1 of Paraburkholderia sp. GTDB lineage: Bacteria > Pseudomonadota > Gammaproteobacteria > Burkholderiales > Burkholderiaceae > Paraburkholderia. The sequence goes on along the minus strand of NZ_JBOIGG010000005.1, from coordinate 287,561 downwards.
ACATGCCGGCCGCCTCTGCGACAGGTGGGCTGGCATAATATCGCCTTCCCCGCATTTCTTTGGACTCTCTCTCATGTCCGGCAATACCCTCGGTACGCTCTTCACCGTCACGAGTTTCGGCGAGTCGCACGGACCGGCGATCGGCTGCGTGATCGACGGCTGTCCGCCCGGCATGACGCTGTCCGAAGCGGACATCCAGCTCGAACTCGATCGCCGCAAGCCGGGCACGTCGCGCCACGTGACGCAGCGCAAGGAAGAGGACAAGGTCGAGATCCTGTCGGGCGTGTTCGAAGGTCGCACCACTGGCGCGCCGATCACGCTCCTGATCCGCAACACCGACCAGCGCAGCAAGGACTACGGCAACATCGCCGACACGTTCCGTCCCGGTCACGCCGACTACACCTACTGGCAGAAGTACGGCATCCGCGACTATCGCGGCGGCGGCCGTTCGTCGGCGCGTCTGACAGCATCGACCGTCGCGGCCGGCGCTGTCGCGAAGAAGTGGCTGCGCGAACAGTTCGGCACCGAGATTCGCGCGTACATGGCTGCGCTCGGCGAGATCGACGTGCCGTTCGTCGACTGGTCGCACGTCGGCGAGAACCCGTTCTTCGCACCGAACGCGGACATCGTGCCGCAGCTCGAGGCGTACATGGACACGCTGCGCAAAGACGGCGATTCGATCGGCGCGCGCATCAACACGGTCGCGTCGGGTGTGCCGGTCGGGCTCGGCGAGCCGCTGTTCGATCGGCTCGACGCTGACATCGCGCACGCGATGATGGGCATCAACGCGGTGAAGGGCGTCGAGATCGGCGCGGGCTTCGCGAGCATCGCGCAGCGCGGCTCCGTACACGGCGATGAACTGACGCCCGAGGGCTTCGTCGGCAATCACGCGGGCGGCGTGCTCGGCGGCATTTCGACGGGGCAGGACATCACGGTGTCGATTGCGATCAAGCCGACGTCGAGCATCCGCACGCCGCGTCGCTCGATCGACCGGAACGGTCAGCCGGTCGTCGTCGAAACGTTCGGACGCCACGATCCGTGCGTCGGCATCCGCGCGACGCCGATCGCCGAAGCGATGCTGGCGCTGGTGCTGATCGATCACGCGCTGCGGCATCGCGCGCAGTGCGGCGATGTGACGGTCGCGACGCCGAAGATCGCGGCGAGCGCACCCTGAGCGGCCACAAAGCCGCCCAATGAGAAACGCCGCAATCAAGCGGCGTTTTTTTCATGCGGACGGCACTGAATGACGCCCCGTCACATATTCGGATAATTCGGACCGCCGCCGCCTTCCGGCGTGACCCACACGATGTTCTGCGTCGGGTCCTTGATGTCGCAGGTCTTGCAGTGCACGCAGTTCTGCGCGTTGATGACGAGGCGTTCGCTGCCGTCGTCGTTCTTCACGAACTCGTAGACTGCCGCAGGGCAGTAGCGGCTTTCCGGTCCCGCATAGGTGCGCAGGTTGACGTCCACCGGCACGCTCGGGTCCTTTAGCGTCAGGTGGGCCGGCTGGTTCTCCTCGTGATTCGTGTTCGAGATGAACACCGACGACAGCCGGTCGAACGTCAGCTTGCCGTCCGGCTTCGGGTACTCGATCGGCTTGCTCTGCGATGCCGGCTTCAGCATCTCGTGATCCCAATGCTGGTGATGCAGTGTCCACGGCACGTTGCCACCGAGCACCTTCTGCTCGATACCGACCATCAGCGTGCCGAGGTACAGGCCCTTGCTCATCCACTGCTTGAAATTGCGCGCGCGATTCAGCTCGGTATGGAGCCACGATGTCTTGAACGTTTCGGGGAACGCGACCAGTTCGTCCGACTGGCGGCCGGCCTGCACCGCGTCGAACGCGGCGTCGGCGGCGAGCATGCCGGTCTTGATCGCCGCGTGGCTGCCCTTGATCCGCGCGGCGTTCAGGAAGCCCGCGTCGTCGCCGACCAGCGCGCCGCCTGGAAACACCAGCTTCGGCAGCGACAGCAGACCGCCCGCGGTGATCGCCCGCGCGCCGTACGACACGCGCTTGCCGCCCTCGAGAAACGCGCGGATCGCCGGATGCGTCTTGTAGCGCTGGAATTCCTCGAACGGCGACAGATACGGATTCGTGTACCCCAGCCCGACGATGAAGCCGACCATCACCTGGTTGTTGTCGAGGTGATAGAGGAACGAGCCGCCGTACGTGTCGTTCTCGAGCGGCCAGCCGGCCGAGTGGATCACGAGTCCCGGCTTGTGCTTCGCGGGATCGATCTCCCACAGTTCCTTGATGCCGATGCCGTACGACTGCGGGTCGACGCCATCGCGCAGCTTGAAGCGCTCGGACAGCTGGCGGCCGAGATGGCCACGCGCGCCTTCGCAGAAGAGCGTGTACTTCGCGTGCAACTCCATGCCGAGCTGGAAGTTTTCGGTCGGCTCACCGTTCTTGCCGATACCCATGTTGCCGGTGGCGACGCCTTTGACCGAGCCGTCGTCGTTGTACAGCACTTCGGCGGCGGGGAAGCCCGGAAATATCTCGACGCCGAGCGCTTCGGCCTGCTGGCCCAGCCAGCGCGTTACGTTCGCGAGGCTGATTACGTAGTTGCCGTGGTTCTTGAAGTTGTCCGGCAGCGCCCAGTTCGGCACGGTCTTCGCGCCGGTTTCGGACAGGAACAGGAAGCGGTCCTCGGTCACTTCGACGTCGAGCGGCGCGCCCTTTTCTTTCCAGTCTGGAATCAGTTCGGTGAGCGCACGCGGGTCCATCACGGCGCCCGACAGGATGTGCGCCCCGATTTCCGAGCCCTTCTCGAGCACGCAGACCCCGATCTCGACGCCTTGCTCCTGCGCCCGCTGCTTCAGCCGGATCGCCGCAGACAGACCAGCCGGGCCGCCGCCGACGATTACGACGTCGTATTCCATCGATTCGCGCGGGCCGTACTGCTCAATGAGACTGGTGGGGGTCATCGGTGCTCCTCTTACCGTTAGAATGCTTTTTTCGGGTTCGTATTGTCAGCGAACGATACCTGAGCCGCAACCCGATGAGCAACGATTAGCACGATCGTTCCATTTATGTGATACGGTATTGCCGCGCGAAGTCGAAGCGCTTTGTGGCGGCTCCGTACCCGCTACCATCAACGAAAAGGGAACGACAATGGGCCGTTCGATCAATCTGGAAGGCAAGGTCGCGCTGATTACGGGCGCGTCGAGCGGTCTCGGCAAGCGCTTTGCGCAGGTGCTGTCGCAAGCGGGCGCGAAGGTCGTGCTGGCGAGCCGACGTACCGAACGTCTGAAGGAGCTGCGCGCCGAAATCGAGGCGTCCGGCGGCGCGGCACACGTCGTATCGCTCGACGTCACCGACTATCAGAGCATCAAGTCGGCCGTCGCGCATGCGGAAACGGAAGCGGGCACGATCGATATCCTCGTGAACAACTCCGGCGTGTCGACCACGCAGAAGCTGTGCGACGTCACACCCGCGGATTTCGAATACGTGTTCGACACGAACACGCGCGGCGCTTTCTTCGTCGCGCAGGAAGTCGCGAAACGGATGATCATGCGCAGCAACAACGGCGGCCAGAAGCCGGCGTACCGGATCATCAACATCGCGTCGATGGCCGGGCTGCGCGTGCTGCCGCAGATCGGGCTGTATTCGATGAGCAAGGCGGCTGTCGTCCATATGACGAAAGCGATGGCGCAGGAGTGGGGCCGGCACGGCATCAACGTGAACGCGATCTGCCCGGGCTATATCGATACCGAGATCAATCACCATCACTGGTCGACCGAGCAGGGACAGAAGCTGATGTCGATACTGCCGCGTCACCGGGTCGGCAAACCGGAAGATCTCGATGGCCTGCTGCTGCTGCTCGCCGCCGACGAGTCGCAGTTCATCAACGGCTCGATCATTGCCGCCGACGACGGTTTCGGTCTGGCCTGACGGGCCTGTAACACTGCTGTTTCAACGAGTAAGAAGAAGTGCAATGAGTACGATGAGCGATTACCACGCAGTTTTCGAGATGTCGATGCCGATCCGCTGGGGCGACATGGACGCGTTTGGCCACGTCAACAACACGGTCTATTTCCGCTACATGGAGCAGGTGCGGATCTCGTGGTTCGAACGGCTCGGCATCGCTGGCGGCAACGGCGAAGGGCAGGGGCCGGTGATCGTCAACGCGTCGATGGAGTTTCTGAAGCAGTTGCACTATCCCGGCGACGTGGTCGGCCGGATGAGCGTCGGCAAACCGGGCCGCAGCAGCTTCGATACCGGCTTCGAGCTGACCCGTGCCGACGATCCGGATACCGTCTACGCACGCGGCGCCGCGCGCTGCGTGTGGATCGACTATGCGGCCGGCAAGTCGGCGCCAATTCCCGATTTGCTGCGCACGACGATCGAGAACGCCACGCTCGTTAAGGCCGTCTGAATCGTCGCGCGGGATGCCTCCGCCGTGTCAATCGCCGAGCAGCCGCTGCAGTAGTTCGGTCGCGTTCCCCGTATCGTATTTGCGCATCAGCCGCGCGCGATAGACATCGACCGTGCGCGAACTGATGTCGAGCGCCCGGCCGATCTGCTTGCTCGTTTTTCCCGTCACCAGCTGCGCGGCGATCTCACGTTCGCGCGGCGTCAACTCCACCGCGACACGCCGTGTCGCGCTTAGATCCTCGAACGTCCAGACGCCGGCCGCATGTGGGTCGCGGCGGTTCAGCGAGCGTCCCGTCACGTGGCACCAGAACAGTTCGCCGTTTGCGCGCTTCATGATGCGGTCGTCCGCGTAGCTACCCTGCGCGGTCATGATCGGCGTGATGCGCGCGCCGATCCGGTCGAATTCGTCGGACGACGGGTACAGCACCTGGAACGACTGCCCGAGCAGCGACGCGCGCGTGCGGCCGAAGATCGCGGCGAGCTGGTCGTTGCAGTCCTCGATGATCCGTTCGCGCGACAGCACGAGCCCGATCGGCGCGAGGTGGAAGGCAGTCTGGTAGTCGAGGGCGGGCATGGCGCGACGGGCAATGGCAATTGCTTATGTATTTTTGCGTATTGTGCCGCAACGCCGCCGCATCGTACCCTTTCACGCAAATCACAAGCGACGAAGCAGCCCGCCGACGCGTTGCGCAATCCAGCGACGACGCCTGCTTCGGGCGACTAGAATGGCATGTCGGGCCGAGTTTGCGTTGGCCTCCGCGCTCCATCGCACCGATCCGGTTTCGGGTTTCCAATCGAGGAAGGGACACACTGATGAACAAGGTCTATCCAGGCGCGGCCGCCGCGCTCGAAGGCATCGTCAAGGACGGGCAGACGTATGCCGTCGGCGGCTTTGGTCTGTGCGGCATCCCGGAGGCGCTGATCGCGGCGTTGCGCGATACCGGCGTGAAGGGCATCACCTGCATCAGCAACAACGCGGGTGTCGACGGCTTCGGTCTCGGCCAGTTGCTCGAAACGCGGCAGGTGAAAAAGATGATCTCGTCGTACGTCGGCGAGAACAAGGAGTTCGAGCGGCAGTATCTGGCCGGCGAACTCGAACTCGAATTCACGCCGCAGGGCACGCTCGCCGAAAAGCTGCGGGCCGGCGGCTCCGGCATTCCCGCGTTCTTCACGAACACCGGCTACGGCACGCTGATCGCCGAAGGCAAGGAAACGCGTCAGTTCGGCGAGAACCACTACGTGCTCGAACATTCGCTGACCGCGGACATCGCGCTCGTCAAGGCATGGAAGGCCGACAAGTCGGGCAACCTGATCTATCGCCGCACCGCGCGCAACTTCAACCCGATGTGCGCGATGGCCGGCAAGATCACCGTGGTCGAGGTCGAGGAGATCGTCGAGGTGGGCGAACTCGATCCGGACGCGATCCATACGCCGGGCATCTTCGTGCAGCGCATCGTGCTCAATGCGCATCCGGAAAAACGCATCGAACAACGCATCGTCCGCGCGAAAGGAGACTGATCATGGCATGGACTCGTGACGAAATGGCCGCGCGCGCGGCGAAGGAACTGCAGGACGGCTTCTACGTGAACCTGGGCATCGGGCTGCCGACGCTGGTCGCGAACCACGTGCCGGCGGGCGTCGAAGTGTGGTTGCAGTCGGAGAACGGCCTGCTCGGCATCGGCCCGTCGCCGACCGAAGAGGAAGTGGATGCCGATCTGATCAACGCGGGCAAGCAGACGGTGACGACGCTGCCGGGTTCGTCGATCTTCTCGTCGGCGGATTCGTTCGCGATGATCCGCGGCGGCCACATCAACCTCGCGATCCTCGGCGCGATGCAGATCAGCAAGACGGGCGATCTCGCGAACTGGATGATCCCCGGCAAGATGATCAAGGGGATGGGCGGTGCGATGGATCTGGTGGCGGGCGTCAAGCGCGTCGTCGTGCTGATGGAGCACGTCGCGAAGGGCGACCAGCACAAGATCCTCGAGGAATGCACGCTGCCGTTGACCGGCGTCGGCGTGGTCGACCAGATCATCACGGACCTCGGCGTGATCGAGGTGTCCAGCGATGGCCTGAAGGTGACCGAACTTGCACCGGGCGTCACGGTCGATGAGATCAAGGCGAAGACCGGTGCGCCGCTCGATGTAAGCGCGGTGAGCTGACGCGGTTTAGCCGCCGCGGGTTGGGCGGGTTGTATGAGGCGGGCGAAACGTGAGTTTCGCCCGCTTTGTTTTGTGCGTGGCGCGTGGTCCGGGCTCGCCGAGGTCGGCCGGCAAAGCGGTTTACAATCGGCCACAGAGGCTGCGTGCCGCGCCGCGCTTCATCCGCGCTAGGCGCCATCGCAACCGCCACGCTTTCCCCGTCTTCGCAAGGAACCCCCGATGACCGCCACGTCCCTCGCCGCTAGCTCACCCGTCGATCCCGCCGTGCCCCGTCAGCGTTTCGTCCAGTGTGCGAGCGCGAGCGGGCTGCATCGCGTCGCGTACACCGAGTGGGGCGATCCGGCGAATCCGCGCGTGCTCGTCTGCGTCCATGGGCTCACGCGCTCGGGCCGCGATTTCGATCGCGTCGCGCGCTCGCTCGCGGGCGTCTACCGGGTGGTATGTCCGGACATCGTGGGTCGTGGGCTGTCGTCGTGGCTCGTCAATCCGGCCGGCTACGCCGTGCCGCAATACGTTGCCGACATGGTCACGTTGATCGCGCGCCTCGACGTCGAAACGGTCGACTGGTTCGGCACGTCGATGGGTGGGCTGATCGGCATGGTGCTTGCCGGGTTGCCGGATTCGCCGATAGGCAAGCTGCTGCTCAACGACGTCGGTCCGCATGTGGAGCCGGTGGCGCTGACGCGCATCGGCGAATACCTTGGCAAGCCCATCCGCTTCGATACGCTACAGGCGGGCATCGAGCATGCGGCGCTGCTCGCGCAGTCGTTCGGCCCGCTGACGCCCGACGAATGGCGCGAGATCAATACGCCGCTGCTGCATGAGCAGGACGGCGCATGGCAGTTCCGCTACGATCCGCGCATCGCGGAGCCGTTCACGGCAACGACGCCGGAGCAGGTAGCGCTCGGCGAAGCGGCGCTGTGGCATGCATTCGAAGCGGCACCGGGCCCGGTGCTGGCGGTGCGCGGCGCGCAGTCCGATCTGCTGTCGCGCGACACGCTCGCGGCGATGGTCGAGCGCGGACGCGCGGTGTCGAGTGTGGAGATCGACGGCATCGGACATGCGCCGGCCTTTCTGTCGCCGGACCAGATCGGCATCGCGACGCGCTTCTTCGTCGGCGAGACTTCGGACGCGTCATAATATGGGGCTGGCGCGGCGCGCCCGAGTGGGTTGAGTGCGCTGCATGGACCATCCGGTTCCTCCGATTTCTCTTCAACCGTCAGGACATTTCATGGCAGTCATTCGTCACCACGTCGGCAAGCGTCTCTCCGAAATCGCCGTGCATAACGGCACCGCGTATCTTGCCGGCCAGATCGCCGAAGACACGGATCAGGACATCGCCGGCCAGACGCGCGAAGTGCTCGGCCACATCGACCGTCTGCTCGCCGAGGTGAACAGCGACAAGTCGCATCTGCTGTCCGTGCAGATCTACATCTCGGACATGGCGCACTTCGCCGGCATGAACGCGGTCTGGGACGAGTGGGTCGCGCAGGGCGCGACGCCGCCGCGTGCCACCGTCGAGGCGAGCCTCGCGAATCCGAAGTGCCTCGTCGAAGTCGTCGTCGTGGCTGCGCAGCGCAGCTAGGATCGCCGTCGAACCTCCGCTGGGCCGCATAGCGCGGCGGATTGCAGCAGCACCATGAATACCGATACCGTCACGACCGTTTCTCCGCCGGCGCCGTCCTTCGACGATGCGCTGGCATTCGTGCGTCGATACGCGGGCGATGTGCGGCTGTCGTCCGGCGAACTGCTCGCCGAGCACGCGGCGGGCACCGCGTCGATCATGCGCACGCTCAACGTCGATCCGCCCGCGGTGCTGGCGGCTGCGCTGTTCGCGCTGACGCCGCATCTGCAGGACCCGGAGCGCGTGATCGCGGAGAACTTCGGCGAGGAGGTCGGGCAGCTCGTCGGCAACGTGCGCAAGCTGCTGCGTCTCGGCACGGTCAGCCTGCGCGCCGCACAGAACGCATTTCCCGAAGCAGGACGCGACGCCGAAGCGGCACGTCGCACGCAGATCGAGGCGCTGCGCAAGATGCTGCTGGCGTTCGCGCAGGACATCCGCGTGGTGTTGATCCGCCTCGCGTCGCGACTGCAGTCGCTGCGCTACTACGCGGCCGCGAAGATCACGCCAACGCCTGACGTCGCGCGCGAAACGCTCGACATCTACGCGCCGCTCGCGAACCGGCTCGGCATCTGGCAACTGAAGTGGGAGCTCGAAGATCTCGCGTTCCGCTTCGAGGAGCCCGATACGTACAAGCGGATCGCGAAGCTGCTCGACGAGAAGCGCGTCGAGCGCGAGAGCTATGTCGACGAAGCGATCACGCGCTTGCAGCACGAGTTGTCGGCGGCGAATATCCGCGCGGAAGTGAGCGGCCGGCCGAAGCATATCTATAGCATCTGGCGCAAGATGCGCGGCAAGGCGCTGGACTTCGCCGAACTCTATGACGTGCGCGCGTTTCGCGTGATCGTGCCGGACATCAAGGATTGCTACACCGTGCTCGGGATCGTGCACAACCTGTGGCAGCCGGTGCCGAGGGAGTTCGACGATTACATCTCGCGCCCGAAGCCGAACGGCTACCGCTCGCTGCACACGGTCGTGATCGGCGACGACGGGCGCGCGTTCGAAGTGCAGATCCGCACGCAGGAAATGCACAGCTTCGCGGAGTATGGCGTGGCTGCGCACTGGCGCTACAAGGAAGCCGGTGCGCGTGGCTACGACGGCCAGTTCAGTGCGGACGACAAGTACGACGAGAAGATCGCGTGGCTGCGGCAGCTGCTCGCGTGGAAAGACGACGTGTCCGACAGCGACGGAGACGAGGGCAAGGAGCACGCGAGCCAGCCGTGGGAGCAACTGCGCCAGGCCACGCTCGACGACGACCACATCTACGTGATGACGCCGCAGGCGCGCGTGATTCCGCTGCCCCACGGTTCGACGCCGGTGGACTTCGCGTATCACCTGCATAGCGAACTGGGCCACCGCTGTCGCGGTGCGCGCGTCGACGGCGCGATGGTGCCACTCAATACGTCGCTGCAGAACGGCCAGACTGTCGAGATCGTCGCGGTGAAGGAGGGCGGCCCGTCGCGCGACTGGCTCAATCCGCTGCTCGGCTATATGCATAGCCCGCGCGCGCGGCAGAAAGTGCGCGCGTGGTTCAACGCGGTCGATGCGCAGGAAAACATCGCGACCGGCCGCGCGATGGTCGAAAAAACCCTGCAGCGCGAAGGCAAGACGTCGGTCAATCTCGATCAGCTGGCCGCGAAGCTCGGCTTCAAGGAAACCGACGATCTGTTCTCCGTGGTCGGCAAGGAAGAATTCAGCCTGCGTCTCGTCGAGCAGGCGTTGCACGACGCGCCGCCCGCCGAACCGGAAGTCGAAGCACCCGAGCAGTTCGAGAAACGCAGCAGCGGCGCGAGCGTCGCGCACGGCGCATCGACGGGCGTGCTGGTGGTCGGCGTCGACGCGTTGCTCACGCAGCTCGCGCGTTGCTGCCGTCCCGCGCCGCCCGACGAGATCAGCGGGTTCGTCACGCGCGGCAAGGGCATGTCGATCCACCGGCGCGATTGCCCGACATTTCTCCGGATGGTCGAGCGTGCACCCGAACGTGTGCTGCAGACCACATGGTCCGCCGACGTGATGAGCGGACGCGGGCAGTCCGTCTATCCGGTCGATCTTGCGATCGAGGCAAGCGACCGGCAGGGACTGCTGCGCGATATCTCCGAAGTGTTCGCGCGCGAAAAGATGAACGTGATCGGCGTGAAGACGCAGAGCCGTCGTAACGCGGCGTACATGCAGTTCACCGTCGAGGTGTCGAGCGCGGCGCAGATCCAGCGCGCGTGTACGCTGCTCGGCGAAGTGACGGGCGTCGTTCGCGCGTCGCGCAAGGCGTGACCTCGACACGCCCTGTTCTTGCTTCGCTGCGCCGTGCGGAATTTCTAAAGTCTCTGCATAAAAGGGCTTGCCAAGTTTTGCCGAGCTTCATATAATCTCGCTTCTTTAGGCTCGTAGCTCAGCTGGTTAGAGCACCACCTTGACATGGTGGGGGTCGTTGGTTCGAGTCCAATCGAGCCTACCAACGAAAATCGAAACTCCGGCTTGCTGGAGTTTTTGTAGCAAGCACCAGGCGCATCGGCGCCATCAAGGCGAATACGGTTATGGCACCGCGAACGTTGACCGAAACTACTTCGGAACGACGCTAGTCGAGGACCACTTTCGCTCTTGCAGTTTGCTGAAAATGTGAAATGCGGCCCCTCGAAAGCGGGGCCGCATTTTTTTTGGCTTTTTACGGTTGTTGGATATGCCGCCGCCGGTCGGCATCACGGAGAGCGCAATGGTTTCGATACGTCTGCCTGACGGTTCTGTTCGACAGTACGAGCATCCGGTCACGGTCGCGGAGGTTGCCGCGTCGATCGGCCCGGGTCTCGCGAAGGCCGCGCTGGGCGGCAAGATCGACGGCGAACTCGTCGATACGTCCGCGCTGATCGATCACGACGTGTCGCTCGCGATCGTCACCGAGAAGGACGCAGACGGCCTCGACATCATCCGTCATTCCACCGCGCATCTGCTGGCCTATGCGGTGAAGGATCTGTACCCGGAAGCGCAGGTCACGATCGGTCCGGTGATCGACAACGGTTTCTACTACGACTTCGCGTACAGCCGCCCCTTCACGCCGGAAGATCTCGAGAAGATCGAAAAGCGCATGCAGGAACTCGCGAAGAAAGACGAGCCGGTGTCGCGCCGTGTGGTGTCGCGCGACGAGGCGGTCGATTACTTCAAGAGCATCGGCGAGAAGTACAAGGCGGAGATCATCGAATCGATTCCCGCCACCGACGAAATCAAGCTCTATTCGCACGGCGGCTTCACCGATCTGTGCCGCGGCCCGCACGTGCCGTCGACGGGCAAGCTGAAGGTCTTCAAGCTGATGAAGCTCGCGGGCGCCTACTGGCGCGGCGACGCGAAGAACGAGCAGCTGCAGCGCATCTACGGCACTGCGTGGACGAAGAAGGAAGATCAGGACGCGTATCTGCACATGCTCGAGGAGGCCGAGAAGCGCGATCACCGCAAGCTCGGCAAGCAGCTCGACCTGTTCCATATGCAGGACGAATCGCCGGGGATGGTGTTCTGGCATCCGCGCGGCTGGACGCTGTGGCAGCAGGTCGAACAGTACATGCGCCGCCGCGTGAACGACGCCGGCTATCTCGAGATCAAGACGCCGATGATCATGGACCGCTCGCTGTGGGAAGCGTCGGGCCACTGGCAGAACTATCGCGAGAACATGTTCACGACGGAGTCGGAGAAGCGCGACTACGCGATCAAGCCGATGAACTGCCCGGGGCACGTGCAGGTGTTCAACCACGGACTGCGCTCGTATCGCGATCTGCCGCTGCGCTACGCGGAATTCGGCTCGTGCCATCGCAACGAGGCGTCGGGCGCGCTGCACGGTCTGATGCGTGTGCGCGGTTTCGTGCAGGACGACGCGCATATTTTCTGTACCGAAGATCAGTTCATCAGCGAGTCGATCGCGTTCAACACGCTGGCGATGAGCGTCTATCAGGATTTTGGATTCGATCAGGTCGACATCAAGCTGTCGCTGCGCCCGGATGCGCGCGCCGGTACCGACGAAACCTGGGATCGTGCGGAGCAGGGTCTCCGTGAGGCGCTGACCGCGTGCGGCGTGACATGGGAGGAGCTGCCCGGCGAGGGCGCGTTCTACGGTCCGAAGGTCGAATATCACATCAAGGATGCGCTCGGCCGGTCGTGGCAGTGCGGCACGCTGCAGCTCGACATGGTGCTGCCGGAGCGCCTCGGCGCGGAATACGTCGCCGAGGACAACGGTCGGCGACGGCCGATCATGCTGCATCGGGCGATCGTCGGGTCGATGGAGCGCTTTCTCGGTATTCTGATCGAGCACCATGCTGGTGCAATGCCCTCCTGGCTTGCGCCGATGCAGGTGGTCGTGATGAATATCGCGGAAAATCAGGCCGAATACGCCCGTCAGGTCGCCCAAACGTTGCAAAAACAAGGGCTTAGAGTAGAGGCCGATTTGCGCAACGAGAAAATAAGCTATAAAATACGCGAGCACACGCTCGAAAAGGTGCCGTATCTCCTTGTGGTCGGCGACAAAGAGCGTGATGCACAAACGGTAGCCGTGCGTGCCCGTGGCGGCGTCGATCTGGGCGTAATGCCGGTCGAAGCCTTTACCGAACGCCTGCGCGAGGACGTGCAGTCGTTCCGTTGAGCCACTGCGGCAGCGCGGCTCGTTTTTTTAATTTTTAGAGGAAACGTAACATCGCTACGGATAAGCCGCATCGCATCAACGGCGAAATTACCGCACCTGAGGTGCGTCTCGTCGGAGTCGAAAACGAACCGCTGGGCATCGTGAAACTCGCCGATGCTTTCCGTCTGTCGGAACAGCAGGACGTTGACCTGGTCGAAATTGCTCCGCAGGCGGTACCGCCTGTTTGCCGTCTGATGGACTACGGCAAATTCAAGTACCAGGAAGCGAAGAAGCAACACGAGGCCAAGCTCAAGCAGAAGGTCATCCAGGTCAAGGAAGTCAAGTTCCGGCCGGGTACCGACGACGGGGATTACAACGTCAAGCTGCGTAACCTCGTGCGCTTCCTCGAAGACGGCGACAAGACGAAAATCACGTTGCGTTTCCGCGGCCGCGAAATGGCCCACCAGGAAATCGGTATGCGGGTGCTCGAGCGCCTGCGCACCGACCTCGACGAAGTCGGTCAGGTCGAGCAGATGCCGAAGATGGAAGGGCGCCAGATGATCATGGTTCTCGCGCCGAAGAAAAAGAAGTAAGCAGGAGCGGGGCGTGTCGTGTGATGCGCCCGGCGTTGCAGCAGGATACACAGTACGCAGTACGTCTTCGCCGCTGAAAGTGCTGGCGGAGGCAGGCAGATTTCGGAACGGTGCCCGCATGCGGGCACCGTTCCTGAAAAAGCGGCGGTCGCGGAATGGACCGTTGCATACCAAGTGGAGTGGGTTTCGAAGGGCGGTGAAGGGCGTTCGCGTCGACCGCACACCCATATCCATCAAATAATGGAGTTGTTCGTCATGCCGAAGATGAAGACGAAGAAGAGCGCTGCGAAGCGCTTCGTGGTGCGTCCGGGCGGTACCATCAAGCGTGGTCAAGCCTTCAAGCGCCACATTCTTACCAAGAAAACCACCAAGAACAAGCGTCACCTGCGTGGCTCCACGGCAGTTCATGAGTCAAATGTGAACTCCGTGCGCGCAATGCTGCCGTTCGCCTAACCCTTAACTAAAACTCAAAGGAGTTCATTATGCCTAGAGTCAAACGTGGGGTTACCGCACGGGCCCGCCACAAGAAGATCATCAAGCTGGCCAAGGGTTACCGCGGCCGTCGCAATAACGTCTATCGCATCGCCAAGCAGGCGGTCATGCGCGCCGGGCAATATGCCTATCGCGATCGCCGCAACAAGAAGCGTGTGTTCCGCGCACTGTGGATCACGCGTATCAACGCGGCGGTGCGTCAGCACGACATGACGTACAGCGTGTTCATCAACGGCCTGAAGAAGGCTTCGATCGAACTCGACCGCAAGGTGCTGGCCGACATGGCTGTGTTCGACAAGGCCGCTTTTGCTGCGATCGTTCAGCAGGTGAAAGCCGCCGTTGCAGCCTGATTGCGCTAGTTAGCACATCTGTACTGCGTGGTTCGTTGCAGCGAACATCCGGTAGTCTCGGTGACGCTGCAACAAAAACGGGGCTCCTCACCGAGCCCCTTTTTTGTTGGTCGAACCCGTTTTGCTTCGATTGAACACTGACGTTGAAAAGATGGGATCAATGGATCTGGACCAGATTGTCGCCGACGCGCAGAAAGCGTTCGAACTCGCCACTGACATCACGACCCTCGAAAACGAGAAAGCCCGCTTTCTCGGCAAGTCGGGGGTACTGACCGATTTGCTCAAGGGCCTGGGCAAGCTCGATCCCGAAGCGCGCAAGACCGAAGGCGCACGCATCAACGTTGCCAAGCAGCACGTGGAAGCCGCGTTGACCGCGCGCCGCCAGGCGCTGGCCGATGCGTTGCTGAGCCAGCGTCTCGCCGCCGAGGCGATCGACGTCACGCTGCCCGGCCGCGGCATCGGCACCGGCAGCCTGCATCCGGTGATGCGCACGTGGGAACGCGTCGAACAGATTTTCCGCACGATCGGCTTCGACGTGGCCGATGGTCCCGAGATCGAAACCGACTGGTACAACTTCACCGCGTTGAACAGCCCCGAGAACCATCCGGCGCGTTCGATGCAGGACACGTTCTACGTCGAAGGCAACGACGCGCAAGGGCGCCCGCTGCTGCTGCGCACGCACACGAGCCCGATGCAGGTCCGCTACGCGCGCATGAACAAGCCGCCGATCAAGGTGATCGCGCCGGGCCGCACGTATCGCGTCGACAGCGATGCGACGCATTCGCCGATGTTCAATCAGGTCGAAGGGTTGTGGATCGACGAGAACATCAGCTTTGCCGACCTGAAGGGCGTCTACACGGATTTCCTGAAGAAATTCTTCGAGCGCGACGACATTCTCGTGCGCTTCCGCCCGTCGTATTTTCCGTTCACCGAGCCGTCTGCTGAAATCGACATGATGTTCGAGCACGGCAAGAACGCCGGCAAGTGGCTCGAGATTTCCGGTTCGGGCCAGGTGCACCCCACGGTGATCCGCAACATGGGCCTCGACCCGGAGCGCTACATCGGTTTTGCGTTCGGCAGCGGCCTCGAGCGGCTGACGATGCTGCGCTACGGCGTGCAGGATCTGCGTCTGTTCTTCGAGAACGACCTGCGTTTCCTGCGCCAGTTCGCCTGAGCCTGTACAGCCGGTGCACTGCGCGGAAGAGGCGCGTGCCGCAAGCCGTGACGCCGGCGAGATGCCGATGCATCCGCCGGACGTGGACCTAACTCTGACTGGAACGTACACAGAATCATGCAATTTCCGGAATCCTGGCTGAGAACCTTTGTCGATCCGCAACTGACGACGGACCAGCTGTCGCACGCGCTGACCATGGCGGGCCTCGAAGTCGAAGGCCTGCGGCCGGTCGCGCCGCCGACGTCGAAGATCGTCGTCGGGCGCGTGCTCGAGGTCGTCAAGCATCCGGATGCGGACAAGCTCAACGTGTGCCAGGTCGATGCCGGCACGGGCACGACGCTGAACATCGTCTGCGGTGCGCCGAACGTCGCGCCGGGCATCAAGGTGCCGGTCGCGCTCGTCGGTGCCGAACTGCCGCCGGCCGAAGAGGGTGGCGCGCCGTTCGCGATCAAATTGTCGAAGCTGCGCGGCGTCGAGAGTCAGGGCATGCTGTGCTCCGCACGCGAGCTGAAGCTGTCGGAAGATCACAGCGGTCTGCTGATCCTGCCGGAAGCGACACCGATCGGCCAGGACATCCGCGAAACGCTGAATCTCGACGACACCGTTTTCGAAATCAAGCTGACGCCGAACAAGGCCGATTGCCTGTCGGTGTTCGGCGTTGCGCGCGAGACCGCGGCGATCACCGGTGCACCGCTGCATCCGCTCGACATCCGTCCGGTGACCGTGACGCTGAACGAAACGGTGCCGGTGAAGATCTCGGCGCCGGACCTGTGCGGCCGGTTCTCCGGTCGCGTGATCCGCGGCGTCAATGCGCGTGCGAAGTCGCCGCAATGGCTGGTCGAACGTCTCGAACGCTCGGGTCAACGCAGCATCTCCGCGCTCGTCGATATCTCGAACTACGTGATGCTCGAACTGGGCCGGCCGTCGCATGTATTCGATCTCGACAAGATTCACGGCGGCCTCGACGTGCGCTGGGGTCGTCGCGGCGAAACGCTGAAGCTGCTGAACGGCAATACGGTCGAGCTCGACGAAACAGTCGGCGTGATCGCGGACGAACAACATGTGGAGAGCTTCGCCGGCATCATGGGCGGCGACAGCACGGCCGTTACGCTCGATACGACGAACATCTACGTCGAAGCTGCGTTCTGGTGGCCCGACAGCATTCGCGGCCGCGCGCGTCGCTACAACTTCTCGACTGACGCGGCGCACCGCTTCGAACGCGGCGTCGACTATTCGACGACCGTCGAACACATCGAGCGCATTACGCAATTGATTCTCGACGTCTGCGGCGGCGAAGCCGGTCCGATCGACGACCAGATCGTCAATCTGCCGCAGCGCACGCCGGTGAAAATGCGCGTGTCGCGCGCGAATCGCATCATCGGTGTCGCGATCGGCGCCGACGAGATCGCGCAGATCTTCACGCGCCTCGGTCTCGCGTTCGAACGCGACGGCGACACGTTCGTCGTGACGCCGCCGCCATATCGCTTCGACATCGAAATCGAAGAAGACCTGATCGAGGAAGTCGCGCGCATCTACGGCTTCGAAAAGATTCCCGCGCGGCCGCCGGTCGCGACGAGCGAGATGCGTGCGACTCACGAAACGCAACGCTCGATCCATACGATCCGTCACGCGCTCGCCGCGCGCGATTACGCGGAGACCGTGAACTTCAGCTTCGTCGACGCGGAATGGGAACAGGATTTCGCCGGCAACGACAAACCGGTGCGACTGCTGAATCCGATCGCGAGCCAGCTGTCGGTGATGCGGACCACGTTGTTCGGCAGCCTCGTCAGCGTATTGCGCCATAACCTGAATCGCCGTGCCGATCGAGTCCGCGTGTTCGAAGCAGGGCGCGTGTACCTGTCCGACGCGTCGGTGAAGGACGGCGATCTCGAAGTGGGAGGCTATGCGCAGCCGAAGATGGTTGGTGCGCTCGCGTATGGTCCCGCATTCGAAGAGCAGTGGGGCGCGTCGACGCGCGCGGTCGATTTCTTCGACGTGAAGGGCGACCTCGAAGCGCTGTTGGCACCCGCAGTCGTGCGTTTCGTGAAGGCCGATCACCCGGCGCTGCATCCGGGACGCAGCGCGCGCATCGAACTGGAGGGTCGCGCGGTCGGCTGGATTGGCGAACTGCATCCGCGCTGGATGCAGAAATACGATCTGCCGCATGCGCCGATTCTGTTCGAGATTGCCACCGACGCATTAATTCAGCGCGGATTGCCGACGCCTTCGGATGTATCGAAATTCCCGCCGGTACGGCGTGATATTGCCGTCGTCGTCGACCAGAAAATCGAGGCTCAGGCACTGCTCGACGAGATGCAAAAGGCCCTTTCCGACGACGCCTGCAGGAGCGTTCAAAGGGTTGCACTTTTCGATGAATTTCGTCCAAAATCAAATACTTCCGGAGGGTTGGTAGCGCACGAGAAAAGCCTTGCGTTCCGTGTAACCTTGCAAGATACTGGCGGGACACTTCAGGATGAAACGGTCGATACGGCCATTCAAACTCTGGTGGATCGTCTGGCTCGAGCATATGGCGCACGGCTGCGCGGATAGCCCACGGATCACCTGCGAACGGCAGTTTCCGCATTTTCCGGTTTAGGGGTGGCGCGCCATTTGACAGATATGAATGAAATGAACTCGAGTGATTTCGAAGCCCTTCTTGCGGCGCAACGCAGCGCCATGACTCGCGATATCCCGACATCCTCCGTGGGCGCATCGGGCGAGGCGCCGACACTGACCAAAGCCGAGCTTGCCGAGTTGCTGTTCGATAATGTCGGACTCAACAAGCGGGAAGCGAAGGACATGGTCGAAGCATTCTTCGAGGTGATTCGCGATGCACTGGAGAGCGGCGACAGCGTGAAGCTGTCGGGCTTCGGTAATTTCCAGTTGCGCGACAAGCCGCAACGTCCCGGCAGGAATCCGAAGACCGGCGAGGCGATTCCGATTGCCGCGCGCCGCGTCGTCACGTTCCATGCAAGTCAAAAGCTGAAAGCGCTGGTAGAGAACGGCGCTGAAGCAAGCTTCGCGCGCTAGGCGCGCGGTCGAGTCTGTGCGTTTCCCGCGCAACCCACACGGCTAACTGACGATGACAGCGACGATCGAAAAAGTCGTCTTGCCTCCGATTCCAGCAAAGCGCTACTTCACTATCGGTGAGGTGAGCGAACTCTGCGGCGTGAAGCCGCATGTGCTGCGTTACTGGGAGCAGGAGTTCACGCAGTTGCGGCCGGTGAAACGCCGCGGCAACCGCCGCTATTATCAGCATCACGAGGTGCTGCTGATCCGGCGGATTCGCGATCTGCTGTACGAGCAGGGCTTCACGATCAACGGTGCGCGCAACCGGCTGGACTCGCATGGTGCCGCACACAATGCGTCCGCGGACATCGACGAACCGAACGAAACAGCGGTCCCGCAGACCACGGCCGCCGTCGATGTCGATGCGTTACGCAAGGCACTGTTGAAGGTGCTCGACGTGCTGGGTCGCTAGCCGATTTACAGAAGAAGTTTTGCATCGCGTGACGAGTGGCGGCGTTCAAATCCGAAGGACTGTCTGTTATACTTTTGTTCTTTCGGGGCGTAGCGCAGCCTGGTAGCGTACCTGCATGGGGTGCAGGTGGTCGGAGGTTCAAATCCTCTCGCCCCGACCAGGAAAGTGAAGGACTTACGGTGAAAACCGTAAGTCCTTTTTTATTGGCGAAGCTCTTCCGTGGATGGTGTTTTAGCTGCCAGGGACAATCTTTGGCGGCTCGGGGATCGGCGGGGCATCAGGCAGATCGAAGCGCGCCGCCCATGCATGCGCGGTATCCAATGCATCGGGTTTCGGATCACGCAATACGCGTAGCACGCTGTTCACAAACACATACGGCTCGGGCAAGCCTTCCTCGGGTGCGCCGAGGCGTGGAAAATTCCCCGCGCGGATCAACAGGCATGCATTGGCCCGTTCGATATGAATGTCGGGACGGCCCAGTTCCTCTCGAATCTTCGCCTCTCCGCCTAGTCGCTCGATGAACAGTTCGCCCAGAATCGTGTACCAGTTCACACCCTTGATGAAACCCCGTCCGTTGACTATAGCGCCGGGGTGCAGATGATCCGTACACCGCGGTCGGGTCGTCCCTGGATTTGCCTTCGTATGAAGCGGGGTTATAGCTGTCGATCAATAGATGCGCCGTACTATCGACTTCCAGTCCGCTGAAACGGCTAGCAAGTGCCCATTCCTGCGATGTATAGCGGTGATGGCTATGGGCGAGAACCGGAGAAAGTCCACCGTAGCCGCCGCTTGCTACCAGCTTTCCACACACACCTTAGCTCACACATGAGCATATCCGCACTGCGTCGTATGCCATATAGCTGCGACCGTTTGCTAACTCTCGTTCGGAGACCAGTGCCAGCTTGTCGTACCCCACTGGCTTCCTTCGATCACCGGCATGATTTCGCCCGCCTCGAAATGGCGACGGCTTCCCTCTCTTGCCGGGGTTTGCCACCAGCCCGCCTCAGGGCATGGACTACCACCTGGCACGCTAAGCCTCGCGCGCTCGCGCTTCACTGACTGCGGGACAACCTTCGGTGTCTCGGGGATCGGAGGTGCATCAGGCAAATCGAAGCGTGCCACCCATGCACGCGCATTCTTTGTATCCGCACTTGGCAGATCGGGGATATAGGTATGCAACGCGTCGGGTTTCGGATCGCGCAACACACGCAACACGCTGTTCACAAATACATAGGGTTCGGGCAACCCTTCCTCGGGTGCACCGAGGCGCGGAAAATCTCCCGCGCGGATCAACAGGGACGAGCCGATGTGTTCGATATGAATGTCAGGTTTATCGAGTGCGCTACGAATAGCTGCTTCACCGCCCAAACGCTCGATGAACAGCTCCCCAAGTATCGTGTACCAGTTCACACCCTTGATGAAACCCCATCGACCGACTTTTGCACCAAGGTGCAAATGATCGTAGACCGCGGTGAGGTCGTCCTTTGATTCACCCTCGTAAGAAACCGGGTCATAGTCTCTGGACTGCAGATGCGCGGTACTGTCGATTTCCAGACCGCTGAAGCGTTCTGCAAGCGCCCATTCCTGTGGCATGTAGCGGTGATAGCTGTAGGGGAGAATCGGCGACAGGCCACCATAGCCGCCTCGTACAACGAGTTTTTCGCACACGTAACGCAGGAACTCCTCGTATTGCGCGATGCCGTCACCGGTCGTAACCAGATCCATCGGCACATTGAATTTCAGATACGACAGACCGGACTCTTTTCCCTTTGGCACTCTGAGGCGTCCCGTAGGTGAAACATAGTCGTCGGGAGTTGCGACTCCGGTCAACGTCTGAATGCTGTACTCAGCCGCCGTATCCTGATCGGTTGCGCTGGAACGAACGACACTGACCTCGAGATAGGAAGGTGTATCAAGAATGGCCCGCCGGATTTTTTCGACACCGGCGGCGGTTCGTTTGGTGAACTTGCCAAGGTCGGTGTCTTTGCCTCCCTTCAAATGCGCACCGAACATTTTCTCAAACCGGTCAAAGCAGTCGAGGATGCATTGACGCACGTCGGGTTGGGAGCCACGCGCAAAGAACACCGTACCAATCACGCCAGGCAGTACGCCCATCCGGTCGTCGGTAAGCCGCACACACAGATCTTCTTTGTAGCGGGCCAGTGCCTGCGCCGGTGGCAAAACAGGTTTCGAATCACGAAGAGTCATGTTGAGTTACGTGTCCAATGATCTATTGATCGCCATGAGAATCAGCCTGCTCCCTCGAGTGCCTGCACCCCGAGCATCACGGCCAGCACTGCTGCACCGCCCTCAGCGATAATCGCGCACAGTGCAGCCAGGATTGCGAGCAACTCGGCTCCAAATATGATAACTACCGCGACAGCCGCGATCACCAGCACGACGGCCGCTAACCCTTTGAGGATCGTCATGCCGACGTGCCCCCAGTCCACCTGCTTGAGCAATTCCCATGTCATATCGGTTGCGCGAACGATCTCTTGCCAACCTGCCTTGAGTTGCGCAGCGGTATAGCGATAAAGCTCCTGTCCTTTTTCGTCGACCCATACCCACGCCTGGCTCGTCTTATCCGCGATCCAGTGCCCGGCAGTAAACATCCACGGAGCGTGCTGATGGAGGAACGCACTCGTTTCAGCCGACAGATAGGCATACCCGCGTTTTGTCGCATCCCACATCGCTGCGACCGCTTGCTCCGCCTCTTCACCATGCTGTTCAGCCCACGTCCACCAGTCCTCGTACCATGCATGCTGCGGAATTGCGGGCACGGTACGAAGGGGGACACGCTGCCGTTGCGTTTCGTTCTCAGTCTTTGGCGCGGGCACAGGTACCGGCACCGGGACTTTCTTGAGTTCCCCGTTGCAGTCGCTCACATCGATCACGGTCATGCGGGTTTTATAGTCTCCGGCAATGGTCTGGTAGGCACCTTCCTGACCTATGCCCCAACCATCGCCGGGGAACTTTACCTCGACCAGCCTCAACATATTGTCGATATGAGTTGCACCGTCGAGGTCGACATTGCCCCGACCAGGCCAGCGATCCATCGGGTTCTTCACGATAATTACGTCGGGGCGGCGCAGCAATCCGGGCTTCATGCCTGGTGGGAATGGATTCAGGCTATGGCGTCGTCCCGGTCCCTGCGTCTTGTCAGCACTCAGGTAAGGAATCGGGGCTGCAATTCCACCTGTTGCTATCGAGGGCGCCATATCGAAGCTGACTTCAGCCTTGTACTGCCAGTAGTAATTCGCAGCAGCCTCATCACGCCGAATCGCCAGGGTCATGGCCAGTTGTTTGAGTAACCTGTTGCCAATCGTCCCATCGGGCAGCACGATCGAAACTATTCGCGGCGCCTTCAGCGCAAACTCGATCTTCTCCTGCAAATACCCCTTGGTTCCAGGCGGCAGCAACGCGTACTCCGGAACGCGCTCCCGGATTGTCTCGCACGCCCCTGCGGGTTGAAGTGCTCCGCTCATTGCATTTCCCCCTCGTGTCGCCGGCGCTCACGCGCCGTCGTCAGTGACATCCTTCAGATAATCTGCCCAAATGTCGGGTTGTCCGCCCCCAGCGAATTTCCACGGCTTCACATCCTGCTTGTCCTGCTCGAACGCTTTCAGATTCACATCCTGCGCACTCGGCGTATAAACCGACACGGTCTCACCCAGATCGTTCGTATGCCCAGCCAGCGTACGTCCAGACGCCAGCTTCAGCTGATACGCATGCTGGATCATCGGCGAGCCGTCCGTTTCGCTTTTCAGAATGTATTGCGCCTGATAAGGCGGCTTGAACGAAGGTAGCGGATACGGTTGACTGACCGGCCCGGCGAAAACGAATTGACCCGCCTTGAAATCGACTTTGCCCGGTGCGTGAATCTCGATGCTGCCACCGCTAAGCCGGATATACGCTCCGCCGGAGGTCAGCAGGACTTCCTGCTGTGCGGCGACATCGACCTTCTCCGTCGCGGAGGTAAGGATCAACGATTTCTGCGCGATCACCTCGATGTTGTCCGCATGCGCCTGCACCTCGACCTTGCCCTTCGCAGCAAACAGCTTCATCCCCGCGTTCTGCACGAAGAGGCTCAGCTTCTCCGTGACGCTTGCCACGAGCGATTTGCCCGTCGCGATGTGTGTGCTCTGACCGCTCACCAGGTTGATGTGCTGGTCCGTCGCGACGTGTGCCGACTTCTGCGTCGACAGCGCGATGCCCGCGGGTGCCGCGAACAGCATCACCGGCTGCGTGAATGCATTGGCGTTACCGGTTCCTCCGCCTGCGGTGGCACCGCCGCCGCCCGTCGCGCCTGCTGCGCTGTACTGCGTCGCGTCGGTGAGCGTCTTCAGCGCGTCGTGACCGTCCTTCAAGCTTTCGGCCTGCGACGCTTCGCTCGCCTGCGATGCCGCATCGAGCACACCTCCCGAACCGGTAAGCTGATTGCTGGCCATCCGCGCATCGAGCGGCTGGTCAGTGGCCGGATGTGTGGAGATATAAAGGCCCTGTTCCGCACGCAGCGCACCGTACGCCTCGGAACTCAGATCGAAACCGCTGCCGAGATAGTTTCCGCGCGTATTGCCGGTCTGGTCGATCAGATAACCAAGGTGCAACTGCGCATTTGTGCTTGAGCTATACAGCTGCACACGGTTCTGGCCAGTCGAATCGTCCATCACCATCTGGTTGAAACCGCTGCCCGAAAACTCCTTCGACCGATGGCCCGAGAGCAGCGCATTCGAATGCCATTGCGGTGTCGCCGCGCCGTTGTAGACGCGGTACAGCGCGATCGGCCGGTCGATATCGTTGCCGACATGACCGATCAGCAGTTCCTCGCCCGCACGCGGCATATGCACGCTGCCATAACCGTCACCCGTATCGGACTGTGCGACGCGCACCCAGCACGACGCGCGCTCGTCGCCCTGGTTGAGCCGGTCCCAGACGAACAGCACCTTGATGCGGTTCAGCGCGTCGGTGTAGGCCTCCTGTCCCTTCGGACCGGCCACGATGGCGGTTTCCAGTTTCGCTTCGGGTTTGCTGTGCTCCAGCGGGCTGCGATACGGTACCGTCGTGCGCTGCGCCTCGATGGACACGCTGTAAAAACCGCTGGAGCCGTCCGCATGCGCCACGCTGAGCAGCTTGCCGGGATCGTCTGCCCGAGCCTGCGCAAGCTGGCTATTCAGACTGTGGGGATAATTTGTTTCGTGGCCCGAGAGCGGCAAGTTGTTCTCGATCGCCCACTCGACCTCGAGGGTCGCGAATTCATTTTGGGCCGCCGCGTCCTGGTTATGTTCTGGATGATCGGTCAACGTGAACCGCCGGCCCGCGTCCATTGCACGCAGGCTACCCACGCCATGAAAGCGCTTCGCCTGCGACTCCCATTCCTCCATGCGAATCTTCGACAGATGATCGCCGCGTTCCTGCTCCGGGTACGTGTAGCCGCCCGTGTATTCGTAGACTTCCGTCTGGCTTGGCAGACTCCCCTGATTGGCCATCGTCGGAACGGATGTGCCTTTGGGATTCAGAGGTGTCGATGGATTCTTGTAGTCGAAGGTGCGTGTCGACAGCACGACGGGTTGCAGCGTACGCGTGCCCGACCACTGGGTGAGTGCATCGGCTTCACTACTCACCCCAGCACGATAGAACTCCACTGTGGCGGGCGAGAGCGGTTCGAGTGTCTCGAGCCGGTCGGTGATCACCAGCGTGTGCGACTTGCCGTCGGCGGCCTGCTGCCACACACCGTACAGTCCTTCAGACTCGAGCAGCCGGTGTACGAAGTTCCAGTCGAACTCATCCTGCCGGCAGTACGAACGCGTGGGCAGCGGCTTCGACAGCACGAAGCGGAACATCCCCTGTGCCTGCGGATGCTGGTTGAACACGTCCGTGATGATCTCGTCGACGCTTTTGTCCTGCCAGTGTCGCTGGTCGCGGCGGTACTTCAGGAAGTGCATCCACGACGAGAAACCCAGCTGATACGTGGTCAGGCTGCCGTCTGCGCCGAGTCGGCGCGCTGTGTGCACATAACCATGATGCGGCAGGTACGTCCCGTCGGTCTGCTGGATCCACAGCGTGACGGCCTGCGCGATGACGCTCTTCAGTTGAACGTCGCCTGAAGTGGACACGCAGTCGAGGATGAAAAGGAAATCCCGGCCGATCCGCGAGTGTCCGGCGACCCGATGCGGCAGCAGGACATTATTGCCTGCCGGCGTATCCAGTTTCAGAAGGCGGTCCTGCTGTGACAGTCCACCGGTTATTGCCCCGATTACGTCCTGCGCGCCCATGCTTGCCTCTTTCTGAGTATTTCAGTTTGCCGCCTGATTTTACATATTACGAATGCGTAAAGGCAATCAGGTAAATGTCGTGAATTGCAAAAGCGAAAACGATTTAATACTGTGCGCGTATCCGGGTGAATGTTTTATTACAAATTCACTAACTGGGTCGATCGATTCAAGCAAACGCTCACAAAAGTTTTTCTTCTGCCACGGCCTGAATATCATCGTTTGTCGACGTATTCGAACCGGTTCACAGTCGCGTCTCCACCCACTCTGTGACGAGGATCGTCGATGACTCATTCGCCTCAACGCCACGCCGTGCTGCTCACCGCGGCGGTTCTTCCATTCGCGATGTCGCTGCGTGCACGCGCGGACACGGCATCGTCCGCAATAGCAGGCGCCGCGGATTTCGCGTCGCTCGAGCACGATGCCGGCGGTCGCCTCGGTGTTTTCGCGATCGATACCGCGACCGGCCGGCAGACCGGCTATCGCGCGGGCGAACGCTTTCCGGTGTGCAGCACGTTCAAACTGATCGTGCTGGCCGTCTACTACACGCAGCGCGCGAAGGATTGCGCAGCCGCGCGACGACGTGATCGCCGCGGCCGCACGGATCGCATTACACCAGCCGGGTTGACGCCAGCGCAGACAGCGAGCAGGTCATAGCGCCCGTCAAACCATCGACACCCCTGCGCCCTCCGCGCAGCCCAACGACGAAACTTTGTAGAATGCGCGGATCGACGACCGTAGCGTCCCTTCCTTCCTTCGCGAGATCACGATCGATCATGGTGCCGCCCAAGTCCCTTCCCGAACCGGTCGCGCCTGCTCAGGTCGACGCGTCCGGCTACGAGTTCTCCGAACAGATCGGACATCTGCTGCGCCGCGCGTATCAGCGGCATCTCGCCATCTTCAGCCAGACCATCGACGACCCGCAGCTCACCGCAGTGCAGTTCGCGGTGCTGTCCGCGAACCGGCGGCTCGGCCCTTCGTCGATGAGCGATCTCGGGAAGGCGACCGCGATCGACGGCGCGACGGTGCGCGGGATCATCGAGCGGTTGCAGGCGCGTGGGCTCGTCGAACTGCAGGCGAATCCGGACGATCGCCGCAAGAGCGTCGTCGAGCTGACCGCACGCGGGCGCACGCTGCTCGAGCAAACGACACCAACCGCCGCGCGCATCAGCGAACTGACGATGGCCGATCTGAACGCGGTCGAACGCGTCGCGGTGCTGCATCTGCTGCGCAAGCTGTGCGGCCCGGACGGCGAATAACGCAGCGTGCCGTTGCCCATGCCGCGCCGCGCTGCACCAACGCCGGGACGATTCGTTCGCATGCGCTTTTATAGTGTGTACATGTTTTCTACTGGTGCAGCGCGATATCGATAGAAAGCTGGGTGTCAGCGGAATTGAATTTTGATGGTGCGTGTAATGTGTTGAATTTAAAGGAATAAATTTGTATGAGATGAGCCAGTCGAGTCGCGGGTAAACACCGCTAACCATGGCATGCTCATTGCAATTACTCTTCCAATTACCGCGTGTACGCTCTTTTGACCATTCGGCCGGGCGGTCGCGGTGCGCAGCTTCAATAGCGATCGGATTCCTGCCTGGAGTGATCTACATGAAGTGTTTCCTCAAACGGGTATGCGCGACGCTCGCCGCGTCACTGGCCGTATCGATGCTCGTGGTGCCCACGACGAACCTGCGTGCCGACGAGATCTCGGTCACGCAGTGGGGCAGCAGTCTGTACGGTCTGCCGTACGCGGTGGCGATGGACAAGGGTCTCTTCAAGAAAGCCGGTGTGGACATCACCGGCATCCTCACGTCGGGCGGTGGCGGCACGACGGTCCGCAACATTCTCGCGAGCAAGACGCCTTACGGCGAAGTGGCGGTTGCCGCGGCACTAGCGGCGCAACGCCAGGGCCTCGATCTCGTGATCGTCAACGTCGGGACGCGCAGCGTCGCCGAGGCGTCGATGGTGACGATGCCGAATTCGCCGGTGCACGGCGTTGCCGATCTGGTCGACAAGAAGGTCGCGATTACGTCGCCGAAGGGCGTGTCCGAAATGCTGCTGCTGATGGTGCTGAAAGCGAAGGGCATCGACGCGAGCAAGGTGCAGCGGGTCGCATCGGGCGG
This sequence comes from Paraburkholderia sp., assembly GCF_050742655.1. Classification (GTDB taxonomy): domain Bacteria; phylum Pseudomonadota; class Gammaproteobacteria; order Burkholderiales; family Burkholderiaceae; genus Paraburkholderia. The sequence continues at coordinate 260,327 of NZ_JBOIGG010000005.1, read as the reverse complement.
CTATGTGAACGGTCTCACGATGCTCGAACAGGGCGCCGTGTCGGGCGCCGTGCTGATCGAGCCGCTGTCGATCGTGCGCAAGGACAAGTACCGCACCGTGTACCGCGCGGGCGACATCCTGCAGCCGATGACCACCTCCGTCGGTATCACCACACGCGAGTTCGCGAAGAGCCATCCCGACGAACTGCGCGCGATCATCGCAGGACGCCGCGCGGGCGTCGATGCGGTCTACGCCGATCCGGCCGGCGCCGCGAAACTGCTCGAAACCAGTTTCAAGCTCACGCCCGACATCGCGCGCGAAGCGGTCGACAACATGGTCAAATCGCGGATGTGGAGCGACGGCGATTTCGATCGCGCGGAACTCGACCGGATGACGGACGGCCTCAAGCTGATCGGTGAACTGAACGGCGAGGTCGATTGGCCGAAGCTCGTCGACCTGAGTTATCTGCCCGCCGATCTGAAAGCGAGGAGCAAGCTATGAAAGCGTTCAACGCGCCGGCGCTGCAGGTCGTCGAGGGTTCGACGTTGCGTGCGCCGGCGCCGCAGGAAGCTCACGTCGAACTCACGGGCGTGACCCGCTATTTCAGCAAGAATGGATCGAAGGAGCTGTTTCACGCGCTCGGTCCGATCGATCTGACGCTGACGCGTGGCGAGTTCTTCTCGGTAGTCGGTCCATCGGGTTGCGGCAAGTCCACGCTGCTCGATGCGCTCGCCGGTCTGTCGAAGCCGAGCTCCGGCAGCGTCACGTTCGAGGGCCAGCCGGTGAAGGGTGTGCCCGACGGTGTCGGCGTCGTGTTCCAGGAGGACGCGTCGTTTCCGTGGCTCACGGTGCGCGACAACATCTCGTTCGGTCTGCGGATGGCGGGCGTCGATGGCGCGGAGATTCGCCGTCGCGTCGATTACGCGCTCGGCTTCATGGGACTCAAGGATTTCGCCGGCGCGTATCCCGCGCAGTTGTCGGGCGGCATGCGGCAGCGCGTGTGCATCGCGCGTACGCTCGTGATCCAGCCGCGCCTGATTCTGCTCGACGAGCCGTTCGGCGCGCTCGACCAGCAAACACGCTTGTTGATGGGCGACGAACTGCTGCGACTGTGGCGCGAAACATCGGCCACGGTGCTGCTGATCACGCATGCGCTGGACGAAGCCGCGATGCTGTCGGACCGCGTCGGCGTGATGTCGGCGCGGCCGGGTCTTTTCATCGATATCGTCGAAACCGGCTGGGAGCGTTCGCGTGACAGCCGCGTCGTGTCGACGCCGCGCTTCGGCGAAGTGAACGCGCGGCTGTGGGAAAAGCTGCGCGTGGAATCGCTGAAGGTGATGGGCGCGCAACCGGCGCGCGAGCACTAGCGGACGCGGAGGTTCAGGGTGAAAACCGAAAGTGTCGTACGCATCGCTGTCGTCGCCGGGTTCGTCGCGCTGATCGAACTGCTGTGTCGCACGGGCGTCATTCCGGCCGCCGTGCTGGTGCCGCCCTCCGCGATGGTGTCGCACGGCATCGAGTTGCTCAGGAGCGGCAAGTTCGATCACGACATCGCGACGAGCCTCGCGAACATCGTCGTCGCATCGGTCGTGTCGGTGCTGCTCGGCTTCGTGCTCGGGCTCGGCATTCATGCGCTGCCGTCGCTGCGCCGCTCGATCGAGCCGCTGCTGTCGAGCTACTACGCGGTGCCGACCTTCATCTTCTATCCGGTCTTCATCGTGCTGCTCGGCGTCGGCTCGGCACCGATCATCGCGATCGCCGTGATGCTCGCTGTCGTCACGATGATCACCGCGACGCTGAACGGACTCGACCGGATTCCGCGCGCGCTGCACAAGAGCGCGCAGGTGATGCGGCTGTCGCCGTGGCGCTCGGCGATCCACATCAAGCTGCCCGCGACGCTGCCGTATCTGTTCACCGGCGTGAAGCTGGCGGTCGCCTACTCGTTCATCGGCGTGATCGCGTCGGAGTTCATCCTGTCCGGCTCCGGCATCGGTTACGCGATCGGCTATGCGTACAACAACTTCCAGAACGACGACATGTATTCGCTGATGCTGTTCGTGCTGGTGCTCGTCACGCTCGTGAACGTCGTGCTGAACCGCATCGATCACCGGTTCCAGGCGCGCCGGCAGCGCTGATGCGTAGGTGACATATAGGTCATGGGAGCCACCGCGATGAAACGCTTCACCGATATGCTGCTGGTCGCCGTCGTGATCGTTCTGTGCTGGCAGTGTCTGCACTGGGCGGTCGGCGACAGCGCGATGGGTTCGCCGTGGAGCACGGTACGGACGCTCGTCGCGATGCTCGGTACCGCGGAGTTCTGGCAGAACGTCGGCGAGACCGCGCGGGCGCTCGCATATGCGCTCGTGATCGCGCTCGCGGGCGGCGTCGCGCTCGGCGTCGTGCTGGGCGTGAACCGGATGTCCGGCGTCGTCGCCGAGCCGATTCTGTTGAACCTGTACTCGCTGCCGAAGGTCACACTGTATCCGCTCGTGCTGCTGGTGTTCGGTCTCGGTCTGTCCGCGAAGGTCGCGTTCGGTGTGATGCACGGCCTGATCCCGATCCTGATGTTCACGATGAACGCGATCCGTCAGATGCGGCCGGTTTATCTGCGTGCGTCGAAGACGATGCGTTTGCCGTTTCATCGCACGGTGCTGTACGTCGTGCTGCCGGCGATCTTTCCGGAGATCGTCGCGGGGCTGCGGCTTGGGTTTTCGTTGACGCTGCTCGGCGTGCTGATCGGCGAGATGTTCGCGTCGCAGCGCGGGCTCGGTTATCTGCTGACGAGCGCGATGAATCTCGGCGACATCCGTACGATCATGGCCGTTGCATTGTTCCTGACCGTGTTCGCGCTTGTATGCAACGGCCTGCTGATGATGGTCGACCGGCGTCTGCAGCACAGATGAACCGTTAAAAATGCAGCAGGCACCCGTGTTTCCGTAATTTCCGAATTTTCCGTTAGAGAAGGGTAGAGACATCATGTACGACGTATTCCAGACGGACCGGCTGATCGATATGTGGTTAACCGAGGACATCGGCTATTGCGACCTGACCGCGCAGCTGATGATCGAAGCGCACGAGAGAGGCGCGTTCTATATGAACGCACGCGAGCCGCTGATCGTCGCGGGCATCGACGTCGCAGCGCGCGTGTTTTCGCGCTACGACTCGACGCTCGAGATCGTCGTGCGCGTGAAGGACGGCGACAAGGTGGACGCGGGCGCGGTACTGCTCGACGTACGCGGCGCCGCGCGCAGCGTGCTGACGGCCGAGCGCACCGCGCTCAACATCGTGCAGCGGCTGTCGGGCATCGCGAACCTGACTGCGCAGTACGTCGCCGCGGTGGCCGGCACGCGCGCACGCCTGATCGATACGCGCAAGACGACGCCCGGCCTGCGGATGCTCGAAAAGCACGCGGTCACGTGTGGCGGCGGGCTGAATCACCGGCTCGGTCTCGACAACGGCGTGATGATCAAGGACAACCACATCGCGGTGTGCGGCGGGATCGCGAAGGCGGTGCAGCGTGCGCGTCGCCAGTTGCCCGTGCTGACGAAACTCGAAGTGGAGTGCGACCGTCTCGACCAGGTTGGCGAAGCGCTCGAAGCGGGCGTCGACGTGATCATGCTCGACAACATGTCGGTCGCGGACATGACGCGCGCGGTCGAGATGGTCGGTGGCCGCGTGCAGCTCGAAGCGTCGGGCGGCATCAGCCTCACGACCATCGGCGCGATCGCGAAGACCGGCGTCGACTACATCTCCACCAGCAAGATCAATCAGGCGGCGGCCTGCGTCGACATCGGGCTGGACGAAGCGGAGTAAGCGCGATGAGCGCGGGCATCTTCTTCTTCGTGGTCGGCCCGAGCGGGGCCGGCAAGGATTCGCTGATCGAAGGCGCGCGCCGTCTGGAACCTCGCTTCTGCTTCGCGCGGCGCGCGATCACGCGGCCGGCCGGCTCGCCCGGCGAAGATCACGACGCGCTCGATGAAACCACCTTCGACGCGCTCGAAGCGCGCGGCGAATTTCTCGTCACGTGGGCTGCGCATGGGCTGCGCTACGGTCTGCGGCGCGATCTGCTCGATGCGGTCGCAGAGGGCCGTCACGTGATCGCGAACGGCTCGCGCCGGATGATCGGCGATCTTGCCGGGCGTGTGCCGCGGCTCGTCGTGATCGAAGTCAGCGCGCCGGCCGAAGTGCTCGAAGCACGGCTGCTCGGGCGCGGCCGCGAAACGCCCGAGCAGGTGCGTGCGCGGGTCGCGCGCGAAGTCGAGCCGTGCAGCGCCGACGTCGAGATTCGCCGCATCGTGAACGACGGCTCGCTCGAGGAAGGTGTCGGGCGCTTCATGAATGCGTTGCGGCACGCGATCGAGCCGCCGCCCAGCACGCCGCTGCTGTACGCGAAGCTCGCGGGCGCGGCGCTCGATGAAGCGCAATACGAAGCGCTGTCTGACGACATCCTCGCGCAGCGTTACGCCGAACGCGACGTCGACCGCTTTCTGCTGCATGCGTGCCAGCACGTGAGCGACGCCGAAGTGCTCGCGCTCGCCCGGGTGCGCACAAAACGGATGCCGCGGATCGAATGGAACGAACCGATCGTCGTCGACAAGCATTCGATGGGCGGCATCCCCGGCAGCCGCATCACACTGATCGTCGTGCCGATCGTCGCGGCTTACGGGCTCGCGATGCCGAAGACGTCGTCGCGTGCGATCACGTCGGCGGCCGGCACCGCCGACGCGATGGAAACCGTCGCGCGCGTCGACCTGACTCCGCAGGAAATGCGTCGCTGCGTCGAAACGGCACGCGCGTGCATCGCGTGGAACGGCCGCCTCAATCATTCGCTGATCGACGAGCGGATCAATGCGTTCACGCGGCCGCTCGGGCTCGACACGAACCGCTGGTCGGTCGCGTCGATCCTATCGAAGAAAGTGTCGGCGGGTTCGACCCACGTGATCGTCGATCTGCCATGCGGTCCTCACGCGAAGCTGAAGCACGCCGACGACGCGCACGCGCTCGCCGCGCTGTTCGAATATGTGGGCGCAGGCGTAGGCTTGCAGGTGAAGGCGCTGGTGACGGACGGCAGCGGTCCGGTCGGCCGAGGCATCGGCCCGGCGCTGGAGGTGCGCGATGTTGGTCTCGTGCTCGACGACGCACCCGATGCGCCACCCGATCTGCGTGACAAGGCACTGACATTTGCGGCGCATATCCTTGCATGGGCGCCGGGCGTTCGCGACGTCGAAGAAGGGCGGCGCATCGCGCAGACGCTGCTCGCGAGCGGTGCGGCGCGCGCGGCGTTCGAGCAGATCGTCGATGTGCAGGGACGGCACGCGCAACCGGTGCGGCCGGCCGCGCGCGTGCATGACGTGACGGCGGCGCATGGCGGCACGATTACGTCGATCGACGGCTGGCAGGTGGCGGGCATCGCACGGCAGGCAGGCGCGCCGGCCGACGCGGGCGCGGGCGTCGACCTGCTGTGCCGCGTGGGACAGACGGTCGCGTCGGGCGACGTGCTGTACCGCGTGCACGCGGAGCACGCGGTGGCACTCGACCGCGCAGCGACGCTGGCCTCGCTCGACACGGGGTACCTTATCGTATAAATACGCGTAGACAGGGGATGATACGAAGCGTGAATGACCGGACGAGGTGGACGACGTGAAAACGACGGTGGTTTCGAGCTGGCAGCAATTCATGGGCTTGACGTCCGAGCTCGACGGCTGGGCGTTTCGCGGTCAGCAGGACGCCAACTGGCCGCTGCAGAGCTCGCTGTCGCGCTATCTGTCCGCGTTCGTTGCCGACCGCTCCACGTGGCGCATTCAGGAGCAGCGCGCGATCCGCATCTTCCGGCGCAAGGCGCACAACTATCTGTCCGACGTGCGCGCGCTGTCCGACGACCTGCGCTGCCTCGGGCTGATGCAGCATCATGGCGCACCGACCCGGCTGCTCGACTTCACGAAATCGCCGTACGTCGCCGCGTTTTTCGCGCTCGAACGGGCCGTCTCCGATGCGGCGATCTACGCGGTCAACACGCCGGCGCTGTGGACCAACCGCGCATACCCGACGACCACGCCGCATCTCACGCGCGACATGATCGACCCGCGCCGCAAAGGCAACTTCGAGAAGTTTTTCCTGACCGACAAGAACCCGGTGATCTGGTTCGGCGAGCCGTCGGAGATGGACCAGCGGCTGATCGCGCAGGCCGGCACGTTCGTGTTGCCGGGACTGCTGCAGAAAACGCTCGACGAGATCCTGAACAACTATTCGAGCGACGACGAACTGCTGCGCAAGATCGTGCTGCCGCCGTCGGTTCGCGAGGACGCGATGCGCTCGCTGTACCGGATGAACATCACCAACGCTTCGCTGTTCCCCGACATGGAAGGGCTCGCGCGTTCGATCGCGCTGGAACTGGAGATCGTCTGGCCGGGCGTCGCGGTGAACGATGGACCGGGCTGAGGGCTGACGACGGTGGCGCGCCGCGACCGGTGTTGCGGTCCGGTCCGGTGTCCATCAGGGAAACCCCGTCTGCGCGGCAACCCCGCCGATGTCGTTAAATGCGACGAAAGCGATCCGGTATGCCGGGCGCCCGGGGAACTGGCACCGTCACGCGGCGGTCGGCGCCGCAATGCACATCCGGGCAGCGCCAGTCCGACGGCGCCCGGCGGTACGGGATGCTTTTCCTTCCGCGTTTCTCCGCCTCACTCTCCTGACTCCTCGCAGCGCACATCCTTCTTCTGCACGACGATGATTACCGGATAGGTTTGCCCGTGATCGAGTTCGATGCGTGCGACCACGGACATCGTCGTGGCGTCGATATCGTCGTACACGCTGACCCGTTCGTTCCGCAGATTCTCGAGGCCGGTGCAGGCGGACGCGTGACCGTCGTCGGAGACCTGGCACTGGATCGGGTTCTCGTTGACGAGGCGATACCGGTCCCGGCTGGGCGCGGCCAGGTAGTCGCGCATGCTCTGCGCCGCCCCGCCGACGCCCGTGACGGTGCCGATGGCGCACTGCCGTGTGGGGGCATCCTGGGCTAGGGCGGCCACGCTTGTGGCCAGGCATGTGGCCGCGATGACGACGGCTAGTGCCGATGCGAGGAAGGTTTTCATGGCGCTCGTCACGATTCCGGATCGAAGTGCTGGATTGTAAAGGGATCCTCGGGGTGGCGTTGTTTCGGGCGGGCAATCGAGAAAATCGGGAGTGACGACGTTGGTCGACAGGCGCCTTCCTTTTTAACCTGTCCGCGTAGCGTCATTGCCAGCGGTTCCGCTATCGCTTACATGCTCGTCATCGACGGTGGACGCGACCTGACTCAAGGAGCTTGGCGTAAAGCTGGAAGCGAAGGGATTCGTGAACGACGGAAAACTGGTTTGCGCCGTGGGCGCAGACAGATTGCTCTGGGTCGAACCACGTCGTAACGGAAGGGGACGGGGTGCCCCCGCGAATGGATCGGAAAACTGGACCGCAGGATCCAGCGGTTGAACCGAGTTGCGGCGCGCAAAAATGAGGGGAAGCGACGGACGACGACCGTCGGCCTGCGCCCGCGCCTGCGTTTGCATCGAACCACGTCGTGAAGGGGCGGGCGAAGATTCATTGCTATGGGGCCCAGCGAGCGACGATCGACGCGACCCGGTATCGCCGGCATTCCAGCCGTCCTTGATTTCCACGCCCAGGCTTTTATAGAATTTCCCGAGTTCCTTTTCCGTCGAGATGATGCTCCATGTTCCGCGGACGCACATGGCGACCGGGAGCGAAGGCCTGGCGACGTTGTCGTCGATCGGCTTGCCGCTTTCAATCGACTTCATGTAGGCCACATAGTTGTATTGCGGCCCGTGCTGAACGATTGCCATGGCGGGTGCATCGAGCGGGCGGTTGGGATCCGTTGCGGCGACTGCCGTATTGATTGCCTGTCGTACACGCTGTTCGTCGGCGCTGCCCGCGGTGATCGGACTCCGGTTACCCTGGAGATTGATCATGTCGTGTATGTCGCAGTCTCCGGTGAGTACCTTTTTCTTCCAGTCCGGTTCGTGCGCTCGCAGCGGCGCCAGGCTTTCCTCGAGCTTGTCGTGATCGATGGGATAGTAGAGTTTTCCGTCCGGAAGCTTCTCGAGGAACGGCGCGAGATTTTCGTTTTTCTCGGCGTCAGGGTCGACGTACAGCCCGAGCAAACCATGCTCGCCCCAATGGCCGACGAATCCGTCGATATCGTTTTTCTCCATCTGCTCCAGGCGGGTCTGCGCCGCAGCCTTGCCGTAAACCTCTTCCAGCTTGCTGAGCTTGACCGTCTTTTCGAGAATGTCGTGTCCCTTGGTGGGCGCGCCCTCGGCTTGACGCTTAAGCGACGCCTCGCCGGCAGGCCGGAAGCTTATCGCTACCCCCATCATCTTCGAGGCAACAGTGATCGACCTGAGGTGATCTTCGCTCATGTATTGCTTGCAGATGATCTTTTCGACGTCGGTCAATTCCCGCTGCGCTTCGCTAATAGCTCTCGCCGTGATGTTGGCTACCTTGTTTTCGCTTAGCGTGGCGGACACGGACGAAACGGAGATCGTCGATGCGACCGACGATCGCCGCCGTTCGGCGATGGGTCCGAGCGGTCCTTCGCTGATCGAGGGACGGGAACGTTCAGGCGCAGTCGGTCCTGAGACCGACGTTCGAGGCGCGGGTGTATGGGATGACGGCGGAAGCGACGAGACCGGAAGCGCTGCGGGGGACTGGATCGGCATACTGGAATTTCTCGATACGGGCATATTGCGTGTCCCGACGGTATCGCGGCCCGGCTTGCTGCGATCGACGCGTTGCGAATGATGCGCGCGGGGTGCGAAGCGCGGACGGTCGAAAGTCGTGACGCAGTCGACCCCGCACTTCGACCTCCCGCTTCGCATCCCCATCCGTCACTTCGCATCGCCTCTTCGTGCCCAGCAAACTACCGCCCGATAATCATCGCAAGTCAACCGTGCGCGGGAGTGGAGCATGATCAACATCAATGGGAATCAATCTCTGTCTCTGGACACCAGCCTGGGTGATCCGTCGCAGAGCTCGTCGACGCAGAGCATGCAGTTTCTCGAGCAGTTGCTGCAGATGATCCAGTTCCTGCTGCAGCAGATGCAGGGTGGCTCGAACGACAGCGGCGGTACGCCGTCGGTCGGCGGGGCCTCGCCGGGATCGTCACCGGGTTCGTCGATGCCGCAACTGGCCGCATCGAGCGGGTCGGTGCCGCCGTCCACGGGAGGCGCGGGAGGAGCAGGAGGAGCGACGCCTCCACAGACGCTGGCAGCGACGCCGCCAGCCACGCAGCCGCCGGCAGGGTCAGCGCCGTCTTCGGGGACATCGTCGGTGGGAGACGTGACTGCGGCCCCTGGCACCGACCTGACGCCGGCCCAGGTCGCGAGCAAGTACAGCACTCAGATCGCGGCAGCCTCGGACGCCACCGGCGTCCCGCCCGGTATTCTCGCGGGACAGATCTGGCAGGAGTCGAAGGGGATCGCGAACACGCCCGGCGGCGGCCTGATGCAACTCGGAGACAACGAGTTCCAGCAGTACGGCGGCGGCAACATCTCGGACCCGGGCAACAACATCATGGCGGGCGCGAAATACATGCAGGCGCTGTCGACGCAATTCGGCGACAACACGCAGGCTGCGCTGCGCGCGTACAACTCCGGCCCGAACGGCGTCGACGTCAACAATCTGAACTCGACACCCGCCGGCACCGGGGACCCGACCTACGTGACGAAGGTCATGCAGGCGGCACAGCAATCGGGTCTCGCGACGACCTGATCCGGGCGCGGCGCGCCTACGTTTCGACGTGCGGCTTCAGACGAGCGCCTGGCTCGCCGCAGCCGTACGGCCGCGCAGCCACGTAATGCTCGCGAAGAGCAGCACCGCGAACACGATCAGCATCGTCGCGACCGCGAGGATCGATGGATCGATCGAGTCGCGGATGCCGCTCCACATCTGCCGCGGCACGGTCTTTTGCTCCGGCCCGCCGATAAACAGAATCACGATCACTTCGTCGAACGACGTCGCGAACGCGAACACGCTGCCGGTCGCGACCGCCGGCGTGATGAGCGGCAGCGTCACGCGCCTGAACGTCACCCACGGTGTCGCACCGAGGCCCGACGACGCGCGCAGCAGACTCTGATCGAACGAAAGCAGCGACGCGGTGACGGTGATCACGACGAACGGCGTGCCGAGTGCCGCATGCGCGAGCACGACACCGGGATAAGAATTCACGAGCCCGAGCGGCGCGAAGATCAGATAGAAGCCCGCCGCAACGACGACGATCGGCACGATCATCGGCGAGATGATGATAGGCATGATCAGCGAGCGCAGTGGAAACTGCGTGCGGCTCAGGCCCAGCGCAGCGAGCGTGCCGAGGCAGGTGGCGATCAGCGTCGACGCGGCGCCAATGCCGATGCTGTTCAGCAGCGAACGCTGCCAGTCCGGGCTCGTGAGCGCCTGTTCGTACCAGCGCAGCGAAAAACCCTGCATCGGGTACGAAAAGTACGCCCCCGAATTGAACGACAGCGGAATGATCGCGAGAATCGGCGCGATCAGAAAGAACAGCACGACCGCGGTATGCAGGCGCACCCAGCGCGAAGCGATGCGTTCCGTCAGCACCTTGTTGCGTTGATCCTGCATGTCGTCGGGTCCTGTACGGGGCACTCAACCGAACCGCAGCCGGTCGATGCCGACCAGCCGGTTGAACACGAAATAGAAAATCGCCGTGAAGATCACGAGGTACGCCGACAGCGCGCCGGCGAGCCCCCAGTTGAGCTGTGTGTTCGTCTGCAGCGCGATGAGCTGGCTGATCATCTCGTCGCCTGCGCCGCCGAGCAAGGCAGGCGTGATGTAGTAGCCGAGCGCGAGCACGAAGACGAGGAAGCAGCCCGCGCCGACACCCGGCAGCGTCTGCGGGATGTACACGCGGACCAGCGCGGTAAACGGATGCGCGCCGAGCGATTGCGCCGCGCGCACGTACACGGGCGACACACCCTTCATCACCGAATAGATCGCGAGGATCATATAAGGCAGCAGGATGTGCGTCATGCCGATCAGCACGCCCACGCGATTGAATACGAGCGGCACGGGATGCGTCGTGAGATGAAGTCCCATCAGCAGGCTGTTGATGACGCCGCCTGGCTGCAGCAGCACATACCATGCAGTTGTTCGCACGAGCAGCGACGTCCAGAACGGTACGATCACGAAGAGCATCAGCCGGTTGCTGCTTTTTGCGGGGAGATTCGCGAGCAGCCACGCGACCGGGTAACCGAGCAGCAGGCACAGCAGCGTGACGGATCCGCTGATCGAGATCGTTCGCAAAAAGGCCTGCCGATAGACCGACGCGTTGTCCGGCAAGGAGGCGACTGAACCCTGCGGCGTCACCTGCGCATCGACGGCGGCGAGCAGATAGTCCGGCGTCGGCGACGCGGCCGCGCGTTTGAGCAGGCGCCAGGTTTCCGGTGCCCCCCAGCGTTCGTCGAGTTCGATCAGCGCGGGCTTCCATGCGGGCGGCGCGTCCGTCGGCAACTGACGCGCGGTGCGCAGGAACAGGCTGCGAAACCCGGCCTGCGCGAAGTTCAGACGCCGCGCGACGTTGCCGAGCTGTTCGTTTTGCTGCGCGTCCCTGAGTCCCGTGGCGAGCAGCGCGAACGTATGCTCGTCGGGCACACCGTGGCCGTCCCATGCATTGAGCGCGCGTGTCAGCGCGGGCATGCTGTCGGGCACTTCGCGGTTCTGCACGCTGCGCGCGAGCAGCAGCGCGATCGGTGCGATGAACGTCGACAGTAGAAACACGATCAGCGGTAACGCGAGCAACAGCGCCTGCAGCGATGCGCGGCGCCGCGCCTTTCGATACGACGCGCGGCCGTCGGCTCCCGTTGGAGAGCCTTGGGCCGCGGTCTGAGCCGACACGGGCATGCTAGTAGTCAAGTTGAGCCTTCGTTCGACGTTGACGTTACTGCGTCAGCCACACCTGGAAGCGCTTGTTGATCTGGTCCGCGTTGTCGGCCCAGAAGCCTGCGTTGATTTGCAGCGCACGCTTGAAGTTCGCGGGCGAGGTCGGCAGATCGGCGAGGCGCTGCTTGTCGATGAGCGCGACCGCATCCTTGCGCGGCGGCGCATACGCGATGTACTTGGTGAGGTCCGCATACTGCTTCGGCTGCGACGCGAAGACGATGAACTTCGCAGCAGTGTCGGCGTGCTTCGAGCCTGCCGGAACGCCCCACCAGTCGTAGTCGTAGACCTGCGCGTCCCAGACCGACTTGAACGGCTTGTTGTCCTTCTGCGCGGCATCGCTGATGCGGCCGTTGTACGCCTGGGTCATCACGACCGCGCCGTCCGCGAGCAGCTGCGGTGCCTGCGCGCCTGCCTCCCACCACACGATGCTCTTCTTGATCGTGTCGAGTTTCTTGAACGCGCGATCGACGCCAGCCGGCGTGCCGAGCACCTTGTAGACGTCCTTCGGATCGACGCCATCGGCGATCAAAGCCCATTCCATCGTGACCTTCGGCGACTTGCGCAGGCCGCGCTTGCCGGGGAATTTCTGCAGATCGAAGAAGTCGTTCACGGTTGTCGGCGCGGTCTTGAGCTTGCTCGCGTCGTACGCGTAGACCGTGGACCACACCATGCTCGCTACCGCGCAATCGCTGATCGAGCCGGGAATGAAATCGCTCGTCTTGCCGATCGTCTTCCGGTCGAACTTCTTGAGCAGACCTTCGTCGCACGCGGTGATCGCATCGTTCGTTTCGAGGTCGATCAGGTCCCACGTGGTGTTCTTCGCCTGTTCCATCGCGGAGAGTTTGGCGAGACCGCCGTCATACGATTCGGTCGAGAAGTCCACGCCGGTCGCCTGCGTGAACGGCTCGAAGTACGCTTTCTTGGCAGCCGCCTCGTAGGCGCCGCCGAACGTCACGACGGAAAGCGTCTCCGCGGCGTGAACGGCAACGGTGGTAAAAGCGAGTGCTGCAAATACGGCGCATTGTGATTGGATGAAGGTGCGCATGTCAGTTGGCTCCTGCTGTAGCGGTCGTGATGATGGAAGAGGACGGCGGTAGGGTGGGGCGGGTTGTGGATGTGCTGCGCGGTGCGTCCATTGCGAGGATCTTGCAGTCGTCGTGGCGCCAGGCGATGTCGATCGTGCTGCCCGGTGACGGCAGTGCGTGACGCTGCGTATTGGGCACCTTGACGACGAGGCCGTCGCGCGAGCCGAGCGTCAGGTGCACGCGATGGTGATCGCCGCAATACACCAGCTCGTCGACATGCGCGCGCACCACGTTGTTCTGGTCGTCGACGTGCGTGCCTTCCGGGCCCGCGATATGCGCGCGCTCGGGGCGCAGCGCGAGCATCGCCTCGTCGCCGGATTGCAGGCCGTGTTCGCAACGGCCGCGAATCGCGTTGCCGTCCGCGAGCACGAGCGTCGCGAGGTCGTCGGTTACGTCGGCGACGCGTCCCGTCAACCCGTTGTTCTCGCCGACGAAGTTCGCGACGAATGCGTTCTGCGCGTTCTCGTAAAGCTCGCTGGGCGTGGCGGCCTGCTGGATGCGTCCGTCGGAAAACACGGCGACGCGGTCCGACATCGTCAGCGCTTCGGCTTGATCGTGCGTCACGTAGACGATCGTCAGCGACAGCTCGCGATGCAGCCGCATGATTTCGTATTGCATCGTTTCGCGCAGGCGCTTGTCGAGTGCGCCGAGCGGTTCGTCCATCAGTACGACGCTCGGTTCGAACACGAGCGCGCGCGCAAGTGCCACGCGCTGCTGCTGGCCGCCGGAGAGTTGCACGGGACGGCGGTTCGCCAGATGCGGCAACTCGATCATCTCGAGTGCGCGCTTCACGCGCGTTTTTTGCTCGGCGCGGCTCACGTGCCGGACGGAAAGCGGAAACGCGACGTTCTCCGCGACCGTCAGATGCGGGAACAGCGCGTAGTTCTGGAACACCATGCCGATGTCACGCTGATGCGGCGGCTTGTCGTCGAGCCGTCGTCCGTCGAGGCGGATCTCGCCGTGCGTCGGCGATTCGAAGCCCGCGAGCATCATCAGCGTGGTCGTCTTGCCCGAGCCTGACGGTCCGAGCAGCGACAGGAATTCACCCTTGTGCACGTCGAGGTTCAGATCGTCGACGACGTAATGCGCGCCGTCATACGATTTGCTCACGCCCGAGAACGAGATGTAGGAAAGATTTGACATCGTGATCGCGTCCTGTCCAGGTGCCGGTGTGCTCAATGTGCTTTAGTCCGTGTCGACTTTGCCCGCGAGGTAGCGCGCGAAGTCATAGTTGGGGCGTTCGAGATGGCTGAGATGACCGGGCTTCGCGAGCGGTGCATGCACGCCGCGAAACACCGCCTCTACGCCGCGCCGGTCTTCTGCGTTCACTTCGTCGAGCAGTTTTTTCAGCGTCGCCATGTGTGTGACCGCTTCGGGATCGGCGATGAACTCCGGCGCGAGCCCTCCGCCGAAACGGATATGCACGCGGTCGACGCCTCGCGGCTGCAGCACGAGGTACCAGAAGTAGCCGGGCGTCAGCGTGACCAGATGCGTCGGGTAGATCGCGAGCAATGCGGTGGTCTTGCGCCAGTGTCCCGTGAGACGCGTGTTGTCCGGATGCGCATTGCCGATCGGCAGCGACGCTTCCTTCGTAATCCAATGGTAGTTGAACGCGGCGTGACCTGGCGGACATTCCATTTCTTCGAGCCGCGAATGCGGGCCCACCGTCGCGCGATGCAGCATCGGCAGGTGGTAACTCTCCATGAAGTTTTCCGCGAGGATCTTCCAGTTGGTGTCCCACACGTGCTCTTCATGGAAGGTCTCGACGTAGTCGGACATGCCGTAAGCGCCGATCAGTTCGCTCAGTTCGGCGAGCTGCGTACGAACGGGCGGCGCGTTTTCGTCGAGCGTTACATACACCCAGCCCTGCCATTCCTCGCAGCGCACGGCGGGCAGCCGGTAGTTTTCCTTGCAGAAGCTCGCCTGCCGGTCCATCAGCGGCGCACCGGTGAGCGCGCCATCGAGCGAGTAATTCCATGCGTGATACGGGCACACGATCCGGCGCACGTTGCCGCGTCCTTCGAGCAGCACCGACATCCGGTGCAGGCAGACGTTCGACATGGCCCGCAGCTGCATCCGCTCGTTGCGCATCACGACGACCGGCTGGTTGACGATGTGCGCCGTCAGATAGTCGCCGGGTTCTTTCAGCGCGCTCGCGCGGCCCACGCATTGCCAGTCGCGCGCAAAGATGTTGCGTTCTTCGAGCGACAGGAATTCGGGCGATGTATAGACACACGGCGGCATCGCATGCGCGTCACCGAATGGCCGCTCGCAACCCGTCCGCAACGCGTCGACGAGCGCCTGCACCGTGATCGTCCTTGCCGGGTTAGCCATGGGCCCTCCGCGTTTCTTCCCCGTGAAAGCGGCAACGCGGGGCTCTTTGCCGGTGCGCCGCCGCATCGCTTCAACATGGACTCAATCTATCAAGCCAAATTGCCAGCCAAAATATTGTTTTCGGATACAAAGCAGAGCTTTTACCTATACAGAGCCAGTGCTGCTCACGTATTGATATGAAGCCGCCGGATGTAGGTCTCGCAGAACGACGCGAAGCGTTGCACCACCTGACGCGGCTTCATCGTGCGCGACTGCGCGATGCCGAGCGTCGTCGCGTTGACCTTCTCCTTGAAACGTTTAATGACGAAGTCCTCGCCATCGACAGTGCGGGTCGATTTGAGCGGAAAGTTGAGGATGCTGTAGCCGAGACCGTTCGCGACCATTCCTCGTACGACTTCCGGCTGCGACGAACGGAACGCGGGCACCGGCCGGCTGCCGGCCGCATCGAACAGCGCGGCGAAATACTCGCGGCTGTGCGGCAGATCGAGCATCACGTAGGGCTCGGGCAGCAGGTCGGCCAGCGAGACCTTGCCGCGCGCACGGGCCAGCCGATGCGTGGCCGGCAGGATCGCGTAAGGCGGCAGCGGCAACAGCGGCGTGAACGCGATGTCCTCGGTCAGATCGAGGCTATACGTCAGCACGATATCGAGCGAACCGTCGTGCAGACCCTTGAACAGACCGTCCTGATGCGCTTCGACGGTGCGAAACGAAATGCCCGCGTGTTCTCTCGTGAAGCGGCTGATGAGTCCGGGCAACAACGGCGGTGCCAGCGAGACGAGACAGCCGAGCGCGATCGCGCCCGTCATGCCGCCGTCCATTTCCTTCGCGGTGGTCTGCAGTTCCTCGGCGATCTTCAGCAGATTGCGCGCTTGCCCGAGCAGATCGCGTCCCGCCTGCGTAAGCGACAGACCGCTCGCGTGATGCCGTATGAAGAGCTGTACGCCGAACGACACTTCGAGGTCCGCGAGCGCGGTCGAGATCGACGGCTGCGAGATGTGCAGCCGTTTTGCCGCGGCGGTAAACGACAGCGCTTCCGCCGTGACCACGAAATAGCGCAACTGGCGCAGCGAGTAGCGCAGCGGGTGGTTTTCCATCGAGGGTGCTTCCTGTGCGGACTTTCGGTGCACGACATTGTGAGGCGGTCAAAAAAATCTTGCATAGCCAAACCTGATGCTATGCATTTTTTAAATATATTTTTCAGATTCTGCAGACACGCGTAGATTTTGACGGAGACAAGCGACCCCTGGGTTGGTGGTCGCACCGAATCAATCCGTCTTTCAGAAGGACACAGCCATGACAGTCGAAGCAACGTCAATCGACACGCTCGTAGTCGGCGCCGGTCAGGCCGGCGTCGCGATGAGCGAACATCTGAGCCGGCTTGGCGTACCGCATCTCGTGCTGGAGCGCGATCGCATCGCCGAGCGCTGGCGCACGGGGCGCTGGGATTCGCTCGTCGCGAACGGTCCCGCCTGGCACGACCGCTTTCCCAATCTCGAGTTCGCCGACGTCGATCAGGACGCGTTCGCATCGAAGGATCAGGTCGCTGATTACTTCGCCGCCTACGCAGGGAAGTTCGACGCGCCGATCCGCACCGGTGTGGAAGTGACGAAGGTCGTGCGCAATGTGGGCCGGCCAGGTTTCACCGTCGATACGTCGGACGGCACGATCGAGGCCAATCGCGTGGTCGTCGCGACCGGGCCGTTCCAGCGTCCCTTGATTCCCTCTGTTGCGCCGAAAACCGGGCACCTCACGCAGATTCATTCCGCCGACTATCGCAACCCGGCGCAATTGCCCGCCGGCGCTGTGCTGGTGGTGGGCGCGGGTTCATCGGGCGTGCAGATCGCCGACGAACTGCAGCGTTCAGGCAGGCCGGTCTATCTGTCGGTCGGGCCGCACGAACGTCCGCCACGCGCGTATCGCGGACGCGATTTCTGCTGGTGGCTGGGCGTGCTCGGCGAGTGGGATGCCGAGGTCATGCGGGCGGGCCGCGAACACGTGACGATCGCGGTGAGCGGTGCGCGCGGCGGCCACACGGTCGACTTCCGGCGGCTCGCGCATCAGGGGATCACGCTCGTCGGGCTGACCCGTTCGTTCGACGATGGCATCGCGACGTTCGAAGCGGATCTCGCGGAGAACATCGCGCGCGGCGACGAGAACTATCTGTCGCTGCTGGATGCCGCGGACGCGTACGCGGTGCGCAACGGCCTCGATCTTCCCGACGATCCCGACGTGCGCATCATCCCCGCGGATCCGGAGTGCGTGACGCATCCGATTCTCGAACTCGATCTCGCCGGGGCGGGCGTGACGTCGATCGTCTGGGCCACCGGCTATGCGGTCGATTTCAGCTGGCTGCAGGTCGATGCATTCGACGACAAGGGCAAGCCGAAACATCAGCGCGGCGTGTCGAAAGAGCCAGGCGTTTATTTTCTTGGCCTGCCGTGGCTGTCGCGTCGCGGCTCCGCTTTTATCTGGGGCGTCTGGCACGACGCGAAGCATATCGCCGACCACATCGGCACGCAGCGCAAATATCTCGCTCAATACGACGGGTCGCAACCTCGTGCGGAACAGTCACATGATGAAAATGCCGCGGATGCATCGACCGGTTTTCGGGTTCGCCACGTCAGCACGATCGGCGCGCTCGGCGTGCGCTGAAACGTGTACACGTCCTACACCACGTTCCTTTTACTTCTGAAATCAAGGTGCATCGATGAGCCAACCTACGCACACCCGTATCCGCATGTTCAACACGAAGGATACGTACCCGAACCAGACGCTCGATAACGATCTTTGCCAGGCCGTGCGCGCGGGCAATACCGTCTACGTGCGCGGTCAGGTCGGGACGGATTTCGACGGCCGTCTGATCGGACTCGGCGATCCGCGCGCCCAGGCCGAGCAGGCGATGAAGAACCTCAAGCAACTGCTGGAAGAGGCGGGCAGCGACCTGTCGCACATCGTCAAGACGACGACGTATCTCACCGACATCCGCTATCGCGAGCCGGTGTATCAGGAAGTGGGCAAGTGGTTGAAGGGCGTGTTCCCGATTTCCACGGGCCTCGTCGTGACTGCTTTGGGTCAGCCGCAATGGTTGATGGAGATCGACGTGATCGCGGTGATTCCCGATGGATGGACACCGCCGCAAGCCTGAGGAGCCAACATGACATTCTCGATCGTCGGACGTTGCGAGGAAACCGGGCAACTGGGCATCGCGATCAGTTCTTCGAGTATCGCGGTGGGCGCGCGCTGTCCATGGGTGCGCGCCGGCGTCGGCGCGGTGGCGACGCAGAACGTCACGCTGCCCGCGCTCGGTCCGCAGATTCTCGATTCGCTCGAACATGCACGACTCGATCCCGCCGCCGCGCTGGAACATGCGCTCGGTTCGAGCGCGTGGAGCGAGTATCGACAGGTGACCGTGATCGATGCACGCGGCCGCACGGCGTTCTTTAGCGGCAAGGAAGCGCTCGGCACGTATCACGCGGTAGCCGGTGCGCAATGCGTGGCAGCGGGGAACATGCTGGCGGGCGTTCACGTGATCGACGCGATGATTCCGGCGTTCGAGAACGCATCCGGCGCGCTCGCCGAGCGTCTGCTCGCCGCGATGCATGCGGCGATGTCGGCCGGTGGCGAAGCGGGCCCCGTGCATTCGGCGGCGCTGAAAATCATGGGTGACCAGAGCTGGCCGCTCGTCGATCTGCGCATCGATTGGGCCGATGACGATCCGCTCGGCAAGCTCCACGATCTGTGGACCGCGTACCAGCCGCAGATGCAGGACTACGTGACGCGCGCGTTGAATCCGACCGCTGCGCCAAGCTACGGAGTGCCGGGCGATGAATGACCGCTCCAGCCGCGCGCTGCTCGAACGGCTGATCGGCTTTGCGACCGTCAGCCGCGATTCGAATCTGGAGATGATCGATTTCATCCGGCAATACCTCGCCGATCTTGGCGTCGAAAGCGAACTGTTCTACAACGCCGAGCGGACCAAGGCCAATCTGTTCGCGACGATCGGCCCGCGCGATCGCGGCGGCATCGTGCTGTCGGGGCATACCGACGTGGTGCCGGTCGATGGCCAGGCGTGGACCGTCGAGCCGTTCGCGCTCACCGAACGGGATGGGCGTCTGTACGGTCGCGGTACCGCGGACATGAAGGGCTTCATCGCGTCGGTGCTGGCGGCGGTGCCGCGGTTCGTCGAACGCGAACGTGAGCTGGAGTTACCGGTGCATCTCGCGTTTTCGTACGACGAGGAAGTCGGCTGCCTTGGCGTGCGATCGATGCTGGCGGACCTCGAGAAACGTCCGCACCGGCCGGTTCTGTGTCTGATCGGCGAGCCGACGGAGTTGAAGCCGGTGCTGGGTCACAAGGGCAAGCTGGCGATGCGCTGTAGCGTGAAGGGCGCGCCTTGCCATTCGGCCTACGCGCCGTATGGCGTCAACGCGATTCAATACGCGGCGCGTCTGATCAATCGTCTGGAGCAGATCGGCGAGCAACTGTCGCAGCCCGAACATCACGACGAGCGTTTCGACCCGCCGTATTCGACGGTGCAGACAGGCACGATCAAAGGGGGCCGTGCGCTCAACATCGTGCCGGCGGAATGCGAATTCGATTTCGAAGTGCGTGCGCTGCCGGGCTTCGATGCTCAAGTTGTCGCGGATGAATTGCAGACCTATGCCGACGCCGAGTTGCTGCCGAAGATGCGCGCGGTGAAGTCGGACACGGACATCCGGTTGCAGCCGCTGTCGGCTTACCCGGCGCTCGCGACTTCGCCTGATAGCGAAGCGGCGCGTTTGCTGGCGTTGCTCAGCGGCTCCACGGAATTCGCTACGGTCGCGTTTGGTACTGAAGGCGGGCTCTTCGATCAAGCCGGTATTCCCGCGGTGGTGTGCGGACCGGGGAGTATGGATCAGGGGCATAAGCCGGATGAGTTTGTGAGCGTCGAACAGATGGATGCTTGCGAGGCGATGTTGGAGCGGTTGATGGAGCATCTTGCGACCGCCCGCTGAGAGTGCTGGAATAGGAGACAAACTTTGACCACGACAGAACACACCACCTCACCACTAATCGAAAAACACACCATCGGCTACGTGCCGCCCGAAGATCGTCACGGTAAAGTGCGCGATCTGTTCACGCTCTGGTTCGGCGGCAACATCGCGCCGCTGCCCATTGTCACCGGCGCGCTCGGCGTACAGATCTTTCACCTGAACCTGCTGTGGGGCATCGTCGCGATCGTCGTCGGGCAGGCGGTCGGCGGTGCTGATGGCGCTGCATTCCGCGCAGGGTCCGCAGATGGGCATTCCGCAAATGATCCAGAGCCGCGCACAGTTCGGCTCATGGGGCGCGCTGCTCGTCACGCTGATCGCAGGCGTGATGTACGTCGGCTTCTTCGCATCGAATATCGTGCTCGCCGGGAAGTCGCTGCACGGCATCGAAAACAGCGTGCCGGTTCCAGTCGGCATCGTGATCGGCGCGGTGGGATCGGGGCTGATCGGCATCATCGGGTATCGCTTCATCCACATGCTGAACCGCATCGGGACATGGGTACTCGGCATCGGTATTTTCGTCGGGTTCGGCTATATCCTCACGCATCTGACCACCGGCGATTTTCTGACGCGCGGCGGCTTCAACATCGCCGGCTGGCTCGCGACTGTTTCGTTGTCGGCGCTCTGGCAAATCGCGTTCGCGCCATACGTGTCCGACTATTCACGCTATCTGCCGCAGAACGTGCGCGTCGCGTCGACGTTCTGGGCGACGTATCTCGGCTGCACGATCGGCTCGACGCTCGCGTTTGTCTTCGGTGCGGTGGCGGTGCTCGCGGTGCCGCCCGGCGCCGACACGATGGACGCCGTCAAGCAGGCCACCGGACCGCTCGGGCTACCGATGCTCGTCCTCTTCCTGCTGAGCGTGATCAGCCACAACGCGCTGAATCTGTACGGCGCGGTCCTCGCGAGCATCACGTCGCTGCAGACGTTCGCGTATCGCTGGATTCCGACCGCGAAGTCGCGTGCCGTGCTGTCGATCGTGATTCTTCTCGCGTGCTGCTATGGCGCGATCGGCGCGTCGACGAACTTCGTCGGCAACCTGGTCGATCTCGTGCTCGCGCTGCTGGTCGTGCTGGTGCCGTGGACCGCGATCAACCTGATCGACTTCTACGTGATTCACAAGGGGAAGTACGACATCCAGTCGATCTTCCGGGTGGACGGCGGCATCTACGGCCGCTTTAATCCGCAGGCACTGATCGCTTATGGGATCGGCATCGTCGTGCAGATCCCGTTCATGAACACGCCGATGTATGCGGGCCCGGTGCCGAAGTATCTCGACGGCGCGGATCTGTCGTGGGTGATCGGGCTGCTGCTCACGTCGCCGCTGTATTACTGGCTCGCGTCGCGGGACACGGTTTATCGGCGCAGGCAGGCGAGGGCGGGTGTTGGCGGTCGTGCGGCGGGGTAGTCGTGAGCGGTGAGGTGTCGCCGTGCGGAGGCGGCGATACAGGTGATCACCAGGGGCACAGATTCGGGAGCAGCTAGTAGTTGGCCTTGATCTCACGAATGCCTTTGCCCAGGCGGCGGCGCAGCAGAGTGCGAAGCGTGACCCCGTCGGCATATCCGACCATGCCGGCGATCTGCTCGACACTGGTGTCGCTGGTTTTCAGCAGGTGTACGGCCTGCTCGATCCTGAGATCCTGCACGTAGGCAACCGGCGTCTTGCCCAGTACGTCGCGGATACGTCGGGCAAGCGTTCGCTTGCTCGTGGCGAGTTCGCTAGCCGCCAGATCCAGATTGAATCCCTGGTCAAGGCGTTCGCGTGCCCAGCGGTCGAAGCGGGCGACCAGCGGGTCAGCATGGGCAAGATGGTCAGAAATCGCGTAGGCCGATTGCGACGGTCTGGCGTCGACGATGAGGTAACTCGCGACCAGCGCCGCGAGCTCCGGACTCGCCTGCCGGATCAGCCAGAGCGCGAGATCGATATGGCCGAGCGCCGCTCCGGCGGTCGCAAACCTGCCTGACGGCACCACCATTCGCCGCGCGTCAAGGTGTACGGCCGGGTAGCGCTGACGGAATAGCGGCGCCAGCCACCAGCTCGTCGTAGCCTCATGGTGATCGAGCAGGCCGCTTTCGGCCAGCAGGAACGTGCCGACGCAAGCGGCCGCGATGCACACGCCCCTCGCGTCCCAGGCGCGCAGCGCCGTCGCAGCCTCCGCGACATCCTCGCGCGTCAATGCCTGCTGCAGCGGACCCGGTGTTTTGGTACCGATTGCCGGGACGATGACCCAATCCGGCAGCGGACAGTCGGCAAGCGGAGTCACCGGCACGCGGAGCCCCTGGGCGGTCAAGACGTCTGAACGCACGCCGCCGATCGTGACGGCGAATTTCTGGCCGGGGTTGGGCGTCAGGACGCTGAGTTCGTTCGCCGTGGTGAACGCGTCGAGGATCGTAGCGAGTCCGGTGTCGAACACCCCCTCCAGCGCCAGGACAACGATCTTCATGGCAAGATTCCTATCAAAGATGTCAATCGAGCCAATATGGCGGCCAGATATCTTCCCATAAAGTCCAACAGGTCCCCTACGCGTCCTCTGCGGCGCAACCTGACTGGAGGTTTTTCTTATGATCAAATTCGCACTTTTCGTCCGCCTGGAAGCCAAACCGGGCCAGGAGCAGGCAGTCGCCGACTTCCTCGCGGCTGGGCTCGAAATGGCGAACAGGGAGGAAACGACACCGATCTGGTTCGCGCTGCGGCTTTCGCCCAGTTCGTTCGGCATCTTTGACGCCTTCGAGAGTGAGCCCAACCGGCAAGCTCATCTGCAAGGGCCGATAGCCCAGGCGCTGATGGCAAAAGCCGGTGAACTCTTCGCGGTACCACCGGCGATCGAAGCCATCGAGGTGCTGGGCCTGAAGAACCAGGGATAAGCGCAGGCCAGCTCGCCTGGAGAGGGACTGTCGATGTCCGCTCTGCAACCACCAGACGACGCTTACCAAAGTCCCGGTAGCCGAAACCATTGACCTCCCATTCAGTCGATAATTCTGTTCCGTGCTCACCTGTCCGATAGCCTCGCTATCGAATTGAGGAACGAATGGACCGCTTGACTGGAATGGGAGTGTTCGTCGCGGCCGTCGACGAAGGCAGTTTCGCGGCGGCGGCGCGACGCTTTGGGTTATCCGCGGCGATGGCCGGCAAGTACGTCAGCGCGATCGAAGCCGGGCTGAATGCGAGGTTGCTCCAGCGCACTACGCGCCGCCTGCGTCTGACTGATGTCGGTCACGCCTATTACGAGCGATGCAGGCGAATTCTGGAAGCCTGCGACGAGGCAAATCGCGAGGCGAGCGATGCTAGCGGAACCGTCCGTGGCGTGCTGAGAATCGCCGCTCCCGTCACCTTCGGGACAATGCATCTCGGTGAACTCCTCGCGAAATACCTGGAAGCGTACCCGCACGTAAACATCGAAGTGTCGCTAAGCGACCGCTATGTCGATCTTCTGGAAGCCGGCGTGGACGTGGCAGTACGCATCGGACGCCTGCCCGATTCCACGTTGGTCGCGCGTCGGCTCGCGCCCTGTCGAATGGTGATCTGTGCGTCTCCAGACTACCTCCGGGACCACGGAACGCCGCGCAGCCCGGACGACCTGCGTAAAGCACCGCGGCTCACGTTTAGTGAAGCCGTGTCCGTCGGCGACTGGACGCTGGTCGACGCGAAGCATCGCGTGCACGTCATCGATGGCCCGTGCCGGATGACCGCCAACAACACCCAGATGCTGCTTGCAGCGGCACTTGCCGGTACCGGTATCGTCTACGGGCCGACGTTCGTGTTTGGAGAGCAGATCGCGCGTGGAACACTCGTCGAACTGCTGCCGGAGTACCACGCTTCGGAACTGACGATCCAGGCGGTCTATCCGAGCGCACGTCATGTACCTCTCAAGGTGCGCCACTTCCTCGATTATCTTGCAGCTGCATTCGGCGACGAGCCGCCGTGGGATCGCATTGCGCCGTCACGCCCTGTGCGCCAACGCCGTGCTCACGGCAGCAAACGCGCATAGGCACCGAACCCGTCGTTCCAGCGGTTATGTCTCCCGCGTGCGGCGACGAACCCGCCGCGTCCGACAATCTTCGCGGTGGCCAGGCAGCGGCCTATTCGAGGGTTTGCCTGGTCCCAAGCGGGTTGGAGATCCGTAGCTTCCATACGCCTTCATCGTCACGTGTCATCACCTGCGTAGCGGTGCCGGATTGACTGGCGCGCTGACCATCCGGCAGCGTCGCGGTCACCGCCCAGTCGAGCAATACCAGTGCGACGTCGTCGCTGACGAGCGTCAGCCGCACCTGGTTGTGGATGCGTGGCCCCGCCTTCAAGAGTTGCGAGAACTGGCGACGCAAAGCCTGACGACCGCTTGCGACATTTTCACCGTCTGCCATCCGCATCGTCGCGTTATCGTTGAACAGGGAGAGCAGGCCGTTGATATCCCCCGCATTGAATGCGGCATCGAAGGCGACAGGAACCTGCTCCGGCGCGTTGGGCCTTCCGGTATTGCCGTTCGATGCCCGTTCGCCGACAAACTGCCGGATCACCGTCGCGAGCGCAGAAGGAGCCTCGAGCGGCGACAGGTGCCCGGTCCCAGGCAATACATGGAGGCGTGCGCCAGCAATCCGGGGCAGCAGTTCCTTCTGCAAGGTCTCTACGCGATCGATCTGATCCAGTTCGCCTGCAATCACCAGCACGGGTACATCGATGGAGCCGACGTGGCCCGTGATGTCTTCGAGCATTGCGGCGTTGGGCCATGCAGCCTTGGCTTGCGGCGCGCCGCGCAGGCTGTCGACGACGACCTGATCACGCTGCGTCGGGGTGAGCGGATTTGCTGTCAGCACGTTGTCCAGCAACCACTCGATGGATTCGCGCGAATCGTAGGCCGCAGCCATCGCCGCGCGCTGCTCGTCGGCAAGGGCCATCGGCGAAGGGGGCGACGGAGCCACGAGCACGATACCTTCGAGTCCGTCAGGCCGGCGCGATGCGATCAACTGCGCTACTTTCCCGCCCATCGAGTGACCCACCAGAACGTAGCGCCGCAGCCCCATCGCTTCGATCACATCCTGTGCATCGTTCGCCAGATCGGCGATCGCGTAGCCCCGTTCGGGCGCCTCCGAGTCTCCCCATCCACGATGGTCGGTGGCGATGACCCGATACTGGCTCGACAGTTCGCTGGCAACCGCGTCCCATGTGCGGGACGATCCTCCCCAATAGTGCAGAAACACGAGTGCCAGCTCGCCGTCACCCTGTTCCGTGACATGAATGCTCGTTTCCCTCGTCCTGATATCCATTGCGATGCTCCTTGCTGGTGTGCCACGGCATGGTGGCGGACCGGTTCGGGCTCATCCCGGAACCATGGAGACATTCTGGATTTCGTCGACTCGTTTGATAATCACCGCTTTCCTATATGCAGCCGATCATGCGGTGATCGGATAGAAGGGCGGCTGAAGGCGAGCAAGCCTCAACCGCGGACCGCCACAGTAGCCACAACGAGTGCCGAGAACATCAGCGCCGGGGCGAGATGCCGGAACGGCTCGCGATTTCGTACCAACGTGAAAAGCGCGCCGATGATGATCGCACCGGCCAGCGTCAGGCCCAGGACTCTGGTTTGTTGTCCAGGAAGAAGTGCCGCACTGAACAGCTCGAGAGTGCCGCAGAGCAACCGAAACCATGCCGGATAACCCCAGCGTGCGAAGTCGCGCTTCACCGCGCCGGGTCCCGCGAGATTGACCATCCCGGCAACCGCGAACAGAACCGCCAGGATCGCCGCGAGAATCGATTCGAGAGATGCAGTGTTGAACGCCATCGTCATGCTCCGTTGCTTTGCTGAAAGTGCTTCTGTACAGAGAGGTCCGCAATCAGGCCCGGGCCGTGGGGTTCCCACGCAAGAACTCGCCGGGCATGCTGGCCGCTTACCGTCTGGTCGAGCGCCAGTGCGTCAGCAAATGGCCCAAGCGATTGGCGAGCATCGTCGAGCGGCCAGAATTCGACGCGGTCGGCGCCGACCGAGGCGCGAATCGCTTCGCCCATTTCGGCAACGGCAACGGCATCTTCCGCGACCACGTTGAAGATCTGTCCCGTGACCCGACCATTCCCGCTCGCTGCCTGCTCCACCGCGTTCAGGTAAGCCGTGGCGAGATCATCGACGTGCACGGCAGGCCAGTGGTTGCGACCATCGCCAACGACCCTCACACTGCCGGTCTGACGGACCATCCCGGCAAGCATGCCGAAGATGCCGCCGCCGTAGCCGTGCACCATCGCCGGCCTGAGAATCACTGCGGCAATCGAGCGGCGTGCTGCCAGCGCCAGCACGTCTTGCTCCACTGCGGGCCGCCAGGCGACGAGTGGTGTCGGGTTCAGCGCCGATGCTTCAGTCGCGGGCTCCCCCTCCGTATTGCCGTAGACCCAGGTGCCCGACGTATAGACAAACGCCGCGCCCGGATGCAAATGCGCAAGCATCGCCTCGGCCGCGGCCTTGTCGGCAACACCGGCGGAAGCATCGTTGGTCGACGCCATGTGCACCACGCCATCAGCGGCACCGGCAGTCGCAGCGAAAGACTGTGGCTCACGCAGGTCGCCGCCATGCAGTTTCACGCCGAGACCTGCCAGCGCGCTCGCGGCCGCCGACCTGTCGTCGCGCACCAGCGCCGTCACCTGATGGCCGAGGCCGATTGCCTTGCGCGCGACCGCTTGCCCGATGTAGCCCGTACCACCTGTAATGAACAGTTTCAAAGCGTTCTCCTTGATGATTGCCTGCAAAGTTGATAAATCACACAAACGAGACTTGTCGGTCTCGTTTTGACAAATCTAAACGAGACTGGGTAGTCTTGTCAACTGCTGGATGATCTGTTATTTATCTTCTATGAACACGTCTTCTCTCCCCGACCTGAGCCCGCTGCAACGCCGCAAGCGGTCCGCCATCCTCGACGGCGCGAAAAACGTTTTTTTAAGCCAGGGTTTCGGCCTGGCAACGATGGACGATGTCGCTGCGGCCGCTGGCGTCGGCAAACAGACGGTCTACCGCCACTTCAAGTCGAAGGAGGCGCTCTTCGTTGGTCTGGTGAGCTCGATGTGCGCTCAGGTGGGTGGATTTCTTGCCGGCGCTCAGGACGAGCAATCCGATGGATCACCCGAAGTCGAGTTGCGCGAGTTGGGATGGTTGCTGGCACGAAGCCTTATCGCGCCGGATAATCTGCGGCTTTACCGGGCCGTCATTGCTGAGGCCGAGCGCCTTCCGGAACTCGGCCAGGTGTTTTACGAAAATGGTGCAAAGGTCGTGCGTGCCGTCGCCGCAAGAATTCTGCGAAAGCGACTTGACGAATCGACTGCTGCATTCCGGGCAGCGACATTCGTCCAGTTGGTGCTAGGCGACGCGTATCTGGAACTGTCGATTGGCTACACGGTCCCCGATGTTGACGCGCGTTTCGCGCTGCAGATCGACGAGGCGGTGGCAGCTGCACTTCGCTGAGGAGCGTCGCATAAGATGTCGAGCCGCTGCACGCGGAGCGCACACCTTCCGATTCTCCGACGCACCAGGTCTGACGCAGGAGCTACCCGTTACGCGCGACGTCGCGAAGGAATTGAACGCGGCGCTGGCTCAGGTGGCGCTGGCCTGGATTCTGGGGCGCAGCGAAGTCAGTTCGGTCATCGTGGGCGCGCACGCCAGACCAACTGGCCGCTAACCTCGAAGCGCAGCAAACCAGGTTGAGCGCGGCGCAGACCGAACGTCTGGATCAGGTTTCGCAGCCGCATGTGCCTTATCCGTACTGGATGCAGCTGTTTCACGACAGGGACCGAATCGTCGTGTGATGGGTGAGCCGGCTGACGGGTGGCGGTCGGCTCCCACGCCGACCACTCTGGGATTCTTCGTAAATGGGCTATATACAACCCATTAACAGGGGTTGCGGGCGATATTGGACTCAGACATCGAGATTTGACGTCGATGTGCTATATTTAACCCATTAACGCAACTATTGGGTAAATAATGGCCCACACAGATGTATCGGTCGGCTCCCAGCCGAGGGGGCAAACAGATATTCCAACCTCATTCAGGCAAGAGCCGTACGAAGTGCGAAAGCTCGTGACCGAGCTTGGCCAGCGCATCCGTATCGCGCGTATCCGGCGGAACAAGAGCCAGGATGATCTTGCGCGTGCCTGCGGGATCACCCGTCGCACGCTGTATCGACTCGAGCAGGGCGATTCAGGAATCGCGAATGGCACATTGCTGACCGTACTCTGGGCACTGGGCCTGCTCGATTCCGCCGCCGGCATTGCAGATCCCGATACCGATCAGCACGGAAAGATTCTCGAAGCGGCAAAACGACCGACACGCGCACGCGTCGAAAAGCTCGATAACGACTTTTGAGCATCATGGCCAGCAAGGAAAGCTGTTACGTCTACAGTCAGGGTAGAAAACTGTATAAACATACAGTATAGTGTTCCGGTCAATTCCGGCTCTCGCAGCGCCATGTCCTGAAGCCGGATCAACCCCTTCAGACGGTCAGCAAATTGTCCTCTCACGGAACCATCCGCATCCGCGGAGCTCGCCAGCACAATCTCAAGAACGTCGATCTCGACCTGCACACCGGTGAAATGACGGTGGTCACCGGGCCGTCCGGCTCGGGCAAGTCGAGCCTCGTGTTCGACACGCTGTATGCAGAAGGCCAGCGGCGCTACGTCGAGACGTTCAGCGCGTACGCGCGGCAGTTTCTCGACCGGATGGACCGGCCGCAGGTGGATCGCGTCGACGGCGTGCCGCCGGCAATCGCCATCGACCAGACCAACCCCGTGCGCAGTTCGCGCTCGACGGTCGGCACGATGACCGAGCTGAACGACCATCTGAAGCTGCTGTACGCGCGCGCGGCCGAACTGTTCGACCGGCGCAACGCGCAGCCGGTCCGGCACGACACACCCGAAACCATCTACGCGGAACTGCTCGCGCGCACCGAGGCGGACGATCAGCGGCTCGTCGTCACGTTTCCGGTCGAGTTGCCCGAGTCCGCGTCGGATGCGGAGATCGAGCAATGGCTGTCCGCGAGCGGCTATACGCGCGTGCAGGCGCAGCGCGAAGTCGCATCGCCCACAGGCCCGCGCAAGGTGCTCGACGTCGTCGCGGACCGCTTCCGGCTGCGCAACGTCGACAAGGCGCGTGCGGTCGAGGCGATCGAGGCATCGCTGAAGCGCGGCGCGGGCCGCGTGAACGTGTACGTGCTGCCGGCCGACAACTCAGAGACCAGCGCCGACGTCGACGCGACGATATGGCGCTTCTCCACCGGCCTGCACAACCCCGACAGTGATCTGCGCTACGCAGACCCGCAGCCTGCGTTGTTCTCGTTCAATTCGGCGTACGGCGCGTGCGAAACCTGTCGCGGGTTTGGCCGCGTGATCGGCGTCGATCTCGGCCTCGTCATCCCCGATGCGCGCAAGACGTTGCGCGGCGGCGCGATCAAGCCGATGCAGACGCCCGCGTGGAAAGAATGCCAGGACGACCTGATGCGCTACGCGGCGAAAGCCGACATCCGTCGTGATACGCCGTGGGCGGACCTGACCGACGCGGAGCGCCACTGGGTGATCGCCGGCTCGCCGGACTGGAACGGCAAGTGGCAGAGTCAGTGGTACGGCGTGAAGCGCTTCTTCGAGTACCTGGAATCGAAGGCGTACAAGATGCATATCCGCGTGCTGCTGTCGAAGTACCGCAGCTACACGCCGTGCGAAGTCTGCGGCGGCGCGCGGCTGAAAACAGAATCGATGCAATGGCGGCTCGGCACGAAGGCGAACGCCGACTCGGTGCTCGCGCCGACGCAGCGTTTCCTGCCGCGCGGCGTCGACTGGAATCGCGCGCAACTCGAAGCGCTGCCGGGGCTCACGGTGCACGACGTGATGCTGCTGCCTATCGAGCGCATCCGCCGTTTCTTCGACGACATCGCGCTACCGAGCGCGCTGCTCGACGACGCGTTGAAGCTGCTGCTCGCGGAAGTCCGCACGCGGCTCAAATATCTGTGCGACGTGGGGCTCGGCTATCTGACGCTCGACCGGCAAAGCCGTACGCTGTCGGGCGGCGAGGTGCAGCGGATCAACCTCACCACCGCGCTCGGCACGTCGCTGACCAAGACGCTGTTCGTCCTCGACGAGCCGAGCATCGGGCTGCATCCGCGTGACCTGAACCGCATCGTCGAGGCGATGCATCGGTTGCGCGACGCGGGCAACACGCTTGTCGTCGTCGAGCACGATCCGTCGGTGATGCTGGCGGCGGACCGTTTGATCGACATGGGCCCAGGTCCTGGCGAACGCGGCGGCACGATCATCTACGACGGCACACCCGCCGATATCCGCAAGGCCGGCACACTGACCGGCGACTATCTCGCGGGTCGCAAGCACGTCGCCGACGCCGCGCACTGGGCGCGCCGCGAAGTCACCGACGACACGCCGCGCATCGTGCTAGAAGGCGCATCCGAACATAACCTGCGCGACGTCACCGTCGAGATTCCGCTGCAGCGGCTCGTCTGCGTGACGGGCGTGTCGGGCTCGGGCAAGTCGACGCTGCTGCAGGACGTGCTGTACCCGGCGCTCGCGCGCCACTTCGGCAACCCGACGGAATCGCCGGGCGCGTTCCGCAATCTGTCGGGCGCAGAGCACGTCAGCGATGTCGTGTTCGTCGACCAGTCGCCGATCGGCAAGACCGCGCGCTCGAATCCGGCCAGCTACGTCGGCGCGTTCGACGAAATCCGCAAGCTGTTCGCGAAGGCGCCGCTCGCACAGCAGCGCGGCTACAGCGCCGGCATGTTCAGCTTCAACTCGGGCGACGGCCGCTGCCCGACCTGCGGCGGCTCGGGCTTCGAACACATCGAGATGCAGTTCCTGAGCGACGTCTATCTGCGCTGCCCCGATTGCGACGGTCGCCGCTATCGCGCGGAAATTCTCGAAGTGAAAATCGAGCATGGCGCACCGGCGCGCGCGCTCAGCATCGCGGACATTCTCGATCTGACGGTCAGCGAGGCGGTCGCGTATTTCGCGGCCGATGCCGATGTGCTGCGCGTGCTGCAGCCGATCGTCGACGTCGGGCTCGAGTACGTGAAGCTCGGCCAGCCGGTGCCGACGCTGTCGGGCGGCGAAGCGCAGCGGTTGAAGCTCGCGGGCTTCCTCGCCGAAACGGCGGCGCCACGCAATGCACGCCCGGCACGTACCGTGAAACCGCAAACCGCTGGCCGTCTCTTCATGTTCGACGAGCCCACCACCGGCCTGCATTTCGACGACATCGCGAAGCTGATGCGCGCGTTCGGCAAGCTGCTCGCGGGCGGCCACTCGCTGATCGTGATCGAGCACAACCTCGACGTGATCCGCGCGGCCGACTGGCTGATCGACCTCGGTCCCGAAGGTGGCGACGGCGGCGGTCTCGTGCTGTGCACGGGTACGCCGGACGACGTGAAGCAATGCGAGGGCTCGCACACCGGCGTCGCGCTGACGCAGTACGACCGCGCGATCGGTGTCGCGCAAACGGACACAGCAGCGTCGGGCCTGCCGCTGCAAACCGCACTCGCGGCGGCGCGGGCGCGTCGCGCGGTCGAAGGCGAGGGTGTCGTGCGCATCGTCAACGCGCGCGAGCACAACCTGAAGGCGCTCGACGTCGATATCCCGCACGGCAAGTTCAACGTGATCACCGGCGTGTCCGGCTCGGGCAAGTCCACGCTCGCATTCGACATCCTGTTCCACGAAGGCCAGCGCCGCTACCTCGAATCGCTGAACGCGTATGCGCGCTCGATCGTGCAGCCAGCCGGCCGGCCCGAGGTCGACGCGGTGTACGGCATTCCACCCACGGTCGCGATCGAGCAGCGGCTGTCGCGCGGCGGTCGCAAGAGTACCGTCGCGACCACGTCCGAGGTCTGGCACTTCCTGCGTCTCTTGTACGTGAAGCTCGGCATCCAGCATTGCATTCACGACGGCACGCCGGTCGCCGCGCAGAGCGTCGAGTCGATCGCGGCGCAATTGCTGCGCGATCATCGCGGCCAGCACGTCGGGCTGCTCGCGCCGCTCGTCGTGAACCGCAAGGGCGTGTACACCGATCTCGCGAAGTGGGCGAAGGCGCGCGGCAATACGCATCTGCGCGTCGATGGCGAGTTCGTGCCGGTCGATCCGTGGCCGAAGCTCGATCGCTTCCGCGAACACACGATCGAACTGCCGGTGGCCGACCTCGTCGTATCGGCCGACGACGAAGCGGAACTGCGTCGCCGGCTCGATGAAACGCTCGAGATCGGCAAGGGCGTGATGCATCTGCTCGCACCGCTCGACGGCCTGCATGACGCGCTGGGCAAAAGCCGCGGCACCGCGCGGATCGGCGAAGTCAAAGTGCTGTCGACGAAGCGCGCGTGCCCGGTGTGCGGCACCAGCTATCCGGAACTCGATCCGCGGATGTTCTCGTACAACAGCAAGCATGGCTGGTGCACGACCTGCGTCGGCACGGGCCTCGCGCTCACGCGCGAACAGCGTGCCGCATACGACGACACGGTACTCGCCGAAGACGGCCGCGGCCGCGAACAAAGCCTGCCGTCCGAAGAACAGGAACCGGAAGGCGTCGGCGACGAACCGTGTCCGGATTGCGGCGGCACGCGATTGAATCCGGTCGCGGGCGCGGTGACGTTCGAAGGCGAGGCGATCGTCGCCGTCGCGCAATGGACGGTGACCGACACGCGCCAGTGGATCGACGGGCTCGAGCTGACGGGGCGCGACGCGGACATCGCACGCGACGTCGTCAGCGAGATCGGTAGCCGGCTGCAGTTCCTCGAGGAAGTCGGGCTCGGCTACCTGAGTCTCGATCGCGCGGCGCCGAGTCTGTCCGGTGGCGAAGCGCAACGCATCCGGCTCGCGGCGCAGCTCGGCAGCAATCTGCAGGGCGTCTGTTACGTGCTCGACGAACCGACCATCGGCCTGCATCCGCGCGACAACCGGATCCTGCTCAACGCGCTGCGCAAACTCGGCGACAAGGGCAACACGCTGGTCGTCGTCGAGCATGACGAAGATACGATTCGCCGTGCCGATCACATCATCGATATCGGACCGGGCGCGGGCAAGCGCGGCGGCACGCTGATCGCGCAAGGCAGCGTCGCCGATCTGGCCGCGCAGCCCGGGTCGTTGACCGGGCAGTTTCTCGCGCGGCCGATCGCGCATCCGCTGCAGGCGCGGCGCACGGTCGAACCGCCGCGCAAGAACCGGCCAGCAGTGCCGGAGCAATGGTTGACCGTGCACGGCGCGAAGCTGCACAACCTGCGCGACGTCACCGTCGGCATTCCGCTCGGGCGGCTCGTCGCGGTAACGGGCGTGTCCGGCTCGGGCAAGTCCACCCTGGCGCGCGACGTGCTGATGACCAATCTGCTCGACGCGGTCGGCCGGTCGGTGCTGTCGTCGCCGGCGACGCGGCGTGCGCGCAAAGCCGTGCAGCAGGATGAGCCGCGCACGAACCGCCGTTCGAGCGTGCTCGCGCGTTGCGCACCGCGGCCCGCGTTCACGGTAAGCCACGCGTGGCACGGCTGCGAGTCGATCACCGGTTGGGAAGCGATCGACCGAGTCCTCGAAGTCGACCAGACGCCGATCGGCAAGACGCCGCGCTCGTGCCCGGCTACCTACATCGGCCTGTGGGACACGATCCGCAAGCTGTTCGCCGAAACGCTCGAAGCACGGGCGCGCGGCTACAGCGCGTCGCGCTTCTCGTTCAACACCGGCGATGGTCGCTGCCCCGCATGCGAAGGGCAGGGCGTGCGCACGATCGGCATGAGCTTCCTGCCGGACGTGAAGGTGCCGTGCGACGTGTGCCACGGCCAGCGCTTCAATCCGGAAACGCTCGCGGTCACGTGGCGCGGCAAAAACATCGGCGACGTGCTGACGATGGAAATCGACGAGGCCGTCGAGTTCTTCGCGTCGATGACGAACATCTCGCATCCGCTGCAGTTGATGAAGGACGTCGGGCTCGGCTATCTGACGCTCGGCCAGCCGTCGCCGACGCTGTCGGGTGGCGAGGCGCAGCGCATCAAGCTCGTCACGGAGTTGAGCAAGGTGCGCGACGACATCACGCGGCGTGGGCAGAAGGCGCCGCACACGCTGTACGTGCTCGACGAACCGACGGTCGGGCTGCACATGGCCGACGTCGCGAAGCTGATCCGCGTGCTGCACCGGCTCGCCAACGCGGGGCACAGCGTCGTCGTGATCGAGCACGATCTCGACGTGATCGCCGAGGCGGACTGGATCATCGACCTCGGTCCCGAAGGCGGCGCGAGCGGCAGCACGATCGTCGCGTCGGCGGCACCGGAGCAACTGGTGCGCGTTGCGCGCAGTCATACGGGCGAGGCGCTCGCGCCGGTGCTGGCGCGCGGCGGTGAGCGGCCGGAGGATGAAGCGGCACGGGTGAGTGTGGGGTAACGTTTGTCCCGTGTCCGATGCAATGCGACACGCGCAGCGTAGCAACAGGAAACGCCGGCGGAGAATATAGTCCGCCGGCGTTTTTTCTTATCGCTCTACTTCGTCGTATACCCGCCGTTGATCAACAACGTCTGCCCCGTAATCCACCACCCATCAGTCACGAGATGGCGGATCAGCGGCACGACGTCCTCGATATCGGTCAACCCCGTCTTGCTGAACGACGACAGCGATGCCGCGGTCTTGTGATACGCGACCGCGTCGGCGCCCTCGGCGGGATAGAAGAACGGCGTGTCCATCGGGCCAGGCCCGACCGCGGTCACCGAGATGCCGCGCGTGCCGAACTCCTTCGATGCCGCGCGCGTGAAGTGCTCGACCGGCGCCTTGCCGCCCGCATACGCCGCGTAGAACGGCGTGAACGCGCCGAGCAGCGACGTGACCAGCGTAACGACTTTACCGTTGTCTTCGAGATGTTTGCCCGCTTCCTTGATGAAGAAGAACGCACTCTTCGAATTGACCGCGAACATCTCGTCGTACTCGGCCTCGCTGATCTCGACGAACGGTTTCTTCAACACCTTGCCGACGGTGTTGATCGCGATGTCGATCCGGCCGAATGCGCTCTTCGCATCGTCGAACAGTTTCTCGCACGCGGCGGCCGTCGTCAGGTTTGCCTGGAACGCGCGCGCATCGGCGCCGCTTTGTTTGATCGCGGCGACGGTTGCTTCGGCCGCATCGGCGGTTGAAGCGCTGTTGTAGTGGACCGCGACCGCCTTCGCGCCATGCGAAGCGAGATCGCGTGCGATCAGGCCGCCCAGATTCTTTGCGCCGCCCGCGATCAGCGCGACCTTGCCGTTGAGCGAATGATCTGCCATGAAAACCTCCTCGTTCAGGTTGGGCGTTCAGTCTAGGCAAAACATTGTTAAAGATAAGCCTGCGAATGCTGGATTAATTATCCCGATTGCTGAACAATCTTTGCGGTCGCGGACCGTTATGCACAACGCGCGTGCGGAGTTTTCCAAGGGAGACGATGGACCGGCTCGATCAACTGAAGGTATTCGTGCACATCGCGGAGATGGGCAGCTTCATCAAGGCGGCGAACCTGCTCGAACTGCCGCGCGCGACGGTGTCCGCGGCGATCCAGCAACTCGAGGCCGCGATGGGCACGCGGCTGCTGCACCGGACGACGCGTCGCGTGCAGCCGACCGCCGATGGTCTGCTGCTGATGGACCGTGCGCGCGAACTGCTCGCGCAGGCCGAGGATATCGACCGGCTGTTTCGCGCACGTCTCGACGTCGCGGGTCGCCTGACCGTCGACGTGCCGAGCCGCATCGCGCGACGGCTCGTCACGCCGTCACTGCCGGGACTGCTGCGGCGTCATCCGAAGCTGCAGCTCGCGCTGCGTTCCGCGGATCGTTCGATCGATCTGATTCAGGAGGGCGTCGACTGCGTGATCCGTGTCGGCGAGCGGGTGGACAGCAGTCTCGTCGTGAGGCCGCTCGGTCGCATCGCGCTGATCAACTGCGCGAGCCCTGCGTATCTGAACGAGCACGGTGTGCCGACGCATCCGCAGCAGTTAGCGGACGGGCACTGGATGATCGGCTACGCATCGCCGACGACCGGTCGCGAGTTGCCGTGGGAATACGTCGACCCGCACGCGGACGAAGAACGCGTGCTGCATCTGCCGGTGCCGAGCCGCGTGATCGTCAACAACGCGGAGACCTACATCGCGTGCTGTATCGCGGGCATCGGGCTGATCCAGATTCCGCGCTTCGACGTGCAACACCTGATTGATGAAGGGCGGCTCGTCGAGGTGATGCCCGCACAGCGCGCGCCGTCGATGGATGTATCAGCGCTCTATCCGCACAGGAGACAGCGCTCGCGTCGGCTCAACGCGTTCGTCGACTGGTTCGAGGATCTGATCCAGCCGCATCTGGAGCGCTGAACGCAAGCGGCGCATCTCGCGTGCACGCACGGGGCATGGCTCATGAAGTGAGGCCGGCGGCACCGCATCGCACGCGGTACTTCGTGCACGATACGGCACCGCCGGCCTCCAGATAGATTGCGAACCCGGCACGAGGCCGGCCCGCAACCGGGCAACTACCCGGCTACTACGATTGACCGCCAAGCGCCGGATCGCTTCTGCTGCTGCGCCCCGTTTCGACGTGACCGCTGAAGCGTCGCACGAACGTCGGATCGGTATCGACCGTGACGGTCAGGTCGTACCAGCCGTACACGCGGCGCAGGTCGAAGTACAGCGACTCGTTATCGCCGCCGCGCACCTTCTTGTGGGTCACGTGGCTCGGATCGTACGCATTGGCGATCGTGAACGTGCATGCCGCGGTGCCGGTATTGCGCAGGCGCAGTTGCAGGTTGCCGTTCACGATGTCGTAGCCTTCGGTGACTTCCGGAATCGCTTGCGGAGCGGTGCCGCTCGGGTCCATCGCCGCGAGCGAGCCCGCGATGCGACGCAGGAAGCTGTTCGGACCGGACACCGTATAGTCGAACGCGCCTTCGTGCTGGAACGGCAGCAGGTAATCGACGAGCCGCTTGCCCGCTTCGATCGTGTAGGTGCGCGGCCCGTAAATGCTGCCCGCCGAATAGACGAGCAGCGACACGGCGGCACGGCCCGTGTTGATGAAGCGCAGCGTCAGCCGGCTGCTACCCGATTCGTGCGCGACCCGGACAAATGTTTCGTAAGGCAGCGCGCGCAGCGGACGCACACCCGGTTCCTGTTTCGGCAAGGCCTGCGCCGCGGGCGGCAGCGGCACGTAGTCGGGATGGCGCAACTGGTCGGGCGGTGCATAGCCGCTCGTGTCCGGCAACGTCGGGAACGCGTCGTTCGGGTTGATGAAGTTGAACGCCGACGTCAGGTCGCCGGACACCGCGCGACGCCACGACGTGATGTTCGCTTCGGGGATGTTGTACTGGCGGCCGAAGCGCGCCTCGATAAACTGGATCACCGACGTGTGGTCGAACACTTCCGAGCACACCCAGCCGCCCTTCGACCACGGCGACACGACGATCATCGGCACACGCGGCCCCATTCCAAAAGGACCCGCGCCGTACGAGCTGTTGCCCGCGAAGTTTTCGTTCGAGGTATCGACGGTCGACAGGCCGTTGGCGTTGTCGGTGGTCGGCGCGAACGGCGGCGGCACGTGATCGAAGAAGCCGTCGTTCTCGTCGTAGTTGATGAGCAGCACCGTCTTGCTCCACACCTCCGGGTTCGACGTCAGTACCTGCAGCACCTGATCGATGTACCACGCGCCGTAGTTGACCGGCCAGTTCGGGTGCTCGGAATACGCTTCCGGTGCGACGATCCACGATACCTGCGGCAGCGTGTTGGCCTGCACGTCCTGGCGCAGAACGTCGAAGAAGGTGCCGCTCGCCGACACGTTGGTGCCGGTGCGGGCCCTGTCGTACAGCGGGTTGCCCGGCTGCGCATTGCGATACTGGTTGAAGTACAGCAGCGAGTTGTCGCCGTAGTTGCCGATGTACGGGTTCTGCGTCCAGCCCCACGAGCCGTTCGCGTCGAGCCCCGTGCCTTGATCCTGATAGATCTTCCACGACACGCCCGCGTTCTGCAGCACTTCCGGGAACGTCGACCAGCCGTAGCCAGCCTCGGCATTGTCGACCACCGGGCCGCCGCCGCTGCCGTCGTTGCCGACCCAGCCGGTCCACATGTAGTAGCGGTTCGGATCGGTCGGGCCCATCAGCGAGCAGTGGTACGCGTCGCAGATCGTGAATGCGTCGGCGAGCGCGTAGTGGAACGGCATGTCGTCGCGCGTCAGGTACGCCATCGTGGTCGTGCCTTTCGACGGCACCCACTGGTCGTAGCGGCCGCCGTTCCACGCGGCGTGCGTCGAACCCCAGTCGTGCGCCAGATCCTGCAGGAACTGCAGGCCGAGGTTCGGCGCAGTCGGATGGAATGGCAGCACCGAGCCGATGTCTCCCGGGAGGAGCGGCTGGTTGAATACGGACTGGCCGGTCGGCAGATTGATCGCGCGGGTGTCGCCGAAGCCACGGACGCCGCGCAGCGTGCCGAAGTAATGGTCGAACGAACGGTTCTCCTGCATCAGCACGACGATGTGCTCGACATCGCGGATGCTGCGCGTCGTATTGTTGGCGGGAATTGCCAGCGCGTTACGGATGCCGAGCGGCAGCATCGATAACGCGGTGGCGGAGCCGGCAGCCTGGGCGGCTGCGCGCAGAAAGTCTCGACGGTTTTTTGAGGTCATGTTGAGCTTCGATCTTCAGGTTGGATGTGAGCCACGGTGCAAGACAACTCGGCACGGCACCGTTCCGGGTGCAGCAACTTCAGTCGACGGTATGAATGACGGGGGGAGCGAGGGGGCCGGACGCCGCCGCGTCGGCTTCAGCCGGCGTCTGCGCGGGCGTCTCGACGATCGAGGACGGTGGAATCTGGACTGCGGGAGCGGCGTTGGTGCCTTCCGTGAACTGCGAGGTGAGTGGCGTATTGAACGACGAAGCAGCCGACGACTGCGTTTGGGATGACTGAACAGTTTGCGGCGGGTCGGACGCGTCAGCGTGCGCACCGTCGTCGTTGCCGCACGCAGCGAGCGCGCCGGCGCAGAGACTCGCGATCAAAACGGGCAGCACGCACGCGGTGTTGCGCTGCAGCGCGTAAGTCAAACGTTTGTAGCGGCGCGCGCAAAAAACGGCGGCACCCCGAGCGGCGCCGAAGGTGGCGCGACAGGCAGCGCTACGAAATCTTGTGGGGAATGCGGGCGACATGGGCGTCCTCCAGCGACGACGCGACAGGCCGGGAGACGCATCGTTGCTTTGCACGTCCGCCCAGCGACGCGCCAGCATACTCTGCGGCGTATTTAAAAAATATGAATTGGGGGGTCGAAAAAAAATGGCTCGGCGAGCTAAAAAAAATAACTCGGCGCGTTAAAAAATAAGCGTGAAGCGATAAGGAAACAAATTGTAGGAACGCTTAGTACGGACACATTTTTATGCCTGCTGCGTGCGCCGGCCTGGCGACCTGACACCTCAGCGGCTGCGCACCGTCTCGACGAACGACGCGATCGCGTCGGTGAGCGCGCGCGGCGCGTCGCGATGCGGCGAGTGTCCGCAGCTTTCGAGTTTCGCGAGCCGCGCATGCTGCACCTGCGCGGCGATCGTGTCGATCTGCGCCATCGTCCCGTAATGGTCGTCGTAGCCCTGCACGGCGAGCAGCGGACAGCGGATCGACGGCAGCCTGCCGACGATATTCCACGCGCGGAAGGCCGGGTCGAGCCAGATGTCGTTCCAGCCATAGAACGCGGAATCGACGTCCGCGTGATAGCGCGCGAGCCGGTCGCGTAGCTCGCCGGTTTCGTACGCGAGTTTCGCCTCCGCGATACTGTCCACCGACACGTCCTCGACGAACACGTGCGGCGCGATCGCCACCGCACCGGCGAGCGCGTCGGGGAACGCGGCCGCGTACAGCAGCGCGATCGAGCCGCCGTCGCTGTGGCCGATCACCCACATCCGCGCGCGCGTCGCGGCGTCGATGCCGAGCACGTTGAGCAGCGCGGGCAGCACGTCGAGCGCCTGGTCGCGCATGAATTCGACCGGCCAGCGCTCGCCGGGCGGACGCGGCGTCGAGTGGCCGTAGCCCGGCCGCGAATAGACGAGCCCGCGCAGGCCGAGCCGCTCGCACAGCGCCTGCGGCCAGTCGCGCCACATGGCGATCGAGCCGAGGCCTTCGTGCAGAAATACCGCAAGCGGTGCGTCAGGTAGCCCGGCATCGAGCCAGCGATATTCGAGCCGCAGCGCACCGCGTTCGGCCGTGGCGGGCAGTGCGGCGAATGCGCTTCCGGTAGGGGCGGCAGTAAAACCATGCATCGAAATAAATCCCCGGTTCAGAGCAGTTCCCGCAGCTTGAAGCGCTGGATCTTGCCGGTTGCGGTTTTCGGCAGATCGTCGACGAAGACGATGTCGCGCGGGTATTTGTGCGGGGCGAGCCGCGCCTTCACGAACGTCTTCAGTTCGTCGGTGAGTGCATCGGACGCGTCGGCACTGTGTTTCAGCACGACGAATGCGCGGGTTTTCACCAGGCCGCCATGATCGACGCCGACCACCGCCGCCTCGAGCACCGCGTCGTGCTGCACGAGCACCATCTCGACCTCGACCGGCGATACATATTGTCCGCTGACCTTCAGCATGTCGTCGCTGCGTCCCGCGTACACGTAGCAGCCGTTTTCGAGTCGGCGGTACTTGTCGCCGCTGCGGATCCATTCGCCGAGAAACGTCGCGCGGGTTTTTTCGCGGTTGCTCCAGTACATCATCGCGGCGCTCGGCCCCTTGATGAACAGGTCGCCGACTTCGCCGTCCGCGACCGGCTGGCCCGCGTCGTCGCGCAGCTCGACGTCGTAGCCCGGTACCGGACGGCCGGTCGTGCCGTAGTGGACGTCGCCCGCGCGGTTCGACAGGAAGATGTGCAGCATCTCGGTCGAACCGATGCCGTCGAGAATCTCGCAGCCGAAATGCGCGGTGAAGCGCTCGCCGATCTCGCGCGGCAGCGCTTCGCCCGCCGACGTGCAGACGCGTAGCGCGACGTCTGTACGTGCGGGCAGGTTCGGGCACACGAGCATGTTCGCGTAGAGCGTCGGCACGCCGTAGAAGATGGTCGGGCGATGGCGGACGAGGCGTGTGAACACGGCGTCGGCGGTGGGACGCTCGGCCATCAGCACGGCGGTTGCACCGACGGACAGCGGAAACGTGAGCCCGTTGCCAAGGCCGTACGCAAAGAACAGCTTCGCCGCCGAAAACACCACGTCGTGCTCGCCGATGCCGAGCACCGGCTTTGCGTACAGCTCGGCGGTCCAGTAGAGGTTCGCGTGCGTGTGGACGGTGCCCTTCGGCTTGCCGGTCGAGCCCGACGAATACAGCCAGAATGCGATGTCGTCGGCACCGCTCGACGCCGCGCGCACGGCCGGCGGCGATCGGTCGATCAGCGGCGCGAGCACGTACGCGCAGGGCAGGTCGGTGGGGCCGGGCTGCGACG
Organism: Paraburkholderia sp.; assembly: GCF_050742655.1. Classification (GTDB taxonomy): domain Bacteria; phylum Pseudomonadota; class Gammaproteobacteria; order Burkholderiales; family Burkholderiaceae; genus Paraburkholderia. Next base: position 218,572 of record NZ_JBOIGG010000005.1, on the reverse strand, counting down.
CAATCAGCAGGCAGCCGTCGTGTTCCGCGTCGCCGAGCGCTTGAGCGACGACCGGCAGCAGCGCGCCCGATGCGATCACCGCGCGCGCGTGGCTGTGCGTCAGCATGTAGACGTAGTCGGCCGACGTGAGCAGCGTGTTCGCGACGACCGGCACGACGCCCGCATACAGCGCGCCGAGAAACGCGACCGGCAACTCGACGGTGTCGAGCATCACGAGCAGGATGCGTTCTTCCGCGTGGATGCCGAGCTCGCGCAATGCAGTGGCGAAGCGGTGTGCGCGGTCCTCGAGTTCGCCGTACGTAGTGGAACCTGTGTCGTCGATGTACGCGACTTTCGCCGCACGCGACCGGTTGAGGTCGAACAGGTGCGCCGCGAAATTGAAGCGGGCGGGCGGCGGCGCGGGCTCGAGTGCGGGCGCGCGGGTAGGTGGATCGGCCGGCGTGTCCAGCAGGGCTTCCATGTTTCCTCCAACGGTGGGGCGGCGTGTGCTCGATCTGTGTCGATGGGGCGTCGATGGTGCGTAATCAGTCGAACTGCGACGTCGTTATTGATGTGGTGAAGGCCGGTGCGTCATGCGTTGGGCAGCACGGTCGTCTGCGCCAGTGCGTCGAGCGCTGCGGCTGGTGCCTGTACCGCGCTGCGCCGGTGATAGAAGCCGAGCGCGCGCAGACCGCCGAGTTCCTCGCCACCGCCTGCGCGTCCCGGTCCGCCGTGCAGCGACATCGGCATCACGTTGCCATGGCCGGTGTGACTGCGCGCGACCGCAGGCGATACCGCATGCACGCGACCGTGCGAATCGGCGAGTTCGAGCGCGACGCGTGCGAGATGTGCATCGTCGTTCGCGTACACCGATGCAACCAGCGATCCTTCGCCGCGCCTTGCGAGCGCGACCGCATGCGCTTCGGGCAATTCATCCGCCGCACTCGACACCCGATACGGCGCTAGCGTCGCGACCGGGCCGAACACTTCGACGTCATGCAATCGCGCAGCACGATCCGGATCGTGCGCGACGAACAGATGTGGCGCGACGCATGCGGCGATGGTGGGATCGGCATCGACTGGTTGTGCACCTGAACCGTCGAACACGAGTTCCGCTTCTTCGCGCAGCGTCGCGATGCCGGCGCGTACCGCGTCGTACTGCGCACGGCTCACGAGCGAGCCCATCGTCACCGCTTCGTTGCGCGGGTTGCCGGTTACGACATTTGAGAGCCGCTGCCGCAGTGCATCGGCGGCTGCATCGAGAAACGCGGACGGCACGAACGCGCGACGGATTGCCGTGCATTTCTGCCCGGACTTCACGGTCATCTCGCGAGCGACTTCCGTGACGAACAGATCGAATGCCGCGCTGCCGGGCGCGGCGTCGGCACACAGGATCGCGCTGTTCAGGCTGTCGGCCTCGACGTTCAGCCGCGCGCCGCGTCGCACGAACGCAGGATGCGCGCGCAGCGTCGCGGCCGTTTCCGCGGAGCCGGTGAACGACACGACGTCGAACGCTCGGACCGGATCGAGCAGCCCCGCCGAGCGCCCACAGATAACAGACAGCGCACCCGGCGGCAGGATGCCCGCATCGACGACATCGGCGACCATCCGCTGCGTGAGCCAGGCGGTCGCGGTGGCGGGTTTGACGATCACCGGCACGCCGGACAGCAGCGCGGGCGCGGCCTTTTCCCACAACCCCCACGACGGAAAGTTGAACGCGTTGATGAACAGCGCGACGCCATGTGTCGGCACGAGCAGATGCTGCGCGGCAAACGATCCATCCTTGCTGAGCGACACTGAAGGGCCGTCGCGCAGTGCGTGCACGTCACCAAGCGTGGCGCCCAGCTTCGCGTAGTACGACAGCGTGAAGAGGCCACCGTCGATGTCGATCGCGGAATCGCTGCGCGTCGTGCCGGAATTCGCTAGCGCGATTGCGTAGTAGTCGTCGCGCTTGCCCTGCAGCAGCTTGCCGATTTCCGCGAGCTTCGCCGCGCGGGCTGCGTAAGTGAGTGCACGCAGTGCGGCGCCGCCTTGTTCGCGTGCGAACGCGAATGCGTTGGCGAGGTCGATCCCGTCGCCCGACACGCGCACGAGTGACGCGCCGGTGACGGGATCGGTCAGCGTGATGCCGGGGCCGCCGCCGGCGACCCAGCGGCCCGCGACATGGTTGAGCAGGAGTTCGGTCATCGTGGGGTTCCGGTCATGAAGGAGTGAATTCGATTGCGCCTTGCGGCAGCAGATACAGCACGAGCGCTTCGCCGCCCGCGACGGTCGGACGATGCGCGCTGCCCGGGCCGTACACGCACCAGCCGGCCGGATGGCCGTCGAACGTCGCGCCTTCGGTGAGCGGCATGATCAGATCGATCTCGCCGTGCGGATGCACGTGATGCGGGCCGGCGATGTCCTTCATGTCGACGACGTCGACCGAAAAATCGTGCGTGTCCGGCAGCGCCTTGAAGATGCGTCCATAGCGCAGGCCGCCGGCTTCGCGGTTGCACAGCCAGCCTTGCGCGACGCCTTCACGGCACGCGTCGGCGAGTTCGCGGAATACATCGCTGTGCGCGGGCCACGTGTCGTTGAGCCAGTCCGCGAGCGCGGCGTCGATGGGACGGCCGGCCAGTTGCGACGTGACGCCTGCAACCAGGCGCTGAAAATCGGGAGGGGACATGCGAATCTCCTGGGCCGTTCGCGCGCACTGTATTGCATGCGCGACGGGGCAGCTGTCTCCGGGCACTGCCGTTACGCGGCAGCGGGCGAAACATGTTTGTTGGCGAATTTGTAATTCAGCCAGCTTTTGGCGAAAATTAACCGCTTGCCTGATGCATGTCAAGCACTATAGTACATATCGACGCGCAAACGGAATCCATCATATGAAGCAAACTTACTCTGTCGATCCGGTCGCCGACGTCGCGGAATCCGATGCGCCGAAGGGCGAGCGCGAAGAGCGCGATCCGTTTCTCACGGCGATGGGCGAGCGCGTGCGGCTGCTGCGCGCGCGTCGCGGGATGACCCGCAAGGCGCTTGCGCAGGAGACTGGTTTGTCCGAGCGGCATCTGGCGAATCTCGAGTCGGGGGTCGGCAATGCGTCGGTGCTGGTGCTGCGGCAGATCGCGACGACGCTGAACTGTCCGCTCGCGGAAGTGATCGGCGACGAGACGACGGCGTCGGCGGAATGGCTGCTGATCCGCGAGCTGTTGCAGGGTCGCGACCAGGCCGCGCTGCAGCGCGCACGGGTGGCGCTCGGGGAGTTGTTCGCGCAGGCGCCGCGCGACCCGCATCGCAAGGACCGGATCGCGCTGATCGGCCTGCGCGGTGCCGGCAAGTCGACGCTCGGGCGGATGCTCGCGCAGGAGCTGAAAGTGCCGTTCGTCGAGCTGAATCGGGTGGTCGAGCAGCTAGCCGGTTGCCCGCCGTCGGAGATTCATTCGCTGTACGGGGCGAGTGCGTATCGCCGCTACGAGCATCGCGCGCTCGAGGCGGTGATCGGCGAACACGAGCGGGCGGTGATCGCGTCGCCGGGCGGGCTCGTGTCGGAGGCCGGCACCTTCAATGCGCTGCTCACGCACTGCTACACGATATGGCTGCAGGCGACGCCCGAGGAGCACATGCGCCGCGTCGTCGCGCAGGGCGATCTGCGACCGATGTCCGGCAACGCCGAAGCGATGGACGACCTGAAGCGGATTCTCGCGGGACGCAGCGAGCTGTACGGCCGCGCCGACATGACGTTCGACACCAGCGAGAAGACGCTTGCCGATGCCTACCTGCAGCTGCGCGACCGGCTGGCCGCGCGTCTGGCGGCGGAAACCGCGGACTGACCTTCCGCGCCCTGATCACCAGGGTTTCTCCTTAAAATGCATTAAAGTGCTTTACGCGTGCAGATTAGTGCATTATTGTTCGATCAAGCTTGTATCGAACAGCGTGCATTCATTAGGAGAGACGCTCCATGTCCACAGCAGAATCCGTCGCGACCGCCGTCCGGCCGGTCGACTATCGGACCAACCCCTCGCAGTACCGGCACTGGAAGCTGTCGTTCGACGGCCCGGTCGCGACACTCGGCATCGACATCGCCGAAGACGGCGGCATTCGCGACGGCTACAAGCTGAAGCTCAATTCCTACGACCTCGGCGTCGACATCGAACTGCACGACGCGCTCCAGCGCATCCGCTTCGAGCACCCCGAAGTGCGCACCGTCGTGATGACGAGCCTGAAGGACCGCGTGTTCTGCTCGGGCGCGAACATCTTCATGCTGGGGCTGTCGTCGCATGCGTGGAAGGTCAACTTCTGCAAGTTCACTAACGAGACGCGCAACAGCATCGAGGATTCGTCGCGTCATTCAGGGCTCAAGTTTGTCGCCGCGGTGAACGGCGCGTGCGCGGGCGGCGGCTACGAACTGGCGATGGCCTGCGACGAAATCTGGCTGGTCGACGATCGCTCGTCGTCGGTTGCGCTGCCGGAAGTGCCGTTGCTCGGCGTGCTGCCGGGTACCGGCGGTCTCACGCGGCTCACTGACAAACGCAAGGTCCGGCACGACCGCGCGGATATTTTCTGCACGGTGGTCGAAGGGATTCGCGGCGAGCGCGCGAAGGAGTGGCGGCTCGTCGACGAGGTCGTGAAGCCGAACCAGTTCGATCACGCGATCAACGCACGCGCACTCGAACTCGCTGAACAGAGCGACCGTCCCGCCGGTGCGCGCGGCATCGCGCTCACCTATATCGAACGCACTGAACGCGACGACGGCCTCGGCTACGCGACCGTCGACATCGCGATCGATCGCGCGAAGCGCACGGCGACCTTCACCGCGAAAGCGCCCACCGCGCCGCAACCCACCGATATCGACAGCATCGTCGCCGCCGGTGCGCAGTGGTGGCCGCTGCGCTTCGCGCGCGAACTCGACGACGCGATCCTGTCGATGCGCACCAACGAACTCGACATCGGTACGTGGATCTTCCGCACCGAAGGCGATGCACGCGCAGTGCTCGCGGCCGACGCATCGCTGATGCAGCATCGCGATCACTGGTTCGTGCGCGAAACCATCGGCCTGCTGCGCCGGACGCTTGCGCGGATCGACGTGTCGTCGCGTTCGCTGTTCGCGCTCATCGAGCCGGGTTCGTGTTTCGCCGGTACGTTCGCGGAATTCGCCTTCGCCGCCGACCGCTCGTACATGGAGTCGCTGCCGAGCAACGAGGATGAAGAGCCGCTGCTCACGCTGTCCGAAGTCAACTTCGGTTTGTACCCGATGGTCACGCAGCAGTCGCGGCTCGCGCGGCGTTTCTACGACGACGCGCAGCAGCTCGACGCAGTGCGCGCGCAGATCGGTACCGCGTTGCGGCCGCTCGACGCCGAACGTCTCGGCCTCGTCACCGCCGCGCCCGACGATATCGACTGGGCCGACGAAATCCGCATCGCGCTCGAGGAACGTGCCGCGATGTCGCCGGATGCGTTGACGGGCCTCGAAGCGAATCTGCGCTTCAACGGTCCGGAGACGATGGAGACGCGCATCTTCGGCCGGCTCACCGCGTGGCAAAACTGGATCTTCAACCGGCCGAACGCCGTGGGCGAGAAGGGCGCGCTCAAGGTGTACGGCAAGGGCAGCAAGGCGCAATTCGACACCGCGCGGGTTTGAACGTTTCGCGCACTGCGCGACCACTGCGCCTCTCTCCGCACAAGGAACCGACATGTCCACGATCAACTACAGCGAAAAGATCCCGAACAACGTGAACCTCGCCGACGACCGCACGTTGCAGCGCGCGCTCGAGCAATGGCAGCCGAACTTCCTCGCCTGGTGGGGCGACATGGGCCCCGACGGCTCGCACGGTTACGACGTCTATCTGCGCACCGCGACCAGCGTCGACGCGGGCGGCTGGGCGCATTTCGATCACGTGAAGATGCCGGACTATCGCTGGGGCATTTTTCTCGCGCCGGGCGACGCGGATCGCAAGATCCATTTCGGCGAGCACAAGGGCGAAGCGGCATGGCAGGACGTGCCGGGCGAGCATCGCGCGAACCTGCGCCGCATCATCGTCACGCAGGGCGACACGGAGCCGGCTTCGGTCGAGCAGCAGCGTCATCTCGGACTCACCGCGCCGTCGATGTACGACCTGCGCAATCTCTTTCAGGTGAACGTCGAGGAAGGACGCCATCTGTGGGCGATGGTCTACCTGCTGCATCGCTACTTCGGTCGCGACGGTCGCGAGGAAGCGGAAGCGCTGCTCGGCCGCCGCTCGGGCGACGACGACAACCCGCGCATTCTCGGCGCGTTCAACGAGAAAACGCCGGACTGGCTCGCGTTCTACATGTTCACGTACTTCACCGACCGCGATGGCAAGTTCCAGCTGTCCGCGCTCGCGGAGTCGGGCTTCGATCCGCTCGCGCGCACGACGAAGTTCATGCTGACCGAAGAAGCGCATCACATGTTCGTCGGCGAATCGGGCGTGTCGCGCGTCGTGCAGCGCACCGCGCAGGTCATGAACGAACTGCAGACCGACGACGTCGCGCGTTTGCGTGCGGCCGGCGTGATCGATCTGCCGACGATCCAGCGCTATCTGAACTTCCATTACTCGGTGACGATCGATCTGTTCGGCGCGGATCATTCGTCGAATGCGGCGACGTTCTACAGCTCGGGGCTCAAGGGCCGCTATGAAGAAACGAAGCGCGACGACGATCATCAACTGAATGGCCAGAGCTACCGGCTGCTCGACGTGCAGGACGGCAAGCTCGTCGAGCGCGAGGTGCCGATGCTGAACGCGATGAACGAAGTGCTGCGCGACGATTACATCAAGGATTCGGTGGCGGGGGTAGGGCGCTGGAACAAGGTGCTCGAAAAGGCCGGCATCGAGTTTCGCCTGACCGTGCCGCACAAGGCGTTCAACCGGCAGATCGGCACATTCGCCGGCGTACGGCTCACGCCGGACGGTCGCGTGATCGACGCAAGCGAGTGGGCCGCGAACGAAGCGAAGTGGCTGCCGACGCCGGAAGACCGCGCGTACGTCGCGTCGCTGATGGGCCGCGTGACCGAGCCCGGCAAGTTCGCGAACTGGATCGCGCCGCCGGCGATGGGGGTGAATCGTCAGCCGGTTGATTTTGAGTATGTGCGGTTTAACTGAAGAGATAGACACATGAGCGCCCCAGTATCGATCGACATCCTGAAGCAGCATCTGATCGATCCGGAAATCTGCATTCGCTGCAACACATGCGAAGAGACGTGTCCGATCGATGCGATCACGCACGACGCGAATAACTACGTCGTGAAGGCCGACGTCTGCAACGGCTGCATGGCATGCGTGCCGCCGTGCCCGACCGGCGCGATCGATAACTGGCGCACGGTGCGACGCGAAGACGCGTACGCGATCGACGCGCAGTTCACGTGGGACGTGCTGCCTGAAGAGCGTGCGTTGCCGGTGTCCGAGGCAGGCAGCGACACGGTACCCGTAGTGGCCGGTGAAACCGATAAAGCCATACCCGTACCCGGCCCTGCAACCGACACAGTACGCGGCTCGATCGTCCCGCCATGGTCCGCGGCCAAGCCGTACGTGAATCTGTACACGCACAAGGCGCCGACACGCGCGACGGTGGTCGGCAACTATCGCCTCACCGACGCCACGACCGACAGCGCAATCCATCACATCGTGCTCGATTTCGGCGCGACGCCGTTCCCGGTACTCGAAGGGCAATCGATCGGCATCCTGCCGCCGGGCGCGACCGCCGACGGCCGTGTGCATCACGCGCGGCAGTATTCGATCGCGAGCCCGCGCGACGGCGAGCGGCCTGGCTACAACAACGTGTCGCTGACGGTGAAGCGCGTGCTGCAGGATCATGCGGGCAATCCGACGGCCGGCGTCTGCTCGAACTACCTGTGCGATCTGAAGAAGGGCGACGTGGTCAGCGTGATCGGTCCGTTCGGCGGCACATTCCTGATGCCGAACCATCCGAATTCGCATCTGCTGATGATCTGCACCGGCACCGGCTCCGCACCGATGCGCGCGATGACCGAGTATCGCCGGCGGCGTCGTCTGAAGGGGGCGACCGGCAAGCTGATGCTGTTCTTCGGCGCGCGCACGAAAGAAGAGCTGCCGTACTTCGGGCCGCTCACGAACCTGCCGAAAGATTTCATCGACACGAACCTCGCGTTTTCGCGCACGCCGAAGCAGCCGAAGCGCTATGTGCAGGACGCCATGCGCGAACGCGCGCCCGACGTCGCGCAGTTGCTGAAGGACGACAACACGCACATCTATGTGTGCGGGCTCAAGGGAATGGAAGACGGCGTGCTGCAGGCACTGAAGGAGATCGCCGAAGCTCAGGGGATGCCCTGGGATCCACTATGGGAACGACTCAGGATGGAAGGCCGGCTGCACCTCGAAACCTACTGATCCGCTTTAGATCCGATCCCCGCTTCATTTGCCACATCAGTTACCACATCGCTTACCACATCATTCCGCGCCGCCCACCCCGGCGGCGCGCGCCTCAGGATTGCCGAGCCTTGCCAACGCATCGCGATCGGTCTTATTCTCCCCTGGTATATTCTTCAAGCGCAAAATGCGTTGTGGAAATAAGGACCGTTTGCTACAGTCCGGCCACTCCGCCGGACCGGCGTTTGAGCCGGCCTGGCACCGCAAAACCGACACCCCATACCTACGGAGCTCATTCTGATGAAGTCGATTCGATCCATCCTGTTGATTGGTCTGCTGCAGGTCGCAACGGCGACCTCGGCGTTCGCGGCCGACGGCCTCGCACAGATCAAGGCGGCCGGCGAGTTCAAGATCGGCACCGAGGGTACCTACGCGCCGTTTACCTTTCACGATGCTTCGGGTCAGCTGACCGGCTTCGACGTTGAAATCGGCCGCGCGATCGCGCAGCGGCTCGGCGTGAAGGCCGTGTTCATCGAAGGCAAATGGGACGGCCTGATCGCCGGTCTCGACGTGAACCGCTATGACGCCGTGATCAACGAAGTCGCGGTGACCGACGCGCGCAAGGTCAAGTACGACTTCTCCTCGCCGTACATCGTGTCGCACGCAGCACTGATCGTGCGGTCCGACAACACCACCATCAAGACCTTCGACGACCTGAAGGGCAAGAAGTCCGCCAACACGCTGACCAGCAACTTCGGCAAGATCGCGGCCGCGCACGGCGCGGATGTGATTGCGGTGCAGGGCTTCAACGAATCGGTCGATCTGCTCACGTCGGGCCGCGTCGACGCAACGGTCAACGACTCGCTGTCGTACCTCGACTTCAAGAAGCACCGCCCCGACGCGAAGGTGAAGATCGTCGCGCTCGACGACTCCGGCGACGCCGACAAGTCCGCCGTGCTGCTCCGCAAGGGCAACCCGGAACTGGTCGCCGCGATCGACAAGGCGCTCGCCGACATGAAGGCCGACGGCACCTACGCAAAGATCTCGGACAAGTACTTCGGCAAGGACGTATCCAGGTAAGCGCACGGAGCGTCTGAATGATGCCGGCATGGTTGCAATTGATGGGGCAGTCGCTGTGGCCGCTGCTTTATGCAGGGCTGCTGTTCACGGTGCCCCTCACGCTCGTTTCGTTTGCGCTCGGGCTCGCGCTCGCGTTCGGCGCCGCGCTGATCCGCCTGTTCGGGCCCAAGTGGGCGGTGGCGATCGTCCGCTTCTATGTGTGGCTGATTCGCGGTTCGCCGCTGCTCGTGCAGCTGTTCGTGATCTTCTACGGGTTGCCTAACGTCGGCATCGTGCTCGATCCACTGACGGCGGCGATCATCGGTTTCTCGCTGAACGTCGGCGCGTACAACTCGGAAGTGATCCGCGGCGTGATCGAGTCGATTCCGAAAGGGCAGTGGGAAGCCGCGTACTCGATGGGGATGACGCGCGGCCAGGCATTGCGCCGCGCGATCCTGCCGCAGGCGGCGCGCGTCGCGTTGCCGCCGCTGTCGAACTCGTTTATCTCGCTCGTCAAGGACACGTCGCTCGCGGCGGTGCTGACCGTGCCGGAAATTTTCCAGGCCGCGCAGCGCATCGCATCGGTGACCTACGAGCCGCTGATTCTTTATACCGAGGCCGCGCTGATCTATCTAGTGTTCAGCTCGATCCTGTCGTCGGCCCAGGTGCGGCTCGAGCGCAAGTTCGGCCGGCACGCGCTTTTCCAGTCGGGGAACGGATGATCCGCCTCTCCAGTATCGACAAGTATTTTGGCGAACACCGCGTGCTTTCCGCGGTGGATCTCGCGCTCGAACCGGGTAACGTGACCGCGCTGATCGGACCGTCCGGCAGCGGCAAGAGCACGCTGCTGCGCTGCGTGAACCTGCTCGAGATTCCCGAGGCGGGCACGCTCGAACTCGGCGATCAGCGACTCGAATTCAGCCGCACGGAAAAGCCTTCACGTGATGCGGTGCTCGCTGTGCGCCGGCGCACCGGCATGGTGTTCCAGAACTTTCAGCTGTTCCCGCATCGCACGGTGATCGAGAACGTGATGGAAGGTCTGCTGACCGTGCAGAAGTGGGATCGCGAGCGGGCCCGTGTACGGGCGCACGAACTGCTGACCAAGGTCGGCATCGCGCACAAGGCGGACGCGTGGCCTGTGACGTTGTCGGGTGGACAGCAGCAGCGCGTCGCGATTGCGCGTGCGCTCGCGCCGTCGCCGGAGGTACTGCTGTGCGACGAGCCGACGTCCGCGCTCGATCCGGGCCTCGCGGCCGAAGTGGTCGAAGTGCTGAAGCAGCTCGCAAAAGAGGGGATGACGATGCTGATGGCGACGCACGACCTGCGGCTCGCCGCATCGATTGCGCGCGACGTCGTGTTCCTGAGCGACGGCGTGATCGTCGAATCGGGCAGTTCGCGCGATGTGTTCACGCGCCCGCGTCAGCCTGAAACTGCAAGCTTCGTGTCGACGCTTACGCAGACTCTGCCGGACGCGTGGGCGGAGTAAGTCTTTTTGCCGCCGCGGTTCAATGCGCGGCCGGCTTGATGAACGTCAGCGTCATCCGGTCGGATTCGCCGATCGCCGCGTAACGCGCGCGATCAGTCGCGCCACCCTGATAGGTCGGCGGCAGCGACCACACGCCGTGCGGGTAATCCTTCGTGTCGCGCGGATTCGCGTTGATCTCGCTGCGCGCGAGCAGTTCGAAACCGGCCGCGCGCGCATGCGCGATCACGTAGTCTTCGGTCACATAGCCGCTATCGATGATCTGCTGCAGCGATGTGCCCGGCGTCGCGCGATGTTCCTCCACACCGAGTTCGCCGCCCTGTTTCAGCGCCGCGTAGAACGCGCGCAGGTTCGCGTCGATCTGGCCGTCCTTGATCCAGTTATGGATGTTGCGGAAGGTCAGTACGCGGTCGATCGTGCCGTCCACCGGAAAGCTGAACCGGCCGTTCTGCAGCGTCCCGACGATCACATTCGAATACAGCGCCGGCGTGCCCGCGAGCTTGCGTGCCAACACGGCGTTCACCGTATGTTCTTCCGCTGCGGAATCGGCCGACGGGCTCGCGTATTCCGCTTCGTAGAGCGTGCCGCGATCATGCAGATAGGGTGCCAGGATTTCCGTGTACCAGCCGCCGCCAGGCGCGATTTCGAGCACGCGCTGGGTCGACGCGACCGTGAAGAACTGCAGCGTTTCCTTCGGATGGCGGTAGACGTCGCGTGCTTTCGCGGCGTCGCTGCGCTGCGGACCGGCGAGCGCGGCATCGAGCGATGCGTTGTCCGCATGCGGCGTGGCGCAGGCGGCGAGCAGCAGGGCCGACGCTGCGATGCATAGCGTGGTGCGCAGGGTGTTGAGCGGAGCGATGAGCGGGTGACGGAGCGTGCGCATGGTGGCGAGCGTGTGAAAGAGGGTGGGCAATGGCGCCATTATCGGACGTGAACGCGTGGCGCGTATCCGGCAATCGATATAACCATATCGGCAAGGCGGGGTTGCCTGCGTGTGCTTGCGTTTGCTTGCGTTTCCACTAACCCGTCAGCAGCCGCCACGTGCCGTGCTCGACGATCACCGAGCAGCCGACGACCAGCAGTACCAGCGGCAGCAGTGCCGCACCGTAGCGCCGCAACGGCGCGCCGAGCAGCGGATGGCGCACGAGCCACACGGCACCCGCGCACCACAGCGCGGTCATCGCGCCGAAGACCACCGTGATCGATGTCGTGTCGATCGCATTGCGGCCCGCGTAGAGCGCGACGTAGACGGCGAGGTTGTCCGAGCCGTTGGCGATCGCGACACCCGCGACGGTCCACGCGGATGCGCTTTGTTCGGTCAACTGGCGTTGCATCGGTTGCGCGGTTTTTTGTGAGGCGGGTGACCCGTACAAGCGCAGCGAACGCAGCCACGTCCAACCCTTGCCGAGACCGACTGCGACCGGCAGCAAGCCGAGGAGGCCGATCATGCGATCGGGCACGGATGCGAGCAGCGCGGCAATCGCGAGCGACGCGACGACCAGCGCGGCGGACCCGATGCACTGTCCGATGACGATGCGGCGCGTCTCATCTCGCGTGTCGCCGCGCTTGCCGCCGCGCACGTCGGCGAGAAACGCGAGCAGCACGAACAGGTTGTCGATGTTGGTCGCGACGTAGGCAGCGACCGCGAGCACAGCGACGGCGGTGAACGACGGCAACGAGGCGAGCGGCAGGATCATCTGAAATGGAGGAGGTGCGGGAGGTTCCGGCGAGTACGACAGCGCCTTGCGATACGTCGGCCGCCCGTATTCTGCCAGCCGACGCCGCGCGACGGGCAATCACGTGCGGTCGCTACGCTACAATTGGCGTCGCACTGAACTACGGAAGCTCGATGAAGACCCGCACCTTGATTCTCGCAGGCCTCGCGGCGGCGGCCGCACTGTCGGCCGGATGCGCCGCCGTGTATCGCAACGGGAACGCCTGCGAACAGACGATGCGCGACGCGCTCGCCGCCGAATCGTCCGATCCGCTGAAGGTCTCGCATACGGGCGTTGCGATCTACGGGTCGCGGGTGGTCGTCGAAGGCGAGATCACGCGGGTGGCGTCGGCGGTCGCGGCGGCTTCTGCTCCATCGGCTGCATCGGCGGTGGCGGTGGCTTCGGAAGATGAGGGTGGGTCGGAGGCGTCAGCCGCTTCGGCCCCGCTCGCGGCGTCGGCCGCGGGCGCATCCGTACCCGCCGCATCGAAGGGCATCGCGAAACTGCTGAAGGTGAAGGTCAAGCCGAAGCCCGTCAAAACTCCCGCGGCCGCCGAATGCACGTACGACCGTAGCGGCCTTACCGCGTTTCGCTGGCTCGCGCCGGCGGAGCTCGTAAAGACCACTGCACACACCGATTCCACCGACTGACGCACTTCGCGTCTGTCTCCCTCCACGCCGCTTTTTGCACATCCTCTCGCTGGATCGGTAAAATGTCGGGTTGATCCACGGAAACTTGCCGTGGCGTTGCAAAGGATTCCCCGAACATGACTGATCTTCGTCTTACCAAGCGGTTCGCAGCATTGCTGATGGCAGGCGGACTGGTCGCTGGTTGCGGCACCTCGTCGCCGACCAAAATCGACTACAAGAGCGACTCCAGATCGAAGCAGGTGTCGCTTGCCGTCCCGCCGAACATGATCGACGAAACGCCCGATCAGCGTTCGCTGCCGCCGCAGGGCGGCGAAACGTCGCTTTCTTCGCTGCAGCAGGTCCAGAAGGCCGCGCCGCCGACCAACGAGGTCGTGCCGCCCGTCAGCAACATGCACATCCAGCGCGATGGCACCGAGAGCTGGCTAGTCATCGACAACAAGACTCCCGATCAGGCCTGGACGCAGATTCGCCGCTTCTGGCAGGAGCAGGGCTTCCTGCTCGTCGTCGATCAGCGCGACAAGGGCGTGATGGAAACCGACTGGAACGAAACCCACCCATCGGTCAACGACGGACTGATCCGCAACACGCTGTCGAAGGCGCTGGGCAACTCCTACGTCACATCCGAGCGCAACAAGTACCGCACGCGTCTCGACTCGGCACCGAACGGCGGCACCTACGTGTTCATCAGCCAGAAGGGTATGCGCGAAGCGCTGAGCGGCGCGAACAACGACAGCAGCAAGTGGGAACCGAAGCCGAACGATCCGGCGCTCGAAACCGAATACCTGAAGCGGCTGATGGCATCGCTGGCACTCGTCGATGAGCGCAGCAGCGCCGGCGGTTCGCAGAACGCTTCGCTGTCGCCGGCAGGCTCGCAGACCGCACCGGGCGCCGCCACCGCGGGCGCGAAATCGGCGGCGGCCGCCGCTGCCGCGCAGAACGTCGCGCTGGCTGCGCAGACGCCCACGCCTGGGTCGTCCGACAACAGCAGCGACTCGTCCGCGCAGTACACGTCGACCGAACTCACGCTCGGCGAGCCGTACGACCGCGCATGGCTGCGCGTGGGCCTCGCGCTCGACCGCAGCAACTTCACGGTCGACGATCGTGACCGCGCACATGGCCTGTACTACATCCGCTACGTCGATCCGCGCGATCTGACCTCTGCGGAGCAGGGTTTCTGGAGCCAGGTGTTCCATGGCAAGAAAGAGAAGGTCGCGAAGCAGTATCTCGTCAACGTCCGCGCGGTGACGCCGGAGCAGACGCGCGTGGCCGTCGTCGACGGGAAGGGGGACATCGATGCGTCGCCGCAGGCGAAGCAGATCATGTCGCTGATGGTCGATCAGTTGCGCTGACCCATCGAGCCGGGGTTGAGCGGCCTCCGCGGCCGCGACCCCGGGGCTCGACTACCGGCTCGATTCCCGGCTTGACTCCGGATCTCAAGCCTCCAAAACCCGCCCCGGCGCCAGCCGCGGCGGGTTTTTTCATGTCTGAAGAACCTCTGCCACGTAACGTGACGTTACGCCGTAACGCCGCGGGCGCCCGCCCTCCGTTTTTTGCCGCAGCGCACCCACACCCATAACAATCAAGGAGTTGCGCTGGTCGATCCATGACATCGACTGCTGGCACGTAAGCTGCTTTTATCCCCCTGACGCGGGACGTAAGCCTTATGTAGCAAGGGTTTGAGCGTTTTCCCGCAGTGTCACCGAACTCGCGCACCGGACGACGAACCGGTGCGACCTCCGACGACGGCTCGCGTGCCTTGCACGCGAGCCCCGGTGGCCCCGTCGCCTATCCTCGTAGGGCGACGGTTTCGCCCGCGCTCCTTTGGAGTGCGGGCTATTTTTTTGGTGACGACGGAAAGCGCTGAAGAAACGGCGCGGCCCCGGAAATACCGGGGCCGCGCCGTCATGTCGGAGAGGGGTGGAGGCGTTCGGCCAAGCGTGCTAAGCGTGTTTTTCGCCGCGACGTCCGAAACCCGGGACGCGCTTGACGGCGCCGGTCGCGAGTGCGGTGCCGACCAGAATTACCGCGCAGCCTTCGACCATGCCTATCGACACGCTCTCGTGCAGAAACAGCGTGCCCCACAGGATGCCGAAGATCGGGATCACGAACGTGACGGTGATCGCGCGGGCCGGTCCGATGACCGCAATCAAGTGGAAGAACAGCATGTACGCAACGCCCGTGCACGCGAGCCCGAGCCCGAGCACCGCGCCCCATGCTCCGGGCGAGACCGGTGTGGCCGGCCACCAGATTACCGCGAGCGGCAGCAGGACGATCGTCGCGCCGGTCATCGTGCCGGCCGCGACCGTCAACGCGTCGACGCCGGTCAGGTAGCGCTTCGTGGCGTTCGCGGCGATGCCGTACAGCAGTGTCGCGCCGAGCGCCGCGCCGGCCGCGAGTGCGGTGGTCGCCGGCGTGGCCGACGCACCGTGCGGCGTCGCGATCTGATCCCACACGAGCATCAGCACGCCCGCGAAGCCGACGACGAGCCCCAGCACGCGCAGCGCGGTCAACCGGTCGCGCAGCCACAGATACGCAACCAGTGCGCCCCACAGCGGCGTGGTCGCGTTGATCACCGACGTCACGCCCGCCGACAGCGTCAGCTCCGCATACGCGAACAGACAGAACGGTGCGGCCGAATTGAGAATCCCGACGATGAGCAGCGGCCACACATGCGTGCGCAGCGTGTCGAGCGATTCGCGCAGCGGACGGCGCGCGACCATCAGGATCAGCAGGAACAGCGCGCCGATGCCGACACGCACCGCCATCAGCGGCGCCACACCGAAATCGGCGACGCCGACGCGGATGAACAGGAACGAGGCGCCCCACAGGGCGGCGAGAACGAGAAGCTGGGCGATGTTGGCTGGATTCATGAGGTCGGCGTTGCGCGCGGTTGGGACGCAATGTGCACGCATCGTAGCAGCGCGGTCGCGCGAGAAGCTTCACGCCGCAATGAAATGGCAAGAAACCGGAGACCTGCGCGGAGACCCGTGCGGAGACCGGCGCCGCCCGAGGCTGCGCATTCGATGGCTGTCATCCTAAACGCGCGCGATGCGGCGTTCAAAACGATCAATTCTCACGCGTATGTGAGAAAAATTGCGAGTGAGGGCGGGGAGGGCAATGCAGGGCAATGGGATGAGGTAAAGCGCTGCGCCGCAGAGCAATATGCGGCGCAGCGTAACCCTGATACGTCGCGCGTCAGTGCGGAATCATCCCCGTCAGCACGTTCTGCTGTAGCCACACGAGGATACCGAGCGCCACCGTCAGGATGATCGAGTGCTTGAAGGTCTTCGCGAACACGACGCCTTCCTTGCCCTTGAGGTCGGTGGTGGCGACGCCGGTCGCGATGTTCTGCGGCGAGATCATCTTGCCCATCACGCCGCCCGACGAATTGGTCGCTGCCATCAGCACGGGGTTCAGGTTCAGCTGGTTCGCCGCGACGACCTGCAGGTTGCCGAACAGCGCATTGCCCGACGTATCGCTGCCGGACAGGAACACCGCGACCCAGCCGAGGAACGCGGACACCAGCGGGAAGAACGCGCCCACCGATGCGGCGCCGAGCCCGAGCGTGTAGGTGAGTCCCGAGTAGTTCATCAGATACGCGAGGCCGACGATCGTCGCGACGGTCAGGATTGCGATGCGCGTCTGCACCCACGTATCGACGATCGCACAGCCGAACTCGCGCACACCGAGGCGGACCACCAGCGCGGTGATGATCGCGGCGACGAGGATCGCGGTGCCGGTCGCGAGTGGCTGGAAGTCCCACACTGCGCCGTAAGGCGTGTTGTACAGCGTGATGAAGACGGCCTTGTTGAGGCCGGGCCACGGGATCTTCACGTCGCCGATCAGGAACACCTTCGCGATGGTCCAGACGATCACCACGGCCGCGACGATCAGCCACGGATACCAGCCCTGCGCACCGCTCACCTTGCCGCGCACCTCGTTCACGCGATCGACGTTGACCGCGAACGCGGGGTCGGCCGCGGGTTTCCATACGCGCAGGAACGCGATCGTGAGAATCAGCGACACCAGCGACGACAGCACGTCGGTCAGGCTGTAGTTGATGTAGTTCGACGTGACGAACTGCGTGAGCGCGAAGCTCGCGCCCGACACCAGCAGTACGGGCCACACACGCAGCATGTTGCGAAAGCCCGCGTAGACGCCGATCACATAGAACGGCAGCAGCAGCGCGAAGAACGGCAACTGGCGGCCGACCATTTTCGCGAGCGAGTCAGTCGGCAGATGGGTCACTGCGCCGAGCACGGTGATCGGCACGCCGAGCGCGCCGAACGCAACCGGTGCGGTGTTGAAGATCAGCGTGAACGTGAGCGCCTCGAGCGTCGGGAAGCCGAGCAGGATCAGCAACGAACTGGTGATCGCGATCGGCGTGCCGAAACCCGAGATGCCTTCGAACAGCGCGCCGAACGAGAAGCCGATCACGACGAGCACGATACGCCGGTCGTTCGGCAGGTTGTCGATCATCCACATGCGGAACGCCGCGAAGCGCCCCGAGCGCTGCGCGATGTTGTACAGCAGGATCGCGGAGAAGACGATCCACATTACCGGCCAGCACGCGAACACCGCGCCCGCGACGACTGAATTCACTGCAAGCCCGGCCGGAAACTGCCAGCCGAAAATCGCGACGATCAATCCCACGACGAGCCCGGCCAGCGATGCCTGCCACGCGGGACGGCGGGCCCAGCCGAGCAGGATCAACACCACGACGATCGGTAGCGCGGCGACGACGAACGATGGCAACAGCGAGTTGCCGATGGGGGTTAACAATTGGTGGAACATCACGTCTCCTGTGGATTGGAATTCGCGCTGTCGACCAGAGTTGGCGCTTTAGCGCTTACTGTGGTCCCAGGCGCTTACTCCAATCCCATGCAAAGCTTCGTTGTTGTTCGAATCGACGTTTTGTTTTCGACTGCGGCGCGTCGGTCGGCGTGGGGTCGCGTATTAAGCAGATAGTGCGGTGTGGCACCTGCCAGCATAGAACCCCCGCCGGTTACGTCAAGGCGGGAAACTACGCGGACGCGGTGCGGGAAGAAACGGGTGTCGCGGATCGTTGCGTGTCGTTGCGCGCGGTCTGCGAAGGCGGGGGAGAGGACGAAGGCGCGTGTGGACGCGTCCACGGTTGCCCGATGGGACCGCGGATCGATGAAGGCAAGGAAGAAAGCGGGGAGCGCGCCGCACTCTCCGTGCAGCGCTCAGGCGGACGAGTCAGACCCGCACCGCGCGATGACCGATAAGGTAGCGCGGCGGCGGTCATGCCGGTGTACTCCGGCGCAGGATGTCAGTGACGCCATCCGCGGCCGCCCCAGCCTCGACCGCCCCATCCACGGCCGCCCCAGCCGAAGCCGAGCGAGATCGACGGACCACCCCAAACGGGGCCGCCGTACCACCCGGGATACGCCGGATAGTAGTCGGGGTAATACGCGGGATAGGCGGGTGGGACATACACCGGCGGTTGCGCGACCGCATAGGTGGGCGCGTACTGCGCGTCGGGTGTCGCGACGGGGGGCGGTGCCGCCCTCGACGATACCGAAGGCGGCGGCGGGGCCGGCGTGGCCTGCTGCGTGGCGCTGCCCGGCACCGTCGGGTAGTAGCTCGCGTAGCCGGGCGCGTAGTAGCCCCCCGGATAGTAGCCGTACGGGTAATAGCAGCCGGCGAGCGAACTGGCCAGCACCAGCAGGCCGGCTGTGCCGACGAGCCGTGATGTGGCGAAGCGGATGTTCATGACGGGTCTCCTTCAATCGGCGCGCGGCGCTTCGAGATTCTTCGAGCTTACGCCCGGTGCGCGCAGGCCGGGTTGCGAAGCGGTAACCGCATATTTCACGCCGTTGCAAAGACAGACGCGGCACATCCTTCGATGCGCCGCGCCGTTCTTTTCTTCATTCTCTCTACCGAGGTTGAGGTCGTTGCGCAGCGCTCTCCCTGATTCTGCCTGGCCCCTGTGTAGCCGTTTCCTGATCCCCGCGCTTACTTGCCGACCTGGTTACCGATGAGGCCGCCGGCCGCCGCGCCGCCAAGCGTCGACAGCGCGTTGCCGCCGAGCGCCGCGCCCGCTACGCCACCGACGCCCGCGCCGATGGCCGTATCGCGTTGACGTGTGGTCATGCCGTCGCACGCGGCCAGACCGGTGATGACCATTGCGACCGCCGCTAGCGTACTGATTCGACGAATCGTCTTCATGATGGAGCCTCCTTGAATGGTTCTGGACTGCAGGGCGCAGCACGCCCCTGTTAAGCCCATCGTAGCCGTGCCGGCGGCGTCGAGCGGTTTCCAGTTGTGTGCGCTTGTCAGGAAAATGTTGGTTTGGTAAGGGGATGTTTCCAGGCGGAACCCGGACTGCCGAAGCCGCGTAAACCCGCGGGTAACCCCGCGTTGACCCGTGGCTTACGCGTTCGCTACAGTGGCGCACTATGTTCGTTATATGAATCGTTGTTCTTATATAGAACTTTGAGCGGTGCCTTCGCACACCGTCAGAACGAAGTGGAGGAGACGTGAACCAGCGCCCAGTCGTCGACGTGCAGACGTTCATCAACGAGCATCCATTCTCGGGATTCCAGTGGCTCATCTTCGCGATGTGTTTCGCGATCGTTCTGCTCGACGGTTTCGATACCGCCGCGATCGGTTTCATCGCGCCGTCGCTGATCACCGAGTGGGGCATCGGCAAGCCCGCGCTCGCGCCGGTGCTGAGCGCCGCGCTGTTCGGCCTCGCATGCGGCGCACTGGTGTCCGGTCCGCTGTCTGACCGGCTCGGCCGGCGCGCGCTGCTGACCGGGTCGGTCGGCCTGTTCGGTGTCGCGTGCCTCGCGTCGTCCTTTGCGGGCGACCTGTCCGAACTGACCGCGCTGCGCTTCGTCACCGGCGTCGGGCTCGGCGCAGCGATGCCGAACGCGGTGACGATGATCGGCGAGTTCTGTCCGGATCGCCGCCGCGCGACGCTGATCAATCTGATGTTCTGCGGCTTTCCGCTCGGCGCCGCACTCGGCGGTTTTCTCGCCGCATGGATGATTCCGCACTGGGGCTGGCGCAGCGTGCTGCAACTGGGCGGTGCGGTGCCGCTCGCGCTGACTGTCCTGCTGCTGCTGAAGCTGCCGGAGTCGGTGCGTTATCGCGTCGCGAAGGGCCATCCGGTCGAGCGGATCCGCGCGACGCTCGCGCGCATTTCATCGGCGGCCGCGGACGCCGGATCGTTCACGATGACCGAGACGGCCGTGCACGTGGAAGGGCGCAGCGGCATGCGCGTGGTGCTGTCGCGCGAGTATGTCGTCGGTTCGGTGATGCTGTGGGTCGCGTACTTCATGGGCCTCGTGATCTTCTACGCGTCGATCAACTGGATGCCGATCCTGCTGAAAGAGGCCGGTCTGAATCCGCAGCGCGCGACGTTGATCTCCGCGCTGTTTCCGCTAGGCGGCGTCGGCGCGGTGCTGAGCGGCGTGCTGATGGATCGCTTCAACGCGAACCGGATCATCGCGGCGTGCTATGCGCTGACGGCGGTTAGCGTGTACTGCATCGGCCAGGCGCTCGGCAACGTCGGGTTGCTGGTGCTGACCGTGTTTGCGGCGGGGGTGCTGATGAACACCGCGCAGTCGTCGCTGCCGGCGCTTGCCGCGGCGTTCTATCCGACTCAAGGGCGCGGCACGGGCGTCGCGTGGATGCTGGGCATCGGCCGCTTCGGCGGGATCGCGGGATCGTTTCTCGTCGCCGAGCTGGCGCGCCGGCACGTGTCGTTCGAAGGGATCTTCGCGACGATCGCGGTCGCGGGTGTCGTGTCGTGCGTGGCGCTGCTCGTGAAGCAGGCGGTGCATCCATCAGTGGGTCGTGCGAAACCGGCCGGCGCCGAATCGCTCGGGCACTGACGGCGCCACGTGCGCAAACCCATCGGTCTGCGCACGCGGCGAAGTGGAATCTATCGGCGGCTTATTGCCGTTGATAGATATCCGCGCCTTTCTTCATGAACTCGATCGACTTCACTTCCATCCCTTTCTTCAGCGCTTCGTCGTCGGTGAGACCTTGCTGCGCCGCGAATTCGCGGACGTCCTGCGTGATCTTCATCGAGCAGAAGTGCGGTCCGCACATCGAGCAGAAGTGTGCGACCTTCGCTGAATCTTTCGGCAGCGTTTCGTCGTGGAATTCGCGCGCCTTGTCCGGATCGAGGCCGAGGTTGAACTGGTCTTCCCAGCGGAACTCGAAGCGCGCCTTGCTCAATGCGTTGTCGCGCACCTGCGCGCCCGGATGGCCCTTCGCCAGATCGGCCGCGTGCGCCGCGAGCTTGTACGTGATGATGCCGGTCTTCACGTCGTCCTTGTTCGGCAGCCCGAGGTGCTCCTTCGGCGTCACGTAGCAGAGCATCGCGGTGCCGAACCAGCCGATCATCGCGGCGCCGATGCCCGACGTGATGTGGTCGTAGCCCGGCGCGATGTCGGTGGTCAGCGGTCCCAGCGTGTAGAACGGCGCTTCGTCGCACCATTCCAGCTGCAGGTCCATGTTTTCCTTGATCAGTTGCATCGGCACGTGGCCGGGGCCTTCGATCATCGTCTGCACGTCGTGCTTCCACGCGATCTGCGTGAGCTCGCCGAGCGTCTTCAGTTCGCCGAGCTGCGCTTCGTCGTTCGCATCGTAGATCGAGCCGGGGCGCAGACCGTCGCCGAGCGAGAAGGCGACGTCATACGCCTTCATGATTTCGCAGATGTCTTCGAAGTGCTCGTACAGGAAGCTTTCCTTGTGATGCGCGAGGCACCACTTCGCCATGATCGAGCCGCCGCGCGACACGATGCCGGTCATCCGCTTCGCGGTCATCGGCACGTATTGCAGACGCACGCCCGCGTGGATCGTGAAGTAGTCGACGCCTTGTTCGGCCTGTTCGATCAGCGTGTCGCGGAAAATTTCCCACGTGAGGTCTTCGGCCTTGCCGTTGACCTTTTCCAAAGCCTGGTAAATCGGCACCGTGCCGATCGGCACCGGGCTGTTGCGGATGATCCATTCACGCGTTTCATGAATGTGCTTGCCGGTCGACAGATCCATCACCGTGTCGCCGCCCCAGCGGATCGCCCACGTCATCTTGTCGACTTCCTCGCCGATCGACGACGTCACCGCCGAGTTGCCGATGTTCGCGTTGACCTTCACGAGGAAGTTGCGGCCGATGATCATCGGTTCGCTTTCCGGGTGATTGATGTTGTTCGGAATGATCGCGCGGCCGCGGGCGACTTCTTCGCGCACGAATTCCGGCGTGATCGCGGTCAGGCCGTTCGGACCGAATGCGCTGGCGCCGAACGCCTGGCCCGGATGCTGGCGGCCCATCATCGCGGCGAGCTTTTCGCCGTTCGGGCCGCTCGTCTTGAGGCTCTCGAGATACTCGGCGCGGCGCTGGTTCTCGCGGATCGCGATGTACTCCATTTCCGGTGTGACGATGCCTTTCTTCGCGTAGTGCATCTGCGACACGTTCTTGCCGGCGATCGCGCGGCGCGGCGTGCGATGCAGGCCCTGGAAGCGCAGATCGGCGGTCGCCGTATCGGCGGCGCGCTCGCGGCTGAAATCGCTCGACAGGCCCGTCAGCGCTTCGGTGTCGCCGCGTTCCTCGATCCACGCCTGACGCAGTGCCGGCAGACCGGCGCGAATATCGATTTTCGCGTCCGGATCGGAGTAGGGGCCCGACGTGTCGTAGACGTAGACCGGCGGATTCTTTTCGCCGCCGAAGCTGTCCGGCGTATCGGCCTGCGAGATTTCGCGCATCGGTACGCGAAGGTCCGCACGCGAGCCGGTTACATAGACCTTACGCGAATTGGGCAGCGGGGCGACGGCGGCTTCGTCGACGTGAGCGTCGGCGGAAAGGAATTTCGGGTTGGCGTTCATGCATATCTCCTATGCTTGGCAATGTGGGCCGCTAAGCAGGAGACGAGGTGAAGTGAGTCGGGTTTCGCGAGAGGTGAGGCAGTGGAAAGCGGCGAAGCCCGTACGCTTCCCTGCGCTGGCATTATCCAGATCAGGTTCAAAGGGTATTTCTCACCCACGCGGCCCACCGCCCGAAGACGATGTGCGACGCAGGACCCCCGCGTTAGCAGCGCACACGATACACCGGGCGGCGGGGGCTTGGCAACCTGGGGAGGCGCGGTGGGGTGCAGTTGAGCGTCAAGGGCTCGCGACGATCTTCCGGTTCTCACGCGAGATTTCTAACGATTGGCTGACGTCGTCCCGACGATGACATATCGCACACAGACCACAAAAAATCTACGCTTCGCCTGTCATAACCGCGTTCCTGCACCGACCAACGTTCGGATTCTTTGCGGGAGTACATCATGTCCATTGTTTCGAGCCGCGGTTTCATCGCCCGGATTTTCCGTGCTGCCAACGCCGTCCGCGCGTGCGCGCTGCTTGCCGCGTTCGGCGCTGTCGTTGCGAGCGGTGCCGCGAACGCGGCGGCCGGCCAATGCATCGCGCACAGCCCGGCGCATCGCGTCGCGCTCGTCGAGCTGTACAGCAGCGAAGGTTGCGACAGCTGTCCGCCGGCGGACCATTGGTTGAGCCAGTGGAAAGAGGGCGCCGCCGCGCAGGGCATCGTGCCGCTCGCGCTGCACGTCGATTACTGGAACAGCCTCGGCTGGACAGACCGCTTCTCGCAGCACCGCTTCACCGAGCGGCAGCAGAGCCTGACCGATCTCGCGGGTGGCCACACGATCTATACGCCCGAAGTATTCGTCGCGGGTCGCGAATTGCGCAGCTGGTCGAGTACCGACAGCTTCGACGACCGGCTGCGCCGGATCGTCGGCGAGCCGGCGGCGGCCGACGTGTCGGTTGCGCTTGCGCCGCACGCCGGCGGCGCGGCGAATGCGGTCGACGTTGATGCGCAGTTTGCATCGCACATGCCGAATGCATCGGCCACGAATCCATTGAACGCGTACATCGCAGTGTATGAGAACTCGCTGGTCTCGCAGGTCCGTGCGGGCGAGAATAGCGGCGCGACGTTGCATCACGAGCGCGTCGTGCGGCAGTGGATTGGTCCGGTGCCGCTTGCCGACGGGCATGCGCAGATTCGCCGCGCACTCGCACTCGACGATCCAGGTGCCGCGGCGCCAGTGCCGGCCGGACGCTTCGGCGTCGTTGCGTTCGTCGAGAACGCCGCGACGGGCGATGTGCTGCAGGCCGCCGACCTGCCCGCGTGCCAATAGGCGTCACACGATCAGGAAGGAGCAAACCATGAACCCCTTGCCCATGCCGGCGTCGACTCAGGAATCGACACCCGCACCCGCCACACCCCGTGAGCGCCCGATCCACCCGGGCTGGGTGCGCGTCACCCATTGGCTCAACGCGCTCGCTGCGATCACGATGATGCTGTCGGGCTGGCGCATCTACGACGCGTCGCCGGTCTTCCACGGCTTCTCGTTTCCGCCTTCGATCACGCTCGGCGGCTGGCTTGGCGGTGCGCTGCAGTGGCACTTCGCCGCGATGTGGCTGCTCGTGTTCAACGGTCTTGTCTATCTGATCCTTACCCTCGCGAGCGGGCGCCTCGCGCGCAAATTCCTGCCGCTGTCGCCGCGCGCGGTGCTGCGCGATCTGGCGAGCGCGCTGCGCGGCCGGCTGTCGCACGACGATCTGAGCCACTACAACGCGGTGCAGAAGCTCGCGTATCTCGTCGTCATCGTCGATCTGATCGTGCTGGTGCTGTCGGGGCTCGCGATCTGGAAGTCGGTGCAGTTTCCGCTGCTGCGCGAACTGATGGGCGGCTACGACAACGCGCGCATCGTGCACTTCTGCGCGATGGCGTTGCTGGCAGGTTTTCTCGTCGTGCATCTCGCGCTCGTCGCTCTGGTACCGCGCTCGCTGCTGGCGATGCTGCGCGGCCGCTAACTCACAGGGATCACGGAGACCGTCATGGCAGATAAAGACCGTCCCTCTTCGAAGAAACTCGATCGCGAATCGATCCTGATCGATGCGCGTCGCGCGCTTGCGATACCGTCGCGGCGCCTCTTCGGCAAGCAACTACTGACGCTCGGCGGCCTGTCGATGCTGACCGGCTGCTCGTTGACCGACGACTCTTCGGTCGACGCATTCCTCACCGCCGTGTCGCGGCTGAACGATCGCGCGCAGGCGCTGCTGTTCGACCCGACCCAGCTCGCGCCGACCTACACCGAGGCGCAGATCAAGCGGCCGTTTCCGTTCAACGCGTACTACGGCATCAACGAGGTGCCCGAGGTCGACGGCGCGTCGTACCGGCTGCACCTGAGCGGGCTCGTCACGGGCCAGCGCCTGTGGACGCTGCCCGAGCTGTACGCGCTGCCGCACGCGGAGCAGATCACGCGACATATCTGTGTCGAGGGCTGGAGCGCGATCGGTCGCTGGGGCGGCACGCCGTTCCGCGATTTCCTGCACCGCGTCGGCGCGGACACGACCGCGAAGTACGTCGGCTTCAAATGCGCGGACGACTACTTCGAAAGCATCGACATGCCGACTGCGCTGCATCCGCAGACGCTGCTCGCGTTCGACTACGACGGCGGGCGGCTGCCCGCGAAATACGGCTACCCGATGAAGCTGCGGATGCCGACCAAGCTCGGCTACAAGAATCCGAAGCACATCGTCGAGATTTTTGTCACCAACACGTATCCCGGCGGCTATTGGGTCAATCAGGGATACAACTGGTTCGGAGGCTCCTGACGCGCGGGCCTTGCCCGTTTCACTGCTGGTCGCCGCCGGCAGCGGGCAGCCACACGCGGCAGAAGCTTCGGAAGTACCCGGCACGGCCGGTTTGATCAATCGATAAAACGGAGTTATCTCATGAAGAAGTTTGCGATCGCAGTCACCACGCTTGCCCTGGCACTCGGCGCCGGCACCGCGTTTGCCCAGGCAAGCGATGCGATGTCCAGCGACGCGATGTCGAAGGACAGTATGTCCAAGGATTCGATGTCCAAAGACTCCATGTCGAAAGACAAGATGGCGAAGCACGACAAAATGGCGAAGCACGACAAGATGAAGAAGGGCGGCGATGCGATGGGCATGAAGCACGAAGCATCCGGTGCGATGAGCAACTGAACGTCGCGGGCGCCGTTCGCGGCGCCCGCGGTACACCTCCTGATCGACCGAAACCGGAGGAACGCACCGGCGGCGCACCGGCGAATCCCGCTGGAGTGTGCGCATTCGGGCATAATGCGCCGGAATCGGTAACCGGGCGAAGCTGGCATGCTGTATGACCAATCGTGGATGGGTTACGGCATCGTCGGCGGCATGCAAGCGGGAGCGATTGCGGCAGTGATCGGATTCTTCATGCTGCTGCTGGTGCACTGGCTGACCCGCAAGCAACGCTGGAATCTTGGCCGCGAGCTCGGCGTGAGTTATCTGCTGTCCCTGCTGCCCAGTTCCAGCGGCGATTTCTGGAACCTGTTCTATTTCAACTACGCCGACCTGCAGTCGCCGGCTCTGATGCGCGCGACACTAGCCGATGTACATGATCCGGACAGTATCGGCGTACGCGTGCTATGCGAGTTCCTGGGCGCGGCGGTTGGAATACTCCTGGCCTGGCTCCTGTTGTACTGGCGTGGTCGTGCGCGTTCCGACGACGCGTGACGCCGCGTAATTTCTCGTGGGTCGTCTCGTTGATGGAGCGCAGCGGTACCCCCGCATCGAAACAACTTTTACGTTTGCCCCCGCAAGTCCCGTCCGACTCTCCTGCATAATGCTGCCGGTGTGCGCCTCGCGCCGCACAGTGTCCCGATTCTCCGCGCTTCGCGTGGCCGGGCTTATCGTCAGCCTCCCGTTTTTCCCGTTCGACCATCATGCCGTTCCGCCTTGTTCGCCCCGCTGTGTGTCGCGCGGAGTGCGTGCGTCCACGCGTTCCGAATTTTCTTCCGGGCGTTCTTCCGGGCGCGATCGCCCATGCGGCGCAGGCGGACTGAACACATGGATCTGTCGTTCTTCTCGCGCCTGCTGTCGCGTCTGCCGCTGCGCATGCCGCGCACACAGGGTGGCCGGATCGCGCTGTCGCTCGCGTTCGTTTATATCGTCTGGGGTTCGACGTATCTCGGTGTGCACGTGGCGCTGGAGTCGTTTCCGCCGCTGCTGCTGTCCGGGCTGCGCAATCTGTTCGCCGGTATCGGGCTGTTCATCTTTGCTGCGCAGCGTCGCCCGCAATGGCCGACGCTGCTCGAGATACGCAACGCGGGCCTCGTCGGCACGATGCTCGT
The DNA here is from genome assembly GCF_050742655.1 of Paraburkholderia sp. Lineage (GTDB taxonomy): Bacteria > Pseudomonadota > Gammaproteobacteria > Burkholderiales > Burkholderiaceae > Paraburkholderia. The sequence continues at coordinate 191,164 of NZ_JBOIGG010000005.1, read as the reverse complement.
CGCGATGTCGAGCGGGATGCTCGCGGTCGGGATGCGCACGGTCGGCACCGGCATGGCCGCGGTGATGGTCGCGACGGTACCGCTCTTCGCGACCGTGATCGCGGCGGTCGCCGGCCGGCCGATCGGGAAGGGTGAGTGGGGTGCGGTCGCGCTCGGGCTCGTCGGGATCGCGGTGCTGAATCACGGCGACACGTCCGCGGCTTCGGCGGGCGGCAGCCTCGCGATCCTCGTCGGCGCGCTGTTCTGGGCCGGCGGCGCACATCTGGCAGGCCGGCTGCGGATGCCGTCCGACCTGTTCGTGTCGACGTCGCTGCAGGTGGGACTCGGCGGTGCCGTGTCGACCATCATCGCGTGGGTGCTGGACGAGCGGATGATGGACCTGAGGTTCGGCTCGGCCGTCGCGTTCGGGTATCTCGTGCTGATCGGCACGATGGGCGCGTATGTCGCGTACGGTTATCTGATCCGGCACACGAGCCCGATCATCGCGAGCAGCTGCATGTACGTGAATCCGATCGTCGCGGTCGCGCTCGGCGCAGTGACGCTCGGCGAGCCGGTCACGCGCTGGACCGTGATCGCGACGCTGCTGATCCTGCTGAGCGTCGGCCTGTCGTTCTGGTTCGACCGGCGGCGCGCGCCGGGTTAGGCGCGCCCGATGGAGCTTACGAGCAGAACTTCGTCAGCAGACTCATCTGCGCGTTGCGCGACGATTTGCCTGGCCGGCGACGGCGGTAATGTCCGTCGCTCTGCATTAACCACGCGGACTGGTTATCGCCGAGGAATGCCGACAGACCTTCGGCGATCACGCGACGCTTGAGTCGCCGGTTGTTGATCGGGAACGCCACCTCGACACGCCGGAACAGGTTGCGGTCCATCCAGTCGGCGCTCGACAGATAAACCAGCTCCTTACCGCCGTCGTAGAAGTAATAGATCCGGTGATGCTCAAGAAACCGCCCGACGATCGAGCGCACCGTGATGTTCTCCGATAGCCCAGCCACGCCTGGCTGCAACGAGCAGACGCCGCGCACGATCAGATCGATCTTCACGCCCGCGCGCGAGGCCTCGTAGAGCTCGGCAATCACCGTCGGTTCGAGCAGCGCGTTCATCTTCGCGACGATGCGCGCCTTCTTGCCGGCGCGCGCGTTATCGGCTTCGACACGGATCGCATGGATGAGCTTCGGATGCAGCGTGAACGGCGACTGCCACAGTTCGTGCAGCGCGAGTTCGCCGCCGATACCGGTCAGCTGCTGGAACACGTGGTGCACGTCTTCGCAGATCCGCTGGTCCGACGTCATCAGACCGAAGTCCGTGTAGAGACGCGCGGTGCGCGGGTGATAGTTGCCGGTGCCGAGGTGCACGTAGCGTTTCAACGTCGACTTGCCGCCCACTGACACGCGGCGCACGATCAGCATCATCTTCGCGTGGCACTTGTGGCCGACCACGCCGTACACGACGTGCGCGCCCACCGCTTCGAGCTGCGCCGCCCAGTTGATGTTGGTTTCCTCGTCGAAGCGCGCGAGCAGTTCCACGACCACCGTCACTTCCTTGCCGTTGCGCGCGGCCTGCATCAGCGCATCCATCAGTGGCGAGTCGGTGCCGGTTCGATAGATGGTCTGCTTGATCGCGACGACGTTCGGGTCTTTCGCCGCCTGCAGCAGCAGTTCGAGCACCGGCTGGAAGCTCTCGTACGGATGATGCAGCAGCACGTCGCCCTGATCGATCACGTCGAACAGGCTCGCGCTGTTAGAGATCTGTGCGGGAATCGCGGGGATGTGCGGGACGAATTTCAGATCGGGCCGGTCGACCATCTCGGGCAGCTGCATCAATCGCACGAGATTCACCGGACCGTCGACGTAATAACAGTCCTTCTCCTGCAGCCCGCTTTCGTCGAGCAACCGGCGCGCGAGATGCGCGGGCGTTTCCGCCGACACTTCCAGCCGCACCGCGTTGCCCAGATGGCGCGCGGGCAGTTCGCCCTGCAGCGCGACGCGCAGGTTGGTGATTTCGTCTTCGTCGACGAAGAGTTCGCTGTTGCGCGTGATGCGGAACTGGTTGCAGCTACGCACGACGAGGTTCGGAAACAGCTCGCCGACGAAGCGTTGCAGCAGCGAGCTCAGCAGCACGAAGCCGTGCGGATAGCCCGACAGGTCTTGCGGCATCCGCACGAGCCGCGGCAGCGCGCGCGGCGCCTGCACGATGCCCATCAGCGCCTGCCGGCCGAATGCGTCCTTGCCTTCCAGCTCGAGAACGAAATTCAGGCTCTTGTTGAGCACACGCGGAAACGGGTGCGCTGGATCGAGGCCGATCGGTGTGAGCACTGGCAGCAGTTCGTCGATGAAATACTGACGCGCCCACAGCGTCTGCGCGTCGTTCCACGCTTCTGTGCCATGGAAGTGGATGCCCTCGTGTTCGAGCGCGGGCAGCACGGTGTCGTGCAGCATTGCGTACTGCCGGTGCACGAGCCGCTGCGCGCGCTCGACGACCAGGTCGTACACGTGCTGCAGCGACATGCCGTCGGGCGACAGTGCGCCCGGGTTGTCGCGCATCTGCTCGTGCAGGCCGGCCATACGGACTTCGAAGAATTCGTCGAGGTTGCTGCTAGTGATGCAGATGAAGCGCAGGCGTTCGAGGAGCGGCACGGCGGGGTCGGCGGCCTGGGCCAGCACCCGTTCGTTGAAACCCAGAATGCCCAGCTCGCGATTGAGAAGAGGGTAGCGGTTGGACATCGGCAGCGAGAATGGAAGGTCGGAAGAAGAGGCGAAAGGACGCTCGGAAATTCTCACAGAGGGATGAAATTTTAATGTCGTTCGGAGTGTCACAAATTTTACGCTGTATTCGTGCTTTGTCTTAAATAAGACGCAGTGCAATGTGACGATAAGGCACTCAATCCCGCGAGAATGACATCGTGAAGTCCAGTCCGCTTAGAATGGCGTCTTTAAATAGCGCCGCAACCGGTCAGATGGCGGCGCTCGCGCGTATGGAGTCCGCTCAATCGATGGTCAAATCTCCGCACCTCCTTGCCGCCGTCGATATCGGTTCGAACAGCTTCCGGCTGATTGTCGGCCGGGTCGAGGAAACCGACGCAGGCAGCCAGATCTACCAGGTGGACGCGCTGCGCGAGTCCGTGCGGCTCGCGGCCGGCCTTGGGCGGGACAAGCTGCTCGACCGCGCGTCGCAGGTGCGCGGCTGGGACGCACTGAAGCGTTTCGGCGAACGTCTGCGCGATTTTCATCCGGATCACGTGCGGGCGGTCGCCACCAATACGCTGCGGGTCGCGAAGAACGCCGGCGAATTCCTCGTCGAAGCGCAGGCGGCGCTCGGTTTCCCGATCGAAGTGATCGCCGGGCGCGAAGAGGCGCGGCTCATCTATGCGGGCGCGGCCCATTCAGTGCCGGCGAGCGCGGGCAAGCGGCTCGTGGTCGACATCGGCGGCGGCTCGACCGAATTCATCATCGGCTCGCACTACACGCCGATCAAGATGGAAAGCCTGTACATCGGCTGCGTGAGCCATAGCCGCGCATTCTTTCCGGCCGGCAACGTCGACGAATACACGATGCGCCAGGCCGAACTCGCGGCCACGCGCGAAATCCAGATCATCTCGAACGAATACCGCAAGACGGGCTGGGAGCAGGCGATCGGCTCGTCGGGCACCGCGCGCGCACTGGCCGAACTGGTCGAGGCGAACGGCTTCAACGATGCGGGCGTCACACACGGTATCTCGCGCGGCGGCCTCGAAAAGCTGCGGCGCGCGCTGATCAAGGCGGAAAACGTGAACCGGCTGAAGCTCGTCGCGCTGAAGTCGGACCGCATACCGGTGCTGGCGGGCGGCCTGTCGATCATGCTCGCGGTCTTCGACGAACTCGGCATCGACTATGTCGATACCACCGACGGCGCGCTGCGCCTCGGCGTGCTGTATGACCTGCTCGGCCGGTCGCAGCATGAGGATATGCGGACCGTGACGGTCGAAGGATTCATGCGGCGCTACGGGATCGATCGCGCGCAGGCGGCGCGGATCGGCGAGCTGGCGATCCGCTTCTACGATCAGTTCGACGAGCCCGATGCGGAGCGACGCACCGAAAACCGCATGTTTATCGGCTGGGCGGCCGCGTTGCACGAGATCGGCCTGTCGATCTCGCATAGCGCCTATCACAAGCATTCCGCGTATATCGCCAGCAATGCGGACATGCCCGGCTTCTCGCGCACCGATCAGGCGCGGCTCGCCGCGCTGGTGCTGGGCCATGCGGGCAAGCTCGGCAAACTGTCGCAGACACGCGACGTCGAATGGCCGCTGCTGTTCTGCCTGCGCCTCGCGTCGCTACTGTGCCGCCGGCGCGCGGACGTCGGGCTGCCCGGTATTCGCGTTGCGCAGGCGGCTGGCGGCTATGAAGTGCGTCTGCCCAGCGAGTGGGTCGAGAACAATCCGCTGACCGATTACAACCTGATCCAGGAGGCCGCGGAGTGGGAGAAGGTCGGTATTCCGTATCGGGTCGTGTACACGGATAAGGACGAATAGCGCTGACGTGGTTGGCGCTTAGGTTGGATTCCTGGCGTCGTATGCGGTATATGCGGTATGAAATGAATAAGCCCGGTGGGAGGTGCTCCACCGGGCTTATTTTTTGGCTTGCTGTTGTTGCGTTACGCCGTGCTTGCCCTAGCTCATCAGGGCGTCGCCGAGGAAATGGCGGGCATAGCGGGCGTTGATGTCGGACAGTCGGAACAGCGTGAGGAAGTCGGCCGTGTTGAAGTCGGGATCCCAGGCCGGCGCGCCGCAGATCTTCGCGCCGAGCCGGAGATAGCCCTTGATCAGCAGCGGCGGCGCGACATCGGCGCCGGTGCGCAGATCCTCGACGGGCAGCGGCGTGTGCGGGAACGCGCGGTATTCGGGTGCCGTCAGCGCGCTGTCGCGCAGCGAGCAGTACAGGTTGGCCGCGAAGTGGCCGCCGTCGGCCATCGCGACGCTCGCGCAGCCGAGCATCGTCTCGTAGCCGTTGTGCCGCATGTACGAACCGAGCCCTGCCCACAGCGACATGATCACCGAGCCGCTGCGGTAGTCGGGGTGCACGCACGAACGGCCGACTTCGACCATTTTCGGGCGCAGATGCGTGAGACGCGACACATCGAATTCGCTTTCCGCATACAGGCGCCCGAGGCGCGCGGCCTGATGCGGCGGCAGCACGCGGTATGTGCCGACCACTTTCAGCGTGTCGAGGTCGCGAACGAGCAGATGGTCGCAGTACGCATCGAATGCGTCGACGTCGAGGCCGGCCGGACCGCTGAGCCGGGCGCCCATTTCGTCGGCGAAAACACGGAAACGCAGGCGCTGCGCCTCCCGAAGCTCCTCGTCGCTACGCGCCCACGCCACTTGCAGACGATGCTGCGCAGTGACGGTTTCTTCGGCGCGGGGCAGACGGCGACGCGGTTCCAGTGGGAGGATCGAAGCGAGGGGCAGGGTAGGCGTCGGCAGTTCTCGCATATGGCGTTCCTTGGTGAAAAAGGGGGACTGCACTTTTTCGCCAATGTAGTAATGCCTGGTGACGCTCGCGTGGCAATGCAGTGACGATTCAATGACGTGTCGTAAGCTTGACGCGCCGCTGTCGTGTCGTTGTCGTTTCGCAGATGCGGTTTGCATGCGGATTCCGGACCGGCTCGAGGGTCGTTAGATCAGGTCCGGCGAGATCGCCACGCGCAGGACGGCCTCTTCAACGCCCAGCCGGTCGCGGCTTTCGATCCACCAGATACCCGCTTTCTTGACCGGCCAGCTCGCGCCGCTGCCGGCGAGGAGCCGTGCGGCGACGTGACCGAGCGTCGGCTGATGGCCGACCACGACGACGGTGCGCGCGATGCCGTCGGGCCAGCCGGCTGCGTCGAGCACGGCGGCGGCGCTGGCATCGGGGGCGATCTCCTGGACGACGCGGTACTGGTCGGTCAGCGATTCCGCGGTCTGCACCGTGCGCGCGGCGGGGCTCGCGAGAACCACGGCGTCGGGGTCGATGCGGGCGCGCAGCCATCGCGCGGCGGTCTGCGCCTGCTTGCGGCCGCGCGCGGTGAGCTGACGCGCGAGATCGCTGGACGCGATATCTTCGGCTTCGGCGTGACGCCAGAGGATGAGGTTCATCGGCTGTCTCCTGATTTGTGTGCGGTCGTGTGCGATTGCTTGCGCGGTTCGCCGCTTGGTGTAGGGGTGGACTGCGGACCGTTGCGCGCGTTCCGTTCATTCGCGCGCTCTGTCAGTGGATTATCGTTCGACGACTGGATTTGACGGCAGCCTGCGAAGACAGTTAGAATCGCGGATTCGTCGGAGCGTAGCGCAGCCTGGTAGCGCATCTGATTTGGGATCAGAGGGTCGTAGGTTCGAATCCTATCGCTCCGACCACGAAAGCAAGGGCTTACGGTGTTTCACCGTAAGCCCTTTTTCTTTTGGCTCTCGCCTTTCCGATCGTCGGGATTTTTGCGAACGGTCTTCGGCGAGCCGATCGCGAAAACGAAATCGGGTAACCGACGGTCATCGCGCCATGCGGCATCCCCTGTCGAGGAAGTCGGGTTTACCATGAGCCTTTCAAAATAATCCCGCTGATTTATATATTTGTAATTTAATGAAATGGTAATTGCAAGTGTATCAAAGCAACACCTAGAGTGTTCATTCGAAATGCTCCGGGTCGTCGTTGAACACTTCGAATAACTAACTATATCAAGCGGAAGTACGCTTTTCGAGGGATGACCTTTGTTGGTGCAAAGGACAATAATTACAATTTCATAACTTGGTGCATGCGCACTGTAAATAAAGTGCGAAGGTTCCCGGGCAAGCCTCTCCGTCGTTGTGCGGCGAAGCATCCGTATTTGTCGATACGCGTGCACACCGCTGCAATACGGGGCAATCCGACAACGCAGCGTCTTTACGATACGCCGACAAAATCCGTTCCATACTCGCTTTCAAATTTATAACCGGATAGAACGGGCCTGTAAAAAAGTTTATTCCGGGCAAACTTCTTTTGCTCTCATCAAAAAAAGTTTGACCTTTGATTTTTTGTCCTGCTATCGTCGCCTCCCATGACGAACACCCCACCTCTCAAGGGTGATGGATCGATCTCCGGGGGGCAGGTTGCTGGATCAGGTTATCGAAACGTGTCCGCAGCAAGTTTTATAGGTTAGTAATCCTGTCTATCAGGGTTTGTGCGTATTCAGCTGTTGTGCAGCAGTGCCTTCTATGAAGAGCGGCGATCAGCAGCGTGCAGCGCATCCGGAACAGGTGGAGCGAGACATGGCCGATATAGCACCAGGGCATAAGTTTCGCACTACAGATTATATAAAGAGTGAGAATTGTTGAGCATGTTGAGTCTGGTATGCCCGAAGAGGGCCGACGGCAGTCGACGAGACGAACGGTTCACGCTTGAGGAGCAAAGGCAGGCATGAAAGTCGAAGGGCAACTTCCTGCAGTTACGGCCCGGGTCGAACGGCCAGGGCGTCCGCGCGAGTTTGGCCGCAAGCAGCAAAGCCCCATGCGTCGCTTCGGCGGCATTGGCGCGGTTCTGCTGCTGCACATCGTGCTGATCTATGCACTTCTCAACGGCCTCGCGACCAAGGTCGTGCAGGTCATCCAGCATCCGATCGAAACGAAGATCATCGAGCCGGTCAAGCCGCCGCCTCCGCCACCGATTCCCACTGTCCAGCTGCCGCCGCCGAAGTTCGCGCCGCCGCCGCCGCCGTTCGTGCCGCCGCCCGAGGTGCCGGTGCAGGCGCCGCCGCAACAGACGATTACTCACCAGTCCGCACCGGTTGTGTCGGCACCGGCTGTACCTGCGCCAGTCGCACCGCCGACACCCGCGAAGGCGCCGAGCACGGAAGTCGGTGTGGTTTGCCCGAACTCCGATCAGGTACGCGGATCAATCCCCTACCCGAAAGAGGCGGCGGAAAACAACGCCACGGGTGATGTCCTCATTGAGTTCGTAGTCGATCCGCAGGGCCACGTGACGAATGAACACGTCGCGAAGTCCTCCGACGACTCGTCGCTGGATCGGGCTGCATTCAACGCGGTCAAGCGGTTCAATTGCGTTTCGCAGGGCCAGTCTGTCAGGGTTCAGGTTCCATTCTCGTTCACCCTGAACTGAGCGCACTGGCCATACGGTACCGGTAACGATGTATCAGTCCGGATTTACAGGTTCAACGAATGAACTGGAGCAGGTATGAAGACGCGTACTCTAGCCGCGCTGGCGGCAAGCATGTTGATCGCAGTAACCACGGTGGGCACGTTCGTCGCACCGCAGCTTGCCCATGCGCAGGCCAGCGATGCGGCGGCGACGGCCTCCGCTGTGACGGCCACGGCCACCCCGCAGGTCGCAGCACCAGCAGCCGACCAACCCGTGCCGCCGCCCGCGCCGGCTACCTCGGAGACGGTCGCTAACCCCTACGGACTGGGCGCACTGTGGAAGAACGGTGACTTCGTCGCGCGTTTCGTGCTGATCCTGCTGGTGCTCATGTCGATGGGCAGCTGGTACATCATGGTCACGAAGTTCTTCGAGCAGTTCCGTGCGAACCGTCGTGCGAAGAGCGCCGACGAACAACTGTGGACCGCCCCGTCGCTCACTGAGGGCGCGAAGCTGCTCGACGAATCGTCGCCGTTCCGCTTCATCGCCGAAACTGCGATCGAAGCCGGCGAGCATCATGACGAAGCGCTGCTCGAAGCGGTCGATCGCAACACGTGGATCGACACATCGGTCGAGCGCGCGATCACCAACGTATCGAACCGTCTGCAAGACGGGCTCGCCTTCCTCGGCACGGTCGGATCGACGGCACCGTTCGTCGGGCTGTTCGGTACCGTGTGGGGGATTTATCACGCGCTGACGGCAATCGGCATCGCCGGGCAGGCCTCGATCGACAAGGTCGCGGGGCCGGTTGGCGAGGCGCTGATCATGACCGCGATCGGTCTCGCGGTCGCGGTGCCGGCCGTGCTCGGCTACAACTTCCTGGTTCGCCGCAACAAGTCCGTGATGGAACGCGTGCGCAACTTCGGTGCGCAACTGCATACGGTTCTGCTCGCGGGCAGCAGGCGGTCGAACGGTGCCGGTGCCCGTCAGGCATCGCTGGCTCAATAAGCGGAGTCGATCATGGCGATGAGCGTGGGGCAGGACGGCGATAGCGACGAGGTCATTTCCAGCATCAACACCACGCCGCTCGTCGACGTCATGCTGGTGCTGCTGATCATCTTCCTGATCACGATTCCGGTGGTCACGCATACGGTGCCGGTGCAGTTGCCGAAGGAAACGATCCAGCCGCTGCAGACGACGCCTAAGAGCATCGTGATCGCGGTGAACCGCGACGGCGACTTCTTCTGGAACCAGAAGCTCATCGACGCGCCGACGCTGCTGACCCAGCTGAAAGCCGTCTCGGTGATGACGCCGCAACCGGAAGTGCATGTTCGCGGCGACCAGAACACGCGCTACGAGTTTATCGGCCGCGTGATCACGGCCTGCGAGCGTGCGGGTATCGAGAAGGTTTCATTTATCACGGAGCCGCCGGCACGCGGGGGCTAGCTTTGCATGGGACCCCAGTAAGCGCTAAAGCGCTAACTAGGGTCGACAGGAGATCGGTATGGGAATGAACGTATCTTCGGGCGGTGGCAGTTCCGAGCCGGAAGTGATGGTCGACATCAACACCACGCCGCTGATCGACGTGATGCTGGTGCTGCTGATCATGCTGATCATCACGATTCCGATCCAGACGCACGCGATCAAGATGAATCTGCCGATCGGCAATCCGCCGCCGCCGCTCACGCAGCCGGAAGTGGTGCAGATCGATATCGACTTCGACGGCACGACGACGTGGAACGGGGTGCTGGTGCCGGACCGCGCCGCACTCGAGGCGAAGCTCTCGCAGGTCGCGGCCGAGCCGGTGCAGGCGGAAATCCATTTGCGCCCGAACAAGCTGGTGCCGTACAAGGACGTGGCTGCGGTGATGGCATCCACGCAGCGCCTCGGTGCGACGAAGATCGGTTTGATCGGCAACGAACAGTACATGCAATAAGGAAGCAGCAATGCGAGCGATTCATCAACGGTTCAGGCAGGCGGCGATTGCAGCGGTGTTCGGCGGGCTGTCCACGCTTGCCGTGCTGTCCGCGCCGTCGTTTGCGGCGGACACGTTGCGCCCCGATGTCGCGAAGCCGCTGAACGCCGCGCAGGATCTCTATCGCGCGCACAAGTACAGGGATGCGCTGGGGAAGATCGATCAGGCGGCGGCGGTGCCAGGCAAGACGCCGTATGAAAACTACATGATCGAGGAAATGCGCGGCGCCGCGGCCGCTGCAGCGGGCGACAACGGTACCGCTGCGCAGGCCTACGAAACGCTGCTGAACTCGGGTCAGCTGAAGGGCGCGGACGAGCAGCGCACGACCGCCGCGCTCGCGGGCATCTACTTCCAGCAGAAGAATTACGCGCAGGCCGTCAAGATCGCGCAACGCTACCAGAAGGAAGGCGGCACCGATCCCGACATGCGGACACTGCTGGTGCAGTCGTATTACCTGTCGAACGATTGCGCGAACGTGGTGAGCGCGCTCAAACCGGGTATCGATGCCACGGCGCGTGCCGGTCATGCGCCGGAAGAATCGCAGCTGCAGTTGCTCGCGACCTGCGCGCAGCGCGTGAAAGACGATACGGTGTATCGCGGTTCGCTCGAAAAACTGGTCGCCTGGTACCCGAAGCAGTCGTACTGGGACGATCTGTTTCAGGCGATCCGCAGCAAGCCGCACTATTCGTCGGCGCTCGACATCGATACTTACCGGCTGCGTCGCGCGACCGGATCGCTTAACACCGCCGACGACTACATGGAGATGACCCAGCTTGCGATCGTCGCGGGGACCACCGCCGAAGGCAAGCAGGTCATCGATCAGGGTTTCTCGAGCGGCGTGCTCGGTCACGACGCGCAGGCGGATCGCGAGAAGCGTCTGCAGGCGCTGGCAACGAAACGCGCGCAGGCACCGGCCGATGCCGCGAACCCCGTGGCGCCCGTCGACGCCGGTTTCAACCAGGTATTCGCGGGACAGGGCAAACAGGGTATCGCCGCGATGGAGGCCGCGATCGCGAAGGGCGGTCTCGATCATCCGGACCAGGCGCAATTGCATCTGGGTGTCGCGTATTACATCGCGGGGCAGAAGGCGCGCGCGGTGCAGGTGTTCAAAACGGTCAAGGGCGAGGATGGATCGGCCGATCTCGCGCGCCTGTGGATCCTGGTTGCATCGAAGTAGCGGTGGAGGTGGCGGCCGGAATGCGGTAGTCCGGTTCGGTGCGTGACGCGCTCACGCTCGGGCTGGTCGAAAAAGGAGGGGTCTTATTTTTCCCGTCGGTCTTCGTGGAGGAGGGTGCAAAGCGACTCTTTCAATGTGGCGTCGGACCTGGAGTTCGATCGATGGACTTCGCGATGTCAGGAAAACCTTGAATACGGGACACCGATTTTCGATGACTTCTTCGCTCGCCGACAAGGCACAGATCGCGCCGGATTTAGGCGAAAAGATTCGTGTACTTCGCAAGAGGCTGAAGTGCACGCTGGATGAAACCGCGAGTGTGGCGGGTATTTCGAAGTCGTTTTTGTCGCAGATAGAGCGTGGGCACGCGACGCCGTCGGTTGCTTCGCTGATGGGCATTGCGAAGGCGCTAGGCGTCAGTGTGCAGTACTTCATCGATACGCCGACCGAGGCCAGGTCGGTGCATCGCGGCAAGGAACTGAAGCTGTTCGGTTTTGCGGACACCGCGAATCTGTTCGGGCGATTGACGAACCGGTCGGTGGGCAGCCAGCTGGAAGCGATGCTGGTCCGGATGCCGGTCGGAGAAGCATCGTCGGTCGTGGCGACGCGTGCGGACGAGGAATTCCTGTACGTGATGAGCGGCCGGATCTCGCTGACGCTGGAGCGCACCACGTTCGTGCTGGAAACGGGCGACACCGCCCACTTCGCCTCGACGGTGCCTCATGAATGGTCGAATACCGCTGCGGAAGAAGCGGTGCTCGTCTGGGTAGGGACGCCGGCGCTGTTCTAGTGAGCCGATGTGGTGCAAGAGATGGCGTAGTCCATGCACATATATAAGCATTCCTTACCAATTTAAGTGCAATGAAGCAGAAGTGGTGCAGCAGTAAAGCAGGTGAAAACAAGACCGTTAGTTAAATGAAATAAGTTAGTCATCCGATTTTAATAAGAAGAGAGTCCCCGTCGATCCAGTGGACGCCTTACGTGCGCGAGCAGCGGGTGTGCGGGGAGTGTGAGCGGAGCGCGGCACGCAAGTGCCGTCGATCGGGCGGAGAGGTCCACAAGACCGCTCCTCACTTACAGGCGTGACCTTACTGACAAGAGAAAGGGGAATCATGAAACAGCGAACATTGGCGTTAGCCATCAAAAGAATAATCTGGGCTGAACTGGCGTTGTCGGCCGCGGTGGCGGCGTCGGCGTTTGCGCAGAGCCAGCCGGCCGATACTACCGGCAACACCGCGACCGCTCCGGCGGCCGCTGCTGCGGCACCCGCATCCGGGGCCGTTGCAACCCCGGCACCGGCGGCGGCTGCAACCGCAGCACCGGAAACAGGCACTAGTACCGCTGCCGGCGGCAAGGTCCAGCAACTGAAGCGGTTCGAAGTCACCGGTTCGCTGATTCGTCAATCTGACAAGGTCGGCTTCAACCAGGTTCAGACGGTTACGCAGAAAGACATTCAGAACAGCGGCGCCACGACCGTTGCCGATTTTCTGCGCGATACCTCGGCCAACTCGGCCAGTAGCTGGAGCGAAGGCCAATCGGGCAACTTTGCCGCGGGCGCTGCAGGTATCGCGCTGCGCGGTCTCAGCGAAAAATACACGCTGGTGCTCGTGGATGGACAACGCGTTACACCGTTCGCATTTTTCTCGAACAGCGTCGACTCGTTCTTCGATCTGAACACGCTGCCACTGAACTCCATCGATCGCATCGAAATCGTGAAGACCGGCGCCGTGTCGCAATACGGCTCGGACGCTATTGCGGGCGTGGTCAACATCATCACGAAGCACGACTTTCAGGGGCTGCAGCTCGACGGCAGCTACGGCAGCGCGATCAACGGCGGCGGCGGTGCCGGCACCACCAAGTTCGGCGTGCTGGGTGGTTTCGGCGATCTGAACTCCGATCGTTTCAACGTGACGGCCGCGGCAAGCTACTACAAGTCCAACGGCTTCACGCTCGCGGACCGCGACTCGACGCGCAATCAGGATTTCACGAATCAGCCGGGCGGCTTCTCGTTGCTCTCGCCGTCCTACTGGAATCTGGGCGACAGCGTGCAGGCGCTGAGCAATTGCGCGTACGGCGGATCGGTGCACCCCGCCACCACCAACTCGCTGACCGCGGGAACGCCGGGCACGGTGTGTGCCCGCAACACCGCGGAAAGCACGTCGATCGCGCCGATGACCGAGCGTCTCAACGCGAAGATTCACGCTGACTTCAAGATCAACGATACGACGACGGCGTTCGGTGACTTCCTGATCAGCAGCAACAAGACCACCACGAATAACGGCATATGGGGCGACGTAATCGGCAATCCGCAGAATCCGACGCTCGTCATGAACCCGCAGACGAAGCTGCTGACGCCGTTCAACATCAACGTGCCGGCAAGCAATCCGTACAACCCGTTCGGAGTTGCCACGCCGCTTACGTATTCGTTCCCGAACGGGATAGCGGAAACGACCTATTCCACCTACTGGCGCGCGTCGACCGGCGTGAAGGGGTCGTTCAGTCTGCCGAACGGCGACTGGGATTGGGCGACGTCGGTCAGTCACTCGCAAAGCACGGTTTCGAACACCTACTCGAACCAGATCAACGCGAACGCACTGAACAATATTTACCAGAACGGTACGTTTGATTTCGCGAATCCGGCAGCGACGCCCAATGGGTTGAACGGCCTGTACCAGGACGCGAACAACCTGGCGATCTCGAAGCTCGACACCGTCGATGCGACGCTGTCCACGCCGACGCTGTTCCATCTGCCGTCCGGCGATGTCGGCTTCGGCCTGGGTGCGCAGTTCACGCACCAGAGCGAAGTGATGAACCCGGGTTACGCGTTCGAATCGGGTCAGGTTATCAACCCGAATCTGCAGACGGTGAACGGCCAGCGCAACGTAGCGGCCGTGTATTACCAGGTGGACATTCCGATCATCCACAACCTGACCTTCAGCCAGTCGGGCCGTTACGATCACTACAGCGATGTGGGCGGTGCGTTCTCGCCGCGTTTCGCGTTGCGCTATCAGCCGGTTCAGGCGTTGACGGTGTACACCTCGTACGATCGCGGCTTCCGTGCGCCGACGTTCGTCGAGAACAGCAAGTCGCAAACGCTGGGCATTCAGGTCGATCAGGCCACGGGCCAGAACTACACGTCGATTACAGAGGGTAATCCGAACCTGGCGCCGGAACGCACGCGTAACTTCAACGTTGGCTTCCAGCTGTCGCCGACCCGCACCACCGACGTCGGCTTCGACTGGTACAAGATTCGCGTCGATAACGTGATTGGCCAGGGCGCGCCGTCGCAGACGGTCCTCGATGCAAACGGCAACCTGCTCTACAAGGTCATTCCGTACGCGAACCTCGGCTACCTCGACACGAACGGCTTCGAAGGTACGTTCCGCCAGGCGCTGCCGACGAGGACGGCTGGTACGTTCACGTTGTCGGGCGACTGGGCCTACGTGAACAGCTTCAAGCTCGGTAGCCCGGGCCAGGCGCCGATCAACGGTGCGGGTAACAACTACACCCTGACGCAGCCGTTCGGCGGCAGCTTCCCGCGCTGGAAGGGCAACACCACGCTGGACTGGTCGTACCACAAGTTCGACGCGGCGCTGACGTGGCAGTTCACCGGTCCATACGCGCAGAATCTGTTGTCCCAGCCGAACAAGGTCGGGTCGTACAGCCAGTTCAACCTGATGGTGACGTACACGGGCTTCAAACACTGGACGATCTACGGCGGCATCGACAACATCTTCAATCGCACGCCGCCGTACGATCCGATCTTCGCGAACGGCACGCTCGACCAGAACGGCTATGACCAGTCGCTCTATACGTACATCGGTCGTTTTGCACAGATCGGTGCCACGTACAAGTTCTGATGTGCAGTAAAGCAGTTTAGGGTTGGTCGCTCCGGTTCGACCGGCGGGCAGCGGTCGGTTGTCCGCCGTAACGGAGCGATCTTTTTTTGCTGGACGTCCTGTTCCGGCGAGCCGTGTGCCGGTCACGAGCCGGAGCGCGTCCTCACGCATACCGATGATGAAACCCGTGAAGTTCCGAGGGCTGCGCGCAGCGGCGAGCCTGGCCATTACGCTGGGCATTGCCGTGGCATCCCTGCCCGCGCAGGCCGTCCCGGCGATCTCGCAGTACGATCAGCCACGCTATCCGGCCAGCTTCACGCACTTCGCGTACGCGGACCCCGATGCGCCATCGAACGGTTCGCTGCGTTTCCAGAACTACGACGAAGCACAGAGCTACGATTCGCTGAATCCGTTTCTCGTGCGCGGCTCGCCCGCGCCCGACATCAAGAACCTGATGTTCGACACGCTGATGCAGCGCAGCTGGGACGAACTCGCGTCCGAGTACCCGCTAATCGCCGACAACGTTGAGGTTGCCCCCGATCTCACGTCGGCAACATTCCATATCAATCCGGCCGCGCGCTTTTCGAACGGCGATCCGATCAC
Source organism: Paraburkholderia sp. (assembly GCF_050742655.1). GTDB lineage: Bacteria > Pseudomonadota > Gammaproteobacteria > Burkholderiales > Burkholderiaceae > Paraburkholderia. The sequence goes on along the minus strand of NZ_JBOIGG010000005.1, from coordinate 175,495 downwards.
CGCCGCCGACGTCAAGTATTCGTTCGACACGCTGGCGAGCCCGAAGGCGTCACCGCTCTTCAACGCGCAGTTCGCGGTGATCCGCAGCGCGACCGTGATCGACCGCTCGACGATCCGCTTCGACTTCCGCCATGCCGAGCGCGATGCGCCACTGATCGCCGGCGACCTGCCGGTGTTTTCGCGGAAGTGGGGCCTGCGTGCCGACGGTACGCGCATTCCGTTCGACCAGCTCGCCACGGCGCCGCCGATCTCGAGTGGCCCGTACCTGATCGAATCCCGGCGCAACGACAAGGAAATCGTCTACCGTCGCAATCCGGACTACTGGGCCGCGAACCTGCCGTCGCGGCGCGGCATGTTCCGCTTCGCGCAGATCACGTTCAGGCTGTACCTCGATCAATACACGAAGCTCGAATCGTTCAAGGCGGGCAACGACGACGTCGACGTCGAATACAGCGCGACGCAATGGGCCCGCAAGTACGTCGGCAAGAACTTCAGCAACGGTCTGCTGAAACGCGGTGTATTCGCGGACGGTCCCGCGCAGATGCAGGCTTTCCTGATGAACCTGCGCAAGCCGATGTTCCAGGATGCGCGTGTGCGCCGCGCGCTCACGCTCGCGTTCGACTACGACTGGATGAACCGGCTGATGTTCTACGGCCAGTACCGGCGCACGCAGAGCTACTTCGACGCGAGCCCGTTCGGTGCGACCGGCATGCCGGGGCCGAAGGAACTCGCGCTGCTCGAACCGCTGCGCGCGAGCGTGCCGCCCGAAGTGTTCGGGCCGATGCTGAAGCAGGCCGACACGCTTCCGCCGAATTCGCTGCGCGGCAACCTGCGCACGGCGCGCGATCTGCTTGCGCAAGCCGGCTGGCACTATCGCGACGGCGCGCTACGCGACCCGAACGGCAATCCGATGACCATCGAGGTCATCGACGACCAGCCCGGCATGGACCGCCTGATCCTGCCGTACATGCAGGCGCTCGCGAATCTCGGCATCCAGGCGCACATTCGCGAACTGGACAGCGCGCTGTACCAGAAGCGGCTCGACAACTTCGAGTACGACATGACCACGTTCATCTATCCGCCGGTGACGATTCCGGGCGCGGAATTGAAGCGCCGTTTCGGTAGCGCGGCGGCGTCAGAGGTCGGCTCGGAGAATTACCCAGGCATCCGTTCGAAGGCGGTCGACGCGCTGATCCAGGACGCGCTCTCCGCAACGACGATCGCCGACCTCGAAGCGGCGACCCGCGCGCTCGATCGCGTGCTGACGTTCTCGTACTACCTCGTGCCGCAGTACTACGCGCCGGACGCGCGGATCGCTTACAAGGCGACGTTCGGGCATCCGGCCGTCGTACCGGACTCGTACCAGTACGAGGACTGGGTGATCGACTACTGGTACGTGAAAGCGGCAGCCGCCGCGCAAGCTGCGGCACACTGAGGAGCACCCATGCTGGCCTACATACTCAGGCGTCTGCTGTTGATGATCCCGACGCTGCTCGGCGTCGTGACGCTGACCTTTGTTGTCACGCAGTTCGTGCCGGGTGGGCCGGTCGAGCACGTGATAATGCAACTCCGCCACGGCGCCGGCCGTGGCGGAGAGGCGGGGTCGGGCGGTGGCGGTTATCACGGCAGCCAGGGCGTCGATCCGCAGCAGCTCGAGCAGATCAAGAAGCAGTTCGGCTTCGACAAGCCGCCGCTCGAACGCTACGTGCTGATGCTCAAGCACTACGCGACGTTCGATCTCGGCCAGTCGTATTACCAGCACGACAGCGTCTGGGACGTGATCCGCTCGAAGGCGCCGGTGTCGATCACGCTCGGACTATGGACGGTGCTGCTGACCTACCTGATCTCGGTGCCGCTCGGCATCGCGAAAGCGGTGCGCAACGGCTCACGCTTCGATACCGTGACGAGCATCCTCGTGCTCGCCGGCTACGCGATTCCCGGCTTCGTGCTCGGCGTGCTGCTGATCATGCTGTTCGGCGGCGGCACGTTCTGGCAGGTGTTCCCGATGCGTGGCCTGACCTCCGACAACTTCGCCGACCTCTCCGTGTTCGGCAAGGTACTCGACTATCTGTGGCACATCGCGCTGCCGGTCACCGCATCGGTGGTCGGCAACTTCGCGATCGTCACGATCCTCACCAAGAACACGTTTCTCGAAGAGATCGGCCGCCAGTACGTGCTGACCGCGCGCGCAAAAGGCGCGGCCGAACGCGACGTGCTGTGGAAGCACGTGCTGCGCAACGCGGCGATTCCGCTGCTGACGGGCCTGCCGGCCGCGTTCGTCGGCGCGTTCCTGAACGGCAACCTGCTGATCGAAACGCTGTTCTCGCTCGATGGCATGGGCCAGCTTTCCTACGACTCGGTGATCCGCCGCGACTATCCGGTCGTGCTCGGCTCGCTGTTCCTGTTCACGCTGATCGGCCTCATCACCAAACTCATCGCTGACGTCTGCTATGTCCTCGTCGACCCCCGCATCCAGTTCCACCGCCTCGACCGTTGAGCCCGTGGTCGTCGCGCATGCGCCGTCGCCGTCGCCATGGCGGCGCACGTGGCTGCGCTTTCGCCGGCAGCGGCTCGGCTACTGGAGCCTCGTGATTTTCGCGACGCTGTTCGTGATCAGCCTGCTCGGCGAGGTGCTCGCGAACGACCGGCCGCTGATCGTCCGCTACGACGGGCATTACTACTTCCCGATCGTGAAGGACTATTCGGAGCTCACGTTCGGCGGCGACTTCCCCGCGCGCGCGAACTACCTCGACCCGTATATCCGTTCGCGGCTCGAGTCGAACGGCAACTTCGCGATCTATCCGCCGAATCATTTCCACTACGACACGATCGACTACTTCGCGGCGCACCCGTTCCCGGCGCCGCCGTCGTCGACCAACTGGCTCGGTACCGACCAGTTCGGCCGCGATGTGCTGTCGCGGCTGCTGTACGGCTTCCGGCTGTCTGTGCTGATGGCGTTCGCATTGACCGTCTCGGGCGTGCTGATCGGTGTGCTGACGGGGGCGGTGCAGGGCTTCTATGGCGGGCGCACCGACCTGATTGGCCAGCGCCTGATCGAGATCTGGAGTTCGATGCCGGACCTGTACCTGCTGATCATCTTCGCGTCGATCTTCGAGCCGACGCTGTGGCTGCTGTTTATCCTGCTGTCGATGTTCGGCTGGCTCGTGCTGTCTGACTACGTGCGCGCCGAATTCCTGCGCAACCGTTCGCTCGACTACGTGAAGGCCGCGCGCACGATGGGGCTCACGCACTGGCAGATCATGTGGCGGCACGTGCTGCCCAACAGCCTCACCCCGGTGATCACGTTCCTGCCGTTCCGGATGAGCGCGGCGATCCTGTCGCTGACGAGCCTCGACTTCCTCGGCCTCGGCGTCACTCCGCCGACGCCGAGCCTTGGCGAGCTGCTGGCGGAGGGCAAGAACAATCTCGATGCATGGTGGATCTCCGTGTCGGCGTTCGCTGCACTCGTCGTCACGCTGCTGCTGCTGACCTTCATGGGCGACGCGCTGCGTAACGCGCTCGATACGCGGATGCGCGGCTCGGCATTCGGCGGAGGTCCGCGATGAATGCCACGAACACAACGAACGCGACGAACACGCGTCCGCTGCTGGAAATCGACCGCTTCTCGGTGCGTTTCGGCGACACGCTCGCGGTCCGCGAACTGAGTCTGTCGATCGGCCGCGGTGAACGCGTCGCGCTGGTCGGCGAGTCGGGGTCGGGCAAGAGCGTCACCGCACTGTCGATCCTGCGGCTCGTTGCGCAGGCGGAGCTGAGCGGCCGCATGCTGCTCGACGGCGAGGACCTGCTGCAGAAGACCGAGCAGCAGATGCGCGGCATTCGCGGCGCCGACGTCGCGATGGTGTTTCAGGAGCCGATGACCGCGCTCAATCCGCTGTACACAGTCGGCCGCCAGATCGCCGAGAGCCTGCGGCTGCACGAGGGCCTGCGGCCGAACGCCGCGCGCGAACGCGGGATCGAGCTGCTGCGACGCACCGGGATTCCCGAGCCGGAGCGGCGCATCGACAGCTTTCCGCATCAGCTGTCCGGCGGCCAGCGGCAGCGCGCGATGATCGCGATGGCGCTCGCGTGCAGGCCGCGCCTGCTGCTTGCCGACGAGCCGACGACCGCGCTCGACGTCACCGTGCGCCAGCAGATCGTCGATCTGCTGATCAACCTGCAGGAACAGGAAGCGGCGGACCGCGGCATGGCGGTGCTGCTGATCACGCACGATCTGAATCTGGTGCGGCGTTTCGCGCAGCGGGTCGCCGTGATGGAGAAGGGCGTGCTGGTCGAAACCGGCACGACTGAAGAACTGTTCGCGAACCCGCAGCATCCGTACACGAAGCGCTTGCTCGCCAGCGAGCCGGAGCGCGCGATCGATCCGGTCGAGCCCGACGCGCGGCGTCTGCTCGACGTGGAGGGACTCACGGTCGACTACCGGATTCCGGTGCCGGGCTGGCGCTCGGCGTTCGGCCGCGCGACATTCCGCGCGGTGCATGAGGTCGATCTCACCTTGCGGCGCGGCGAAACGCTCGGGATCGTCGGTGAATCCGGCTCGGGCAAATCGACGCTGGCCGCGACGATACTCGGCCTGCAACAGCCGGCCGCTGGCCAGATTCATATCGACGGCATTCCGTTGCCCACGTCTGGCACGAACCGCTCGCGCCGCGAACTGTATTCGCGGATGCAGGTGGTGTTCCAGGATCCGTTCGGCTCGCTGTCGCCACGGATGACCGTCGAGCAGATCGTCGGCGAAGGGCTCGCGGTGCATCATCAGGGCGTCGGGACCAAGGAGCGGCGCACGCGCGTCGCCGCGCTGCTCGACGAAGTGGGTCTACCCGCCGAAGCGATGCTGCGCTATCCGCATGAATTCTCCGGCGGCCAGCGGCAGCGCATTGCGATCGCGCGCGCGCTCGCGGTCGAACCGGAACTGCTCGTACTCGACGAGCCGACCAGCGCGCTCGACGTATCGATCCAGAAGCAGGTGCTGAAGCTGCTGACGCGGCTGCAGAAGAAGTATCACCTCAGCTATCTGTTCATCACGCACGACCTCGCGGTGATGCGCGCGATGGCGCATCGGGTGATCGTGATGAAGGCGGGGCGTGTGGTCGAGTCCGGCGATACGCTCGACGTGCTGCGCGCGCCGTCGCATCCGTACACGCAGGCGCTGCTGGCGTCGTCGCTGATCATGTCGTCGGCGGGCGCGTAGCCGGTTGCGCGGGGCGGCGTTGGTTGCCCGCCCCCGCCGTCTCTCAGTCCAGCGCTTCGGTACACCCGATCACCACCGCCGATTCCGGCGGCAGCGGCGGTACCGGCACGCCGAGATCGCCGAGCGTCGCACCGGACAGCACAAGGCCGCGCTCCGCGAGCGTCGCGAGCAGCCCGGACGGCTTCGCATAGTGCGGCGCGGTCGGCATGTGCAGGATCTGCACACGATAGCGGCGCATCGGGTCGAGTCCCTTCACCGGCATCGGCGCAATGTAGCGGTCCGTATCTTCCCGCCGCCGGTAGATGGCGATGAGTGCCGCGCTGCGGTCGGGTGCGGCGATCTGCAGCCACGCGAGCGATGCGCCGGCCTCGCCCTGCCGCAGCGTGCCGCTGTGCGCGACGTCGCGCCAGGTCTTGAAGAGCCCGATCCAGCGAACGAGTTCCGCGCGTTCGTCCGGGTCGAGCATGCGCACGTCCATCTCGAGACCGAGGTGGCCGGGCACCGCGACGGCCGCGCGGAACGCCATGTCATGACGGCGGCCGGTGGTGTGCGATACCGCCGGGCCGATGTGCGCACCCATGACTTCCGGCGGGAAGAAGCGCAGGAAGCCGCGCTGGATGCCGATACGCGTCAGTGCGTCGTTGCTGTCGCTGGTCCACACGCGATGCATGTGCGCGAGCATCCCGTAATCCGCGCGGCCGCCGCCCGATGCGCAGCTCTCGATCTCGAGCGCGGGATGCGCGGCGCGCAACCGCGCGAGCAACCGGTAGCACGCATCGGTCTGCCGTCGATAGGCCGCGCGCCCGCGATGCCCGGCCGTGGCGAGATCGCGGTTCATGTCCCACTTCAGATAATCGATTGAGTGGCCGCGCAGCAGCGTGTCGAGCGCGTCGAACAGATAGTCTTCGACGTCGCGGTTCGCGAGATCCAGCACCAGCTGGTGCCGCCCTGTGACGAGCGGGCGGCCTTCCAGATGCATCGCCCAGTCGGGATGCGCGCGATACAGGTCGCTGTCGGGACTGACCATCTCCGGCTCGACCCACAGGCCGAACTGCATGCCGAGCGTCCGCACGTGCTCGATCAGCGGCGCGAGTCCGTGCGGGTACTTGCGCGCGTCGGGCCACCAGTCGCCGAGCGCCGCGCGGTCGCTGTCGCGCCGATGGAACCAGCCGTCATCGAGCACGAAGCGCTCGACACCCACCTCGGCGGCGCTCGTCGCGAGCGACATCAGGTCGTCGGGATCGTGTTTGCAATACACGGCTTCCCACGTGTTCAGATGCACGGGGCGGGGCGCCATGCGGCCGCCGGGCCACGCGAGTACGTGCTGCCGGACGAACTGGTGAAAGCTCGCGCTCAGCGCGTTCAGCCCGCGCGCGCTGAACGCCAGATACGCGGTCGGCGTGCGGTAGCGCTCGCCCCTGGCGAGCACGACTTCGCCGGGCGCGAGCCATTCGCCGATCTGCAATTGACGGCGGCCGTCCGCGAGCGGTTCGATCAGGATCGTGTGATTGCCGCTCCAGCCGAGATGTGCGCCGAGCGCGGTGCCGTCGTCGTCGCCGAGCGTGCTGCCCGCGATCACGCCGGGAAACGAATCGTGAGACGTGCGGCCGCGCCGGTTGTCGCGCCGCCACGTCGCGACGCCGAGCGTTTCGCGGTTCTCCTGGAATTCGAGCGTCCACTTGCCGCTGAAGCCGAGCACGCGATCCATGCCGGGCGCGAGCGGCACGCACGCGGCCGCCAGCCAGTCGAGCCGGAACGGCGTGTCCGCGCGATTGTCGAGTTCGGCCCATGCGCTCACGACGCCCGACTCCGGTTCGACCGAGTAGACGACCGTCATCCCGAGACCCGCGACGTCGTCGCTCAACTCGACGCGCAGCGTGTGTTCGTCCCATTGCACGTCGTCCGGACGAAAGTCGTGTGCCCAGTCGAGATCGCCGCCGTCGGCCGCGCGGCTGCCCGCCAGCGCCGGTTGATTGAACCATCCGAGGCCGTGCGTGGGCAGCAGCGTGAGCGGGGGATCGTTCTCGAGCATCGTCGGCGGCAGCGGCTGCGCGCCGGCCGCGGGCCATGCGTCGGCGAGCCCGCTGACGGAGAGGCTGCCATCGCTGCCGGCCGGCGCACCGAAGTAGCGCCACACAGGTGCGCCGTCGGTATTCGGTTCGAGAACGAGACTGACGGTCGCGCCGCTCAGATGGATCAGACGTGTTGCTTGCATGCAGTGGTTATCCCTTGGTCGCACCCATGGTCAAGCCGGTGATGAAGTCACGCTGCTTGATGAAGAAAATGGCGATAGGCGGCAGTGCGGCGACGATCGAGCCCGCCGCGACGAGATGCCATTGCGCGACCCATTGCCCGTTGAGTGCCCGCAGCCCCGCGGTGACCGGCATCGCATGATTGCCCTGGATCAGCACCGAGGCCCAGAAGTAGTCGTTCCAGACGAACGTGAAGACGAGGATGGAGACCGCCGCGATGGCGGGCTTGACGAGCGGCAGCACGACCCGGCGAAAAATCTGGAACTCGGTGGCGCCGTCCATGCGCGCGGCGTCGATCAGCTCGCGCGGCAGATCGAGAATGAAGTTACGCATGAAGAACGTGCAGAAGCCGCTCTGGAATGCGGTGTGGAACAGCACCAGACCGAGTACCGAGTCGTACAGGCCGAGCCGCAGGCTTAGCGTGCGCACCGGCACCATCAGGATCTGGAACGGCACGAAGTTGCCCGCGACGAACAGGAAGAACACCGGCAGATTCATCCGGAACCGGTAGACGCCGAGCGCGAAGCCGGACAGGCAGCTCAGGGCGACTGCACCGGCCACGGCCGGCAGCGTGATCAGCAGGCTGTTGACGAGATAGCGCGCGAGCGGCGTACCCTCGAAGATCGCGACGTAGTTCGACGCCACGTGCCATTGCGTCGGCATGCCCCAGTAATTGCCGGCGAGGATGTCGGCGGGGCCGCGCAGCGACGTCAGGACGATCGCGATCAGCGGCAGCAGCCACACGACGAGCGATACCGGCAGCGCAACGCGATACAGCCATTGCACCGGCTGCGAAGTCTGGGCGATGGGAGTAGGGAACATCAGCCGCGCTCCTTTTCCTGCCGGTGGATGCGCACCAGTACGAAGGCGATGTAGACCAGCATGATCGCGAACAGGACGGTCGCGATCGCCGAGCCATAGCCCATCCGGTAGCCGTATTCGCTGAGCGCCTGCTCGTACATGTAGTACGCGAGCACGCGCGACGAGCCGTATGGGCCGCCCTGGGTCATGATCGAGATCATGTCGAAGCTGCGCAGCGCGCCGATCACGGTCACCACCACCGCGACGAAGGTTGCCGGGCGCAGTTGCGGCAGCACGACGCGCGTGAGCATCGACCAGCCTTTCGCGCCTTCGAGCCGCGCCGCTTCGATCAGGTCGGCGCGCACGTTGTTCAGGCCGGTCAGGTACAGGATCATGCAATAGGCGATCTGCGGATAAAGTCCTGCCGCCACGATGCCGTACGTCGCATAGCGGCCGTCGGACAGCACGGCCGGTCCGTGCAGCCCGAACAGATGCAGCACGTGAAACAGCAGTCCGTTGGTCGGGTCGTAGAACCAGCTGAACACGAGTCCGATCACCGCCTGCGAGATCACGAACGGAAAGAAGAACAGCGACTTCACGAGGCGGATACCGAACACCTGCTGGTTCAGGAACAGTGCCATGAAGAGGCCGGCGGGGATGGCCAGCAAGAAGCCCGCGAGCCAGATCAGGTTGTTAAGCAGCGCCGCCCAGAAGTCGGGATCGTGGTACAGCTCGACGTAGTTGGCGATGCCGATGAAGCTCGCCTTGCCGAGGCCGTCCCAGTCGTACAGGCTCAAGGCGAGCGACTGGACGACCGGCACGATCACATACACGGTGAACGCGATCAGCGCCGGCGCGAGAAAGAGCCACGGCGCGAGCGCGCGCTGCCGACGCTGCCAGATCGATGCGAGTGTGGGCCGGTGCGTGACCGGCCGGGCGGAAGTCAGCGGCACATAAGCGCTGCTGCGCGAAGGCCGTTCCATTATTTGTAGACCCGCTGACGGACCTGCTCGAGACGCTTCAGCACTTCCTCGCGCGAATCGGGCTGCAGCATGTAGCGCTGAAAGCCGTCCATGCCGGCTTTCGCCATTTCGGCGGGGGCGTCGCGATCGTAGAACTGCGACAGCCCGGCCGCGTCGGCCAGCATCGCGGCGCCGGCCTTCAGATAGGGATCGGTGGGCAGTGGTGCGTTGCGGTTCACCGGCAGTTCTTCGGTCATCGCGCCGAAGCGCGCCTGCACCTCGGGGCGCGACAGGTAGACGAGGAAGCGTCGCGCATCCGCCTTGTTCTTCGCCTTCGCGGGAATGTGGACGGTTTCGATCGGCGCTTCTTCCGCGCGCGGCACGTTCGGCGAGATCGCGGGGAACGGCATGAAGCCGAGGCGGTCTTCGCCGAGTCCCGCCTGCTTCATCGGCGCGACCGCGAAGTTGCCCATCAGGTACATCGCCGCTTCACCTTTCACCATTGCAGGCACCGCTTCCTCCCACGTGTAGGACGCGTGATTGGCGAGGAAGTAGCCGGGCTTCGTCAACTCGTCCCAGCGGTCGAATACGGCTTCCACACGCTTGTCGGTATATGGAACCTTGCCGCTCGTCAGGTCCATGTGGAAAGCGTATCCATTTACGCGAAGGTCGAGATAGTCGAACCAGCTCGCTGTCGTCCAGGTCTGTTTCGTGCCGATCGCAAACGGCGTGATGCCGTTTGCCTTCAGCTTCGCGCATGCGTCGAGCAGCGCCTTCCACGTGGTGGGCGGCTGGATGCCGAGCTTCGCGAACAGATCCTTGCGGTAGTAGATGCCCCACGCATAGTACGAGTAGGGGATGCCCCATTTCTTGCCGTGCAGCGTCATCGCCGATGCGGCGCTTTTGAGCGACTGGTCGAGACCGTTCTTCGCCCACAGATCGGATACGTCTTCGAAGAGCCCGGCGTCGACGAACGGAGCCATCCTGTGCCCCGCATACCATGTCACGACGTCGGGCGGTTCCGCCGAAAGGAAGTTGCGGATCGACGTCTTGTAGCCTTCGTTGTCGAACGTGTTGAGCTTGACGTCGACGTCGGGATTTTCGGCCTTGAAGCCCGAGATGAGCGTGTCGAACGCCGCTTTGACCGCGGTGTCGGACGCATTCGAATTGATGACCAGCGTGCCGGCGTGCGCGCACGACAGCGCGGCGGCGAGCAGCAGCGAAAGCGCGCCTTGTCGCGCGTGTCTGACGATTTTCATGAGGTCTCCTCCTGGGTGGATGCGTGTCGGTGGTACCGGGCGAGAGGTTCGGGCAGATCGTCGACGAGCCGGGGGAGCGCGTCGCCTCGCGCATCGAAGACGTGCAGCGCAGCGGCCGGAATCGAGACCGTCAGCCGCTCGCCGGTACGCATGTCGGTGCTGCCGGGCAGCTTGACGATCGATGGTGCAAGCGGGTCGCCGCTGTCGAGATAGGCGTAGGTGCTTTCGCCGAGCCGCTCCTGCCACTGGACTTCACGGATCACGTGCTGCCCGCCCGCAGCCATTCCGGCGTCTTCCGGCCGGATGCCGAGCGTGACCGGTTCGCCGGGCTGCAGGCGGCGCGCGTCGACGCGCGCCGTGAGCGTTTCGCCGGTGTCGAGGCGAATCTGCGCGAGCCGTTCGGTGGCCGACACGAGCCGCGCCGGCAGAAAGTTCATCTTCGGCGAGCCGATGAAGCCGGCGACGAAGCGGTTGCGCGGCCGGTGATACAGATCGAGCGGCGGCCCGCATTGCGCGATGCTGCCTTCCCGGTCGACCGCGGCGCCGGCATTGAGCAGCACGATACGGTCGGCGAGCGTCATCGCTTCGACCTGATCGTGCGTCACGTAGATGCTCGACGCGCCTTCGATACCGCGATGGATGCGCGCGATTTCGTGGCGCGTCTGCAGCCGCAGCGACGCATCGAGATTCGACAGGGGCTCGTCGAACAGGAACACGCCCGGCTGGCGGACGAGCGCGCGCCCGATCGCGACGCGCTGCCGCTGGCCGCCCGACAGCGCCTTCGGCAGACGCTCGAGCAGCGCTTCGAGCTGCAGCGCCCGCGCGGTGGCGAGGACCTTTTCGCGAATCGTGCGCTTGTCGACTTTCGCGAGCGTCAGACCGAACGACAGGTTCTCGTAGACCGTCATGTGCGGAAACAGCGCGTAGCTCTGGAACACCATCGCCACGCCGCGCTGCGCGGCCGGCACATCGTTCATCCTGCGTCCGGCGATGAACAGGTCGCCTGCGGTCAGTTCTTCGAGCCCGGCGATCATCCGCAGCAACGTCGACTTGCCGCAGCCCGACGCGCCGACGAAGACACAGAACTCGCCGGGCGCAATCTGCAGATCGACGTCGCGCACGACCGCCGCGTGACGGCCGTACGACTTGCCGACGCCCTTGAGCATGATGCTTGCCATGAGATCGGCTCCGGATTATTGCGTGGACACGGCGGTGTCCGACGGACCGGTGCTCGCGCGACAGCTGGCCGGTGCTTCGACAACCGCGGTCTCGCCCGGCTGCACGACGATGTCCGCGTAGGTGAACGCAGGACCCTGACGGCCTTCCGGCAGCGCGATCCGGCCTTCGCTTCGATGACCGCGCACTGTCAGGCACCGGTAGCTGCCGGGGAAGCCCGCGTGCCAGAAGTACAGGCCGCTGCGTGCGCTGCTGTTGTTCGTCAGCGTGCTGCGGGTCTGGCCGTCCTGGCGCAAGGCGATCGTGCCGTTGCCGACCGGAATGCCCGTTGCCTGAAGCCAGCCGATGTCCTGCGGCAACCGCGAAACGGTGTCGATCTCGCGGCTAGCCGCGTCGGGCTGCACGCCGAGCAGCCCCTGGATCACCTGGCTCACGAGCGTGAACGACACCTCCGGATAGTCGCCGTTGACGAAGCCGCCCGAGTGCACGTCGTTGATGCGGTTGTAGACGTACTGCATCCATGCCCACGCGGTCGTACCGTCGTGGACGGTGAAGAACGCGTCCGGCAGATAGGTGACGGCTTCGAGATTCGGCGGCGTCGAGGTGAGCGCAGTGGTGTTGAGCCACGCCATGTAGGCGTCCCTGCGGCTACCGGGTTTCATGATGCCCTTCATCGGGGCGAACCAGCTCATTTCCGAACCCCATGCGGACGACCCCACGGAGTTGATGTCGTAGCTGCGAATGACGTTGAGCGCGTTCGACGGGTCGACGCTCCACGTCGCGTTGTAGTACGTGTAGAGGTCCGCCGCTTTTTGCGCGTAGCGGCCCGCCGAAACGATGTCCTTGCGCGCGGCGGACAGTGCGGACATCGCCAGATAGGCCTGGTACTGCGTCGACACGGCGTCGGCTGCTTCGACGGGCGCGCCGCCGGCGCTTTCGTTGTAGCTCGCGACGCCCTGGAAGATGTCGCCGCCGCTCGCCTGCGCGAGCGTGATCTGCCGGTTATGCACCTTGCCGTCGGCGATGAGTCCGGTATGGTCCGCGATGAATCCGTCGACGGTGTTCGCAATGAAGGTTTGCAGCGTGGGGTCGCCGTAGTAGCTGGCGTCGCCGGTCCAGCGGTAGCCGTCGTTCATGCGCTGCGCGAGATCGAACGGCGCGGGCAGTTCGCGGACGAAGTCCGTATCGCTTTTGTAGTCGGTCGTGCCGGTCGTGCCGTCGAAGTTGATCGCCCACAGCGGGTAATAGGCCCGGCTTTGCGTGGCCGATGCCGCGAACGCGGCGAGCATCGTCCTGTTCTGCAGATCGAGGCCGAGCATGTGCGCGCCGAGGAACTGGTGCGCGAAGTCGCGCGAGTAGTAGTACGAGCGGAATGGATAGCCCGCCCAGTAGCTCGGTGTGTAGACGCCCGTACCGGCGCCGCTGCGATGGTTCTCGTCCATGTTGACGACGCCGGTCGAGCCTGTCTGACGCACTCACGAATTCGCCTTCACCTTCGCCCAGTCGAACATCGCGACGACGGTCGGGTTCGACGACGAAACCTGCGGATCGTTCGGCGCGGACGGCACGACCTCGATGTCGTCGATGTTGACCCAGTTGCGTCCGCTCGACGACGTGAAGGTGACCGTCACCGTATCGTTCGCCGCGACCTGAATGCGCGGCAGCGTGTATTTGATGTACGTGTTCGTCGTCAGGTTCGCGGGCAGCGTGAGCGTTTGCATCGCGCCGCTGCTGCTTCTGACCGAGAACGTGCCGCCGGTGCCGCCGGTCGATGCCGCGATCCATGCGGAGAAGTCGAACAGGCCCGCGACTGGCGACTGGATCGACTGCGACACGGAGTAGCCGTCGCCCTGGTCCAGAAAGGCTGCGTGCGTGCCGTAATGCGGATTATTGGACGCGCAGCCCGCGCCCGAACTGACGGCCCACCATGACGAGCAGGCGAGACCGGCGCTAGCCAGCTCGAAACCCTGATCGTTGAACTCCAGGACCGGCGGTGTCGCCGCACCGGCTGTCGGCAGACCGGCGAGCGATGCACTTGCCGCGACGACGAGTGCGGTCAGCGTGCCGAAGCGAAACGGGTGTGCCCGCGATGCGGCGCGCGGGCGATGGTTCGTGCGCATTGTCTCCTCCAGATGAGGTCGTTTTGATCGAAGAGGGCGGCGGTTTCGCTGCGGATCGCATGCGCCGTCGCGTGTGCTGCTGACTGCGTATTGGCTTACTGCGTTGGTAAAGCGGATGTCAGCCGGTGCGTGCACCGCACGAGCGTCGGATGACGAGCGGCACCTCGGCCTGCGAATGTTCCTGTTCCGGCTGCTCGCCGGCGATGATCCGCAGCAGCATCGCGGCCGCGCGGCTGCCTTCGTTGAACGGCTCGGTGCGCATCGTCGTCAGCGGCGGCGACGCGTAGGCCGCGAGCGGAATATCGTCGTAGCCGACGATCGCGACGTCGTCTGGCGTCCGCAAGCCGGCGTCGCGCAGCGCGGCCATCGCGCCGAACGCGATCGTGTCGTTGCCTGCGAACAGCGCAGTGATGCCGGGCCGGCGCGCGAGGATCGCGCGCATCGCTTCTTCGCCGCTTGCCGCGCTGTAGTTGCCGTAGCCGATCCACGCGGGATCGACGTCGGTGTCGGCGGCCTGCATCGCGTCGCGAAAGCCGAGCAGACGTTCGCGCACGATCGGGTAATCGTCGGCGGCAAAGCCGATGTGCGCGATGCGGCGATGGCCGAGCGCGAGCAGATGCGCGGTCGCACGGCGCGCCGCATCGCGGTTGTCCGCATCGAGACTGTGGATGCTGTCGTAGCCGGCGATGCTCGAGCCGAACACGACGAGCGGGAAGCCGTTGGCCGCGGCGTCGTTCAGATAGGACAGATCTTCCCGGCGCGGATTGAGCGCGATCAGCCCGTCGATGCGACCGCTGTCCACGAGATGCGCGAGCGTGTCCGCCGGCGCGGCGCTGTTGAGCGGCTCGAACAGCACCTTGTAACCGCGCGACTGGCAGGTCAGCGTGACGCCTGTCAGAAAGCGCGGGATGTATGCGTCGACGTTCGCATGCACCTGGTCGTCGTGCGGCATCAGCAGGCCGATCGTTCGCGTGGCGCCGCTGACGAGCGAGCGGGCGAGCGCGTTCGGCACGTAACCGAGCTGATGGGCGGCTTCGAGCACGCGCTCGCGCGTTTCCAGACTGATGCCCATGTCCGACACGTCGTTGAGAACGAACGAGACCGTCGTGCGCGATACGTTCGCGAGTCTGGCGACCTGGTGGCTGGTGATGCGTTTCATCGTTCAGCGAGGTTCCGTCGGGGTTGTGGCGTGGCTGTTAGCTGGTTAGGCGTCAAATTCACTAACACGTGTTAGTCATCATATGAAAAAAATGCGGATTGCCCGCTCCTGTAAGCTTCACCTTGAAATCAGATTCAACTAACACGGGTTAGAAGATTAGGCGACCGGCACACTGGAAATCAAGTCCGATCGTCTAGGGGAATTCCCGACAGGGGAGCGGTCGTGCAGGCGGCGTTTATCGACCGGCTGCTGCCGGTGCGCTCGCGTCACACCATCGCACCCGGCGGATTCACGTCGACCGTCATGGATGGGCGACAACCCGTCGAAACGCACGGGCGTCGCATGAAGGTGTGCCCGGCGGAATCGGGACGCTCACACGTCGTCGATCGACGCCACCTCGGCACACGCATCGCACGCAGGCGTTGCATGCGCGTCGCGCTCGATCCACATCGAGTCGCCGAATTCGTGCGTGCGATAAGCGTTCGCTTCGAGCGTCGCGGTGACGCGCGCCAGCGTCGCCCCGCTCGCGAACGCACGCAGCAGCGCGTAGTGGCTCGAATCCGGCTCGTGCGTGCCCGACACGATCACGTCGACCGCACGCAATCGCGTATGCGGACCGATGCGCTGCGTTGCGAGCCCATCGCCGGCGCGCACGATGCCGTCGATCCGTGCGGCGTGTTCGAGCGCGCGCACGACGGTCGTACCGATCGCGACGACGCGGCCGCCGCGTGCATGCGTCGCTTCGACGAGCGCGGCCGTCGCGACGGGAATGCGATACGGCTCGTCGAGCGGCAGACGCGCATCGAGCGCGGCATCGCCGGTCGACGACAGGCCCGCCGCATGCGTGAGCGTGGCGAACGGCACGTCGCGTGCGCGCAGTGCCGCGACCGTGCGCCAGTCGAGCATGAAGCCCGCGGACGGCGGTTCGAACGCGACCGGCTGCGCGGCGATCGGCGTCCACACGTCCCACAACGCAAGCGGTTCCTGCAGATGTGCGTACTGCACCGGCTTGCCGTACTGGGCGAGTGTGCGCCACACCTGCGCGGCGTCGCCGTCGAAGCGCAGCTCGACGAAGCGCATGGGGCCCAGCACGCGCATGATCGTCGCGCGCTGTTCGCCGAAGCTCAACCGGTCGCCGGCACGCAGTGTCGGCGGCGCGGCGCGGGCTTCGGTCGGCGTATGGAAATCGCCGGCACCGAACACGATCGCGCTGAAGCGGGTCATCGCATCGGCGGCGAGCGACGCGTGGCCCGCGAGCCGCACCTCGACGATCGCGCCGCTGCGCACGTGGATGGCGGAGAGACTCGCGGGTAGCGTGGCCGCATCGTTGGCGATCACGCAGTCGCTGTGTCGCAGCAGATCGGCGAAGGCGGTGCGCGGTCGCTGGGCGATGCGGCCGTCGCGATCGACGATGAGCAGCCGCGCGTCGTTTGGACGTTGTACGGGGGAGGTGGCGGCGCGCATCGTCATGCTCCGCTCCGTGCGTGAGCGGCTACGTGTGGGGAGGACAATTCACGCAACTCGCGCAACGCTGCAGCGATCGCATCGGCCATCTCGCGTGCGGCGATGGCGGGGGCCTTCAGTCCGGCGGGGTCGCTGTCGGGCACGGCGAGCGCGTGCAGCGGTGTGTCCATGTCGCCGGGATCGAGTGACAGCAGACGCACGCGCTCGCCGGTGAGTTCGGCGTTCCAGATACGCGTCAGGTGGCGTAGCGCGGCCTTGCTCGCGCCATACGCGCCCCACAGCGGATACGGCTCGATCGCGGCGTCGCTCGACACGTTCAGCACGACCGCGCCGCCGCGTTCGCGGGCGGCCGCGGTCAGCGAGCCGAGCAGCGCTTTCGTGAGCCGGAACGGTCCGAGCAGGTTCGCGGCGAGCGCGGCTTCGAGGTCTTCGCAGTCGGTGTCGGCGAGCGGCACGAGCGGCACGGACCCAAGCGACGACGCATTGTTGACCAGCACGTCGAGGCCACCGAGCACGCCGCCGATCTGCAGCGCGAGCGGATAGATGTCGTCCTTGTTCGCGATGTCGCCGACGAGCCCGACCGCGTTCGGACGCGACGCCGCGACAGTCGCGACGCGATCCGCGTGGCGAGCGATGAACGCGACCGTCGCGCCGCGCGCGAGCAGTTCGTCCATCAAGGCGAGGCCGAGCCCCGAGGTGCCGCCGGTGATGGCGATTCGTGCGCCGGCGAGGGGTTCGATTGATCGGGTCATGGGGATGTCCTTGTTATTGGGAGCCGGGTGGGAGCCGGGTGAGAGCCGCAGATTGGCCGCGCCGACTCGATGGCCCGATAATAGGAACGCGCCGGCCTCCGCCCCAGCGCGTTGTCCAACCCCTTGTCAGATAGTCGATACGATGGACGAAACCCTTCCGCCGTCAGCGGATGAATCCGCCGACGAGCAGGCTCACGATGCGTTGCACGCCGCGCAGCACCTCGCGCGCAACCTGGTCGCGCTGCGGCATGCGCGCGCGTTGACACAGGACGGGCTTGCGAAGGCGTCGGGCTTGCCGCGCTCGACGGTCGCGAATCTCGAGTCGGGCGACGGCAATCCGTCGCTGGCAGTGTTGATGAAAGTCGCGGGCGCGCTCGGTGTGCCGCTCGACGAACTGCTCGCGTCGCCGCGAGCGAAGGTGCGCCGCTGGTCGGCGTCGGAAGTCGCCGCGCAGAACCGCGGCAACGGGCTGACGATCCGGCCGCTCGTGCCCGAGCCGATGCCGGACGGCATTCTCGAAACGATGACCTTCAGTCCCGGCGGCTACATGCGCGGCACGCCGCATCTGCCGGGGACGCGCGAATACTTCACGTGCCTCGAGGGGCGCGTCGCGGTGTTCGTCGCGGGCGAGCGGCACGGGCTCGAAGCAGGCGACGTGCTCGCTTTTCCGGGGCACGTGCCGCACTCGTATCGCAACGAGGACGCGCAGCGGAGCGCGCTCGGCGTGTCGATCGTGATTCTCGCGAAGGCGGGGGTGTAGGGCACTGGAGGGGAACCAGCAGAAAAACGGCACAGCGAGGATCACGCCCGCGTCGGCGGGCGGTTGGGTGGATCTTGCAGTCAAGCGCGCGAATGATGGGGAGCTTGCTGTCCGCAACCGGACCTCAGCTACCCGCTATCCGCGCGGCGGCGCTCAATGTCTGCGCCGCATCCAGGCAGGCGCGTGATGCGCCGAGAGCCAGTGGTGCACGAACCCTTCGCCGTCGTGTTCGCGGCGGTACATCCGCGATTCGAACACCGACAGCGCAACCAGCACCAGCAGCCCGACGCCGAGCCCGATCAGCCCGGCGATTGATTCTGCATCCATGGCAGCCTCCTTGCTCAATGCAGCCATGTCTCCATGGTAGGTCAGTTGCGGCAAAGGGGAAGGGCGGGCGCTGCCGTCGTGTTCCGGGCTTTGCAGGTAGACTGCACGGCCGGACGGCTCGCGCCGTCGCTTCCGTCGTACCTTTCCTGTCGAAGAATCTATGAATCGCGTTGCCTGGCTGGTTCCGCTGTTGTCGTCCCTCGTTCTGCTGCTTTCCGCCTGTGTCGACGGTTCGTCGGCACCCCATCGGCCCCCGCCGCAAGATCCGCCCGACTACCATGGCGTCCCCACTGACGACCGCCCGCCGACGATGATCATCGCCCCTGCCGCATCGCAGTGATGTGCAGCTGGAATAGTCGCTGCATAAAAACCGCCGCCAGAAAAGGCGAAGCCCCGGCGCGGGCACGCCAGGGCTTCTGACCCGTGCGCACTGTTCGCGCGGAGCGCGCGGGCTGAACGCATTGCAGCATGAATCGCGGCGTCGATCTGTATGCGCTTGTTTCAAGCCGTAACTAACCCGCGTCGTGCGAAGTGTGCCGTTCGGGCGATCGACGGCGATGCGCTTGCGTACGCGCACCCGTGAGTGCGTCCCGTACCGCAGTTCAGCGATGACCGGAAGTCGCTATGCATGCACACCGATATCTCGCGCGACACGCGGCAGCACACGCAGCAGCGTGATACCGCGCGCGGCCATCAGCACCAGCAGTGATGCCCACAGGCCGTGATTGCCGAACGTCGTGACGAGCGTCCATGACGCCACGAGGAACACCGCGAGCGAGACAGCCATCGCGTGCATCAGTTCGCGGGTCCGCGTCGCGCCGATGAACACGCCGTCGAGCAGGAAACCCCACACCGACACGACCGGCGACAGCGCCGCCCACGGCAGATAGGTTTCGGCCGCATGCCGGATCGACGCGTCGTTGGTGAGCCGTTCGACGATCCACGTGCCGGCGCCCGCGTACACGAGCGAAAATCCGAGCGCGCCGCAGCCGGCCCAGAGCATCGTCGACTTGACCGCCTGCGTGAACGCGTTGCGGTCGCGTGCGCCGACTGCCGCGCCGACGAGCGCTTCCGCCGCATGCGCGAAGCCGTCGAGCCCATAAGCCATGAAGGTCTGAAAGTTGAGCAGCAGCGCGTTCGCCGCGAGGATCGCATCGCCCTGTTGCGCGCCGAGATGTGCGAACCAGCCAAACGAACCGAGCAGACAGAGCGTGCGCACGAAGATGTCGCGATTGATCGTGACGAGCCGTTTCAATGCGTCGCGATCGAACAACGCGATGCGTGGCAGCGCGGGCCGGCCGCTCGCGTAGAGATGCCGCAGCAGGACGGCGCCGAGCACGAAGCCGAGCGCATCGGCGGTCGCGGTGGCGGCGCCGATGCCCGCGACGCTGCCGTCGAGTACATAGACGTAGAGCAGTACCGCGATCATGTTCGCGGCGTTGATGAACACCTGGATGACGAGCGCCGCGCGCACGCGCTGCGTGCCGAGCAGCCAGCCGAGCACGACGTAGTTTGCGAGCGCGAACGGCGCGGCCCAGATGCGTGCGTGGCAGTACGCACGCGCATGCCGCTGTACGTCGGCGCTGCCGCCGATCGCGCGCAACGGGTAGTCGATCAGCGGGGTCTGCACCAGCAATAGCGCCGCGCCGATCGCGAACGCGAGCAGCAGCGCGCGCACGACGTTCATCCGCAGCGCGGCCGGATCGTTCGCACCGAACGACTGCGCGACGAGCCCGGTCGTGCCCATCCGCAGAAAGCCGAAACCCCAGAACACGAAGTTGAAGAACAGCCCGCCGATCGCGACACCGCCGAGATACGACGCGCCGTTCAGGTGACCCGCGACGGCAGTGTCGACGGCGCCGAGAATCGGCTGCGTCAGATTGGCGATGACGATCGGGAATGCGAGCGCGAAAACCCGGCGATGCCAGCGGACCGGTGCGGTCGGCGCAGACTCGCTGTCGCTCAAGCGCGTTCCTGCACGCAGACCCACGGCGACACGACGACCGCCCACAGGTTGGGGTCGCGGGCCGCGTAATCGGCGGCGGTGTTTGCCTGTACTCGTTCGACGAGTCCCGCCGACACCCACTGCGCGACCTGTGCAGTGTCGTCGCTGGCAATCGACTCGGCGACGCTCACGAGGTCGAGATCGCCCGCGACGCGCAGCAGCATCCCGCGGGCAAAGAACCGTTCGAGCTCGGGCCAGCCGATTTTGGCGGTTTCCGCGAGCAGTTTGGCGTACAGCGGGCTGTGGCTGTGAGGTGAGTCGGACGAAGTCATCGGAGCAGGTGGGGAGACGGAAGGCGGCCGCTACTATAAACCATCGGCACGCGGCAACAGCGACGGACAAGCTCGCATGCGATGCATATTCTCACCATTTCCGCGGCGTCGATGGAATTAAACCATTCAATCGAGCGTGACATTTATTCGGACGATTGGCATCGACGGTAAGACATCCTGTGTCGCGAGCCGGTCGCGGATTTCAAAAAGTCTCACTTATTCGTGCACTGCCGCACATCTCATTATGCGGTGCGGCAATTTTGCGATATGCCATGCCGATTTAACGATTTTTACAGTGTCGAGGCATTTTGCGAACTGCGTAGAAATCGCCCGGAGGCACAACCTGTATAGGTTCCGTAGAAGTGAGTTAAATAATGAGAGAGTTAAATCGATAAATTTTGTCTGCGCAATAAGGCGAGATTAACGTCTTGTGCGAACGATTTTTCTTCACATAATGCGTACTCCGTGCGCCGCAACACATTTTCCTGGAAATTAATAGATTGCACGTATAAAGACAGGTTGTTAGATTTCCAATCGGCGCATGGTGAACCGGTCCTTTGCCGATATGCGCCGAACCCCCGTTAGCCCGGCCATGTGCCGGGCTTTTTTTCGCGGTGGATTCCATCGACGGCCCGGTCGGCCAGCCGCGCGGCACGCGTGCGCCGGATCATTGTTTGCAGCGCACCACCATCGACCGGTTCTTGACGTTCGCGCCGAACAGCCCGCCGAGCGATCCGCCTGCGGTCGCGCCGTTGTCCACGTCCTTCGAGATCACGTCATAGCCGTACGCGCCACACGCCTCGCCGGCGCGGCGGTAGCACTCGCCCCAGTTCGAACTCGCGTCGCTGCCGCTGCAGTTGATCGCAAAACCGGGCTCGCCGCTCGGCAGATAGGTGAGCGTGGTAGTGCTCGAGCAGCCCGCCACGCTCGCGAATGCCAGCGCGGCGATGCCGGTCGCCCGGGCGAAGGCCGCCGTGCGGGCGGCCACGGAAGATGCGGTTTTCATCGCAGGATTCCTGTAGACGACGCGGCGAAAAACCGCGTCTCGTGATTCATGGAGCGTCGCGAGGCGGGCGGGGTTCCCGGAGGTTCCGCCGGGTCCGCTTCGCACGCGTGCACCGCGACGCTCAGCGCGCAGGCAGCGCCCGTGACGGGTCGATCGACCGGCCCTGATAGCGCAGTTCGAAATGCAGCATCACCCGATCGGTATCGGTATCGCCCATTTCGGCGATCTTCTGGCCTTGCGTGACCGTCTGACCTTCCTTCACGAACAGTGCACGGTTGTGCGCGTACGCGGTCAGGTATTCCGAGTTGTGCTTGATGATCAGCAGATTGCCGTAGCCGCGCAAACCGTTGCCGGCGTAGACCACCGTGCCCGCTGCGGCCGCGACGACCGGCGTGCCGGCGCTGCCGCCGATGTCGATGCCCTTCGAGTTCTTGCCGTCGAACGTGCGGATCACGGTGCCGTTCGCCGGCCAGATCAGCGAGATCGACGTGGTGGGGGCGGCGGATGGCGCGGTTTCATCCTGCGTGTCGGCTGGCGCACTGCGCGGGGTCGCCGAAGCGGTGCCGCTGCTACTGCTACGCGAGCGGCCCGAGCCGGTCACCAGGCCAGCGGAGTTTGCCGATGGCGCGACGCGCAGCACCTGGCCGACCTCGATCGCATCCGGATTCGCCAGGTTGTTCCAGCGCACGATGCTCGACACCGATTGCCGGTTGCTGCGCGCGATTTTCGAAAGAGTGTCACCCCGTTCGACCCGGTAATACCCGGGCCCGACCGGCGCCGACCCGCACGCGGCGAGCAGCGCAATGAATCCAGCCGCAAGCGGCACACGGACGAGCCGTCTGATTGTTGTTCCCAGCATTGGACCTCGCAAGACGCCGCCGCGCACCGATCCTGATCACGCGGCAGAAGCAAAAACGCCCGATTCTAACGGTTTTGCGGCGGGCCTCGCGAAAACGATGCGGCGGCGCCGCATCTTCAACGGGTTGCGGCGGTGGGGGCGACGTGGATGCGCAACGCCGCCGTCTCGGTGGCACCGGGTTCGAGCCAGCGCAACCCGAGGCCGTTGTGAATCGCATCGGGCAGTCCGAGCCACGGCTCGACGCAATAGAAGTCCGAGTCCGGCGCTTCGGTCCACGTCGTGACCGCGTACCAGTCGATCGAACCCGGGCGCTGCAGATCGATCGTCACGATGCGGTTCAGGCCAGGTGCGACGAGCCGTACCTGCGCAGCGCCGCCTTCGAGGCAATGGAAGCGGTCGAGAATGCTCGGGTCGTCGAGCGTGTAGCGCGGCTTGCCGGGTTCCGGCGCGCTGATCGAACCGTCGGGCTGCTGATAGCGGCGCTGCGTCGGCGGCAGTTCGAGCGCGGTTTCGCCGCGCTGTGTGTGCGGCAGTTCGAAGTAGAAGTGATGGCCGGCGTAGTAGGGCAACGCCGCATCGCCGGTGTCGCCGGTGTTGGAGGTGGTCAGCTCGACGTCGAGCGTGTGTTCGTCGACGAGCCGGTAAACCGCTTCGAAGTGGAAGCCGAACGGGTAGCCGGGGCGGGTCGCGTCGCTGTCCGCGAGCGTCATGCGCAGCGTGCGGCCGTCGGCTTCAGTCGTCGCTGCGAACGGCAGGTCGCGGGCGAAGCCGTGCATCGGCAGTTCGCGTACGACCCCCTGCGCATCGCGCCAGAAGCCGAGCCGGCCGTCGACTCGGTGTCGTCCGAGAAACGGAAACAGCAGCGGATTGCCGCCGCGGATTTTCGACGGCTGGCTCCAGTTTGCGGCCTCAGGCCAGTGGACCACCGGCTGGCCGTCGACATGCCACGACAGCAACCGGCCGCCGGTCTGCGGCGCGAAACGGAGGAGGGACGCGCCGTGCGCGATTTCGACGACGGGTTGATGCTGGAATTCGGGCATGGGCGAAACGAGGGTGTTAAAAAAGGAAACTGCGGGAACATGCGGAAACGCGCAGGTAGCGCAACGCGCAGCCGATTGTGCGCCGCTTTGCGCTACGGGGAAACCCTCTCTCGGGAAATTGCGGGTATGACGTATGGCACTTGCTTGCCGATAATTCGTCTGACTGCACGGCCATTTGCTGCCGGAGCGGTCGATCTCCGGAGGCGATCATGGATCTCGCGATGGCAATGGGCCTTGCCCTGTTCGGCATGTTTACCTGCAGCACGGTGTATTTCTTCTACAAGATCGCGCGCTAGGTCCGTCCGATTGCCGTTGCGCGTCGCTGGGCGCGATCGGGTCGATCGTTCTTCAGCAGGCGCCGCCGGGTCAGGCTCGTTCAGACGGGCCGCCCGCTTTCATGCAAGCCCGCCATTCCGGCGGGCTTTTGCTTTCATCGGTGTAAGCAGGCGCTGCCAGCCTGCCTTGCGCATCGCCCCAACGCCGCCGCGAATTTTTTTATCTACGCGTAAACGCTTGGCGGTGCCTTTTCCCACAGTCATAATCGGTGCGCCTCTGGACGTCGGGTCGCAAGCCCGTGTGCTGTCCGATTTTTTTTATCATTCACTTTTCACCATAGAGGGCCGCCGCGTGAGCTTGTGGTTTCTGATTTTTCTGAGCGTATTGCAGGGTGTCACCGAACTCTTTCCGGTCAGCAGCCTCGGGCACACGCTGCTCGTCCCCGCACTGTTCGGCATGCACATCGACGCGCATGCGCCGCAGTTGCTGCCGTTTCTCGTCGCACTGCATCTCGGGACGGCCCTCGCACTGCTGTGGTACTTCCGCGCGCGCTGGGTCGCGCTCGTGCGCGGCTTCTTCGCGTCGCTGGCCGGACGTCATAGCGACGACGGCCACATGATGTGGGCGCTGATCATCGGCACGATTCCGGCAGGCATCGTCGGGCTGCTGCTGGAAAAGCGGCTCGAGCGCCTGTTCCACGATCTGCGGATCGTCGCGATCGCGTTGATCGTCAACGGCGTGCTGCTGTGGTTCGGCGACCGGCTGCAACGCTCGCGCACACATTTTGCGCCGGAACGGCTGACGTTCCGCCAGGCCTTTCTCGTCGGGCTCGCGCAGGTCGGCGCGTTGATCCCGGGCTTTTCGCGTAGCGGCCTCACGATGATCGCCGGCAACGCGGCGGGTCTCACCGCCGAAAAGGCCGCGGAATTCGCGTTCCTGCTCGGCACGCCGATCATCTTCGCGGCCGGTCTGCTCGAAGTGCCGAAGCTGCTGCACGCACCCGGCCAACTCGCGGATGCGGTGCTCGGCGGCGTGCTGACGGCGATCGCGGCGTACCTGAGCGTGCGGTTTCTGATGCGCTATTTCGAAGGCCGCGGACGGCTTGCCGCATTCGGCGTTTATTGCGTGATCGCGGGTGCGCTGTGTCTCGGCTGGTTCGTGCTGCATCCGCAGCCGGTGTGACGGCGGAGCGACAAAGCAGACAGGGCAGATAACCGGCAAGCTCGTCAGCGAGCGTGCGGTCGGTTAAAATCGCGGTCTCGCCTCCCAGCCCTTTGGTATTCGCGGCTGGTCGGCGCAGATCGCGTTTGTCGGTATCCGCCCTTAGCTCAGTTGGATAGAGCAACGGCCTTCTAAGCCGTAGGTCACACGTTCGAATCGTGTAGGGCGGGCCAGTCGAAGCCCCTATGCATCAAGGCATTGCGCCACTTCCAGGTGTGGCGTTTTTTCGCCTCGTCGTCGGGCAATCCGATTTCACAGCGATGCTCGCACCGATATACGCTATTCATGTCGGCGACGTCTCGTCCCATATCTCCGATGCGTTGTGGTGGGTGCTACCATGATGTGTCCATCAATCCAGATGCGTTACTCACCATGATCGGTCCAGTCCCTTTGTCGAAGGCGCAAGACGCGTTCGACAAGATCGCAGACCTATTGCACAGGCAAATAGCAGTCGACGACTTCACTCTTTCCAGAATTGAGCGTATGGCTCGAGAAGGAATGCCTGTGGACGCGGTTGTCGCTAGCCAGGCGTTGGCACTTGTTGCCGCGCATCGATGGGAGATTGCGGCGTTGAGGTCGAACTTCGAGAATGCAATCCGGCTCAACGGCGAAGCTGCGGTCTATGCCAACTATGCTCGTGCGCTGACCGACGTAAATGACATGCGCGGTGCGTTCGATCTGATGGAAATTGCTGCTCGAAAGGAACCGGAAAATCTGGCGTACCTTCGCGCTGCGGTGAACTGGTCGTTTTGTGCGGGATTCTGGGAGAAGACAACCGAGTTGTACCGAATGCTCGATCTGCGGACTGATGCCTCGGGTAGCGAGGCTGCCGGTCTTGTGGAACTGGTGGAGCTCGCCAGGGTGATCGGTCTACGAGACGAGACCGTTCAAAACACCATCGCGTGCGCTACCCAGTTCCTGGCCGACCGCAAAGTTCGCGTGGCTAGCTTCTCCCATTCCGCGGAATACAGCCCGGCAGATGAGAGCATCTACTTTCGCCTTTTGGTGCCAGTTGGGCGTGCCAGGGCGCGCGCTTTAGACGACGAGTTAACGCCCATCTTGTTTGATGCAGTAAGCGACCTCCAGCTTGACACCTTCATACTCACGATCGAATCTCATCCCGACCATGAACCCGCGTGATTTCATCGTAATCGCTGAAAAATTGGCTAACGCCGGTATGGGGGAGGCAGGCTCTCGATCGGCGATCTCTCGCGCCTACTACGGTGCATTTCACTGCTGCCGCGAAGAGATCCCGCGCGCTTTCATGCCGTCAAAGGATGCGATGAGGAAGGAGGGGAGCCATAAGGCTGTTCTTTTTGCTCTTGAGGCGTGGGGACGCAGTACTCGAAATGGTCGCACTGACGCGGCGATCGCTGCGCGAAAGCTGGGAAGGCTACGCCTCGCACGCGTGATTGCTGATTACAAACTGGCAGAGGCGCATGGAGATCCCGCAGACTGCATTGCGGTAGCTCGTGAGGTGTCCGCCAGTATTGAACGAGCTAGCGAGAGATTAGAGAGCCATTGACCGACAACATCACGCTATTGCGTGACGCGAATCCGTCCCCGGGCGAGCTCTGGTGTCGGTAGTTGCAGCGGTTACCCCTGTGAGGATCGAGAGAGTCTCGAGCTACTTCATGTAGCGACGCCGCATCGCCACTTTTCCCAATCATCCTCACGCTCCCTCATCTTCCAGTTCACGACGAGCCGTCTGAAAGGCGATCGCTACACCTTGCGCTGCCTCGACGGCATCCTGAATCGAATGATCCGCCATCACCTGCATGCGGAACCTCGCAGCACCCCTCGCAACCGCAGGATACTCAACCAGATTCGCATGAACGCCACGACTTCGGATCCAGTATTGCTCGCAACGTCAATCGGCATGCACGGCCTATCAATGACTAACCGCAACTTTCCGCCCATCGGCCAGCGTCAGCGTCGTCGCACCATCGTCGCCGACCGCAACCGGCGCGCACCAGTCCTCCGGACCACCCTGGCGAACGTCCCACTCGACGTGCAGGCAGTATTGGCCGGTGTCGTTGACCGACCAATGTCCCGAAGCAGATGTGGACGAACTCGCTTTTGATCCGAGCGCGCCGCGTCGCGTGACGACGACTGCTCCATCCGCGTCGCTCACCCAGACCTCTGTTGAGCTCCCGCTGGGACTGGTGGTGCTGAAATGTGCGCCACTGAGATGCTGTTTAGCGTCCGGATCGGGTTGAGCTGTCTGGGCAAATGCCGCCGACGCCAGCAGAGACGCCACCGAAAAAAGGAACTTGATGGATCGAGTCATGACTTTCTCCCTGGTATTCCCGAGACGTGCAGTTCGAGATACTGGCGCCGGGCTGTTTCTGGTTTCGTTGATTCCCGCCGCTGTGCGGCCTGCCGATGGCTTGAGCTGACGCCCCACGGGGCGTCGACTCTTCGCGCATTGCTACGCCTCGTGGAACCTAGAAGGTAACGGCGCCCTGCAGGCTGCTCACAGCGGCCTTGTTCAGGCGGATCTGGAAGTTCTGTGTGTAGTTGAGCGTGTAGCCTGATTTCGTGCCGGGCGCGGAAACGGGATATTCATCTCCACCGAGCACAGTGCCGTCCTTGACGAGACTACCGCTGTAGACGTTCCCGTTGAGCTCGTAAAAAGTGTGGTACGACGATGTTGTCCGGTTCGGTCGAACCACTGACGCCACGTAGGTCGTGACACCGTTGACGGTCGTCACGCTGCCGTTGTTCAGCGTATACGTGGTTGCATCCGTACTGGAGCCGATGCCACCCGCCGCCATCAGCGCAGCGATGGTCGTGCCTGTCGCAACCGGTACCGGCGTAGTGCCTGTCGTCAGACCGTTGTAGTCGAAAACCGTGTAGTTGTCGCCGATCTCCGTCTCCGTGTATTTCATGTATGCGGCGTTTGACGCCCAGGTCGCGGTGGTGCTGAGCAGTGCGGGATTGAAATAGAGGAAGTTGAACCACTGTGAGAGATCGGCAGGCGCCGATACGACAGTGCCGGTCAACGGCACGACGGAAACGTTGCTGCGCAGCGCGCTCTGAACCGGTGTGACGCCGTCTACGGCCAGCGTATCGTTCCTGATGCCCGTGCCCTGATAGCTGATGTTGGTGATGTAGGCGGGTCCGGATCCGATCACGATCTGGCCTTTCACAACATAACGCGTGGGAGCCGACGCAGCAGCAGGAATCGGTAACGTGCCGGCGATCGAAGCTAATGGCGAGTTCGTCACTTTCTGCGTGCCACTGGTTGCCGGAGAAGCCGGCAGGGACGCGAAACTGTCGGCGAGATAGTCTGTCCCGGCAACTGGCGCTCCCGAGGCGGGCAATGACCAGTCGGTTCGGTAGGTCTGGTTAGGCGCGAGCGCAAAGCCCTGATACGCAGTCTGGTCCGCGCTCAACGCGGGCGGGGTACTGGTTTTCGAGCTGTTTGTCGGGCTTGTTGTCCCGCCACCGCACGCCGTCAGCATCGCGACGATGTTTAGCGAAAGACATGTTTTCCTGTAGCAGAAGAGCTTCATCGAATTTCCCCTAAGCAGATTTTTGGTCTCGTGAAAAACGGCCTGTTCAAGAACGGTGCTGAAAGCGCTGTCTGTCCGCACGTGGTTCAGAAACGTTTGTTCGGATCCCGGAACAAGTTCGCGTGTTGCGCTCATCAGAGTGGCGCGTCGGTTTGGTCTTCAGCGAACCAGGCAGACGTCTGAAGGCTATCAGTCGTAGATCGGCGCCTCATCCCCCAATTTGGGGATGCGCGGGAAGCGCAGTCGCCTTTCATTTAAATAACGTGATGAGATATTCCCGGACCGTGGCCGGTTTCGTCTTTTGTCGCTGCTAGAATGCTTAATGAATAAGTCGTTGTTTCTGATAAACGCGTCTGCATTCAAAAAGGGAAACGGGGTGAGCGGTCAATCTGCCGATTCTGCGATTGCGGCGCTTTACACCGCGGCCGCGGCTCCCGATCAGTGGGACGCCGCGCTGGAAGCACTCCGACGCCTCGCGGACGCTCGCGCAGCAAACTGTTTCGTCCACGATGGGCTGACTGATTCGTTCCTCGAATATCGCTACACGGGATACGGCCCGAACTGGGCCGACGGCTACGCGAGCCACTATCACAACCTCGATCTCGCCCGGCAGGTTTTGTTGCGTGAGCCGGCGGGGCAGATGTATCCCATGCATCGTTATGTGACGCAGGGCATGGTGGAGCGAAGCGAGTACTACCAGGATTTCTATATTGCGGAGGGGCTGCGCTATTCCTGCGGTGGCACGTCGTTCGATGGCAATCAGCGCCTGATTCTTGCCGTGCACAGACCAGTCGGTCATTGCCCCTATGACGAGCACACGGTATCGGAGCTTCAGCGTGTGCTGAATCACCTGCCGAGCGTATTCCGGGTGCGGGAACTGACAATGCAGACCAGCCAGCAGGCCCTGATGTCGAGCGCGGCGCTCGACGCACTTCCTCGTGCGGTGCTGATCGTCGATGAGTGCATGAGCGTGCGCTATGTCAATGCTGCGGCCAACGCGCTGCTGGAGCGCTCGGTCGATGTGCTTGTCCGCGCAAACCGGCTGACCCTGGCCGATCCCCCGCTAGCGCGTCAGTTGGCTCAGCGCATCAGGCACGCCTGTGCGGCGACGCCGGTCATCGCGCCGGTTCCGCTTTACGTGGCTGGGCTGAGCAGTCGCCCCTCACTCGAACTCCAGATCATGCCGTTGAAGCCGCAACTGGCTGCGAGTGTGACTTCAGCGAAGCCTATGGCGCTGGTCGCGCTGCGCCAGCCCTTCTGTCGAGCGCAGTGGCATCTGTCATCCGATCGGCCGTTTGCGTTGACGCAAGCCGAGATGGCTGTAGTGGGCGCGCTCGTCGAAGGATTGACGCCCGCGGAATACGCCATGCACAACGGCGTCAAGATCAGCACGGTTCGTAGTCAGATCAAGGCGATCATGGCCAAGAGCGGCACCCGCCGCGTGACGGAAATAGCGACGCTGTTCGTGGGCATCGGATAGTGCAGTGCTTCTGCCGAAGTACTGCAATGCTGCTGCGATCATTGGGACGCTTGCACTTTCACTCGTTTACTTGTGCTGGCATTCTGGATGGCGCTTGCAGTGGTTACTACGGGCGCACCGCTTTTCCCCTGGCCTCCGACCGATTCACCGGCCACGGCAAACCCGTGCGATTCCCGGTTTGCGACGAGGCCAGCGCCACTCGCCGTAACGGGCAATTTCTCAAGTCAAGCTGCTGGGCGCGACGTACCTCGGCTTTTTCATTCTGGTCGTCGCGCTGTCAGCGATCCTGAAGCTGTGCGGCTATTCGCCGATCGCGGTGATCAAAGGCGTGAGCGAACCGTTGCTGCTCGGGTTCACGTGCCGGCAGTCGGAGGCGACGCTGCCGCTGCATATGGAAAAGCTCGCTGAAATGGGCTTGCCCAAAGCGATCGTGTCGACGGTGTTGCCGCTGGGAACGGTTTTCAACCGCGACGCCGGCATGTTCTTTCTGACGCTCGTCATCGGTTTTCTCGCGGACGGATATCACGTGACGATGACGTTGCCGCTGATGGTGACGGTCCTTGTCGTCGCGTTGACCGCGATCCGTCTGCCGCTCGACGCGATCGCGATCATCATCGGCGTCGATGCGTTCTTCGACATGGGGCGTACTGCCGTCAATATCTATGGCAATACGGTTGCTGCGCATGTCGTCGCGCGGCTCGGTCGAATCGGCCAGCCGACAGGCGAAACAGTCGATGCGGGCAATGAGCGGATACCCGGTACCCGCTGACATCCTCTAGACGGGTTAATCCAAAGAGGGGCTAGCTATCGCCATTGGGACTGATAGAGTACTAAGCGGCAACCGGAAAACGAGCCTACCTGCGTGCTACCCACCCGGAGCCGCATCAAGAAAGGGTTGCAGAAGAAAAATAGGAAGGCCCGACAAAGGCTGAAAGGAATTGACCATCATGAGTCATTTGCTGCAAAACGGGGAAGTGGCGTTACTCGCTATCGCCGTAGTACTCGCAATCGCAATCGTATTGCTGGTCTGGATATCGGGAATCATTCGCTACATTCCAAACGACCGCGTCGGCGTGGTCGAAAAACTCTGGAGCCTGAACGGCTCTGTCAAATCGGGACTGCTCGCACTCCATGGAGAAGCCGGTTTTCAACCGGACCTGCGACGCGGCGGTTTTCACTTTTTCGCGCCGTTTCAATACCGTGTCCATATCCATTCGATGGTGTCGGTCACGCAGGGCAAGATCGGCTATGTGTTTGCCCGCGATGGACGCGATCTCCCGCCCGCGCAGACGCTTGCCGACAATTCGAATATCGACGATTTCCGCGACGTGCGGGCGTTTCTCGAGAAAGGCGGCGAGAAGGGACCGCAGCGCAAGGTACTGCGCGAAGGCACGCATATCCTGAATCCCGCGCTCTTCGTCGTGATGACGGAAGAGGCGACGTATTCGCTGTCGCTCAAGGCGGCGGAGAAAGCCTATTACGAAAAGATGCGTGCGCTTCTCGACGAGCGCGCGGGATTCGTGCCGGTCGTTGTCAAGGGCGCAGAGGGCGAACACGATTCCGACCTGCTCGCGATCGTGACGGTGCAGGACGGCCCCGCGTTGCCGAAGGACGAGCTGCTCGCGCCCGATGTCGGCGACATCCACAATTCGTATCAGGAGCCGCAGAAATTTCTGGCCGCCGGTGGTCGCCGCGGGCGTCAGGAGCGCGTGCTGGTCGAAGGAACGTGGTACATCAACCGCCTGTTCGCAACAGTCGAGTTCATTCGCAAGACCGTGATTCCGGTCGGCTTTGCGGGCGTGGTCGTCTCCTATACGGGGCGTCGTGGCGCCGATCTTTCCGGGAGCGACTATAGCCACGGAGAACTCGTGGAAAGCGGCTGCCGCGGCGTGTGGCGCGATCCGCTGATGCCCGGCAAGTACGCGTTCAACACGTACGCCGGCAAGATCGAACTCGTGCCCACGACGAACTTCGTGCTGATGTGGAAGTCGGGCGAAAGCGGATCGAACTTCGATTCGAACCTGCGCGAAATCACGCTGATTACGAAGGATGCATTCGAGCCGCTGCTGCCGCTGTCGGTGGTCGTGCACATCGACTATCGCAAGGCACCGATGGTCGTGCAGCGCTTCGGCAACATCGCGCAGCTCGTCGAGCAGACGCTCGATCCGATGGTGTCGTCGTACTTCAAGAACGTCTCGCAGACCAAGACGTTCATCGAACTGATCCAGTCGCGCAGCGAACTGCAGACCAATGCATCGAACGACATGCGCGGGCGCTTTCAGGCGTATTCGCTGGAATTCGAGGAGGTGCTGATCGGCACGCCGAAGGCGCAGGTCGGCGACGTGCAGATCGAGAACATCATGGCGCAGTTGCGCGACCGGCAGATTGCGCGCGAGCAGGTCGAGACGTTTGCGCAGAAGCAGATTGCCGCCGACAAGCAACGCGAGTTGAACGAAGCAGAGCAGCGCGCGAGCAAGCAGAAAGAACTCACGGGGTCGCTGGTCGACATCAGCATCAAGGAAAACATGGGTTCAGCGAACGTGAAGGCAGCCGAGAAGCGCCGGCAGGAAATCGAGGCGCTGGCTCACGCGGAGAAATTCCGCCAGGAAATGGAAGGCTCGGGCCGGGCATCGGCGATTCGCTCGGTAGGCGAGGCGGAAGCGTCGGCGATCAAGGCGAAGTCGGAAGCTTTGCAGGGCGAGGGCGCCGACAAGCAGTTGATGCAGACCGTGATGTTGCGGCTGGCCGAGGCCTTCGAAACAGCGAAGGTGCCACTCGTTCCGCAGATCCAGCTTGGCGGTGGTGCCGACGGTAACGCGTTTTCGACGTTGATGTCGCTGATGAGTTCGCTCAAGGCACTGGAGTTGTCGGCAGCGAACGCGCGGTAGTGCGGAAGCGCGCCGGCCAATCAGACGCATAAAAAACAAAGGGATATCGCGCCCGCGATATCCCTTAGCCTCACACCGGTGATACCGGTCGCCGGCCCTCATCCCGCTACATCAGAACCGATGCCGGATGCCGAGATTAACCATCTCCTGTGTGCTCGTGCCCGCATACCCATACGAACCGATCGACGCCTGTGCCGCCACCGTGCCACCCGTGCCGTTGCCGGTCTGGCCGCTTGCGTGCTGGTACGCGGCGGTCATGTAGACGTCGGTGCGCTTCGACAGGGTGTAGTCGGCGCCGATCGATACCTGGTGATAGGTCGCCGACGTATCGCCGCTCGACTTCGTGTAGCTGTAGCCGAGGCCGACGAGCAGCGCGGTCGCCGCCTGGTAGTTCACGAAGCCCTGGCCCGTGTTGTACTTCTCGTTTGCCGCGAACGCCGATGCACTGTCGCGACGATACTGCGCGTTGCTGTAGGCGCCGCCGAGCGTGAATGCGCCGAGCGTGTACTGGCCCGCGATGCGCGCGATGCCGAGTGAGTGCGCGGTGTCGTAGCCAAGGTTGATCGGGCCGTCGAACGTGCCGTCCGACGTGCTGGTCCAGCCTGCGCCTGCGACCGTGCTGCGGGGACCGGCCGAAGCAGGGCTGTTGGCTGCCCAGAAGTAGCCTGCGGCCAGCGCGACGGGACCATTGTTGTACGCGACTGCCGCCGAGTACGACTGCTCGGAGCCGGTGCTACCGGCGATGCCGCCGAACGAATACATCGCTTCGAACTGCAGGCCCGACCAGACCGGCGACGCGTACTTGACGGCGTTGTTCACGCGGAAGCTGTTGTCGTAGTTGTCGACGTCGCCGGCCGTGGCGAACGCGCTGCCGAAGTAGTTGTCTTCGGTGATGCCCTGCACGAGGTCGATCAGCGGATCGTATTGACGGCCCAGCGTGACGGTGCCGTATGCGTCGCTCGCGAGGCCGACGAACGCCTGGCGGCCGAAGAGGCGGTTACCCTGGCCGAGCTGGCCGGTCGACGGATTGAAGCCGTTCTCCAGCTGGAAGATCGCCTTCAGGCCGGCGCCGAGATCCTCGGAGCCCTTGACGCCCCACCGCGAGCCGGACAGATTGCCCGCGCTGCTGTTGCCGAGCGCCCACAGGTTCTGGTTGCCGGCGGCGTTGTGAACGTAGGTGAGCGATGTGTCGATGGTGCCGTACAGCGTGACGCTGCTCTGGGCATGCGCGGCACCCGCCGAAGCGAGTGTCGCGATCGAGATGAGAGGAAGCATCCTGCGTTTCATTTTTTCTCCTGCGCGTTGTGTTTTAGCGGTAACACCGCGTCGCAGACTATCCATGCAAAAGTTCGCTGTAAAACGTGGAAAGCCCCACCGTCGGAAATATCGGACACATCGCGCGATCCGATTCCTCGTCGTTTTGCCAAAACTGTATTGCCGGAGTTGCAATATTTATCGCTTTCTTTATGGGTATCGCTACCAATCAGCGTGCCGTGTTAATGAAGTGAATTGCTTTGGCCGCAACCGATGCATGGGTCACGTCAGTCTTGTTGAAACGGGAATAATCATTTGCAGGTTGTGCAGCGAATCGTGGAGACGATCTGGGGTAGGGCTTTTGAGCTTCAACGCGGTTCGAAAGAACCGGAAAGGCAATCAGATTGCCTTCCCGGAATAAACGCTTTGGTGTCTCTGACGAAGAATGGCGTTACAGCGTGAACGTCTGCAATCCGAGTGTGAGATTCAGATCGCGCTCGACGCTCATCCACGGGCTGATCACTGCATAGGTGCCGTTTTCCGCGGGCGGCCACTGTTGCGTATTCGGTGGGGGCTGCACGTAGCCGGGAAGTGTCGCGCCGACGTTCAGTCCGATCATGTACACCAGCGTCTCGCCGGCAATATGGAATACCGGCGCGCCGCTGTCGCCGCTGGAGCTGAGGTAGTTCGCCAGCAGTTGATTCGTCAGTACGCCGTGATCGTCGAACGTCACCGTCACGTTCCTCGCGGAGATAACGCCGGAGCGCAACGCTGTCTGGTTCGACGCGCCTTGCATCGATACCGCGATGCCGGGCGCCGGCGCGTCGTAAATCGCGTCGATCGTGTAGTTGCTGTTGCTCGAACGCCAGATCGCGCGTTCCGCGATTGCCGTCGTGCCGGCGACGAACGCGCTGTCGCTGTTCGCGTTGCCCGCGTAGCCGCTGACCGCGATCACGCTTCCCGCACGCCAGTCGTTCACGGAACTCTGCCGGGGTTGATAGACGTTGACGCCGGCGCAGACCGCCACGTGTCCGCAGGTCACAAACCCCTGCTGACCCGCACGCGTCGCTGCGACGCAGAGCGTCCCCTCGCTCTGGACATTGGGACAGTTGAGATACAGGCCACCTCTTAGAGGCCGGTTGTAGTCCTGCTTGTTCGCGTGACGCACGGCGGGCGCGCACGGAAACATCCGCAGCGGCGCGTCGCCCGCGAGTGCTTCGAGGTCGCGACGCACGCGCGGTATCTCTGCCACCGTGTCGATGCCGACGGCCACGTGGCCGCGCCGATCGTCGATATAACAGAGCGTGACGGGCAGGCGCGGACCGGTGCGCGTCATCATCCTGCTGATGCGCCGGTGCGCGCGGTGCAGGGCGGCGTTGAGTTCCGGATAGTTCGCTGCGGTTATGGTGCCGGACATCGCATGGCTCCTTTTATCGATGACCGCTTCGCCGGCATTGCGCCAATGAGTCGGGTCCCGGGTCAGCGGGCGACGGTTGCCGCGCGATCGAAGGCGGCGCAGGACGCGTGCACGTCGGCCAGCACCGCTTGCGCTGCCCGTTCGCCCGAGAAGTAAGCGGCCTGCAGCGTGCCGTAGCACGCGGGGTCGGTGGCCTCGCCCGCGAAGTAAAGCCGCTTCACGGGCACGGTCAGCGCGTTGCGTGCGCGCAGCGCGTCCGGATCGTCGGGGCCGCCGCCGATGAATGCGCTGTACGAATACGCGCCGCGTGCAGCGGGTTCGTTGCTCCAGTTGGTCAGCGCGCGGCCGGTTGTGAAGAACACGCCGTCGCAGGCGGTCTGGATGCGGGTCTTGAACAGCTTGAACACTTCGCTGTCGGGAAGGCCGTCGAGCGCCGCGGCAAAATCGCCGGCCGCGTGCGCGATCAGCACATCGTCCGCATAGGGCAGCCGGTAGTACTGCCAGACGCCCGGAGGGTCGTCCTCGGCGAGGTAGTAGTGGGTGCCGGGCACGATGTCCGCGGGCGGCGTGCGCAGCCGCAGCGCCAGCTTCTTGTACGAGCCGAGGCGCAACACCTTCAGCGCATTGCGGTGCGTGTCCGGCAGCGGCGGTTCGAACACGATGCTGCCGTTACCGAGCACCGACACCGGCACGGTGACGATGCAGGCATCCACAGTCAGCCTCTGGCTGTCGTACGTGAGCGTGACCTTGTCGTCGTCGTACACGATCCTCGACACGACCGCGCCGAAGTGCTCGATGTAGCTGCTCCCGGACGTCGGCCGCAATTTCTGGCCCCACGCCGCGACGAGGCTGCCGATGCCTTTCGTCACGAGCAGATTGTTCGCTCCGTCGCCTTCCGCTTCGCGCGCGCGATCGGCTGCGATGGTCTGCCAGGTCTCCGCCGATTCGGTGAACGGTCCGTACGTCGACGTCGCATGACCAAACAGTTCGGCGGCGTCGGTCCTGCGCGGTTTGCCCGCGACGATCACGTTGGGCTTCTGGCTGTTTTCGTTGAACGAAGCCTGGATTTCATCGACGATCGCCTGGATCGCGGGCTCGGTGGTCGGCAGCGTTTTCCAGCCATCTTCGGTCTCGACGCGCAGCCGGTATCCGGCGTCTTCCTCGACAGTTTCGAAGCCGAGCTTCTTCGCGATCTCCGTTAGCGGATTGCGCGTCGGGTCCTGGATGCACTGCGCGCCCTTGTCGAATGCGAAGCCGGGAATCGACGCGGTGTCGGTGCGTGCGCGTCCGCCATAGCGGCCGGTCGCCTCGAGCAGATGCACGGCGGTGACCCTCTTGTCGGCGAGCAGGGCATACGCGGCCGCGATGCCCGCCACGCCCCCGCCGATGATTGCAACTTTCATGGAACACTCCTTTTACGATCGATGGCGGCCCGGCTGCCGGTTCAGCGGTAACGGATCAGATAATTCAGCGAGAGATTGCGGGCGCGTGGGTC
Organism: Paraburkholderia sp.; assembly: GCF_050742655.1. Classification (GTDB taxonomy): domain Bacteria; phylum Pseudomonadota; class Gammaproteobacteria; order Burkholderiales; family Burkholderiaceae; genus Paraburkholderia. Next base: position 138,523 of record NZ_JBOIGG010000005.1, on the reverse strand, counting down.
GGACGCGACGTGCGGATCGTCGTGCATGCGGGGACTTCCCGGCGTCGACGTGCAGGCGTGCTCGTGGTCCTCTAGCGCGTCGGCCTGGCAGGAACCCACGTGATCGCCGGACGCGCCGCTCGACGGCTGCGCGATGCGCGCGCCCGCATCCGCGTCATGGCCCGCGCCGCCGTCGACGCCGCGCACGAAGCGGCCGCGCAGATCGGGCACGTTGAACGTCGTGGTGTCGCCACCGAAACTCTTGCCGATCACGCCGTACAGTTCCCAGTACGCCCGCATCGAATACGTGCTGCCGTCGCAATAGAGCCAGCCTTGCCCGCACAGCCCGGCACGGACCTGGTCGAGGATGCCGCTGCTCGCATCGGTTGCCGCCAGTAGACCCGCGTACGGAACCACGATGCCGATCGGCCATATGGGCCAGTGAGGCGGATCGTGCGGGTCGCGAGCATCGGGATGCGGTGGATGATGTGCCATGAGGTCTCCGCGGGTTCGAGCGGCAGTGCGCTCATTTTTGAAATCCTCAGGAAAAATCGGGCTGAACACCGGCGTCGACGGTGCATGCACCAGAACGAGGACCCGGGGAAAAAGAGTTCGCGACTATTCGCCGACGCTAAATAAATCGACGCGAAAGGCGTGGCGGAATCACGAAAAATCTCTCATCGTTCCGCGTGAAATCATGGTGAAGCGAGACAGGTGCGACATCAATTACAGGCCATTACACCTGGACGGTCTGCAATAGCAGACGCAGGGTGTGCGCGCGTCAGCATGGATTCGTTGCGCCTTGATGTCGGATGCGGAACTTCGATGTGCGTGGCTGGAAATATTTGCCGTTCGCACGCCTCGCGGCGCGACAGGGCGGAGGCGCGACGGATTCCGGCGCGGGTGCGGCGATGAGCGCTTGCGCAGGTATTTGACCTCGTGCACTATTGGCCGCCAGTCCTGAAAATACGAATGACAAAAGACTGGACGGTTCACAGCCGGCGCCCGATGGTGACCATAAGCGTGACGTAAAGGCGACGATAAAAAATCGGCGGGCGGACCACTCGTCGGATCGGCTGCTCCATTGGCATGGATGGGTACCGGTTGAAGAATGAACTTATGAAGGTGTGGCAATGGCGACACTCGAAAACAGCTTGACGGGAGAATCCTGTCTGCTGCGCGCGAATCATGTGTTCGGACGGGACAGTGCGCGGTGTGACACGGTGATCGCGGACCCCTACGTATCGAGAGTGCACGCGCATATCCGCTGGGCGGATGGGCGCTGGGAACTGCACGACCACAGCAGCAACGGCACACTGGTCTCCGGAACGCGCGTGCGCAACGGCGAGGGTGTGGTGCTGCGGCAGGGCGATCTGATTCACTTCAGCAAGGCGAGCGCGGTGTACTGGCGGGTCGGCGAATTGAGCGATCCCGCCGACATGCTGTGGCCGCTGCGCGTACCCGCCAAACCGATCCTCCTCGACACCGGGCACGTGCTGCCGGGAGACGCTATTCCGGCGGTGACGGTCATGCGATCCGCCGACGGCGACTGGCTATGCGACGACACGCCCGGGACGCGCGTGCTGCGCGACGGCGATGAAGTGGTGTCGGGTCTTTTCGCGTGGCGTCTCGTGCTGGCGCATGGACGTCATACGACGCTCGCGATGCGCGAAGCGTCCGGCCCGTCTGAGCAACTACAGCAGATCGACTTCACGGTGAGCCGCGACGAGGAACATGTCCACGCCGTGCTGAATACCCGCGGCGGGATGGCCGATCTCGGCGAGCGCGCCCATCACTATTGCATCGTGACACTCGCACGGCTGCGCTGCGCGGACGCGCAGGCTGGCTACGACACCGCGTCGCAAGGCTGGATCGATCTGGAAGTGCTCGCGCGGATGCTGGGCACCGACGTGTCGCATGTCAATGTGCAGATCCACCGGGCTCGCGCGCAATTTGCGACGCTGGCGTCGTCCGGCAGCGCGCAGCTGGTCGAGCGTCGCCGCGGCAGCGTGCGGTTCGGCTCGACCGGCTTCCGCGTGTTTCGCGGCGAACTGCTCGAATGCCAGTCCGCGCCGGCCGCACCGATCGATTACGCGCCGTACCGGCCGGTTCCGGCGGTCACGTTGTCGTCGCTGCACGCCAGTTGAGCGCGAGCGCGGTCGTGACGTTACCCACTCTCGCAGGTTCGCGCATGCACGCGCGCGCCGAACCGGCTGCGACGCCGGACGCAATCGCGGCGCTTCCGCGCACACACCGCTACCTGCCCGGCGCGCTGCTCGGCGAAGGCGCGAGCGGGTCGATCTATCGGGCCACCTGCATCGAGACCGGGCAGACCGTCGCGGTGAAGCTGCTGCGCGAAGACGCGACGCAGCCGGCCGATGCGCGCCAGCGGCTACGCACGCGTTTCGAGCGCGAAACGCGGCTCTGCGAGCGGCTGCATCATCCGCATGTTGTCGCGCTGCTCGACAAGGGCGAAGCACCCGACGGCCGTCTGTTCGCTGTCTTCGAGTTCGTGCCGGGGCAGACATTGCGCGACGTGCTGCTCGCTGACGGCGCATTGCCGGCCATCACCACCGGGCTGCTGATGACGCACGTGCTCGACGGTCTCGCGGGTGCGCATCGGGCGGGCGTCGTGCATCGCGACCTGAAGCCGCAGAACGTGATGGTCGCGACCATCGAGGGTGCGCAGCACGCGAAGATTCTCGACTTCGGCATCGGTGCGCTGCTGCCGGACGTGCGGCGCGTCGACGAGCACACGTTGACGCAGATGAACGACGTGCTCGGCACGCCGCAATACTGCGCACCCGAACAGTTGCGCAACGAAGCGCCGACGATCGCGAGCGATCTGTACGCGTGGGGGCTGATGGTTATCGAATGCCTGACCGGCCACGCGGTGATGCAGGGCGCGAGCATCGCGGAAATTCTCTATCAGCAGTTGAGTCCCGTCGACGTTGCACTGCCGCCCGCGATCGCCGCTCATCCGCTCGGCACGGTGCTGCGTCTTGCGCTGAACAAGGACCCGCGGCAACGCGCCGGATCGGCGGACGAACTGCTCGAACGGTTTCGCGAGATTCATTTTCCGGCGCTGGTCGGCGAGTTCGGCTACCGTCCGTCGCGGCGCAATGCGTCGTCCAGTGTGGAGACGCGCGATCGCTTCGTGATGCCGGATGCGTCGGCCGCTGTCGAGCAGGGCGGCGAGCGCAGACAGGTCACCGCACTGAGCTGCAGCGTGACGATCGCGGCGACGGGCGTTACCGCTGATACCACCAACCCCGACGCCCTCGATGCGTGCGAAGCGCAATGGCTGACGCGCTGCACGGACATCGCGATCCGTTACGGCGGTCAGGTCGCCGGCACGCTCGGCGACACGCTGCTGTTTTACTTCGGCTATCCGGACGGAATCGATCGCGCGGCACGTCGTGCGGCACGCGCCGCGTTCGACATCATGCGCACGGCGAACGCCGCACTCGCACTGCCGCTCGATGCGGAGAACAGTACAGAACCCGCGCATAGCTGGCGCGTCGAGATCGCCGCGGCCCTTCACGTCGGCACGCTGTTTTCGCAGACGTCGACGCGGCCGGTCGGCGCGATGTCCGGCGAGGCCGTCCGCTTGCTGCGGCACGCGCAGCCGGGGCAGATCCTGCTGAGCGACGATGCGCGCCGCTCGCTCGAGCGCTACGTGGACTACGCACCGACGCCGTTGCAGTTCGCGACCGCGGGCGCGGCGGCAAGACCGGTCCATGCGCTGCTCGGCGAGCGCCACGAACACGTGCAGTTCGATTCGCTCGATCAGGGCGCGAGCGCACCGATGATCGGCCGCGATCGCGAACGCAGCACGTTGATCCGCGAATGGCACGCTTTCGTCGAGGCGCAGTCGTCGGCTGTCGCTGCTGCGCGTGGCAGGCGTCCCGATGCGCGGCTTATCGTCGGCGAAGCGGGGATCGGCAAATCGCGTCTCGTGCACGAGCTGTGCGAGGCAGTGCGCGCGGAGCATCAGGCGTTCGCGAGTTGCGTGTGCCTGCCCGAGCAGATGAACCATGCGTTGTTTCCGGTGCTGCGCTTCGTCGAGTCGCACTGGCAGATCGATACCGAGGGTCCGCCCGCCGCTGCGCTGGCCGTGCTCGACCGCATGCTCGCCCCGCTCGATTGCGATCATGCCGCGGCGCGCGCGACGCTCGCCGCGTGGCTCGGGATCGGTGGCGGCGGTGCCGCCGCGTTGCGCTGGTCGGGTGCGCGTCAGCAGCAGATGCTGTTCGACGTGCTGCGCCAGCTGCTCGCGTCGCTCGGCGGCGGTGCACCCGTGCTGCTCGTCGTCGAGGATGTGCAGTGGATCGACCGCGCAACCGCCGATTTTCTCGACGCCCTGCGCGGCCATCCCGGTGGCACGCCGGTGTGGGTCGTGCTGACGTCGCGGCCGGAGAGTCTGGTGCGCTGGCGCGGCGCTGCGACGCGGTTGATGCTGCGCCGTCTGTCGCGCGACGATACGCGCCGGCTGATCGCCACGTTGTTCGCGCACGACGACATCGATCCCGCGTCGCTCGATTTTCTCGCCCGTCGCACGGCAGGCATTCCGCTCTTCGTCGAGGAGATCATTCGCGAACTGGTCGCGAGCGGCGCGTCGACCGAGCCGGGCCGTCCGCTGGCGAGCGTCGCGTCCTCCGAGCATTACCCGTTGCCGGGCAGTCTGCGCGACATGCTGGAACTGTCGTTCGAGCGTGTCGACGGCGCGCGCGACACCGCCCAGCTCGCCGCGACGATCGGTCTCGAGGTCGATGCGCAACTGCTGGCGGCCGCATCACCGCACGATGCGGTCGTGCTCGAAGAACATCTGCGGCGTCTGCTCGAAGCGCGTGTCGTCTATGCGCGGCATCGTCTCGGCGGGGTCTCGTATGCGTTTCGCCATGCACTGATCCGCGATGCCGCTTACGGGTCGATGCCCGCGAAACTCTGTCGCGGTAATCACGAGCGGGTCGCGCGTGCGCTGGTTGCCGAAGCCGGCGACGCAGCGCGCGTCGCTGATCATTTCGCCGCAGCCAGCCTGCACGTGGATGCCGTGCAGCATGGGCTGCAGGCGGCGCGTCGCGCGCTCGAACGCGCGTTGCACGACGATGCGATCCGTTACACGGTGGCGGTGCGTGCGTGGCTCGAGCATTGCGGTCACGCGGATCGCGAGCAGGATGCCGCGCGCGCCGATCTCACGTTGACGCATGCACGGATGGCGCGCTTCGGCTGGGCGGACCCGGAGGTGCGCGTGCATGCGGAGCGTCTGCTCGGTCGCGTGGACGGCCCCGGTGGACTCGGTGATGCACGGCTCGCCGCGAGCGCGTTGTGGACGCTCGCCACTTACCACCACGTCGCAAGCGATCGCGCGGCGGTGCGGCACATCGCGTCGCAGTTGATGAGTCTGGCCGACACCAGCGGCGACGACAGCATCGGCGTCGCCGCGCACGCGATGCGCGGCATGAGCCTGTGGATCGACGGGCACTATGCACACGCCCGGGTAGCGCTGCAGACCGCGCTGGATCGCTACGACGTGCAGCGCGACGCCGGCCATTCGCGCACGTTCGGGCTCGACATCCGCGCGTGGTCGATGACCGCGCTGGCGAGCGTGATGTGGTGCATGGAGGACGGCGAGGACGCGGCGCTCGAGAAGGCGCGCGAAGCGGTGTACTGCGCGACCTGCAGCGACCATCTGCCGACGCTCGGCGTCACGTTGATGTACCTCGCGAGAATGCAGCAATGCGCGGGCGACCGCGACAGCGCGCGCGTTACGTCGGGCACGATCCTGCGGCTGTCGCGCGTGTACGGCCTGAACGCCGTCGAGCGCTACGCGGCCATCGTCCACGCGTGGTGCGACGGCGACCGCGACGCGGCGGTCGCGCACGTCGACGCGCTACGCCGGTCGGGATGCCAGCTGGGGCTCACGTACTACGCGTCGCTGGTCGCCGAGATCGATGCCATGCGCGGCGACCGCGCGGCCGCGCTCGCGGGCATCGACGCGTGTCTCGCGCTGTGCGACTCGCTCGACGAGCGTTACTACGAAGCCGAACTGCTGCTGAAGAAAGTCCGCTACCTGCCGTATACCGGGAAGGGAGGCGATCCGGCGGAGGCGATCGCGCTGGTTCGCCGTGCGCTGGCCATCGCGGGACCGTCGGCGATGGCCCGCGTTACCCAGAAAGCGCAGGATGAACTGCGACGATTGCAGTACACCATTCAACCCCTCCCATCGGAGAGCATCGATGAATGAGCTTGCCAGTTTCCCGACCTACGACGAATTTCTCGAGTACCGCGCCGTGATCGTCCAGGCGATCGCCGCGTCGTGGCACGACCCGGCGTTTCTCGAGCAATTGATCGAGCACCCGAAGGCCGCGCTGTTCGAGCGCTTCGGCTATCGCTATCCGTTGAATCTCGCGTTGAAGGTGCACGCCGACAGCGCAATGTGGTCGCCACCGACCAACGGCGGCTGGATCACCAAAGAGAACAATTCACTCGAACTCGTCCTGCCGCCCGCGCCCGAGCAGCAGGACCAGTTCGCCATCGCGCTCGCGGCCTACAACGCGAAGCACATCGACATTCTTGGCTACGACGAGTGAGACCGACATGGCACTGAACAATACCGTTCCCACGCTGGAATCGATGCTGGAGTTTCAGGAGGTTTATCTGCGTGCGATCGCGCTGTCCTGGAAAGATGCGGAATTCAGGCAGGCGCTGTTGAGCGATCCGTTCGATGCGCTTGGTCGCTATTTCGACTATCAATGTCCGTGGCTGCTCGATCTGAAGGTCACCGATCCGGGTCCCGATTTCGGCTGGGACGCGGGCACGCAGCGCTGGGAGTTACCGGAGAACGCGATGACGTTCGGCGTGCCGACGCGGCCGCTGCCTGCTGCCGAAGAAGCGGTGGCGCTGTCGGTGTACAACGATGCGGGGCCGAGCTACCTGTTCACCTGCTGCTGATGTTTGTTGACGCGTATGAAGCTGGCCGGCGTAGTGCTGGATAAAACGCTGACTGGTGTTTGACTCGCCCGGCGCTCGGTCTGCCCGCGCCGGGCTTGCCATTTTTATCTGCCGCCTCTCTCATGCTCGACGATTTCACGCGCACGCTGCGTTTCAAGCCGCATCTGCTGGTACTCGACGCGGGACCGGACACGCTCTTCGTTGTCGACGAATTCGCGCGCACGATGCTGTCCGGCGCGGTGTACGTGCAGATCGCCGCATGCGTGCGCGAACGGATGACGATCGCGCAGATCTTCGCCGCGCTGTCGCCGACGTTTTCCGGGTGGCAGGTGCTGGCCGCGCTCGACCGGCTCGTGCAGAAGGCGTGTCTTCGCGCAGACGAACCCGACGAACGCGATTTCGCACGCGGCTTTTTCGAACGTACCGGCGGCGACGGTGACGATGCGTATGCACGCGTCGAGCGGCTTTGCGTTGCGGTCGAAGCATTCGGCACGCCAGCCGGACCGCTGATACGCGCGCTGTCGGACTGCGGCATCGCCGTCGCGGACGATGCATCGTTCACGATCGCCGTCAGCGATGCTTACGACCGAGCCGAACTGATCGAAGCTGTAACGCGGATCACGGCACGCGGCGACGCGGTACTGACGGTCGTGCAGGAAGGCGCCCAGCCGACGATCGGTCCGCTGTTCGCCGCGCCCGCCGAAGATGGTCCCTGCATTGAATGCGTGCGCTACTGGACCGCGCGCAACCGGCCGGTCGAAGCGCTGCTTAACCGATATCACTCATCCGCTGCCACGCGGTTGCCTGCCGCGCATTCGCGCGCCGGGCTCGGCGCGATGGCGGGACTCGTCGCGGCGTTCGTCGAAAGGCTGGCAGTGAGCGACGAGCGCCGGCAACGTGCGCGCTCACATCTCGTCGCGCTGCGGCTCGATACGCTCGCGACGACGTCGCATCGTGTTGTGCGGCGGCCGCAATGTCCGCGATGCGGCAATCCGCACTGGATGCGCCAACAGGCCGGACGGATGCCGCAGTTAGCGAGGGTACCGGCGACCGTGCACGGAGAGGGCGGCTATCGAAGCGCCGATCCGCAGCAGGTCTTTCAGCGCTACGAGCATCTGATTTCGCCGGTCAGCGGCGCGGTCGCGTATCTGCATCCGATGCCGGGGCGCCATGTGGGCCTGCGCAAGGTTTATGTCGCGGGCTATCTGACGTGTCCGGGCGCGGTGCCGCGCAGCAACCGCTTCGACAGGATCTGCTCGGGCAAGGGCCGCACCGACGAACAGGCGCGCGTAAGCGCGCTGTGCGAGACGCTCGAGCGCTTCAGCGGCGAGTACCAGGGCGACGAGGCGGTGACGCGCGCGAGCTTCGACGAGCTTGCCGCCGACGGCGCGATTCACGTGAACGCGTTGCAACAGTTCAGCGACACGCAGTTCGAACAGCGCGACGCGATCAACGCGCGCACCGACGATGTTCGCAAGCAGGTGCCGCCATGCTTCGAGTTGAATCGCGCGATCGACTGGACGCCTGCGTGGTCGCTTGCGTCGGGCCGGCGTCACTGGGTGCCGCTCGATTACTGCTATGCCGACGTACCCGAGCAGAATGCTTCGCCGTTCTGCATCCACAATCCGAACGGCAGCGCGGCCGGGTCGCGTATCGAGGAGGCGATCCTCCAGGGGCTGCTCGAACTGGTCGAACGCGATGCGGCCGCGATCTGGTGGTACAACCAGATCGAACGTCCGGGCGTCAGTCTCGCGAGTTTCGCCGATCCGTACTTCGACGCGCTGCAGGCCGAATACCGCTCGATGGGCTGGCGTCTGTGGGCGCTCGACATCACGCACGACCTGCGCATCCCGACGATCGTCGCGCTCGCCGAGCATCCAGGCACAAAGCGCTTTTCGATTGGCTTCGGTTGTCATCCCGACTACCGGATCGCCGTGCAGCGCGCGCTGACCGAGGTGAACCAGCTGCTCGACGTGTCGGCCGATGGACCGCCGCCATGGGATCACGCGCGTTTGTCATCGACGCGGTTTCTGTATCCGGCGGAAGGTGTCGCCGAGACCAGTGCGCCAACATGGCCGCGTGCCGGCGAAGGCTCGCTCGACGACGCGATCGCCTACACGCTCGGACAGATCGCGGCAGCGGGACTCGACACGCTCGTCGTCGACAAGACGCGGCCGGACATCGGGCTACCGGTCGTGCAGGTCATCGTGCCGGGGCTGTGTCACTTCTGGCCGCGGTTCGGTGCGCCGCGGCTGGTTTCGGTGCCGGTCGCGCAGGGTTGGATCGGTCGCGCGCGGGATGAAGCGGAGTTGAATGGCGTGTTGCTGTTTCTCTGACGTAAATGCCTTGCCACCCATTCATTTTTTTTGAGGACTATCTGGAAAATCGTATCTGATTCGGCGTGCCATGGTTCTTCGAGCATCAGTTATTATTCAAGGCTGAGTCATCGCGCTAATCTTTTGGCGATAAATGGTTTTTAACGTTGATGCAGGGAGCATGTTTCTATGCCGTGGACATATCAACAGAGCAGCGGGGATCTTTCATTTAACGGCGAATTCGTGGAACGCGGTTACTCCGGTGCGCAGGCGGGCAAAAACAATCCAGCCATGCAGGCGGTCGCGAACCTGGGCCCTATTCCGCGTGGCAATTATGAGATTGGCTCACCTCATAATTCACCCCACACAGGCGCATACACACTGAATTTGAAACCCACTCCAGAGACACTTACGTTTGGGCGCAGTCTTTTCAGGGTACATGGTGATAGCCTCCATCATCCGGGTACGGCATCCGAAGGGTGCATCATCATGGGTACTGTCACCCGGCATCGCATGTGGACAAGCGGAGATCACCAGTTGGAGGTTATTCAATGAGAGGCGCATTTCTTTTCGCGCTCGCGCTTTCGTTGGCTTGTTCGACAGCAGATGCCGCCACGCAAAAAACTCCTGCGCTGCTGGCTAAACAGATCAATGACGAAGGGGCAAAGGCAACGGTAAGCGCGATGTCGGAGTCTGAATGGGATAGCGTGCTTACCCATGTCGACTCTGGTAACGCTGCATGGGTCGCGCTTGTACCTAAACTCGCGGAAGGAACTGACGCCGGGAGTTCCGAAGATCTTGGCATAGGGCTGGCCTACGCGTTGCCGAAAAATGCCAGGGCTGTCCTGTCGGCTATTGATCCGAACGACGGGCCGGTGCTAGGCGTAAGTCGTGTTTGCTCTGCACCCTTCATCGAAGACACCGTAAAAGACATTCCCGCCTACATCAGGCACGCCAAGGCGGCTCTTGCCAAGGTGCACACCCCGGCTTTGCAGGACGTTAAAAAAGCCTGCCTGGCCGAGTTGTCCAAGCCGTGAAATTCGACGCGCAGGAACTGAACCGGCGATACGAAGCCGAACTGAACGGCGTGCTGCTCTTTCTCTGACCCGACACGTCGACCCCGTCGTGCTCACGAGCCAATAAAAAAGGGCAGCCATGGCTGCCCTGCAAAAACCCCGCGTGATGCGGGCTGTTGCTTACCGGTAGTGTGCGTCAGGCATCAGTGCGCGATGTCGAGCGCGTTGGTCAGGTCGCCCATCGTCGGATTGCCATTCGCCTTCAGCGCGCTGTCGCGGGCCGTCAGACCCGGCAGTGCAGGCAGCGCGAAGCGGGCCGTAATGAAGCGCAGGATCGACGTCGTGTCGTATTGCGTGTGATCGACGAAGCCCTTCTTCGCGTACGGCGACACGATCAGCGCCGGAATCCGCGTACCCGGACCCCAGCGATCGCCCTTCGGCGGCGCGACGTGATCCCAGAAGCCACCGTTCTCGTCGTACGTGACGATCACGACCATGTTGTTCCACTGCGGGCTCTTCTGCAGATGCGAGATCAGGTCGGCGATGTGCTGGTCGCCCGACGTGACATCGGTGTAGCCCGGGTGCTCGTTCAGGTTGCCCTGCGGCTTGTAGAACGACACCTGCGGCAGCGTGCCCGCATCGATGGCCTTGATGAACTCCGAACCCGCGAGGCCGCCGTCGAGCAGATGCTGCGAGCGGGCCGTCGAGCCCGGCGCGAGATCCGCGAAGTAATTGAACGGCTGATGGTGCGGCTGGAAGTTCGGCGCGCTCAGGTTTGCGCCGTAGATCACGCCCGCCGTGCCGTTTTGCGCGGCCTGCTGCGCCGCGCCCCACGCGCCGCTGTACCACGCCCACGACACGCCCTTGGTGTTCAGCAGATCGCCGATGTTCTGCTGCGTCTGCGGCGGCAGCGTCGTCGCGACGCCCGGGTCGGCGAGATTCGCGTCGCCGCCCGATGCCGCCTTGTTGCCACTCGGCTGATACGGCGGCTGCATCGTGTTGATCGCGAAGAAGTCGGGTGTGAGGTTGCCGGAGTTGACGAACTTCGGCGGTCCGGTGAGTGACGAAGCGGGCGAATTGCTCGCGAGCGTTAGCGATACGCCGTCCGCGTTCACTGCGGAGATCGAACCGGACGCAGGGCTCTTGTCCGCGTTCGCATAGGTCGGCGTGCACGCGCAGATGAGCCACTGGTGATTCAGGAACGAGCCGCCGAACGCGCCCATGAAGAAGTTATCGGCGAGCGTGTACTGCTGCGCGATTTTCCACAGCGGCAGCTTGTCGGCGTTCATCGTGTAGTGGCCCATCACGAGGCCGCCCGAATCGGCCCATGCGGCGAACCTGTCGTTCTTGCCGCCGTTGATCTGCATCTGGTTCTCGTAGAAACGGTGATACAGGTCGCGCGTCGTCGCGCTGGCCGGCGCGTTGAAGCCGTTCGGATCGTCGATCGCGAAGGCGGCGTTCGGCAGGTTCGCGGTCATCGCCTGGGTGATCGCCGGTGTTACGCCGGTCTGCGTCAGACCGTTCCAGATCTGCGGCAGTGTGGCGAGCACCGAGCCGTCGCGATCGAGCTGACGTGCGCTCGCCGCCGTGACGTTCTGCAGGCCGTTGGCACCGGGGAAATTGCCGTACAGGTTGTCGAAGCTGCGGTTTTCTGCATAGATGACGACGACGTTCTTGACGGCGCCCAGTTGCGGTTTGCTCGTGACGTCGTCGCCGCCACAGGCATACAGCACGAGTGCCGCGGCGATCGCGATGGGCGTCGCGCAGATCAGTTTCTTGTTCATCGGTGGTGTCTCTCTCGCGTTGGGGACAGGCATGCCGGCGGCTCACGGCCGACGGTCAACCTGCGACGGAAGTCTCGCAGCGGTTTTTGACAGAGAGATGTAATTAATTACGATACGCTTAAGTTTTTCGTTCAATCAGCTTTAGTTCATGCCGTGCGATGTGCGGAGATGGTCGGGCGATGGTAGGGCGTATGTCATTGTGTCGACACATGTGTGACATACGCTCGCGCCGTTCATCAACACAAGAATGTGCTACCTATGCGGCGTGGTCTGACGGGGATTCGAATCGGGGTGACGGCGGCATGCGTGCCACTGGTGCTGGTTGCGCTGGCCGCGTGCAATGCGCGTGAATCGGGCGCAGGGGCATCTGGCGCATCGAGCGCATCGAGCGTAAGCGCGGCGTCCGAGCCTGTGTCGATGCCGGTCGCGAAGACCGATGCGCCGGCCGGCGGCCAGACGCGCGCCGAAGTGTATACGGTGGTCCGCAAGATGACCGTGGTCGGCAAGCAGCTGTTCTTCGATGCGTCGCTGTCGGGGTCGGGCAAGCTCGCGTGCGCGTCGTGCCACAGCCCCGAGCGGGGCTTCAACGCGCCGAACGCGCTGCCGGTACAGTTCGGCGGCAGCGACATGCGTCAGCTGGGTTTTCGCGCGGTGCCGACGTTGAAATACCTGCAGTCGGTGCCCGCGTTCAGCGAGCATTATCACGAGTCGGAAGACGAGGGCGACGAGAGCGTCGATGCGGGACCGACCGGTGGTCTGACGTGGGACGGTCGCGTCGACCGCGGCTCGGACCAGGCGCGCATTCCGCTGCTGTCGGCCTTCGAGATGGGCAGCACGGCGCATAAGGTCGCGGCGGCCGTGAGGGCGGCGCCGTATGCGGCCGCGTTCCGCGATGCCTTCGGCGAGCAGATCTTCGACAGCGACGACGCGACGTTCGACGCCGTGCTGAAGGCACTCGAAACCTTCGAGCAGTCGCCGGAAATCTTCTACCCGTACACGAGCAAGTACGACGCGTATCTCGCGGGCAAGGCGCAACTAAGCGCCGCCGAACTGCGCGGCCTGCAGCTCTTCGACGACGAGAAAAAGGGCAACTGCGCGAGCTGCCACATCAGCGCGCGTGCACGCGACGGTTCGCCGCCGCAGTTCAGCGACTTCGGCCTGATCGCGATCGGCGTGCCGCGCAACCGCACGCTCGCGGTGAACCGCAACCCGCACTACTACGATCTCGGCGCGTGCGGACCGGAGCGCCGGGACCTGAAGGGTCGCGCAGAATTCTGCGGAATCTTTCGCACGCCGACGCTGCGCAACGTCGCGTTGAAAAAACGCTTCTTCCACAACGGCATCTACAGTTCGCTCGACGAAGTCGTGCGCTTCTACGCGGAGCGCGACACGAATCCGGAGAAGTTCTATCCGGTGTCGAAGGGTGTCGTGCAGAAATTCGACGATCTGCCGAAGCGCTACTGGACGAACCTGAACACCGATCCGCCGTTCGACCGCAAGCGCGGCGACGCGCCGTCGCTAGACGAAGCGGAGATCAAGGATGTCGTCGCGTTTCTCGGGACGCTGACCGACGGGTATCGACCGCCGGTGCATTGAACGCTTTGCAGGACACGCCTGCGCCCGGAAAGCTGCATGCTATTCTGACTGGCCCCGCTTTTTGCGGCCACCCGGAACAGCCGATGATCTCCTCGAACGCCCGGCGCGCGATTCCCGCGCCCACGTCCGATCCGCTGCGCGTATCTGTCGAGCGAGTGCGCCGATGAGTTCGCGCACCGTCTCGTGCGGCATCGTGCTGCTCGATCCCGACGGTCGCGTGCTGCTCGCGCACGCGACCGAAACCACGCACTGGGACATTCCAAAAGGGCAGGGCGAAGAGGGCGAGGCGCCGCACGTCGCTGCGCTGCGCGAACTGGTCGAGGAGACAGGCATCGTGCTCGCAGCCGACCGTCTGAAAGACCTCGGCCGCTTCGTCTACCGGCGCGACAAGGACCTGCATCTGTTCGCTGCCCGTGCCCGTGACGACGAACTCGATCTGTCGTCGTGCGTGTGCGAGTCGATGTTTCCGCGTCGCTCCGACGGCGTGCTGATCCCCGAGATGGACGCGTGGCGCTGGGTCACGCTCGACGAAGTCGCGCAGTACGCGAGCCGCAGTCTCACGCTTCTGTTCGAGACGACGCTGTCGCTCGCGGAACTGCATCGCACGCTTTGACACGGGCCTGCCGCACACGCTTGAACTGCTTCAATCGATCGGTGTGTCGTTCGGATGCGCGAACAACGCGCGCATCTCCGGCGAGAACGGAAGGCCGAGACGGATGCCGTTCGGCGGAATCGGCTGCATGAACCAGACGTCGTACAGATGCTCCGCCTCGCCGGACGTCTGCATCCACGTGATCACGCTGTTCACGAGCCTCCTGAACGGCTCGTCGCCTTTGCGGAACATGCAGGCATAGATCTCGTTGCCGAGCGGCGTGCCGGTCACGATGTAGTCGTCCGGATGCGGATCGCTCGCCTTGAAGCCGTACAGTAGCGGCTCGTCCATCACGAACGCGACTGCGCGCGAGCTCTGCACCATCGCAAACGCCTCGCGATGATCGCGCGCGCTGACGATGCGCATATGCAGCTGCCGCTCGCGGTTCAACTGACGCAGCCGCCGCTCGATGGTCGTGCCCGCCGTCGTCGTGACCGTTTTATCGGCGAGGTCGGCGAAATCAGCGATGCCGGCGTCGCGGCGCGCGATCAGCCGCACCGCGTAGACGAAGAAGCTGTTCGAAAAGGCTGCCTGGTTTTCGCGCTCGCGCGTGTGCGCGGTCGTGCCGCACTCGATGTCGATCTGGCTGTTGAGCAGCATCGACAGCCGGTTCGTCGACGTGACGGTGACCTCGCGTACTTTCAGCGTGGGCAGGCCGAGCGTGCGTTTGACCTCATCGGCGATCGCGAGCGCGATGGTCTGTGAATAGCCGACCGTGTGCTGGCCGTCGAAATACGAGAAGGGAATCGATCCGTCGCGCACACCGAGCACGATCGTCTGTTCGTCGTGGATTTTTTTCAGTGTGCCGGACAGGTCTTCGGCGGGCGCAGCCGATGCGACGCACGCTGTCGCGAACAGCGCGGCCAGCCGGCATCGGACCGCAGGTCTCATCGTTTTTCTCCGCGCGGTGGCCGCGCACTTTTTCTCGTAGCGTTTGTAGCGCTTGCAGCTTGTGTAGCGTATTGCGGCAACGGCGCGACGCAGGCTCGCACCGTTGCTGTTCACGGACGTCACACCGATATGACGTCCTGACTGACATACCCCGCAACCTCGCCCCGCGTTTCGTCAGGCCGGCTTGCCCCAGCTGTCGCGCAGCCCGACGATGCGGTTGAACACCGGCTTGCCGGGTTTTGAGTCGTAGCGGTCGGCGACGAAATAGCCATGCCGTTCGAACTGATAGCGTGCTTCGGGTTCGACGTCGCGCACCCCCGGTTCGATCCACGCGCTGACGATCCGCTTCGAATCCGGATTGAGCGCGTCGAGGAAGTCGCGGCCGCCCGCGTCCGGCTGCGGTTCGCGGAACAGGCGATCGTACAGGCGCACTTCTGCCGGCACCGCATCCGATGCGGAGAGCCAGTGGATGTTGCCCTTCACCTTGTAGTTGTTCGCGCCTTCGGTGCCCGACTTGCTGTCCGGGAAGTACGTGCAGTGCACCGCCGTGACGTTGCCGTCCGCGTCCTTGTCCACGCCCGTGCACTCGACGACGTAGCCGTAGCGCAGCCGCACCTTGTTGCCGGGGAACAGACGGAAAAAGCCCTTCGGCGGCGTCTCGTTGAAGTCGTCGCGTTCGATCCACAGTTCGCGCGAAATCTCGAACGACCGCGTGCCGCGCTCCGGATGATGCGGATGCACGGGTGCGCTGCACGGTTCGGTCGTGCCTTCGGGGAAGTTGTCGATGATGAGCTTCAGCGGGTCGAGCACGGCGGCGGCACGTGGCGCCTTGTCGTCGAGATCGTCGCGCAGCGCGCCTTCGAACACGCTCATGTCGATCCACGAATCGACCTTCGTCACGCCGATGCGGTCGCACAGCAGCTGGATGCTCTCCGGCGTGAAACCGCGGCGGCGCAGGCCGACGATGGTCGGCATGCGCGGATCGTCCCAGCCGTCGACGTGGTTTTCGGTGACGAGCTGCAGCAGCTTGCGCTTGCTGGTGATCGCGTACGTGAGGTTCAGGCGCGAGAATTCGATCTGCTGCGGCAGCGGCCGCGTGAAGATGCCCGCTTCGGCGAGTTCATTCAGGATCCAGTCGTACAGCGGCCGGTGATCTTCGAACTCGAGCGTGCACAGCGAGTGCGTGATGTTCTCGAGCGCGTCCGAAATGCAGTGCGTGTAGTCGTACATCGGGTACACGCACCAGGTGTCGCCGGTGCGGTAGTGATGCGCGAAGCGGATCCGGTAGATCACCGGATCGCGCATGTTGAAGTTCGGCGACGCCATGTCGATCTTCGCGCGCAGCACGTGCTCGCCTTCCTTGAACTCGCCGGCTTTCATCCGGCGGAACAGATCGAGGTTTTCTTCCGGCGTGCGGTTGCGGAACGGCGACGGCACGCCCGGCTCGGTCGCCGAGCCGCGGTTCGCGCGCATGTCTTCCGCGGACTGGCTGTCGACGTATGCCTTGCCGCGCTGGATCAGCAGTTCCGCGTATTCGTACAGCCGGTCGTAGTAGTCGCTGGCGAAGTATTGATAGTCGGCGCCATCGGCCAGCTTCCATTCGAAGCCGAGCCAGCGTACCGCGTCGACGATCGAGTCGACGTATTCGAAGCTCTCTTTTTCCGGGTTCGTGTCGTCGAAGCGCAGATGGCAGATGCCGCCGTAGTTGCGCGCGATGCCGAAATTCAGACAGATGCTCTTCGCGTGGCCGATGTGCAGATAGCCGTTCGGCTCAGGCGGGAAGCGCGTTTCGACGCGTTGGCCCCACTTTCCGGAGCGGTTGTCGTCGTCGATGATGTTGCGGATGAAATTGGACGCCGCCGGCGCGTCGCCGCGATCGGCGTCTTTGCGTTCGTTGTTCATGCGAGAAGGAGAGAGTCGATTTGGGGCGCGCACCGCGCCTGCTGATTTGTCAATTCTACCTGACGTGTCAAGGGCCGGCAGCCTTTGCCTGCGGGGCGGCAGCGCGGATCGGCCAAAGCGGCGGGCCGCGCGCCCGGTTGCAGCGGAGTTACAGCGCAGTTGCACGCTGTAACAGGGGGTAAAACGCTTTGTCCGCGTATGCGTGGCCCGCTTAGGATGCGTCCGTTGCGACGCCGTGTGCCGTCGCGATCCGCCGTCGCGCTTTTTGCTCGAGGCGGTGCTGCCGATTCTGGCGGCCTGCTGCACGCGAATTCACCAGGAAGCACCGAATCATGATGAACCGCCACACGACTACCGCTCTGAAGATCGCCACCGCCGCCTTGCTGTTGACGAGCCTGTGCGCGTGCGGCTCGATGTCGCGCTCGCAGGCCCACGCGGCGATCGGCGCGGGCGCGGGCGGCGCGCTCGGCTACGTGCTGACCGGCGGTCCGGTGGGAACGATCGTCGGTGCGGCGGCGGGCGGGCTGATCGGCGCGGGACATTGAGCGGTCTTGCCCAGCGGTCTCATCGAGCGATTGCACTGAATAGCGGCGAGCGTCCGCGAGGCGTGCCGTGTTGCGGGAAACCGTGCCGTTCGGCAAGATGACCCACTCGGTTTCTGGAGTCCCGTCGATGCCTTCTTCGATGTACGGCTTGCGTCGTGCCACGCTTTCACCGGTAGTTTCCGCGGTGCCCACGCCGCGCGCGGCAAGCACGATGCGCCGCTGGTCCGTCGCGTTCGGCTTCGTCGTCGCGCTCGGCGCGAGCTTCACGGGCATCGCCCCCGCGCTTGCGAAAACCGCGCAGCCACAGGCGGTGCTCGATGCGTCGGCGGTCGCGGTGCCCGACCGCTACAGCGCGGACACCGCGCAACAGATCTTCACCGAAGGCGGCAACGCGGTCGATGCCGCGGTCGCGATTGCGTTCACGCTTGCCGTCACGTATCCCGATGCGGGCAATCTCGGCGGCGGCGGCTTCATGACGCTGTACGTCGACGGCAAACCATACTTTCTCGATTACCGCGAACGCGCGCCGCAGCGTGCGACGCGCGACATGTATCTCGACGACAAGGGCAACGTGGTGCCGGGCCTGAGTCTCGTCGGCGGACGGGCGTCCGGCGTGCCGGGTACCGTCGATGGCCTGTGGACCGCGCAGCGCCGCTTCGGCAAGCTGAAATGGAAGCAGGTGCTCGCGCCCGCGATTCACTACGCGACCGACGGCTTCACCGTCGCCCCCTGGCTGCAGAAACGCCGTGACTACGCGGCGCCGAAATTCGCCGGCAAGACCAATTTCGATACGTATTTCGCCGATCTGAAAGCGGGCAGCACGTTTCGCCAGCCGGAGCTTGCGCAGACGCTGACGCGTATCGCGAGCGACGGCGGCCGTGAATTCTACGAAGGCCGTACCGCCGATCTGATCGACCGGCAGATGGTCGGCCACGGCCTGATCACGAAGGACGATCTGCAGCAATACCATTCTGTGTGGCGCGAGCCGGTGACGGCCGACTGGAACGGCTACCGGATCGTCACCGCGCCGCCGCCGAGTTCGGGAGGTGTCGGCCTGATCCAGCTGCTGAAGATGAAGGCGTATCTGAAGCCCGCGTTCGCCGGGCTCGATCTGAATTCCGCGCCGTACATTCATCTGGTCGCGCAGATCGAGGACCGCGTATTCGCCGACCGCCAGCAGTACATGGGCGATCCGGATTCGTACCGTGTGCCGGTCGACCGGTTGATCGACGACGCGTACCTCGCGCAGCGCGCCGACGAAGTCAGCCCCGACGAAGTGCCGGGCGCCGTGCCGGTCAAGCCCGGCCTCGGCGACACGATGCCCGAGAAGGCGCAGACCACGCATTTCTCGGTGGTCGACAAGTGGGGCAACGCGGTGTCCAACACGTACACGCTGAATGGGCCGTTTGGCTCGGGCGTTGTGATCGACGGCGCGGGCTTCCTGCTGAACGACGAGATGGACGATTTCGTCGTGAAGCCTGGTGTGCCGAACCAGTTCGGCGTGACGGGCGGCGACGTGAATACGGTTGCGCCGGGACGGCGGCCGCTGTCGTCGATGACGCTGACGATTCTGCTGAAGGACGGCAAGGTCGCGCTCGTGATAGGCACGCCGGGCGGCTCGCGGATCTTCACGTCGGTCTTCCAGGTGATGACCGATCTGTACGACTTCGACCTGTCGCCGGCCGACGCGCTCGCCGCGATGCGCTTTCATCATCAACTGCTGCCACCGAAGACGATCTACTGGGAGCCGTACCATCCGATCGACGGCGAACTTGCGGAGCAGTTGCATGGGCTCGGCTACGATCTGCAGGGCCAGCCGTTCAACGGCGACGTGCAGCTCGTGCGCGTCGAGGGCACCCATCCGCAGCCGGCTGCGGATCCGCGCGGCGCGGGTGTTGCGCGCGTGTTTCCATAACGCGTACAGAGGAAAGGCCGCAATGTTCAGTCAACAGACGGTGCTGGTACTGGCGGGCTATCAGAATTCACTGGAAGGACACTGGCAGACGCGCTGGGAAGCGGCTTATCCCCAATGCGTGCGCGTGCCGATGGCGGATTGGGACTATCCGCAGCGCGATGCATGGTGTCGCACGCTCGACGCGAGCGTCGCTGCCGCATCGAAGCCGGTGCTGTTCGCCGCGCATAGCCTCGGTTGTCTGACGGTCGCGTTCTGGGCCACACAGTACGCGACGCCCGACGCGCTCGCGAAGGTCGCGGGCGCGCTGCTCGTCGCGGTGCCCGACCCGGCCGGCCCGCAGTTTCCGCAAGATGCAGGCGGCTTCGCGCCAGTGCCGCTCGAGAAGCTGCCGTTTCGCAGCACCATCGTGGCAAGTTCCGACGATCCGTACGGTGGTCTGCCGTTTGCGCGCCGCTGTGCCGATGCATGGGGCAGCGGCTGGTTCGAGATCGGCCCGCGCGGGCATATCAATGCGGACAGCGGTCTGGGTGACTGGGAAGAGGGGGCGCGTTTGCTTGCGTCGTTCGCTCAGGTCTGACGAACGCGCCTGGCCCATCCACTCAGATCACCGACTGCCCCCGCAACGCCGCAATCTGCGCGGTGTCGTAGCCCAGCACATCGCGCAGGATCTCGTCGGTGTGTTCGCCGAGCGTCGGCGGATGCGTGCGCGCCTGCGGTGGCGTCGCGCTCATGTTCACCGGATTGCGCACGAGCTTCACCGTGCCGCCCGACGGATGCGGCAGATCGACCTGCAGACCGCGCGCGATCACCTGTTCGTTGTCGAACACCTCCTCCAGATCGTTGATCGGCCCGCACGGCACGCCGGCCGCTTCGAGCGCGGCGATCCATGCGTGCTTGTCGCGCGTGCGCACCATCGCCGCGAGGATCGGCACGAGCACGTCGCGGTTGCGCACGCGCGCCGGATTGCTCGAGAAACGGTCGTCGTCGGCGAGTTCGGCGCGGCCGCCCGCTTCGACGAATTTACGGAACTGCCCGTCGTTGCCGACCGCGACGATGATCCAGCTGTCGCTGGTCTGGAAGGTCTGGTACGGCACGATGTTCGGATGCGCGTTGCCCCAGCGCGCGGGCGCGTTGCCGCTCGCGAGGAAATTCGAGTTCATGTTCGCGAGCATCGCGACCTGCACGTCGAGCAGCGCCATGTCGATGTACTGGCCAACGCCCGTGCGGTCGCGATGCGCGAGTGCGGTGAGCACGGCGACCGTCGAGTACATGCCGGTCATCAGGTCGGCGATCGCGACGCCGGCCTTCTGCGGACCGCCACCGGGCAGCGCGTCGCGCTCGCCGGTGATGCTCATGAAGCCGCCGATGCCCTGCACGATGAAGTCGTAGCCCGCGCGCTGCGCGTACGGCCCGGTCTGGCCGAAGCCCGTCACCGAGCAGTACACGAGATCGGGTTTTACCGCCTTTAGCGATTCATAGTCGAGCCCATACTTCTTCAACTGGCCGACCTTGTAGTTCTCGAGCACGACGTCGCTCTGCGCGGCCAGTTCGCGGACGATCTTCTGGCCTTCGGACGTCGCGATGTCGACGGTCACCGAGCGCTTGTTGCGGTTCGCCGCGAGGTAGTACGCGGCCTCGTGCGTGTCTTCGCCGCCGGGCGTTTTCAGGTAGGGCGGCCCCCAGTGGCGCGTATCGTCGCCGACGCCCGGGCGTTCGATCTTGATCACGTCGGCGCCGAAATCGGCGAGCGTCTGTGCGCACCACGGACCCGCGAGCACGCGGGTGAGATCGAGCACGCGGATATGACTGAGTGCACCCATGTTTGGACCTTGTCCTGTTACCTTGTTTAAACGGGCTACGGCGTCCCTGGCGGAGCGCAGCGAAGGGCAATCTTAAGCGATTCCTGCACGGCCGGGCATCCGGCCAAACGGCAGGGTCATGTGTGCCCGGACGCATAGGGCCACGGAGCAGCGGCCTCACGACGCCGAAACCGCGCGGTCCCCGAAACCTGGCCGATCGGCCGGAACCCCGTCCGGCACAGCCTGCGCACCCGCGCGCGAGCGTTGATCCCGTATAATCGGTCGTTTCACGGCC
Source organism: Paraburkholderia sp. (assembly GCF_050742655.1). Lineage (GTDB taxonomy): Bacteria > Pseudomonadota > Gammaproteobacteria > Burkholderiales > Burkholderiaceae > Paraburkholderia. The sequence goes on along the minus strand of NZ_JBOIGG010000005.1, from coordinate 116,880 downwards.
TGTCCAGCGCCTGTCTGCGTCAGGACCGGGCCCAACACCGCCAGATCAAGCAGAGACCGTCCCCAGCACGCCATGAAAGCCGCCGAAATCCGCGAGAAATTCCTCAAGTTCTTCGAATCGAAGGGCCATACGATCGTCCGCTCGTCGAGCCTCGTGCCGGGCAACGACCCGACGCTGCTCTTTACCAACTCGGGCATGGTGCAGTTCAAGGACGTCTTTCTCGGCGCGGAATCGCGGCCCTATGCGCGCGCCACGACCTCGCAGCGCAGCGTGCGTGCGGGCGGCAAGCACAACGATCTGGAAAACGTCGGCTACACGGCGCGGCATCACACGTTCTTCGAGATGCTCGGCAACTTCTCGTTCGGCGACTACTTCAAGCGCGACGCGGTCCACTACGCGTGGGAGCTGCTGACCGGCGTCTATCAGCTGCCGAAGGACAAGCTCTGGGTCACCGTCTATCACGAGGACGACGAGGCGCACGACATCTGGGCGAAGGAAGTCGGCGTGCCGGTCGAGCGGATCATCCGCATCGGCGACAACAAGGGCGCGCGCTACGCATCGGACAATTTCTGGCAAATGGCCGACGTCGGTCCGTGCGGCCCGTGCTCGGAAATCTTCTACGACCACGGCCCGGACATATGGGGTGGCCCGCCGGGGTCTCCTGACGAAGACGGCGACCGTTACATCGAGATCTGGAATCTCGTGTTCATGCAGTTCAGCCGCGACGCACAGGGCAACATGACGCCGCTGCCCAAGCAGTGCGTCGATACCGGCATGGGGCTGGAGCGGATCGCCGCGGTGCTGCAGCACGTGCACAGCAACTACGAAATCGACCTGTTCCAGGCGCTGATCAAGGCCGCCGGCCGCGAAACCGGCGTGACAGATCTGACCAACAACTCGCTGAAGGTGATCGCCGATCACATCCGCGCGTGCTCGTTCCTGATCGTCGACGGTGTGATTCCAGGCAACGAAGGCCGTGGCTACGTGCTGCGCCGGATCGTGCGCCGCGCGATCCGCCACGGCTACAAGCTCGGCCGCAAGGGCGCGTTCTTCAACCGGCTGGTCCCGGACCTCGTCGCGCAGATGGGCGCCGCGTATCCGGAACTGAAAGAGGCCGAGGCGCGCGTGACCGACGTGCTGCGCCAGGAAGAAGAGCGCTTCTTCGAGACGATCGAGCACGGCATGTCGATCCTCGAAGGCGCGCTGGCCGATCTCGATGCGAAGGGCTTGAAGACGCTCGACGGCGAACTCGCGTTCAAGCTGCACGACACCTACGGTTTCCCGCTCGATCTGACCGCCGACGTGTGCCGCGAACGCGGCATCACTGTCGACGAACCGGCATTCGACGACGCGATGTCGCGCCAGCGCGACCAGGCGCGCGCCGCGGGCAAGTTCAAGATGGCGCAGGGGCTCGAATACTCGGGCGCGAAGACCACGTTCCACGGCTACGACGAGATCGTCTTCGACGACGCGAAGGTCGTCGCGCTGTATGTGGACGGTGCGTCGGTGAAGGCAGTCGAGAAGGGCCAGCAGGCCATCGTCGTGCTCGATCACACGCCGTTCTACGCGGAATCGGGCGGCCAGGTCGGCGACCAGGGCGTGCTCGGCAACGCGAGCGTGCGCTTCGCGGTCGTGGACACGCTGAAGGTGCAGGCCGACGTGGTCGGCCATCACGGTACGCTCGAACAGGGCACGTTGAAGGTCGGCGACGTCGTGAAGGCGGAGATCGACGCGGTCCGCCGCGCCCGCACCGTGCGCAACCACTCGGCGACCCACCTGATGCACAAGGCGCTGCGCGAAGTGCTCGGCTCGCACGTGCAGCAGAAGGGCTCGCTCGTCGATCCGGACAAGACCCGTTTCGACTTCGCGCACAACGCCCCGATGACCGACGAGCAGATCCGCCGCGTCGAGGCGATCGTCAACGCGGAAGTGATCGCGAACGCGCCGGGCATCGTGCGCGTGATGCCTTACGACGAAGCAGTGAAGGGCGGCGCGATGGCGCTGTTCGGCGAGAAGTACGGTGACGAAGTGCGTGTGCTCGACCTCGGCTTTTCGCGCGAACTGTGCGGCGGCACGCATGTTTCCCGCACCGGCGATATCGGCTTCTTCAAGATCGTGATGGAAGGCGGCGTTGCGGCAGGCATTCGCCGCGTCGAGGCAATCACCGGCGACAACGCGGTGCGCTACGTGCAGGAACTCGACGCACGCATCAGCGAAGCGGCGGCCGCGCTGAAGTCGCAGCCGTCGGAACTGACGCAGCGAATCGTGCAGGTGCAGGACCAGGTGAAGTCGCTTGAAAAGGAACTCGGCGCGCTGAAGTCGAAGCTCGCGTCGAGCCAGGGCGACGAACTCGTGGGTCAGGCCGTCGACGTCGCGGGCGTGCATGTGCTTGCGGCGATGCTCGACGGCGCGGACGTGAAGACGCTGCGCGAAACCGTCGACAAGCTGAAGGACAAACTGAAGAGCGCGGCGATCGTGCTCGCATCGGTCGACGGCGGCAAGGTCAGTCTGATCGCGGGCGTGACGCCGGAGGCCAGCAAGAAGGTGAAGGCCGGCGAACTCGTGAACTTCGTCGCGCAGCAGGTCGGTGGCAAGGGCGGCGGCCGGCCGGATATGGCGCAGGCGGGCGGTACCGATCCTGCCGGTCTGGCGGCGGCGCTGGCGGGGGTCAAGGGCTGGGTCGAGGCGTTGCTTTAAGCGGCCTCGCGTATTGCCGCTGGCGTTGATGGCCGGTACAAAAAAACCGCACGTTGTGAGACGTGCGGTTTTTTTATGGGTGGTTCTGGCTTACGCCAACTGCAACACTTCCTTACCGCGATCCGCAGCGTCTACCGCAAGATTGCTGTCTTCGAGCAGCGCCGCCCGCAGCGCGTTGAGCGCCGCCGAGAAATGTCCGCGCCGCCAGATCAGCAGCGTATCGATCTTGCCGAGTGCGCCGAGCGAATGGATCGCGATGTCGTTCATCTGCGGCTGCAGTTCGAGCACCGAGCGCGGCGCAACAGCCACGCCCGCCCCAGCCGCGACGCACGCGACGATCGCGTGATACGAACCGAGTTCGAGCACGCGCGCCGGCCGCAGACCGTTCTGCGCATACCACCGCTCGACGTAGCTGCGATACGCGCAGCCGCGCTCGAATGCGACGAGCGTCGACAGTGCGATGTCGCGCGCCTCGCGGATCGGTCGATGGCCGCGCGGCGTCAGCATCACCAGTTCCTCGCGAAACACGGGCACCACTTCGAACGGCTCGCCAGGCACACCGCCGTCGAGCGGCGTCGCGATCAGCGCCGCATCGACTTCGAATTCCCGCACGCGTTCGATCAGCCGGCCGGTCGTGCCGGTCTCGAGTTCGAGCGCGACGTCGGGCCACGTCTGGTGATACCGCGCGAGCAGGCTGGGCAGACGGCTCGCCGCGGCGCTTTCCATCGTGCCGAGCCGCAGCCGTCCGTTCGGACGATTCTCGCGGACTGCGTGGCGTGCCTCGTCGGCGAGCGCGAGAAGACGCTCGGCGTACGGCAGCAACGTTTCGCCGGCGGGCGTCAGCACCAGCCGTCGTCCGTCGCGGATGAAGAGTTCGGTGCCGAGCTGCTCTTCGAGCTGGCGGATGCGCGTCGTTACGTTCGACTGCACCCGGTTCAGCTTCGCGGCGGCCCGCGTGATGCCGTGCTCGCGCACGACGGCGCGGAAAATCGTCAAGGCGGCGAGATCCATGTTTCTCTCTGGGCGATGGGTGGCATCAGGATAATTCATTTTTTGTGATGGGGTGGTCGGGCTACGATGTGCGCCATCCGGCAATGATCCTGCCGCTCTATATTTAGTCCTTCGCCGCTCCCTCGCTTCATGACCGATCTCGCCTCCATGCCGCTCGCCGACCGTTCCGAATCGCATGCCGCCCGGCGCGCCGCGCTCGGCTGCATGATCGCGCTCGCGGTGGTGCTGGGCATCGGGCGGTTCGCGTTCACGCCGCTGCTGCCGCTGATGCTGTCGGGCGGCATGCTCGATCTTCGACACGGCGGCTGGCTCGCGTCGTCGAACTACGCGGGCTATTTCGTCGGCGCGGCGACCTGCGCGGCACTGCGTGTCGAGCACGCACGGATGGTGCGCGCCGGCCTCGTGCTGACCGTGCTGCTGACGCTCGCGATGAGCGTGACCTCCACGTTCTGGATCTGGGCCGTCGTGCGCTTTGCGGCCGGCGTGGTCAGCGCGTGGACGTTCGTGTTCGCGTCGCAGTGGGGGCTGCGGCGGCTCGCGACGCTCAATGCGAACGCGTGGGGCGGCGTGATCTACACCGGGCCTGGCTTCGGTATCGCGGGCACAGGGCTTCTCGCGGGTGCGGTGGCGGGCTACGGTGCGTCCGTGGGCTGGGCGGGTTTTGCGGCGATCGCGGCCGTGCTCACGGCGCTCGTGTGGCGCGTGTTTGTCGTGCCACCAGCTGTGCCACCGCGTGATGTTCCGCTCAATTCCACGGCACCCGCTGCTGTTCAGCGAACGAACGTGGCCCCTCCTGCGACCACGTCGGGCTCGTACACCGAAGTCGCCCCCGCATCTCATCGCACCGACGCCTTCTGGCTCGTCGTGCTTTACGGCATTCCCGGCTTCGGCTACATCATCACGGCGACTTTTCTGCCGGTGATCGCGCGCCACGCGTTGCCGCCAGGCTCCGCCTGGCCCGATCTGTTCTGGCCGATGTTAGGTGTGGCGCTGATCGTCGGTGCGCTGTGCGCCGCCCGGTTGCCCTCGCACTGGGAGAACCGCACGCTGCTCGCCGGATGCTACGTGTTGCAGGCGGCAGGGATAGCGCTCGGCATCGTGTGGCCGACGGCGGGAGGCTTCGCGCTCGGCAGCGTGCTGATCGGGCTGCCGTTCACCGCGATCACGCTGTTTGCGATGCGCGAGGCGCGTCGTCTGCACGGCGATCGCGCAGCCGGCCTGATGGGCTATGCGACCGCCGCGTATGGCCTGGGCCAGATCGTCGGGCCGCTCGTCGCCGCGCCGATCGCGGAGCGCACCGGCTCGTTCTCGCCGGCGCTGTGGCTCGCCGCCGGGGCACTGATGCTCGGCGCGGTGGGTCTCGTTGCGGTCGTGCTGGCTGCGCAGCGCCGGCGCTGACCGTTCGGCGCATCAACCCACACCCATCCCCGCGTTTTCCGTTTCCCCCACCTCTCTTCGCCGATCAGCCGGACATCTTTCCGGGCCGCGCACTAAAATGTCCGCTGTCCGGTCACGCTGCGTAGACCGTCTCGTCGCCGGGCGCTTCGCCGCCGATGTGCGCGCGCTGTGCCGCATGAGAGGTACCATGAGCCGCGCGGCCGGCGCTGCGACGTAGCGCGCCACGACGCACGCAGCTGCAACGAACAACACCCACACCCCGCATCGACCTTCGCGACCTTTCGACCATGAGCGATTACCAATACTGTCCCCGCTGTGCCACGCCACTCGTCGAGCGCACCGATCCCGCACACGAAGGCGGCCGTGTGCGCCGCGCGTGTCCCGACGACACGTGTGGCTACGTCCACTGGGACAACCCGCTGCCGGTGGTCGCGGCGATCGTCGAGTACGAGGGCAAGATCCTGCTCGCGCGCAACGCCGCGTGGCAGGAAGGGATGTTCGCGCTGATCACCGGTTTTCTCGAGAACGGCGAGACGCCGGAGCAGGGCGTGGCGCGCGAGGTGCTCGAAGAGACTTCGCTGCACGCGGAGACCGTCGAGCTGATCGGCGTGTACGAATTCATCCGCAAGAACGAACTGATCATCGCGTACCACGTGCGTGCATACGGCACGATCGCACTGTCGCCCGAACTGCTCGAATACCGGCTCGTCGAACCGGCGAAGCTGCGTCCGTGGCGCGCGGGCACCGGCCAGGCGCTCGGCGAATGGATGCGCCGGCGCGGGCTGCCGTTCGAATTCGTCGAGCGGCCTGGGCAGTAACGATGAGTAACGAGTAACGTGTAACGGACCGGCACTCGCTGCACGATCCGATAATTCCAATGGAGACTGGCATGGCGTACATCTACTACCTGACGCATATCCATCTGGGTTACGACGCGCTCGCGCAACTGCGCAAGGAGTGCTCCCGGATCGGCATCGCGCGGCCGCTCGTCGTCACGGATAAAGGCGTCGTCGCGGCAGGTCTGGTCGAGCGGACGCTCGCGGCGCTGCAGCTCGGCGACGTGCCGGTGTTCGACGACACGCCGTCGAATCCGACCGAGGCGATGGTGCTCGCCGCCGCCGCGCGCTATCGCGACGAACGCTGCGACGGGTTGATCGCGGTCGGCGGCGGCTCGTCGATCGATCTCGCGAAGGGCGTCGCGATCGCTGCAACGCATGAAGGTCCGCTAACCGGCTACGCGACGATCGAAGGCGGGAGCGGCCGCATCACCGAAGCGGCCGCGCCGTTGATCGCGGTCCCAACGACCGCCGGCACCGGCAGCGAGGTCGCGCGCGGCGCGATCGTGATCCTCGACGATGGACGCAAGCTCGGGTTTCACTCGTGGCATCTGCTGCCGAAGTCGGCGATCTGCGATCCGGGGCTGACGCTCGGCCTGCCGCCGTCGCTGACCGCCGCGACCGGGATGGACGCGATCGCGCATTGCATCGAGACGTTTCTCGCGCCCGCGTTCAATCCGCCCGCCGACGGCATCGCGCTCGACGGTCTCGAGCGCGCCTGGGCACACATCGAACGCGCAACGGCCGACGGCAGCGACCGCGATGCGCGGCTCAACATGATGAGCGCGTCGATGCAGGGCGCGATGGCGTTCCAGAAGGGACTCGGCTGCGTGCACTCGCTGTCGCATCCGCTCGGCGGCGTGCCGGTGAACGGCCGCACGTCGCTGCATCACGGCACGCTGAACGCGGTCGTGCTGCCTGCGGTGCTGCGCTTCAACGAACATGCGGAAACGGTGGTCGCGAATCGTCGCTACGCGCGGATGCGTCACGCGATGAATCTGCCGGAGCACGCCGATCTCGCGCAGGCGCTTTTCGACATGACCGCGCGTCTCGGTCTGCCGACCGGTCTGCGGCAGATGGGCGTCGAGCCAACCGTGTTCGACAAGGTGATCGCGGGCGCGCTCGCCGATCATTGCCACAAGACCAATCCGCGCGAAGCGAGCGCCGACGATTACCGCCGGATGCTGACCGAATCGCTCTGATCCATCGACAACCTCGCACGATGAACAAGCCCGCTCCCGCGCCGCGCGCCGCGTACCGCCACTTCCTGCCGATCACCACGCGCTGGATGGACAACGACGTCTACGGTCACGTGAACAACGTCGTCTACTACAGCTACTTCGATACGGTCGTGAACGAGTATCTGATCCGCGCGGGCGTGCTCGACGTCGAGCATGGCGAGACGATCGGGCTCGTCGTCGAGACCCAGTGCAATTACTTCGAGCCGCTCGTGTTCCCGGAGAAGGTCGATGCGGGGCTGCGTGTCGCGCGGCTCGGTTCGTCGAGCGTGCGCTACGAGATCGGCCTGTTTCGGGAACGGCACGCGGAGCCGGCTGCGCAGGGGCATTTCGTGCACGTCTACGTGGATCGCGTGACGCGCCGTCCGGTTGCGTTGCCCGATGCGCTGCGCGCCGCGCTGCTGCCGCTCGCTGTGGTGACGGACTGACGCATGCAGTCGCTCGCGATCAACCTGCTGAATGGCGTCAGCTACGGGCTGCTGCTGTTCATGCTGTCGGCGGGGCTGACGCTGATCTTCAGCATGCTCGGCGTGCTCAACTTCGCGCACGCGAGCTTCTACATGCTCGGCGCGTACGTGGGCGTGACGATCGCAGCAAAAACGGGCTTCTGGGGTGCGCTGGTGCTTGCGCCGCTCGCGGTCGGGCTCGCAGGCGCGGCATTCGAGCGCGTGCTGCTGCGACGTGTGCGTCCGCACGGCCATCTCGCCGAACTGCTGCTCACGTTCGGCGCCGCGTATCTGATCGGCGAAACGGTGAAGCTCGCCTGGGGATTGCAGGCGCTTGCCGCACCGGTACCGCATGCACTCGACGGCGCGCTCTTCACGTTCGACGGCGCCGCATTCCCGCGTTATCGCGCGTTCATGATGGCGGTGTCGCTGGCGATGCTCGCGGTGTTGTACGCGGTGCTGCGCGTATCGAAGACGGGGCTGATCGTGCGTGCGGCGTTGACGCATCCGGAGGCCGTCGAAGCGCTCGGCCACGACGTGCCACGCGTGTTCACCTGTGTGTTCGCGGCGGGCACCGCGCTCGCGGCGCTGGCCGGTGTGATCGGTGCGCCGCTCTTCGTGATCGAACCGGCGATGGCTGAATCGGTCGGGTCGATCGTGTTCGTGGTCGTCGTGATCGGTGGCCTTGGGTCTCTTGGCGGTGCGCTCGCCGCGTCACTGCTGATCGGCTGTGTGCAGACCTTCGCGGTCGCGAGCGACGTGTCGCTCGGTGACATCGCGGCGACGCTCGGGCAACCGATGTCGTCCGCGTGGGGCGCGCTGACGCTCGCCCAGCTCGCGCCGTTGATCCCATACGTGCTGCTCGTCGCGATGCTCGCGCTGCGGCCGCGCGGACTGTTCGGCCGGTATAACGACGATGTCTGACGCACGGGGGCCGTTCGATCGGCGTGGGGCGCGTGAATCGCACGACGCACACGACGCACACGACATGCGCGATTCACGTCAGGCAGGCGAACGACTCGACGCAGCGCCGGAACGCATCCATCGCATGTCGCGCACACCATCGCTGCGCGCGCTCGCGCCCTGGCTAGCACTCGTCGCGCTGCTCGCGGTGCCGCCCGTCGCATTGCTCCTCGGCTCATCCGCATCGCCCAACACCTGGCTGCTCGCCTATCTCGCGCAGACCGCGACGATGATCGTGTTCGCGCTGTCGTACAACATCCTGCTCGGCGAAACCGGGCTGCTGTCGCTCGGTCACGCGGTGCATGCGGGGCTCGGCGCGCTGATCGCCGCGCGTGTGTTTAACGCGTTCGGCGGGTCGTTACCGTTGTTGCCGGTATTGCCGCTTTTGCCTTTAGTCGGCGGAATCGGCGGCGCGCTGGCAGGCGTGCTGACCGGCTACGTATCGACGCGCCGCGCGGGCACCGCGTTCGCGATGATCACGCTCGGCATCGGCGAGCTGATCGCTGCCGCCGCGTGGACGCTACCCGACTGGTTCGGCGGCGAGGCCGGCGTCGCGATCGATCGCGCGAGCGGACCGGCGCTCGGCGCCTGGACCTTCGGCCCCGCGCGCGAGGCGTACGTGCTGATCGCGGTGTGGTGCGTGCTCGCGTGCGTGGCGATGTTCGCGCTGTCGCGCACACCGTTCATCCGGATCGCGAACGCGGTGCGCGACAACCCGGTGCGCGCGGCGGCGATCGGCTGCGAGCCGCGTCGCGTCCGATATGCGAGCGTGGTGTGCGCGGCGTTCTTCGCGGGCATCGCGGGGACCCTCGGGTTGATCAACGTCGAGCTTGTATCGACGGAGAGCGTCGGCATGCTGCGTTCGGGCGCGGTGCTGATCGCGACCGTGATCGGCGGGACCGGCGCGTTCTTCGGGCCGGTCGCGGGCGCAGTCGTGCTGACGTTCTTCAGCGTCGCGGTCGCGAGCGTGACGCGCGCGTGGCTGTTCTATCTCGGGCTGCTGTTCGTCGCGGTCGTGGCCGGTTCGCCCGACGGTCTCGCCGGGTTTGCCGCGCGCGCGTCCACGCGGCTCGCGCGCTACGGCTGGCGTACGTGCGTGGCGCCGTGGCTGCTCGGCGTGGGGTCGGCGTGCGCATGGGCGGTGGCGATCGTGATCGCCGTGCAGTGGGCGTACGCACGGCAGTTCGGCGCGGACGATGCAGGCAGCAATGGGGCGCTCGCGAACTGGCTTGCGATGGGTCGCACCGATGGGCAGACGCACGTCGCGGCGGTAGTGGCGCTTGTCGTGCTGCTGGCGGCGGTGGGCTTCGTTGCGGCGCGCACTGCGCGGCGTCGATGGGAGGCGGCGGAAGCGGTGCATGCGGAGCAGGGCAGTGGCGCCGATGACCTAGTCGACGTTCATCAAGCGCACGACACGACCACCAGGGACATCGCCTCATGACCGCCGCGCTCGCGCTCCATCGCATCGAAAAACGCTTCGGCGCAACCGAGGTGTTGCGCGGCGTCGACCTCGTCGTCGAACCCGGCGAGCGCCACGCGTTGATCGGCCCGAACGGCGCGGGCAAGTCGACGCTATTCAATCTGATTGCGGGAGGCAGCCGGCCGGGTGCGGGGCGCATCGAGCTGTTCGGTGTCGACATCACGCGGCTCGGACCCGCGGCGGTCAGCCGGCGCGGCCTCGCGCGCAGTTTCCAGAACACGAGCGTGTTCGCGGGGTTGTCGGTGTTCGACAACCTGCGCTGCGCGGCGCTGTTCGCGGAACGCGGGCGCGGCAGCGCATGGCGTCGCTGGACCCGCTTTCGTGCCGCCGACACGCGCGCGGAACAGGTGCTCGACGCGGTCGGCCTCGGCACGCGTGCCGACGAGCTGGCCGGCACGCTCAGCTACGCGGAGCAGCGCGCGCTCGATCTTGGCCTCGCGCTCGCGGGCGGCGCGCACACGCTGTTGCTCGACGAGCCCACTGCGGGGATGAACCGCGCTGAGGCAGCGCGTGCAATCGAACTGATCCGCAGCGCGACCGCGGGTCGCACGCTGCTGATGATCGAGCACGACATGGAAGCGGTCTTCGGTCTCGCGGACCGCATCTCGGTGCTCGTCGGCGGACGCGTGATCGCGACCGGCACGCCGGCCGCGATCCGCCAGGATGCGTCGGTGCGCGCCGCTTATCTTGGCAACACTGTGGGCGACAACTTCGACGACGGTGTTAAGCGATGACGGCGCTGCTCGACATCCGCGGTCTGCGTGCATGGCACGGTGCGAGCCAGGCGCTGCACGGCGTGAACCTGCGCATCGAAGCGGGCGAAGTGCTCGCGCTCGCGGGCCGCAATGGCTCGGGGCGCTCGACGCTCGCGCGCGCGATCATGGGGCTCGTCCGCAGCGACGGCGAGCTGCATTTCGCGGGCCGTTCGCTCGCTGGCCTCCGACCGTTCGAGATCGCGCGACTCGGCATCGGCTACGTGCCCGAGCATCGCGATGTGTTTCCCACGTTGACCGTGCACGAGAACCTGCTGCTCGGGCAGATACGTCGGGCCCGCGCGCCGCGCTTCACGTTCGACGACGCATACGCGCTATTCCCGGTGCTGCGCGAGCGGCAGCGCACGCGCGCGGGTGCATTGTCGGGCGGCGAGCAGCAGATGCTCACGCTTGCCCGCGCGTTGCTCGGCGACCCCGATCTGCTCGTGATCGACGAGCCGACCGAAGGGCTCGCGGCGCAGCGCATCGAACAGGTGAGTGCATGTCTGCGGACGCTAGTCGAACGGGGCGTCGCGATGCTGCTGATCGAACAGCGGCTCGCGATCGCGCATGCGCTCGCACAGCGCGTCGCGGTGATGGGGCATGGCGAGATCGTGTTCGACGGTACGTTCGATGCGTTTCGCGAGCGGCGGGATGTGATCGACGAATGGCTCGGCGTCGGGTGATGCAGAGAGTGAAAAACGTGCCCGGTACGGCGCGTTGTCCGGGTTCGGCCACAGGTCCCTTTCGACCGGTCACTTCAAACTGACGCCTGGATGTCCTGTAGCACGCACCCTCTAACGCAGTCGCCGCGGAAGCGCTCGCGGCGACTGCGTCATTTGGCAAGCAACGTGAGCGCGTTACTGCTGATTGTCCCCTTGCGCCACGAACGCCATGCCGTGCGGACTGCCCAGGTTGGTCACTAACGGAAGGAGTGCCCCGCTGCGCATATCCAGTTGGCCCATATATCCCGGCACTGGCGGCGTGGCAGTGGCTACGCCCCCGGACGCCGAGAAGGCCGCGTCGCGCTGCCAGACGTTCGCGCTGACTTTGTAGACCGTGTTTGCCTTCGTATCGGACACCAGCAGGAAGCCTCGTCGCGCGGTCGCGAACACTGTGTCGTCAACCTGCACCTGGCCGAGAAGCGGAAGATACTGCACCCGCGGCTCATTGCCCGAAGAGTGAAACAGGACGAGCTGACCGTCGCCCTGATCATCGAGCAGGACGTCGCCCGACGGCGTGAGCGTCATCGAATCCGGATCGGTCAGGTTGAGCGTCGTCACCGTGCCAAACGGGATGTCGCTGGCGCTCAGTGTGCCGCTCACTGTCGGCGCGACGCCGATCGTGTGAGTGTTTGCATTGATGCGCACAATGCGGACAATCGCCGGTCCCGTATTCTTGCCACTGGCGCTAAGGGTGGGATTGGACGCGCTGAGGTAGGTCACGCCGTCCTTGAACACGAGGTCATCGTAACCACCGCCGTGCAGCGTCTTGTCAAAGGAATAAGGCGCAGAGGCCTGGCCGGTCGCAGGGGTGATGATGACGAGGTTTGGACTCGCATCCTCGTTCTGCATCGCCCAGATTTCACGCGTGTACGGATTGACCTTCAGGCCATCGTTATGTCCTGCCACTTCGTAAGTCTTTACGACGGTACCGTTCAGCGAATATTCAACGATCTCGCTCTTCGCACCGTTCGAGCCATCCGGTGCGCCGGTGTTGGCATAGCCGACCCAGACGTGATCGTCGAGCACGGCGAGGGAGTCCGGTGCGCTGAACAGCCCGCCAGAACCCGTTGCAAAGACGCTCAGGCTGAAGCCCGGGGTGACTACAGGTTTTACTGAACTTTGCGCGGCGGCGTCGCCAGCGGCGAAACAGAAGACGGTGAACGCCAGCGCGGTGCGACTGACAACGCGGTTTAGTTTACAAACAGGTCGAATGCTCGGCATGTATCTCTCCTTGAACGTATCTGCGGGGGCACCGGCATGTGCTGAATATCCGGTAATGACACGTAAGACATGGAAACATGTGGGCATGACTGAATGGTGACGTCAGCATGGGGCAGCATCGACTGTCGCGCTGCCACAAAACCAGCGGCACGCCAGATTCTTCGCGCAGGCCATCACCCTTTTTTCTTCGATCCAGCACGCCTCGCGTGATCTTGTCTCTCGACCTTGCCGTCGCTTGCCGGGCGGTTCTTCACGTGATCGATGAACGCGCGCAGCTTCGGCATGATCTGCCGGCGGTCCGGATAGTAGAGAAACACGCCAGGAATCACTGGCGCATACGCCTCCAGCACCTGCACCAGTTTTTCCGTTCGCAACCCTTCGGCGGCTATCGGCTCAGGTAGCTGGGCAAGGCCCACGCCTTCGATCGCCGCGCCAAGCATGATCGAAAAATCGCTCGCGATGAGCGGGCCGGATACGGCGATCTCGATCGCCTGGCCATTGTCGTTGAACGACCATGGCGCGAGCGCGCCACCGGATTGCCGCCGTCGCAAGCACGCGTGCCCGCGCAGATCGTCCGTGTGATTGGGCCGGCTGCGCGCGGCGAAGTAGGCAGGGCTGCCGACGACGATGAGACGAAACGGTGGCGTCAACGGCACCGCGACCATGTCGGCGGCGACGAACTGACCCAGCCGGATGCCGGCGTCGAATCCTTCCGCTGCAAGATCGATCAGCTTTTCGCTTGCGGCGATCTCCACCTCGACCTCGGGGTTCGCTTTGCAGAAGGATGCGATCAGTGGCTCGAGCAGGATCGGGACGACCGCGCGCGGCACTGAGAGACGCAGCAATCCGGTCGGCCGCTGGCCGAGTCCGCGCGCAATTTCACTCGCGGCGACCAGTTCCTCGAAGGCAGGTTTTGCGCGCGAAAGAAACCGTTCACCGGCTTCGGTCAGACCGACACTGCGCGTGGTGCGTATGAAGAGCGCTGCGCCAATGCGCGCTTCGAGTACACGCACCGCCTGACTGATGGCCGACGGCGTCACGCCGAGCTCCGCGGCGGCCCTGCGAAAACTGCGATGCTGGGCAACGCTCAGGAACACCTCTACGCCATCGAGCGCGCCCTGCCTGACAGTGAAGTTCTGCTTCATAGCCCGTCAACATTGTGATGAATAGTCGCTCGCGCGAGTCGATGGTACACCTGGCACATACAACTCAGGAGTGGGGAGCCTTGCGATGAACGATGTACTTGATGGCGTCCGCGACCACTATCGCGCGACCGGCCTGACCGAGCGGCTGAAGATCGCGCTCGCGTTCCTTGGGCCCGAGGAGGAGCCGCTTACGCCGCGGCAACTGGCCGTCCTCGACCAGTTTCACACCCGCGGGCTTGCTGCCACCGCCGAGCTTGCCACGCTGGCCGGGATCACCGCCGACATGTCGGTGCTGGACGTGGGTTCGGGCATGGGTGGCCCAGCCCGTTTTCTGGCTGCAACCTGTGGCTGCCGGGTGATCGGTATCGACCTCAGCGAACCGTTCGTGGATGCCGCGCGCTATCTCACCCAGCGCACGGGGCAAGGCGAACAGGTATCGTTCCAATCTGCCAGCGCACTGGATCTTCCCTTCGACGGCAGCTGTTTCGACGCCGTGTTGCTGCAGCACGTGGCGATGAACATCTCCGACCGCCCACGGCTTTACCAGGAGCTCCGACGCGTGCTGAAGCCACGCGGCAGATTCGCAACGTTCGACGTCGTCGCGAACGGCGGTGAGGGCAGTGAGGGCAGCGAACCGTACTACCCCGTTCCCTGGGCGCGAACGCCAGCAACGAGCTTTCTGCTGACGGCCGATGCAACGCGCGACGCAATCGAACAGGCGGGCTTCCGCACGCTGGCATCGCAAAACGACACCGAGGCCGCCAAGGCCTGGTCTGCCGGGATGCGTGCGTCAGGGCCGCCGCCCTCGCTCAATCTCGGCGTGGTGATGGGGCCGGACTTTGCACAGCTTGTCGCCAACCTGGGGAGGAATCTCCTGGAAGGCCGGCTCGGCATTTTGACCGCAGTGTTCGAGGCCGTATCCACGAATTCTCGAATTCACCGGCAACCATAATGCGTGGGATCGCAGTAAGCGTCGCGGCACTCACTGCGGTCGACAGGAGGCAACATGTCACCCGAATTTATCTTCCAGCTGCAGCTCGTCCTGGGGTATGTCGCCTGGCTGCTTTGCTTCGGTGTATATATCTGGCCCAGGCTTAAGTCGATGGACCTGTTCGAAGCGCAACGCGCGATCGCTACGTTGCACAGCTTCCGTTTCTTCGGCCTGGTCTTTATCCTGCCGGGTGTCGTGAGTCCGCATCTTCCTGCCAGCTTCGCCGTGTTCGCCGCATACGGCGACTTCGCTACAGGCGTGCTGGCGATGCTGGCGCTAGTCACGGCACGAATACGCCGACTCGCCTGGTTATTCGTCGTAGCCTTCAATGGTGTGGGAGTGACCGACCTCATCGTCGACTACTACCACGCTATCCAGGCCGATGTTCCCGCGCATGTGGGAGAACTACTGCGCGACACGTACGCGATTCCGGTCATCTACGTGCCTGTGCTGATGATCACGCATGTTGCCGCTTTCTATCTGATGTTGCGCCCCTTAAGGCGGCTTCGAACCATCGATGCTTCCGTGAGCCGTGATATCTCCAAAGCGTAGTCTGCTGCGGGCAGGCTGCGACGATCGAAGGACCTTTCCGCGCACGCCTGAGCTTGTTGCGCGGTAGCGATCAATCGACCCTCGCAGCCGATTGCCGCGCCGCCGCACGACGTGCATCCCACCTGCCGCAATTTCGTCTACGTTTTCCCCGTTTGACCACACCACGCACGCCACGCGTACACGCCCGTCCCGCACGGGTCGGCGGCTTGCGCGCTGTTTCATTCGAACGTCTGAGCGTTTGGTGCCAGCCCTCCAGGAATCTTGTCGGCAACACGGCCACAAATAAAGACAATCGAGGGCGAGGGCGGCCGTCTGGCGCCGTCGGTTGCACACATGAGCGCACAAGCGCCGACCAATAGATAAATCCAGTGCGCTGCCCACGGGCGGACTGCACAGGGAGGAGACGACATGCACGACATCGAGAACAAACGGCACACGGATGCGCAGCGCAAACCCAGGCGGCTGCGCTACACGCTCGCGCTGTCGGCGACCGTGCTTGTCACGCTCAGCGCGCTTGGGATTGCCGCTTGCGCGGACGCGAATGCGGATGCAAGCGCAAGCGGGACTCCCGCGACTCCCGCGACATCACTCACCGCATCGCCCGCAACCCCGGCATCCTCCCCACGCCCCACACTCGAAACCGCCAAGGCCCAGCAACTCGCCGACGAGCAGCGCATCGCCGCCCGCGTACCTTCTGAGAGCGGCATGCGCGTCAACCGCACGCGACCGTTCACACTGCGCGATTCGGGCATCGACGGGTCGATGATGTTCGCGCGCGACGTAGACTTTCGCGTGACCGGCGACATCGGTTTCATGATTCACCGGATGGCCGCGACACTCACGCCGACGCGCGCGGGCGACCCAATCGTGTTCGACGATCCGACCAGCGTCGCGATCACCGTGCATCGCGGCGAGGTCACGCTCGACGCGGCGAAGCTGACCGCGATCTTCAACCGCTATCTGTTCCAGTACCAGGGCTCGCCGCTGCGCAACATGCGCGTCGAGCCGCAGGACGGCCGTCTGAAGATCACCGGCGAAATGCAACGCGACGGCTGGGTGCCGATCGCGCTGACGGGCACGCTCGCGATGCGCAATGCCGACGAGATGGTCTTTCATGCGGACCATACTGAAGTCGCGGGCGTCTCCGCCGACAGTCTGATGCGCGCCGCGCACGTGCGGATGGCGGACCTGCTGAAGGTCAGCACGCCGATCGCGCATCTGGAAGGCGACGACGTCGTGATGGCGGTCGCGAAGCTGACGCCACCGCCCGCGCTGCGGATGACGATCACGCGGATCGACACGTCGCCGGCCGGCGTGCGCTTCACGCTCGACGACGGCACGTTGCACGACGTCGCGTGGCCCGCGACGATGCCCGCGCGCGGCATGCTGATCCTGGGCGGCGACGTGAAGTTCATGCGCTCGATTCCGATGAACATCGACATGGCGATCACGCCGCTCGATAACAGCACTTCGAACATACCGTTCGTGCTCGATCTGTATCACTACCGCGAGCAGATGGCGGCCGGCTATTTCACGTTCGACGAAGCTGGCGCGCTCGACGTGCATCTGCCGTCATACACGTCGCTCGCAAACGCGGCGAGCGACACTGCTGCAGCCGCTGCGCAGACGGGCAGTGCGGCCGCGCGCTACAACGACAGTTTTATCCGCTCGCAGCAGGCGTCGCTTGCGCTCGCGCGCGCCGAATGGCAGCGCGTGCCGCCCGCGTTGCGCGCGCGTTCACCGGATGGCACGACTGCAGTCGCCGGTACTGCCAGCGTGATCCCCGCGAGCCTGCGCACCGCGATGACACAGCAGCCCCAGCGCGGCACGGCGGGTGTCGTTATCGACGAGCGCCATTCACCAGGCGTCGCGCCGCTGATTCACGTGCAGAACGTCGACTTCTACGTCGCGGGGAAGATCGGTTTTCATGTACGCACGCTCGATGCGCAGATGGCGCCGAAGCATCCGGGCCAGCCGGTCGATCTCGACGATCCGGATCAATACGACATCCACATCCTCGGCGGCGAAGTCGTCGAGCCGTGGCCCGCGATGGCCGCGCTCTTCAACGACTATCTGCTCGACTACTCGCCGCGCTCGCTGAACGATCTGCAACTGAAGCCCGCGAACGGCAGTCTCGATGTGACCGGGGGCATCAAGCTGTGGAATCACTTCCCCGGCGTATGGCTGCCGACGAAGATGCACGGCACGCTGGTCGTGCGCGACGAGCGGCATCTGGTGTACACGCCGGACTCGGTGTCGGTGCTCGGTGTGCCGCAGGCGGGTCTGCTGCGCGCGCTGAACATTCCGCTCGCGTCGCTGACGCCGTTCGCACGCAAAGGCGTGAAGCTCGACGGCAATCAGCTTGTGTTCGATCAGTACACGGTGTTTCCGCCGCCGGTACTGCAAGGGCGGCTCGAAAGCGCGGAGGTCACCGACGAAGGGCTCGTACTGAAGTTCCGGCGTGAGGCGGGCGCGGCGGTTGCGCATCCACCGGCGAACGCGGGGGGAGCGGGCGCCAGCTTCGTGTGGATCGAATCCGGCGACATCAAGATGTTCAATTCGCTGGTCGTCAACGGTCGCACGCTGATTCACGACAGCGCGTGCACCACCGACCCGATGCACTTCGACCTGTACGCGTATCGGCGCGACGTGTCGAAGGGCAGGGTGCGGATGGGCGAGGATGGTTCGCTGACGGTGGACGTTGCAGCTAAACAATGACCGCAACGCAGCACATCAACTACGCGCGTCGCGCTCGATAATCCACTCGTGCGCCGGATCGTTTTTAAAGTGCCACACGCGCTGGTCGCCGGCCATCACGTTCAGGTAGTACGAGTCGTAGCCATAAGGCACCACGACCGGGTGATAACCGCGCGGCACCATCACGACGTCGTGATCCTCCACCGCCATCGATTCGTCGATATCACGCGCATCGGTGTACACGCGCTGGAACGCGAAGCCCTGCGGCGGATTCAGCCGGTGGTAATAGGTTTCCTCGAGCGAGCTTTCGACCGGCACGTTATCGGTGTCATGCTTGTGCGGCGGATAGCTCGACGCATGACCACCCGGCGTACGCACCTCGACCACGAGCAGCGATTCCGCGGGCTCGGTCTGCGGCAGGATATCGCACACGTAGCGCGTGTTTTGGCCTTTGCCGCGGGTCGAGCGCTTCATCTGCGACGGATCGATCAGCCGCACCGGATAGCGGCCCGATGCCGGCGCGCTCGCGATACCGATCTCGGCAGCAGTACGTGCGCGCAACGTCGCGCGCACCTTCGGCGGCAGATACACCGCATACGGCGCCGCATCGTCGAACACGCTCGTGCGCGAGCCGAGGCTGGTCCACCGAGCCTGCGGCGTTTCGATATCGACCGTGCCCGACAGCACGACGATGCACACCTCGCGTGCTGCTTCGAGCACCTGCAATACACCGTCCGGCGCGACCCGGTGCGCGGAAAAACCGACGTGCTGCCAGCCGGCCGATTCCGGCGTCACACGCGCGATCGTCTGGCCTTCGCGCTTTGCCTTGACGAGCAGGCTCATGCAGCCTCCCTGGTGGGTTCGAGCGGCGCATCGACGAGCGCACGCAGCGTCTGATAACCCTTCTGCGCATAAGAATACGACGGCGCGACGATCGGGTCCTGCTCCGCCTCGACGACGAGCCAGCCGCGATACCCGTGGCGCTTCAGCTTCGCGATGATTGCGGGGAAATCGACTGCGCCGTCGCCCGGCACGGTGAACGCACCAGCGATCACTGCATCGAGAAAACTCCAGTTGCGGTTGCGCGCGAGTTTCATGACTGCGGGCCGCACGTCCTTGCAATGCACGTGGCAGACGCGCGCGATGTGCCGGTCGAGTACGTCGAGCGGATCGCCGCCCGCGAACGTGATGTGCCCCGCGTCGAACAGTAACCCGACCGCGTCACTGGTCTTTGCCATCAGACGATCGACGTCGGCAGGCGTCTCGACGTACGCGCCCATATGGTGGTGATACGCGAGCCGCACGCCGTGACTGAGCGTATAGCGCGCGAACGCGTCGACGCGCGCCGCGTATTCGTCCCATTGCGCTTCGCTGAAAAACCGAGGCCGCTGATACAGCGGACGCGGCGCACCCTGGATCGTATCGGCGACTTCGCCATACACCATCGCGGTCGCGCCGTTTTTTGCGAGCAGTTCGAGATGCGGGCCGACGGCGGCGATCTCTTCTTCGACGCTGCGTTTCGCGAGCCGGCCGGAGTACCAGCCGGACACGAGCGACAGGTCGTATTGCGCGAGCAACGCCTTCAGCGCCTGCGGCTCGCGCGGAAACTTGTTGCCGAGTTCGAACCCTTCGTAGCCGATCGCGCGGCCTTCGGTCAGCGCGAGTTCGAGCGGTGTTTCGCCGCCGAGCGAGGGCAGGTCGTCGTTCATCCACGACAGCGGGTTGATGCCGATGCGTACTTCGAACGGAGTCATGCGCGGTTCCTCGATCAATCGTTGACGGCATCGCCGGCGGCGTGGGTACGCGCGGCGAGCTGGGCTTCGTATTGCGCGCGCGCGTCGCGGACCGCTTCGCGCGGCGACACTTCGGGCACGGCGACTTCCCACCACCAGCCGCCGTCGTCGGTGGTGCGCGCGGGATCGGTGTCGATGCTGATCACGTACGTGCGGTCGGCGGCACGCGCGCGTTGCAGCGCGGTTTCCAGTTCCGCGACGTTCGCGACGTGTTCCGCGTGTGCGCCGAGCGCACGCGCATGCGCGGCGAAATCGATCGCCGGTGCGCCGGCCGGTCCCTGCACGCAGTCGTCGAACATGTTGTTGAACGGCGCGCCGCCGCAGGCCTGCTGCAGCCGGTTGATGCAGCCGTAACCACGGTTGTCGAGCACCACGATAATCAGCTTCGCGCCGAGCATCACTGACGTCGCGATCTCGCTGTTCATCATCAGATAGCTGCCGTCGCCGACCATCACGATCACTTCGCGATCGGGTCTGGCGAGCTTTGCGCCGAGGCCGCCCGCGATCTCGTAGCCCATGCACGAATAGCCGTACTCGACGTGATACGCGCCGGGCCGGCCTGCGCGCCACAGCTTGTGGAGTTCGGCGGGCAGCGTGCCGGCCGCGCAGACGACGATATCGTCGGTCGCGGAGCGCGGAGACGAGCGCTGCACCGCGCCGATTACGTCGGCGTCGTAGGGCAGCACGGTGTCGCGCTGCGGTGTGTTCGTGAGCGTGCCGACGGTGTCGCGCCAGCCGGTCGCGGCCTTCTGCGCGCGCGAGGTCCACGTGCGGTCCGCGTGCCAGGTGCGCAGACGCTCGGCGAGCGCATCGAGTGCGAGACGCGCATCGGCTTCGACTGCCAGCGCGCGATGCTTGAGTCCGTCGAACGCGTTCGCGTTGATGCCGATCACGTCGGCCTGCGTGAAGAGCGTGTTCGAGCCGGTGGTGAAGTCCTGCAGCCGTGTGCCGATCGCGAGCACGCAGTCCGCATCGTGCGCGAGTCCGTTCGCCGCGGGCGAACCGGTTACGCCGAGCGCACCCGCGTTCAACGGATGATCCCACGCGAGTGCACCCTTGCCGGCCTGGGTTTCCGCGACTGGCACGCCGTGCGCGGTCGCGAATGCGGCGAGTGCGTCGGCGGCGTTGCCATAGAGCACGCCGCCACCCGCGACGATCAGCGGGCGTTTCGCATGTGCGAGCCGTTCGGCGGCGGCGTCGAGGTCGTCGGCGCGCGGCGCGGGTGCATGCGGTCGCACGACGCGCGGTTCGAAGAACGAAGCAGGGAAGTCCCACGCGGCGGCTTGCACGTCCTGCGGCAGCGCGAGCGTGACGGGGCCGCACAGCGCGGCATCGGTCAGCACACGGATCGCGCGCGGCAATGCGTTCAGTAGCTGCGCCGGATGCACGATGCGGTCGAAGTAGCGCGATACGGGCTTCAGCGCATCGTTTGCGGAGATCCCGCCGTCGTGGAAATCCTCGACCTGTTGCAGCACCGGGTCGGGCGCGCGCGATACGAAGATGTCGCCGGGCAGCAGCAGCACCGGCAGCCGGTTCACGTGCGCGAGCGCGGCGGCGGTGACGAGGTTCGTCGCGCCTGGGCCGATCGATGTCGTGACGGCCATCATCCGGCGCCGGAAGTGCGCCTTCGCATACGCGATCGCGCTGTGCGCCATCGCCTGCTCGTTGTGCGCACGCAAGGTGGGCAGTTCGTCGCGGTGCTGATACAGCGCTTCGCCGAGGCCGGCGACGTTGCCGTGACCGAAGATCGCGAACACGCCGCCGAACAGCGGCTCGGTGCCGCTGCCGTCTTCGGTTGCGACGCGTTGTGCGGCGAGATAGCGGACCAGCGCCTGGGCGGCGGTGATGCGCACCGTGCCGGTTGCAGGTGCCTGTGTCCGCGCTTGAGGTTCGTGATGCACGATGCGCTGGTTCATGCCGCCTGCTCCTGATGAACGCTATGCTTCGCCGCCGTTTGCACACCCGCCGCACTGCGCGCGTCGCGCCACGCGGCGATCAGCGTTTCGAACGTTCGGCGCACGCGCGCGATCAGTTCGTCGTCGCCGATCTGTCCGGCGAGCCACGCGTGGCTCGCTTCATGGAAGATCGTACGCCCGACCGTGAAACCGCGGCAGGTCGCCGACGCAGCCGCCGCACGAAAACCGTCGCACAACTGGTCGACTGCTGCCGACAGCCCGAGCAGCACGACGCCGCGGCAGTACGGATCGCGTTCGGCGATCAGCGTGTCGATGCTTTGCCATTGCGCGGCATCCATCGGTTCGAGCTTCCACCACTCCGGATAGATGCCGATGTTGTACAGCCGTTTCAGCGCGCGATAAACGGTATCGGGCGCCTGCGGCAGATGCTTCGGCGGAATCACCTCGAGCAGCAGTTCGTGGCCGCTCGCCTGCACCGCGTCGTACAGCGCGCGCAATTGCGCCTCCTGTTCGAGCCGCTGTTCGATCGGTTCGTCCGGGTGATACTGGACGAGGCACTTCGCGATGTGTTCCTGCGGCCAACTGACGAGCGTCGTGCCGATCGAGCGGCCGTGATCGAACACGAGCGGCACCGAGCCCGGCAGTTCGACCGGGCGACCGATCCACCAGCCGCGGCCGGTCGCCGCGTTCAACGCGTCCTGGCCGTAGCGGTCGTCGATCAGCATCGCGATGCGGCCTTGCAGCCCGAGCGCCGTTTCGGTCTGCGCGACCGCTTCGACGAACAGGTTTTTCAGAGTCGAGATGCGGCTTTCGTCGGCGCCGGTCTGCTGCGCGAGGTCGAAGAACTGGTTGCGGTGATCGAACGCGAAGCCGAGCACTTCGTCGCGCGGCGTGCGCGGCGGCGTCACGCGATGCAGCCGCGCGAGCGTAGCGTCGAGGTCCGGACGGCGCATCCGCTGCGGGTCGGCCTGCGCCTCGCGCAGGAAGTACGCGAGTTCGGCGGGCGTCGGCATCGCGGGCGCGCAGCCGTGGCGCGACACGACCAGCGCGCCGCTCGCATTGGCAGCGCGTGCGCAGGCGTCGAGCGGTTCGTCGCGCAGCCAGCCGGACAGGAAGCCCGACGCGAACGCGTCGCCTGCGCCGAGCACGTTCAGCACATCGACTTCGACGCCGCCTTGCAACGGCAGATCGTCGAGCGAAGCGGGCACCGCGCCGTCGACGATCTGGCAGCCTAGCGGCCCGCGCTTCACGACGAGCGTGGCCGGCGTGACCGCGCGGACCATCGCGAGTGCGTTGATCAGATCGGTCTTGCCGCCGGCGATGCGGAATTCCTCTTCGGTGCCGATCACGAGAT
Organism: Paraburkholderia sp.; assembly: GCF_050742655.1. Lineage (GTDB taxonomy): Bacteria > Pseudomonadota > Gammaproteobacteria > Burkholderiales > Burkholderiaceae > Paraburkholderia. The sequence goes on along the minus strand of NZ_JBOIGG010000005.1, from coordinate 93,665 downwards.
CGATCAGCGGCAGGATGCGTTGCAGATGCGCGGTGACGTCTTCGTTCGCGACGAAACGGGTCTCGCCGTCGGCCTTGCCAGTGAGGCCCCACAGCACCGGCCGGTAATCGATATCGAGGACGGTGCGCACCTGGTTGCGGCGCGCGTAGTCGAGCGCGCGACGGCTCGTGCGGTTCACCTGCTCGGTCGAGAAGTGCGTACCGGTGATCAGCAGCGCTTTCGACGACGCGATGAACGCTTCGTCGAAATCCTCTTCGTCGACGGCCATGTCCGCGCAGTTCTCGCGATAGAACACGAGCGGGAACGTGTCGCGATCCTTCAGACCGAGCAGCACGAGCGCGGTGAGGCGGTCAGGATCGATCTTCACGTGGCCGACGTCGCAGCCTTCGCGCGCGAGCGTGTCGGTCAGAAAGCGGCCCATGTGATCGTTGCCGACGCGCGCGAGCATCGCGGACGCGAGGCCGAGCCGCGCGCAGCCGAACGCGATGTTCGCCGACGAGCCACCGAGATATTTCGCGAAGCTCGATACGTCTTCGAGTCGCGCGCCGACCTGCTGCGCGTAGAGATCGACGGCGAGACGGCCGAGGCACACGACGTCGCGGGTGCGGCCCGTAGCGAAGCGGCTCGCAGCGGTGTTAGGGGAAGCGGATAGAGCCATGGGGATTCCTGGAGGTCTGGGCTGCGCCGGTCCGGCGTCAGATCACGGCGCCGTCGAGTTCGCCGATCATTTTCTGCATCTCGGCGCCGCCGGCCATCATGTCGAGCACTTCGTCCTTGGTGATGGTTTCTTTCGTGTAGGTGCCGAGCGATTTGCCGCGATTGAGCAGCGTGAACGAATCGCCGATCGGATACGCGTGGTGCACGTTGTGCGTGATGAAGATCACCGAGATGCCCTTCGCACGCGCGGTGTGGATCAGCTTCAGCACGTTGAAGCTCTGCTTCACGCCGAGCGCGGCGGTGGGTTCGTCGAGGATCAGCACGCGCGCGCCGAAGTGGATCGCACGCGCGATCGCGAGACATTGACGTTCGCCGCCGGACATCGTGCCGATCGGTTGATGCGGATCGCGCACGTGGATGCCCATTTCGGCGAGCTTGTCGCGGGCGGTGACGGCGCTGGTTTCGAGGTCCATCACGTTCAGAAAACCGAACATCTTTTTCTGCGGTTCGCGGCCCATGAAGAAGTTGCGCGCGACCGACAGCAGCGGCACGAGCGCGAGATCCTGATAGACGGTCGCGATACCGAGGTCGAGCGCGTCTTTCGGCGACTCGAAGCGGACAGGGTTGCCGTCCACCAGGTATTCGCCGGAAGAGGGCTGATGCACGCCGGCGAGCGTCTTGATCAACGTGGATTTGCCGGCGCCGTTGTCGCCGAGCAGGCAGTGCACTTCGCCGCGCTTTAGCCGCAGCGTGACGCCCGACAGCGCGATCACCTTGCCGAAAAACTTGCTGACGTTTTCGAGCGCGAGGATCGTGTCGCCGGTATCGGGGGCGGCGGCGGACGGGGCGTCATTGACAGGTTCGGACATGGTCGTCTCCTCGTGACGGTTACGATTGCGCGACGCGGCGGCGCACGTAGTGGTTGAACAGCACGGCGATCAGCAGCATTACGCCGAGGAACACGCGGAACCAGTCGGAGCTGACGTTCGTATAGGTAATGCCGATCTGCACGACGCCGAAGATCAGCGCGCCGAAACACGCACCGATGACGGAGCCGTAGCCGCCCGTCAGCAGCGTGCCGCCGATCACCGCGGCGATGATCGCTTCGAATTCTTTTTGCAGCCCGCGATCCGCCGCGGCCGAGCCGATGTCGCAGACCTGTAGCACCGCGAACAGGCACGAGCAGAACGCGGTCAGCACGAACAGCAAGATCTTCACGCGTCGCACCGGCACGCCGACGTTTTTCGCCGCGTTCGCGTCGCCGCCGACCGCGAGAATCCAGTTGCCGTAACGCGTCTTCGCGAGCACGAACGCGAAGACTGCTGCGAGCGCGAACCACCACAGGATGACCTTCGGAACGCCCGGCACGAGCGGCTGGCCGTTGTCGAGCATCTGGCCGACGCCGATATGGGCGAGCCACGTGAAAATGCCGTGCAGCGCGACGCCGTGGAACAGCAGGTTTGCTACCCAGTCCTGCTTCGCGAGATCGCCGACACCGGAGATGATCGTGCGGTCCGCGACCATGATCGACAGTGCGAGCGTCAAGCCACGCAGGATGAACAGGAACGCGAGCGTGACGATGAACGACGGCAGCCGTGTGCGCACCACGAGATAGCCGTTCAGCGCGCCGAGCAGCATCGAGCCGGCGAACGCGAACAGGATCGACAGCGACAGCGGCCAGTGGAAATACACCGACGGGATCGCGACCATCATCCCGGCGAAGCCGATCATCGAACCGATCGACAGATCGAACTCGCCGGCGATCATCAGCAGACATGCGCCGACCGCGAGGATGCCGAGGTACGCGGACACCTGCGACCAGTTCATCACGCCGTCGAGATTGAACATGCCAGAGCCGCCCGCGCCGAACGCGAACACGATGAATACCAGCACGGCACCGGAAATCGCCGCGAATTCGGGGCGATTCAGCAGATGACCGAACCACGACTCCTTGCGGATGCGCTCGTCGGCGGCCGCCGGCGCGGCTGCGGTTGACGCGGATGGGTCCGACGGTTTGCCGTCGGGATTCTCACCCGCATGCGAAGGGAAGTGTTTGCCGGCTACGCCCATGATGTCTCCTCGATGCCTGGCGCGGCGCCGCGTAGGCAGCGGCGTGCCAGTGAAAGCAGATTAAGCGGTTGAAACCGCGGCGGCCAGGACGGTGATGGCGGAGGGGTTCCGCCGATGTCGCCCGTGTGCAGCGCCGCGCGTGAAGCAGGGGGAAAGCAGATTTACCGGTACTGACCCGCGTACTTGATGACCTTGTCCAGATTCGCCTTCGTGATAAAGCCCGGACCCGAACGGATGTTCTTCGGTCCATACGACGGCTGCAGTCCGTACTCTTCGAGGCGGGCCTTGAACTTCGGATTCGCCTGCAGAATCTGGCGGATTTTCGCGGGGTCGGTCGTGTGGTCCTTCTTCACGATCGCAAGCACGGCGACCGGGATATAACCCTGCAGATACGGCTGCTGATCGATCGCGAACTGGATCGTGCCCGCCTGGATCGCCTTCGCGATGTCGTCGGAGAAGTCGAAGGTGCAGAAGTAGATCTTGCCCGCGAGGCCCATCTGCTGGACCGCCTTCAGCGTCGCCGCGGCAGGCACCGGGCCGAGCGTCAGGATCGCGCCGGTGTTCGGATGGTTGCGCAGATACGCGCTGACCTTCGACTGGATTTCGGTCGGATCCTGGCCCGAGTCGATCGTCGACGTCTTGTAGTCGACGCCGAGTGCTTCCGCAAAGCCGCGGCAACGATCGAACGACACGGTGTTGGTGGCGAGGTGATTCACGCACAGGAACGACTTGACGCCGGCTTCTTTCGCCTTCTCGCCGGCCGCGTGACCCGCGACGTATTCGGGCTGGCCGACGTGCATGATCGCGCCCAGTTGCGCGCTCTGTTCCTCGGTGCCGGAGTTGATCGTGACGAGCGGAATCTTCTTCTCGGTCACTTTGCCGATCGAGCTTTTCAGCACATCGAAGTCGGCGATCGTCGTGATCACGCCGTCGTAGTTGCGCGCCGCGGCCTGTTCGACGAGCCGGGCCATGTCCGCGATGTCGCCGTTCGGCGGATTGCGGTAATCGGTCTGAACGTTGAAGTCCTCGTCGGCCTGTTTGATCGCGTTCTTGATCGTGTTCCACCACGAATCGGAATCGGGTGCGTGGCTGATCAGCACGAAGTGCGCATCCGCCGCCTGCGCCACCGATGCCGCGCCGAAGCCTGTCGCCAGCGTGAGCGCCGCCGCCAGTATTCTCAGCGAAGCCTTGCCTTTGCTAAGTCTCATGTCTCCACCTTTCTCGGTCTGTCGTTTTTGAAGGGAGCGAGCGCACAGCGTTCGAACGTGCCGCATCACTGCTCACGACCAAGGTTAGGCGATCTTCCGGAGCGATGCAATGAAAATTTCATTGAAAATAAAAATGGAAAATCCATTCCATTTGACAATGGCGCTGCCTATAATCCGCAACGTTATCTGGTGTCGCGATGCGGTTCCCAAGGCTCGTGCGACAGCGGTTTTGCAGCGCAAAAAAATAGGAGAGGGGCGACCATGGCGGACGACAGCACCGAAGAGTTGCCGAGCGTCGATGAATTGATGCAGCGCATCGCGGAAAACTACGAATCGCTGCCGCGTCAGTTGAAGAGCGTCGCGACCTACATCGAGCAGCATCGCTCGAGCGTGATGGTCGATCGCACCAGCGACATTGCGGCGAGCTGCGGCGTGCATCCGTCGGCGGTCGTGCGGTTCGCGCAGCGTTTCGGCTTTTCCGGGTTCTCCGATCTGCAGACCGTGTTTCGTCAGGCGTATACCGGCCAGGGCGCATCGGGGACCAGCTACCAGCAGCGCATCCGCAAACTGATCGACGAAAAGAAGCCGGGGCGGCTGTCGGGCGGCTCGGTTGCGCGCGAATTCGTCGCGGCATGCCGCGGCGGCCTCGACGAACTCGAAGCGGGACTCGACGACACGCAGATCGATGCGGCCGTGAAAATGCTGCAGCAGGCCGACAACATCTACGTGATCGGCGTGCGGCGTTCGTTTCCGGTCGCGAGCTACATCGTCTACGCGTTGCAGCACACGCCGAAGCGCGTGCATCTCGTGTCGGGCTTCGGCGGCATGTATCGCGAGCAGATCCGCAGCGTGAAGAAGGGCGACGTCGTGATCGCGATCAGCTTCGCGCCGTACGGCAAGGAGACGCAGTACTGTCTGCGCGTCGCGCATCACCATCAGGCGAAAACGCTCGTGATCACCGATAGTCAACTGTCGCCGCTCGCGCGCTATGCGACGACCCAGCTGTACGTGAAGGAGGGGAGCGCGTTCGCGTTCCGCTCGCTGACCAGCACCATCTGCCTGTGCCAGGCGCTGTTTATCGCGCTCGCGTACAAGCTCGAACTGAACGTAGAAGAATCGAAAGACACTGGAGGCTACGATGACTGACACAACATCAGCAGGCAAAACGATCGACGTCGCGGTATTCGGCGCGGGCCGCATCGGCCGCATTCACGCAGCGAATCTCGCGCGACAGCCGGGCGTGCGGCTCAAATACGTGGTGGACGTGAACCGCGAAGCCGCTGCCGCGCTCGCCGCGCAGCACGGTGCACAGGTCGCCGATATCGACGGCGCGATGGGCGACGCGTCGATCGGCGCGACGGTGATCTGTTCGAGCACCGACACGCACGCGGCCCTGATTCTCCAATCGGCCACGCAAAAGAAGCATGTTTTCTGCGAGAAGCCTGTCGATCTCACACTCGAGCGAGCACGTGCATGCGCGGATGCGGTCGCGAAAGCCGGTGTCGTGTGCATGATCGGTTTCCAGCGACGTTTCGACCCGACGTTCTCCGCGCTGAAGGCACGCATCGACGCGGGCGAAATCGGCACGCCGGAGATGCTCGTCGTGACGAGCCGCGATCCGGGTGCCCCGCCGGTCGACTACATCAAGCACTCGGGCGGCATTTTCAAGGACATGCTGATTCACGACTTCGATATCTTCCGCTGGATTCTCGACGACGAAGCCGACACGCTGCACGCAACCGGCAGCTGCCTGACCGACCCGGAGATCGCCGCGGCAGGCGACATCGATTCGACCGCGGTGACGATCCGCACGAAACGCGGACGTCTGTGCCAGATCAACACCGCGCGCCGCGCGGCGTACGGTTACGACCAGCGCTTCGAAGTGCTCGGTAGCGAAGGGATGCTGCAGGCGGGCAACGTGCGACCGACCGAAGTAGTCGCGTATTCGAAGACGGAAGTGTCGAGCGATGTGCCCGAAGCGTTCTTCCTCGAACGCTATCGTGCCGCGTATGCGCTTGAAATCGCGCATTTCTTCGAGGCGGTGACGCAGGGCAAGCCGGTGCGCACGACCGTCGCCGACGGGATGAAGGCGCTCGAACTCGCGGAGGCAGCGACGTTGTCGTGGCGCGAAGGCCGTGCTGTGAAGCTCGACGAGGTTGTGCGATGAGCGCGATTAGTTCGGTTGAGCGTAAGGGGCCGGTGCGCGTCGGTATCGTCGGGCTTGGACGGCTTGGACGCCGGCATGCGCAGAATCTCGCGTACCGCGTGCCGGGCGCAGCGCTCGTCGCGGCATGTAGTCCGCTCGAAGAAGAACGCGAGTGGGCGCGCGATACGCTGCCTGAACCGCGCCTGTACGCCGAGTATGCCGCGCTGCTCGCCGATCCCGACGTGGACGCAGTGTGGCTCGTCACGCCGTCGGCGCTGCACGCACAGCAGATCGTCGATGCGCTGCGGGCTGGCAAACACGTGTTCTGCGAGAAACCGCTGTCACTCGATCTCGCCGAATGCGAGCGCGTGCTCGCGGAGGCGTCGCGCTATCCGCATCTACAGGCGACGATTGGCTTCATGCGACGCTTCGATCCGAGCTATCGCGACGCGTTCGACAAGATCCACACGGGCGCGATCGGCCGGCCGTTCCTCGTGCGCTCGCAGACCTGCGACCGCAACGATCCCGACGGCTTTTTCGTGCGCTTCGCGCCGACCTCCGGCGGCATCTTTCTCGACTGCACCGTGCACGACATCGACGTCGCCCGCTGGCTGCTCGGCAAGCCCCGCGCGACACGCGTGTACGCGACCGGCACGATTGCTTTGCACGAAGGGCTGCGTGAATTCGGCGACGTCGACAACGGCGTGGCGATCTGCGAATTCGAAGGTGGCGGCCTTGCGATGTTCTACGCGTCGCGGACCATGGCGCACGGCAACGACAGCGGCAGCGAAGTGATCGGCACGGCGGGCGCATTGACGATCGGCCGTATTCCGCGCGCGAATCGTGTCGAGATTCTCGATGCGGGCGGCGTACGCAACGAATGCACGCCAACGTTCTTCGAGCGGTTCGAGGACGCGTTTCTCGCGGAGGCGCAGGCGTTCGTGGCGGCGGTGTCGTCGGTTGGAACCTCGACAGGCGAGCAGGCGGGGGCAAGTCTCGCGGATGCGCTGGAGGCGACGCGTATCGGCAGTGCGCTGCGGGCATCGCTGCAAAGCGGGCAGGCCGTAACGCTGTGAGCGCGGGGAGGCTGCGGTAGAATCGGGACCACTGTGCGGCGTCGTTCGACGCCCCGTCCCGAAGGTCACCGTCGATGCAGATTCAGATTCACAAGGAAGTGGATGCACGCGGGCTGAACTGCCCGCTGCCGATCCTGCGCGCGAAAAAAGCGCTCGCCGATATGGAAAGCGGCCAGATTCTCAAGGTACTCGCCACCGATCCCGGTTCGCAGCGGGACTTCGCTGCGTTCGCAAAGCAGACGGGCAACGAGATCGTCGACGTATCGACGCAGGACAAGGTGTTTGTTTTTCTGATGAAGAGACGGTAGGTTTCCGTCTCGCTGTCACCGTGATGCGTGTGACGGTGCCGGATACCGCCGTGTCATTCTCACGAAGGCCGACAGGACCCGCGAGCACGTGAGGGTTTCTTTCCAGAAACGTTCCTTCAGCTTCGAGGTCGGAACCCACTGCCACGGCAGGATGACCTCCACCGCGCCCCACACGGGTCGCCAGCGTGCTGACACGCCCCGGCGGCGAAACAGGCTTACCGTCGGAATATCGAGGTTCGACGCGAGGTGCCCGACGCCCGAATCGTTGCCGATGAAGTAGCCGGATTCGTAGACCCACGCGGCCAGCGCGTTGAGGTCGTTGAAATGCGGCACCGGCACGTCGAACATCTCGACATCTTTCCAGCGCTCCCGTTCGTGCGGCGCGATCACGAAATGCGGTTCATACCCTCTGCGCTGCAGCAGCCGGGCCAGTTTCACGAATCGTGAAGCCGGCCAGCGCTTGTCGTCGGTGCTGGCCTCCGGATGAATGACCACACGCCTGGCGTGACGCCGGTGCAGCAGATCGGTGGGCGCGACGATACCGTTGTCGAGATCCACGCCATCGAGTTCCAGTTCCTTGCGGCAAAAATCGGCGAAGCGTTCAGCCATGCAGCCGGGATGCTCGCCGAACTCGATGTCGTGCAGCGTTCTCACGCGCGGATGCGCATCCAGCAGGTGGACGAGCGGCTGATTCCACTGCATCTGCAGCACGGTGTCGTAGGCCGCGAACGTGTCCGCGCTGTCTTCTTCGACGGGCAGGCGGTGAATGGCGACGCCTGGGAACCAGTGCCGCAGCGCGTACGCAGGATTTCCGTACACCGTGACGTTAATGCCGTTCTTCAGCAGGTTGGTCACGATGATCATCGAGATCAGCGAGTCGCCGATCGCGTTCGACATCGAAAACGCCATCCTGCCAAGATTGCTTTTATGCAGGCGCGGCTCGACGCTCGCGTGCTGCCGGGCAAGCATGCGGGTTTCGAGGCGCGCGTTCATGTCGTCTTCCGTGCGAACGCCGGCGGCGTGACCGCCGAAACGGTTTGCGACGCGCGTTGATCGGTGGCGAGCCGGAGCCGGGCGAACGCCCGCTCGACGCGCCCGACCGTCAACGCGTATTTCCAGAAACGCTCCTTGAAACGAGCACCGGGGATGAACGCGCTACCGATCAGCACATGTCCGCCGCCCCAGTCGGGTCGCCAGGTGCGGGCAATGCCGCGTCGCATGAAGAGCGAGAGTGTCGGGATATCGAGGTTCGACGCGAGATGGCCGATGCCGGAGTCGTTGCCGATGAACCAGCCGCTTTCATAGACCCAGGCCGCGAGGTGGCCGAGTGTGTCGAATGCGGGGACATTCAGCCCCTGATGCAGAACGTCCAGCCAGCCGGCGCGTTCTTCGGGAGCAACGACGAAATGCGGATCGAAGCCGCGCTGACGCAACCGCCGCGCGAGACTGACGTAGCGCGACTTGAGCCAGCACTTGTCCGCCGTGCTGGCGGTCGGATGAATGACCACCCGGGTAGCGTGTTTCCGATGTTGAAGTTCCGCCGGCGCGGTGAGGCCGTTTGCCTTCTGCGTGACCGCGAGGGCCAGCTCATCCCGGCAGAAATCGAACAGCCGGCGCGCCATGGGTTCCTTCGATCCGCTTCGGCAAAGATGATCGAGCAGCACGACCCGGGGATGGACGTCGGTCAGATTGAGAGGGGGATGGAGTGCGAGGACCAGCGAGAAATCGGCGAGGACGGTCTGCGACGTGGCGGGGTCGGAGGGTTCAAGCGGCGGTCTGACTTCGACGCGCGGGAACCACCTGTGCAATGCATGGAGGTGGCGGCCGAACACCGTGACGGTTACGCCGTTCAGTTGCAGGTTATGGGCGACCGTCATCAGCAGCAACGAGTCGCCTATTGCCCTTGATGCGATAACAGCAACACGTCCCGTTATGGGAGAGTTCTGACCCATGATTACCCCGTCGGTCCTTTCGAATTGGTGCTCAGTCAACTTGCGCGACGTCACACCATTTCGTCGTTCGGCGGCAAGTATAAAGTGCAGCCAGGATTTTGTCCCAATTCGCCCTTTCTACAGGCATTACAGGTATTTCTCCATGTCACAAAAGGCCCGGGAGGCAGCGGGAAGAATTACCTCAGCTGCGCACGCGACTGGTGCAGCCTGTGCATCGCTTATCGAAAAAAGGCCATCCGACGGGCAGACAATCAGGACGTCACGACCACCTGCTGCCTTCCCCGCGAATGGCTCAATCCCGCCAGCCCGGCAAACACGAGCCCGGCGACGGACACGCCCACCCATCCAAACGCGGGCCAGACCACCGCACCGACGCCCGACCCCACGGCGCCGCCAATGAAATAGCAAACCATATAAACCGTATTCACGCGGCTGCGCGCTTCGGGTTTCAGGGCATAGATACGAGATTGATTGGAAATCTGCGCGGCCTGGACGCCGACGTCGAGCACGATCACGCCGATCACGAGCCCCGCGATGCTTGCCCCCGAGATCCCGAACACGATGAACGACACCGCCACCAGTGCAATCGACAGCGAAATGATTGCGCGCGGCCCGCGCCGGTCCGCGAACTTGCCTGCGTAAGGCGCGGCCAGCGCGCCCGCTGCGCCGACGATGCCGAACAGCCCCGCCGCCTGCGGTCCGAGATGGAACGGCGCACCGGCGAGCAGCAGCGCCAGCACGCTCCAGAAAATGCTGAATGCCGCGAACAGCGCGGCGCCCGTCAGCGACGATTCGCGCAGGCCGCGCAGTTCGACCGTCAGATGCCACAGCGACGCGAGCAACTTGCCATAGGGCAGCGTCGAGGTCGGCTGGCTGCGCGGCAAACGCAGCAGGATCAGCACCGACAGTGCCAGCAGCGCCACCACCGAGACCCCGAACACCGCACGCCAGCCGAAGTACTCGGCGACGAAACCCGCTGCGGTCCGCGCCAGCAGGATGCCGAGCAGCAGGCCGCTCATCACGGTCCCGACCGCGTGACCGCGCTGCGAAACCGGCGCGAGTTCGGCAGCGAACGGCACGGCTTGCTGGGCGATCGTCGCGAGCACGCCGATCGCGAGGCTCGCGACGATCAGGACGTGCAGCGTCGGCGCCAGCGCCGCGACGATGAGCGCGACACAGATTGCGGCAATTTGTAGCAGGATCAGGCGACGCCGGTCGAAGCGGTCGCCGAGCGGCGCGAGCAGCAGCATGCCGGCCGCGTAGCCGAGCTGCGTGACGGCCGGCACCGCGCCGACCCACGACGCGCTGTGCGGAAACGACTGGCGGAAATCGTCGAGCAGCGGCTGGTTGTAGTAGATGTTCGCGACCGACACACCGGCGATCGTCGCGAGCAGAAACAGCAGGCCGGCGAGCGACCGTTCGGGTGCGGCAGGAGAAGTGGGGGCAGGCGTGGACATGAACGGGGCGGCAGATCGTAAGCCGGCGCACAGGCCAGCAGAGAGGCTTCGAGCGTGCCGATCATACCGGAGGCTCCGCGATCGTGCTGGCGCCGCGGCAGGCCGTCGTACGACCCCGCGGTACGTCCTTGCCCACGCTCAATCGATCAGCTCGCCCTCGGGCTCGTAGAACGGGTAGGGGCCGTCCGACGCGTCGACGTACGCGTGATGCGTGACGATGCCGGTCGCGGGGTCGTAGCGGTGCAGCGCGAACGCGGCGGGTTCCATCGAGAACGCGGACGGCCCGTCGTCGCGCAGATCGAGCGCGACCTGGTGCGCGGGCGACGCAACCGCCGACGCGATCGTGCCGCCGAAGCGCGCGAAGATCGGCCGGTGCACGTGCCCGCACAGCACGCGTTCGACGTTCGGATGTCGTGCGATGAGCGCGGCGAGCCGCTCGGCCGCGGTCGGCTCGAGGCGGATCTCGTCCATGTGTGCGATGCCGGTCGCGAACGGCGGATGATGCAGCGCGACCACGACGGGCCGGTCGCGTGACGCATTGAGCTGCGCATCGAGCCACGCGAGCCGAGCGTCGCACAGCGTGCCGCCGCTCTGGCCCGGCACGACCGAATCGAGCGCGATGATGCGCAGCGCGCCGACGTCGATCGCGTACTGGACGAACGCGTCGCCCTTGGCGAGGGCGAGTTCGGGCTGCTCGGGGAATGCTTCGCGCAGCGCCACACGGTCGTCGTGATTGCCGACCATCAGGTAGTACGGCATCTCGAGCGGGGCGAGCAGCGTTTTCAGGTACGCGTACTGTTCGGCGGTGCCCTGGTCGACGAGATCGCCAGTGATGAGCACCGCGTCGGGGCGCGGCAGCAGCGCGTTCAGTCGCTCGACGCAGCGCGTGAGGCACGCTGCGGTGTCGACGCGCCGGTAGGCGAGTGCGCCCGGGCGTTTGATGTGCAGATCGCTGATCTGGGCAAGCAGCATGGGAAATCCCTGTCGATGAATGTCGGCGCGCGGGCGGTGCTAGCGGTACGAACGGCCGGCCGCGCTGCCTTCACGATAGTGCAATCAGCGCGTCTTCGGCGATCGAAATGCCGACCGGCGTGCCGCGCGCCAGTTCGACGCGGCCCGCGACGTCGACGACGAGTGTATCGGGCGCGGCGCCGGCGATCGTCAGACGCGTGCGTTCGCCGAGGAACGCAGCGGCCTCGATCGTGCCGCGCAGATGCGCGTGCGCAGGATCGGCGAGGTACGCGTCCTCTGGACGGAAGAATAGCTCGCGCGGCGTCGTGCCGGTTGTCTGTGCAGCGGGCAACGGCACGGCGCCGCCGATGGTCGTCAGGTGTCCGGCACGCACGTCGCCGGCCAGCCGGTTGATCGTGCCGATGAACTGCGCGACCACGCGGTTCGCGGGCCGGTAGTAGATGTCGCGCGGCGTGCCGATCTGCTCGATGCGTCCCGCGCTCATCACGACGACGCGGTCGCCGAGTTCCATCGCTTCGGCCTGATCGTGGGTCACGTACACGGTCGTGATACCGAGTCCGCGCAGCAGTGCGTTCATTTCGCCGCGTAGTGTGTCGCGCAGCCGGGCGTCGAGCGCGGTCAGCGGTTCGTCGAGCAGCAGCACACGCGGCCGCGGCGCGAGCGCACGGGCGAGCGCGACGCGTTGACGCTGGCCGCCCGACAACTGATCGACCGGTTTGTCCGCGTGCGCGGTGAGTCGCATCATCGCGAGCAGTTCGTCGACGCGGCCGCGCGCGACCGCCTTGTCGACGCCGCGAATCCGTAGCCCATAGCCCACATTGCCGCGCACCGTCAGGTTCGGGAACAGCGCGTAGCTCTGGAACACCATGCCGACTTCGCGTCGCTCGATCGGCAGCGCGGTGACGTCGTCGGTACCGAACGCGACGTGGCCGCCCGCATCGGGCGTCTCGAGTCCGGCGATCATCCGCAGCGTAGTGGTCTTGCCGCAGCCGGACGGACCGAGCAGCACGAGCGTTTCGCCGGCGTCGATATGCAGGTCGAGCGGTTCGAGCACGCGGGTGCCGCGAAACGTCTTCGCGCACTGCGTGAGGGTGATCGGAACGGAGGCGGGTGTCATAGCGGATTTTCTGAATCTTCTTGCAGATCGGCTGAAAGCGCAGCGGGTTGCGTGTTACGTGCCGCGCGTACGCGACGGCGTTTCGTCGTATTGCGCTGACCGGTCGGATCGACGCCGAACCATTGCATCGCGACGAGGAGCGGCATCGTCATGATGAAAAACAGGATCGTGTACGCGCTGCCGATCTCGATGCGCAGCGACGCATAGGTATCGGCGAGACCGACGGGCAGCGTCTTCGTGTCGGGCGTGTGCAGCATCCATGTGAGGTTGAATTCGCCGATCGACAGCGTCACGACCGCGAGCGCACCCGCGACGATGCCGGGCCGCGCGTTCGGCAGCACGATCGTCACGAAGCGCTGCATGAACGTCGCGCCGAGACTCGCGGCTCCTTCTTCGAGCGTGCGCAGGTCCGAGCTCGCGCAGATCGCCGCGACCGCGCGCACCATGAACGGCAGCGTGAACACGACATGCCCGACGACGATGAACAGCACGCTCATCCGGAACGCAGTGAAACCGCCGTACACGACGAGCAGCGCGAGCGCCGACGCGAGCCCGGGCAGCGCGATCGGCAGCACGAGCAGCTCTTCGACGAAGCGTGCCGCGCGCGTCTTGCTGCGCGCGAGCGCGTAGCCGGCCGGCACACCGGCGACGAGCGTGATCGCGAGCGTCAGCGCTGCGATTTCGAGCGACAGGAAGACCGAGCCGCTGTACTGCGTCCAGACCTCGACAAGCCAGCGCAGCGTCAGCCCGCTCGACACGCCCTTGAAGTAGTTGACGGTGAGGCCCGCCACGATCGACATCACGACCGGCACGATCAGGAACGCGCACAGCAGCAGCGTGACGCTCCATTGGGCGGCGGCGAGCAGCGTGCGGGACTGGAGGCGCGATTGCGCGCGCGGCCTTGCGGCGGTATCGGTCAGCGAATTCATCGGGTTGTGCGTGTCGACGGGAGCGTCATGCGGTGGCCGCGACCGCGGAACCGGTCGCATTGCGTGCGAGCGCGAGCACCAGCCACGTGACGATGCCGAGCACGATCGACAGCCCCGCGGCCGTCACCATGTTCGCGTTCAGCGTGAACTCGGTGTAGATCGTCATCGGCAGCACGGAGATGTCGGTGGCGAGCGTGAACGCCGTGCCGAATGCACCCATCGCGGTCGCGAAGCACACGGCGCCCGCCGCGATCAGGCCCGGCGACAACGCCGGCAGCACGATGTCGCGCATGATCTGCCACGGCGACGCGCCGAGCGAACGCGCGGCTTCCTCGAGCGATGCGTCGAGCTTCGTCGCCGATGCCATCACCGTGACGATCACGCGCGGAATCGAGAAGTACAGGTAACCGATGAACAGTCCCGCCATCGAATACGCGAACACCCAGCGATCGCCGGTCAGCTTCATCGACAGCGCGCCGATCAACCCCTGGCGCCCGGCCAGCATGATCACCATGAAGCCGACGACGACACCGGGAAACGCGAGCGGAAAGGTCAGCAGCGCGAGCAGCAGACGCTTGCCCGGAAACTCGCGCCGTGCGAGCAGCAGCCCCGCGATCACCGACAGCGCGAGCGTTGCCGCTGTGACCGCCCCCGACAGCAGCACCGTCGCGCCGAGGCTCTGCATGTAGCGTTCGTTCGACAGCAGCGCACGGTACGTCGCGAACGCATGGCCGTCGGCGCTCACCTGCAGCAGCGCGACCATCGGCAGCAGCCAGAACGCTAGGAACACGACGAGCGCCGGCGCGAGCAGTGCGACGCGCCAGCGCAGCGGGAACGTAATGTCGTTCAATGCATCACCTGAAGATACTGCTCGCCGAAGCTCTGCTGCTTGCTGGCCATCTTCCCGAAGTCGACCGCATGCGCACGCGCATAGTCGCTCGCGGGCAGGAACTTCGCCGCGGCGTCGGCGCTCATCGCATTTGCGCGGACCGGACGCAGATATGCGTTCGCCCACAGCTTCTGGCCTTCGTCGGACAGCACGAAGTCGAGCACCTTCTTGCCGTTCGCTTCGTGCGGCGCACCCTTCACGAGACTCATCACGTACGGCACCGAGATCGTGCCTTCCTTCGGAATCACGAACGCGACGTTCGCGTGATCCTTGTACATCGCGCGGTACGCATCGAAGTCGTAGTCGAGCAGGATCGGAATCTCGCCGGACAGCACGCGCGCATAAGCGGTCTGCTTCGGCACGATCGGTGCGTTGGCCTTCAGCTTGCGGAACCAGTCGAGTGCCGGCTGGAAGTTGTCGAAGTTGCCGCCGAGCGCCTCGTTCACCGCGACCGCGCCCGCATAGCCGACGAACGCGCTGGACGGATCGAGGTAGCCGATCATCCCTTTGTATTCCGGCTTCAGCAGGTCGGCCCACGATTGCGGAACCGGCCGGCCTTCGAGCGCATCCTTGTTGACGAAGAAGCCCAGCGTGCCCGAGTGAATCGCGAACCAGTAGCCTTGCGGGTCCTTCAGGTTCGCCGGGATGTCGTCCCAGTGCGCCGGCTTGTACGGCTGGATCACGCCCTTGTCCTTCGCCTGGAACGCCGACGACACGCCGAGATAGACGACGTCCGCGACCGGGCTCTGCTTCTCGGCCATCATCTGTGCAATCGCCTGGCCCGAGTTCTTGTTGTCGGACGGCACGCGGATGCCGGTCTTCTGCTGGATCGCCTTGATCTGGCTCGCCCAGTCGGCCCATTCGGGCGGGCAGTTGTAGCAGATGGCGGTTTCGTCGGCGAGCGCGGACGTCGGCGCGGCGAACGTCGCGAGCAACGCGCTTGCTGCGATCGCGATCGATGCGGCGGCACGCAGCGTACGCGTGAAAAGGGTAGGGCCGGAGCGGGAACGGCGGATCACAGCAGGTCTCCTTGGAGTCGGGCGGAACGGGAACGGATCAGACGGCGCTGCGCGGCCGCAGGTTGGGTGTCGACGACGTGGACGCGATCGTCGCGATCGTGGCGCCTTCGCGCAGCGTGTGCGGCAGCGTCAACGCGAGCGGTGTGTCGTGGCCCGTGTTGTCGAGACGCGCGACGAGTCGCTGCCACGCGGCACTGCCGATCTCGCGATTCGGCGCGACGATGCTCGCGAGCGGCGGCGACAGCAGCTCGCCCATTGCGAGACCGTCGAAGCCGAGGATCGACATGTCGGTGGGAATCTGCAGACGCGCGCGGCGCAGGCCGCGCATCACGACCATCGCGAGCAGATCGTTGCTGCAGAAAAGCGCGGTCGGCCGCTGCGCGCCGGTGGTCAGATGCGCGAGCACCGACGGTGCGAGTTCGTCCGCGTTGAAGTCGATTTCGAGCGCTGGCGCGGGCACGAGTCCGGCCTGCTGCATCGCCTGCGCGTAGCCGAGATGGCGCAGCCGCGCGCGGTCCGACGCAGCGAGCGTGCCGGCGAGCATCAGGATGCGGCGATGGCCGTGCGCGATCAGCATCCGCACGCCGTCATATGCGGCGAGACGGTTGTCGACCGACACCGCGGGGCGACGCACTGTGTCGTTGTGCATCAGCACGTAGAGCAGACCGTCGCGGTCGAGTTCGTCGAGCATTGGATGCGTGTCCGCGTCGGCGACCGTGAGGATCATGCCTTCGACGCGCTGCGCGCGCAGCGTTTCGATTGCATGGCGTTCGCGGTCGGCGTCGTATTGCGTCGTCATCAGCATCAGACGATAGCCTTGTGCGGACGCGAGATCGTCGATGCCTTGCAGGCATTCGGCGAACACCGGGTTCGCGAGCGTCGGCAGCACGACGCCGATCAGCCGTGTGCGCTCGCCGCGCAGTTGCCGGCCGATCGGGCTCGGACGGAAGTGCAGCGCGTCGATCGACTGACGGACTTTTTCTAGTGTGACCGGATTGACCGTGTGCGGCGCGTTGATCGCGCGCGAGACCGTCGCGATGGAAAAACCCGCATGCGCGGCGACATCCCGGATCGTCGGAATCGTCAAGATTGGCCCCGTTGAAAACGTTTTCGTCGACGGATTATCGAGGCCGTTTATGACTGCGCTGTGACTGGGGAAGCAGACGGGGCGGGGCGTCTGGATGTCCCCCGTTTGGACCGCCCGCAGGGCGATGGTAGAATCGCGTCCGCCCTTGCCGGGGTGATGAAATTGGTAAACATAGCGGACTTAAAGTATTGAGTGCCCGGTCGGAAACGACCGGTGCAGAACCCCTCAAATTCGGCGAACCCCCTGGCGCGCAGCGCGCGCGCCGAGGCAACGCCGAGCCAAGCCCGCCACGCATGCGACGTCGTCGCGCGGGGCGCGGAAGGTGTAGAGACTAGACGGGGGGCGCCTAAGGCAACGCGACGGAAGACTCCGCCGCACGCGACGGCGAAGGCATAGTCCAGCGCACGAACGGCCTCGCCGAGGCCGGCGTCGAAAGACGTGGTGTGACGAAAATCCGCCGCCTGACGGCTTGCCGGTTCAAGTCCGGTCCCCGGCACCACCGATTCTCCCGATGTTTCCCTCTGTGATCCAATCAAGCGACCCGGTAGCGGCCTCGCTTGCCTGGGCAATTTCTGCCGGTTCCAGCACTCGCATAAAATGGTGTAGAAATCACACACAAATCGGAACGTCCCACACATTCAGACTCCCCGGAGACAGTAATGAGCAGCGAAAAATCGAAACGGGCACGGCAGGCTGCCGAGAGCCTGTTTGGCAGCGGATCGACCGGGAAGGCTACGTCTTCTGGCCGGAAGACAAATCCATTCGACGATCCATTCGAGACCGTCGACCAGTCGAAGCAGAGCCGTGACGAACTGGTTGTTTTGCCATCGCAGATTGCGGTACCCCCAGGGTACGAAGATGCAGCGCATGTGCGTGATGCGCTCGCCCGAACCTGGCGCATGGACTGGGTCAAGATCGGCAAAGACGAATGCGTCGTGAGGCTACCGGTTGGGTGGAGCGCTGACAGGTCCGTGGATGGTGTCCTGAGAATTTACAGTGACGGGGTCGTGCGAGCTGAAGGCAGGTTTGGAGAGAAGGCCACGTTGCAGATACTGCCTCGCTATTATCTGAAAGCCGAGTTCCACGATTCAGACGATCACTGCCGGATCGTAGTCCGGGATCGCGATCGCAACAACAGCGTTCTCAAGGAGTCGTTCTGGGACACGAGAAGCGGACCGAATCATCCTCAGTGGAAGATCCTGTCGGACTGGCTCGATACGGAGTACCCGGATCATCGTGACCCGCTGAAGTATTGGGAAGACTGCGAGGCAAACCTGGAACCCTGACAGATGCGCAACAGTCGACAGCTATGTCGCCGCCGCACGTCACGCGTACCCCTTCCCAAACCGCTCCCCAACATACCGCGGAATATTCACCGGCGTAACCACAACCACAGACGACGACAACCCGACAGCCGAAGCCGGTAGCATCCTGTGAAAATGCATGACGTGGTGGCAGGCGGTCCGCATGTCCTGCCGCAGGTCGTGATGCAGAACCGCGCTGAGCTTCCCGTCGCGGAGCAGATGAACGTTGTCCCTGTCGAGGTCATGTCCAATGAAGCATTCGGGCGTCTGTCCGATCGATTGCAACGCGCGGAGTATCGCTACGTTGCCGCCCCCCATCGAATAGACCGCGACGATTTTCTTCCTCGGGCCGACAACCCGTTTTACGCGTTCTTCGGTTTGCCGATCGAGACCGTGGCCGCCGCTGGCGTCGACGAGTTTCAGCTTCGGATAGCGTCGGCGTAGTTCGTTGCGAAAACCGGTTTCGCGTTCTTCTTCGCCCCTGAAGCGTTCATCGCTCATCGTGACGAGAACGTTTCCCTCAGGGTGAGCAAGCCATTGGCCGATGAGATAGGCCGCCGTCGCCCCAGCCATGCGGTTGTCGAGGCCCGCATAGGCTATCCGCTTCGACAACGGAATGTCGGTGAAGAGGGTAATAACGGGGATGCCGCGCTGCTGCAGTTCGTCGATGGCACTCGAAATCTCAGGGACATCCCGGGCCTTCAGAAATACGCCGTGACTGCCTCTGCGACCGATCGTCTTTAATGCATCGACGACCTCGACGGTCGTCATCGTGTCCCGCGTCAGGAAGCGCGGCCTGAGTACCGCGGGATGCAGGCCCGGCAACTCCGATTCGAGTGCTTCGCGGATTTCGTCGGAAAACCTCGGAGGCGCTTCGACGATCACATCGACGACAAGCTTGCGCCCGCTGGTCGCCAGCTGGAACTGCAGCTTTTCCAGCTCCTTGATCGCGTGCTGCACGCGATGACGCGTGTGCTCGCGAACATTCTCCCGACCGTTCAGCACCCGATCGACTGTCGCGAGCCCGACGCCTGCCTGCAGAGCGATTTCCTTCATGAGAAACCGGCGGGCCATGGTGAGTGGTCTCAGATTGAGGTGTTTTTGATGTGTTTATGGTACCGCAACGCATCGGCATCGAGCTATCTTTGGCAGATCAGCGGAAGGAGACGTCATGCAACACAAAGAATCGCATCACGACGCACCGATACGTCATGGGTACCGTGAGCAGGATTGTTCGCTGCGGGATTTCGTTGCCGGACTTCAGGCGGGACAGGAGGACGTCCATCCGCGATTTGCCGCTGAACTATGCGAGCACATTCCGATGTACGACTGCGACGCGCTACGCGGCGACCTCGAAGACACGATGCGCCGCGCCGACCTGCAGCACGAATGGGCCAACGTGCTGAATCGCGGGGCGGGGGTGCTGGTGCTAAGACGGGCCTATGCCGATACGGCGCCTGTCGATGATGCGACCGAGGTCTTCGAATCGATCATCCGCGACGAGCGCGAGGCCGGTAGCGCAGCGGCGGACCATTTCGCGAAAGCCGGTGCGAACGACCGGATCTGGAACGCGCAACAGAAGCTGTGTCTGCGCGCGCCGTCGGTGTTCGCCCGATACTTCGCGAACGCCCTGCTGTATGCGATCGCCGAAGCGTGGCTCGGTCCGCACTTTCAGATGACGTCACAGGTCAACGTCGTTCGCCCAGGTGGACAGGCGCAACAGGTGCATCGGGATTATCACCTTGGGTTTCAGACTGTCGCGGAGGCGGAGCGCTATCCCGCGCACGTCCACGCGATGTCTCCATTTCTCACGCTGCAAGGGGCAATCGCTCATTGCGACATGCCGGTGGAAAGCGGGCCGACCCAGCTGCTGCCATTTTCGCAGCGGTATCCCGAGGGCTATCTCGCGTGGCGCCGTCAAGATTTCCGCGACTACTTCGAGAGCCACTCTGTGCAGTTGCCGCTCGAAAAAGGCGACGCGCTGTTCTTCAATCCCGCACTGTTTCACGCGGCCGGCGCGAACCGGACCACGACCGTTCAGCGGATGGCGAACCTGCTGCAGATTTCGTCGGCGTATGGCCGCGCGATGGAGTCGTTGAACCGCTCGCGCATGTGCGAGGCGCTGTACCCGGTTCTGCTTGATCGTGTGATGGCATCGAGCGCATCGAGCATGGCATCGGCGGAAGTCGAGGCGGTCATTGCATCGTGCGCCGAAGGCTATCCGTTTCCGTCGAACCTGGACCGCGACCCACCACGAGGTGGACTCGCACCGGAGAGCCAGCAAGGTTTGTTTTGCCGGGCGTTAGCGGAATCGTGGAGCGTGGAGCGGTTTGTGGCCGCCGTTCGCGAGCAGGCTGCGCGGTGGGAAGCGTAGAACAGATTTCCGGCTTGAGTATTGCGGTTTTTTTCCTATTGTTAATTGTCAGATTATTCGGAAACCGACATGACGCACGAAGCCGCTGCCCAATTCGATGAATTAGCGCCGATGTACGAGGATATGGCTAACTGGCCATTCCGGAAGGACATCGAAATTCCGAGCGTACTGGAGACTATCGGCGAAGTGACATCGCTCGATGTCCTCGATTACGGATGTGGAACAGCGTCGTATGCGCGATGGCTGAAAGCGCGTGGTGCCCATCGCGTAGTCGGATACGATCCCACAACCGGCATGCTCAATTACGCACGCGCTCGCGCAGAGAAAGAAGGTTCCGACATTCCATTCATTCAGGAATTGACGCCAGAATTGAATGAAAAATTCGATCTTGTGCTGGCCGTCTATATCCTGCCTTTTGCCACCACCCGCGATGAACTGAATTCGATGTGCGCGGAGATGGCGCGCCTGTTACGTCCGAATGGCAGGCTCGTGACACTGCCAATACATCCGGACTACGATTCCAGGCCTTCCTACTACGAGGACTACGGATTCAAGCTGGTCGCACACGATCATGAACGCGCACCGCATGCTGATGGTGGCCGGGTTCGTCTGGAACTGTCTTACAAGGAGCATCGGGCGAGTGTCGATGCGTGGTACTGGTCCAAAGCGACGCTCGAAGATGCGCTTTCGGAAGCGGGTCTGACAGATATCAGATGGGTGGACCCTCATGCGCCTGCCTATGCCGACAGCGCGTCCGCGCCGGACTCCCTGCGCGCGTATCTCGACAGGCCACACACGGTGGTGATCGAGGCACGCAAAACCTGATCGCGGGCGTTGTTCGAGCGCTCGCCGCAACGTCAACGGGATGAAACAAAAGAACCCGCGATAGCCACCGGCCTCGCGGGTTCTTCGCTGGCGCTAGTTAGCCGGTCCGTTAGCCCCCCTGCGCCGCCCACTGGAAATCGTTCACACCGGCGATACCGTCCGAACCGGGCACGTCGTGCGTTTCGATCTGATTGAAGACGCTCGAGTTCTGCAGCATGTATTGGGCCGCGGACTGGACCGTGGAAGAATCGGTCGGCGTCGCGTTCGACGACGGGTTGTACGCAAGCTGGTACAGCTCGTTCGGGTCCAGTGACTGCACGTTGTTCGTGCTCATGTAGCTCGCAAGTGCGCCCGATGCGCTTTGCGCGTTGAGCGGCTGTGCACCGCCGCCGGCAGGCATCGTGAAAGAGGGCGTCTGGGGCAGGCCGCCCTGCGGTGACACTACGGGGCCGAGGCCCATCGGAGGCCGCATGCCGCTACCCGCAGGCATCGTGAACGAGGGCGTCGAGGACAGGCCACCGGTCTGCGGTAACACTACGGGGCCGTGGCCCATCGGAGGCATCGTGCCGCTGCCACCGCCGAACGACGGCATTGTGCCGCCGCCGCTGCCGAACGACGGCATGGTGCCTGTGCCACCCGCGCCACCGGCATTGCCCATACCGCCTTGCGCGGCCCACTGGAAGTCGTTCACACCGGCAACGCCGTCCGAACCCGACACGTCGTGCGTTTCGATCTGGTTGAATACGCTCGGGTTCTGCAGCATCCACTTGGCCGCGTCGGAGTCGGTCTGCGTCGCGCCTTCCTGCTGCGGGTTATATGCAAGCTGGTACAACTGGCTCGGATTCAGCGACGACACGCCGTTCGCGCTCATGTAGCTCGACAGCGCGCCCGACGCGCTCTGCGCGTTGAGCTGCTGACCGCCGCCACGGATCGCGCCAGGCTGCGCGCCGCCGATCATACCCGGCCGGGTGCCGCTGCCGGCGAGCGGCATGCCGCTACCCGGCTGCGCACCTGCGCCTGGTTGCGCGCCCGCGCCCGGTTGCCCGCCGACGGCAGGCTGCCCACCCTGCTGGGCCATTTGCAGCAACTGCTCGACTTCCGACAGAAGGGTTGTCAGCATTTGCAACGTGTTTGTAGCGTTGTTGTTCTGTGCCGGAAATTGCTGGCCGGGATTGTACTGGACCAGTCCGGGACCGCCGTTCATGGTTGCAGCGCTCATCGCATGATCTCCTGAGAATCAGTAAGGGGGTAACACCAACCATGCGAATGACTGTATGCCCGCGCGGCGTTTCCGATGCGCGGCAAGCGAAGTTGCGTTCGGGGAGGCGAAGAGGATGGGGCTTCCTTCCGGCGGGGTGGTCCCCGGGGCTCATACGGTCTCGACGATCCGCTCCCGCAGCCATTGATGTCCCGGATCCCGGTGCGAGCGCTCGTGCCAGAACATCGCCATTTCGTAGCCGGGAATCTCGACTGCCAGGTCGAACGTCTTCAGGCCGGGCACGCCGCGCACGAGGCGCGACGGCAGCATCGCGACGAGGTCGGTGTTTGCGACCGCCGACAGCACGAACAGGAAGTGTGGAACCGACAGCACGACACGGCGTTGCAGCCCGGCGCGTTCGAGCACGGTATCGGTGATGCCGCGAAAGCCGCCACCGTCGGGCGACGCGATCACGTGCTCGAGCTTGCAGAATTGCGCGAGCGTGGGCCGCCGCTTCAGCCGCGGATGTCCGGTGCGTCCCACCAGCACGTAATGCTCGCGAAACAGCGGCCGGTAGCGCAGACCCTCCGGTATTTCGTCGGTCGTATGAAAGCCGAGATCGATTGCGCCGGTCTGCGCCTGTTTCCCGAGGCGCGGCGGCTCCGCCTGGATCACCGCGAGCCGTGTATTCGGCGCGAGCGCGCGCAGGCGGGCGAGCAGCGGCAGCAGGATCGCCTGCTCGGCGTTGTCGGTCGCGGCGACGCGCCACGTATCCTGTGCGGTCGCAGGATCGAACGGCGCGACCGGCAGCACCGCGCGCTCCAGTTCGTCGAGCGCCTGCCGCAACGGCTCGCGCAGTTCGAGTGCGCGGGCGGTCGGCGTCATCCCGCGCGGCCCGGGCAGCAGCAGCGGATCGCTGAAGGTCTCGCGCAGCTTCGCGAGCTGCACGCTCACCGACGGCTGAGAGTAATTCAGCCGCTGCGCCGCGCGCGTCACGTTGCGCTCTTCCAGCAGCGCATCGAGTGTCACCAGCAGATTGAGATCAAGTCGACGCAAATTAGTCATTCGAATACCTGCTATCTGAACAATTCATTTCGACTATACCTCGATGGACGTTACGCTGCGACATCACTCTTTTTCTTCGAGGTCCTGTCATGAAAGTTCTTGTCGTCTATGCCCATCCCGAACCGCGCTCGCTGAACGGTACGCTTAAACGCTTTATCGTCGATCGTCTGGGCAGCGCTGGCCATTCGGTCCAGGTGTCCGACCTGTACGCGATGAACTGGAAAGCGTCGCTCGATTCAGCGGATTATCCGCAGCGCGAATCCAGCGCTCCGTTCGATCCGATCGCGGAGTCGGAGCGGGGTTACAAGCTGGGCGAGCAAAGCGAAGACATCTCGCGCGAGCAGCAGAAGCTGCTGTGGGCGGACACGGTGATCCTGCAGTTTCCGCTGTGGTGGTTCACGATGCCCGCGATCATGAAAGGATGGGTCGACCGCGTGTTCGCGCATGGATTCGCGTACGGTGTCGGCGAGCACTCGGACCGCCGCTGGGGCGATCGTTACGGCGAAGGCTCGATGGCCGGCAAGCGCGCGATGCTGCTGGTGACCACCGGCGGCTGGGAGTCCCATTACGGTCCGCGCGGCATCAACGGTCCGATCGACGATCTGCTGTTCCCGATCCATCACGGCGTGCTGTATTACCCGGGCTTCGACGTGCTGCCGCCGTTCGTCGTGTACCGGACGAGCAAGACCGATGCCGACCGGGTCGCGCAGATCCGCGAATCGCTCGGGCAGCGGCTCGACACGCTCGCGACCGCTACGCCGCTACCGTTTCGCCGCCAGAACGACGGCAGCTACGAGATTCCCGCGCTGAGTCTGAAGCCCGACGTCGCGCCGGGCATCGAGGGATTTGCCGCGCATCTGGCGCAGTGAACGTTGCGCTGCAGCTAACGCGCCTTTAGCGCACCAGTTGCCGCACACCGAGCGCGACGATCGCCGCGCCGCACGCGCGGTCGATCCACGCCTTGCCGCGCCGATAGCGTGTCGCGATACCCGCATGCGACAGCACCAGGGCGACGAAGCCGTACCACCGCCGGATAAGGCGAGAAGAAAAAGAGCTGACCGGTATTGTCACACGCACGCGTCCGGCTACGTCTATCCCCCTGTGTGCGATGTCGTTTCTGCGGGCTGATGCTGCCGTCGCGTTCGCCCCGGTTGCGAACGCGACCGAACGCGGCTACTGTCGGGCCGTTAATTACCCCAATACGCACCCTAACCGTCGTCAAGCAGGAGCATGCGATGAGCATCCGTATCGTCAGGCTGGGTTCGCCGCGCGTCAAAAACGAGGGCGTGCGCATCGGCACCGTGCGGCGGCCGCCGCGTGGCGTGCCCAAAAGCGAGTTCGCGACGCGCGACTACTACGACGTCTGGCTGCCGGTTCTCGCGCCGAGCCTGCCGTTGATGGCACAAGCGAAGGCCGCCACCGACGATGCCGAATGGAACGCGTTCGCACGCCGCTTTCGCGCGGAGATGGGCGGCGACGCAAGCAAGGTGCTGGACTTGCTGGCCGTGCTGTCCGCGTCGACGGATTTTTCGGTCGGCTGCTACTGCGAGGATGAGCATCGCTGCCATCGCGGCATTCTCAGGGAACTCCTCGCCGAGCGGGGCGCGGACATCGTGTAATCGAATCGGCCGGCGGAAACAAACGGTAGAGACGGTAGCAGCCGATAGAATATGAGCATCTACTCGTGTTCGCCCCCTTGAAGCTGTAACCCTCGACCCATGACCCGCACGCCCCGGAACGATCCACTCGCCCCACGCAAGGCATCGCTGCAACGGCGTTCCGCCGCGACCGTCGACGCGATCGTCGAAGCGGCGGCCCGCATTCTCGAAACGCGCGGCCCCGACGGCTACACGACCAACGCGGTCGCGGCGCTCGCAGGCGTCAGCATCGGTTCGCTGTATCAGTATTTCCCGAATCGCGACGCGTTGACCGCGCGGCTGATCGAGCGCGAAACCAGCGCGCTGCTCGACGACGCACGGCGCGCGGCTACCGAAACCACCTGCGCCGACGCGCTCGCGCGATTGATCGACGCCGCGGTCGCGCATCAGATGCGCCGGCCGGCACTCGCGCGTCTGATCGATTTCGAGGAGCGCCGGCTGCCGCTCGGCGATCAGAACGAGCGCGTCGCGGAGCAGTTGTATCGCGTGATCGTCGATGCGCTGACGCGTGCCGACGCGCCTGTCGTCGCGGACCGCGAAGTCGCCGCACAGGACGTGCTCGCGCTCACGCACGGCATCGTCGACATGGCCGGCGAGCGCGGAGAAACCGACGCAGCCGCGTTGCGCGAGCGCGTGTGGATCGCGGTCCGCGGCTATCTGGTCGGGATGGCCGAAGTGCATCGGGCTGCCTCCAGGTCGCATGAATAGCCGACCTCGCGCATATTTCCATTTTCTTTCAAGGCAGTGCCCATGTCTTCCGTAGACGCTTTCAAGCTGGTGCTGCTGTCGCTGATCGCGATCATCGTCCTCGAACTCGTGGCGAAACGGTTGCGTCTGCCGCCCGCGGCTGCGCTGCTGGTCGGCGGCGCGGCAATGGCGTTCGTGCCCGGTCTGCCGCCGGTGACGCTCGATCCCGATCTGGTGCTGATCGTCTTCCTGCCGCCGCTGCTGACGAACGGCGCGTACTTCTTCGTCTGGGACGACTTCAAGCGCAACCTGAGCGGCATCCTGCTGCTCGCGGTCGGCGCGGTCACGTTCACGACACTCGCGGTCGGCGTGATCACCCATCTCGTCGTGCCGGGGCTGCCGTGGGCTGCCTGCTTCGCGCTCGGTGCGATCGTGTCGCCGCCGGACGCGGTTGCCGCGAAGGCCGTACTCGAACGCGTCGCGCTGCCGCGCCGGCTGATGGCGTTGCTCGAAGGCGAGAGCCTGCTGAACGATGCGGCGGGTCTCGTGCTGTTCCGCTTCGCGATCACGGCCGCATTGACCGGCGCGTTCAGCTTCGAGCGTGCCACGCTGACGTTCGCCGCGCTGGCGGTGGGCGGCGTCGCGGTCGGCCTTGCGATCGGCTGGCTGGTCGTGCGTCTGCTGCGCGCGCTCGACGACGAGTATCTGATCATCACCGCCTCCGTGCTGGCCGGCTGGATCAGCTACGTCGCCGGCGATCTGGCGGGGGTGTCGGGTGTGATCTCGACGGTGACCTGCGGGATGGTGCTGGGCTGGCATCAGCACGAGGTGTTTTCGGCGTCGGTGCGCATGCGCGGCACCGCGTTCTGGCAGGTCATCGTGTTCCTGCTCGAAGCGCTCGTGTTCGTGCTGATCGGGCTGTCGCTGCGCGGTGTAGTGGTGCGGCTCGGCGGCTTCGGCGACGTGATCGGCGCATACGGTCCCGCGGTGGTCGCGATCGTCGCGGCGGTCGTGCTGTCGCGCTTCGTCTGGGTGTTCGGTGTCGTTGGGCTGCGTGCGGGGCTCGAGCGCATCGTGCGTCGGCGGTCTGCCGGACCGGTCGAGCCCTCGGGGGGCTGGCGCGGCGCGACGGTAGTCAGCTGGGCGGGGATGCGTGGCGTGGTCACGCTCGCGATCGCGCTGTCGCTGCCCGAAACGATACCGGGCCGCGACCTCGCGCTCGTCGCCGCGTTCGCAGTGATCCTCGTGACGGTGCTGCTGCAGGGCACGACGATCGGCCCGTTGATTGCAGCGATCCGTCTTGCGCGCGGCGAGGCGCGGGCCGCGAATCATCTGACCGAGCCGCAGGCGTGGGCGCGTATCGAAGCTGCGCAGCTTGCGGCGATCGAGCCACTGGTGCGCGCGCCGGACGGCACGCTGATTCATCCGCGGCTTTTCGAGCAGTACAGCTACCGTGCGCGAATCGCCGCGCAGATGCAGCAGGCCGAATCGTTTCCAGTCGAGGCGCGTACGGCTCACTACGACGTCGTGCTCGCGGCGATCGCCGCGGGCCGCGTGGAACTGCTGAAGCTGCACCGCGCAGGGCTACTGCACGACGAACTGCTGCATACGCTCGAACACGATCTCGACCTGCAGGAGATCGGGGCGCAGCACGCGCGCGGTTAAGAAGGTAGAAGGGGGCTAGAGGCGGCCATACGGTTGCGATAACGCTTTCGCGGACCGGATGAGGTCTTCCAGCATCGTCGTGCGCCTCTGCGGATCCGTGTCGCGGCTCGTCATGAAGCAAAGCGCGGCGACGGGAAGACCAGTGCGGTCGTGTACGGGTGCCGCCATGCACAGTCGAAACGTGTGCGACAGACCTTCGGTGCAGCAGTACCCC
The DNA here is from genome assembly GCF_050742655.1 of Paraburkholderia sp. Lineage (GTDB taxonomy): Bacteria > Pseudomonadota > Gammaproteobacteria > Burkholderiales > Burkholderiaceae > Paraburkholderia. The sequence continues at coordinate 65,788 of NZ_JBOIGG010000005.1, read as the reverse complement.
AGCTCGGCGGCGCGCTGGACGTCAGAGAGAAAGTCCTGAAATTCAACGCGTCTGCCGTTGTCGAGGATAAAGTCTTCGTCCGGGATCAAGCTGCGAATCTGTTCCGCCCGCAGATGGGCGAGCAACAGGCGGCCCGATGCGGTCCACGGAATCGGCACCTTCACGCCGATGTCGGAACTGATGTTGAAGGGTCGCGAACTGTTCTCCGACAGCACCACGGTGTACTTGTTGCCTTCGAGCATGCATAGCTGCGCGGTTTCGTCGTGCGTCCGGACGAGTGCGAGGATCGCCTGGTGGGCGCGGCTGATCAGATCGTTGTGGATCGCATAGTCGGAGCCGTAGTAATGCATCTCGCGGCCGAAGAACACGCTGCCGTCGGCGGTTGTCTCGAGCCATCCGGCTTCGGTCAGCATCGTGACCAGTTCGTAGATGCTCGAGCGTGGCGCGCCGGTCGCTTCGATCAGCTCGCGCATCGTCAGCGGACGCCGCGCGATGTGCAGTTGTCTGAGAATGCCGATGACGCGGTCGACCCCTCTCGCCCTCGATGATTCTGTTGCGGACATTCGTTCAACTCCGTCGGCGATCGTGATCGCAGTTTGTCTTTTATATGACGCGAGTCTGGCGCGCCAGGGGCGACGCGTGACGTCCCTCGTCAGGTGCTCAATGGTCGAGCACGCGATGCAGGAACTGCCGGGTACGTTCGTTCTGCGGGTTCACGAAGATCTGCTCCGGAACACCCTGTTCCGCAATCACACCCTTGTCCATGAAGACGACGCGGTCGGCGGTCTTGCGCGCAAAGCCCATCTCGTGCGTGACGACGACCATGGTCATGCCGTCGCGCGCGAGGCCGCGCATCACTTCGGTCACTTCGCCGACGAGTTCCGGGTCGAGCGCGGACGTGGCCTCGTCGAAGAACATGATGCCCGGCTCCACGGCCAGCGCTCTCGCGATCGCGACACGCTGCTGCTGGCCGCCGGAGAGCTGGCTGGGGTAGTGCGTGGCCCGATCGGCAAGACCGACCCGGTCGAGCGCGTCCATCGCTCGCTTGCGTGCGTCCGCAGCGTTCATCCTGCGTGCCTTGATCAGCGCGAGCGTCACGTTGCCGAGCGCGCTCTTGTGCGGAAACAGGTTGAACTGCTGAAACACCATGCCGACATGCCCGCGGATTTCCTTCGCCCGGCGCGCATCGTGCAGCGGCACTTCGTTGACCCAGACTTCGCCCGCGTCGGCCGTTTCCAGGCCGCTCATGATGCGCAGAACGGTGCTCTTGCCCGAGCCCGACGCGCCGATCAGCACGAGTACTTCGCCCGGCCGTACATCGAGATTGATTTCCTTCAGAACCTGCGTGGTGCCGAACGACTTGCTGACGCCGGTGAGGTTGATGATGGGCTTCGACGTAGTCACAGTGGTCATGACAGCAGGCTCCTTCTTCGGTCATGGTGGCGCACCCACTGCGACAGTGGAAAGCACACGATGAAATAAAGCACGGCAACGAGTCCATAGATTTCCACGGGTTTGCCGACCCGGTCGACGATGGCCTGACCGCCATGCATCAGTTCCGACATACCGATCATGCTGACGATCGACGTGTCCTTGATCAGCGACAGATACTGGCCGACGAGCGGCGGCATCACGATCTTTCCCGTCTGCGGCAGGATCACCGAAAAGAAAGCCTGGGTCTTGCTGAGCCCGAGGATCTGCGATACCTCCCACTGGCCTTTCGGCACGGCTTCGATGCCTGAGCGAAACACCTCGGCGATGTAGGCGCCTTGATAGACGCTCAAACCGACGACCCCCGCCGCGAATACATCGATCGCGTAGCCGAAATACGACACGCCGAAATAGATGAACATCAGCGTGATCAGCACCGGCGTGCCGCGAAACAGTTCGGTATAGAGCCTCGCGATGCGCGGCGTACCCCATGGTCCGAATGAACGCAGCACGGCGGCCAGCAGCCCGGTCAGCGTGCCGCCGACGATCGCGGCCGCGGAGAGCAGCAGGGTGGCCAGCAATCCCTGAAGCAGTATCGCGAGGCTGGTCGTGAGCAATTCACTCGACATGTTCGGTCTCCGGTTTGAGCGCTCAGGTGCGATCGACCTGTCGTGCGACAGCGAACGGCCAGCGCGTGCGTTTCTTCACGACGAGCGGCGGATGAAAGACCCGTACACCGATCTGTCCCGCGAGCCACGACAACAGGTTGCTCAGGACCAGGTACGCAATCAGCGTGATCGAGAAGGTCTGGATATAGAGGAGCGTGCGCGCGTTGATCACCGTCGCTGTTCCGCTCAACTCCGGCAGCGCGATCGCCGACAGCAGCGACGTGCCGAGCAGTAGCTGGATCAGGTTGTTGACGATCGCCGGATAGACGGCGCGCGCGGCCTGCGGCAACACCACCTCGATGAAGATCTGCGAGCGTTCCAGACCGAGGATGGACGCGGCTTCAAGCTGACCGCGCGGCACGGACTGGATCCCCGCGCGAAACACTTCAGCCAGATAGGCACCGACGTTCACGCCTAACGCGATGACGCCGGCCGCATAGGCGTTGAGCGTGACGCCAAGCGACGGCAACCCGAAGAACACGATGAAGATCTGCAGCAGCACCGGGGTATTGCGGATCGCTTCGATGTACACGCTTGCGATCCCCCGCAGCAGCCCGGCGCGCGAGGTGCTCGCGAGTGCGGTGAGCAAGCCGAGCAGCAGCGCGAGGACGAAGGCCAGCAGCGTGATCTGGAGCGTCAGCCACGACGCGCGAACGAAATCGTTCCAGTAACCCGCAAGGGTCAGCCATTCATAGCTCATGGTTTCTCCGTCGATCGGGCAGCACGGCGTGAGCGGTTTAGTACTGCGGGTTCAGCGGGAAGTGCGGCTCGGCGCCGAACCACTTCTTGTAGAGCTGCGCGTTTTGCTTCGATGCGTTGATCTGGAACAGGAACAGGTTCAGGTAGTCGAGCCAGACCTGATCGCCTGCCTTCACGCCGAACGCGTTGTATTCGAGCGGAACCAGAGCTTCGTCGGTCACGGTCAGATCTGGATCGAGCGACGCCTGATAGGCGAGAAAGTTGTTGTCCTCGATCATCGCGTCGGCTTGTCCCTGCTTGACCGCAAGGATCGCAGCCTGCGAGCTGTCGAATTCCTGGATCTTCACCTGCATGTTGAGCGAGCGCACTTCGTCGCCGTTCGTCGAGCCCTTGACTGTCGCGATCGTGCGATTCGACATGTCCTTGATGGACTTGATACCGCTGCTCTTCTTGACGAGAAGCGCCTCGCTTGCCACCACGTACGGATTCGTGAAAGCGATTTCCTTCGCTCGTTCGAGGTTGCGCGTGAAGTTGCAGAACACCACGTCGACCTTGCTGGTTTGCAGGTTCGGAATGCGGTTGGCGCTCGTCGTATTCACGACCTCAAGCTTGACGCCCATCTGCTTCGCGAGTTCTTTCGCGAGGTCAACGTCGTAACCGTCGGGTTGGCCGTCCTTGTTGTAGAAGCCGAACGGCGCAAAGGTCAGACAGTCGCCGACCCGTAGCGTGCCGCGTTGCAGGACCTGCTTGAGTGTCGAGTCGGCTGCGGCGCCCTGTTCCGGCGCGGCGACCTTCGTGCAGCCCGCCAGCGTCAGCAGACCGGCTACGGCGAACAAACCGATGAATCTTGCGCTTTCCCTGACAAATCTCATTTTCGATCCCGATCTGGTGTGAGAGCTTCGTGCGTGAATGGGCGATCAACATGGCCGGCGCGGCAGGCTCCCCCGATCGAGGTGATCGAGGCAATCGCGTGCTAACGGCTGGTTGTCTGATATATCGGAATCACATCCGACATGGCAGATGGAGGGGAGTGTTTCATGCGAAAAAAATAGTTGCAACGGGGTATACACCGGCCGGCGAAGGTCTTGCGTCGCGGTGGACGCGACCGTGCGCGGATCGTTGTGTAGATGGGGCGGGAGGGATGATTTCTCGTCGAGGGAGGGGGTACACCACACCGCTCGGACCGCGCAGGGCTGCAGCACGACGAGCGGTTGCCTACGCCCGAACGCGATCTCGATGCATGGGTATGCACGTGGACGTGCACGCGCCGGGGACCGGCCTTTGCCTGCTCCCCGCCTTCAGAAAATACGACTAGACCGCGATCTTCGAACCGCGCAAACGGATACCTAGCCGTACGAGCGCAATCACCGCATTCGACAGCAGCCGCAAGTCGATCGGCATGCTGCGGCGGCGGATATCGAGCAGCAGCACGATGCGCACTTCGTCGCTCGCATTGCGCACCTCATGCACGAACGTGTCGTCCCACAACATGAACTCGCCGTCGTGCAGCCGATGCGGGTGACCGTCGACAGTTAGTGTGGCGGCCGGCAAGCCGTCGGCATCGAGCGGCATCGACAGCACGAGATAGCCGCGCAGGATGCCGCGAAACGGTCCGCGATGCGGGGGGATGTGCTTGCCCGGCGCAAGAAACGAGAACGATGCCGAGAGTACATCGGGCGATTGCGCGACGATTGCGGCGAGTGTCGGGCAGCGCTCGAGATTGCGCGGGAAGCGCACACCGTAGGCCTGCATGATGTACATGCGCCAGTCGCGACCATCGTTCGCCGAGATATCGGCTTGCTCGCGCATGACTTCATGAAAACGCGGGATGCGGGCGAGGCTGGTCGCGACCTGCAGCGCCTCGGCGCGAATCGCTTGCCAGTTCGCCTCGAAACGCGCGGCATCGGGAAAGAAGTGCGCGGCGTCCAGCACGGGTGCATCGTGCAGGCGCCGATCGTAGATGCGGCGCATGAGCTGCGCGCCGCGGTCGTAGAGCCGGCCCATTGCCGCGATCGCGGCGGTGGCCAGAGTTCGTGTGGTAGAGGAACTGTGGATATCCATTCGTAATTTACGTGCCCTGACTATCTGCGCCAGCCATATCCACCACCGCCAATACCGATGCCGAGATCGATGGTCGGCGCGTAATAGGCGGGCGCCGGGTAGTAGCCGTAAGCAGGGGCTGGCGCGTAACCATACGGAGGTGCGACGATGCAGCCGGCAAGCGTACCGCCTAATGCGAGTACAACAATGAGCCTGATCACGATCTTTTCCTGCTGCGCCTGCAACGCGCAAAAAGCGACCCACCCTGGAGGGCGGGCCGGGACAAGGAGGTAGATGAAGAAGCGCTTTCGCGCCGGGTAATACGCCTTGAGTGTAGATCGATCCGTCACGCGTGAAGTTTCATGCATCTTCACATGTGTTACGCATTTTGACCGCAAGCTTACGGGGTTGCTTACGGATTCCTTCGCTAGAGCGCACTGGCTTGCTGGCGCCGCCTCTGCAAGCGGCGGCGGAACCAGAATGTCCAGAAGGACAAGCCCCCATAAATGGAGTAGCCGATGACGGGTATCACGACGAGCGTGCGTTCGACGGGCCAGTGCCATGCGATCCAGCAACGCAACAGTGTTTCTACCACGAGCCCCGTGCCCCACACGGTTGTCATCAGACGCATCGCAGCGCGAAAAGAGGCGCTCTCGCTCCATAGCATTTCGAAACGCTCGATGCCGCCGCTCCGCTGTCTCGCGATGGATGCGCGAGCGAGGTAAAAGATCAGAGGCCGCGCCAGGACAAGCGAGAAAAGAAACGCGATGCCGACTGCGCCGGTAACCAGCGACTCGCGCATCAACAGGATTCGCGGACTTCCTCCAAGCGCCATCATCGCGATCGATAGCGCAATGCCCAGCAGCACGAGCACGCTTAGCGCATCGACGCGGCGCGACCTTGCAAATTCGACGAGGCTCCACACAACCGGTGGCACGGTCGACGCATAGAGCGCGTCGGCATCGCCGAAGTGCGGCTGCACAGTGCGATACACGAGCCATGGAAGCAGCAGATTGACGCCGAGTTCGAGGATAAAGCCGGCTCTGATTTTCACGTGCGATTGATCGTTGCGCGAGATCGGGAAGGGGCGAGGGCGGGCCTAGTATAAGCTTTTCGGGGAGACGTCATCGACCGTGTCAAGACGCTCTCCTGACGCACCCATGGGGTAATGAAAGCGCATCATGTTCAAATGCAGTTTTCGGGGAGGCACGCATGATCACTGAAGATCGACAAAACGGTAACGGGTCCGGTCGCGCGGTCAAACGGTATGCGGTGCGAGACTTCTTCCGCCGACCCGACAGGCATTCATTCATCATCGCTCCCGATGGACGGCATCTGTCGTTTCTTGCGCGGCACGCCGGTCGCCAGAACGTGTTCGTGCAAGCGATCGATGCTGACGGCGCGCCCACAGGCGAGCCGCGCGCCTTGACCCATGAGACGGAACGCGACGTGCCCGGCCATGCATGGAAGGGCAACGGCCACATTCTGTTCGTCAAGGATGTGGGCGGAGATGAAAACTTCCACGTTCTGTCGGTGCCGATCGACAGTGGCGAGCCGCGCGACCTGACGCCGTTCGATGGCGTCAAGGCCAGCATCGTCGACGATCTCAGGGACGACGACCGTCACGTGTTGATCCAGATGAATCGACGCGACCCACAGGTCTTCGACGTTTTTCGCGTCGACGTCATAACAGGCGAACTGACGCCGATCGCCGAAAATCCAGGCAATGTGATCCGCTGGATGACGGATCACGAAGGGCGGTTACGTATCGCGATTGTTTCGGATGGCGTGAACAGGACACTGCTTTACCGCGACGTCGAGACAGCGCCTTTCCGGACCATTCTGACGACGAACTTTCGTGAGACTGTCTCGCCGATGTTCTTCACGTTCGACAACGAACGGCTATACGTTCTGTCGAACCGAAACCGCGACAAGGTCGCCATTTTCGAGTTCGATCCGCAAACGGGCCAGGAAGAGGCGTTGCTGTTCGAGACTTCGCATGTCGATGTGAGCGGACTCGTGTATTCGAGAAATCGACGCGTGTTGACCATTGCGACATACATCGACGACCGGGTTCATCGTCATTTCTTCGACGACTGGTTTCGGGAGGTCAGGGTCGATCTCGAACGCCAGTTGCCGGGTCAGGACGTGCGCATCGTGAGCTTTACGCGCGATGAGTCGCGGGCAATCGTGCGTACCACGAGCGACCGGTCACCCGGTTCGTTCTGGATCTACGACACCGGGCACCGTCATCTCGCGAAGCTTGCGGACGTGATGCCTGAACTCGACCCCGCCGACATGGTGCCGATGTCGCCGATCCGCGTCACCGCTCGCGACGGTCTGCAGCTCAACGGATACTTGACGTTGCCCGCCGGATTCGAGCTTGGGCAGGAATTTACCGAACCGTTGCCGCTGATCGTCAACCCGCATGGCGGTCCGTGGGCGAGAGACATGTGGGGCTTCAACGTCGAAGCGCAGCTACTCGCGAACCGCGGCTATGCGGTGTTGCAGATCAATTTCCGCGGCTCGACGGGATATGGACGCGCGTTCTGGGAAGCGAGCTTCGGGCAGTGGGGCCGCGCGATGCAGAACGATATCGACGACGCGGTCGACTGGCTCGTGTCGCAAGGGATCGCCGATCCGGCGCGCGTCGGTATCTACGGGGTAAGTTACGGGGGCTACGCGACGCTCGCGGGCGTCGCGTTTACGCCGGACCGCTACGCGGCCGCAGTCGACTATGTCGGCGTATCGAACCTCTTCACTTTACTCGAATCGATGCCGCCGTACTGGCAGCCGCTGCGCGACATGATGTACGAGATGATCGGCGATCCCCGGACCGAAGCGGGCCGGCAGACACTGCACGATGCGTCGCCGCTGTTCTTTGCGGACCGGATCGTGACGCCGCTGCTCGTTGCGCAAGGCGCCAACGATCCGAGAGTCAAGCAGGCCGAGAGCGATCAGATTGTCGACGCTTTGCGTGCGCGCGGTGTCGACGTCGAATACATGCTCAAGGAAAACGAAGGGCACGGCTTCCACAACGAGGAAAACCAGTTCGAGTTTTATGAGGCGATGGAGGAGTTTTTTGCCGTGCACCTTGGCGGCGTGGCGGGCAATTAGCTAGCGCGCAACATGCCGGCGATCGTCGCCATCTGGAATTTTTCGCAACTGCGGCGAAGCGATAAACGACCGCTCTGGAAATTGTCAATCCGAAGCGGCATGACATGCCGCTTCTACACAATTGCCTGCCGGATCGAAGAGAAACGCCCCGTAGTAGTCGGGATGGTAGTGAGGCCGCAGACCCGGATCGCCGTTGGAGCGTCCGCCTGCGGCAACGCCCGCTGCGAAAAAAGCGTCCACGTGCTGGCGGGACAACGCCTTGAAGCACCAGTGGCGTTTGTTCTCGTCGATCGTCGCGGGGTCCAGATAAACCGAAAGGCAAGTCGATACCGTATCGTCCGACGAGCAACGTTCGCCATAGCCCAGTGCGTCGGAACGCTCATAGACTTTAGTCGCGCCTAGCGCGTTCATGATCGCGTCGTAGAACGGACGCGCTGCGTGAATGTCGTTGACGCCTATCGAAACGTGATCGAGAAGCTGCATTGAATCCGCTCCATTCGAAATGGGTTGGTGACGATTACGCTGCCAGGACCTGCAGCCGATCTTCGCGCCAGACAAACAGCCTCGCGGACAGAGAGTAGGGCGAACCGGCGACAATCTCCGCGGCCATCTGACGCAAGCCGCTAATGGTGTCCGTATCCGCGCTGCCGCAGATCAATACTTCATCTCGCGCCGGCAGAGCGATGACCGGGTCGCCCTCTACCGCCACGCGATCGCGCCATTCGTCGAACAGCAGAATCATGCTCGCGTCGTAGTTGCGATCGAGCCGCGCTGCGAACCGGCCACCCCCGCCCTTGATGACGAGCTGGGGCAGCAACTTGCGCAGGTTCGATCGTGCGACGTCGAATAGCGACGCCTGATCCAGTCCGAGATCGCCCACCTGCTTCGGACTCAGGTAGCTCATTTGATCGGGGCGATCCTCAACGTAGGTCAACACGAGCTCGTCGACGAATGGTTCGACGACAAAGCGGCTTTCCGCGGTAGAAATGTCCCCTTGTTTCAGCTGGTTCACGGCGACCTGATACCAGCCAACCGGCTTGAGCACAGGCATGATCATATCGAGTACGGGTCCCGGCTGATCGAAGCTGGCGAGCGTGGTTTCGGCCTGCATCCGTTGCTCTTCAAACAGCGCGTCGAGGCTGTCCGGGTCCAGCAGATAGCGGCTATAGCAGTTGCCGATAAACTGGTTCGCGCTACCACCTTGCTCGTCTTTCCAGTGAACACTCGTCATCGCTGCCGTGTCGCCGTGCTGCACCCTGACTTCGTAGCTGGGGTGACGTGATCGGACATAGTCGGCATAGCGCTCAGCGTAGCCGGCAGGGGGCAGTACCTGTTTATCGGACGCGGGCTTGCCGCTGAAGATCTTGCTCAGAAATGACATTGCAGAACCTCGCGTTTGCAAGTTGATTGCTATACAGATCGCCTAGCGCGAGCCAGCTTTAGACTCAGAAGCACTAGATGCGCCACAGGCCCGCAACACCAGCGCAACAACCTCCTCAGTCGTCGCGTCGAACGCTTTCTTCGACAGCGCGCGCTTGCCCGCAAGCGCAGCGATTTGCGCATCGAAATCGGCGAAGTGCTGGGTCAGCGCCCAGATCGTGAACAGGAACGTGCGCGCGTCGACGCGTGCGATCAGCCCGCGCGCAATCCAGTCGTCGATCATCGTGATGCGTGTTTCCATCCACGGTTTCACGCGCTCCGCGAGGATGTCCTGCATGTGCGTCGCGCCGTGGATGATCTCGTTCGCCCACACCTTCGAGCCGAGCGGCCGGCGCCGCGACAGCGCCATTTTCGCGCGCACGTAGCCGGCGATCGCTTCGGCCGGGTCGTCGCTCGCATCGAACGTGTCGGCCGCGCGATGCCATTCCTCGAACACGTCTTCGAGCACCCGGCGGTACAGGTGGAGCTTGGTCGGGAAGTAGTAGTGCAGGTTGGCTTTCGGCAGGCCCGCGCGTTCCGCGATCATCGCGGTGCTCGCGCCTTCGAGACCGCGTTCGGCGAACACGGCCTCCGCGCACGCCAGCAGATGCGCTTCGTTCGTATGGCGGATGTGCGCCTTGCGCCGCTTCGGCGGCGTACCGTTTTCGGCGGAACCCGCATTCGTCGCAGGCGTGTCGTCGCTCTTCATCGTCGGGCCTCGTCCGGCTGGGTCGCGTCATTGTAGCCACATCGGTACGACCGGCGGCGTCACGCAACCCGCCCAGGGTTTTTGCTATCTCGCAATGGCACGCTTTTCGCTCAGAAAGAAGTCATTGAAATGTCGGCGTTAATCGTCTAAAACCTGTCCAATCGGACAGGATTGGCGCAGCGGAAGCAGAGGGACCCAAACGGCTTCGCGGCAATGCACCGGCCGCGGGCGCGGGGCCCCAAAGTCCGGCGTGGATGCACCGGCTGGGCGCGCAACATGAAGCACTGAATACAACTCACGGCTGCATTGAGCAACTCACGAAGCAACTCATGAAGACGCTTCGAAGCGTCCTTTATCCCCACCCGCCGTGCGCAACACGGCGGCCTGCAAGGACGGATCGCACGATCCGTCCGGACGAGGAGTACATACGATGAACGCAGTGACCGAAGCAGCGCTGGACCTGTCGATCCACGTGAACGGGCAGCGTCTGTGGGACAGCCTGATGACGATGGCGAAGATCGGTGCCACGCCCAAAGGCGGCGTGTGCCGCCTCGCGCTGACGGACCTCGACCGCGAGGGACGCGACCTGATCGTGAGCTGGGCGAAGGAGGCGGGCTGCACGGTCAGCGTCGACCAGATGGGCAATGTGTTCATGCGCCGTGCGGGCCGCGATGCGAACGCGACGCCGGTCGTCACCGGTTCGCACGCGGATTCGCAGCCGACGGGTGGCCGCTTCGACGGCATCTACGGCGTGCTCGGCGGCCTCGAGGTGATCCGCAGTCTGAACGATCGCGGCATCGAGACCGAGCGTCCAATCGAAGTCGTAATCTGGACCAACGAGGAAGGCTCGCGCTTCGCGCCCGCAATGGTCGCGTCGGGCGTGTTCGCGGGCGTGTTCACGCTCGACTATGGCCTGTCGCGCAAGGACGTCGACGGCAAGACGATCGGCGAAGAACTGCAGCGCATCGGTTATGCGGGCGACGTGCCGTGCGGTGGCCGGCCGATTCACGCGGCGTTCGAACTGCACATCGAGCAGGGGCCGATTCTCGAAGCGGAGCAGAAGACCATCGGTGTCGTGACCGACGCGCAGGGGCAGCGCTGGTACGAGATCGTGCTGACCGGGCAGGAGGCACACGCGGGTCCGACGCCGATGCCGCGACGCCGTGACGCGCTGCTCGGCGCGGCACGCATCGTCGATCTGGTGAACCGCATCGGGCTCGATTTCGCGCCGCTCGCCTGCGCGACGGTCGGGATGATGCAGGTGCATCCGAACTCGCGCAACGTGATTCCGGGTCGCGTGTTCTTCACCGTCGATTTCCGTCATCCGGAAGACGCCGTGCTCGCACAGATGGACGCGGCGTTGCGCGAAGGTGTCGCGCGTATCGCGGGCGGTATCGGTCTGGAAACGCAGCTCGAACAGATTTTCTACTACGCGCCGATCGCGTTCGACGCTGCCTGCGTGCAGTCGGTGCGCAGCGCGGCGCAGCGCTTCGGCTATCCGCATCGCGACATCGTGTCGGGCGCGGGCCACGATGCGTGCTACCTGTCGAAGGTCGCGCCGACGTCGATGGTGTTCGTGCCGTGCATCGACGGCATCAGCCACAACGAGATCGAAGACGCGACGCTTGAATGGATCGAGGCCGGCGCGAACGTGCTGCTGCACGCGATGCTCGAACGCGCGCGCGAACCGGCTTCCTGAGTTTCGGCTGGCGTCGGTCGTTTAACGAATACAGCAGTTTGAATGTCCGGCCTCGTTCGCACGAAGCCGGCAGGTTCGTGCCGCCTTCACTAAACCGAAGACATACGCTTTAACACCTGCTCCAAGGAGTGCGCATGGCTATCAAGGAAACGGGCGACATTGCAGCAGGTCGCCTACCTGCCGACGAACTCGCATGCCGGTTCGGCGATGTCGCCCCGCTGCTCGACGCGCAGGCCGCGGCCGTCGCCGCGAGCCGCTGCCATTACTGCTATGACGCGCCGTGCGTGCACGCGTGTCCGACGCAGATCGACATCCCCAGCTTCATTCGCAAGATCGGCAACGGCAATCTGAAGGGCGCCGCGCACGACATCCTGTCGGCGAATCCGCTCGGCGGCATGTGCGCGCGCGTGTGCCCGACCGAGATCCTGTGCGAAGGCGCGTGCGTGCGTCATCACCAGGACGGCGAACCGGTCGCGATCGGTGCGCTGCAGCGCCATGCAACCGACTGGGCGATGGCATCCGGCGTGACGCTGTTCCATCGAACGGCCGATAGCGGGCGACGCGTCGCGGTCGTCGGCGCGGGGCCAGCGGGGCTCGCGTGTGCGCATCGTCTCGCGATGGCCGGTCACGCAGTGACGCTGTTCGATGCGCATCCGAAAGCGGGCGGCCTGAACGAATACGGGATCGCCGCGTACAAGACCGTCGACGATTTCGCGCAGCGCGAGGTGGCGTGGCTGCTGTCGATCGGCGGCATCGACTGGCGCGATGGTGTCGCGCTCGGCCGCGACATGCGGCTCGCCGATCTGCGCGCGCAGTACGACGCGGTGTTTCTCGGCGTCGGGTTCGCGGGCGTGCGTGCGCTGCGGATCGAAGGCGAAGATTTCGCGGGCGTGCTCGACGCAGTGGACTTCATCGCGCGGCTGCGCCAGGCCGACGATCTGTCGACGCTGCCGGTGGGCCGTCGCGTCGTCGTGATCGGCGGCGGCAACACGGCTGTCGATGCCGCGGTGCAGAGCCGCAAGCTCGGTGCGCAGAGCGTGACGATGGTGTACCGGCGCGGCGTCGACGCGATGAGCGCGACGTGGGCCGAGCGCGAATTTGCGCAGACCGAGGGCGTCGCGCTGGTGCTCGACGCGCGTCCGGTGCGCGTGCTCGGCGACGGCAACGGCGTAACCGGTGTCGAATTCGAGCGCAGTACCGTGAACGAAGGCGCCGAACGCTTCATCGTAGCAGCGGACATGGTGCTGAAGGCGATTGGCCAGACACTCGTCGCGACCGGTGTCGACGCGGACCTGCTGACGCACGACGGCACGCGCATCGAAGTCGACGACGAGCGTCGCACGTCGCTGCCGGATGTGTGGGCGGGTGGCGACTGCGCGGCGACCGGGCTTGATCTGACGGTGCAGGCCGTGCAGGACGGCAAGCTCGCCGCGGCGTCGATCGACCGGATGTTCGCGCGCACGGCGATACGCGCGGCTTAGGTCTAGATACGCAGCCGCACGACACCGGATAAAAAACACAGTCCCCACGGAGCCGAACATGGCTGATCTTCGCTGCACGATTGCCGGCATCACGTCGCCGAATCCATTCTGGCTCGCGTCCGCGCCGCCGACCGACAAGGCCTACAACGTCAACCGCGCCTTCGAGGCGGGCTGGGGCGGTGTCGTGTGGAAGACGCTCGGACTCGATCCGCACGTCGTCAACGTCAGCTCGCGCTACGGCGCGGTCCAGTGGAACGGCCAGCGCATGGCCGGGCTGAACAACATCGAGTTGATCACCGACCGGCCGCTCGACGTGAACCTGCGCGAGATCGCGCAGGTGAAGCGCGACTGGCCCGACCGCGCGATGATCGTGTCGCTGATGGTGCCGTGCAACGAGCGCGACTGGAAGTGGATCCTGCCGCTCGTCGAGGACACCGGCGCCGATGCGGTCGAACTGAATTTCGGCTGCCCGCACGGGATGAGCGAACGCGGGATGGGTGCGGCCGTGGGCCAGGTGCCCGAATACGTCGAGATGGTCACGCGCTGGGTGAAGGAGGGCACACGGCTGCCGTGCCTCGTCAAGCTCACGCCGAACATCAGCGACATCCGGCTCGGCTCGCGCGCCGCCTACAAGGGCGGTGCCGACGGTGTGTCGCTGATCAACACGATCAACTCGATCGTCGCGGTCGATCTTGACCAGATGGCGCCGATGCCGACCGTCGACGGCAAGGGCACGCACGGCGGCTACTGCGGACCGGCGGTGAAGCCGATCGCGCTGAACATGGTCGCCGAGATCGCGCGCGACGCAGAGACACCGGGCCTGCCGATCTCCGGCATCGGCGGTATCACGACCTGGCGCGACGCGGCCGAGTTCATCGTGCTCGGCGCGGGCAATGTGCAGATCTGCACGGCCGCGATGCATTACGGCTTTCGTATCGTCTCCGATCTTGTCGACGGCCTTTCTAACTGGATGGACGAAAAAGGCTACGCGACGCTCGACGACATCCGCGGCCGCGCCGTGCCGAACGTCACCGACTGGCAATACCTGAACCTGCAATACGACATCAAGGCGCGCATCGATCAGGACCGCTGCATCCAGTGCGGGCTGTGCCACATCGCGTGCGAAGACACGGCCCACCAGGCGATCCTGCGCGAGAAGGACGGCGTGCGGCACTTCGAGGTGGTCGACGAGCACTGCGTCGGGTGCAATTTATGCATGCACGTGTGCCCGGTCGACGAGTGCATCACGATGGAGCGCGTCGATTCGGGCGCGTCGTCGAACTGGACGACGCATCCGAACAACCCCGCGCGCATCGTCGCGGCTGACGATCAGCTGGACCGCACAGCACACGCCGCATGAGTAAAACGTATTAAGCGACATACAGCACGTACCGCACGTACCGCACGTACCGCACGCAACGCGTGCTCCCGCCGGACGCGCCGCAACCACGACGGCGCGCCGGCTTTTCGACGATGGGAGATCTTTCGATGAATCAGTCCGCGGTACCCGGCGATTCGCCGTTGCAGGCCAGTGTCCACGACAGCGCGCTGTACAACGACGACCTCGCGCCGACCGGCAGCGCGCAGCGCACGTGGCGGTGGTATCACTTCGCCGCGCTGTGGGTCGGCATGGTGATGAACATCGCGTCGTACATGCTCGCAGCCGGGCTCACCGAGCAGGGCATGTCGCCGTGGCAGGCGGTGCTGACCGTGCTGCTCGGCAATGTGATCGTGCTCGTGCCGATGCTGCTGATCGGCCATGCGGGCGCGAAGCACGGCATTCCGTACGCGGTGCTCGTGCGTTCGTCGTTCGGCACGCAGGGCGCGAAACTGCCGGCGCTGCTGCGCGCGATCGTCGCGTGTGGGTGGTACGGCATCCAGACCTGGCTCGGCGGCAGCGCGATCTACACGCTGCTGAACATCCTGACCGGCAACGCGTTGCACGGCACGGCGTTGCCGCTCATCGACATTTCCATCGGCCAGGCCGCGTGTTTTCTCGCGTTCTGGGCGCTGCAGATCTACTTCATCGTGAACGGCACCAATTCGATCCGCTGGCTCGAGAGCTGGTCGGCGCCGATCAAGGTCGTGATGTGCATCGCGCTCGTCTGGTGGGCGACGTCGAAGGCGGGTGGGGTCGGCACGATGCTGTCGACGCCGTCGCAGTTCGTCGCGGGCGGAAAGAAAGCGGGGCTGTTCTGGGCGACGTTCTGGCCGGGCCTGACCGCGATGGTCGGCTTCTGGGCGACGCTCGCGCTGAACATTCCGGACTTCACGCGCTTCGCGAAGACGCAGCGCGACCAGATGATCGGCCAGGCGATCGGTTTGCCGCTGCCGATGGCGTTGCTGTCGGTGATCTCGGTCGTCGTCACGTCGGCGACTGTCGTGATCTACGGCAACGCGATCTGGGATCCGATCGACCTGACGAGCCGCATGACCGGCATCGGCGTCGGCCTCGCGCTCATCATCCTCACGCTCGACACGATGTGCTGCAACCTCGCGGCGAATCTCGTTGGCCCCGCGTACGACTTTTCGAGTCTCTGGCCGAAGGGCATCTCGTACCGCGCGGGCGGCATGATCACCGCGACGATCGCGATCGTGATGATGCCGTGGAAGATTCTCGCGACCACGCAGGGCTATATCTTCACGTGGCTGGTCGGCTATTCGGCGCTGCTCGGGCCGGTGGCCGGCATCATGATGGTCGACTACTTCCTGATTCGCGGCACGGAGCTCGATCATCGCGAGCTGTTCGACGAGCGCGGCGAGTACGCGTATGTGGGCGGCTGGAACATCGCGGCGGTGGTCGCGCTCGCGATCGGCGTGCTGCCGAATCTGCCGGGCTTCCTGAACACCGCGTTTCCTGCGGCGTTTCCGAATGTACCGGATGCGTTCAAAAGCCTTTATACGTATGCATGGTTTGTTGGACTCGCGCTGGCTGCGCTGGTCTATGGGATCTGGATGAAATTCGCGGGTAGTGCGAGCACGCGCGTTGCGCGGGGCGCGACGTAACGCATGGCAAGTAACAGGCGACGCTGTGCGAACCCGCGTAGCGTCGCCGCATCGAGCAAGGAGACGAGGACATGACAACCCTGATTCGCGGCGGCACCGTAGTAGACGCCAACCGTAGTTATCGCGTGGACGTGCTGTGCCACGACAGCGCGTCCGGCGGCACGATCGCGCAGATCGGTCTCGATCTCGACGTGCCGGCCGGTGCGACGATCGTCGATGCCGGCGGTCAGTACGTGATGCCGGGCGGTATCGATCCGCACACGCATATGGAGTTGCCGTTCATGGGCACGCGCGCGAGCGACGATTTCTTCAGCGGCACCGCGGCCGGGCTCGCGGGCGGCACGACCAGCATCATCGATTTCGTGATTCCGTCGCCACGCCAGCCATTGATGGCCGCGTTCGAAGAGTGGCGCGGCTGGGCCGAAAAGGCCGCGGCCGACTACGGCTTTCACGTCGCGGTGACGTGGTGGGACGAGTCCGTGTACCGCGACATGGGCACGCTCGTGCACGAGCACGGCGTGTCGAGCTTCAAGCATTTCATGGCCTACAAGAACGCGATCATGGCCGACGACGAAGTCCTCGTGAACAGCTTCTCGCGCGCGCTCGAACTCGGCGCGCTGCCGACCGTGCACGCGGAAAACGGCGAACTCGTGTTCCGGCTGCAGCGCGAATTGCTCGCGCGCGGTTTCACTGGACCCGAAGCGCATCCAATGTCGCGGCCGCCGGAGGTGGAGGGCGAAGCGGCCAATCGCGCGATCCAGATTGCACGGGTGCTCGGCGTGCCGGTCTACATCGTGCACGTGTCGGCGAAGGACGCGCTCGATGCAATCGTGCGCGCGCGCAGCGAAGGGCATCGCGTGTTCGGCGAAGTGCTGGCCGGGCATCTGGTGATCGACGAGTCGGTGTACCGCGATCCCGACTGGACCCGCGCGGCCGCGCATGTGATGAGCCCGCCGTTTCGCGCGAAGGAGCATCGCGATGCATTGTGGGCCGGCCTGCAGGCGGGCCACCTGCACACCACCGCCACCGATCACTGCGTGTTCTGCGCGTCGCAGAAGGCGATGGGCCGCGACGACTTCACGAAGATTCCGAACGGCTGCGGCGGCGTCGAGGACCGGATGGCGGTGCTCTGGCATCACGGCGTCAACGCGGGGCGTCTTACGCCGAATGAGTTCGTGCGCGTGACGTCGACCAATGCCGCGCAGATTTTCAATCTCTATCCGCGTAAAGGGGCGATCGAGGTCGGGTCGGACGCGGACGTCGTCGTGTGGGACCCGCAGGCTTCGCGGACGATCTCGGTGAACACGCATCATCAGAACGTCGATTTCAACGTGTTCGAGGGGATGACGGTGCAGGGGCTGGCCACGCATACGCTGACACGCGGCGAACTTGCGTGGGCTAACGGTGATCTGCGTGCGCAACGTGGTGCGGGACGGTACTTGAAGCGTCCGCCAAATCCCGCGTATTTCGATGCGGTGCGCGTGGCTAACAGGAGCAGGGAGGTCGAGCCGGTGGTGCGTGAAGCGCGTACGGGGTGAGTGGGGACATGCCTTGCGATGAAGCCGGCCTTTGGGTCGGCTTTGTTCTTTTGGCGGGGATCAAGCACCCAGTATCGCTACTGGATAGCTAGATCCACCGTTCGCTATCCAGAACGACGGTAAGCGAGATGGTTAGTCCCTCGCAACCATCACCTTGTTCTCGTGCTTTGCGCCACTTAACTCGAAATACGTTACACCGTCCTGTGTCATCCCGAGACGATGATAGAAGGAAATCGCCTTGCTATTTTGCGAGTTCACCATTAGCCAGACCGATCGATTGCCCGCTCTCGTCATCGCGATGTCTCTGGCGTGAGCCAGCAATGCTGAGCCAATTCCCTGCCCGGCAAACGAGTCCTGGACATAAAGTGTCTCGATCTCGTTTGAGACTTCGGCATGGTACGAACCTAAGCGCATCACAAGGTAGGCGGCGAGGGTGGCTTCTGCCTCCGCGATCAGCAGAACGACAGCTGGGTCCTCGACGAGGGCGCGCATCTTGTCGGGCGTAAATGATGCCAGTACGTATTGCGCGATGACATCGGATACGCCCGCCGCTGCGTAGGTGTGCACCCATACATGCGCGCCCAGCACCGCGATACGCGGCGCATCGTCCGGTCCGGCTGTGCGAATCGAATACATCGATCTCATCTCGTTCTTTTCCGAATGTTCACGGGTCGGGGTAATTCTGCCTGCTTGTCCCTGGACGTCGGTGTGCGGCGCCGACGAAAGCGCATGGTCCAACCCGACGAGGTTTTAGGGAAAACAGGCGACGTGTCTCGCGACGATGTTAACCCGACTGCCGGAGGAGGTCGCTTTGTCGAGCAGAGTGAACAGAAGCGTTCGTTTGCTTCCTTCGGTCATTTTCCCCCGGCCATATCGCCCGACCCACGCGAACCGACCGGGTACCAATCCCAGCCCCATCGCCCGGCAAGGTTCGAGTAAACTGTGCGGCGACATCGATATTTCGCCCTTGGGTTCGGTCAACCCAGCTCCCCGCTGTACAAGGAGGCTTCCCCCGTGCATGCAGTTCCCCCGCTGGAAGGCAGTGCAACCGGTTCTGCCCCCGAGACGCCTGAGCGCGATCTGCGCCGCGTCGGCATCCATCCCGATCACTGGTATCCGCTCGCATGGTCGCGTGAAGTCCGCCGCGGCAAGGCACACGGTGTGCGCTTCGCGGGCGAGCCGATCGTGCTCGTGCGTACCGAGTCAGGCGCGATCTTTGCGCTCGAAGACCGTTGCGCGCACCGCCAGGTGCCGCTGCACGGCGGCGTGGTCGATGGCGAGTCGATCCGTTGCTGCTATCACGGCTGGACCTACGACTGCACCGGCCGCTGCATCGACGTGCCGTATCTCGGACGCGAGCGTCTGCCGAACGGCGTGCGCTCGTATCCGTGCCGCGAGGTGTCGGGGCTGATATTCGTGTTCCCCGGCGACCCGGCACTCGCGGACCAGCATCCGCTGCCGAACCTCGATGCGGCCAGCGACCCTGCGTACAAGACGCGTCGCTTCGGTCGCGAGGTCGCGTGCCACTACTCGTTCATGCACGAAAACCTGATGGACATGAACCATCAGTTTCTGCATCGAAAACAGATGGGGCAGATGCGCGCGCGTTCGCTCGGCCGGCGCCGCGGCGAAGACTGGGTCGAAGTCGACTACACGTTCGCGCGGATGGAAGGGCAGCAGCCGGTCGGCGAGGCGATCATCTTCGGGCAGAGCCGTCAGGGCACGTCGGGTAACGACAAGGACGTGATGACGATCCGCACGCAGTACCCGTACCAGACGCTGCGCATCGTCAACGCGTCGAAGACGGTCGTGATGGATCTGTGGATCATCTACGTGCCGCTCGATGCGGAGCAACGCACGAATCGCACGTTCGGGCTGCTGTCGGTGCGGCGTCCGCGTGTCGGCGTGCTGCTCGACGTCGCGTGGCCACTGCTCGTGTGGTTCACCGAGCGCATCTTCAAGGAAGACCGCTGGATCGTCGAGCGCGAGCAGGAAGCGCACGACCGCCAGGGCGCCGACTGGAATCACGAAGTCTTTCCGGTGATCAACGAGCTGCGCTCGCTGCTACGCGAATGCGGTGCACCGGAGCATGCGATGCCGTACGCGGGGTCGCGTGGCGGGCCCGCGCACCGGCGTATTCCGATCGAGGTCGTGCCGCACGATGCGGCGCCTGCCGATGAGGAGCAGTCCGGGTTCGTGCCGGCTGGGGCGACTGCGCAGACCGGCAGCGACTAACTCCGTTTCGCACGACGGCCGACGAGCGCTTCACCGATGCTCCGTCGGCCGCCGCTGCCGCTGCGACTATCGCTACAACCCCGTCGTTTCCGGCTCCCCATACCAGTAGCTGCACTTGTGCGCGGTATACGCGTCGTAGGTGTTCGATATCGGGTAACCGAAATCGAGCGTCTGTCGTGTCTGCGCCGTGTAGAGGGGCCAGTTCGCGACCGTGCTGCCGGCGTTCGGATCGCCGCTGCGCGCGAACGCGGCAAGCGCCGCCGTCATCGCGTCCGACAGCGTGGCCTGGTTCGCCGTCGGCGTCGGAATCAGCTGCCACCAGTAGTCGAGATCGGACGAGTGGAACGCGCCGTAGTCGAGACCGGTCGGCGGCAACGACGAGATCAGTGAGTTGACGCTGTACGGCGCGGGATCGGAAAAGCGGTACATGTACACGGCCGGCGAATATTTCGCGAGGTTGTCGCTGTCCTTCAGCGCGCTGCAGACGAGCAGATCGTCGCCGGTCGCAGTCGCGAGCGCCGCGCTCGGCGACGCGAACTGCGCGACCGGATACTGCGCGGCGGTGTCGGGACCCGGTACGCGCAGAAAGCCCTGGATGGCCGCCTCGTAGTCGCTCGTCGTGACCGGATTGCCCTGCGCGTCGAACGCGGCCGCGACGAAGAACGTGCCTTCGTTCTGCGTGAACCCGGCGATGATCGGTACGCGGTTGTACTGGCCGTTCGCGAACGCGTCGCTGGTCGACGTCGGCAGCACCTTGCCGTCGATCGTCGCGTACCACGCGTTCGGATTGCCCTGCAGCAGCGCAGCGGCCGGCAGGTTGCGCAGACACGCTGCGCTCGTCGTGTCCGTGCAGCCCCATGTGGTCGCGTAGCCGACACCCGCAGTTTCCGCCTGCTGCAGCGTCGCCTGTTGCTGGATGAAGTCTCCGCTGTGCGCGACGGCTTTCGCGAACAGCCCCGCCGACCCGGGCGATGCAAGCTGCACGTACACCGAGTGCCCGCCCGCCGAGTCGCCGAAGATCGTCACGTTCGCCGGATTGCCGCCGAACCCGGCGATGTTCTTCTGTACCCAGCCGAGCGCCGCCGTCTGATCCATGATGCCGTAGTCGCCGGTGGCGCCGTTCGGGTCCTCGGCGGCGAGGGCGGGGTGTGCGAGAAAACCTAGCGCGTTCAGCCGGTAGTTGATCGTCACGACGATCGCGTTCGCTTTTTGCGCGAGTGCGGTGCCGTCGGTCGCGCCGCCCGAGCCGAGGATGAAGCCGCCGCCGTGAATCCAGAACAGCACGGGCAGCGCCGAACTCGCGGTCGCAGTCGCGGGGACGTACACGTTCAGGTACAGGCAATCCTCGCTGCCGGCAGGGGCGGCCGCGGTGCCCTGCACGCACTCGGATGCGAGATGCGATGCATCGTAGGGACTCGTCGAATAGGCCGCAGGCGCCGCGGGTGGTTTCCAGCGCAATGCGCCGGTCGGCGGCGCGGCATACGGAAGGCCGAGAAACTCGCGCACGCCGTTCGCCGCGACGCCCTTTGCGTGTCCCTGCTGCGTCTGCACGATCGTCGGGTCAGCGGGCGATGTGACGTCGTTGTTGCCGCAGCCGGCGATCATCAACGAGAGCAACGGCAGTGCGACCGTCATTGCCGCGTGTTTATGTCTGTTCATCAGATGTCTCCTTTGATCCTCTGCTGTCCGCATCGATCGAACCCTGCCGGGCACCCCTCAAAACCGCGTCCGCATCCCGATCCGTACCGCCGTCGACGAACTCCCGCTCCCCACATACGTCCCGTCGACGAAGACCGGTGCCGCGCCGCCGCCGAGGAACACAGGCGCCGCGCCGCCCGACACATGCAGATACGTCGCGCTCGTGTACACGTCGGTGCGCTTCGACAGTGCGTAGTCGATCAGCAGCGTGCCGTTCTGCCAGCGCTGTTCGCCGAGCTTGCTGTGCCAGTAGCCGGCGAGCACGGACGTCGCCGGCGTGAGCTGCAGCACTTCGTTGATTTCGTAGGTGGGCATCGAGCCGTTGTCGTCGCGAATGCGGAAGTGCGTGTTCGTGAAGAGCACGCGTGTGAGCGAGATGCCGTAGCGATAGCTCGCGCCCGCGCCGAACGTGCTCATGCTGCCGGCGAGCATCGGGCCCGACGGCAGATCGGGAAACAGCGTCGTGCCGGCCTGGGTCGGTGCGTTCAGACCGAGGTCGTGCGTGTCGGTGTATGCGAGGCCGATGTGCAGCGGTCCGTTGTCGTAGCGTGCGCCGAACGCGATCACGCGCCCCGTGCCCGCCGATACCGATTGCGACGGGAACGCATACAGCCCGCCGAGCGTCACGCCGTAGAACGTCGGCGACCGGTACTTCACCGCGTTGTTGATGTGCAGCGTGCCCGCGAGGTGATCGAAGTCGCCCGGATGCCACGAGTACTGGCCCGCGTACTGACCCATCGCGAACTGCGTGAGGTTGTCCCAGAAGAAGTCGTACTGCTTGCCGAAGGTCAGCGTGCCGCGGCGGTCGTCGGACAGACCGAGCCACGCCTGGCGGCTGAACAGCACGCCCGACTGCACCATCGTGCCGCTGTACAGGTTGAAGCCGTTTTCGAGCGTGAAGATCGCCTTCAGTCCGCCGCCGAGATCCTCGGTGCCGGTCAGCCCCCAGCGGTTCGACTGGATCGAGCCGTCGTTCGCAACGAACGCCGAGTGCCCGTTCAGATTGCTGAAGTACGTGATCCCCGCGTCGATGATCCCGTACAACGTCACGCTGCTCTGTGCCTGCGCGGCGGGCGCCGTACAGGCGGCGTAGGCGGCGATGAGGGCACTGCAAACAAGCGTCTTCTTCATTGCGTCGTCTCCATAGGTGCGATTTTTTTTAGGCAAAGCGGTGCCCGGCCCCTTCGATGAGGGGCTATTCGGCATACAGCGGAAAATCGGTTGAAGCCGCTACGTGTTATGCGCGGGCGCGGCCCGCTTCACGCTTCACAGCGGCGCTTCAGCCGTCGAAGCGATACAGCACGGTGTCGGCGCGGAAACGGACGTCCGCGCTCAGGCTGTTGCTGATCAGCAGATAGCGTTGGCCGTCCGCGACGAATGCGGCGGCATCGGTGCCGCCGGTGGTCGGGAATTCGTCGGCCAGTTCGAAGCGGTCGCGCTGCCAGCGATAGATCTGCGAGACGAGCGACGTGTGCGGATCGTGCGGCGTGCCGGTGATGAAGCAGACGCGCACCAGGTAGCGGCCGTGCGCGCCGTCGATCAGTTTCAGTTCGCGGCCGCCCGCATCGCCGAGCGTCTGTACCGGCTCGAAACGCGTGCCGTCGAAGCGGTACAGGCGCGTCGTGCCGCTCAGATTCGCGAAGACCATCCACAGCGTGCCGGCGTCCTCGAAAAAGCAGAACGCGCGTCCGCCGGCCTGGTCGAGCGTCTGCAGCGGTTCGAAGCGGCCGTTGTGCCACAGATAGATCAATGAACCGTCGACATGGTCGGCATACGCGAGAAAGTGCTGTTCGCCCGCACCCGTACCCACGCTCGTGAATGCCCAGTTGTAGCCCCACCTGCCGTCGAACGTCTGGAACGGCACGAAGCGTTCGCCGTCCCATTCGAACAGACACGATTCGCGCGGATGGCGCGGCACGACGCCTTCGACGGTGACGCCCTGCGCGAGCGCGAGAAAGTGCCGCTCGCCGAGCGCGAACGCGTGCCATTGTTTCGCCGCGAACACGTCGAAGCGCTGGAACGGCTGCCAGCGTTCGCCGTCGTGTTCGTACAGCACCGCTTCGGTGTCGATCGAATACGGACCGCTGCCCGAGCGCACGCCGCAGGTCGCGAGAAAGCGTCGTGTGCCGAGCGTGAAGAATTCGGCGTCCTCGCCGCCGGGCACCGGCAGCGTGTCGGATGCGACGAAGCGGCCTGCGTCCCAACGGAAGATCAGCAGATCGGTGTTGCTGTCGCCGGCGTTCATCGCAGCCGGTTGACCCGGGATGTCGAGTGCAAGCTGCGGAATCGCGACGTGCAGATGGCCGTCGAGCGTGAAGATTTCGACCGCTCGTGCGCCGCTCGTCGCGAGCGTCTGGACTGGTGTGAGAAGAACGGTCGCTGCTGCGCCCGGATCACGATTTTCCATTACCGGACTCCGCGTGAGTGATGGGGAGAGAGGACGATCGCGGACGCGGATCGCCGCCGTCGCGAGGACGCCATAGGGCGACGAGCGCGATGCCAAGCGAGCCGCACAGCGCGAGCACCGCGGCGATCGCGAACAGTTTGTCGAGCGGGAGTTTGTGCGCGAGCAGGATGCCGCCGACCATCGGCCCGATGATCGAGCCGGTGCGGCCGATTGCCATCGTCCAGCCGATCCCGGCCGCGCGAACCGGCGTCGGAAAGAGCCGGCTCGCGATCGCGGGGATCGTCAATTGCCCGCCGACGAGACACGCGCCGACCACGAACAGCATGCCGAACGCTGCGTTGCCCGTGCCGATCACGTGACCGAGTCCGAACACCAGCAACGCGCCGCAGCCGAACGAGATCGCCACCGGCACGAACGGCCCGATGCGGCCGACCACCGTCGAGATCAGCAGCGCCCCGGCGATCGCGCCGAAGTTCAGCAGGACGGCGCCGAGCGCGGCGCGGTCCGGCGCAACGCCGTTCAGGTTGAGGATCGTCGGCATGAAGCTGACGAGAAAGCCGGACAGGATCATGCTCGCGAGCACGCCGAACCACAGCGCGAGCGTCGATGCGAGCCGGCCGTCGGCGAGCAGGTCGCCGACGAACGAGCCGAGCGCGCGGCCGAAGAGACCGCGGCGCGGCGTGCCGTCGTCGGGACCAGCCGTGGCCGCAACGGCGTCGCGACGCACAGCCGGCATCGACGGAATCACGAGCAGAACCGGCACGATCGCGGCGAGCGCGCATCCGCCGCCCATCAGGAACACGAACGGCCAGCCGAAGCGCATCATCAGTGCCGCCGTGATCGCGCCGCCGACCACTGCGCCGAGCGGAAAGCCGATGAACATCAGGATCACTGCCGACGAGCGGCGCTGCGCGGTACTACTCTCCGCAGTGATCGCAGCGACCGCCGGAATCGCGCCACCGAGTCCAAGGCCGCCGACGAAGCGCAACGCAGCGAGCGACCCGGCCGAACCGGCGAACGCGCACGCAAGCGTGAAGACACCGGTCACCGAGAGCGCGAGCAGCAGCATCGGCCGTCGTCCGAAGCGGTCCGCGAGCGGGCCGACGATCAGCGAGCCGAGCACGGTGCCGATGAAGCCCGCGCCGAACACGCGGCCGAGCGCGGCGTGATCGATGTGCAGCGATTTCTCGAGCAGCGGTGCGACGAACGACAGCATCAGCGTGTCGAAACCGTCGATCATCGACACGGCGAAGCAGACCAGCGTGATCCGCACGACCGCGGCGGTCGGCAGGGCGGGTGCAACGCTGCGCGGGTCGGGTGCAACTGTGTCGAAAGAGGTCATGGCGATGCGTCTCCGTGGCGGGCTTTCGTTGTTGGCCGGCTGCGTCGCCCTTCGCGCAGGCACTGACGGAGTGCCGCTCCGTCGTCGGTAAAACGCGTGTGCTTCAGTGCGGCGATGGCGCCGGGTAATCCACATTCGTGAAGCCCGGAATGACGACTTCATCCGGCCGGTTACCGTTGTCGTTCAGCTGATCGACGATGTAGTCGGCGACGCAGTTCGACAGCAGCTGCGCAGGGTCTTCCATGATGCGGCGCAGGCGCGCGCTCATCGCGTGGCGATCGTCCGGCGACGCGATCGGCGGCATGCTTTCCGCAGCCGTTGGCTCGAAGCGATAGCCTTCGTGATCGGGGAATAGTTCGCGCGCCACGTCGATGCTCGCGCGCGTGTTCTGCCACAGCGAGCGATAGGTTTGTTCGAGTGCGGCGAGCCCGGCTGCGTCCGGCAAATCCACCACCGAGAACGACGGTGCATGCGGCGCGACGAACAGCCGCTCCGGCGGCAGCATGCGGTCCGACGCGCGCCAGATCAGATGGCACATGTTGTTCGACGCCCACGTCGCGCCCGCGGTGGGCCGGCCGGCACGACCGCTGACGAGCACCATCGCGCGGCGCCAGTCGAGCGACTGCGCGCGCAGCCAGCTGCCGATCCGGTAGACGATGTCGAGAAACGCGAGGCCGAAGGTCGCGAACATCACGTCGTTCATCGATACCGGCATCGCGTGAGCGAGCACGTCGAGCGGCGCGAAATAGCGGTCGCGCAGCGCATCGAACGACATCAGGTCGGGCTCGTGCTGCGCACGCTCCAGCATGTCGATCGATACCGCGCACGTGTAGTCGACGAGCGCGGCGATCTTCGCTTCCTGACCCGCGAGACTTTTTACCGCGACGTCGTCGCGCCACAGCGCGGTCGAATTCGCCGCGCGCACGCGTGCCGCGTGTTCCACGAGCCGGGTGGCGCCGTGGCGCCAGTTGCTGTCTATTGCGTCGCGTGCATCGGCATGATCGAGTTCACGCATCCGCGCGAGGTACGCAAGTGCGAGCGGCAGATGCGACACCGCCGTCAGTTCGATAAAGCCGCGCGTCGATTTGCGGAAGCTCTCGATCTGCGGCGCGCGGCCCGCACCCGGAAACAGCGCGATGTCCGAGCCGGTCGACACGAGCAGCGGCGCGTCGGCGTCGAGCCGCTTCATCTGCTGCGTCAACTGGTTGCCGATGCTCGCGGGGTCCGACGTGAATGCGCGGAACAGTCCGGCGAACGCCGCATTCGGTTCATGGATCATCGCTGTGTGCCTTTATCGCTCAGTAGTCGCTCAGTAGTCGAACAGCCGGGCCGGATTGTCGGCGAGAATCGCGCGGCGCACGGCCGGATCGGCGGCCCATGTGCCCAGCAGGTTCAGCAACTCGCCGGTGTCGCGCGTCGAATCCGGAATGTGCGGCCAGTCCGAACCCCAGATCACCTTGTGCGGTGCCGCGTCGACGATCGCACGCGCCATCGGCTCGACGGCATCGTACCCGCGATGCTTCGCGATCCGGTACGGCGCGCTCAGCTTCAGCCAGCAGCGGGCATTTTTCAGCAGCGTCAGCAGACGATCGAAGTCGGCGGGTGTGAGGCCGTCTTCCTCGAGCATGTAGCCCATGTGATCGATGACGAAGTCGGTCTCGACGTCGCCGAGAAACGGAATCAGGTTGCGTACGACCCAGCCCGGCGCATAGAACTGCAGATGCCAGCCGAGTGCCGCGCAGCGCTTCGCCATCCGGCCGATGTACGCGCGGATCGCGTCGGTTGGTTCGGCCGAGCGCGCGAACAGGTCGAGCCGCAGCGCGCGCACGCCGGCATCGTGAAAGCGCGTGAGCGTTGCGTCGTCGGTGTCTTCGTCGATCATCGCGACGCCGCGCGCGGTCGGTCCGGCAACGCGCAGCGCGTCGAGCAGGCAGCGGTTGTCGGTGCCGTAGAAGCTCGGCTGCACGATCACGAAGCGTTCGAGCGACAGCGTGTCCATCAGCTTCCGGTAGTACTCGAGCTTGCCGTCGGGCAGCGTGTAGTGCGGATGCGCGACGCACGGATATTGCTCGAGCGGCCCGAACACGTGCATGTGCGCGTCGCACGCGTGAGCGGGCAGGTCGAATGCGGGACGCGCGAGTGTCGTGTGGTCGCGCATCGGCGTGGAGATCAGTGGAGTTTCTGCCATGACGGATAGAGATCGGATCGGTTGAAGAAGAAGTGAGGAAATTAGCGGTCCGCGCCGCGGCTCGCTTCGATGCGCTGACGCAGCGCGCCGAGAAACAGGTCGGTGTCGATGCCAGCGAAGATGTAGCGCACCGCGCCGTCGCGGCGTAACGCTGATAGCGCATCGCCGTCCGGCATCCCGCCGACGAGCGCGACCTTGCCGTGGCGATGTGCGGCCGCGATCACGCGGCGGCATGCGTCGAGCACGTCGGGATGGGTCGATTCGCCGGGGTGGCCCAGGTCCGCGCTGAGGTCGTTGCAGCCCACGCCGACGATGTCGACGCCCGGCACCGCGGCGATCGCGTCGGCGGCGTCGACGCCCGCGCGGCTTTCGATCAGCACCTGTACGGCGGTGGCGTCGTTCAGCCGCTGGTTCAGTTCGCGGGCGGGGAGTTTTTCGAAGTTCACGGAATGCAGCGTCGCGAGCTGCGAGCGCTGGCCGAACGGCGGGAAGCGCGTGGCCGTGACCGCGTCGCGCGCCTGTTCGGCGGTTTCGACGCGCGGGATGATGATGCCGAGCGCGCCGCCGTCGAGCACGCGATTGATCGTGCCGTAGTCGCGTTCCGGCACCCGGACCCACGGCGACAGGCCGATGTCGAGCGCGCACGCGCACATCTGCGCGACGGTATCGACGGGCAGCGTGCTGTGCTCCATGTCGATCCACACCGTGTGATATCCGGCGACCTTGGCCCAGCGGACCACGTCCGCGGTGCGCGACGCGCGGATGCCGAGTGCGTACACCGGTTCGCCCGCACGCAGCCGCTCGGTCAGTTCGATACCGTTCATCGTGTCTCCGTTGTTCTATCGGTGTGAACCAGTATCGCCCCGAAAATCGATTTGATTTATTCTCCGGAACCAGTTTATTGATTTGGAGAGTAAATCAATGAATCTCCGACATCTTGCGTACTTCGCGGTCGTCGCGGAGGAGTTGCACTTCCGTCGCAGCGCGGAGCGTCTTGGCATTACCCAGGCGCCGCTGAGCCTTGCGATCCAGGCGCTCGAAACCGAGCTGGGCGCGCGGCTTTTTCATCGCACGCGGCGCACCGTCGCGCTGACGGAAGCGGGACACGCGCTGTTCGACGACGCGCGCGGCATCCTGTCGCGCGTCGAGATGGCGAAGGAAAACGTGTGGCAGACAGTGAGCGGACAGGTGGGGCGACTGCGGGTGGGGTTCACGAATTCGTCGTCGCTGTCGCCGTTCTTTCCGCGGCTGATCCACGCGTATCGTACGCAGCGGCCTGGCGTGCAGATCACGCTGCGCGAGCTGTCGTCGCTGCAGCAGATCGAGTCGCTCGACACACGCGAACTCGACGTCGGGCTGCTACGGCTGCCGCCCGAAGCACCCGCATCGGTTCACGAACTGGTGCTGACGCCGCTGTTCGAAGAGGCGCTGCTGCTCGCGGTGCATGCGGGTCACCGGCTTGCGAAGAAGCGTGCGGTCTGTATCGCTGACCTGCGTGGCGAACCGTTCATCGCGTACCCGCGCCAGGCCGGCGTCGCGCTGTTCACGCAGATGCTGGCGCTGTGCGAGAAGCGCGGCTTCACGCCCGAGGTTGTTCAGGAGGCGCAGCAGGCCTCGACGCTAATCGGACTGACGGCGACGGGGCTCGGCGTCGCGCTGGTGCCCGCATCGCTGCGGGCGATCGCCGTGCCGGGCGTGGTGTTCCGCGAACTCAGCGACGACGATACGACGACAACCCTCTACATCGCGCATCGGCGCGGCGATGCGAACTCGCGTGCGCAGCAGTTCGCGGAACTGGCGGCGACGGTGCAGTAGACGGTGTGGTGAGGCTAGCGCGGCGCGAGGCCGTTGCGCGCCGTGCGGGCGCGCAAAGGGGCGGTGGGTACGCGAGGCTTGCGTGCGGGGACGGGTGATGATGCGGGCGCGCGCGTGTCTTTCATGAGACCTGCGCAGCTGCCGGCCCGACGCGCTTCGAGCAACAGGGTGCGCAGCCGCCGCAGTTCGGTGCGCTGCGCGCGCAGCGTCGCCATCGATTCGACGATTTCGTCAAGCCGTCCGTCGACTCCGCCTAACAGATCGTCGGGCGACAGCGTTTCGCAGCGGGCGAACGCGCCGCGCAGCGTATCGAGCGAAAAACCAAGTTGCTGCGAGGTCCGGATCAGATGCAGGCGTTCGACCGCGGTTTCAGGGTAGACGCGGTAGCCGTTCGGGCCGCGCTGCGGTTCGGGCAGCAGGCCGCTTTGTTCGTAGTAGCGGATGGCTGAGGGCGCGAGGCCCGTGCGTGCCGCAAGTTCGCCGATTTTCATCGCCCTTGACCTTCAAGTTGACTTGAATCCTAGTATAGCGGCGTTACCCTTTCCGTCAGGCGTTCCGTCATGTCCTCATCCCTTTTCGCACCGCTGCGTCTGCCGAACGGCACCACGCTTTCCAACCGCATCGCCAAGGCCGCGATGGAAGAAAACATGGCCGATACCGGGCAATTGCCAGGCCCCGCGCTGTACCGGTTGTACCGCGCATGGGCCGACGGGGGCGCGGGTCTGATCATTACCGGCAACGTGATGGTCGACGGGCGCGCGCTGACCGGGCCGGGCGGCGTCGTGCTCGAAGCGGATACGCCGCTCGGGCCGTTCGTCGAATGGGCGCGCGAGACGCATCGCAACGGCGTGAAGGTGTGGATGCAGATCAACCATCCGGGGCGTCAGGTCAGCGCGGATATGGGCGGCGCCGCGTGGGCGCCGTCGGCGGTCGCGCTCGAACTCGGCAAGTACAGCAAGCGCTTCGCACAACCACAACCGATGACCGACGCGCAGATCGGCGAAATCATCGAACGCTTCGCGGCCACCGCGGCCGCGGCGGAGCGCGCGGGATTCGACGGTGTCGAGATTCATGCGGCGCATGGCTATCTGCTTTCGCAGTTTCTGTCGCCGCTAACCAACCGACGCACCGACGCATGGGGCGGCAGTCTCGAGAACCGCGCGCGATTGCTGCTCGACGTCGTGCGTGCGGTGCGTGCGCGCGTGTCGCCGGGCTTTGGCGTCGGCGTCAAACTGAATTCGGCGGATTTCCAGCGCGGCGGGTTTTCCGAAGACGACGCGAAGCAGGTGATCCTGTGGCTGAACGAACTGCCGGTCGATCTCGTCGAGCTGTCCGGCGGCAGCTACGAAAGTCCCGCGATGCAGGGACGTGCCGCCGACGGTCGGACGCTCGCGCGCGAAGCGTACTTTCTGTCGTTCGCGAAAGAACTGGCCGCGGTCGCGACGATGCCGCTGATGACGACCGGCGGCATCCGTCGACGCGCCGTCGCGGAAACCGTGCTCGACAACGGTGTGGCGATGGTCGGCATGGCGACCGCGCTCGCGCTGGCGCCCGATCTGCCGGCACGCTGGCACGCGGGCGGCGACGACACGGTCGCGGCGCAGCCGGTCGGCTGGAAGGATCAGATGATGGCGGCGCTTGCGCGCATGGCGCTCGTCAAGCGACGCCTGCGTGCGCTCGGTGCGGGAGGGGCCGGCAGAAAGGCCGCGGCGTACTCGGCGGCGTTCACGCTGGTGATCGATCAGTTGCGTACCCGCAGACTTACGCGGCGCTACCGGCGCTGGAGCGGTGCGCGGGGGAACGCGGGCCTTTGACTATGCGCGGGTCGCCGGTCGGACGTGCGGCTTCGATCACTTGAAGCCGCGCGTGCAGCGATCCGCAATCAGTTAGCGCGTTCCGGCGCTGCAGCAGTACGCGAGCAGAAAAGTCGCGGTGCCCGTGCTGCTGCCCACGATGGCGCGCATGTCGGAGTTCAGCTTCGACATGGCCGCAGTTACGTAATCGGGTGCGGGTAGCTTGTCCGTGTTGAAGTCGTGCACGGCGAGTGCCACTGCCTTGTTGTCCTTCGTCTTCGGCGTAGCCAGGCTGCGATCTTCCTGCGCGAACTTCTGTTCGCGTGTTGCTACCGCGCCGACCTGGCCGCTGCAGTATCCGTGGGTCCCGGACATGATGTGAATCGTGTGGCCGTCGCCGCTCAAGCCGGCCGCAATGGTGTTCAGTGCCGCGGCAACGTCCTTGACGTTACAGGGATCGTGAAATCCCCAGATCTGTACGGCAGTGGGTGTCGCTTGGGTGAGGTTGACGAGTGTCGCCATGGCGTTGCTCCTGGAGGTCTTTCATTGTGGAGATCAGGCTTGAAACCGGGGAGATGAATCTTTGCGTCGATAGGCGTCGGCCGACGTGACTTCGGGCATCGATTGCTTTGTTTTCGCGCGGTATCAGCCCAAAGATGCGGGTATCCGTTGAAGAGCCTCAAGCTTGAATCGATCGAGGCGCGCGGATGACTGAACAGTAGCCGCCCGATCTCACGCGCGAAATGGACCGCTCGTCATGCCCGGCGTTGTGCCGTTCGTCACGGGACCGGGAGCTAGCCTTTCTGGTTTTTCTTCGAGGCTAGTTCGATGTCAGCCAGCATGAACCTGAAACGACCACGAGCACGCCCAACGGGAAAAGAGCCATGAGCGTACGCACAAGTGCCGTGCCATCGATCGCGGCCGCGATGCGCGACGCGACCGACGCAACGGACACGACCGATGCGATGAATCGATACCCTCGGCTTCGCGCCGGCGAAGCGATGGCGACGGGATCGCACGGTGTACCACGCATGGCTTTTCCCTCGACCCGTATCAGTGCGCAAGTGCCTCGATCACATCGTCGGATTGCCGCACCAGACCCAGCCTCGGAAAGACGTAGTTAACCGATGCATGGTGATGCTCCAACGCGCCGCAGCTCATCGCATCCTCGACGAGCACGAGGGTATAGCCGAGTTCATAGCCGGCACGCGCAGTCGATTCGACGCCGATGTTCGTCGAGATGCCGGCGAGCACAATCGTCTGGATGCCACGGCGACGCAATTGCAGATCGAGCTCGGTGCCATGGAATGCGTTCCACTGCCGCTTTGTGATCTTGAGATCGCTTTCGTTTGCTTCGAGCGCGTCGGGAAAGTCCCACCACGTCGCAGGCAGTCCGCCGGCGGGAAGCGGAGCGGGTTGATCGACCGGTTGCTTCAGTGCGTCGGCGAAATCGTGGTTCCAGCCTACGCGTACCAGCACGACGGGCGCGCCGATCTCACGGAAGCGCTTCGCGAGCCTCGCCGAGGTCGCCAGCGCGGATTCGCCGGAGCGGGGCGCTTTTCCGAATCCAAGAATGCCCTGCTGGAGATCGATCAGAACGAGTGCGGTGGTTCGGGGGTCGAGTTTTTTCAGCATGGTTGCCTTCCGTTGAATTTGCCGGGTTAAAAGAGTATCGTCGCGTGTATTGTGAGGTTATCCTCACTTTTTAATATATGAGAATGCCCTCACAAAAGTCAACCGGAACATTGAGTGCCGGAAGCGTCCAGGCGAAATCTCCTCAGCGGGCGCGTGGACACGCGCGGGTCGCAGTGCTTCTGGAGGCGGCAGGTTGTGAATTCGCCGAGAAGGGATATGACGGCACGACGATGACGGCGATCGCCGCGCGCGCGGGATCGTCGATCGGTTCGCTGTATCAGTTTTTCCCCACCAAGGAACAGATTGCGGGCGCGTTGCTCGAGCGCTATGTGAACATGCTCGCCGAGACGTTCCGCAAGCTGCGCGAGGCCGCTCCGACGCTGGACATATCGGTGCTCGCGAGCCGGTTAACGAGAACGTTTCTGAAGTTCCGCACGAGCCATCCCGCGTTCGCGGTGCTGGCCGAGACGTACGGCACCGCGCTGCCGGGCACGAGCAGCATCCGGGAAGATCTGCATGGGGGGATCGCATCCGTGCTGGCCGCCATGGCGCCGCATGTGGCACCCGCCGAGATTGCTGTGCGTGCCGCGGTGGTCCAGCAGCTGATGAAGGCAGCCGTCGCGATTCATGGCGATGCGGCAATAGCCGGTCGCAAGGCCGCGGTCGACGAACTGGAAGGGTTGATGCAGCACTATCTGCGAGACACGATCAGCCTGGCTGGATAGTGCACGCGGACAAAACCTTCTAGCGGTGACCTAGCGCCAGGCGAACCCGCTCCACGAATTCGGCTCGCTCGGTCACGGCATTCACCGGGAATCGCTCGAAAAGATCTCCGCGACGCAGGTCGGCGTACAGTCCCGTCGGGTCTTCATGAAAGTGCAGGAATGCTTTGCCTGCCTGATAAAACACGCCGCGCGATTTTTCCTTCAGACCCGGCAGTTCACGCAAATCGTGCAAGGTGCGCTCGAGTTGATCGAGGGCGGTTGAGCCTGCGTGCTTCATCGTTCCTCCCGCGCTAAATTGGGCATCTGGAACCTGGGACAGGAAGGTTTGAGGTCTGCCGGGAATCGCTCGCTGCGGGTCATTTTCAACCCGAGCCTTATCAGACAGGTTCAACGGGGTTTCCTGGCGGTAGGCCGGATGCGAATTCAATCGACCCGGCGGTTCGGGATTTCATGTTACCCGACGGCATTGGAGTATGCCTACCGCCACCCCATCGCTCACATCAAATTGCCACCTCCGGCGGCTGCTGCCGGAACAGTCGCGTGATCCAGCACAGATACAGGAGCCCAAGCACGAACCAGATCGCACCGAGCACGAGCGCGGTCTTCTCGAGACTCACGAGCAGCCAGATGTCCGCGATCGCGCCGATGAGCGGGAACACCAGCCCGCCGAGAAAACCGATGCGCTTGTCCCCATGCTCGCCCGACAGGTAGATGCGCACCACGCACAGGTTCACCGCAGTGAACGCGAGGAACGCGCCGAAGTTGATGAACGACGTCGACGTCGCGACATCGAGCTTCAGCGCGATCAGCCCGACGATGCCCGCGATCGCGATGTTGATCGCCGGGGTCTTGAAGCGCGGATGGATGAAACCGAACACGCGCTTCGGCAGGATCTCGTCGCGGCCCATCGCGTAGAGCAGCCGTCCGACGCTCGCCTGCGCGGAGATGCCCGACGCAAACTGCGCGAGGATCAGCCCCGCAAGGAACACGCTGACGAACAGGTCGCCGCCGATCATTTTCGCGACTTCGAACGCGGCCGAATCGGTGTCCTTGAACTCGACGCCCGGATGCGCGAGCTGCATCGTGTACGACGCGACGACGAAGATCGCGCCGCCGATCAATGCGATCAACAGGATCGCGCGCGGCATGTTCTTCTTCGGATCGATGGTTTCCTCGGTGAGCGTCGACACGGCGTCGAAGCCGAGGTACGAATACGCGGCGATCGCCGCGCCCGCCATCGTCGATGAAAGCGGCACATGTGCCTTGAAGAACGGCTCGGCCATGGCGATACCGCCGGGACCGGCCGCCGCGGTTGCATAGTGCCAGCACAGGCCGACGAACAGCGCGACGATCGCGAGCTGCACGACCATCAGCACGATGTTGAAGCGCGCGGCGAGTTCGATGCCGACGATATTCAGCGCGCTCGTCAGCACGATAAACGCGACGATCCAGATCCACACGGGCACGTGTGGAAACGCGGCGTTCAGATACGCGGCGCCGATCAGCCAGATCACCATCGGCAGGAAGAAGTAGTCGAGCAGCGTCGCCCAGCCGATCATGAAACCGAGGTGCGCGTTGAACGTCTTGCGCGTGTACGTGTAGGCGGAGCCCGCCACCGGATAGAGCCGCGCGAGCTTGCCGTAACTCAATGCGGTGAACGCGATCGCGATCAGCGCGAGCAGGTAGGCGAGGGCGGCGGTATCGTCGCTCGCTTTCGCGAGGACGCCATAGGTGCCGTACACGATCAGCGGGGCCATGTAGGCGAGGCCGAACAGCAGCACGGACGGCAGGCCCAGCGTGCGCTTCAGATGCGGTTGATCTTCCCTGTCTTGCATGATGTCTCCTGAGCCTGCGGGCAGGCATGAAACGCTCTCTCCGGAGCGTGAGCCCGGAATGGGCGCGGTACGGCGGCGATCGGAACAAACCGCCCGAACGGGCGCGGCCGATGAAATTACGCGAACGGAACGGCGGTGAGGCAAGCGTGAAGGGTGAAGCGCGGATCAGTCGCGGCGGCGGCGCGGTTCGATCGCGAGCGAGTGCGAACCGTCGTCGTGTTCGATGCGCTTGAGCGCAAGCGGCACGCGTGCGTCGTGCAGATAGCGGTAGTGTTCGCGGCTCGCTTCGAGCAGCGCGCGATCGACCTTCACGCGCAGTACTGCTTCGTCGGCGCCGGCGACCGCGGCCATTTCGCCCGACGGCTCGACGAGCGCGGACTCGCCAGGGAACGTCAGGCCGTCGTCGCCGGAGCCGCAGCGGTTCACCATCGCGGCGAACATCTGGTTCTCCATCGCGCGCGCGGCGATCGCGCGGCGGTGCACAGGGCCGAACGGGTCCATGTTGCCGTTGGTGACGACGAGCAGGTCCGCATCGAGCGATGCGAGCGCGCGTGCGCCTTCGGGAAACTCGATGTCGTAGCAGATCTGCAGGCCGACCGTGAAGCCGTTCCACAGGCACGTGTCGTAGCGCTCGCCCGGCGTGAACACGCCGACATCCGACGCCCACAGATGTACCTTGCGATACTTCAGCGCGATCGCGCCGGTGCGATCGATCAGCACGGTCGTGTTGTAGTAGCGTTCGCCGTCGCGTTCCGCGAAACCGACGGCTGCCGCGACGCCCGCTTGCCGCGCGGCGTCGCGCACGGCGGCGAGCGCGGGGCCATCGAGCGTCTGCGCGACTTCGGCGACGTTCTCGCGCGTCGGAAAGCCCGACAGCGTTGCTTCCGGAAACACGACGAGCTGCGTGCCGCCAGCCGTGTCCGCGTGGCCGATAATTTCAACGACCTTACGCGTATTGCGTTCGAGGCCACCGTCGACGAGCGCGAGTTGCGCGAGTTCCACCTGCATCGTCTGTCTCCTTCGGGTTGTCGTCCGGTGCATTATCGGCGTGTTATTTTTGACCGGAAATCACCCACGTGGGTTACCTCAACGGAGAACGGATGGAGCTGGAATGGCGCGATCTCGCGTTTCATCGGGAGATCGGCTCGGCCATCGACGCGCTCGACAGCCCGCATTTCTGGGCCCGGCTGACGCGTGTCCTCGAGCGGCACATCGGTTTCGACAGCTGGGTGGCGCTGCGCTTCGCGCGTCACGCGCCGCCGTTCGTCTGCGCGGAGCAGGCGATGCCGGACGGCCAGATCGACCTGATGTTCCAGGACTATCTCGCGGCACTCTATCAGCTCGATCCGTTTTATCTCGCCGCATTCGAAACGCACGCATCGGGCTTCTATACGCTCGCGGACGTCGCGCCCGACAACTTCCGGATGACCGAGTACTACCAGCGCTATTTCCGCAAGAACATCGTCGGCGATGAAGTGCATTTCAACGTCGTGATCGACGCGGATCACACGATGGGTTTTTCGCTCGGCTGTACGCGCCGTTATCACGAACGCGAGATCGCGCTGCTCACGCTGTTCGCGCCGTGGGTGCTCGCGTTGATGCAGCAGCGGCTGCGTCACGAGGACTTCCGCGCGGTGCCGGAGCGCACGACGGTGGTCGGGGCCGGTGTCGATGCCGTTGATCCCGTCGATCTGCCGGCGGATTTGCCAACGCGCGTCGGCGCACTGTCCGGCAAGCATGGCCGCGGCACGCTGACTGCGCGCGAAATCGAAGTGGCGATGCTGTCGTTGAGCGGCTTCTCGTCGCGCGCGATCGCGGAGAAGCTCGCGATTTCATTCGAGACCGTGCGTGTGCACAAGAAACACATCTACGCGAAGCTCGGCATCGGTTCGCAGTCGGAGCTGTTCGCGCTGTTCTATGAGCCGGCGCAGGGCGACAGTAGTGTGCCGGTGTTTCGCGAGTCTGTGGGCAAGGCCGATTGATCGGCGCGTCCAGGTGCGCGCGATGAATTCGCCGCATCAGGCCGCAGCCGCCCGATGCTGCCTCAACAGCCCATCCCGAATGAACTGCGCAAGTTCGCGCGCGATCGGACTACCGCCGTGCTCCGGCAGATAGAGGCCGATCGCGAACGGCGGCAGCTCCGGTAATTTCGCGTCCGCACCGAGGATGTCGAGGTCGGCGGGCACCGTCGAGATCAGCCAGGCGGTGATCGCGAGGCCGGTGCGGACCGTCGCGGTCGTCGCTTCGATGTTGCCGCTTTCGAACACCGTCCGCCATTCGATGTCGTGCTCGCGCAGTGCGTCGAGCACGGTGTCGCGGAACGCGCAGGTGTCGGTGACCATCGAGATCGGCAGCGGGCGCTTCAGATGCGCGCTGCCGCCGCGCGCGCCGACCCACACGAGCCGTTCCACGCGCAGGCATTCGCCGCCCGAATCCGCCGCGGGTTCTTCGATCACCGCGACGTCGAGCGATCCGCGCGCGAGCCACTCCGCAAGCTCCGGCGACGAGCCGCAGACGATCGACATCTCGACGTTCGGCCATGCCTCGGTGAAAGCCTTGAAGATCGGGGAGAAGCTCGCGCCGACCAGGTCGTACGGCACGCCGAGCCGTACCTGTCCTTCGAGCGGACGCGCGGCCATGTCGGCCCATATCTCATCGTTCATCCCTAGCAGACGTTTCGCCTTGCCGAGAAAACGCTCGCCG
Source organism: Paraburkholderia sp. (assembly GCF_050742655.1). Classification (GTDB taxonomy): domain Bacteria; phylum Pseudomonadota; class Gammaproteobacteria; order Burkholderiales; family Burkholderiaceae; genus Paraburkholderia. The sequence continues at coordinate 27,605 of NZ_JBOIGG010000005.1, read as the reverse complement.
ACCTGCGTCAGTTCGAGCTGCCGTCCGACGCGCTCGAACAGGTTGCAGCCGAACGATTCCTCGAGCCGCTTGATCTGCTGACTCACCGCGCCCTGCGTGAGGTGCAGCGTATTCGCGGCGACCGTCATGCTGCCGCGTTCGGCGACGGCGACGAACGTCCGGACGAGGGCGATATCGAGGTTGCGGATCATCGTCGCATTATAGGAGCTAATGCATTCCATCAAGATCTTTCGATTTTCTAATGATGGCAGGCTGGCTACAGTGACGTCTCCTTTCGCTACGTCCGCGTGTCCTTCATGTCCTTGTTTTCCACTGCGTCCGCAACTGACGCCGGTTCGCTTGCGCCTCTGATCCTGTTCGTCGTCGTCGCGACCATCACGCCGGGCGGCGCGACCGCGCTCGCGACCGCATCCGGCTCGCGGTTCGGTTTTCGCCGCTCGATTCCGCTGATGGCGGGCATCGCGCTGGGTCTCGCGACGCTCGCCGCCGCCGCCGCGGCCGGTCTCGCGAGCGTGCTGCTCGCGGCGCCTGCGCTGCAGACAGCGATGAAGGCGATCGGCAGCGCCTATCTGCTGTGGCTCGCGTGGCAGGTGGCGCGCAGCGGGCCGCCGGACCTGCAGCGCGGTGCGCAGGCGTCCGCAGCGCCGACGACGCTCGTCGGCGCCGTGTGTCTGTTGTGGCTCAATCCGAAAGGCTGGGCGATGGCGCTCGGCGCGGCCGCTTCGTTCGCGATGCTCGCGAACGGGCCGCTGCACCTGGCGTTGCTGCTCGCCGGCGCATTCGGCGGCGGCGCGCTGGTGTCGATGTCGCTGTGGTGCGCGGCCGGCGTGCTGCTCGCGCGGCTGCTGCGGACGCCGCGTCAATGGCGTATGGTCAACGCGATACTGGGCGTATTGCTCGCGGTATCGATCATTCCGATGTGGAGGTAAGCATGACCATGAGCATGAGCAGGACAGGGTTTGCAGAGGCGTTCGATCTGGCATCCGCGTTCGATGCGGTGACCGACTACTGGTCGCCGAAAGTCGTCGCGCAGGTCAACGATCAGTACATGAAGATCGCGAAGGTGAAGGGCGAGCTGGCATGGCACAGCCATCGCGACGAGGACGAACTGTTCTATATCCTGCGCGGCCATCTGCGGATGGAATACGAGGGCGGCCGCGCGGTCGAGCTAACCGAAGGGATGGTGCATGTCGTGCCGAAGGGGGTACTGCACAATCCGGTCGCGTCTGAGGAGTGCTGGGTCGTGCTGATCGAAGCGGTGACGACCCGCCATACCGGTGACGTCGACACGCCGCTCACGCGGTCGATCGAGGATCAGCTGGGGTAGGAGGCGGTCCGGCGCGACGCGGTGCTTCGGCGCGCCGGTCGCGCAAAAAATTTCGCTGTGCCGTGTCGAGTCGGCTGGACGCCGTTCGTCGTGTAACGAAAGCGCGCAGATTGCGCTTCGTCCGATGGACAGGAGGCGATCATGCGGACCGGAACGGTAAGGCCGGGTAAGAGGAATGGGACGCGCACGCCGCGGAGCGATACGCCGCTTCTTGAGCGCGACGCGCGGGAATGCGACACTCGCAAAGTCGCATCATCGCGGCGCGAGCCGGCGTTCCCCGGCGATCGTCTTCCTTACCTGGAGCACGAAGATGCAGTTGATCGGCATGCTGGACTCCCCGTACGTGCGTCGCGTCGCAATTTCTATGGCCGTGCTCGGCCTGCCGTTCGAGCATCGCAACCTGTCGGTGTTTCGCCATTACGACGAATTCGCGAAGATCAATCCGGTCGTGAAGGCGCCGACGTTCGTCGAGGACGACGGGACCGTGCTGATCGAATCGTCGCTGATCCTCGATCATCTGGACCACAAGGTCGCACCGGCGCAGCGGCTGATGCCCCAAGACCCGGCCGCGCGGCTGCACGCGCTGCAGCTCGTCGGCTTCGCGCTCGCGGCCATGGAAAAGGCCATCCAGCAGGTGTACGAACGCCACTTGCGGCCCGCCGAGCGGCAGCACGAACCGTGGGTGGATCGCGTGCACGCGCAGATGCACGCGGCGTTCGCGCAGCTCGAGGCGCTGATCGCGAACCGCGAAGGCTGGTTGTGCGGCGAACGTCTGATGCAGCCGGACATCACGGTCGCGGTGGCGTGGCGCTTCACGCAGTTCATGCTGCCGGAAGCCGTAGACGCAGCGCGCTACCCGGCGCTGGCGGCTTTTTCGGAACGCGCCGAGACGCTGCCGGAGTTCATCGCGACGCCGCTCGACTAGCCTCCGGGCCCGCTCCGGCGGGCCTGTCAGACGTTCTACACGTGCCGCCGGCGATTGTTCGCATCGCACGACAAGTGACTTCGCATTCGGCCCATTTATCCGCGGGCGCCGCATCCCTACAATGGGTCCATCGAAACGTCAATTGCAGCGCAGCGCCGAAGCGGCTCCGCGCGATGGGAGCGGCCATGAAGGATCTGATCGAACGACAGCTGTATCATCCGGCACTCGTATTGCCGATGGTCTCGCTCATGCAATTGATGGTCTCGCAGGACTTCAATCTGGGGCAGGTTGGCTTCATGGTCGCGACACGTGGCGCGCAGGCGGCGCTGCAGCGCTCGCGCCGCTTGTTCCACCACGGTGACTGTGGCGATTGCGCCGCGTAAGGTTGCCTAAGGTTGCCCAGGCTTGCATTGAGCGGAATTTTTTCACGGATCACGAACGGCGAACGCGAAGGAACGATCCCCATCGAGGCGTAAGATGACGCGGAGCAAACAGCTTCGGGAGTTCGGTTATGCCTCGGCATTTCGATGCAGTGGTTATCGGCACTGGGCAAGGCGGTCCTCCGCTCGCCGTGCGCCTCGGTGAAAGTGGCAGAAAGACGGCGGTCGTCGAGCGCGCGGCGTTCGGCGGCACGTGCGTGAACGTCGGCTGCACGCCGACCAAGAGCTATGTCGCGAGTGCTCGCGCCGCACACGTCGCGCGTCATGCAGCCGAACTGGGCGTGCAGGTAAGCGGTCCGGTTCACGTCGATCTCGCGCGGGTCAAGGCGCGCAAGGACGGCGTTGTCGGACAGTCACGCGATGGCGTCGAAACATGGCTGCGCGAAGCCAGCAACGTGACGGTGTTCGCCGGACATGCGCGCTTCACCGGTCCGCACACACTGCGCGTCGAAAGCGCGGACGGCACGACCGAAGACCTCGAAGCCGACGAGATCTTCATCAACACGGGTACGCGCGCGGTCGTTCCGCCGGTCGAAGGGATCGAGCGTATTCGTTATCACACGAACTCCACACTGCTTGAACTGACCGAATTGCCCGATCATCTTGCGATCGTCGGCGGCAGTTATATCGCGCTCGAATTCGCACAGGTGTTCCGCCGCTTCGGCAGCCGCGTGACGGTACTCGTGCGCGGCGACCGCCTGCTTGCGCGCGAGGACGACGACTTCGCGCGTGGTGTGCAGGGCGTGCTCGAGCGCGAAGGCATCGTGTTCCGCTTCGGCATCGATCTGGCGCGTGTCGAACCGCTCGAGGCGGGCGGCAGCGGCGTGCGCGTGAGCTTTGCAGCGGGGGGCGGCGAGCCGGTCGATGCGAGCCATCTGCTGTTCGCGACCGGCCGCCGTCCGAACACCGACGATCTCGGCCTCGATGCCGCCGGCCTCGCGACCGACCGGCACGGCATGATCGCCGTCGACGGCCAGTTGCGCACGCGCGTGCCCGGCATCTGGGCGATCGGCGACGTCAATGGTCGCGGTGCATTCACGCATACGTCCTACGACGATTTCCAGATCGTCGCCGCGAATCTGCTCGACGGTAGAGCGCGCAGCGTCGATGACCGCATCATGGCGTACGCGGTCTACGTCGATCCGCCGCTTGCTCGCGTCGGTCTGTCGGAAAGCGAGGTGCGCGCGAGTGGCCGCCCCGCGTTGATCGCGACGATGCCGATGTCGCGCGTGGGTCGCGCCCGCGAGCGCGGCGAAACCGACGGCTTCATGAAGGCGCTGGTCGACCCGCAGACGAAGCGCATCCTCGGCGCGGCGATCTTCGGCATCGAGGGCGACGAAGCGATTCACACGTTCATCGACATCATGACCACCGACGCGCCGTACACGACGCTGCAATACGCGATGCACATCCATCCGACGATCAGCGAGCTGGTGCCCACGCTGCTCGACGGGCTGAAGCCGCTCGAATAACAAGATTCACAAGATTCACAAGATTAACGAGATGGCGCAAGGCGATGCAACACCGGGAGGTGGCATCGACAACCTGCCCGCGCATCGCCGATAATCGCCGTGACCCGCGCACGATGCGCGCACCGACAGGGAACCCGGCAGATGGGCAAAGGACGACTCGAAGCCTTCAGCGATGGCGTGATCGCCATCATCATCACGATCATGGTGCTCGAACTGAAGGTGCCCGAAGGCATCGGCCTCGATGCGCTGCGTCCGCTGATTCCGGTTTTCCTCGCTTACGTGCTGAGCTTCATTTACGTCGGTATCTACTGGAACAATCACCATCACACGTTCCATGCGGTGCAGAAGGTCAACGGCGCGGTGCTATGGGCGAATCTGCATCTGCTGTTCTGGCTGTCGCTGTTCCCGCTCGTCACGCACTGGATCGGCGAGAGCCATCTCGCACCGTGGCCGACTGCGATGTACGGTTTCGTGCTGTGCATGGCGGCCTTCGCGTACTTCGTCCTGATTCACGTGCTGATGCGCAACCATGGTCGCGATTCGACGCTCGCGAAGGCGATGGGGCGCGACTTCAAGGGCAAGGTGTCGGTCGTGATCTATCTGGCGGGCGTGGTGCTTGCGTTCGTCGCGCCGTGGATCTCGGTGCTGCTCTATACCTTCGCCGCGGTGCTGTGGTTGATTCCGGACCGGCGCATCGAGCGCGTGGTGCAGGACTGACATGCTGCTCGCACTCAAGCTTGCACTGGTGCCCGGCTTTCTCGCCGCGCTGACGGTCGCCGGCCGCGTGTGGGGGCCGGCGGTCGCGGGCTGGCTCGCGGGGCTGCCGGTGGTCGCGGGGCCGATCGTGCTGCTGCTCGCGCTCGAACGCGGGACCGGCTTCGCGGCGCAGGCGTCGCTTGCTTCGATTGCGGCGATCGCCGCGTCCGAGGCCTTCAACTTCGCGTATGCGTGGACCTGCCGTCGCTTCGCGTGGCCGCTTGCCGTGGGCGCGGGGCTCGTCGCGTGGGGCAGTGCCGTGTTGCTGCTGGCGCACCTGCCCGCGCAACTGCCGTGGGTGCTCGCCGCCGCCTGCGCAGCCGTGGCGGTTTCGCAGACGTGGCTGCCGCGTTCGACGGGCGTCGTGCCGGCCGCACGCATCAGTGCAGCCGACCTCAGCATGCGGATGCTCGCGGGCGCGCTGCTGACGCTCGCGGTGACGGCGCTGTCCGCATCGATGGGAGCGGCGTGGAGCGGGCTGCTGTCGGTGTTTCCGCTGCTCGCGATCGTGCTCGCGGTGTCTGCGCAGCGCGCGCATGGAGCCGGCTTCGTCGCGTTGCTGATGCGCGGCATGGTGATCGGACGGGGCTCGTTTGCCGCGTTCTTTGCGGTGACCGCGACGATGTTGCCGCATACCGGCGTGTTGTCTGCGTTCGCTTGCGCGGCGGTTGCGTCGGTGGCGGTGCAGGGTGCGACGAAGCGTTTCGTTGGAAGACGGCAGCGTCTTGCCGCCGTGGCGTGACTGCGAGTCGATTCCGCGCGGCTGCGTTTCTCGTTTAGTTCGATGTTCAACCACTCGCCCGATTTCTCGATGCCACTGTCGATCCAGCCATGTCCGCCCGCACGCCACCGTCCCGCATCGGTCTGATTTCCGACACGCATAACCTCGTGCGTCCCGAAGCGCTCGCGCAGCTTGCCGGCTGCGACGCGATCGTGCATGCCGGCGATATCTGCGAGCCCGCGGTGCTCGATGCGCTCGCCGCACTTGCGCCGCTCACTGTCGTTCGCGGCAACAACGACACGGGTGCATGGGCGCATGCATTGCCCACGCACACGACGCTGACTATCCAGCAGGTGACGATCCTCGTCGTGCACGACATCGCCGACGTGACCGGTGCTCTGCTTCGAGACGGCATCGGCGTCGTGGTGACCGGGCATTCGCACAAGCCGCTCGTCGATATGCGCGACGGCGTGCTGTTCGTCAATCCGGGCAGCGCGGGACCGCGGCGCTTCAAGCTGCCGGTATCGGTCGGGATACTCGAGATATCGGGCGCGCATGCGACGGCGACGTTGCATACGCTGGCGGTGTGAACGGCGGTTCGACGCGCAACGCTCGATAGAACGCAAAACGGGCCGGCATTGAGTTGCACCTCAACGCCGGCCCGCTGCATGTCCTATGCGTATATCCGCTTACGCGCGCGCAGTCGCCTCCGCTTCATACGCGTCGTCCATTTCCTCCGCCTCGCGATGACCGCGCAGCACCGCATGCGCTTCCGCATGCGTCGCGACGCTCGGGCCTGAGCCCGGCAGCGGCTTGCGGGCGGTTTCGCGCAGCGCGAACACCGATGCGATGCCAATCAGCGACGCGCCCATCAGGTAGTACGCCGGCATCATCAGATTGCCGGTCGTGTCGACGAGCCACGCGGTGACGAGCGGCGTCGTCCCGCCGAACACCGACACCGAGATGTTGAAGCCGATCGCGAGCGCGCCGTAGCGGATGCGCGTCGGGAACAGCGCGGGCAGCGCGGACGGCATCACGCCGGTGAAGCACGACAGCAGCACGCCGAGTATCAGCAAGCCGCCAAACACCGGCAGCGTGTCGCCGGTGCGGATCAGCAGCAGCGCGGGAATCGACAGCGCGAGCAGGCCGACGCAGCCCGCGAGCATCACCGGTTTGCGGCCGACGCGGTCCGACAGATGTCCCGCGTAGAGCGTCATCGGCATCATCAGTACCATCACGAGCAGCACGAGGAAGAGGCCATGCGTTTCGTCGAAGTGCAGCGTCGCCGACAGATAGCTCGGCAGATACGACAGCGCCATGTAATCGGTCACGTTGAAGATCAGCACGAGACCCACGCACAGCAGCAGCGGCTTCCACTGCTGCGCGAGCAGTTCGCGGAGCGGCTGGGGTGCATGCGCTTTCTCGTCCGCTTCGCGCGCGTCGGCCTCCTTCTTGAACGCGGGCGTTTCCTCGAGCTTCAGCCGGATGTACAGGCCGACCAGACCGAGCGGCCCCGCGATCAGGAACGGCACGCGCCAGCCCCACGACAGCAGCGCATCGTTCGACAGCGCGGCTGTCAGCAGCGCGACCGTGCCCGCGCCGAGCACGTAGCCGATCAGTGTGCCGAACTCGAGAAAGCTGCCCATGAAGCCACGCCGTTTGTCGGTCGAGAACTCGGCGATGAAGGTCGCCGCGCCGCCGTATTCGCCGCCGGTCGAGAAGCCCTGCACGAGCCGCGCGACCAGCAGCAACACCGGCGCGAGAATGCCGATCGAGTCATACGACGGAATCAGGCCGATCGCGAACGTGCCGCACGCCATCATGATCATCGTCATCGCGAGCACGCGTTGTCGGCCGATACGATCGCCGAGCGGTCCGAACACCATCCCGCCGATCGGGCGCACGAGGAACGCGGCCGCGAACGTGCCGAACGTCGCGATCAGCTGCGCGGACGGGCTGCTCGATGGGAAGAACACGTGGCCGAGCGTCACGGCGATGTAGCTGTACACGCCGAAGTCAAACCATTCCATCGCGTTGCCGAGTGCCATCGCGCCGACTGCGCGCTTCAGGAGGGATTTATCGACGACGGTGATGTCGTCGAGGGTGAGGCGGTCGTCCTGCCTGCGACGCCGCAAGATGCTGTTGCCGTTGCTGGATACGGTCAAGGTTGGAACTCCCTTTCCAATGACTGCGGCCGGACGCGAGCGCCGGGCCACGGTTGCCGGGAAAGTGCAGTTTCGCGAGCGGACGATGGCATGAAGCCAGCGAGCCACGGAATGGCGAAGAAAAACGCCGACGCCGCCGCATCGCGCAGGCCGTCGCGAAATTGCACTCGTTTGAGGTGCTGACTGGGTTGCATCTGCGTGGCCGTGGAAGGGGGGCAGATGCAGGACGACGCGGGCACTTCGGCCTGCGCCAATGAAAGGCTGGAAACGAAAAAGGCCGGTGATGAATCGCAGCTCACGCCGCGGGCAACCGACAAGCCTTCTTGTATAAAAAACTATCCGACCCGTGACGGGCGACGCTGCCTGGGAACGACCTTGAAGGACCTGCGCCAGGCGCGCAACCTCGCCGCGAATTGAACGCGAATGAAGGTGAATTGCTGTTGAAACGATGCACATGATAGCACGATGACAGAGGATCGTGCAAACGTGGGGCGTGGCGGGAGGGGGTGGGCAGGCGCTCAGCCCTTGTATGACGGGGGATTCCGGCGGATCGGCCGGTCCGGTTCAGTCAGCGCGCGGCGACGCCCTGGATAATGCAAAAAGGCGCGCAAAAAGGCGAAAAAAATCCGCGCACGCGGCGCGGATCGTCGGGACCGGACGGTCTGAAAAACCCGCCCGAATACCCTGTCTCAGCTCTGCGACGGCGGCACGTAGCCCGACGCCTGATCGGCGCCTTCGCCGAAGAAGAACTTCTCGGTCTGCTTGAGCAGGTACTGGCGCGCGCGCGGATCGGCCATGTTCAGGCGATTCTCGTTGATCAGCATGGTCTGCTGCTTGAGCCATGCCTGCCAGGCTTCCTTCGAAATACTCTCGTAGATCCGCTTGCCGAGTTCGCCCGGCAGCGGCGGGAAATCGAGACCTTCGGCTTCCTTGCCGAGCTTCGCGCATTGAACCATACGGGCCATTCTGTGCTTCTCCTGTAACGGGGTGGGGCGGCAGTCGTTATTGTGAGTGCTCAGAGCTGCTTCATCAGCACGAGCGACTTGCGCTGCCAGTTATAGAGGCGGCGGCGATCTTCCGGCAGGTCGTCGACCGTTGCCTTCACGAAGCCGCGTTTAAGGAACCAGTGTTCGGTGCGCGTCGTCAGCACGAAGATGCGCGTGAGGCCGCGCGCCCGGGCGCGCTGCTCGATGCGCTTCAGCAGGCGCTCGCCGTCGCCGGAGCCCTGCGCTTCGGGCGCGACGGTCAGGCAAGCCATTTCGCCGATACGCTCCTGCGGGTACGGATACAGCGCCGCGCAGCCGAACAGCACCGCATCGTGTTCGATCACCGAGAAGTGGTCGATGTCGCGTTCGATCTGGTGACGCCCGCGCCGCACGAGCGTGCCGTCGGTTTCGAGTGGTTCGATCAGCGTCAGGATGCCGCCGACGTCGTCCGGCGTCGCTTCGCGCAGGCTTTCGAGATTCTCGTACGAGATCATCGTACCAACGCCATCGTGCAGGAACAGTTCGAGCAGCAGGCTGCCGTCGAGCGCATAAGGAATGATGTGCGCCCGTGCGACGCCGCCGCGGCACGCGCGGATCGAGTGTTTCAGATAGAAGCCGGCGTCACCGGTGACCTCGCCGCTTTCGTGCAGCTTGTAGGCGTCGTCGAGCGACAGTTCGCGGACCAGTTCGGTGCCGCCTTCGCCATCCTGCATCAGGCCCGGCGTTTCGGTGAGGAACACGATCTTGTCGGCGCGCAGCGCGATGGCGGCGGCGGATGCGACGTCTTCCATCGACAGGTTGAATGCTTCGCCGGTGGGCGAGAAACCGAGCGGCGACAGCAGCACCAGCTTGCGGCTAGCGAGCGAGTGGCGGATCGATTCCGCGTCGATCTTGCGCACGACGCCCGTGTGCGCGAAGTCGACCCCGTCGAGAATGCCGACCGGCCGCGCCGTCACGAAGTTGCCCGACACGACGTTGATGTGCGCGTGCGCCATCGGCGTGTTCGGCAGCCCCTGGCTGATCGCGGCTTCGATGTCGAGACGCACTTCGCCGGCCGCTTCCTTCGCGGATTCGAGCGCGCGCGCGTCGGTGATGCGCATGCCGTGCGAAAACTCGGACTCGACGCCGTGCAGGCTCATCTGCTCCTCGACCTGCGGACGCGAGCCGTGCACCAGCACGATCTGGATGCCCATGGCCTGCAGCAGCGCGATGTCGGAGACGAGCGCGCTCAAGAGGCCCTGATGCACCACTTCGCCGCCGAACCCGACGACGAACGTCTTGTTGCGGAACTCGTGAATGTAGGGGGCGACCGAACGCATCCAGTCGACGAACTGCGCATGCTGCGAGTCGGATTCCGGAGCGGCGGACGTGGCCGGCGCGCTCGCGGGCGTGGGGACGAGGTCGGTTTGGGAATTCATGCCCGGGATTATAATGCGCCCCCATGTCGAATGTACCCAAAAGTCCCGCCTCGCCGAACGCAAAAAATGCGTCGGGCGCCGGGCAAGACAAACCGGCGCAGCCTCGCCGCGACACGGCGCCGGCAGCGCGCGACAAGCAGCGCATGCCAACGCCGTCCGGACCCTCCGCATCTTCCGCGCCGTCTTTACCGTCTGCACCGCCGGCGCGCCGTGATGGTGCGCGCGGCGAGAGCGGCCGTAATGACCGTGGCGAGCGCCCGAATCGCGGCGCCCCGCGCGCCGCGCGGATCGTCGTACCGAATCCCGTTCCGCCGATCACGTTTCCCGAAGCGCTGCCCGTGTCCGGCCGGCGCGAAGAGATCGCCCGCGCGATCGTCGCGCATCAGGTGGTGATCGTCTGCGGCGAGACCGGCTCGGGCAAGACGACGCAGCTGCCGAAAATCTGTCTGTCGCTTGGGCGCGGTCTCGGCGCTGGCGGCACCGGGTTGATCGGCCACACGCAGCCGCGGCGGATCGCGGCGTCGGCGACCGGCCGGCGGATCGCCGAGGAACTCGGCACGCCGTTCGGCGAAGTGGTCGGCTATAAGGTGCGCTTCACGGACAATCTCGCGCCGGGCGCGTCGGTCAAACTGATGACCGACGGCATCCTGCTCGCCGAAACGCAGACCGATCCGCTGCTGAACGCGTACGACACGCTGATCATCGACGAGGCGCACGAGCGCAGCCTGAATATCGATTTCCTGCTCGGCTATCTGAAAGAAATCCTGCCGAAGCGGCCCGACCTGAAGGTGATCGTCACGTCGGCGACGATCGACGCGGATCGCTTCGCGCGGCATTTCGGCAGCGATGAGCGGCCGGCGCCGGTGATCGAGGTGAGCGGGCGGCTGTATCCGGTCGAGATGCGCTATCGGCCGGTCGCGGAGGACAGCCCGGCGGTGAAGGCTGCCGAAGGGACGAGCGGACGCGACCGCCCGAGAAGCGGCGCCGGCCGAGATCGCGATTTGATGGAAGCGATCGTCGATGCGGTCGACGAGCTGTGCCGCGAAGGCCCGGGCGACGTGCTCGTGTTCCTGCCCGGCGAGCGCGAGATCCGCGATGCCGCCGAAGCGCTGCGCAAGCACCATCCGCCGCACACCGACATCCTGCCGCTGTTCGCGCGACTGTCGGCCGCCGAGCAGGAGCGCGTGTTCCGTCCGTCGAACGCGCGCCGCATCGTGCTCGCGACGAACGTCGCCGAAACCTCGCTGACGGTGCCGGGCATCCGCTACGTCGTCGATACGGGGCTCGCGCGTGTGAAGCGCTACTCGTACCGCAACAAGGTCGAGCAGTTGCAGGTCGAGTCGATTTCGCAGGCCGCCGCGAACCAGCGCGCGGGTCGCTGCGGGCGCGTCGCGGACGGCATCTGCATCCGCCTGTATGAAGAGACCGACTATCAGTCGCGCGTGCGCTTCACAGACCCCGAGATCCTGCGTTCGTCGCTCGCGTCGGTGATTCTGCGGATGAAGTCGCTGCATCTCACCGGCATCGAAACGTTTCCGTTCATCGAGCCGCCGCCGGGCCGCGCGATCGCCGACGGCTATCAGTTGCTGAACGAACTGGGCGCCGTCGACGACGACAACGCGCTGACGCCGCTCGGCCGCGAACTGGCAAGACTGCCGCTCGATCCGCGGGTCGGCCGGATGATTCTGGCCGCGCGCGACCAGCAGGCGTTGAGTGAAGTGCTGATCATCGCGAGCGCGCTGTCGGTGCAGGATCCGCGCGACCGCCCGATCGAAGCGCAGGAGCAGGCCGACCAGGCGCACCGGCGTTTCGCCGACGAGCGCTCCGAATTTCTGCAGTGGCTGAAAATCTGGGCGTGGTTCGCGGAAGCGGTCGAGCACAAGAAGTCGAATCGCCAGCTTGCCGACGCGTGCCGCGCGAATTTTCTGTCGCATCTGCGGTTGCGCGAATGGCGCGACGTCCATTCGCAACTGCTGACGGTGGTGCGCGAGCATGGCTGGCGGCTGAACGAAAGCGAAGCGACGTTCGAGCAGATCCATCTCGCGTTGTTGACCGGGCTGCTCGGCAACATCGGTCTGAAAGCCGACGACGAGCCGCACTATCTGGGCGCGCGCGGCATCAAGTTCTTCCTGTGGCCGGGCTCGGCGCTCGTCAAGAAGGCGGGGCGCTGGGTGATCGCCGCCGAACTGGTCGAGACGAGCCGGCTGTACGCGCGCTGTATCGCGAAGATCGAGCCGGAGTGGATCGAGCGAGTGGGCGCGCATCTGTTGAAGAAATCGCTGTCCGAGCCGCACTGGGAAAAGCGCGCGGCGCAGGTGTCGGCGTTCGAGCGGGCAGTGCTGTATGGGCTGACGGTGTACAACCGGCGACGCGTCGCGTTCGGCCGCCAGGATCCGGCGCGGGCGCGCGAACTGTTTATCCGCGGCGCGCTGGTCGAAGGCGAGTTCGACACGAAGCTCGGGTTCTTCGCGCATAACCGCAAGCTGTTTGCCGACATCGAGCAGCTCGAGCACAAGTCGCGTCGCCAGGACGTGCTGGTCGACGACGAACTGATCTTCGCGTTCTACGATCAGGCGATTCCGCAGGGCATCCATACCGGCGCGTCGTTCGAGCGCTGGTATCGCGACGAGGTGAAAAAGAGCGGCCAGCCGGACGAGCGGCTGCGGCTGCTGTATCTGTCGCGCGACGACCTGATGCGCCACGAGGCCGCCGGCGTCACGACCGATCTGTTCCCGAAGCGGATGACGATGTCCGGCGTCGAGATGGCGCTCACCTATCACTTCGAGCCGGGCACGCCGCGCGACGGCGTGACGCTCGCGGTGCCGCTGTATGCGCTGAACCAGGTCGACGCGCGGCGCTGCGAATGGCTCGTGCCGGGCATGCTCAAGGAGAAGACGCAACTGCTGCTGAAGTCGTTGCCGCAGAAGCTGCGCCGCCACTGCGTGCCGCTGCCGGAGTACGCGGCAGGGTTCGTCGAGCGCACGGCCGGTCCGCGTTTCGGTGCTGGTGGTTTGCTGGAGACGCTGATTGCGGACATCCGCGAGCAGACGCAGGTGGCCGTCCGGCAGGCGGACTTCAAGCTCGAGACGCTGGCCGCGCACCTGTTCATGAACTTCAAGGTGATCGACGAGCACGGGCGGCAGCTCGCGATGGGCCGCAATCTCGCGCAGTTGCGCGCGGAACTGGGCGGCCAGGCGCAGCAGCAATTCCAGAAGATCGCGGCGGGGGTCGCGCTTGATGATGCGTCGGGCGACACGAGTGCGGCTCCGCAGACCTCTACACAAAGTAGCGATGCGGTACGCGGCAAAGCGACACCGGCGCCACACACCCAGCGCGAAGCGGGCGCCGCATCCACACCCACGACCGCGCTGTACGAAAACCTCACGACGTGGAATTTCGGCAAGCTGCCCGATCTGCTCGAAATCCGTCGCGGCGGGCAGACGCTGTTCGGCTATCCGGCGCTCGTCGATCGCGGCACGCACTGCGACGTCGAAGTATTCGATTCGCCGGACGAAGCCGCGCGGATTCATCGCGCGGGGCTGCGGCGGCTGTTCGCGCTGCAGTTGCGCGAGCCGATCCGCTATCTGGAGAAGAACCTGCCGGGGGTGCGCGAAATGGCGATGCAGTTCATGCCGCGCGGCACGCAGGAAGAATTGCGCGATCAGCTGATCGACGTCGCGCTCGATCGCGCGTGCCTGCAGGAGCCGCTGCCCGACGACGACGCGAGCTTTCACGCACGCCGCGACGAAGGCAAGGGGCGGCTCACGCTGCTCGCGCAGGAGATCGCGCGGCTCGTCGGACAGATTCTCGGCGACTACGCAGCGGCGACGAAAAAGCTGCTGCAGGCGAAGCCGTTCGCGGCCGCACATGCGGATCTGCAGAACCAGCTCGATGCGCTGGTCGGTAAGCGTTTTGTCGTCGATACGCCGTATGCGCAGCTCGCGCATTTTCCGCGCTATCTGAAGGGCATCGCGCTGCGCATCGACAAGCTGAAAGCGGATTCGGCACGCGACGCCCGGCAGTCGGCGGAATTCCAGCCGCTCGCGCAGCACTATCAGCGCGCGCTCGCGCAGCGCGGTGGCGTCGCCGATCCGCGTCTGACCGAATTCCGCTGGCTGCTCGAGGAACTGCGCATTTCGCTATTTGCGCAGGAGTTACGCACGCCGATGCCGGTGTCGGTCAAGCGGCTCGCGAAGGTCTGGGAATCGATGCAGCGTTGAACGGATTCGGCGCGCGCGGTCGATCTGCGTCAACCGCGCGCGCCGGCAAACGTTCTACAATGACGCCTGTTCTTCGATGTGACACTTCATGCGCAAATTTTTCCTTCGCCGCTTTAACCATTTGACTAGCACGTTCGCAGCAGGCGCGGCATTGGTCGCCGCAGCAGGTTTCTTCTCCCCGGCAGTCCACGCGAACAACGTGATCGTGCTCAATTCCGGCGAAGCCACGCTGAGTCTGATCGACGAGACCACGCGACAGGTCGTCGAGACTGTGCCGACCGGCAAGGAACCGCACCACTTGATGGCGACGCCCGACAACTCGTCGTTGATCGTCGCGAATTCGGTGTCGAACAATCTGCTGTTCGTCGATCCGAAAACCGGCAAGCCGCAACGCTGGATCGAAAACATCGAGGATCCGTATCAACTCGGTTTCTCCCCCGACCGTAAATGGCTCGTCACGACCGGGCTGCGGCTCGACCGGATCGACATCTATCACTACGACGGTCACGATCTGACGCTAGTGAAGCGTCTGCCGCTCGCGGTGATGCCGAGCCACATGGCGTTCACGAACGACAGCAAGACGGTATTCGTCACGCTGCAGGTATCGGGCGAACTCGCGGCTATCGATCTGCCTACACAGACAGTCAAATGGAAGATGAAGGTCGGCAAGGTGCCGGCCGGGCTGTGGATGACGCCGGGCGAGAAGTACCTGCTCGTCGGCATGACAGGCGCGGATTACGTCGCGGTGGTCGACTGGAAGAACCAGAAGATCGTGAAGACGATCCCGACCGGCAAGGGCGCACACAACTTCCGCTCGCTCGCGGATGGGCGACACGTCGCCGTGTCGAACCGGGTGGCGAGCACGATCAGCATCATCGATGAAGAGACGCTGACCAACGTCGGCGACATCACTGGATTGATGCCGGGGCCCGACGACATGGAACTGTCAGCGGACAAACGGTATCTATGGGTAACGTTCCGCTTCGCGAAGCACGTCGGCATCATCGACCTGACGACGCGCAAGCTGATCCAGACGATCGCCGTCGGCCGTTCGCCGCACGGCATCTATTTCTTCGACCGCGCACCGGTCACCGCGCCGAACGGCGCGTAACGGCGACGGTTGTGACAGCAACGCCGGTCCGCATGCGGACCGGCACGACGTGTGAAGCGTGACCGGCACCATGTTCCATCTGATCTTCTCCGCTCTCGACAGCCTCGTTTCCACGGTGCAGACCGCGCTGTACGTGGATATCGTGCAGCCGCTGCTGTACCGCTTCGATCTGATGGACTACGACGAGGACACGTACGACAGCCTGTACTGGGTGATCGTCGGCGTGCTCGAAGTACTGGCGATGTATGCGGTGCTGCGGCCGCTCGAGGCGCTGCGCCCGGTCGAGCACTGGGACAACCGCAAGGCCGTGCGGGTCGACGTGATCTACACGTGGATCGCGAAGCTCGGCATCCTGAACCTCTTTTTCTTCTTCGCGCTGCAGCCGTTCTTCGATAACGTGCAGGGCTGGCTGCGGCTGCGCAATATCGCGAACATCGAGATCGACAATCTGTGGCCCGGCGTGACCACGCAGCCGCTCGTCACGTTCGCGATCTATCTGCTGATACTCGATTTCGCCGGCTACTGGTATCACCGCTGGCAGCATCGCGTGGGCATCTGGTGGGAACTGCACGCGGTGCATCACAGCCAGCGGCAGATGTCGCTGTGGGCCGACGACCGCAACCATCTGCTCGACGATATGCTGCAGGCGAGCTTCTTCGCGCTGATCGCGCTGTTCATCGGCGTGCCGCCGGCGCAGTTCGTCGTGCTGGTCGCGATCACGAATCTCGCACAGAGCGTGCAGCATGCCAACATCCGGATGTACTTCGGCTGGCTCGGCGAACGGTTGCTCGTCAGCCCGACGTTCCATCGTCGGCATCATGCGATCGGCTATGGCCACGAAGGGCTGAAGTACGGCTGCAACTTCGGCGTGCTGTTCCCTTGGTGGGACATGTTGTTCCGCAGCGTGTCATGGAGCCGCGAAATGGAGCCAACCGGCATTCGCGACCAGCTCGACGGGCGCTCGTACGGTGACGGTTTCTGGGCGCAGCACTGGCTCGCGTTCGGTCGCATCGCGAAGCGGCTCGCGCCGAAGCGCAGAACACCAGGCGCGCCCGGCGAGGATGCCGCGGCGGTTTGAGCGGTGCTCTTGCCTTGCCTGTCTGCGGGCAGGGTTGCTTTCCTTTCCAGCGCACTCACGGGGCTTGCCCCTATCTTGGCCAACCGGCCCGCTACCGACGTCATCGCGACTGGTTTATCCTGTCCCGATGACCGTTCCGATTCCTTTTCTCCTGACCGCTTCACTCACCGGCACTGGCTCGCATGAATGACCTGTTGCGCTCGTTCGGGCGCGCGCTGACGAGTGCGCTTCATCCGCGCATGCTCTGGCTGACCTTCATGCCGTTCGCCGCAGCTACGATCGGGTGGGGCCTGATCCTGTGGTTCTTCTGGCAGACGCTGACCGGCGCGACGCGCACGTGGCTCGAAGGCTGGGCGTTCACGACGACGCTGTATAACCTGTTCGGCTGGCTGGGGTTTTCGTCGCTGCATGCAGTGATCGCACCGTTCATCGTGATCGCGGTCGCGATCCCGTTGATCGTCGTGACGGTGCTGCTGCTGATCGCGACGTTGTCGATGCCCGCCGTGGTCCGCCATCTGTCAGCGCGGCAGTTCGCGAGCCTCGAGATGCGGCGCGGTGGAACGTGGTACGGTAGCCTCGTGCATTCGCTGTGGACGACGGCGATCTGTCTCGTCCTGCTGGTGATCACGCTGCCGTTATGGCTGGTGCCGCCGTTCTTCGCGTTGATCCCGCCGCTGCTGTGGGGTTGGCTCACATATCGCGTGATGACTTACGACGCGCTTGCGCTGCATGCGAGCGTCGACGAACGGCGCGCGCTGGTGCGGCGGTATCGCCTGCCGCTGCTGCTGATCGGCGTCGCGAGCGGGCTGCTCGGTTCGCTGCCGACGCTGCTGTGGGCGTCGTCGGTCTGGCTGATCGTGCTGTTTCCGGTCATCACCGCCGTGACCATCTGGATCTACGCGTTCATCCTCGTGTTCTCGGCGCTCTGGTTCGGCTACTACTGCCTGCGCGCGCTGCAACGCATGCGCGCGGACGAGCAGGGCGCGCGCACGGCGGTGACTCCCTACTGACTTTTATCGAGAGGCCGCAATGGCATTTGGCGTCATCATCATCGGCGACGAAATCCTGTCGGGCAGGCGTACCGACAAGCATCTGGCGAAGGTCATCGAACTGCTCGGCGCGCGCGGCCTCGAACTCGCGTGGGCCGAGTACGTCGGCGACGATCCTGAACGCATCGTCGCGACGCTGCGCCGGACGTTCGCGTCGGGAGACATTGTGTTTTCGACGGGCGGTATCGGTGCGACGCCGGACGATCACACGCGCCAGTGCGCGGCCACCGCGCTCGGCGTGCCGCTCGAACTGCATCCGGATGCAGCGGTACTGATCCAGCAGCGGATCCGCGAGATGCATCCGGCGAATTCGCCGACCCCCGTCGATCTCGACACGCCGGACAATCGTCATCGTTTGAACATGGGCACGTTTCCGCGCGGCGCATCGATCATTCCGAACGGCTACAACAAGATTCCCGGCTTCTCGGTCGGTGACCATCATTTCGTGCCGGGCTTTCCGGTGATGGCGTGGCCGATGATCGAGTGGGTGCTGGATTCCCGCTACGCGGATCTGCATCACGCGACGCCGCACGCGGAGAAATCGCTGCTCGTGTTCGAGTTGCCCGAATCCACGCTGACGCCGCTGATGGAAAAGATCGAAACCGATTTTCCGGGCGTAAGAGTGTTCAGCTTGCCGAGCGTCGGCGATGCGGAGCGCGGCGGCATCTACGCGCGCCGGCACATCGATCTCGGCGTGAAGGGCGAGCCCGAAGCTGTTGCTGCAGCCTTTGTGAAGCTGCGCGAAGGGGTGCATCTGCTCGGCGGGGATATCGTCGAGCTTGCCGCGGATGTGTCCACTGCGGGAACCGATAAATCGCGCAACTGAAGCTGAGTTCGACCTCCGTCGGCGCGGAGGCATTTTGTCATCGCTGTATGGCGCGCATCATCGACGTGTCATGTCCGGTGCCGACGATAGTCCCAGATATACGTAAGCGAACTCAGGCGCCGATCCACGGCAGTCCGCGGAAGCACCATCCGGAAACCATCTTGCGGTGCCCCTGGCCGTCCTTGTCGCCCTCGAACCCTTCCAGCAGATCGAACGCGTGGGTGAAGCCGGCCTGCGTGGCCGCGATCGCGGCGAGCTTCGAGCGCGCGGCGCTGCGGCACAGCAGCAGCACGGGTGCATCGGCGGACACGACCTGGCGAAGCTGTTCGATGAATTCCTGATTCGGCACGCCGCCCGGATAGCGCGTCCACTCGACATGCGCATACTGGCCGTCGCCGATCACCGGCCGGCCGACCCAGTCGAGTTCGGCGCGCGTGCGGACGTCGACGAGCCGGGTCTGCGGGTCGAGCTGAAGCAGCTCGAAGGCTTCGGCAGGCGACACGGCGCCTGCATACGGCAACTGGTTTTCGACGCGGCGCTTATCCGCCTGGGCGTACAACTGTTCGAGCGTGCTCATGACGGCGATTCTCCTTGGGCCAAAAAATCATTCTAGCGTGCGGCGCCTGCGCGTAGCGATTACGGAACGTGCCGGACGGAGAGTGTTGCGCGGGCCGCATCGCGCGGCAGCAGGGCGCGATTGAAACAGCGAGTCGAATGCGCCGCATCGGTGCAAAATGGGCGGAATGCACCAATTCTGCGTCCGAAGTTGGCGCATGACTTACGAATGCACCGCTATAGTGCCGGAGTGCGCCGGGCGCCTGGGCAAAGCCGCCGCGAGGGTCCGCTCGATTCCCTGCGGACGCGCGCCGGCAAAAGGATTGCGCCGCTTTGGCGCATGTGTGGCATGGAAGCTGCTTTATTGGTGCCGATCGATTCGATCGCCGGTTTTTCGTTCTGCCTGCAGGATCGGGTGGACGGGCCCGGACGGGTCAGCTAGATTTGGGCGGCGGCTCGATCCGCCGAATTCGTTAATCAGGAGATAGGTTATGAGTAAATCCGTGGCCGACGTCATCCAACTCGTCAAAGACGAGGACGTCAAGTTTGTCGACTTCCGTTTCACCGACACGCGCGGCAAGGAGCAACACGTTTCGGTGCCGGTGTCGGCATTCGGCGAAGACAAGTTTGAAAGCGGCCATGCTTTCGATGGTTCGTCGATT
Organism: Paraburkholderia sp.; assembly: GCF_050742655.1. Taxonomy (GTDB): domain Bacteria; phylum Pseudomonadota; class Gammaproteobacteria; order Burkholderiales; family Burkholderiaceae; genus Paraburkholderia. The sequence goes on along the minus strand of NZ_JBOIGG010000005.1, from coordinate 7,894 downwards.
GCAGGCTGGAAGGGCATCGAAGCTTCGGACATGCTGCTCGTGCCGGACGCGGACACCGCGTTCATCGACCCGTTCTACGAAGAATCGACGCTCGTGCTGACCTGCGACGTCGTCGAACCGGCAGACGGCAAGGGCTACGAGCGCGATCCGCGCTCGCTCGCGAAGCGCGCTGAAGCGTATCTGAAGAGCTCGGGTCTCGGTGACACCGCGTACTTCGGTCCGGAACCGGAATTCTTCATTTTCGACTCGGTCCAGTGGAACACGGACATGTCGGGCTGCTTCGTGAAGATCGGCTCGGAAGAAGCACCGTGGTCGTCGGGCAAGGAATTCGAAGGCGGCAACACGGGTCACCGTCCGGGTACGAAGGGCGGCTACTTCCCGGTCGCGCCGGTCGATTCGTTCCAGGACATTCGCTCGGAAATGTGCCTGCTGCTCGAACAGATCGGCATCCCGGTCGAAGTGCACCACCACGAAGTCGGTGGCATGGGCCAGAACGAAATCGGCACCAAGTTCTCGACGCTGGTGCAGCGCGCCGACTGGACGCAGCAATTGAAGTACATCGTCCACAACGTCGCGCACACGTACGGCAAGACGGCGACGTTCATGCCGAAGCCGGTGGTCGGCGACAACGGTTCGGGCATGCACGTTCACCAGTCGATCTGGAAGGATGGCCAGAACCTGTTCGCAGGCAACGGCTATGCGGGCCTGTCGGAATTCGCGCTGTTCTACATCGGCGGCATCATCAAGCATGCTCGCGCGCTGAACGGCATCACGAACCCGACGACGAACTCGTACAAGCGTCTCGTGCCGCACTTCGAAGCACCGGTGAAGCTCGCTTACTCGGCGCGCAACCGTTCGGCATCGATCCGGATTCCGCACGTGTCGAGTCCGAAGGGCCGCCGCATCGAAACGCGCTTCCCGGATCCGATGGCGAATCCGTACCTGTGCTTCTCGGCGCTGATGATGGCGGGTCTCGACGGCGTGCAGAACAAGATTCACCCGGGCGAAGCCGCTGACAAGAACCTGTACGACCTGCCGCCGGAAGAGGATGCAAAGATCCCGACCGTGTGTGCCGGCCTCGATCAGGCGCTCGACGCGCTCGACAAGGATCGCGAGTTCCTGACGCGCGGCGGTGTGTTCACCGACGCGATGATCGACGCGTACCTGGAGTTGAAGGAAGCCGAACTGCAACGCGTGCGGATGACCACGCACCCGGTCGAGTTCGAACTGTACTACTCGCTGTAAGCGGCGATGGCGCTTCGTCTGCGACCTGCAGCGAAGCGCGCGCCTGACGCTCGCGATCGGTAACGAAGGGGACGGCGGCGCCGTCCCCTTTTTTGTTACGGCCTCGCGAGCCGCAGTCAGTTTGTTGATTCACCTCACTGTCTCATACCGGCCAGACTGAACGATGGTTCTGAAGAATCTGATCAAGGCGAGAAAGGGACATGCGGACGCGCTGTCCGATGATCCGCAACTGGTCGACTCGGGCCTGCTGCCCGGGTTCGAAGCATTGCCGACGGTCGTTCTCGTCCTCGAAAAGCGCACGCTGCGGGTCGCGTTTGCGAATCCGTCGGCGGAAGCGATGCTCGAACTGTCGAGGCGGCAACTCAGACAGATGGCATGGACCGATATTTTTACGAGCTCCGATGATTTGATGGAAACGATTGCGTCGATTGCCGCTCATCGTTTCCATGCGACGCATCTCGACACGGTGCTTGAACGCCCTGGGCACGAGCCGCTGCACGCGCATGCGATCGTCGGTTTTCTCGATAGCGCACCCGACTACGTGCTGCTCGAACTCTTCGAGAACGAGCGTCACATGCGCACGGATCGCGAAGAGCGCATTCAGGATCTGACCGCGGTCAACAAGCAGTTGATCCGCAATCTCGCGCACGAGATCAAGAATCCGCTCGGTGGCATTCGCGGCGCGGCGCAACTGCTCGAATTCGAACTCGGCGCGCGTGAGCGCGACGAACTGCGCGAATACACACAGGTTGTCATCAAGGAGTCGGACCGGCTGCAGACGCTGGTGGACCGTCTGCTGGAGCCGCACCGTCATCCGCACATCGTCGGCGACGTGAACATTCACGAAGTGTGCGAACGCGTGCGCGCCGTGATCATGGCGGAATTTCCGCGCGGTCTCACGATCGAGCGTGACTACGACGTGAGCGTGCCCGACCTGCGCGGCGACAAGGAACAACTGATCCAGGCGCTGCTGAACATCGTCCGCAACGCGGCCGAGGCATTGCGCGAACGCATCTCGCAGGGCGACGCGCGCATCGAGTTGCGCACGCGCGTTGCGCGCAAGGTGACGATTGCGAAGCGCATCTGCAAGCTGGCACTGGACTTGCATATCATCGACAACGGCCCGGGTATCCCGAGCGACATTCGCGACCGCATTTTCTATCCGCTCGTGTCCGGGCGCGATGACGGCAGCGGTCTCGGCCTCACGCTCGCGCAGACTTTCGTGCAGCAGCACGACGGACTGATCGAAGTGGAAAGCCGACCGGGACACACCGAGTTTCAGATCCTGCTGCCGCTCGACTGCTAGGACCACGCCTCTTAAGCCTTCTGAACGACCTATATGAAGCCGATCTGGATAGTAGACGACGATCAATCGATCCGCTGGGTGCTCGAAAAGGCCCTTGCACGCGAAAATTTCGCGACGCGCAGCTTCGCGAACGTTCGCGAGGCGGCCGGCGCGCTCGACCACGACAGCCCGCAGGTGCTGGTATCCGACATCCGGATGCCGGGTGGTTCCGGGCTCGAACTGTTGCAGACGGTACGCGAGAAGGTGCCGGGTTTGCCGGTCATCATCATGACGGCGTTCTCCGATCTCGACAGCGCAGTTGCCGCGTTTCAGGGCGGGGCATTCGAATATCTCGCGAAGCCGTTCGACGTCGATAAAGCCGTCGAACTGATCCGCCGCGCCGTCGACGAGAGCGTGCGCGGCGAACACACATGGGACGACCGCGTCGCCGATGCGCCGGAGATGCTCGGCCAGGCCCCTGCGATGCAGGACATGTTCCGCGCGATCGGCCGGCTGTCGCATTCGGCGGCGACCGTGCTCATCACTGGCGAATCGGGTAGCGGCAAGGAACTGGTTGCACGTGCGCTGCACCGACATAGCCCACGCGCGAACGGACCGTTCATCGCGCTGAACACCGCGGCGATTCCGAAGGATCTGCTGGAATCCGAACTGTTCGGCCACGAGCGCGGCGCGTTCACCGGCGCGCAGGCGATGCGTCAGGGCCGCTTCGAACAGGCGGAGAACGGCACGCTGTTTCTCGATGAAATCGGCGACATGCCGTTCGATCTGCAGACGCGTCTGTTGCGTGTGCTGTCCGATGGGCAGTTCTATCGCGTCGGCGGACACAACCCGCTGCGCGCCAACGTACGGGTGATCGCGGCCACGCACCAGAATCTCGAATCGCGCGTGCGTCAGGGGCTGTTCCGCGAGGATCTGTATCACCGGCTCAACGTGATTCGTCTGCGGCTGCCCGCACTGCGCGAGCGCAGCGAGGACATTCCGCTGCTCACGCGGCACTTTCTGCAGAAGAGCGCACGCGATCTCGGCGTTGAGCCGAAGCGTGTGTCGGATGACGCGCTCGCCTATCTGACGTCGCTGACGTTTCCGGGCAACGTGCGCCAGCTAGAGAATCTCGCGAACTGGCTGACTGTGATGGCGCCCGCGCAGACGATCGAGATCAAGGATCTGCCGCCCGATCTCGTGCCGGGCAGCGCGGGCGTCGCCGACAGCGGCGGTCTCGGTGCAGGCGAGGGGGCGAGCGGTGTGTCCGCGGGGATCGTGGGCATCGCTGCGCCGGGTGTGGCTGTGCCGAACGGCCTGATCGGCACGCCGCTGATGGGCGGCACCGGCATCCCCGCGCCGACGCCGGCCAGCATATGGGAGAACGGTTTGCGTACCGAGGTAGCGCGGCTGCTGCGCGAGAACTCGGCTGACGTGATGGATGAACTGTCGCGCCGATTTGAAGCGGCGGTGATTCGCGAAGCGCTCGACTTCACGCGCGGCCGCAAGGTCGAGGCCGCTGAGCGACTGGGCATCGGCCGCAATACGATCACACGCAAGATCCAGGAGCTGCATCTGGAGTCGTGATGATCAAGGGCCCGCGCGCATGCGGTATGCGCACAGGCCTACGTGATGTACATCAATCGAGCTGCGCGACGACCGGCGCGTGATCGGACGGCTGGTCCCATTTGCGCGGCGTCTTGTCGATGTCGCAGAACGTGCAGCTCGCGACGAGCGGTTTCGACAGCAGGATGTGATCGATGCGTACCCCCGCGTTGCGGCGGAACGCGAGCATCCGGTAGTCCCACCACGAGAAGGTTTTCTCGGGCTGCTCGAACAGACGGAACGCGTCGACGAGCCCCAGCGCGATGAGCCCCGTGAACGCGGCGCGCTCTTCCGGCGAAACCAGATTCTGTCCTTCCCAGGCTTGCGGATCGTGCACGTCGCGATCGTCGGGCGCGATGTTGTAGTCGCCGAGCAGCGCGAGCTTTGGATATTCGGCGAGTTCTTTTTCGATCCATACGTGCAGCGCTTCGAGCCAGCGCAGCTTGTAGGCGAATTTCTCGGTGCCCGGCGCCTGGCCATTCGGGAAATACGCGGAGATTACGCGCACGCCTTCGATTGTCGCGGCGATCACGCGCTGCTGCGGATCTTCGAAGCCCGGTATGTTGCGCACGACGGTGACGTCGTCCACGTTGAGTGCGTCGCGCACGAGAATGGCGACGCCGTTGTAGGTCTTCTGTCCCGCGAACCAGCTGCGGTAACCCTTCGCTTCGAACTCGGTGCGCGGAAATTTCTCGTCGGGCATCTTGAGTTCCTGCAGACACAGCACGTCGGTCTGACTGGTTTCGAGCCAGTCGATCACGTGTTGCTGACGGACCTTGAGCGAATTCACGTTCCACGTGGCTAACTTCATCGGCGTTTCCCGGTTTGAATCTGGCTGCACGAATCTTACCGCGAACCTTGCGTGTCGCTAATACATCGCTCGCGCGTTGCTCGTACGTGGCGCGCCGTGCGCGATCGTTTGTCGCACGAAAAATAATCGGCGGATTCGTTTGACGCATGCTGCATGCGTCAGTATAATTCGCTTCCTCTGACGCGGGGTGGAGCAGTCTGGCAGCTCGTCGGGCTCATAACCCGAAGGTCACAGGTTCAAATCCTGTCCCCGCAACCAAGAATGAAAAGAAGCCCGTATGGTGCAAGCCATGCGGGCTTTTTCATTTGCTGTGCTCACATTATGCGATCGCCCAATCGACCGCCGCCTGCGCATGCAGCGCCGTCGTGTCGAACACCGGCAGCGTCGAATCTTCCGGTTTGATCAGCAGCGTGATTTCCGTGCAGCCCAGTATCACTGCCTGCGCGCCGCGTTCGGCGAGCCGGTCGATCACACGTCGATAGATGTCGCGCGATTCGTGTCTTGTATCGGCGCAGCGAGTAGCGGTTCTATTGTGCATACTCCACCAGTCAACCTGAATATTTCAGCCACGACAACCGTCTGTCTGGTTTCGACGCAGAACTTCACGACCAGTACATGCACGGCGAGTGGTGCGATTTACGCCATCCGCTGGCATTAGGCCGTGCGGCGTACAAAGATGCCGACCGACGTCGTCGTATGCCCCAGCAATCTTAGTTTCAGATGCGGATTGTTGGTGTAGGGCGGCGCGTCGACGTGGAAATCAAGGGCGTGCGCATGGGGAGCGATGATGAACGGCTGGACTTCATGCCCGCGTGCAAGTAGACGAGAAACCAGATCTTCCATATCGCGGCGGCGATAGATCACCGTGGGACCATCCGTGACCGTCTCGTCGTTCGACGAGAGATTGTATTCCGTGGTATGTACCGCGATGCCGCCGGGTTTGAGCGTCTTCTCGACACTGTTAATCACGAACTGCAAACCTGCCTCCAGACTTCCGAGGTGCTCGAAGCAGCACGACGACCATGTGAAGTCAAAGCCCGTCAGGCTGCTGTCGATCAAGTTCATGTCGCAAAAACGATGTGATACCTTTGCGTCGAACACCGCATCGTCCACGACGGCCGGGAACTTCAGCTCCGACAGCGCTGCGCTGTGCTGACCGGTTGTCGACCATCCGCTCGACACCCCGATCTCCGGCGGCGCATCGGTCGCCACGATTTCGCATCCAAGCTTCGCAAACAGCGCCGGTAGCCGTTCCTGTCCGACGCCGAAGCCAAGGCCGCGCTTTCCTTCCGCGAGCGCCCCAGCGCTGTGCAGATGATGGATGATGTACGCCCACTCCCAAAACTTGCGTTGATACATTGGCGGCAGCGCGATCATGCGGCATATCTCAGCGTAACGCGGATGCATCATGTCTGCGGCACTGCACGTCGAATACTGCATGAACGGCGCGTCATTGCCTGTGACCGGCGCATTAGGGATAAAAATATGCTCCTGGATCAGGTTGGCAACGCCCTGCTTCGTCAGAAGGGCTTCCGCATTCTCCAGAACCTGGGTACGCAGTGCGAGGGCGCGCAGTTGGGCTTCGAGCGCTGCTATGCGCTTCTCCGCGGGAGCAAGTCGCGCAACTGCTCCATTTACGCGTTGGTCGACTTCCGAGCCGATTCTCGTGCGTAGTCGGTTCCAAATCGGCCGGCCGAATGATTTGAGTGAACTCTTCAGCATCAAATGTCCCTCGGGTTCTCTTTTTTGTCCCAGCAGTCGCTGGAAGTCGCTGGAAGTCGTCGTGCGCAGTCTATCTTAAAATCGTCCGGTCTTTTGCTGCGGCGCCTCTTCGGTACCGAGCTATGCGGTAGCATCCTGCACCTACAAATAACAAATCCTGTCCCCGCAACCAAACATGAAAAGAAACCAGCATGGTACAAGCCATGTGGGCTTTTTCATTTGCGCGTGCGTTACTCAGGTACGCGGCGTGACGGTGTCCTCCTTGATCGCCCAGTCGACCGCCTCCTGCGCATGCAGCGCCGTCGTGTCGAACACCGGCAGCGTCGAATCTTCCGGTTTGATCAGCAGCGTGATTTCAGTGCAGCCCAGTATCACTGCCTGCGCGCCGCGTTCGGCGAGCCGGCCGATCACACGTCGATAGATGTCGCGCGATTGCGCGTCGATCCTGCCGTGGCACAGCTCGTCGTAGATGATCCGGTGCACGTCCGCGCGTTCGTCTTCATCGGGGATGACGGTGTCGAGCCCGTGACGTTCGCGCAGGCGACCGACATAGAATTGCTGCTCCATCGTGTAGCGCGTGCCGAGCAGACCAACGCGCTCGATGCCCGCGCTCCGCAATGCCGCGCCGGTCGGATCGGCGATGTGCAGGAACGGCACCTTGATCGCCTGTTCGATCGATTCGTGGACGCGGTGCATCGTGTTGGTCGCGAGCATCACGAGATCGGCGCCGCCGCGTTCGAGTTGCCGTGCCGCATCCGCCATCTGACGGCCGAGCGATACCCAGTCGCCGGCGCGCTGGTCGGCCTCGACCACGGCGAAATCCACCGTCACCATCACGCTGCGCGCGTTGTGGTGGCCGCCGAGGCGCGCTTTCGCGTAGCGGTTCAGCAGCCGGTAATACTCGGCGGACGACTCCCAGCTCATCCCGCCGATCACCCCAATCGTTTTCATCCATTCACCTTGCGATGTCGTTGCCGGCCAGTATAGAACCCGTGCAACGCCGCACGGCGGTACGGATCGCGCGCGTGCCACCGATACGGATATCCCGAAAGAGAACACAAACAGGCATCCGATTCTTGTCAAAATAACTGTGTTTTTGTAAGGGCTGTCCATTTAGCTCCACCTGAGCCATGATAGCGGCGTGAGCGAGAACCAGCATACGCCGATTGCCGGGCAGGACTATCCGCAGACGTGGAGCCAGTTTGAAGAATGGTTTGCCTGCGAGC
>NZ_JBOIGG010000004.1:0-359659 GCF_050742655.1 Paraburkholderia sp. | reverse complement strand
ATCCATCCTTACCGTGTGAGACTCTTGATACCTTCGCCTCCGCGGAAACTCGCGTTCCCGCAGCGCGCCGCCATCAAGCGCCCACACTTATCGGCTGTTAGTTTTTAAAGATCAGTTCCGGCTCACCGCGCAGCACTCCCACCGCCGCCCCGCTCACCGTCTGCCGCCCTGCAGCAGAGAAACGAGATTATGGAGACTTTCCTCTCGAGCGTCAACAGGTTTATCACTTCTCCCCCGCTCGCCGCCCGCCCGGAAATCCCCGCCATTGCTGGCTCTCCCGTCTTCCCGCACCCCGTTTCCCGAAGCGCGAAAGTCCGCAATTCTAGTCACCTCATCTCGCCCTGGCAAGCGTTATTGGAAGATTTTATTTTCGTGACGCCATCGCCACTCACGGCGTCGGCGGACATAACAAAACGGAGCAATCCTATCTGCATCACGCGTCTGGCCACCGCGCATCAATCCCCGGGATCACGAGCAGATGATGCCGCTGCCCAGAACCGACTAGAATGTGTGGTTCTTTGCACCTTACTCCCGGATTTATGCGCTCCCGAATCGCCAAACGCCTCCCCCCCGATGCCGACAAGCTGGTTGGACTGTCGCTTGCCCTGTTTGCTTCGGGTAGCCGCACCGAGGACCGCTTCTGGGAAGCGAAGCTCGATACGCTGCTAGCGAAGATCGTACGCAACGGCAATCAGACAACCCTGGACGCGGCGCTCGATCACCTGCAACAGAATCACCCGGATGCGTACGGCGCCCTCGCCGACATGGCGGAAACCCACAGCGAATCGTTCATCGTCGAGCACGACGGCGCGCCGTATGAAGCCCTGCTGATCGCCGCGCCGGTACTCGCGTGGACCCGATACGCGATTCCCTCCGGCCCGTTGAAGAGCGACGCAGCCGATGCGCTGCGCGCCCATCTGCAGGCACACGTTCTCGCCGCCGACACGCGCGTCGCGATGGTCCCGTTCCTCTACAGCATCGACCAGTTGCCGCGCCATCACGTCGAAACCTGGCGCATCGCGCAGCAACTGTCGCAGACAGCGCTTGGCGGTGCACCCGCCAGGATCAATTTCGGCGACCTGCCGGAAACATCGCCGATTCTCGCCGACCCGCGCTTCCTGCTCGCAATCGTGGCCGCGCCGGTCGGTGCTCCCGTATTTCGCTGGCAGGAAGAAGAGAATGGCACGCGGATCGAACGCGGCCAATGCCTCGAACAGTGGGCGACCCAAGGCGGCGCAAATCTTTCGCTGGTATTGCCCGGATGCGAATTCGAATGCCTGTTGCCGGACGCGTATTACTCCGCGTGCCGCGACGCCGACGAGCGCGTGCGCCCGCACACGGTTCGCACGGCAGTACGTTATCTGTTCGACACGATTAGCGCAGCACCGCAAGAACTGCGGGCGGTCGTCGCCGGCTTCGGCGAACGCAGGATCGACGAATATCGCGTGGGCTTCACACGCCGCGGCAGCAATGACGTGATCTATGGCGTCGTCTGGCCGCTGTACGGACGCGAAAACGGTGAAACCGGCATCGACGAGGAACCGCAGGATGCAGCCCCCGCCGACGGCCCGATCGAAGAAATCGTTTCGCTGCTTAAAGAAACGGGGATCACCGATATCCGACGTCACGCCGGTCGCTTCGAACCCGAATATTGCGACGACTGTGGCGTGCCCCTCTACGCGGATCCGCTCGGCGAGATCGTTCACGCGGAAATGCCCGAAGACGCCGAGCCAGCACAACCGCATTTTCACTGATCGACCAAGCGCCGAACGCGCTTAATCTGGTCACAAGGATTCACCAAACCCTGCGAACGGCCTCTGCTCGCGGGGTATTTTTTTCGCAATCAGATTCAGCCTATACCGTCTGGATAGGGGGTCGCGTTGCAAGGAATTTGTCATCATTGGTTCGACGGCACACCGCACTGCAGTCGGACACCACCGGATCTGCATGCCATGAGCCGCTTCGAGCGATCTATGGAGGCAATGCATGCGATTTTCGGTTCTCAATTCCGACGCGGAACGCCGCGACGGACTCAAGGCGCTCTTGCGACAAATCGACCGGCAAGCGCGCTTCGTTGAAGCGCAGGACTGGCGTCAGGCAGACCACGCGTTACAGCGGCACCGGTTCGATCTATTCGTTATCGACTGGCAGGACTGGATGCGGCTCGCCGACATCCGCGAACTGCTCGTCGCCCATCCCGGACAGCCGGTCGCGATACTGACCGATCACGCGTCGCCGGCAAGTGCGCGTGCACTGTTCGACGAAGGCGTGCTCGGGGTGGTCCCTCGCGCAACCGATCCGCGCCTCATCGTCCACGCATTCGAAATCGTGTTGCTGGGGGCTCACTACGTGCCGCCCGGCGCATTCGCACTCTCTACCCCGCCGGTCGACACGACACCTCGCCAGCCGGACGACATGCCGACGGTGCCTCGCAGGCCGCGCTTCATCAATCGACTGTCGCCGCGTCAGCAACAGATCATGCGCTGCGTGCACATGGGCAGCACGAACAAGATGATCGCCCGCACGCTCGGCATCAGTGAGGGCACAGTCAAGATCCATCTAGCGAGCATTTTCCAGCAGCTCGGCGCACCCAACCGCGCAGCGGCCGTCGCGATCTATAACGGCTGGCTGGCGGCCCAGCTCGAGGTGCTGCGCAACCAGCTCCAGCAGACACCACGACCCGCCCTCGGCGAAGCCGGTCCGATCCCGCTGCGCGGCGTAGCACGGCCGACGTTTCTGTACCCGTGGTCCGACGACGACAACGAAGACCCGCTGCCGATGGCGGCCGAGCCCATCGTCCCGTTCGGCGATCCGGGAGCGTGCGGCTCGCCCTGAGTCTCGCCCTCCCTCCGTGCCGGTCGTGCGTCGCATGGCTGGCACGGATTCCGCTCACACGTTTCCGCCCCCAACGAGTAATATGGGATTTATGGGTTTCCTCTATACGCCGCTTCCGTTTTGGGTCGCTGTCGGTGGCTGGATTGCCGCTGCGGGGCTGCTCGCGCTCGCGCTGTGGAGAAACCCTTTCAAACGCCTGCAAGACGGCACGCTGCAGCACGTATGGCTGGCGATCATCGTTGCAATTTCGGTGTTATGGGCCAGCAACGCATGGCTCGACGACGGCACGGTGCTGCATCTGCTCGGCGCAACGCTCGTCGTCACGCTGTTCGACTGGGCGCTCGCGTTGATCGCGATGGCCGTCGTCACCGGTCTTGCCGCCGTTATTTTCGATGCGCCATGGGAAGGCATCGCACTCACCTTCCTCGTATTCGGCGCACTGCCTGTCGGTATCTCGGCCTTGCTACAACGGGCGAGCGCCGCGTGGTTGCCACGCAATCTCTTCGTGTTCATCTTTGGCCAGGGTTTCGTTTCACCGGCCATCGCCGTCACCTCCACGTCAGCACTCGCGCTCGCATTGCATGTCGCGCTCGCCGACGGCTCATCGGCCGTGATTCCGGTCGGCTATGTGTTCAGCGCTTTCCTGCTGGCCACCGCCGAAGCCTGGTTCACCGGCATGTCCACTACGTTGATTGCCGTCTATCGCCCCGCGTGGGTCACGACGTACGACGTGCGCCGCTATCGCCTGGGCGGTCCGCGTACTTGAAGCGACGCCGGATACGCCGATCCTCTACAATGCATCCCGCATGCCGCACAGCGGCAAACCTCGTTCGTCGCGCAGCAAAATAATTGCGTGCGGATTGAACTCCTTTCGGCAGCCGGGCATCTTACGTGCCTGACGTCACGACACTCTAACTAGATGGATCGCACCAACACTCCGCGCCAATTTCTGCGCTGGGTCGGCAGGCTGGCAGCGTGCGCCGCAGGCATCTCGCTCGCCTGCGCGACCCCCGCCTTTGCCGATCAGCTCGAAGAACACAACGCACTTGTCACCCGCTTCATCAACGACATGCATGCGGACCCGCTCGTCGCCGACTGCGCCGCCCATGCCAACTTCGTCGCGAGCACGTCGTCGGCATTTGATCACGTCGATTTCCCACCCAGCTCGTTCGACAGCTCGCACGCGTCGGTGACGCCGTGGAACGATTCGTTCGACGACGGCAAGCAGCGCGTCAAGGTGGACAGCGTCGTCACCGTCGAAGGTCTCGGCATTCCGCAGAACGGTAACGGCGACCCGATGGATCTGAAGTTCCGTTGCGGCTACGTCGGCACCCAGATGCTCGCGTTCAGCTGGAACGATCCGGTCCCGCCCGCGCGTGCGCGCGCCAGCCCCGGTCCATCGTCGGGCAAGAAGAAGGCACTGCATGGCAAGCACGGCGTGAAGAAATCGACGGGCAAGACGTCGAAGAGCGCCACCGCCGGCAAATCGGCTTCGCGATCGGGCACGAAAGCGGCACCGCACACGGGAGCCAGGAAAACCGCGAAGACCCAAAAAGCGAACTAACGCGCGCGGGCAGTTCGACGCGGAATCGTAGCGCAAAATAACAGCGCGGCCTCATGCCGTGCATCGCCCACCAGCCTCGCATCACACGAAAAAACGGGGAGCGCACATACCGCGCGCTCCCCGTTTTCGCCCGCCCGCTCAACGCGCCCGCTGCAGCATCACACGAACGTTTCGACGTGTCGCAAGATCGCCTGCAACATCGCCGCGCCGAGCGCCGCGCTACGTTCGCAGTTCCAGCCCACGCGTTCGTCGGGCAAATTCGCGTTGTCCTTGAACGGCATTTCGAGCGTCAGCGACAGACACCCGAACTCATTGCCGATGTACTTCGACGCGAGCTTCAGTGCGTCCTGCCGATACTTGCCGGCTTCGTAGCCGTACTTGTCCTGAAAGTCCGGGCTCGCGTGCCTGAACGCCTCGACGAACGCGTTCTGCTCGGCGCCCTGACGCTCGGTGAAGCCCGGTAGCATCTCCGAGCCCGCGACGAACACATACGGCAACGCCTCGTCGCCGTGGATATCGAAGAACAGGTCGCAGCCAACCGCATGGATCGCGTCGCGCACCACGAGCACCTCAGGGCTGCGCGCCGCATCCGGCTCGAGCCATTCGCGATTCAGGTTCGCGCCGGCCGCGTTGGTGCGCAGATTGCCGCGTACGCTGCCGTCTGGATTCATGTTCGGGACGATGTAGAACGTCGCGTGATCGTACAGCTTGCGCGCCACCGGATCGCCCGCCCAGTCGCCCCATCCCGCGAGCCGCTTGACGAGCCCCTCGACGAACCACTCCGCCATCGTCTCGCCCGGATGCTGGCGCGCGATGACCCACACTTTCTTCTTCGGCTTCGACGCTTCGTCGTCCGGCTCGTCCGCTGCGCCCGGTGCACCAAGCGTCAGCAGCGACATCGGACGGCCTTCGACCGTCCGGCCGAGTTCGGTCAACGTCGCGTGCGGCATCTGCTGGACCGCACCGAGAAATTCAGCGTGGCGCTCCTCGCTGTAGGGCTCGAAGTACGCGTAGTAGATGCTGTCGAAATCCGGCGTGTGATCGATGATCATCACGCGGCCGTCGTACGAGGTCGGCACGCGGAACCAGTTCACCCGGTCGTAGCTCGCCATCGCGTGATAGTCCTGCCAGCCTGCGGCGAATGCGCAGTCGGCCGCGTTCTCGAACGTCATCACGCAGCGCTCACCGCGCCCGCCCGACAGCCGGAAATAGAACCACTGCGCGAAATCCGCGTGACTGTCGCGCCGCACGCGCAAACGGATGTCGGCGGGTTGCGCACACGACACCACTTCGATGGCGCCCGCGTCGAAATTGCTGGTAATGGAAAGCGTCATGATGTCTTCCTGCTTCTATCCAATCGGTCTTTAGGGTCGTCGTCGCTCACAACGCGATGCGGCGGCGAAACACGTACGTCGAATCGTTCGACGCGTCGGCATCGAACGCATAACCCTCTGCGTCGAAACCCTTCAGCTGTTCGGGCGCCTCGAGCCGACGTTCGACCGCGTAGCGCGCCATCAACCCGCGCGCGCGTTTCGCGTGAAAACTGATGATCTTGTAGCGTCCGCCCTTCCAGTCCTCGAACACCGGTGTGACAACCGGCGCATCGAGCAGCTTCGGCTTCACCGATCTGAAGTACTCGGTCGATGCGCAGTTGACCAGCACCCGCGCCGCACGCGTGTTCTTCTTCAGCTGCGTGTTCAGCGCATGCGTGATGCGCTCGCCCCAGAACGCGTACAGATCCTTGCCGCGGCCGTTCGCGAAGCGCGTCCCCATTTCGAGCCGGTACGGCTGCAGCAGATCGAGCGGACGCAGCAGCCCGTACAGCCCCGACAGCACGCGCACGTGCTTCTGCGCGTAGTCGAGATCGGCGGCCGACAGCGAGCGCGCGTCGAACCCTTCGTACACATCGCCGTTGAACGCGAGCACCGCCTGCTTCGCGTTGTGGGTGCCGAACTCCGGTGACCAGTCCGCATAGCGCTGGAAATTGAGGCGCGCGAGCGGATCGGAAATATCCATCAGCGCGCCAATCTGCTGCGGCGACAGGCGACGCAATCCGCCGATCAGTTCGGCGGCATCTTCGATGAAATCGGGGAGCGTATGTTTCCTGACGTGCGGCGGCGTTTCGTAGTCCAGCGATTTCGCCGGCGACAGAACGATTATCATAGAGGCTTGCAGGCACGCCGTGCCTGGCGGTCATAGACGAAAGCCAGATTGTAACGAATGCCCGGTTCTCATGCCTCCCGCGGCGCGCCTCGCGTCGTCATCGACTCCAACGTGTGGATCGACATCCTCGTGTTCGACGATCCGTTCACGCGGCCGATCCGCGATGCGCTCGAACGCGGGGCGCTCACGGCGCTGATCGATGAGCGCTGCCACGCGGAACTCGCCTACGTGCTCGACTACCCGCAGTTCGTGCGCCGCGCCGTCGACAGGGAAGCGGCACTGGCAACGCTCGCACGGCTCGCTCAACGGGTCGAACCGGCAGCACCGCCTGAAGATTCACCGCCGCTGCCGAAGTGCAAGGACCGCGACGACCAGAAGTTTCTCGAACTCGCGCACGCGGCCGGTGCCGACTGGCTCGTATCGAAAGACCGGGCAGTGCTGAAGCTCGCGCGCCGTATTGCACGCGACTTCGGGTTCCGGATCGCGCAGCCCGCGGCGTTTATCGCGGCGTGTGCGCTCGAACCTTCAGACGAACCCGCGCCCGCCTGACGAACACGCCGCCGCCGGTTTCCCTACAATCGAACCTTTATCGCGATCGATCCACGCTCCGGACCAGCGCCATGAACGCACCCCACGACACACCGACCACTCCGTTGTTTCCATCCCGTCTGCCGGATGTCGGCACGACGATCTTCACCGTGATGAGCGCGCTCGCTGCCGAAAAAGGCGCGGTTAATCTCGGTCAGGGCTTCCCGGATTTCGACTGCGATCCGCGCATCGTCGACGCCGTGACCCGCGCGATGCAAGGCGGCCACAACCAGTACCCGCCGATGGCCGGCGTCGCGCCGCTGCGCGAAGCGATCGCGGACAAGATCGCGAACCTGTACGGCCGCCGCTACGACCCCGCGAGCGAAATCACCGTAACCGCGGGCGCGACGCAGGCGCTCCTCACCGCGATTCTCTGCTGCGTGCATCCGGGCGACGAAGTGATCGTCGTCGAACCGACCTACGACAGCTATCTGCCGTCGATCGAACTCGCGGGTGGCAAGCCCGTCTTCGTCACACTCGATGCGCCCGACTACCGGATTCCGTTCGACCGTCTCGCCGCTGCAATCACGCCGAAAACGCGGCTGCTGCTGATCAACACGCCGCACAATCCGACGGGTACCGTCTGGCGCGCCAATGACATGCGCCAGCTCGAAGCGATCGTGCGCGGCACGAATGTGCTGATCCTCTCCGACGAGGTCTACGAGCACATGGTCTACGACGGCGCGCCGCATGAAAGCGTCGCGCGCTATCCGGAACTCGCGCAGCGCAGCTTCGTCGTGTCGAGTTTCGGCAAGACGTATCACGTGACGGGCTGGAAGGTCGGCTACGTCGCGGCACCCGCCGCGCTGACCGCCGAATTCCGCAAGGTCCATCAGTTCAACGTGTTCACGGTCAACACGCCGATGCAGATCGGCCTCGCCGACTATCTGCGCGATCCGGCGCCGTATGTGAACCTGCCCGCGTTCTACCAGCAGAAGCGCGACTATTTCCGCGCGGGTCTCGCCGGTACGCGCTTCAAGCTGCTGCCGTGCACCGGCACGTACTTCCAGTGCGTCGATTACTCCGCGATCAGCGATCTGCCGGAGGCCGAGTTCGCGCAATGGCTCACGACGGAGATCGGCGTCGCCGCGATTCCAGTGTCGGCGTTTTATCACGCGCCGCACGAGTCGGGCATCGTGCGCTTCTGCTTCGCGAAGAAAGAAAGCACGCTTGCGACCGCGCTCGAGCGGCTCGAGCGGCTCTGATGCAATGGAGCGCGCGACGATGCGAACTCACCTGTACCGTTCGCCGTCCCGCGCTCCATCTGGCGGCGATGCCGCCAGGCAGTCACTCCGCTTACCCTGCCTGCGTCGACGCGATATAGGCCTTCCGGTCCCCCGTCACGCGCTGTGCCGCGGGACGTCCGTTGATCGCCTTCACGTACGACTTCCAGTCGATCCCCGCGTCGAGCAGGAAGTCCCGCCCGTAGATCGCCTGCGTCGCCATCCCGACGAGCGGCAGGTTCAGGTAGCCCGCGACATCCGCGACACTGAAGCGCTCGCCGCGCAGAAACGGCCCGAACAGCGCGAGGCGTTTGAAGCCGGCCACATGACGCGTGAGCCGCTTCTCGATGAGCGCCCGCGTCCCGTCGCTGATCTTGCCGCCGAAAAACGCTTCCTTGTACAGATCGCGCGCGACGAGTTCGAGATGCAGGTCGATGAACGTGATCAGCTCGCGCTCCTTCGCGGCTTCCCACGGATCGCGCGAAAAGATTGCCTTGTCCGGATAGCGCGCCGCGAGGTATTCGAGGATCGCCTGCGATTCGCACAGGTCGCCGTCGTCGGTCTGGATGTACGGCACCTTGCCGAGCGGCGAATGCGCGAGCACTGTTTCGTCCTGCGCGGGCTCCACGAAGACTTCCTCGAACGGAATGCCGTATTCGAGCAGCGCGAACTTCACCTTGTTGTAGTAGTTCGACAGCGCGTAGCCACACAGCTTGATCATGATGGGATGCCTCCTTCGACAGGTTTCCGGTACCGCTCGGCACAACGCCGGCGGTGCTTCTGCTTTGTTCGGTTTGAATAATCGCAAAAAAATGCACGACCGTGCTAGTCTAAAACAATCATGGAGCCCAGTAACGCAATGACCTCTCGCCCCTACAGCATCGAGACCATCGGCATCGTCGGCACCGGCGCGATGGGCCGCGGCATCGCGCAGATCGCCGCGCTCGCCGGCCTGAACGTGCGCCTGTACGACACGAACCCCGCCGCGATCGGCGCCGCGCGCGACTATCTCGCCGAGACTTTCGCGAAGCTCACCGAAAAGGGCAAGCTCGAACATGCGCGCGCGCTCGCCGCGCTCGCGTGCGTGACCGGCGCACAGACCGTCGGCGAACTGGCCGGCTGCGACCTCGTGATCGAGGCGATCGTCGAAAACCTCGACGTGAAGCGCACGCTGTTCCGCGAGCTGGAGGCAGTCGTCGGCGACCGCTGCGTGCTCGCGTCGAACACGTCCTCGCTGTCGATCACGGCGATCGCCGCCGCGTGCACCGATCCGTCGCGGGTAGTGGGCTATCACTTCTTCAATCCGGTGCCGCTGATGAAGGTCGTCGAGGTGATCGACGGTCTGCGCGGCGACCCGGCCGTCGGCGACGCGCTGATGGGACTCGCGCGCCGGATGGGTCACACGCCGGTCCGCGCGAAGGACATGCCCGGCTTCATCGTCAATCACGCGGGACGCGGGATGAACACCGAGGGGCTGCGCATCGCCGGCGAAGGCGTCGCGAGCTTCGCCGATATCGACCGCATCATGCGCGAGCAGGCCGGCTTCCGTCTCGGGCCGTTCGAACTGCTCGACCTGACCGCGCTCGACGTGTCACATCCGGTGATGGAGTCGATCTATCACCAGTTCTACGAGGAGCCGCGCTTCACGCCCTCGCCGATCACCGGCACGCGGCTCGCGGGCGGGTTGCTCGGCCGCAAGGTGGGCGAAGGTTTCTACCGCTACGTCGACGGCAAGCAGCAGGTGCCGCCCGAAGCGCCCGCGCCGACCGCGCTGCCCGCACGCGTGTGGGTGAGCCGGCAGCAGGCGTGCGCGCGCGACGCGGTGTTGCAGCTCGTCGCGAAAGCCGGCGTGCCGCTCGACGAAGGCGACGCGCCCGCTGCCGATTCGCTGATCGTCGTCACACCGTTCGGGCTCGACGCGACCACCGCCGCCGTCGACGAAAACCTCGACGCGCGCCGCGTCGTCGCGATCGATGCGCTGTTCCCGCTCGTCGGCGCCAAGCGTCGCACGCTGATGACGACGCCCGCGACCACACGCGACGTGCGCGACGCCGCGCATGCGCTGTTCGCCGCCGACGGCGTGCCCGTCACTGTGATCCACGATTCGACCGGCTTCGTCGCGCAGCGGGTCGTCGCGACGATCGTCAACATCGGCTGCGATATCGCGCAGCGGCAGATCGCATCGCCGCAGGACATCGATCTCGCGGTGACACTCGGCCTCGGCTATCCGCGCGGTCCGCTCGCACTCGGCGACGCGCTCGGCGCGAGCACGATCCTGACGATCCTGCGCAACCTGTCCAGGGTGCTCGGCGATCCGCGCTACCGACCGTCGCCGTGGCTCGCGCGACGTGCGCAGCTTGGCCTGTCGCTGACCCAGGGCGATGCCGCCGATGCATCCACTCAAGGCTCGCAGCAATGAGCGCCGAACTGCTGACCAGCCGCCCGACGCTCGCCGGCAGCGACGACCATGCGTCGACGCTCGTACTCACGCTGTCGAATCCCGGCGCGCGCAACGCGCTGCATCCGGACATGTACGCCGCAGGCATCGAGGCGATCGACTCAGCCGAACGCGACCCGTCGACCCGCGCAATCGTCATCGCCGGCGCCGATCACTTCTTCTGCGCGGGCGGCAACCTGAACCGGCTGCTCGAGAACCGCGCGAAAGATCCGTCGGTGCAGGCGCAGAGCATCGATCTGCTCGGCGAGTGGATCACTGCGCTGCGCGCATCGTCGAAACCGGTGATCGCGGCCGTCGAAGGCGCGGCGGCCGGCGCGGGCTTTTCGCTCGCGCTCGCGTGCGACCTGATCGTCGCCGCCGACGACGCGAAGTTCGTCATGTCCTACGCGCGCGTCGGCCTCACCCCCGACGGCGGCGGCTCATGGTTTCTCGCACGCGCGCTGCCGCGTCAGCTCGCAACCGAAGTGCTGATCGAAGGCAAGCCGATCGGTGCCACGCGTCTCCATGAACTCGGCGTCGTGAACCGCGTCGCAAAGCTGCACACGGCGCTCGATACGGCGATCGCGTGGGCCGACGAACTCGGCCGCATCTCGCCGAATGCAATCGCGCGCATCAAGGGGCTCGTCGGTGCGGCCGGCGCACAGCCGCTCGCCGATCATCTCGTCGCCGAACGCGACAGCTTCGTCGAGTCGCTGCATCACGGCGACGCGCTCGAAGGCATCACGGCATTCCTCGAAAAACGTCCGCCGGTGTATCGATGAGCGCGCCCGCCTCGACGTTCCAGTTGCCCGCGCGGCGCCGCATCTTCCTGATGCGGCACGGCGACGTCACGTACTTCGATGCGTCCGGCCGCGCGATCGATCCCGACACCGTACCGCTGAACGACAACGGCCGCGCGCAGGCCACCGCCGCGGGCCGCGCATTCGCCGAAGCAGGCATCCGCTTCGACCGGGTGATCGTCAGCGGCCTGCCGCGCACCGTCGAGACCGCGCAACGTGTACTCGCCGAAACCGGCCAGACGATCGAACCCGAGATCGAGCCCGCGTGGCGCGAGATCCGCGGCGGCAAGCTCGGCGAGATTCCGGCCGCCGATCTCGAAGCGGCATTTCTCTCCGTGTTCGACGGCATCGTCGACGAGCGCACGCGCTTTCTCGGCGGCGAAACGATCGGCGATCTGTTCGACCGTGCGCTGCCGGCACTCGCGGCGCTGCGCGACGACACGTCGTGGGACACCGTGCTGCTCGTGCTGCACGGCGGCGTGAACCGCGCGATCCTGTCGCATGCATTGACCGCAGGCGGCCGCACGTTCTTCGGCCATCTCGCGCAGGCCACCGGCTGCATCAACGCACTCGACGTCGGCACCGAACCGCGCGACTGGGTGTTGCGCACGATCAATTACGCACCGCCATCGCCGCTGCATCGCGACGTCCGCAACACGACGATGGAAATGCTCTACGCACAGTTCATTCAATACCGGCGTCGCTAACCGGAACGGGAGGAGACAATGACGCTACAAGCCGACCCCAAAGACAGTATGACCAACCCCGCGGATTATTCGGCGTTCGAGGGCACACGTCCCGTGTCCGGGCGCCAGCGCTTCGACGTCGACGCGCTGACTGCCTGGCTCGATAAGCACGTCGACGGATTCGCAGGGCCGCTCGAAATCGAGCAGTTCGCCGGCGGTCAGTCGAACCCGACCTTCAAGCTCGTCACGCCGCAACGCGCGTATGTGATGCGCGCGAAGCCTGGTCCCGCGGCGAAGCTGCTGCCGTCCGCGCATGCGGTCGAACGCGAATACCGCGTGATGGACGCGCTCGCCGGAACCGACGTGCCGGTCGCGAAGATGCTCGCGCTGTGTGAGGACGAAAGTGTGATCGGCCGTGCGTTCTACGTGATGGAGTTTGTCCAGGGACGCGTGCTGTGGGACCCGTCGCTGCCCGGCGCGAGCACGGCCGAACGCGGCGCGATCTTCGACGAGATGAACCGCGTGATCGCCGCGCTGCATTCGGTCGACGTCGCGGCCATCGGGCTCGCCGACTACGGCAAGCCGGGCAACTACTTCGCGCGGCAGATCGGCCGCTGGAGTCGCCAGTACCTGGCGTCCGAGACCGAGCCGATCGACGCGATGCAGCGGCTGATCGACTGGCTGCCTCAACACATGCCCGACCAGGGTGACAAAACCGGCGAACGCGTATCGGTCGTGCACGGCGACTACCGGCTCGACAACCTGATCTTTCATCCCGACGAACCGCGCGTGCTCGCGGTACTCGACTGGGAACTGTCGACGCTCGGCGATCCGCTCGCCGATTTTTCCTATCACTGCATGACGTGGCACGTCGATCCCTCGCAGTTCCGCGGCATCGCGGGGCTCGACTGGGCCGCGCTCGGCATCCCGGACGAAGCGCACTACTTGCAGCGCTACTGCGCGCGGACCGGGTTCGAGATCCGCGGCGACTGGAATTTCTACCTCGCGTACAACATGTTCCGCATCGCGGCGATCCTGCAGGGGATCATGAAGCGTGTCGTCGACGGCACGGCCGCAAGCGCGCAGGCGCTCGACGCCGGCCGCCGCGCGCGCCCGATGGCAGAGCTTGCGTGGCAGTACGCGCAGAAGGTGCGGTAAGGTAAGCACACACAAGTGCGGGATCGAGTCACCGTCATCGTTCGCTGTCTGTTTTTTTCGAGGCCACTCATGAATTTCGATTACACCCCGAAGGTCGAAGCGCTGCGCGAAAAACTGCTCGCATTCTTCGACGAACACATCTATCCGAACGAGCCGGTCTTCGCCGGCGAAATCGCGCGCAACCGGCAGAACGGCAACCCGTGGCAAGCAACGGAACTGATCGAAACGCTGAAGCAGACCGCACGCGATGCCGGTCTGTGGAACCTCTTCCTGCCCGACTCCGAGCGCGGCGCCGGGCTGACGAATCTCGAATACGCGCCGCTGTGCGAGATCATGGGCCGGGTGCCGTGGTCACCGGAAGTGTTCAACTGCAATGCGCCCGACACCGGCAACATGGAGACGATCGAACGCTACGGCAGCGACGCCAATAAACGCGAATGGCTCGAACCGCTGCTGCAGGGGCAGATCCGCTCGGCGTTCCTGATGACCGAGCCGGAGGTCGCATCGTCGGATGCGACCAACATCCAGACGCGCATTACGCGCGACGGTGATCATTACGTGATCAACGGGCGCAAGTGGTGGTCGTCGGGTGCGGGCGATCCGCGCTGCAAGGTGTACATCGTGATGGGCAAGACCGATCCGGACGCGCCGCGCCATGCGCAGCAGTCGATGATCCTCGTCCCCGCCGATGCGGCCGGCATCACCGTGCACCGTCCGCTCACGCTGTACGGCTACGACGACGCACCGCATGGGCACATGGAGATCACGCTCGATAACGTGCGCGTGCCCGCATCGAACCTGCTGCTCGGCGAAGGCCGCGGCTTCGAGATCGCGCAGGGCCGGCTCGGACCGGGCCGCATCCACCACTGCATGCGGCTCATCGGTCTCGCCGAGCGCGCGCTCGAACTGATGGCGAAGCGCACGCTGGCGCGTGTTGCGTTCGGCAAACCGATCGCGGAACAGGGCGTCACGCAGGAACGCATCGCGGAGGCGCGCTGCATGATCGAACAGGCGCGGCTGCTCACGCTGAAAACGGCCTACATGATGGACACCGTCGGCAACAAGGGCGCGCGCGGCGAGATCGCGATGATCAAGGTCATCGCGCCGAACATGGCGTGTCAGGTGATCGACTGGGCAATCCAGGCGCATGGCGCCGCGGGCCTGTCCGAAGACTTCCCGCTCGCGTATGCGTACGCGCTTGCACGGACGCTGCGCTTCGCCGACGGTCCCGACGAAGTCCATCGCAACGCGATCGCGAAGCTGGAACTCGCGCGGCATCTGCCGGCGCGCGCGTAGGCATAAGGGCGCTGCGCGGCGCGCTGCACCGCCGATCGAACTATGCTCTAATTTCCGCCTGCCTCGGCCATGCCGTTCGCGCGCCGCGCGGGCGGTGCGGCCTCTTCCACCGAAGCACGCACGGAACGAAGGAGCCACGATGATCGACGTCTACAGCTGGGCCACGCCCAACGGCCACAAGGTCCACATCATGCTCGAGGAAACGGGCCTCGAGTACACCGCTCACCCGATCGATATCGGCGCCGGCGACCAGTTCAAGCCCGAATTCCTCGCTGTCAGTCCGAATAACAAGATCCCCGCGATCGTCGATCCGGACGGCCCGCGAGGCGCCGATGGGCGGCCGTTCTCGCTGTTCGAGTCGGGTGCGATCCTGATCTATCTCGCCGAGAAGACCGGCCGCTTCCTGCCGACCGATCCCGCCGAACGCTATGCGACGCTGCAGTGGCTGATGTTCCAGATGGGCGGCATCGGTCCGATGCTCGGTCAGACACACCACTTTCGCATCTACGCGCCCGAACCGATTGAATACGCGATCAACCGCTATACGAATGAAACGCGGCGCCTGTACGGTGTGATGGACCGGCAGCTCGGCAAGCATGCGTATCTCGCCGGTAACGCGTACACGATCGCGGACATTGCGTCATTCCCGTGGATGCGCTCATGGAAAAATCAGGGCATCGAACTCGACGATTTTCCGAACGTGAAGCGCTGGCACGAGGAAATCGCCGCGCGTCCGGCGGTGGTGCGCGGCGTGGAGGTCCTCGCGTCGGTGCGCAAGCCGTTGATGGACGACAAGGCGAAGGAAATGCTGTTCGGCGCGACGCAGTACGCGAAGCACTAGACGCGCCGGCCGAAACTCACGATCGGCCTGAGTCAGAAGTAATGCCGCGTGATGAACTCGGCCACGCACACCGGACGCTCGCTGCCTTCCCGTTCGAGCGTCACATTCCACTCCACCTGTACGCCGTCGTCGTCGACGTTGGTGACACGCTGCACCGCGAAGCGCGCGCGCACCCGCGCGCCGACCGGCACTGGCGCGGTGAAGCGCACGCGGTTCAATCCGTAGTTGACGCCCATCCGCTGCTGCAGCGTCACGGTGCCGTCGAGCAGCGCGGGAATCAGCGACAGCGTCAGGAAGCCGTGCGCGATCGGACCGCCGAACGGCGACTCGCGACGCGCACGTTCCGGATCGACGTGAATCCATTGATGGTCATCGGTCGCATCCGCAAAGCGGTCGACACGCGGCTGATCGATCTCGACCCAATCGCTTACCAGCGGCTCGCCGCCTGCCAACGCATGCACGGCGCCGGCAGCGGCAAGCGTCACGCGTGTCACGTGTGTGGCAGCCCCACCCGTCATGCGGCCGCCTGCGGATTGCGCAAGCCGAAGATCCCCTTCGACCGGACGGTGATCACCGTCTCGCCGTTCTGGTTGATCCCCTCCCACTGCGTCGACACGATGCCGCGGTCCGGCCGGCTTTCCGACAAGCGCTTGTCGAGAATCGAATTCTTCATCGTGATCGTGTCGCCGACGCGCACCGGCTTCAGCCAGCGGATCTCGTCGATGCCGGGCGACCCCATCGACGTCGAATTCGCGAGCGCGCCGCGCACGAGCAGCCCCATCATCACCGAGCACGTGTGCCACCCGCTCGCGATCAAACCGCCGAACGGCGAAGCGGCCGCTGCCGCGTCGTCGATGTGGAACGGCTGCGGATCGAACTCGCTCGCGAAGCGCACGACCTCGTCGCGCGTGAATGTGTGCAAACCGACCTCGTACGTCGTGCCCACTTCCATATCTTCGTAACCGATTCTCTGTGCTGTCATGGTGTCCTCGTTGGCCGATGGCCGTGCTTTCGTGTTTCTTTCACGCTTCCATATCGGCCACGGCAAAAGCCGGCAGCGACGCAAAACGCGCGAGATGATGATCGACGTCGCCGAGCGTCGTTTCGATGATCGACAACCGCTTGAACAGATGCGCCGCCGCGACTTCGTTCGTCACGCCCATGCCGCCGTGCAGCTGCACCGCCTGCTGACCGACGAAGCGGGCCGCTTCGCCGACGCGGGCCTTCGCAGCCGAAATCGCGCGCCGCCGTTCGTCGGCATCGGGGCTCGCGTAGCGGACCGCGGCGAGATAGGTGATCGAGCGCGCCTGCTCCGCGTGGATCAGCATCTCGACCATCCGGTGCTGTAGCGCCTGGAAGCGCGCGATCGGCACGCCGAACTGCTGGCGCGTCTTCGTGTATTCGACTGTGGCGTGATTCAGAGCGTCAAGCGCGCCGACTGCCTCCGCGCATAGCAGCAGCGTGCCATAGTCTGCTATGTGCTCGAGCGCCGCGGCGCCCGCATGACGACCGGCGAGACGCCGCGCCGGCGTGTTTGCGAACGTCAGCGTCGCGGCGCGCTGGCCGTCGATGGTCCGGTAGTCGGTGACCTGCACGCCGGCCGCGTCGCGCGTCACGACAAACAATGCGATCTCGCCGTCGAGCCGCGCGGGCACGATCCAGCTGCCGGCCTGCGCGCCGTGCTGCACGACCGATTTCGTACCGGTGAGCACGAAGCGATCGCCGTCGCGGGTCGCTTCCGTCTGCACGGCAAACAGGTCGTAACGCGCATGCGGTTCGTGAAACGCGACCGCGAGTTTCAGTTCGCCCTGCGCCGCGCGCTCGAGCAGCACGGCGTCGTCGCCGTCACCCGTGCCCGCGAGCCGCAATGCCTCGATACCGACCGCCGTCGCCCAGTAAGGCTCGACGACGAGCGCGCGGCCAAGCTCCTGCATCGCGACCAGCATGTCGACCGCACCGCCGTCGAAACCGCCCTGCGCTTCCGGCACCGGCAACGCGGTGAGCCCGAGTTCGGCGAATCCCTGCCAGTGCGTGTCCGATACGCCGCTGTCCGAACCCACGATGGCCTGCCGCGCGTCGAAGCCGTAGCTCTTGTCGAGATAGCGACGCAGTGCATCGGCGAATTGCTGCTGTTCGTCGGTGAAAGTGAAGTTCATGCGCCGCTCCTCAAATGCCCAGAATCATCTGCGCGATGATGTTCTTCTGAATTTCGTTCGAGCCGCCGTAGATCGACGTCTTGCGGAAGTTGAAGTAGTACGCGGCGAGCGGTGCCGCATCGTCGTCGCCGGCCGCGCTGTGCGCGTGCTCGCCTTCGAGGAACGGCACGTCGAACGGCGCCGCGAGCGGCCCGACCGCTTCGAACATCAGCTCGGTCAGCCCCTGCTGGACCTCGGTGCCCTTGATCTTCAGCATCGACGCCTCGGGTCCGGGGCCACGGCCGCCGGTCTCGTTCGCGACGACGCGCTGCACCGTCACCTCGAGCGCCATCAGTTCGATCTCGAGCTTCGCGACCTTCGCGCCGAACACCGGATCGTGCAGCAGCGGCTTGCCGTTCTTCTGCTGATCGAGCGCAACGCGCTTGAGAAACGCGAGCTCGCGCTTCGACTGGCCGACCCGCGCGATACCGGTGCGCTCATGGCCAAGCAGATATTTCGCGTAGGTCCAGCCGCGATTTTCGTCGCCGACGAGATTCTCGACCGGCACTTTCACGTCTTCGAGAAAGACCTCGTTGACCTCGTGATCCTCGTCGAGCGTGATGATCGGGCGCACCGTGATGCCCGGCGTCTTCATGTCGATCAGCAGGAACGAGATGCCCTCCTGCTTCTTCGCGCCACTGTCCGTGCGGACCAGACAGAACATCATGTCCGCGTGCTGGCCGAGCGTGGTCCAGGTCTTCTGTCCGTTGACGACGTAGTGATCGCCGACGCGCTCCGCACGTGTGCGCAGCGACGCGAGATCCGAACCCGAGCCGGGCTCCGAGTAGCCCTGGCACCACCAGTCCGAGCCATCGAGAATGCGCGGCAGATAGCGGCGCTGCTGCGCTTCGCTGCCGTACTTCATCAGCACGGGCGCGACCATCGATACCCCGAACGGCAGCACGATCGGCGCACCGATGCGGGCGCACTCCTCGTCCCAGATATGGCGTTGCGTCGGGTTCCAGCCCGGCCCGCCGAATTCGGTGGGCCACGCAGGCGCGGACCAGCCGCGCGTACCGAGCCGCGCGTGCCAGCGCGCGAAGTCGTCGCGGCTCAGACGTTTGTGATTGAGGACTTTCGCGCGTACCTCGTGAGGCAGGTTTGCCTCGAGCCAGGCGCGGACGTCGGCGCGGAATGCGTCGTCGGTGGGGGAGTAATCGAGATCCATGCGCAGTGTCTCCTGACCGCGCCTGCTCCCGCCGTGAACGAGCCGTTCGCTACTGTAGCGGCTCCTTCAGCGCGGCCGGAATGGGCAGCGGCATGACTTCGATGCCTTCTTCGACCAGGGCTTTCGCATCTTCGGGTGTCGTGACACCGCGAATGCTGCGTGCGGGCGCTTCCTGATAATGGATGCGCCGCGCTTCCTCGGCGAAGCGGTCGCCCACGTTCTCGGTTTTTTCCAGTACCTCGCGCAACGCCAGCATCGCACGCGCCTGTGACGCGTGCTGCGCGTCACCGGTTGCGCCCGACAGATTCAGCCGGGGCGCCGACGGCAAACGGCTCACTTCGGTCGCACCGCAGATCGGACATTCGACGAGCTTGCGGGACAACTGCGATTCGAAGTCATCGGCGGAAGCGAACCAGCCTTCGAACCGATGGCCGTGCGGGCACTGTAAATCGAGGACCTTCATGTGGAATCGGGGCTTGCGTGCCAGTTTAGCGCAAAACAGCTTTTTGTGAACGGTCGTTCGTAAAAATCACGGCATGGCGAGGATCGCGATTCTGCCACGCTCGATCCTCGTCCATGCCGCGGCGGGTTGCCGGATTTTAGCGCGTGAGAAAAAAGTCCGCCGACGCATGTCGGTCAGCGTTCGATGCCTGCGGCGACGATGGGTTAAAAACAAAAACGGCAGCCGTTTCATGGCTGCCGTTTTCGCTTGAATCTCTTCGGCGCGCGAAACGCCGACAGCCGACCGGAATCAGTTGCCGCCCACCGGCGCCGGTGTCTGCCATTCGCCCGACAGCACCTTCTCCAGCCAGAACGTCCCGATGATGGTCTTCACGTCGGTGACCTTGCCGGTGCGGACCCATTCGGACATCTGCGGGACCGTCGCGGTGAACAGTTCGAGAAACTCGCCGTCGTCGAGCTTGCGTTCGCCCGCGGTGAGTCCACGCGCGAGGTAGATCTCGATGAACTCGGTCGAGTACGAGATGATCGGGTGGATGCGCGCGAGGAAAATGTATTCGCTCGCGGTGTAGCCCGTCTCCTCATGCAGCTCGCGTTTCGCGCAGGCCAGCGCACCTTCGTTCGGATCGAGCTTGCCGGCCGGATACTCGACCATCACCTTGCCGATCGGATAGCGATACTGGCTTTCGAGCAGCACGCGGCCGTCGTCGAACAGCGGAATCACCATCACCGCGCCCGGGTGCTGCACGTATTCGCGCGTCGCGTGCTTGCCATCGGGCAGCTCGACCGTATCGCACTTTAGCGTCAGGAACTTGCCTTGATGGAGCGTCTCGCCCGAGACGCGCTTTTCGATCAGCGCATCGCCGTGATCGGGGGGATTGGCCGTGACGTCAGCCGAAGGGGTTGCCGGAGCGTGAGCCATATGTGACCTCGTAGGATCTGGCGACGCCTGGTGCGACGTCAACCGCGACGGCACGAGCCGTCAGCGGCGTTTGACCAGATACTGGTAGGTGAAACCGGGAAACGCGAACACGACGAACAGGCTGAACGTGACCGCATAGAATTGCCAGCCCTGCTCGAAGCGGTTGCCCGCGCGCGACTCGAGCATGAAGCCCAGTGCGCCGACCGCCAGATACAGCACGATCAGCTCCGCGATCCGGATCCACGCGTTCTTCTTCGTCGCGCCAACCGGCACGACGGCGAAGAGGCGTTGATTCAGGAACGGCAGGTTGGCGCCGACCAGCGCCAACAGTACGATAAACCAGCCCGCTGCGGACATCGATCAGTTACGCAGCGAGTGGCTGATGGCCTGCAGGCAGATCGTCATCAGCGGGCCGGGCACGATGCCGAGCACCAGCACGGCGACGCCGTTCAGCGTCAGCAGCGCGCGCTTGCCGGTATCCGCCGTGATCGATTCCGTATCCTGCGGCGCATCGAAGTACATCACCTTCACGATGCGCAGGTAGTAGAACGCGCCGAACAGCGACGTGATCACCGCGAGTACCGCGAGCCAGGTGAGGCCGGCGTTCATCGTCGCTTCGAGCACCGCGAGCTTCGCGTAGAAGCCGACTGTCGGCGGAATGCCGGCGAGCGAGAACATCATCGCCATCATCACGAACGCGAACACCGGGCTGCGCTGATTGAGACCCTTGAAGTCGTCGATGGTTTCGGCTTCGAAGTCGCGCCGCGCGAGCAGCATCACCACGCCGAACGAGCCGAGCGTCGTGATCAGGTAGACGATGCTGTAGAACATCGCCGAGCCGTACGCGTTCGCCGCGCCGCCGGCCTTGCCGTCGACGACGCCCGAGAGCAGGCCGAGCAGCACGAAGCCCATGTTCGCGATCGCGGAGTACGCGAGCATCCGCTTGATGTTGCGCTGGACGATACCGGTAATGTTGCCGACGATCATCGACAGCGCGGCGAGGATGACGAGCATCTCCTGCCAGTCGACCGCGAGCGGCAGCAGACCCATCACGAGGAAACGCAGCCCCCACGCGAATGCGGCGACCTTCGGACCGCCGCCGGTCAGCAGCGTCATCGCGGTCGGTGCGCCCTGGTAGACGTCCGGCACCCACATGTGGAACGGCACGGCGCCCATCTTGAACGCGATACCCGCGACGATGAAGATCACGCCGAACAGCAGCACGACATCGTTGATGCGGCCCGATGCGATCGCCTTCCACACTTCACCGAGTTCGAGCGAGCCGGTCGCGCCGTACAGCATCGAGATGCCGTACAGCAGGAAGCCCGAAGCGAGCGCGCCGAGCACGTAGTACTTCATCGCCGCTTCATTCGACTGCGTGGCATCGCGGCGCAGCGCGATCACCGCGTACAGCGACAGCGACATCAGTTCGAGGCCGAGATACAGCGTGAGGAAGTTGTTGCCCGAGATCATCACGAGCTGCCCGAACAGCGAGAACATGCCGAGCAGGAAGAAGTCGCCGCGGAACAGGTCGCGATCTTCCAGGTACTTGCGCGAGTAGACGATCGACACCGCATAGCCGAGCGACACCACCGCCTTCATCACGTTGGCGAACGAATCGACCACCACCATCTTCGAGAAGAAGTAATACTGGTTCGGATCGAACGAGTTCGCCGCAAACCAGACACCGGCGACGACCGTACCGATCAGCGCGATGTAGTACGTGGTCCGGCGGCCGGACGCGCCGACGAACGTATCGTTGAGCCACGCGACGATGATCGCGAGCATCACCAGCGCGTCGGGCAGCAGAGCACTCATAGGGGCGTTTTGCATGATCTTTAAATTCCTCCGCTCTGCATTACTGTGGCAACGGCAGTTTTGACTGCGCGACGTGGGAGAGGAGGTTTTCCACGGATACGTGCATCACATCGGTGAAGGGCTTCGGATACAGGCCCATGAACAGCGTCAGCACGGCGAGCACCGCCAGCATGAAGAACTCGCGACGGTTGATGTCGAGCAGGCTCTTCACGTGGTCGTTCGCGACCGCGCCGAAGTACACGCGCTTGTACATCCACAGCGTGTACGCCGCGCCCAGGATCAGCGTGAACGCCGCACCGAACGCGACCCAGAAATTGAACTGGACGGCGGCGAGGATCACCATGAATTCGCCGACGAAACCGGAGGTGCCCGGCAAGCCGCAGTTCGCCATTGCAAACAGCATTACGAACGCCGCGAACTTCGGCATCGTGTTGACGACGCCGCCGTAGTCGGCGATCTGGCGCGAGTGCATGCGGTCGTACAGCACGCCGATACACAGGAACATCGCGCCCGACACGAAGCCGTGCGAGATCATCTGCACGATCGCGCCTTCGACGCCAAGCTGGTTGAAGATGAAGAAGCCGAGCGTGACGAAGCCCATGTGCGCAATCGACGAATACGCGACCAGCTTCTTCATGTCCGCCTGCACGAGCGCGACGAGGCCGATGTAGATCACCGCGATCAGCGACAGCGTGATCACGACCGGCGCGAGGAAGTGGCTTGCGTCCGGTGCGATCGGCAGCGAGAAGCGCAGGAAACCGTACGCGCCGAGCTTCAGCATGATCGCGGCCAGCACGACCGAGCCGCCGGTCGGCGCTTCCACGTGCGCATCGGGCAGCCACGTGTGGACCGGCCACATCGGCACCTTGACGGCGAACGCAAGGAAGAACGCGATGAAGATCAGCACCTGCGGCGTCATCGACAGCTTCGCGGCGTGCCACGTGGCGAGATCGAACGTGCCGGTCTGCGTGTACAGGTACAGCAGCGCGACCAGCATCAGCAGCGAGCCCATCAGCGTGTACAGGAAGAACTTGAACGCCGCGTACACGCGGTTCGCTCCCCCCCACACGCCGATGATGATGTACATCGGGATCAGCGTCGCTTCGAAGAATACGTAGAACAGCATCCCGTCGGCCGAGCTGAACACGCCGACCATGATCCCGGACAGGATCAGGAACGCGGCGAGGTACTGCGCGACGTTCTTGGTGATGACTTCCCACGCGGCGATCACGACGATCACGGTGATCAGCGCGGTCAACACGACGAACCACATCGAGATGCCGTCGACACCGAGGTGATACGTGATGTTGAAGCGCTCGATCCACTTCGCCTGTTCGACGAACTGCAGCTGCGCGGTGCTCGCGTCGAACTGCGTGATCAGCGGAATCGTGACGAGGAAGCTCAGCAGCGAGCCGATCAGCGCGAGCCAGCGCGCGGGACCGGGGTTGCGGTCTGAACCGATGGCGAGAACCAGGAGGCCGACAATGATCGGCAGCCAGATCGCGGTACTGAGAATCGGATAAGCGTGCATTCGTGTCCCTCGCCTTATTTGCCGCCGAGCGTTACAAACAGGGTTAGGAGCCCCAACATACCGATGATCATGGCAAACGCGTAGTGGTAGATGTAACCGGATTGGAGGAAGCGGATCACGCCGGCGAACCACCCGATAAAGCGTGCGCTTCCGTTGACGATACCGTCGATGACCGCGACGTCGCCCTCTTTCCAGAGGCCGCGGCCGATCGCCACGGCGCCCTTCGCGAAGACCAC
This sequence comes from Paraburkholderia sp., assembly GCF_050742655.1. Classification (GTDB taxonomy): domain Bacteria; phylum Pseudomonadota; class Gammaproteobacteria; order Burkholderiales; family Burkholderiaceae; genus Paraburkholderia. Next base: position 335,739 of record NZ_JBOIGG010000004.1, on the reverse strand, counting down.
TTCGTTGATCTTGTCCATGTAGTACTTGTTATCCAGCAGCGTGTAGATCGGGCCGAACGCGCGCTTGACGACGGCCGGCAGATCCGGACGCTTCAGGTACAGGAACCACGCGACGACGACGCCCGCGAGCGCGAGCCACACCGGCAGCCCCGCGACCGAATGCAGACCCATCTGCGCCCAGCCCTGGAATTCTTCAGCCATCTCGTGCAGCGCCGGATGGTTGTCGCCGATGAAGATCACCTGGCTGAACGCGACACCGTGCTGGAAGAAATCGCCGAACAGCATCGGACCCACCGCGATCGCGCCGATCACGACTGACGGAATCGCGAGCAGCACGAGCGGCACCCACACCACCCACGGCGTTTCGTGCGGTTCATGCGCGTGGTCGTGATCGTCGTGACTGTGATCATGACCGTGGCCGTGATCGTCATGGCCATGCGCCGCGGCAGCCGCTGCTTCGATGCCCATCGGCGACTCGGGATGCTTCGGACCGCGGAAGCGCTCTTCGCCGTGGAACACGAGGAAGTACATCCGGAACGAGTACAGCGCCGTGACGAACACGCTCGCCACCACCGCGAAGTACGCGAAGCCCGAACCCGGCAGATGCGACAGCTTCACCGCATCGATGATCGAGTCTTTCGAATAGAAGCCGGAGAAGAACGGCGTGCCGATCAGCGCCAGCGAACCGACCAGCGACGTGATCCACGTGATCGGCATGTACTTGCGCAGGCCGCCCATGTTGCGCATGTCCTGGTCGTGGTGCATGCCGATGATCACCGAACCCGCGCCGAGGAACAGCAGCGCCTTGAAGAATGCGTGGGTCATCAGGTGGAAGACGGCGACCGGGTACGCGGACACGCCGAGCGCGACCGTCATGTAGCCGAGCTGCGACAGCGTCGAATATGCGACGACCCGCTTGATGTCGTTCTGCACGATGCCGAGGAAGCCCATGAACAGCGCGGTGATCGCGCCGATCACGGTGACGAACGACAGCGCGCTGTCCGACAGTTCGAACAGCGGCGACATCCGCGTCACCATGAAGATGCCGGCCGTCACCATCGTTGCCGCGTGGATCAGTGCGGAGATCGGCGTCGGGCCTTCCATCGAATCGGGCAGCCACACATGCAGCGGGAACTGCGCCGACTTACCCATCGCGCCGATGAACAGGCAGATACACGCGACTGTCAGCAGGCCCCAGCTGGTGCCCGGGAACGAAAGCGCCGCGAGTTCGTGGCTCTTCGCGAACACGTCCTGATAGTTCATCGAACCGCCGTACGCGAGCAGCAGGCCGATGCCGAGCAGGAAGCCGAAGTCGCCGACGCGGTTCACGAGGAACGCTTTCATGTTCGCGTAGATCGCGCTTTCACGGGTGTAGTAGAAGCCGATCAGCAGGTACGAGACAAGACCCACCGCTTCCCAGCCGAAGAACAGCTGTAGGAAGTTGTTGCTCATCACGAGCATCAGCATCGAGAACGTGAACAGCGAGATGTACGAGAAGAAGCGCTGGTAGCCGTCGTCGTCGGCCATGTAGCCGATCGTGTAGATGTGCACCATCAGCGACACGAAGGTCACAACGCACATCATCATCGCGGTCAGCGAGTCGACGAGGAAGCCGACTTCGAACTTCAGCTTGCCGACCGACAGCCACTCGTAGATGGTCGCATTGAAGCTCGCGCCCTGTATCACGTCGAGCAGGACGATCGCCGACAGGATGAAGGAAATCGCGACGCCGAGAATGGTGACCGTGTGGGCGCCCTTGCGCCCTACTGTCTTCCCGAACAGCCCCGCGATCAGCGAGCCGGCCAGCGGTGCGAGCGGAACCGCCAGCAGCAGGTTTTCGTTAAGTGTCGTTGACATAACAGCTTTGCCTGAAATTAACCTTTGAGCTGATCGAGATCCTCGACGTTGATCGTGTCGAGGCTGCGGAACAGGGTCACCAGAATCGCGAGGCCGATGGCCGCTTCAGCCGCGGCAACGGTCAGCACGAAGAACACGAAGATCTGGCCGTGCAGGTCGCCGAGATAGTGCGAGAACGCGACGAAATTCGTATTCACCGCCAGCAGCATCAGCTCGATCGCCATCAGGATGATGATCACGTTGCGGCGGTTCAGGAAAATACCGACGATGCTGATCGCAAACAGGATCGCGCCGAGTACGAGGTAGTGAGCAAGGGTCAACATGTTTTTTCTCCTGTCCGCTCAGCTTTTGCTGCCCGGAGCCGCGCCGGGTGCAGCGGTTGCCGCAGCATCTTTCGCCGCCTGCGCTGCTTTGGCCGAATCCGCCGCTTCCTGCGCCACGGACTTCTCGAATGCCATCTTCACGATGCGCACGCGGTCCTGGCTGCGCACCTTGACCTGATCCGACACGCGTTGGCGCTTGCTGTCCTTCGCGTGCCGCGTGGTCAGCGCGACCGCCGCGATGATCGCGACCAGCAGCACGAGGCCGGCGACTTCGAACGCGAAGATGTAATCCGTGTAGATGAGCTTGCCGATCAGACGCGTGTTCGACCAGTCGGGCGACGTGCCGGGCACCGCCAGCGACGCATCGCGCACCACGGTCGTCGTCGCGCCGTAGCCGTGCCAGAGGATCAGCGCGGTCTCGACCACGATGATCGCGCCGACGATCGTCGCCATCGGCACGAAGCGCCTGAAGTCGCGCCGCAGCACGTCGAGATTGATGTCCAGCATCATCACGACGAACAGGAACAGCACCATCACTGCGCCGACGTAGACGAGCACCAGCAGGATCGCGAGGAATTCCGCTTCCAGGAGCATCCAGATCGCGGCCGCGTTGAAGAACGCGAGCACGAGGAACAGCGCGGCCGCCACCGGGTTGCGCGAAGTGATCACCTTCAGCCCTGACACGGTCAGCAGCAGCGCGAAGATGTAGAACAGTACGGTCGTGAATTCCATGATTACCGGTTCATCGTTAGGCCAACGTCAGCCAAGGTTCTTTGGCGCGCGCACCGCGCAAACAGCAGCACAGGAACGCCGTGCCGCGGCGGTGGAAAGCCGCGGCGCCCGCCCGCATGCGCGGGCCGATACAGCAAGCATCAACGGTACGGTGCGTCTGCCGCCTTGCTCGCCGCGATTTCCGCTTCGTAGCGGTCGCCAACGGCCAGCAGCATGTCCTTCGTGAAGTACAGGTCGCCGCGCTTTTCGCCGTGATATTCGAGGATGTGCGTCTCGACGATCGAATCGACGGGGCAGCTCTCCTCGCAGAAACCGCAGAAAATGCACTTGGTCAGATCGATGTCGTAGCGCGTCGTGCGGCGCGTGTTGTCCGCGCGCGTTTCCGATTCGATCGTGATCGCGAGCGCGGGGCACACGGCCTCGCACAGCTTGCACGCGATGCAGCGCTCTTCGCCGTTCTCATAGCGGCGCAGCGCGTGCAGGCCGCGAAAACGCGGGGAGATGGGGGTCTTCTCTTCCGGAAACTGCACGGTGACCTTGCGCTTGAACGTGTAGCGTCCCGTCAGCGCCAGACCTTGCAACAACTCGGTCAGGAAGAACGTCTTGAAGAAGTTTTGAATTGCGGTCATGGAGTCATCCGCCTCTATTTCCAGATATTCAGTGGCGACATGATCCAGAAGCCGACCACGATCAGCCACACCACGCACACCGGAATAAACACCTTCCAGCCGAGGCGCATGATCTGGTCGTAGCGGTAGCGAGGAAACGTCGCACGCACCCAGATGAATACCGACAGCAGGAAGAACACCTTCAGCACCAGCCACACGATGCCCGGCACGAAGGACAGGAACCCGAACGGTGCGCTCCAGCCGCCGAGGAACAGCGTCGCTGTGAGCGCCGAGATCACGATCATGTTGATGTACTCGGCGAGGAAGAACAGCGCGAACGCCATCCCCGAGTAATCGATCATGTGGCCCGCGACGATCTCCGACTCCCCTTCCACCACGTCGAACGGGTGGCGGTTCGTTTCGGCGATGCCGGACACGAAGTAGACGACGAACATCGGCAGTAGCGGCAGCCAGTTCCACGACAGGAAGTTGAGGCCGTAGCTCGCGAAGATGCCATGCTCCTGCGAGTTGACGATACCGGACAGGTTCAGCGTGCCGGCCGTCATCAGCACGACGACGAGCGCGAAGCCCATCGAGATTTCGTACGACACCATCTGCGCCGCGGCGCGCATCGCGCCGAGGAACGCGTACTTCGAGTTCGACGCCCAGCCGGCGAGAATCACGCCGTACACGCCGACCGACGAAATCGCGATCGCGTACAGCAGACCGGCGTTGATGTCGCCGAGCACCGCGCCCGCCTGGAACGGAATCACCGCCCACACCGCGAACGCCGGCACGACCACCATGATCGGCGCGATCAGGTAGATCCAGCGGCTCGCCTGGCTCGGCTGGATGACTTCCTTCAGCAGCAGCTTCAGCACGTCGGCGATCGGTTGCAGCAAACCGGCCGGACCGACACGGTTCGGCCCGAGGCGCACGTGCATCCAGCCGATCAGCTTGCGCTCCCAGAGGATCAGGTACGCGACACACAGCAGGATCACGACGGCTACCACGAGGATGCGCACCAGCGCCCACACCGTAGGCCACGCGACGCCGAGAAGCTGGGTGCCGCCCGAGTTGATCGTATCGAACAGGCTCATTTACACCTTCTCCACCAGCAGTTCACCGAACAGGCTGCCCAGCGCGGCACCGGCGGGAGTCGCCGCCGACACGCGGACCACCGTCTCCGCAAGATTCGCCTCGCGCACGGCCGGCAACTGCACCGAGCGCTCTCCCTGACGGACACGAACCGCGTCGCCGTCCTTCAATCCCAGCTTGTCGAACAAGGCTGCGGGCAACCCGACCGTGTTCGCGACGCGGGCCGCGGCGGTCAGATGCAGCGATTCCGCACGGCGCACGAGCGAATCCGCGTGGTAGATCGGCACATCGGCGATGCGCTCGAACGCGCCGTTCGCGGTGTTTGCAACTCCGGCTGCACCGCGTGCAACCGGAGCCTGCGTGCGGTTCGACAGACGCGACGACAGATCGCCGTCGAGCGCCGCGTTACGCACTTCTTCCGCGGTATCGAATTCGAAGCCCGATGCGCCGAGCAGGCTGCCGAGCACACGCAGCACCTTCCATGCAGGACGCGTTTCGCCGAGCGGACGCACGACGCCGTTGAAGGTTTGCGACAGGCCTTCCGCGTTGACGAACGTGCCAGCCGTTTCGGTGAACGGCGCGACCGGCAGCAGCACATCGGCGTAGTCGGCACCGATCTGGAACGGCGACATCACGACGACCATCTCGGCCTGGTTCAGCGCCGCGAGCGCCTGCGCCGGATTTGCCGTGTCGAACTCGGGTTCGACGTTCAGCAGCAGATAGCCCTTGCGCGGCTGCTCGAATGCTTCACGCGCATTCAGGCCGCCTTCGCCCGGCAGTGCGCCGACCAGATGCGCGCCGACCGTGTTCGCCGCTTCCGGCAGGAAGCCGAGCGTGGCACCAGTCTGTTCGGCGATCCATTGCGCGGCGGCATGAAGGCTTGCGAATTCAGGATGCTGGACAGCGTTATTGCCGAGCAGCACGAGACGGTGTTCGCCGTTCGCGAGCGATGCCGCGACCTGCTTCGCTGCGTCCGATGCCTTCGCACCGGCAAACGCTTCAGGCAACGCGACGCCACGCGCTTCGGACACCGCTGCGGCGATGCCCGCGAGTTCGGCGAGCCACGCGGACGGCGCGGCAGCGATACGCTGCGCTTGCGGGATCAATGCGTCGTCGTTCGTCGCCTGCAACAGCGTGAGCTTCGCGCCCGACTTCGCCGCCTGGCGCAGACGCGCGGCAAGCAGCGGATGATCGCGACGCAGGAACGAGCCGATCACGAGTGCCGCGTCGACATTCGACAGTTCGGCGATCTTCGTGCCGAGCCACGGCGCACCGGTCGGTGCCACGGAGAAATCGGCCTGGCGCAGACGGAAATCGATGTTCGGCGTACCGACGGCCTGTGCGAACTGCTTCAGCAGGAACAGTTCTTCAACGGTGCTGTGCGGGCTCGCGAGCGCAGCCAGCGCATCCGCGCCGTGATCGCCCTTGATGCCGGACAGACCTTTCACGACGTAGTCGAGCGCGGTCTGCCAGTCGGTCTCGACCCACTTGCCGCCCTGCTTGAGCATCGGCTGCGTGAGACGTTCCGGGCTGTTCAGACCTTCATACGAGAAGCGGTCCTTGTCCGAGATCCAGCATTCGTTGATTGCTTCGTTCTCGAACGGCAGCACGCGCATCACGCGGTTGTTCTTCACCTGGACGGTAAGGTTCGCACCGACCGAATCGTGCGGGCTCACCGACTTGCGGCGCGACAGTTCCCACGTACGGGCGCTGTAGCGGAACGGCTTGCTGGTCAGCGCGCCAACCGGGCACAGGTCGATCATGTTGCCCGACAGTTCGGAGTCGACCGTCTTGCCGACGAACGACGTGATTTCCGAATGCTCGCCGCGGCCCAGCATGCCGAGCTCCATCACGCCGGCCACTTCCTGGCCGAAGCGCACACAGCGCGTGCAGTGGATGCAGCGCGTCATCTCTTCCATCGAGATCAGCGGGCCGACGTTCTTGTGGAACACGACGCGCTTTTCTTCGCTATAGCGCGAGCCCGACTTGCCGTAGCCGACCGCCAGATCCTGCAGCTGGCACTCGCCGCCCTGATCGCAGATCGGGCAGTCGAGCGGGTGGTTGATCAGCAGGAATTCCATCACGGACTGCTGTGCCTTCACCGCCTTGTCGGACTTCGTGCGCACGATCATGCCGGCCGAGACCGGCGTCGCGCAGGCGGGCACCGCCTTCGGCATTTTCTCGACTTCGACGAGACACATCCGGCAGTTCGCCGCGATCGACAGCTTCTTGTGATAGCAGAAATGAGGGATGTAGCTGTCGACCTTGTGCGCAGCCTGGATCACCATGCTGCCTTCGGCCACCTCGACCTTCTTGCCGTCTATTTCAAGTTCAACCATGATGGTCAATCTTCCTTAACCTGTTACCGCTGAATCGTTTGCCGTGATGCCGCTCAAGCAGCGACCGTTTCCGTCGCCGCCGCCGCATCGGCATGACCGCCGACGAGACAATGCTTGTGGGCGACGTGATATTCGAATTCGTCCCAGTAGTGCTTCAGCATCCCGCGTACCGGCATCGCCGCCGCATCGCCGAGGGCACAGATCGTGCGACCCATGATGTTTTCGGCGACCGAGTTCAGCAGGTCGAGATCTTCCGCGCGGCCCTGACCGTGCTCGATACGATGCACGACGCGATACAGCCAGCCGGTACCTTCGCGGCACGGCGTGCACTGCCCGCACGATTCTTCGAAATAGAAATACGACAGACGCAGCAGCGCGCGCACCATGCAGCGCGTTTCGTCCATCACGATCACCGCGCCGGAGCCGAGCATCGAGCCGGCCTTCGCGATCGCATCGTAGTCGAGGTCGGTCTGCATCATGATGTCGCCGGGGATCACCGGCGCTGACGAGCCGCCCGGAATCACCGCCTTGATCTTTTTGCCGCCGCGCATGCCGCCGGCAAGTTCCATCAGCGTCGCGAACGGCGTGCCGAGCGGCACTTCGTAGTTGCCCGGACGCTCGATGTCGCCCGAGATCGAGAAGATCTTCGTGCCGCCGTTGTTCGGCTTGCCGAGTTCGAGATACGCCTGCGGGCCGATCTCGAGCAGGAAAGGCACGGCAGCAAATGTTTCCGTGTTGTTGATCGTCGTGGGCTTGCCGTACACGCCGAAGCTCGCCGGGAACGGCGGCTTGAAACGCGGCTGGCCTTTCTTGCCTTCGAGCGATTCGAGCAGCGCAGTTTCTTCGCCGCAGATGTACGCGCCGTAGCCGTGGTGCGCATGCAGTTCGAACTTGAAGCCCGAGCCCATGATGTTGTCGCCGAGGAAACCCGCGCGACGCGCTTCGTCAAGTGCTTCTTCGAAGCGCTTGTAGGTTTCCCAGATCTCGCCGTGGATGTAGTTGTAGCCGACCGTGATGCCCATCGCGTATGCACCGATCGCCATGCCTTCGATCAGCGAATGCGGGTTCCAGCGCAGGATGTCGCGGTCCTTGAACGTGCCCGGCTCGCCTTCGTCCGAATTGCAGACGAGGTACTTCTGCCCCGGGAACTGACGCGGCATGAAGCTCCACTTCAGGCCCGTCGGGAAGCCGGCGCCGCCACGGCCGCGCAGACCCGACGCCTTGACGTCGGCGATCACCTGCTCGGGCGGAATCTTTTCTTCCAGGATGCGGCGCAGCTGCTTGTAGCCGCCGCGCGCGACGTAGTCTTCGAGATGCCAGTTGTCGCCCGTGAGGCCAGCGAGAATCAGCGGTTTGATGTGACGATCGTGGAGAGACGTCATTTCGAAAGTTCCTCGAGCAGCTGGTCGATCTTCTCGCGGCTCATGAAGCTGCACATGCGGTGGTTGTTCACGAGCATCACCGGCGCATCGCCGCACGAACCCATGCACTCCCCTTCCTTCAGGGTGAACTTGCCGTCGGGCGTGGTTTCGCCGAAGTCGATACCGAGCTTCTGCTTCAGGTAATGGGCCGCGCTTTCGGAGCCGCCGTCCGGACCGAGCTGGCACGGCAGGTTCGTGCAGAGCGTGATCTTGTGGCGGCCGACCGGCGACGTCTCGTACATCGTGTAGAAGGTCGCGACCTCCTGCACGGCGACGGCAGGCATGCCGAGATAGTCCGCAACGAACTGCATCAGTTCGGGCGACAACCAGCCGTGCTCTTCCTGAGCGACGGCCAGCGCCGACATCACGGCGGACTGCTTCTGATCGGCGGGGTACTTCGTCAACGCGCGATCGATTTCTTTCAGGCCTTCAGCTGAGATCATTTTCAGACACGACTCTATCAATTCCTACCGAACGAAAACCTGCCGCGCACAACCTGTTGCGACAGACCCGGCGTTCCTTGCTAGACACGCGCCGCGGGGACAATGCGGGCACGCGCCTCGATGATGATCGCCTAACGACCCAACCTAGCGATCGATTTCGCCGAACACGATGTCCTGCGTACCGATGATCGTCACAGCGTCGGCGATCATGTGGCCGCGCGCCATTTCGTCGAGCGCCGACAGATGCGCATACCCCGGCGCGCGAATTTTCAGGCGATACGGCTTGTTTGCGCCGTCGGAAATCAGATAGACACCGAACTCGCCCTTCGGATGTTCGACGGCCGCGTACGTTTCGCCTTCGGGCACGTGGAAACCTTCGGTGAAGAGCTTGAAGTGATGGATCAGCTCTTCCATGTTCGACTTCATGCCCACGCGCGACGGCGGCGCGACCTTGTGATTGTCGATCATCACCGGGCCAGGATTCTTGCGCAGCCACTCAATACATTGTTTCGCGATCCGCGTGGACTGGCGCATTTCCTCGACCCGCACCAGATAGCGGTCGTAGCAGTCGCCGTTCACGCCGACCGGGATGTCGAAGTCGAGCTTGTCGTACACCTCGTACGGCTGCTTCTTGCGCAGATCCCATTCGATGCCCGAGCCGCGCAGCATCGCGCCGGTCATGCCGAGCTGCAGCGCCCGCTCCGGGCTCACCACGCCGATGCCGACGAGCCGCTGCTTCCAGATCCGGTTGTCGGTGAGCAGCGTTTCGTATTCGTCGACGCAGGTCGGGAAGCGGTTGAAGAAGTCTTCGATGAAGTCGAGCAGCGACCCTTGCCGCGTTTCGTTCATCTTCGACAGCGCCTTCGCATTGCGAATCTTCGACGCCTTGTATTGCGGCATTGCGTCAGGCAGATCGCGATAGACGCCGCCCGGACGGTAGTACGCCGCGTGCATCCGTGCACCGGACACCGCTTCGTACACGTCCATCAGGTCTTCGCGTTCGCGGAACGCGTACAGAAATACCGCCATCGCGCCGACGTCGAGCGCGTGCGAGCCGATCCACATCAGGTGGTTCAGCACGCGCGTGACTTCGTCGAACAGCACGCGGATGTACTGCGCGCGGATCGGCACGTCGATGCCGAGCAGCTTTTCGATTGCCATCACGTAGCCGTGCTCGTTGACCATCATCGACACGTAGTCGAGACGGTCCATATACGGCACGGACTGGATGAAGGTTTTGCTTTCCGCGAGCTTTTCAGTGGCGCGGTGCAGGAGGCCGATGTGCGGGTCGGCGCGCTGGATCACTTCGCCGTCGAGCTCGAGCACGAGGCGCAGCACGCCGTGCGCTGCCGGATGCTGCGGGCCGAAGTTGAGCGTGTAGTTCTTGATCTCTGCCATGGCGTTCTCTTAGTGTTTCAGACCGCCATAGCGATCCTCGCGGATCACGCGCGGCGTGATTTCCCGCGGCTCGATCGTCACTGGCTGATAGACGACGCGCTTCTCTTCCGGGTCGTAACGCATTTCGACGTAGCCGGAAATGGGGAAATCCTTGCGGAACGGGTGACCGATGAAACCGTAGTCGGTCAGGATGCGGCGCAGGTCAGGATGGCCTTCGAACACGATGCCGTACAGGTCGAACGCTTCGCGCTCGTACCAGTTGGCCGAACTCCAGATCTCGACGACCGACGGCAGGATCGGCACTTCGTCGTCAGGGGCGAACGCGCGCACGCGCACGCGCCAGTTGTTCGCGATCGACAGCAGATGCAGCACGGCCGCAAAACGCGGGCCTTCGTACGCACCGTCGCCGTAGGTCTGGTAGTCGACGCCGCACAGGTCCATCAGTTGCTCGAAGCGCAGCGTGGGATCGTCGCGCAGACGCGTGACGACGTCGAGATATTCGCTCGCCTTCACGACGATCGTCAGTTCGCCGATCGCTTCGGTCACGCTCAGCAGGCGGCCGCCAAAGGCCGCCTCGAGGTTCGCTTTCAGGGTCTCGAGTTTGCTTGCCATAGTGTGGGGAAGGCTCTGGCCTTATTGTCGGGCGATGGTGTTGGTGCGGCGGATCTTGGCCTGCAGCTGGATCACGCCGTAGACCAGCGCTTCCGCGGTGGGCGGACAGCCCGGCACGTAGACGTCGACCGGCACGATGCGGTCGCAGCCACGCACCACCGAGTACGAGTAGTGATAGTAGCCGCCGCCGTTTGCGCACGACCCCATCGAGATCACCCAGCGGGGCTCGGCCATCTGATCGTAGACCTTGCGAAGAGCCGGTGCCATCTTGTTACACAACGTGCCCGCGACGATCATCACATCCGACTGACGCGGACTGGGACGAAACACGACGCCGAAGCGGTCGAGGTCGTAGCGGGCCGCGCCCGCATGCATCATCTCGACCGCACAACACGCGAGACCGAACGTCATCGGCCACAGCGAGCCGGTGCGCGTCCAGTTGATCAGTTTGTCAGCCGTGGTGGTGACAAACCCTTCCTTCAAGACCCCTTCGATACTCATTTTCTTTCCACTCCAGACGGGCGGCTAGCCATGGCCGCCCATGCAAACCGGCATTAACCCGTCATTCCCAGTCGAGACCGCCTTTCTTCCAGATATAGGCGAAGCCCAGCAGGAATTCGAGCAGAAAAATCATCATCGACATGAACCCCGGCCAGCCGATGTCGCGCAGGGCCACGCCCCACGGGAACAGGAATGCCGTTTCAAGATCGAAAATGATGAAGAGGATGGCCACGAGGTAGTAGCGCACGTCGAACTTCATGCGCGCATCTTCGAACGCTTCGAAGCCGCACTCGTACGGTGCGTTCTTCGCGGTGTCGGGCCGGTTGGGACCGAGGATCTTGCCAATGCTGACCAGTGCTACGCCTAAACCGGTGCCCACGAGGAGGAACAACAAAACGGGGAAATAGGCTGCGAGGTTCAAGACTATCCTCAATCGGTTGGTTCGGTGTACTGCCGGAGCGTAACACCGGCGCGTCATTTACTTCGGCCTGCTTGACGCTGTCAGCCCACAGTAATCCGTGGACCAGAAGTAGAAATGCCAGCCGAAGCGAAGCAATCGGCTGGCATTAGATAACATTGGTGCCGACGGCGAGACTCGAACTCGCACAGCTTTCGCCACTACCCCCTCAAGATAGCGTGTCTACCAATTTCACCACGTCGGCACTGTCTGCAATCCGGGAAAACAACCAATAAAACCCGCGAATCGCTTCAAGACAGCAATTGTAACTGGTTCAAACAGTTTGTTCAACGCACAAAACCGCGCCGATCGAAAATTTATTTCGGTACGTCCTGGCCCGGCGTCGATGCTGCGGAAGCCGCGGCCGGCGTCGATCCAGGGACCGGCGCAGACGCTGCGGAAGCCGCGACCGGAGCCGTCACCGCTTCACTGAGCACACCCGCCGAAGGCCTCGATTTGTAAGAGCCGAGGTAGGTCAGCGCGAGTGTCGACACGAAGAAAACCGCAGCGAGCACCGCAGTCGTTCGCGACAGAAAGTTCGCAGAACCGGTCGCGCCGAACAGGCTTCCCGATGCGCCGCTACCGAATGCCGCACCCATGTCCGCGCCCTTGCCGTGCTGCAGCAATACGAGGCCGATGATGCCCAGTGCCGACAGCAACTGCACGACGATAATCAATGTCTTCAAATACAGCATCACACCACCCGAGTCTCATTTAATCGGACGACATGCCACGCATGCCGCCTCGAGCCACCTCGCCTGCACGCCTGCCGCTCAAAGCGTCGCGGCTGCTGCGTTGCAGATTGCGAGGAAATCCTGTGCCTTCAACGATGCGCCGCCAATCAGGCCGCCATCGATATCCGGCTGACGAAACAACTCTTCCGCGTTATCCGGCTTCACACTTCCGCCATACAGCACGGATACGCCGCCTACCTCTGCACCTCTCGCCACGAGAAGCTTCCGCAGAAACGCGTGAACCGCCTGCGCTTCAGCCGCCGTCGCGCTTTTGCCTGTGCCGATCGCCCAGACCGGCTCGTAGGCGACCACGATACGCGCGGCTTCTTCGAGCGACAGCCTCGCGAGCACTTCGTCGAGCTGCACACCGACCACCTGCTCCGTCGTACCGGCTTCGCGCTGCTCGAGCGTTTCGCCGACACATACGATCGGCGTCAAACCCGCCGTCAGTGCACGCCCCGCCTTGATCGCGACGAGATCCGCGCTTTCGCGGTGATACGCGCGCCGCTCGGAGTGCCCGACGATCGCGAACGTCGCACCGAACTCCGCCACCATCTCCGCTGCAACCTCGCCGGTGTACGCGCCCTGCAGATGCGCCGACACGTCCTGCGAACCCCAACCGACGACGCTACCGGCCAGCAACGTCTGCGTCTGCGCGAGATACGGACACGGCACGCACACGCCAACCTTCACCTGCTCCGGCAACCGGCTGGCCGCCTGCGCAACGGCATCCAGCAGAACCGCATTGTCGGCCAGCCGACCATGCAACTTCCAGTTGCCGACCACCAGTTTCTTTCGTTGTTGGGACATCGTCTCGTTCCGTCGTGGCTGGGTCGTCGATAGGACGAAACGGATGGCGCACGAATGCCGGCCCGGCTCGTCCCGCGTCGTACAGCGCGCGCAAAACGCGCAATTTTACTGCGTCAGGCCGGACCGGGTCAAACCGCGATGCCGCGTATCCGCACCCTTTTACTGCGCGAGCGCGGCCTCAGGCCACACTCGTCACGCCCCAGTCCAGCACGATCTTGCCCACGTGCGTACTGCTCTCCATCAGCGCGTGCGCCTGCGCCGCCTGCGCGGCCGGGAACACCTGATGCACCACGGGCTTGATGCGTCCGCTCTCGAGGTGCGGCCACACGTGCTCCTTCAACCGCGCGGCGACCTTCGCCTTGAATTCTACCGACCGCGGACGCAGCGTCGAGCCGGTCACCGTCAGACGGCGGCGCAGCACGTCGTTGAGATTCAGCTCCGCTTTCGCGCCGCCGAGCAGCGCGATCAGCACGAGGCGTCCGCCGTCCGCGAGCGCCGTCAGTTCGCGCGGCACGTAGCTGCCCGCCACCATGTCGAGAATCACGTCGACGCCGCGGTCGTTCGTCAGCGACTTCACGACCTCGACAAAGTCTTCGGTCTTGTAGTTGATCGCCCGTTCGGCACCGAGCGCTTCGCACGCGCGGCATTTGTCGTCGGACCCGGCAGTAGCGAACACGCGGAAGCCGAGCGCGTGCGCGATCTGGATCGCCGTCACGCCGATGCCGCTCGAGCCGCCCTGCACCATGAAGGTTTCGTTTGCGCCGCCCTCGCCCGCGCCCAGCTGCGCGCGATCGAAGACGTTGCTCCATACCGTGAAGAAGGTCTCGGGCAGCGACGCGGCCTCGACATCCGACAGCCCTTGCGGCGCCGGCAGACATTGCGCAAGCGGCGCTGTCGCGTACTCCGCGTAGCCGCCGCCAGTGAGCAGCGCGCACACGCGATCGCCAATCTTCAGGCCGAACGGATTGTGCTTCACGTCGAGCGAACCGCCGACGATCTCGCCCGCCACCTCGAGGCCCGGCAGATCCGATGCCCCCGGTGGCGGCGCATACGCGCCCTTGCGCTGGAACACGTCCGGCCGGTTCACGCCCGACGCAGCCACCTTGATCAGTACTTCGCCTGCTTTCGGCTCCGGCATCGGCCGCTCGGCGAGCTTCAAGACTTCAGGCGCACCGAACTCGGTAATCTCGATCGCTTTCATCCGTCGTTACCTCCAAGGTCTGGATTGCGCTGTGAACCCCGCGAACGCGGGATGCACAGGACAATCGGCCCTAAAACAACCGGCCCTGCATGAAAAACGGCCGGCGCGCATTCGCGCTGCCGGCCGTTGCCTCTTACCGCGTTACTGCTGCGGCGTCGGCTCGCCCTGCGGCGCTTCGTTCAGCAGCGCCTTCGCGGACAGACGCACACGACCCTTCTCGTCCGTCTGGATGACCTTGACCTTCACCTGCTGGCCTTCCTTCAGATAGTCGTTGATGTCCTTGATGCGCTCGTTTGCGATCTCGGAGATATGCAGCAGACCGTCCTTGCCCGGCAGGATGTTCACGATCGCGCCGAAGTCGAGCAGCTTGAGCACCGAGCCTTCATACACCTGGCCCACTTCGACTTCCAGCGTGATGTTCTCGATGCGCTTCTTCGCCTCGGCCATCCCTTCGCTGCTGGTGCTCGCGATGGTGACGACGCCGTCGTCGGAGATATCGATCGTCGTGCCGGTTTCTTCGGTCAGCGCGCGGATCACCGAGCCGCCCTTGCCGATCACGTCGCGGATCTTTTCCGGATTGATCTTGATCGTGATCATGCGCGGCGCGTAGTCGGACAGCTGCGTGTTCGCACCCGACACCGCCGAGCTCATCTTGCCGAGAATATGCAGACGGCCTTCCTTCGCCTGAGCGAGTGCGACCTGCATGATTTCCTTCGTGATGCCCTGGATCTTGATGTCCATCTGCAGCGCGGTCACGCCTTGCTCGGTACCCGCCACCTTGAAGTCCATGTCGCCGAGGTGATCTTCGTCGCCGAGGATGTCGGTCAGCACCGCGAAGCGGTTGTCCTCGAGAATCAGGCCCATCGCGATGCCCGCGACGTGCGCCTTCATCGGCACGCCGGCGTCCATCAGCGCGAGGCAGCCGCCGCACACCGAAGCCATCGACGACGAACCATTCGATTCGGTGATTTCCGAAACGACGCGGATCGAGTAGCCGAATTCTTCAGCGCTCGGCAGACACGCGACCAGCGCGCGCTTCGCGAGACGGCCGTGACCGATTTCGCGACGCTTCGGCGAACCGACGCGACCCGTTTCGCCGGTCGCGAACGGAGGCATGTTGTAGTGGAGCATGAAGCGCTCGCGGTATTCGCCTTCGAGCGCGTCGATGATCTGTTCGTCACCCTTCGTGCCGAGCGTCGCGACGACGAGCGCCTGCGTTTCGCCGCGCGTGAACAGTGCCGAGCCGTGCGTACGCGGCAGCACGCCGGTACGGATCTCGATCGGGCGCACCGTGCGCGTGTCGCGGCCGTCGATGCGCGGCTCGCCGTTCAGGATCTGCGAACGGACGATCTTCGCTTCGATGTCGAACAGCACGTTGCCGACGCTCGCCTTGTCCGCTGCAACCGTACCTCCGGCCACTGCGTCTTCTTCGAGCTTCGCGGACGTCGCTGCGTAGACTTCCTTCAGCTTCGCCGAACGTGCCTGCTTGTCGCGGATCTGATAAGCGGCGAGCAGATTGGCTTGCGCGATTTCCGTCACGCGCGAGATCAGCGCTTCGTTCTTCGGCGCCGGCTGCCAGTCCCATTCGGGCTTGCCGCCGTCACGCACGAGCTCGTGGATCGCGTCGATCGCGATCTGCATCTGCTCGTGGCCGAACACGACCGCGCCGAGCATCACTTCTTCCGGCAGTTGCTTCGCTTCCGACTCGACCATCAGCACCGCGCGTTCCGTGCCCGCGACCACGAGGTCGAGGCTCGATTCCTTGATCTGCGCGCGCGTCGGGTTGAGCACGTATTCGTTGTTGATGTACGCGACGCGTGCGGCGCCCACCGGGCCGTTGAACGGCAGGCCGGAGATAGCCAGCGCCGCCGATGCGCCGATCAGCGCGGGGATGTCGGCCGGCACTTCCGGGTTGATCGACATCACGTGGATCACGACCTGGACTTCGTTGTAGAAGCCTTCCGGGAACAGCGGACGCAGCGGACGGTCGATCAGGCGCGAAATCAGCGTCTCGCCTTCGGACGGACGGCCTTCGCGGCGGAAGAAGCCGCCGGGGATCTTGCCGGCGGAATAGGTCTTTTCGATGTAGTCGACAGTCAGCGGGAAAAAGTCTTGACCGGGCTTCGCGGTTTTCGCGCCGACGACCGTGGCGAGCACCACGGTATCTTCGATGTCGACGAGCACCGCGCCGCCTGCCTGGCGGGCGATTTCACCGGTTTCCAGGCGAACGGTATGTTGTCCCCACTTGAACTCTTTAACGATCTTATTGAACATTAGTCACTCCTTTACGCTTCGTTATGCCGCGCGGACTAGCAGCGGCGCGGCAACGCCATGACCGGGGCCGCGCGGGCAGAGGAGTGTTATGCCATTCCAGAGAAGCGCGCCGTGCGCGAACCGCTGGAATGACACAAAGCTCTGCCCCGAGGCCCGGCCGTGTTTCGGGTTGCCGCCGGGTGTTTCGCGCCGCATCGAATGACGGGAACGAACGACGGCGGACAACCTGCCGGTGCGCATCACATAAAGCGCACCATTCAAAAACAAAATGCCTGTATCAGTGGAACTGACACAGGCATCTTGGTGAGAGACCGTCCGATTACTTACGCAGACCCAGCTTCTCGATCAGCGTGCGGTAACGGTCGGCGTCCTTGCCCTTCAGGTAGTCGAGCAGCTTGCGACGGCGGCTCACCATGCGCAGCAGACCGCGGCGGCTGTGGTGATCCTTCGTGTGAGCCTTGAAGTGAACGGTCAGTTCGTTGATGCGGGTCGTGAGCAGCGCGACCTGCACTTCAGGGGAGCCGGTGTCGTTGGCAGCGCGTGCGAATTGCGCGACGACGTCGGACTTCTTGGCAATGGTAACTTCAGCAACAGACATGTTGATTTCCTTAAGTACTAGACAGGCGGTCACGGAAGAATGGCCGTGCCGTGATTTACAGCGGAACGCGATTGTAACACAGCGTGTGTGCCGGGCGAACCCCCTGTGTTTCCGCGTTTTTCGGAGGGATTGGCCCGTTTTGAGGCCGCTGGGGCCGGCCCGTGCTCAGGGCCGCTGCATCCGGCACACGGTTGCCGGCGCCGTGCGCTCGGGTGGCAGCGCGAGCACGGTCCGGAAGCCATAGCCGGACCCCTCGTTGTCGAAGCGCACCCCCGGCGTGCCGGCCTTGTCCATCTCCATTACGTACAAAGGCTGGATCAACTGATGGTCGTCGGCGCGCATCCACACCGGATGGAAACCGTTGTCGAACTTCATCCCTTCCAGAGCATGCGCGACTGCCGCTGGCTGTGCGCTGCCAGCACGGGTCATCGCCGCGGCGAGCATCTCGATCATCAGCTCCATGCGCAGCACCGGGTAGTCGTCCTGAGCGGCCGGGTAGCGCACGCGGAACGCGCGATACCAGGCGTCCGACGCGGCACCGCCCGCATTCGGATGCCAGTCGGCAACTGCCAGCACGCGTTTCACGCCCGCGTCGCCGAGCGCCGCCGGCGCGCCAAGGCTGTTGCCGTAGAACGTGTAAAAGCGGGTGTCGAGGCCCTGCTCGCGCGCCGCCTTCACGAGTAGCGTCAGATCGTTGCCCCAGTTGCCCGTGACGACCGCATCCGCGCCGCTCGCACGGATCTTCGCGATGTACGGCGCGAAGTCCTTCACGCGACCGATCGGGTGAAATTCGTCGCCGACCACCGAAATGTCCGGCCGCTTCGCCGCGAGCGCCGCGCGCGCGAGGCGGCTCACGTCGTGGCCGAAGCTGTAATCCTGGTTCAACAGATACACCTTCTTCACCGACTGGTCGTGCTGGATCACGTCCGCGAGCGCGTCCATCCGCATGCCGGCATGCGCGTCGAAGCGGAAATGCCAGAAACTGCAGTTCGCGTTCGTCAGCGCGGGATCGTCGGCGGAATAGTTGAGGAACAGTTCGCGGTTGTCCGGCTCGCGGGCGTTCTGCTTGTCGATCGCCCCGAGCAGCGCGGCCGCGACCGCCGAGCTGTTGCCCTGCAGGATGAAGCCGATGTGCTGGTCCGCCGCGGCGCGTAGCTGGACCAGCGCCTCTTCGGTGCTGCCCTTGCTGTCGAGCACCACGAGTTCGAGCGGATGCGCGCCGTCGGCGAGCTTCACGCCGCCGCGCGCGTTCACCTGCTCGACGCCGAGCCGCAGGTTACGTTCCACCGCGGCACCCGCATTCGCGAACGGCCCGGACATGCCCTCGATCATTGCAAGCCGGATCGGCTCGCCCGCTGCCGACGCCGCGAGCGGCGCCATCGTCATCGAGATGGCGAGCGCGGCCAGCGCCATGCTTCCCCACTTCGTCCACCCTGCCCACCGGATTGCCATCGTCGTTCCGCCCGATTCGTCGAAGCGCGGATCATAGGACGCCCACGCCCACGAGAGCAAGCCCGCCAGACGGACAATGCGCGACGCTATGCGCGCCCGGCAATCCTTTCCCGGCCCGCGTGTCAAAATAATGCACTCGACGCATTCCACAACGAGCCGTCAGTCGTCGCCTGTCACCGGAGGAATTCATGTCTACCCGTCTTTCATCCGCAGCCGGAACCGCTCCCGCCGTGCGCTCGACGTCGCCGCGCACGCGGCTGCGGCGTCTGGCCGCGGCCTGCCTCGGCGCGCTGACGCTGGCCGGCTGCGTGCAACCGTGGCAGCGGTTTCAAGCGGGCGAGGATCAATCGACCGTCGTCGCGAAGCTCGGCCCGCCGCGCGAAGTCTACGATCTGCCGAACGGCGGCAAGCGGCTGATGTGGCCGACCCAGCCGATGGGCGAAACAACGGTCGCCGCCGACATCGACGCGTCCGGCAAGGTCGTCAACGTGCGCCAGGTGCTGCAGCCCAACGAGTTCTATCGCGCGGAGATCGGCAAGTGGACGAAGAACGACGTGCTCGTCAACTTCGGCCGCCCCGAAGAGACCGCGTATTTCCCGTTGATGAAGCGCGAGGTCTGGACCTATCGCTATCTCGAGGACAACGTCTGGTACATGATGTACAGCTTCTACTTCGACGCGCAGGGCATCGTGCGCCTCACACAGAAAACGCCTGACCCGCTGCACGACCCGGATCGCCGCAGCTTCTTCTGATGCCGATCCAACCCGCAGGACACGCAAGCCGCCTTTCGCAGGGCGGCTTTTTTTTATTTATGTCGCATGGGATACGATTTTTTTCTGACGCGCCAATAATTTTTCGATAGAAAGCTATTGGTAAGGTTTAACCCGATGCAGACGGCCGCCGCGCAAACGGCGGCGACGCATCGAACGAACGATGGAGCCGCTTTAGATGGATCGTCCGAAACGCATGCTGGTCGCCAACATCGCCTGGGCGCGGGAAGCCGCCGCCCGCGACCCGCAGTTCTTCACGGGCCTGACGCAGGGCCAGAATCCGCACGTGCTGTGGCTCGGTTGCTCGGATAGCCGCGTGCCCGCCGAAACGATCACCCATTGCGAGCCGGGCGACCTGTTCGTCCACCGCAACATCGCGAACCTGTTCGATCCCGACGACGACAACGGTGCGAGCGTGCTCGAGTACGCGGTCCGCGTGCTGGAAGTCGGTCACGTAATCGTCTGCGGACACTACGGCTGCGGCGGCGTGCGCGCATCGCTGCTGCCGCTGGACCCGTCACTGCCGCACGTCAACCGGCGCATCGCGCCGCTCTGCACGCTCGCGCATACGCATCGCGACGAACTCGCGCAGCACGAATCGGAGGCCACGCGCGTGAACCGGCTCGCGGAACTGAACGTGCTCGAGCAGGTGCGCCAGCTACGCGCTCATCCGATCGTGCGCGACATGGAACGGCCACCGCTCGTGCACGGCTGGATCTTCTCGCTCGAAGACGGCGGGCTCAAAGTGCTCGCGTCCGGCTATCCGGACGATGCCCCCGTGCGTGCGCCGTCGACCGCAGCGCCTTCCACATAACGCTTTCCGGGGCACCGCGAGGCGACGACGCACACCGGCGCGTCGTCGGTCGCTACCCGATTACCGACTCCCCACTCCGCCCGATACCATGACCGACCGACTCAGTCCCTCCACGCTTGCCCGCGACCTGTTCGCGGGCACCGTCGTCTTTCTCGTCGCGTTGCCGCTGTGCCTCGGCATCGCCAACGCATCGGGCGTCGAGCCATTTGCCGGGCTCGTGTCCGGGATCATCGGCGGGCTGATCGTCGCGGCTTTAAGCGGCTCGCGGCTGAGCGTCAGCGGACCAGCGGCGGGCCTCGTCGTGATCGTCGTCGAAGGGATCGCGCGACTCGGCAGTTTTTCGGCGTTCCTGCTTGCGGTGCTGCTGTCGGGCGCGATCCAGTTCGGCTTCGGGATGCTGAAGGCGGGCCGGTTCGCCGCGTACGTGCCGTCGCCGGTGATCAAGGGCATGCTCGCGGCGATTGGCCTGCTGCTGATCGTCAAACAGGTCCCGCTCGCGCTCGGCATGAGCGGCACCGGCGCGGACGCCGCCCTACACACGGCAGGCAGTCTCGCGACGCCGTTCGGCTCGCTGTCGCTCGCGGCATGCGCAATCGCCGGGTTATCGCTTGCGCTGCTCGCCGCGTGGGAAACCCGCGCGTTGCGCCGCTTCACGCTCGTGCGCCTGATGCCCGCGCCGCTCGCGGTCGTGCTGCTCGGCATCGCCGCGACCCTCGCGCTCGACGCGTTCGCCCCCGCCTTCGCGCCGGCCGCCGGACACCGCGTCGCACTGCCCTCGCTTGAATCGTTCGCGGCGCTGCGTGCGGCACTCGCGCTCGCCGACTTCGGTCCGAATCTCGCGCAACTC
Source organism: Paraburkholderia sp. (assembly GCF_050742655.1). GTDB lineage: Bacteria > Pseudomonadota > Gammaproteobacteria > Burkholderiales > Burkholderiaceae > Paraburkholderia. Next base: position 314,450 of record NZ_JBOIGG010000004.1, on the reverse strand, counting down.
GTCAATCCGGACATCTGGCGTGTCGCGTTCACGCTCGCGATCGTCGCGAGTCTCGAAACGCTGCTGAGCCTCGAAGCAGTCGAACAGATCGATCCGAAGCGTCGCACCGCGCCGCCGGATCGCGAGCTGAAGGCACAGGGCGTCGGCAATCTGATCGCCGGCGCGATAGGTGGGCTGCCGATCACATCGGTGATCGTGCGCAGTTCAGCGAACGTGCACGCGGGCGCGCACAGCCGGCTGTCCGCGGTGATTCACGGTGTGCTGCTGCTCGTCAGCGTGTTCGCGTTGACTAGCGTGATCAACCTGATTCCGCTCGCCTGCCTCGCGGCGATCCTGATCTTCACCGGCGTGAAACTCGCAAAGCCGTCACTGTTTGCCGCGACCGCGAAACAGGGATTCGCCGTATTCGCTCCGTTCATCGTGACGGTGATCGGTGTGTTCGCGACCGACCTGCTGATCGGCATCGTGCTCGGCATGCTGTGCAGTGTGCTGCTCACACTGCACGCCAACCTGCAGCGGCCGATCACGCTCGCGCAGCACGACGATCACTACCTGCTGTCGTTCCGCAAGGACGTGTCGTTTCTCGGCAAGGTTTCGCTGAAGCACTATCTGCAGCAGATCCCCGACGGCGCGACGCTGATCGTCGATGCGATGCGCGCCGACTTCATCGACCACGACGTGCGCGAGCTGATCGACCGCTTCGCCGCCGACGCGCCGCGCCGTTCGATCGCGGTGGAGGTGCGCCAGCACGCGCACGCAGCCCGGCGTCCGGCGCGCGAATGGACGTGGCGCCGGCCAGCCGCCGAATAAGCATCGGTAACAAGGTAAGGCGCTAAAGAGGCAAAGAAAAACCCCGCGCTTCGTCGAAGCACGGGGTTTTCAGAGTGAAGCAGCGGTACGCCGGGACGCGAGGCCGTTAAATAGGCGCGGCCCTGCGTTACGAGCGCTGCGGGTTCAGCTTGTCCACGTTGCTATACAGCTTGTTGAGCGCCGAGATGTACGCTTTCGCCGACGCCGCGACGATGTCCGGATCGGTACCGACGCCGTTCACGATGCGTCCGCCCTTCGACAGCCGCACCGTCACTTCGCCTTGCGCCTGCGTGCCGGTCGTGATCGCGTTGACCGAGTACAGCAGCAGTTCCGACCCGCTGCCGACGACCGATTCGATCGCGTTCAGCGTCGCATCGACCGGCCCGTTGCCCTTCGCTTCGCCGGTGACTTCCTTGCCGTCGACCGAGAACACGATCCGCGCATGCGGCTGTTCGCCGGTCTCCGAGCGCTGCGACAGCGACACGAACTTGTAGTGCTCCTTCTGCTGCGCTTCGGCCGATTCTTCCGTAACGATCGCGATGATGTCCTCGTCGAAGATTTCGGCCTTGCGGTCCGCGAGCTCCTTGAAGCGCGCGAACGCGGCGTTCAGTTCGCCTTCGCTGTCGAGCGTCACGCCCAGCTCCTGCAGCCGCTGCTTGAACGCGTTGCGTCCCGACAGCTTGCCGAGCACGATCTTGTTCGCGGCCCAGCCCACGTCTTCCGCGCGCATGATCTCGTAGGTGTCGCGTGCCTTCAGCACGCCGTCCTGGTGGATGCCCGACGCGTGCGCAAACGCATTCGCGCCGACCACCGCCTTGTTCGGCTGCACGACGAAGCCGGTGATCTGCGACACGAGCTTCGATGCGGGCACGATCTGCGTCGTGTCGATACCGAGTTCGAGGCCGAAGTAGTCCTTGCGCGTCTTCACCGCCATCACGATTTCTTCGAGCGATGTGTTGCCCGCGCGCTCGCCGAGACCGTTGATCGTGCATTCGACCTGACGCGCGCCGCCGATCTGCACGCCGGCCAGCGAATTCGCGACCGCCATCCCGAGATCGTTATGGCAGTGCACGGAGAACACGGCCTTGTGCGAATTCGGAATGCGCTCGCGCAGCGTCTTCACGAGATTGCCGTACAGATCCGGCACGCCATAGCCGACGGTGTCCGCGATGTTGATCGTCGTCGCGCCTTCGGCGATCACTGCCTCCAATATGCGGCACAGAAAATCCATGTCGGAGCGGCTGCCGTCTTCCGGCGAGAACTCGACGTCGTCGGTGAACTTGCGCGCGAAGCGCACGGCGAGCTTCGCCTGCTCGAACACCTGGTCGGGCGTCATGCGCAGCTTCTTTTCCATGTGCAGCGGCGACGTTGCGATGAACGTGTGGATGCGGAAATGATCGGCGGGCTTCAACGCATCGGCGGCACGCTGGATGTCTTTATCGTTCGCACGGGCAAGCGAGCACACGGTGCTGTCGCGAATCGTCGAAGCGATTGTCTGGATCGCGTCGAAGTCGCCGTTCGAGCTGGCGGCGAAGCCCGCTTCGATCACGTCGACTTTCATCCGTTCGAGCTGCTTCGCGATACGGATTTTTTCTTCCTTCGTCATCGACGCACCGGGCGATTGTTCGCCATCGCGCAGCGTCGTGTCGAAAATGATCAGCTTGTCTGCCATCTCGGGTCTCCGTGGGGATTCGTGGGGTTCGTTGAGTAACTTTATGCAGGAAACGAAATTCGGGTGTTCGCGCCACCGCTGGCGACGCTAAACCACGCACGAGGCAGACGGGGGCGAGAACGATCAGCGCGGCAGGCGCGCTAGCGCTAGCACGCGTAGCGGCGCGCCGGCTTGAGGAAGAAGGGAAATCGTGGGGAATCGCATCCGCCAAATATAGCGGCAATCCAGCAAACGTGCAATTGGCGCAAAGCCTGCCCCGGAAAGGGAAACGGCAGCCTTACGTTACCGTTTGGCTGCCGTTTCTCCGTACCTGCGTAGCACGAGCTACGTGTCAGTTCTCTCGCTGCGACGAACGGGCCGGATTGGCCCGGCCGCGCGCCGCGCGCCACGCCCAGAACACGTAGCCGGACAGCCCGTACAGCACGAACAGGCCGAACAGCATCAGCGGCGGATCGGACGACACGAGCACGAACGCGACCACCACGAGCAGGATCGCCGCGAACGGCACGCGATGCCGGACGTCGAGCGCCTTGCCGCTGTAGAACGGCGCGTTCGACACCATCGTCACGCCCGCATAGACGGTCAGCGCGAACGCGACCCACGGCAGCCAGACCAGCTTGAGCGGCACGCGGTTATCGGTGGCAAGCCACACGAAACCCGCGATCAACGCGGCCGCGGCCGGGCTCGGCATGCCCTGGAAGAAGCGCTTGTCGACGACGCCGATGTTCGTATTGAAGCGCGCGAGCCGCAGCGCCGCACCCGAGCAGTAGACGAACGCCGCGAGCCAGCCCCAGCGCCCGAGGTCTTTCAGGATCCATTCGTACATCACGAGCGCCGGCGCGACGCCGAAAGACACCATGTCGGACAGGCTGTCGAACTGCTCGCCGAACGCGCTTTGCGTATGCGTCATCCGTGCGACGCGGCCGTCCATGCCGTCGAGCACCATCGCGACGAAAATCGCGATCGCCGCGACTTCGAAGCGCACGTTCATCGCCTGCACGACGGCGAAGAAGCCGCAGAACAGCGCGGCCGTGGTAAACGCATTGGGCAGCAGATAGATGCCCCGCTTGCGCAGAAACTGCTGACGCCGGGCGCGGCGGCTGTCGGTCACCACCGGCTCCTGCACCACCGGCTTGTTGCGGCGAAACGCTCGCGGCAGTGGTGCGCCGCCCTGGCGCGGACGACGCGGTTTGAATGCGGCCATCGGAAACTCCTTATGCCGGCTTACAGTTCAGCGAGGATCGTCGACGACGCGGATACCTTTTCGCCGATCGACACGCGCGGACGGCTGCCTGTCGGCAGGTACACGTCGACCCGCGAACCGAAGCGGATGAAGCCGTAACGTTGACCGCGCGTGAGCGGTTCGCCGGCGCGCACATAGCAGAGGATCCGGCGTGCGATCAGCCCCGCGATCTGCACCGACGTCACCGTGTGACCGCTCGCGGTTTCGATCACGAGCGCGTTGCGTTCGTTCTCGAGCGACGCCTTGTCGACGGCAGCGTTCAGATAGGCGCCCGGAAAATACTCGACCTTCGAAATCGCGCCATCGACCGGCGAGCGCTGCGAATGCACATTGAATACGTTCATGAACACGCTGATCTTCAGCGCCTCGCGATTCGCGTAAGGATCGTGCGCGGTTTCGACCGCGACGATGCGGCCGTCGGCGGGACACAGCACCGCATTCGCCTGGGTGGGAATGGGCCGTGCGGGATCGCGGAAGAACTGCACGACGAAGATGAGCAGCAGCCAGAACGGCCACGCAAAGCCGAACCCCGCGATGAAATTGATCAGCAGCGCAACGACGGCGGCGATCGCGATGAACGGCCAGCCTTCGCGCGCGATGATCGGATGAGGGTAATTCATGAGTGGCTTCACTTTTTTGTAAAACCGTAGGATAGCAAAAGCCGTCCAGGGTTCAGCACGCCTGGACGGCTTTTTGATGCGTTGCACACGGACAGCGCGAACTCCGCGCTGCCGCAGCGACGAAATGCCGGCTTAGTTCTTCGACTGATCGACCAGCTTGTTCTTCGCGATCCACGGCATCATCGCGCGCAGCTTCGCACCGACCTGTTCGATCTGGTGCTCGGCCGTCAGACGGCGGCGCGATTGCAGCGTCGGCGCACCGGCGCGGTTTTCGATGATGAAGCTCTTCGCGTACTCGCCGGTCTGGATGTCCTTCAGGACGTCCTTCATCACCTTCTTCGTTTCAGCGGTGATGATGCGCGGACCCGTCACGTACTCGCCGTACTCGGCGTTGTTCGAGATCGAGTAGTTCATGTTCGCGATGCCGCCTTCGTAGATCAGGTCGACGATCAGCTTGAGTTCGTGCAGGCATTCGAAGTACGCCATTTCCGGCGCGTAGCCCGCTTCGACCAGCGTTTCGAAACCGGCCTTGATCAGGTCCACGGTACCGCCGCACAGAACAGCCTGTTCGCCGAACAGATCGGTTTCGGTTTCTTCGCGGAAGTTCGTTTCGATGATGCCGGCACGGCCGCCGCCGTTCGCCGCCGCATACGACAGCGCGATGTCGCGCGCCGCACCCGACTTGTCCTGCGCGACCGCGATCAGGTGCGGCACGCCGCCACCCTGCGTGTACGTGCCGCGCACCGTGTGGCCCGGCGCCTTCGGCGCGATCATGATCACGTCGAGGTCCGCACGCGGGATCACCTGACCGTAGTGGACGTTGAAGCCGTGCGCGAAGGCGAGCGCCGCGCCTTCTTTCGCATTCGCGTGCACTTCCTTGCTGTACACCTCGGCGATCTGCTCGTCGGGCAGCAGCATCATGACGATGTCCGCACCCTTCACCGCTTCCGCGACTTCCTTCACGGTAAGGCCAGCGTTCGCGGCCTTGCTCCACGAAGCGCCGCCCTTACGCAGACCGACGGTCACGTTCACGCCGCTGTCCTTCAGGTTCAGTGCGTGCGCATGGCCTTGCGAGCCGTAGCCGATGATCGTGACCTGCTTGCCTTTGATGAGGGAGAGGTCGGCGTCCTTGTCGTAGAAAACTTTCATGTCTGTTCCTTGGCGATATTCAAATCAGTGAAATCAGTGGACCCGGACGATGCCGGGTTTGCTGCAGGGAATGGCCGGTGACGCGCGGCGCGTCCCGGTCCCGATCGATGTGGCGTCAAACCTTCAGGATGCGTTCGCCGCGCCCGATGCCGGAGCCGCCTGTGCGGACCGTTTCGAGAATCGCGGTGGCGTCGAGTCCTTCGAGGAACGCATCGAGCTTGTTGCTCGCACCCGTCAGTTCGATCGTGTAGGTCTTCTCGGTGACGTCGATGATGCGGCCGCGGAAAATATCCGACATCCGCTTCATTTCTTCACGCTCCTTGCCGACTGCCCTTACCTTGATCAGCATCAGCTCGCGCTCGATGTGGGCGCCCTCGGTCAGGTCGACCACTTTCACCACCTCGATCAGGCGGTTCAGATGCTTCGTGATCTGTTCGATCACGTCGTCCGAGCCAATGGAAACGATGGTCATGCGCGACAGCGAATGGTCTTCGGTCGGGGCCACCGTCAAGGTTTCGATGTTGTACCCGCGTGCGGAAAAGAGGCCGACCACGCGCGACAGCGCGCCGGGTTCGTTTTCCAGCAGGACGGAAATAATGTGTCTCATATTCGCTTCTTCCAGATGATTGATCGACGTTGGCGAGGTTCGCGCCGCTTCGCCCGTTCGCGCCCTTCGTGAAGGCGCGCATGGCGAAGCCGGCGGACGAAACCGTCGTTACAGGTCTTCCGACCCGAGCAGCATCTCGGTGATGCCTTTGCCGGCCTGAACCATCGGCCAGACGTTCTCGGTCTGATCGGTCTGGAAATCGAGAAACACCGTGCGATCCTTCAGACGCAACGCTTCCTTCAGCGCCGGCTCGACATCCGCGGTCTTTTCGATGCGCATGCCGACGTGGCCGTACGCCTCAGCGAGCTTCACGAAATCAGGCAGCGCGTCCATGTACGAATGCGAATAGCGCTTGCTGTATTCGATCTGCTGCCACTGGCGCACCATACCCAGATAGCGGTTGTTCAGCGAAATGATCTTGATCGGCGTCTCGTACTGCTTGCAGGTCGAGAGCTCCTGGATGCACATCTGGATCGAGCCTTCGCCGGTGATGCAGAGCACGTCGTCGTCCGGATGCGCGATCTTCACGCCCATCGCCGCCGGCAGGCCGAAGCCCATCGTGCCCAGGCCGCCCGAGTTGATCCAGCGGCGCGGCTTGTTGAAGCGGTAGAACTGAGCCGCCCACATCTGATGCTGGCCGACGTCTGAACACACGAACGCATTGCCGTCGGTCAGTTCGTACGCCTTCTCGATCACATACTGCGGCTTGATGATCTCGCTCTTGCGGTCGAACTTCAGGCAGTCTTTCGCGCGCCATTCCTCGATGTCCTTCCACCATTGCGCGAGCGCTTCGGTGTCCGGGCCATGTTCGGCGGTCTGCAGCTGTTCGATCAGTTCCTTCAGCACTTCCTTCACGTCGCCGACGATCGGAATGTCGACCTTCACGCGCTTCGAGATGGAAGATGGATCGATGTCGATGTGAATGATCTTGCGCGGCCGCGACGCGAAGTGCTCCGGGTCGCCGATCACACGGTCGTCGAAGCGCGCACCGATCGCGATCAGCACGTCGCAGTACTGCATCGCCATGTTCGCTTCGTAGGTGCCGTGCATGCCGAGCATGCCCAGGAATTTCCTGTCGCTCGCGCGATAGCCGCCAAGGCCCATCAGCGTGTTCGTGACCGGATAGCCGAGCAGATCGGCGAACTGGTTCAGCTCGCGAGCCGCGTCAGCGAGGATGATGCCGCCGCCGGTGTAGATATACGGACGCTTCGCCGACAGCAGCAGCGCGACGGCCTTGCGGATCTGACCAGAGTGGCCTTTGGTAACCGGGTTGTACGAGCGCAGCGACACGTTCTTCAGCGGCTCGTAGCGGCACGGCATCTTCGACACGTCTTTCGGAATGTCGATCAGCACAGGGCCGGGCCGGCCGGTACGAGCGATATAGAACGCCTTCTTGACCGTCGCCGCCAGGTCGCGCACGTCCTTCACGAGGAAGTTGTGCTTCACGCAGGGTCGCGTGATGCCGACGGTATCGCACTCCTGGAACGCGTCCTGACCGATCGCGGCAGTCGGCACCTGGCCGCTGATCACGACGATCGGGATCGAATCCATGTAGGCGGTGGCGATGCCGGTCACCGCATTGGTGACACCGGGGCCGGAGGTCACGAGGCACACGCCGACCTTGCCGGTCGAACGTGCGTAGGCGTCGGCCGCGTGGACCGCGGCCTGCTCGTGGCGTACGAGAACGTGCTGGAATTTGTCCTGCTTGTACAGCTCGTCGTAGATGTAGAGTACCGAGCCGCCGGGATAGCCCCAGACGAATTCGACGTCTTCGTCGGCCAGTGCCTGCATGAGCACGGTGGCGCCGATAGAGTCAGCTTCGTGGGACGGAGTGGTATCCGACGTGGAGAATTCCGCGCTGGGCATGTTCATCATTCACCTTTCGAATTTTCGGCAAAAAATTGATTGGGTGCTCTCTGCCGGGCTTGTGGCTCGGGTTCAAGCGGCGCGTCCAGTTGGCAGGCGGGCTTCTTGGGCCACGCCTCAATTGAGACAGTCACTTATGTTGCGAACCGCCGACGATAGCGGCTCGGCGGCGCGCGGTCAAGCAAATAATGCCGCGCTGCAGCGCGGCGAGCCATAAGGGCGGTAAAAGCGGGACTGGCTGCGGGTCGGTGAGACAATCGGCGGGCCGGTTGCTTTCGCCCAGCCTTCTTCCTGCTTTCGCGAAGATCGCCATGACAGGCCCTGTATGTCCGCGTTTTAACCCGGCGCGGCGAAAGTTTGCTAGCATCCGCGGGTTTTACGACATTTTTCGAACGTTTACGCGCACGCTCGTTGCGCCGATCCCCAACGGATGGCATCAGACAAGGAACTCGCCGACTTTCTTGCGGGCGTCGAAAGGCGCGCGTTCAAGCAGACGGTCTACGCCGTGCGGGACGACGATTCTGCGCTCGACATCGTGCAGGACGCGATGATCAAACTCGCCGAAAAATACGGCGACCGCCCCGCCGCTGAGTTGCCGCTACTGTTTCAGCGTATTCTCCAGAATGCGACGCATGACTATTTCCGTCGCCAGAAGGTGCGCAATACGTGGGTCAGCCTGTTTTCGTCGCTCGGCAGCGCCGACGACGACGAATTCGACCCGCTCGAAACGTTCGAGGCCAGGGAAGGCTCGGTGGGCGCCGAAAGTGGCGAACAGAAGGTCGAGCGCGAGCAGATCCTGCAGCTGATCGACGAAGAGATCCAAAAATTACCGGCACGTCAACGGGAGGCCTTTCTGATGCGTTACTGGGAAGATATGGATGTCGCTGAGACTGCCGCCGCAATGGGCTGCTCCGAAGGCAGCGTGAAAACACACTGCTCCCGGGCCACCCACACGCTGGCGCATGCGCTCAAGGCCAAAGGAATCACGCTATGAGCTCCGCTCCCGATACTAAAGAACTCGAGTTTGCGCGGCAGCTGCGCCGTGCGCTTGACGAAAACGCGGCCAGCATCCCGCCCGCCACCGTCGACCGCCTCGCCGCGGCGCGCCGTGTCGCCCTCGCCCGCAAGAAACCCGAACCCGTCGCCGCGCCGGTCTTCGTTCCTGCGTTCGCCGGCATGCCTGCCGGCCTCGCGCATGCTCCGCAGCGCCGTCCATCGCGGCTGCGTCGCTTCGCGCTGGCGTGGCCGCTCGCCGCACTCGTCGTCAGCCTCGTCGCGATCGCTTACTGGGAAGACCAGCAGCGCACCGCCGAACTCGCGGACATCGACGCTGCGATGTTGAGCGACGACCTGCCGCTCAACGCGTATCTGGATCACGGTTTCAACGCGTATCTGTCGCGCGCGCATTGAGCGGGAGAGTCTACGGGTGAGCTACAAGCGCGGCCTGGCCGTTGTCTTCGGGTGCGCAATCGCAGCCCTGGTGTCGTTCGCCGCCACCTTCCCCCGCTTCTATCCTTCGCCGTCACAGGCCACGCGTCCGGCCGGTACCGGCACTGCGGTCAAGCCGGTGACGCCTTCGCTGTCAGTCGAACTGCCCGGGTTGCCGACCAGCAATAATCCGCTCGCGTGGGCCCGTCTGAGCAATGCCGAGCGCGTCGCGCTCGCGCCGTTCGCGAGCCAGTGGGACACCTTCGGCGACGAGCGTCGTCGCAAGTGGCTGAAGATCGCGTCGCGCTACTCGAAGCTCTCTCCGGATGCGCAAAAGCGGCTGCACGACCGGATGACCGAGTGGACACGCATGACACCGGAACAGCGCCGCGTCGCGCGCGAAAACTACCAGGTGTCGAAAGAGCTGCCGCGCGAAACCCGCCAGAACGCGTGGAAGGCCTACCAGCAATTGCCCGAAGAACAGAAGGAGCGCCTCGCCGCGAGCGAACGCAAACGCCGCCCGACCGTGGTCAGCGCGCCGCCGTCCGGCAAGACCGAGGTCAAGGATCTCGACCGGCTCAATGCAAAGGAGCGCGGCGCGAGCGCCGTGTCGGCTGCGTCCGCAACGGCGGCGGGCGCATTGCCCACGCCGGCCATTCCGGGCGCCGGGAGCTTCGTGCCGGCCACGCCGATTCCGGTGTCGCCGTCCGAAGCACCGTCGATCTTCAACGGTTCCTGAGCCCCGCCTGCCATGACCGATTCCGCCGCCGTGTCAGACCTCACTACCCCCTTGCCCCCCGTTCCCGGTTCAACGGTGCCGACCATCCGCCGACGCCTCGCGACGATGGTCTACGAAGGCGTGATCCTGTTCGGCATCGTGTTCATCGCGGGCTATCTGTTCAGCACACTGACACAGCAACGCAACGGCCTCACGCATCACAACGTACTCGCCGCGTGGATCGGGCTCGTCGTCGGTGTGTATTTCGTCTGGTTCTGGACACACAGCGGTCAGACGTTGCCGATGAAAACCTGGCACGTGCGTCTCGTCGATGCCGATGGCGCACCGGTGACCACACCGCGCGCGGTACTGCGCTACGTGCTCGCGTGGCTGTGGTTCCTGCCGCCGCTCGCACTGCATCCGCTGCTTGGACTCGCGGTGCCGCAGACCCTCGTGATCGCCGCAATCTGGTTCGTGCTGTGGGCCTCGACGGCCCTCTTCAACACGCACCAGTTCCTGCACGACCGGCTCGCGGGCACGCGGATCGTCGCGATCGCGCGCTAGCCAGGCACCTTCCGCGTCGCCTCAACGCACATCTCGCCGTCGCGCCGTTGCCACAACGCAATCGGCGTAATAAGAACTTCTCGTGACTGTCACGGCGTAGTCACGCGCCAATGGCCGAATGCGTGTACCGCAACTCGACGCGTGAGCCATGGACCCCAAAACGTCCGCGACTTCCCTGTTCCGCCAGATTGGCCCGAGCGTCGACCCCGTCGCGTTCCGGCCCAACTCCTCTCCCGGCAGCGCGCTGCCACTGCCACTACCCATCGCTCCATCGCCGCCTGTCGCGCACGATACGCAACGCGATGAGGATGGCGAAGCATCGCACCGCTACCGCACGATCTGGCTATCGGACATTCACCTCGGCTCGAGCGGCTGTCAGGCGACGTACCTGCTCGACTTCCTGCGGCACAACGAATCCGAGTACCTGTACCTCGTCGGCGACATCATCGACGGCTGGCAGCTGAAAAAAGGCTGGTACTGGCCGCAGGCGCACAACGACGTCATACAGAAGATCCTGCGCAAGGCGCGCAAGGGCACCCAGGTCGTGTTCATCCCAGGCAATCACGACGAAGCCGCGCGACAGTTCTGCGACCTCGCGTTCGGCGACATCCACGTGCGCGGCGAAGCGTTTCACACGACGCTCGCAGGCAAGCGTCTGTGGATCGTGCACGGCGATCTGTTCGACGGCGTGATCCAGCACGCAAAGTGGCTCGCGTATCTCGGCGACACGCTGTACACGCTGATCCTCGTGCTGAACCGCTGGTTCAACCGGATCCGCAGCCGCTTCGGCTTCCAGTACTGGTCGCTGTCGCAGTACCTGAAGCATCAGGTGAAGAACGCGGTGAACTTCATCTCGTCGTTCGAGCGCGTCATGACCGACGAAGCACGCCGCCGCGGCTGCGACGGCGTGGTCTGCGGCCACATCCACAAGGCGGAGATTCGCGACATCGACGGCGTGCTGTACTGCAACGATGGCGACTGGGTCGAAAGTCTGTCGGCACTCGTCGAGACGTTCGAGGGCGAACTCAAGGTGATCTACTGGACCGTGATGCGCTCGCCGCAGGCCGACGTACAGAAGGCCAAGGCAACCGCCTGACATGCTTCATTCCGCGTCTCACTGCACGCTGTTTTCCGATTCACTCCGACTGGGCCAGAACCGATGAAGATCATGATCGTCACCGATGCATGGGAGCCGCAGGTCAACGGCGTCGTGCGCACGCTGAAGAACACGACGCGCGAACTCATCGCGCTCGGCCACCGCGTCGATCTGCTGACGCCGCTCGAGTTCAAAACGATTCCGTGCCCGACGTACCCGGAGATTCGTCTGTCGCTGCTGCCCAAGCGCAAGCTGCGCCAGCGCATCGACGAGTTCGCACCGGACGCGCTGCACATCGCGACCGAAGGCCCACTCGGCCTCGCTGCGCGCAACTACGCGATCTCGCACAAACTGCCCTTCACGACCGCGTATCACACGCGCTTTCCCGAGTACGTGCAGGCGCGTTTCGGCATCCCGCTCGGGGCGACGTACCGCTTCCTGCACTGGTTCCACAAACCGTCGCTCGCAGTGATGGCGCCGACGCCGATCGTCAAGACCGATCTCGAGAAATTCGGCTTCACGAACGTCGTGCTGTGGACCCGCGGCGTCGATCTCGACATCTTCCACCAGATGGATTCGAAGGTGCTTAACAGCGCGCGGCCGATCTTCCTGTACGTCGGGCGCGTGGCCGTCGAGAAGAACGTCGAGGCCTTCCTGAAGCTCGATTTGCCGGGCTCGAAGTGGGTCGCCGGCGAAGGCCCCGCGCTCGCCGAACTGAAGTCGCGCTATCCGCAGGCGAACTATCTCGGCGTGCTGACCCAGGCGGAACTCGCGAAGGTCTATGCGGCTGCCGACGTGTTCGTGTTCCCGAGCCGCACCGACACGTTCGGTCTCGTGCTGCTCGAAGCGCTCGCGTGCGGCACGCCGGTCGCCGCCTACCCGGTGACCGGTCCGGTCGACGTACTGGGCAATGGCGGCGCCGGCGCGATGAACGAGGATCTGCGCGAAGCGTGCCTCGAAGCGCTGAAGATCGATCGCCAGCATGCGCGTGCATGGGCCGAGCGCTTCTCGTGGGCTGCGGCGTCCGCGCAGTTCGCGGCGCACCTGAAGCCGCTGCAGCGCGAATCGTTCGCCGAGAACAGCGCCGCCGCGTGATCAAGACGCCGTCCATGCGAGCCAGGACCTCATCCGTGCGGCGCGACGCGAATGGCGCGTTGCCGTCGCACGCGACCGGCGCCGATCCCTTCGACGACGTGCGTCCCGATCCCGAGCACAACAACGGTACGGCCCCTGCAACGTCCGACGCGAAGCCGCGCGTCGCGTCGGTGCATCGCGCCGCGCCGCAGCCGGACGAACCCGCGCACGACCACCCGAACGGACACGAACCGCTCGGCCCCGACGATCCGCTCACACCGCTGCCGTTCAATCCGTACAAGGGCAATCGCGGCGTCACGCGCGCATGGCACGCGATGAAAAATTCGTTCGCCGGCTTTCGCGTCGCAATCCGCGAAGAAAGCGCGTTCCGCCAGGAGCTGACGCTCGCCGCGATCCTGCTGCCGTGCGGCGTGGTGGTGCCCGTCGATCCCGTGTCGCGCGTGCTGCTGCTCGGCTCGGTGCTGCTGGTGCTGATCGTCGAGTTGCTCAACTCGAGCGTCGAGGCCGCGATCGATCGCATCTCGCTCGAGCGCCACGAACTGTCGCGACGCGCGAAGGATCTCGGCAGCGCCGCGGTGATGGTCGCGCTGTTCATGTGCGTGATGACGTGGGGGCTGATCGTCGGACCGCTCGTGTGGCACTGGATCGCCGCACTGCTTTAACGTTTGCGCGAAGCGCATTGCATATCCGTCGCGTCGCGACGAAAATGAAAACCCTGATTGCTGGCTTGGAAAGCGAACGGTCGGTTTATAATCGACCGGCTATCTCCAATACCAACCGCGTCCGGGTGGCTCATGCAGCAGCGGCTTGCCGCCGCGCCCTCCCGGCGAAACCAGGGCCGGACGTCATGGAAGCCAAACCTCCCCGTCGCACCCGAGAACGGATTCTCGAACTATCGCTGAAGCTCTTCAACGATATCGGCGAACCGAACGTCACGACGACGACGATCGCCGAGGAAATGGAGATCAGCCCGGGCAATCTGTACTACCACTTCCGCAACAAAGACGACATCATCAACAGCATCTTCAGCCAGTTCGAGCAGGAGATCGAGAAGCGTCTGCGTTTCCCGGACGATCACCGCGCGACGATCGACGAAATGTGGTCGTATCTGCAGTACATGGGCGATTTCACATGGCGCTATCGCTTCCTGTATCGCGATCTGAACGACCTGCTGGCGCGCAATCGCACGCTCGAAACGCACTTCAAGCAGATCATCACGCACAAGGTGCGCTTCGCGAGCCAGTTCTGCGAGCAGCTTGTCGCAGATGGCGAGATGATCGCGACCCCCGAGGAAATCGGCGTGATGGCGACCAACATCGGCGTCATCACCACGTACTGGCTGTCGTATCAGTTCGTGATGAACCCACGTAAGTACAACGAGCAGGAAACGATCCGCGACGAGCTGCATCAGGTGAGCGTGCAGGTCGTGTCGCTGATGGCGCCATATCTGCGCGGACGCTCGCGGCAGATCTTCGACGATCTGGTATCGGGCAAGCTGCCGAAGCGCGAGTTCTACGATTACCTGCCGCCGAAAGAAGGCGCGGCTCCGCGCAACGAACCGAAGGATGGTTGAGCAATGAAGTCGGTGTGTGTGTATTGCGGCTCCGCTAACGGGGCCCGTCCGGTGTATGCGGAAGCGGCGCGCGCGTTCGGCCGCGCGCTCGTCGAGCACGACCTCGCGCTCGTCTACGGCGGCGGCAAGGTCGGCCTGATGGGCGTGATCGCCGACGAAGTGATGAAAGGCGGCGGCCGCGCGATCGGCATCATTCCCGAACTGCTCGTCAACAAGGAAGTCGGCCACGAAGGTTTGACCGAACTGCACGTCGTACCCGACATGCATCATCGCAAGAAGATGATGGCCGATCTCGCCGACGCGTTCGTCGCGCTGCCGGGCGGCGCGGGCACGCTCGAAGAACTGTTCGAGGCTTACACGTGGGCGCAACTCGGTTATCACCAGAAGCCGGTCGCGGTGCTGAACATCGACGGCTTCTACGATCCGCTGATGGCGATGCTGCGACATACCGTCGAAGAGGGCTTCATGAAGCAGAGCTTCCTCGACGTGCTGTACGTGAACGCGAGTCCCGTCGCGCTGATCGAAGAGCTGAAGGCGTATCGGCCGGTCGCGCACGACAAGTGGGCCGACAATCACGGTAACCGCCCGGCCGTCTGAACCCGACGACCCTTTGTTCTGATCCCAGCGAGTCTTCAATGTCCCCTGTCGTTCTGATCACCGGCGCGAGCCGCGGCATCGGCCGCGCGACTGCGCGCCTGCTCGGCGCGCGCGGCTGGTCGGTCGGCGTGAACTACGCGCGCGACGCGGCGGCCGCGCAAGCCGCCGTCGCCGAAGTGCAGCACGCCGGTGGCCGCGCGATCGCGATTCCCGGCGACGTCTCCGACGAAGCGGCCGTCGTCGCGATGTTCGACGCGACCGAGCAGGCGTTCGGCCCGCTCACTGCATTCGTCAACAACGCGGGCATCGTCGCGCCGTCGATGCCGCTCGCCGACATGGACGCCGCGCGCCTGAAGCGGCTGTTCGACGTGAACGTGTTCGGCGCGTACCTGTGCGCGCGGGAAGCGGCACGCCGAATGGCCACCGACCGCGGCGGCGCGGGTGGTGCGATCGTCAATGTGTCGTCGGCTGCGGCGCGTCTCGGCTCGCCGAACGAATACGTCGACTACGCGGGCTCGAAAGGCGCGATCGATACGATGACGATCGGCCTCGCGAAAGAACTCGGTCCGCGTGGGATTCGCGTCAACGCAGTGCGCCCTGGACTGATCGACACCGAGATCCACGCGAGCGGTGGTCGCCCTGATCGTGCCGCGGTGCTCGGCGCACAGACGCCGCTCGGCCGGTCCGGCAGCGCGGATGAGGTCGCCGAGGCGATCGTGTGGCTGCTCACCGATGCGGCGTCGTATGTGAACGGCACGTTGCTTGATGTGACGGGCGGGCGCTGAAGCTTCCGGAGGCGACGAGGCTGCTCGCCATAAGCAAAACGACACTCAAAACGACGACCCCGGCTCGCGCAGAAACGCGAGCTCCGCTTCGGTCGACACACGACCAAGCAGTGCATTGCGATGCGGAAAGCGCCCGAAGCGCTCGACGATCTCCGCGTGCCGCTGCGCGTAGCGGTAGTAGTCGGCGTGCGCGGCTGCAGGGTCCGCGTCGAGTTGCTGGAAGAGTCGCAGCGACGTCTGCTGGCTCGCCGCCGACTCGTCGTGTTCGAACGGCAGATACGCGAACGCACGGTGATGGGCGGTCGGCAGGCGCAGGTCGTCGCCCTGCTCGATTATTTGCGTCGCAATCTGCAGCGCCTTCGCGTCAGCGGCGAATGCACGCGCGGTGTTGCGATGACAGTTGCGCGAGAACTGGTCGAGCACGATGACGAGTGCGAGCGCGCCTTCCGGCGTGCGCGTCCAGTCGTCGAGTTCGCCCGCGCGGGCCGCGTCGATCAGCGCACCGAAGCGCTCGCGCAGCATCGCGTCGAACGCTGCGTCGCGCGCGAACCACTGCTTGCGCTCGTCGCCAAAACCATCGGTGCCGGGCACGCCGAACCAGCATTCGAGCACGTCCGCCGCGCGCGGATCGAGCGGCGCGTGAGCATTTGCGCTCATGCGAACTCCAGCACAAGACGCCGTGTACGCGCACTCTTCTTCTCGAGCTTCGCGACACGCAGCGCACCGATCTCACGCGTGTTGCGTACGTGCGTGCCGCCGCACGGCTGCAGGTCGACGCCTTCGATGCGCAGCAGCCGCACGCGCCCGAGGCCCACCGGCGGCTTCACGCTCATCGTGCGCACGAGTTCGGGACGCTGCTGCATTTCGTCGTCGGTAATCCATTCGGTCGCGACATCATGCGCGCCGCCGACCAGTTCGGCGAGCCGTGTTTCGACCGCTTCGCGCTCGATCGGCTCGACGGTCGCGAAGTCGAGCCGTGCGTAGTCGATCGTGATGCTGCATCCATCGACCGCATACGGCAGCACCGCGCACATCAGATGGCTCGCGGTATGCAGCCGCATGTGCCGGTAGCGGCGCGCCCAGTCGATTTCCGCGCGCACGGGCTCGCCCGCCGCGATGCGCGCGAGCAGGGCTTCCTGTCCCGGCGCGGGCACATGCACCGCGTCGTCGGGCGTCGCGCCTTCGAACTTCGCCTTACGCGTATCGGCGATCTCGATGCGGGTGCCGTCGGCGAGTATCAGCGCGCCGGCATCGCCCGCCTGGCCGCCGCCGAGCGGATAGAACACGGTCTGGTCGAGATGGATGCCGTGCTCATCAATGGCGGTGATCGCGGCTTCGCAATGCGTGAGGTAGGCGTCCTCGCGAAAGAGTGCGCGCGTGGTCATCGGTGGGGTCTCCGTGGGGTTCTTGCAAACGATGATTATGCCGGGCATGCGGGCCTGAGGAGTGGCAGGCTCGTGCGCTGCGCGGGCGGTACTGTACTGGTTGTGGGGCCGGGCCAGTTCGCTGGTATTCGCAGCCGTACTTGTTCGCGAACCCTGGCCGTGCACAGACCTTTCGTGGTGTGGCGCAGCCCCTCAGTCCGGCCGGTTACGCATCCAGTCCGCCGTATCGAAAAACGAATGCAGCAACCGCTCCCGCAGCGCTTCGGCCAACCCGACCTCTTCCATCGCCCACGCCATGCACTGCAGCCACTGATCGCGCTCGTTCGATGAGATCGCAAACGGCAAATGCCGTGCGCGCAGACGCGGATGACCGAAGCGACTGACGTAATGATCCGGACCACCGAGCCAGCCGCACAGGAACCAGAAGAACTTGTCGCGCGAGCCGTCGAGCGTCGGCGGATGCAATGCACGCAGACCGGCGAAGTCGGGTTCGAGATCCATCAGGTCGTAGAAACGGTCGACGAGTTCGCGCACGCGCGCCTCGCCGCCTACGAGTTCGAACGCCGTCGTTTGCTCGGGCGTGGCTTCGGTCGGTTCGGTCATACGGTCAATCGGTTTTTCAATTCAGTGGATCGGATCGGTACTCGCGTGGGCCTCACGCCTGGGGTTCAAGCATCACGCAGCGACTGCAGCGCCGGCCGCGCGAGCACATGACGCAGGCTCATCCACCCACCGAGCGCCGCGCACGCGATACCCGCGGCAACGCCCGCGGGCAGCAGCCACGGATTGAAGCTCAGGTGGAATTCGAACACGCGCGTCGCGAGCACCCAGCCGATGATCTGCGCGCCGATCGCGGCCATCAACCCCGACAGCGCGCCGACCGCGATGAACTCCGCGACCTGCACCGCGCGTACCTGCCGGTGCGATGCACCGAGCGCGCGCAGCAGCGCGGATTCGCGCATACGCTCGTCGCGTGTGCCCGCGAGCGCCGCGTACAGCACGAGGATGCCGGCCGCGAGCGTGAACGCGAACAGGAACTGCACCGCGCCGATCACCTGTTCGAGCACGCGCTGCACCTGCGCGAGGATCGGCCCCATGTCGATCGCCGTGACGTTCGGCCAGGTCGCGACGAGGCGGTCGACCGTCGACTGCTGCGGCGGCCCGACGTGGAAGCTCGTGATAAACGTCGCCGGAAAATCCTGCAGCGCCGCGGGCGGCATCAGCACGAAGAAATTGACCTTGAACGATCCCCAGTCGAGCTTGCGCACGCTCGTCACCGGCGCCTCGATGGTCAGCCCGGTCACGTCGAAGCGCAGCACGTCGCCGGTCTTCACGCCTACCAGTTTCGCGAGCCCCTGCTCAATCGAGATCTGCGGCTTGTCCGTCGTGCCGTACCAGGTACCGTCGGCGATCAGGTTGTCGGACGGCAATTCGGACGTATACGACAGGTTGAATTCGCGATCGACGAGCCGGCGCGCATCCCCGCTCTTGTACGTATCGGGATTGATCGGTTTGCCGTTGATCGCGATGAGCCGTCCGCGCACCATCGGCGACAGCGCGGCGTCGGGCCAGCCGTGATCGGTCAGGTACTGTCCGATCGCCGCGCGCTGATCGGGCTGGATGTCGATGATGAATTCGTTCGGTGCGTCGGGCGGGGTCGAGTGGCGCCAGCCGGCGATCAGGTCGTTGCGCGTCATCGCGATCAGCAGCAGGCACATCAGGCCGATGCCGAGCGCGGTGATCTGCAGCGCGCTCGCGCCGCTGCGCCGTTCGAGCGATGCGAGCGCATAGCGCCAGCCGATGCCGACGTTCAGCCGCTCGCTGCGCGCAAACCGCGCCGCGCCCCACAGCGCGATGCGCGCGACGATGAGAAACACGAGCAGTCCGCCCGCAAAACCGCCCGCGACGATCCCGCCGAGTTTCCACTCGCCCGCCGCAATGATCAGCAGCCCTGCAAACAACACGACGCCGAGCGCATACGCGGCCCACGCAGTGCGACCCGCGTCGCCCCATTCGCGTCGCAGCACGCGCACCGGCGGCACGCGCGTCAACGGCAGCAGAGGCGGCAGCGCGAAGCCGAGCAACAGCACGAGTCCCGCCGCAATCCCTTCGAGTGCCGGCAGCACGCCGGGCTGCGGCAGCACGACGTCGATCAGGCTGCCGAGCCACCACAGCAGCGCAAGATGCCCCGCATAGCCGAGCGCGACGCCGAGCGCACCGCCGATCAAGCCGAGCCCGACGAATTCGAGCGTGAACAGCGTGCGCAGCGTCCGCTGACTCACGCCGAGGCACCGCATCGCCGCGCAACCGTCCAGATGCCGACGCATGTAGCGATGCGCCGCCATCGCGATCGCGACCGCCGCGAGCAGCGCGGTCAGCAGCGATACGAGTGTGAGGAAATGGCTCGCGCGATCGAGCGTCTGCCGGACCTGCGGCTGACCGTCCTGCAGCGATTCGAGGCCGACGCCGCGCATCTTGCCGCCGTCGACGTGCTGATGCGCCCATTGCGCGAACGTCGCGACGGCCGGATCAGGCCCGGCGACGAGCAGACGATACGTGACGCGGCTGCCGTACGCGATGAGGCCGGTCGACGGCAGATCGCCGGCGTTCAGCATCAGTCGTGGCGAAAAATTGACGAACGCGAAGCCGCGGTCGAGCTCGCGCGTGATCACCGCGCCGATCTTGAACGTGCGGTTGCCGACCCGCACCGTGTCGCCGACGTGCAGCTTCAGCGCATCGAGCAGCGCCGGGTCGGCCCATACGACGCCCGGCGGCGGAATGCCGCGCTCGGCATGGTCGGGCACGTTCTCGGCGGGCGCGAGCCGCAGTTCGCCGCGCAGCGGATAGCCGGGCGACACCGCTTTCAGCGCGGCGAGCCGCGACACCGGCTGCGTGCCTGAGGCGGTGCCCACCATGCTGGGGAAAATCGCGGTAGTCGCGGTGTCGAGACCGAGCGACTTCGCCTGCGCGAAGAACTGCGGATCGACCGGATGATCGGCGCGCACGATGAAATCGGCGGCGAGCATCCGCCGCGCGTCGCGCTCGAGACCTTTCTGCAGACGGTCAGCCAGAAAGCCGACGCTCGCGAGCGCGGCCACTGCGAGCACGAGCGCGAGCAGCAGCATCGTGAGTTCGCCGGCGCGCCAGTCGCGCGCGGTCATCCGCAGTACCTGGCGTAAGAGGTCCGGCCACGCAAGCCGGTGCGCCGCGATGGGCGGCAATTCAGTCCGCTGGGAATCGTTCAATCGTGCCTGCCTCTGAGCGAACCGAAGCGCGTCACCATATGCGTGGCCATCCCGCGAAAACCGCCCTGCACGCCACGCCACAGACGCGGGAGCGCCCAGCCGGCGAGCACCAGGAAACCGATCAGCAGCACGAGGAACAGCACCGGCACGAACAGCGCGAGCAGCAGACCGCCGAACACGAGGCCGTCTTCGGCGGTCGACGTGACCACGTTCGACACCGGTTCCGGCGACAGGTTGATCAGCGCGCGGGTGCCCGCCTTCGCGAGATGCGCGGTGCCGGCGAGCGTGCCGCCCGCGAGCGCGGCGATCGTGAGGAGCGCCGGGTCCGCATGGCCGAACGCGCCGACCGCGAGCACCGCGCCGGCGGGAATGCGGATGAACGTATGCACGGCGTCCCACAGCGAATCGAACGCGGGGATTTTGTCGGCGAGGAATTCGGTAAGGGTGAGGATCGCGGCCACGCCGATCACCCACGGCGACGCGAGCACGGACAGCGTATCGGGCAGATGGATGAAGCCGAGGCGTTCGAGCACGCCGGCCAGCAGAACCGTCAGGTAGAGGCGCAGGCCGCTGCCCCAGGACAGACCTGCCGCAAGAGAGAGAGGTTCAAGCATGGCCGCCTCCTGGCGCGCGCCGCTGCCGGGTGCTTCGGCCGGTTCGCCGGATCTCAGTGGACGATCCGCCGTGCCGAAGCCGCCGACCCGCGCGAGCCGCCGGCCGATGCGAGGGGCCGGGAACGCGGGCAATTGCAGGTTATTCGGTTGATACCAGCTTCATTATAGACACGTTGATTCGCAGTCCGCTGCGTAAAGGGCCCGTAACGGACCAGTAAAGGGCAAAGGGCTAGCTCAATGCCCCGAAGACAGCTTCAACCCGATCAACCCGACGACGATCAGCCCCGCGCTCGCGATCCGCGCGAAGCTCACTACCTCGCCCATCACCACAATGCCGAACACGAATGCGCCGACTGCGCCGATCCCCGTCCACACGGCGTAGGCCGTGCCGAGCGGCAACTGGCGCATCGCCATCGCGAGCAGCACGAAGCTGCCGATCGCGGTCACGATGGTGAACACGGACGGCCACAGCCGGGTAAAACCGTCGGAGGTTTTGAGGCCGGCGGCCCATGCGACTTCGAGCAGACCGGCGATAAACAGAAGAATCCAGGACATGAAACGACTCCATGAAAAATGGGGCCGTCCCCGTTCGATGCAGATGCGCAAGGCCGTCCTTGCGAGCCCGCATTGTAGCAAACGCCTGTTTTACACGGCCCCCACCAGCCGGTAACCCACACCCGTTTCGGTCACGATATGCTCCGGCTGCGCAGGATCACGCTCGAGCTTCTGCCGCAGATGAGCCATGTAGATGCGCAGATAGTGGTGGCTCTCCACATGCGACGGCCCCCACACGTCACGCAGCAGTTGCCGGTGTGTCAGCACGCGGCCCGCGTGGCGCACGAGCGTCGCGAGGAGCCGGTATTCGATCGGCGTCAGATGGATGGCCGTGCCGTCGCGCGACACCTGACGCAGCGCAAGGTCGACGGTAACGGCGCCGAAATGCACCTGCGGCGTCTCGTTCGCGCCGCCGTGGTTGCGGCGGCGCATGTGCGCGCGAATCCGCGCGAGCAGCTCCGATACGCCAAACGGTTTGGTCAGATAATCGTCGGCGCCGGCGTCAAGCGCGGCCACCTTCTCGCTTTCCTGGGTGCGCGCCGACAGCACGATCACCGGCAGTTCGCTCCAGCCGCGCAGTTCCCGGATCACGTCGAGGCCATCGGTATCGGGCAACCCGAGATCGACGATCACGAGATCGGGCTTGCGCGTCGCCGCTTCGATCAAACCCTGCTTACCCGTTTCCGCGTCGTGCACGACGATGCCCTCGCCTTCCAGCGCGCTGCGTACAAAGCGGCGGATCTGTTTTTCGTCTTCGATCAGGACGACGGTAATGCTCGGTTCATTCATGGGTCGGTCCCGCTACGGGTTGGGTGCCATCGTGCACGGGCGGGTCATCGGGTGTCGCGCGACGGTGGACAGCTTCCGTGCTGGCGCTGCCCCCGGCCAGATCGTGTGCATCGTCGGGATGCACCTGCAAGTCTTCGTCGTCCACGTCCGGCAGATCGGCGGCATCGGGTGCGGGCGGCGGCGTCTCGACCGGCAGCGTGAACCAGAAACGCGCGCCTTCGACGCGTCCATCCTGACCAACCCGATTGAGCGCGCCGATTGTACCGCCGTGCGCCTCGACGATCGCCCGGCAGATCGCGAGCCCGAGCCCGATGCCCGGCTTCGCGGATTCCTTCTCGCCGCGCGTGAACTTGTCGAAGATGCGCGTCTCCATGCCGGGCGGCAGACCGGGGCCCGTATCGTCGACGGTCACGCGTACGAACGGCTTCCCGTCGTTGTCATCGATGCGCTGCGCGCCGATCGCGAGCGGCGTATCGGCCGGCGTGTACTTCGCCGCGTTCTCGAACAGGTTCGCGAAGAGGCGCTCCATCAGCACGGCGTCCAGCTGCAGCAGCGGCAGATCGGGCGGCAGCCGCACCTGCGCCGGATGTCGCGCGAGCACGCGACGGCACGCGCGCAACGCGGCGCCGACGGTCTCTTCGAGCAGCGTCCATTGGCGGTTCAGTTGCAATCCGCCCGCCTGCAGACGCGCCATGTCGAGCAGATTCGTGACGATGCCGGCCATCCGCAGCGATTCTTCGTGAATCGCTTCGACGAGATCGTCGCCGGGTTGAGGAGGCGCATCCGGCGACTGCGCATGCGCTTGCTGACGCGTCTGCGCGAGCATCGACGCGAAACCGACGATCGTCGTGAGCGGCGTGCGCAGATCGTGCGAGATCGCCGACAGCAGCGAGTTGCGCAACCGCTCCGATTCCATATTGACGAGCGCGTCGCGCGCAATGTCGACGTAATGCACGCGTTCGAGCGCGAGTGCGATCTGCGCGGCGAACGCGTCGAGCATTCTCTGCTGCTCAGGCACGTCGAGTTCGTGCGGATCGGTCGTCGACACCGCGAGCACGCCGCGCGTGCGCATCGGCGCCTTCAGCGGCAGATACAGCGCGGTCGTCGCGGGCAGCGTGTCGGTGCCATGGCCAGCCGGCTTCTGCTGGTCGTAGACCCACTGACCGACATCGCTGTCGAGATCCGAGCCGTCGAGCGTCACCGCGGCGTCGGGGTCCTCGATCTTCTGCCGCACGCGGTCAGCGCTGTCCGGCAGCAGCATCGCGACGCGCGCGCGAAACACTTCGTGCACGTGCCGGCTGCCGATTCCGACGATCTGCTCAGTCGTGAGCGCCGCGGCCAGTTCGCGCGCCATCGCGTACATCGCGCCGGTACGCGCCTCGCGGCGCTGCGCGACGCTCGCCTCGCGACGCAGGCTCGACGTCAGGTGGCTGATCACGAGCGACGTCAGCAGCATGCCCGTGAAGGTCAGCACGTACTGCGTGTCCGACACGGACAGCGACATGCGCGGCGGCACGAAGAAGAAATCGAATGCCGCGACGCTCGCGAACGACAGCAACACGCCTGGCCCGCGCCCCAGCTTCACTGCGGCGAAGATCACGCCGAGCAGATACAGCATCACGAGGTTCGTGAGATCGATGCGATCGATCAGCTGGCTCGCGATCAGCGTAATACCCGCGCACAGCACGAGCGTCCACGCATACGCGCGCGGCGGCGAACGGCGCTCGCGGGCCGCGCCGAGCGCCTCGCGCCATGCGCGCACGCCTTCGTCGAGCGGCGTGCGCGGCGCATCGCGGCCCGCTTCACGCGTGTCGGATGCGCGGATCAGCGTCAGGTCGAGATCGCCCGCGCGTTCCGCGAGACGCTCGCCGAACGGCCGCCGCAGCCGCCGCATGAAACCGCTGCGCATCGAACTGCCCGCGACCAGCTTCGACACGTTGCGCACCTGCGCATAGCCGATCAGCGCGGCGACCGCGTCGCTGTTCGCGAGCGTCGCGGTTTCGGCGCCTAGTTCGGATGCGAGACGCAGCGCATCGAGCGTGCGTTCGCGGCGCGCGGCGGGTAGCCGCTGCAGCGCCGGCGTTTCGACGTAGACCGCGATCCAGTCGGCTTTCAGGCTCGCCGCGAGCCGCGCGGCGCCGCGCACCAGTGTCGGCGCCTCGGGACCGGGACCGACGCACACCAGCAGCCGCTCGCGCGCCTGCCAGATACGCTGGATCGAACGGTCCGCGCGGTACTCGCGCATCTGCGCGTCGACGCGGTCGGCGGTGCGCCGCAACGCCAGCTCGCGCAGCGCGATCAGGTTGCCCTTGCGAAAGAAATTGCGCACCGCGCGCTCGGCCTGTGCGGGCAGATAGACCTTGCCCTCGCGCATCCGCGCGAGCAGTTCCTCGGCAGGCAGATCGACCAGCGTGATCTCGTCGGCGCTGTCGAACACACGGTCGGGCACCGTCTCCCACACGCGGATGCCGGTGATCTGCCCGACCACGTCGTTCAGGCTCTCGAGATGCTGGACGTTGACCGTCGTGTAGACGTCGATGCCCGCGTCGAGCAGTTCGTACACGTCCTGCCAGCGCTTCAGGTGACGCGCGCCCTGCACGTTCGAATGCGCGAGTTCATCGACGAGCATCAGTTGCGGCCGACGCGCGAGCGCCGCGTCGAGATCGAACTCGGCGAGCTTGCGATTGCGGTATTCGATCTGCGCGAGCGGCAGGACTTCGAGGCCTTCGAGCAGCGCGGCGGTCTCGCCGCGGCCATGCGTTTCGACGATGCCGACCACCACGTCGACACCCTCTTCCTGGTGGCGGCGCGCGGCCTGCAGCATCGCGTAGGTCTTGCCCGAGCCAGCCGAGGCACCGAAGAAGATCTTCAGCTTGCCGCGCTGGCTTTTTTCTTCTTCACGCTGCAGTTTATCGAGCAGTTCGTCGGGATCGGGTCGTGTCATGGAACAGGACGGAGGGCGATAGGGGGCCGGCGGTACCGGCCGGAAAGCCGGCTCGCGATGCCGCGATGGTCGCACGGCGTTGCGGCCGCTGCAAATTCACGGGGGATGGCCGCGACACGCCCGGCAAAAACGGCGGCGGCGCCGGATAGGCGCCGCCTGCCTTCGCGAACCGGCGCGGACTGAACCGACGCGAACCGGTCCGGATCGAACCGGACCTGGCCGAAGCGTCGGGATCAGCCGTGCCCAGCGGCGTCGAGCGCGAGATTCAGCTGCAGCACGTTCACACGCGCTTCACCGAAGATGCCGAACTGCCGTCCGTGCGTATAACGCTCGACCAGCGCGTCGACGTCGTTCGCATTCATCTTGCGTGCCTTCGCGACGCGATCGACCTGATACGCGGCGGCGGCCGGGCTGATTTCCGGATCGAGACCGCTACCCGACGACGTCACCAGATCGATCGGCACGGGCTTCGACATGTCGGTGCCCGCGGCCTTCAGTGCGTCGATGCGGCCCTTCACTTCGTCGGACAGCGCCGGGTTGGTCGGGCCGATATTCGACGCGCTCGAGCCCTGCGCGTTGTACGGCATCGGGCTCGTCGCCGACAGACGTCCCCAGAAGTACTGCGGCGCATCGAACTGCTGGCCGATCAGCGCCGAGCCGACTACCTTGCCGTTCTGCTCGATCATGCTGCCGTTGGCCTGGCTGTTGAAGGCGATCTGGCCGACCGCCGTCATCACGGCCGGATAAGCAAGCCCGGTCAACGCGGCCATGACCGCGAAGATCACGATGAGCGGGCGAAAAAAGTTTTTCATGATGTTGATTCCTCAATCCCTGAATAACGCGTGGCGCTGGCTTAAAGGTTTAACGCTCAAGCCCAGCCCAACCCGGTGATCACCATATCGATCAGCTTGATGAACGGGAACGGCAGCAGAATCCCGCCCAGCCCGTAAATCAGCAGGTTGCGGCGCAACAGCGAGGCCGCGCCGAGCGGCCGGTATTTCACGCCCTTCAAAGCCAGCGGGATCAGCGCGACGATGATCAGTGCATTGAAGATCACCGCCGACAGGATCGCCGACGAAGGCGACGTCAGATGCATGATGTCCAGCACCCGCAGTTGCGGATAGGTCGTCGCGAACGCCGCCGGAATAATCGCGAAGTACTTCGCGACGTCGTTGGCGATCGAGAACGTCGTGAGCGAGCCTCGCGTCATCAGCATCTGCTTGCCGATCTCGACGATCTCGATCAGCTTGGTCGGGTTCGAATCGAGGTCGACCATGTTGCCGGCCTCTTTCGCCGCCTGCGTGCCGGTATTCATCGCCACCGCGACATCGGCCTGCGCGAGCGCCGGTGCATCGTTGGTGCCGTCGCCGGTCATCGCCACGAGGCGCCCTTCGGCCTGGTGGCCGCGGATCGTCGCGAGCTTCGCTTCCGGCGTGGCTTCGGCGAGGAAATCGTCGACCCCTGCTTCAGCCGCGATCGCCGCAGCAGTGAGCCGGTTGTCGCCGGTCACCATGATGGTCTTGATACCCATCTTGCGCAGCTCGGCAAAGCGTTCCTTGATGCCGCCCTTCACGACGTCCTTCAGCTCGATCACGCCGAGCACGCGCGCCGCGCCTTCGCCTTTCTCCGCGACGACCAGCGGCGTGCTGCCGCGGCGCGCGACTTCGTCGACCGCGCTGCTCACTTCGGCCGGGAAACGGCCACCCTGCGCTTCGACGTAGCGTTTCACCGCGTCGGCCGCACCCTTGCGGATTTCACGGCCAGGCAGGTCGACGCCGCTCATCCGTGTCTGCGCGGTGAACGCGAGGAACACGGCTTGCAGCGACGCCATGTCGCGCGCACGGATGTTGAAGCGCTGCTTCGCGAGCACGACGATGCTGCGGCCTTCCGGCGTTTCGTCCGACAGCGACGACAGTTGCGCGGCATCGGCGAGCACTTCTTCCGTCACGCCCGGCGCCGGCACGAACTGCGATGCCTGGCGGTTACCGAGCGTGATCGTGCCGGTCTTGTCGAGCAGCAGCACGTCCACGTCGCCGGCCGCTTCGACTGCGCGGCCCGACGTCGCGATCACGTTCGCCTGCATCATCCGGCTCATGCCCGCCACACCGATGGCCGACAGCAGACCGCCGATGGTGGTCGGAATCAGACAGACGAGCAGTGCGACGAGCGCGGTGATCGTCACGACGTGACCGGCCTTCGCCGCTTCGACCGAGAACATCGAGAACGGCAGCAGCGTCGCGGTGGCGAGCAGCAGCACGATGGTCAGTGCGACGAGCAGGATGGTCAGCGCGATTTCATTCGGCGTCTTCTGACGCTTCGCGCCTTCGACCATCGCGATCATCCGGTCGAGGAACGCCTCGCCCGGGTTCGCGGTGACACGCACGACGATCCAGTCGGACAGTACGCGCGTGCCGCCGGTCACCGACGAAAAGTCGCCGCCCGACTCGCGGATCACCGGTGCGGATTCGCCGGTGATCGCCGATTCGTCGACCGACGCGACGCCATCGATCACCTCGCCGTCGGCGGGGATCACGTCGCCGGTCTCGACCAGCACCACGTCGCCGCGACGCAGGTCGGACGCCGTCATGATGCGGATCGGCGCCTTCGGATGCGGCTCGTTGAGCTTCTTCGCCATCACGTCTTTCTTCGCGCTGCGCAGCGACGCAGCCTGAGCCTTGGAACGGCCTTCGGCGAGCGCCTCAGCGAAGTTGGCGAAGAGCACCGTGAACCACAGCCACAGTGCGACCGCGAGAATGAAACCCGCAGGCGCTTCCGCCTGGCCGACGAGCGCCGCAATCCACAGGATGGTCGTGAGCACGCTGCCAACGTACACACAGAACATCACCGGGTTGCGGAACTGCGTCCGCGGTTTGAGTTTCCTGAATGAGTCCACGATCGCCGGGCGCACGAGCGCCGGATCGAACATGGACCTGGTTGCTGAATGTTCAGTCATCTGTTCCTCTAATTCTTCGAATGCCGTAGCGTGCGGCGATCAGTGGCCAGCCATCATGATCAGATGTTCGACACCGGGACCGAGCGCGAGCGCGGGCACATACGTCAGCGCACCGACCAGCAGCACCGTGCCCAGCACCAGCACGACGAACAGCGGGCCATGCGTCGGCAACGTGCCGCCCGTTACCCCGAGGCGCTTCTTGGACGCGAGTGAACCCGCGATCGCCAGCACCGGCACGATCGTGCCGAAGCGGCCGAACCACATCGCGATCCCCAGCAGAATGTTGTAGAACGGCGTGTTCACCGAGAGCCCCGCGAATGCACTGCCGTTGTTGTTCGCCGCCGAGCTGAACGCGTAGAGGATTTCGGAGAAACCGTGCGCGCCAGGGTTCGCGATACCCGCCTTGCCCGCGTCGGCCAGCACCGCGATCGATGCCCCGACGAGCACCAGCATCGGCGTCAACAGCACGACGATCGACACCATCTTCATCTCGTACGCTTCGATCTTCTTGCCGACGTACTCCGGCGTGCGGCCGATCATCAGCCCCGCGACGAACACCGCCAGCAACGCGAACACCAGCATCCCGTAGAGCCCCGAGCCAACCCCGCCGAAGATCACTTCGCCGAGCTGGATCAGAAGCAGCGGCACGAGACCGCCGAGCGGCGTCAGCGAGTCGTGCGCGTTATCGACCGCGCCGCACGACGCCGCGGTCGTCGCGACGGTGAAGATGCCCGACTGCGCGATGCCGAAGCGCGTTTCCTTGCCTTCCATGTTGCCGCCCGACTGCAGCGCATTCGCCGACTGGTCGACGTGCAACGACGTGAGCGTCGGATTGCCAGCCTGCTCCGAGCTGATCTCGCCGACGACGGCCACGGTGAACGCGATCGTCATCACCGCGAGCACCGCGATGCCCTGGCGGCGGTCGCTGACCATCCGTCCGAACACGAGACACAGCGCGGCCGGAATAATCAGGATCGACAGGATCTGCAGGAAGTTCGAGAACGGTGTCGGGTTTTCGTACGGATGCGCCGAGTTCGCGTTGAAGAAGCCGCCACCGTTGGTGCCGAGCATCTTGATCGCTTCCTGCGACGCGACCGGACCCATCGCGATGGTCTGCGTCTTGACCGGTGTGTCGACCGTCACCGGGTTGCCCTTCGCGTCCTTCACCGGGTTGCCTTGCGCGTCGAGCTTCGGCGCGGCGTACGTGGTCGTTTGCAGCGTCGGTACGTCCTGATAGGCCTTGAAGTTCTGGATCACACCCTGGCTCATCAGCAGCGCGGCGATGATCGCGGCCATCGGCAGCAACACATACAGCGTGATGCGCGTCAGGTCGACCCAGAAGTTGCCGATGGTCTTCGCGGTGTGCCGAGCGAAGCCGCGCACGAGCGCGATCACGACGACGATGCCGGTTGCGGCTGACATGAAGTTCTGCACCGTGAAGCCGAGCATCTGCGTCAGATAGCCGGTCGTCTGCTCCGGCGTGTAGTCCTGCCAGTTGGTGTTCGTGACGAAGCTGACGGCGGTGTTGAACGCACCGTCGACGGTCATCGGACCGAACGCCTGCGGATTGCCGGGCAGCCAGCCCTGCACACGCAGCAGCACATAAAGGAACAGCGCGCCGAGCGCGTTGAACGCGATCACCGCGAACGCGTAATGCTTCCAGCTCATTTCGCTCGACGGATCGACGCCGGCCACGCGATACAGCAGCCGTTCGAACGGACCGCCGATACGCAGCGCGCGCGACGTGCCGTCCATCACGCGCGTCAGATAGCGCGAGACCGGTACGGCGAGTACCAGCAGGACGACGAGATAGACGACCGTCTGAAGGACATTGTTGAAGTTCATTCAATGTCCTCCGCGCGCAGCAGCGCATAGACCAGATAACCAAACAGCAGCGCGGTCGCCGCGCCCGATAGCCACAACATCCAGCTCATGAGCGTGCTCCCTGACCGCGCCGGTACTGCTCGAGCTTCTCGCAGCCGGCAATCATTGCAAAGGTCAGTGCGATAAACAGCACGATTCCCCCGATGTACAGCGCATCCATTTTGATGTTCTCCATGACGGACTTTGGATGCCTGCAACGTTATGCCGGTTGGCGTAAAGGGCGGGACAAGGTTGGATGGAGGGGTGTAAAAATCGCGTAAACGCGGAGGATCCGGCACTGGCATCGAACGGCGCGGAAGGCCTATGGGCGGGTGGGTTGCGGCTGTTGCCGCGGTCTGGATGACGGCGGGCGATCTGCAAACGCGATAACGGTGAATCTGCCGCGACGCCTGGCGGACTTGCTAAGATTGACTGTTCCGAATCCAGTAGCGCATGCCGCTGCGGCCAGCCCTGCGCTACCGCGATAAAAGCTCGCTCAAGCCTTCGGTTCGCAAAAGCGGATTCGATTGCCAAAGGGATCGTGAACCTCCATCACGTCGCCCCACGGCTCCGGTTCGACGCCGGGTCGGCCATAGTTGTATTGCTTGTCCAGTAGTTCGCGATTGAACGCATGCACGCCTTGCATCGGGACGTACACCGTCGAACCCGGACACGCATCGCCGTGGTGCTCCGACAGATGCAACTGCAATCCGGCGCGCTTCACACCCATATAGAGCGGAAGAGCGGGCTCGAACCGGTGTTCGAACGTAACTTCGAAGCCGAGAAAGCCGCAGTAGAACTCGCGGGCTTTCGCTTCGTCGAAAATACGCAGGATCGGGATCGCCTCGAGAAAGCGGATCGGTTCGTTCGCCGCGTCGTCCGGGCCATATCCCGCGGTAACCAGTTCCAGCGCGGCGGCATCGGATAACTCGGTACCGTGTTCGGCAAGCCTGGAACGCAACCGCGTGGCGATCTCTCTCGCATGATCGAGCGTAATCATCAAAACTCCTGTGCAGGCGATGGATGGCTGGGAGCAGCGCGGCTCGCAAAAAACTACGGCAGCAAAACCGTCGACCCTGTCGTTTTCCGCGCCTCCAGATCCTCATGCGCCTGCCCGACGTCGGCGAGCGCATAACGCTGGTTGATGCTCGTCTTCACCTTGCCCGACTGCAGCATGTCGAACAGCTCGGTCGACATCGCGTCGTAGTCGCTGCGCTTCGCGGTGTACGTGAAGAGCGTCGGCCGCGTGAAGAACAACGAGCCGCGGCCCGCGAATTCCGACGAATCGATCGGCGGCAGCGGTCCGGACGAATTGCCGAAGCTGACGAACAATCCGAGCGGCGCGAGACAGTCGAGCGACGCGGTAAACGTGTCTTTTCCGATCGAGTCGTACACCACCGGCACGCCCGCGCCGTTCGTGATCTCGCGCACGCGCTTCGTGAAGTTTTCGCGCGTATAGACGATCGGATAGTCGCAGCCGTGCGCCTTCGCGATCTCCGCCTTTTCGTCCGAACTGACTGTGCCGATCACCGTCGCGCCGAGCGCCTTCGCCCACTGGCACGCGAGCAGCCCGACGCCGCCCGCGGCAGCCTGGATCAGGATCGTGTCGCCGGCCTTCACCGGGTACGTGCGACGTAGCAGGTATTGCACGGTGAGCCCCTGCAGCATCGCCGATGCGGCCTGCTCGTAGCTCACGCCGTCGGGTAGCTTCACGACATCCTTCGCGGGCAACACGCGCTCCTGCGCATACGCGCCCGGCGGCCGCGCGACATACGCGATGCGGTCGCCAGCCTGCAGGCCGGTCACACCCGACCCGACCGCGGTCACTTCGCCTGCGGCTTCCATGCCGAGCCCGCCTGGCAGCGGCAGCGGGTACAGACCCGTGCGGAAATACACGTCGATGAAATTCAGGCCGACCGCGTGCTGCTTCACGCGGATCTCGCCGTCGGCCGGATCGCCGACCTCGACGTCGACCCACTTCATCACTTCGGGACCGCCGGTGCGGTCGAAGCGGATTGCCTTGGTCATCTTGACTCCTGTCTTGGGCGATTCAGTTCGGGATTGTGCGCGCCGCTCAGGCTTGCTGCGCGACCCGCAGCGTCAGCGCATCGAGCAGCATCCGTGCTGTGGAAATATTGGTCGCGCACGGCACGTTGTGCACGTCGCATGCGCGCACCAGCGCGTTGATGTCCGGCTCGTGCGGCTGCGGTGTCATGGGGTCGCGCAGGAAGATCACCATGTCGATGTTGCCCTCGGCGAGCTGCGCGCCGATCTGCAGGTCGCCGCCGTGCGGGCCCGACAGCATCCGCTGTACGTCGAGGCCATGCGCGGAGGCGATCCGCGAACCGGTCGTGCCGGTGGCGACGAGCTCGCAATGTTTGAGCGTGGCGGCGTATTCGCCGGCCAGCTTCACGATGTCGTCTTTCTTGTGGTCGTGCGCGATCAGCGCGACGCGTGCGGTCATGGTGTCGTCTCCTGTGTCGACCAGAGTTAGCGCTTTAGCGCTTACTCTGGTCCCATGCCGGAGTTGGCGCTTTAGCGCCGTACTCCGGCGTCGATCCCTGTTGGCGTTGTTGCTTCTATTCGTATGGTCCGGCGACGCGGACCGAATGCAATACGTGCGAGTTAGAACGTTCCCGGATAAGAGCCACCATCGATCAACCAGTTCTGCCCCGTGATGTACCCGCCGTGCACGCTGCACAGAAACGCACACGCCCGGCCGAATTCGTCGCGGTTGCCGAAGCGGCCCGCGGGAATCGACGCCATCCGCTGCTTACGCGCTTCGTCGATCGATAGGTTGTGCGCTTTCGCCTGCGCGGCGATGGTATCAACGATGCGGTCGGTGTCGAACACGCCAGGCAGCAGGTTGTTGATCGTCACACCCTGCGCGGCGACCTTGCGCGCGATACCGGCGACGAAGCCAGTCAGCCCGGAGCGCGCGCCGTTCGACAGGCCCAGCACGTCGATCGGTGCCTTCACCGACGAACTCGTGATGTTGACGATGCGCCCGAAGCCGCGCGCGATCATCCCGTCGATCGTCGCGCGGATCAGCTCGATCGGCGTCAACATGTTCGCTTCGAGCGCGCGGAGCCAGTCGTCGTGCGTGAACGTGCGGAAGTCGCCGGGCGGCGGGCCGCCCGCGTTGTTGACGAGGATATCCGGCTGCGGACACGCGGCGAGCGCCGCCGCGCGGCCCTCCGGCGTGGTGATGTCGCACGCGACCGTCTTCACGTCGACGCCCGTCTGCGCGCGGATCCCGGCGGCTGTCGCCTCGAGCGTCTCCGCGGTGCGCGCGACGATCGTGAGGTTGACACCCTCGGCGGCTAGCGCCTCCGCGCAGCCGCGCCCAAGGCCCTTGCTCGCCGCGCAGACCAGCGCGGTGCGTCCTGCGATGCCCATGTCCATGTGTGTGTCCTCAGTCCCCGGGTGAAATTTCCCTCGATTCTAGAAGAATCGCCGCCACGGTGCGCGCGCCGTGGCGGATGAACCCTCGCCAGCGCAACATAATCTCCGGTATCTTCCGCCGGGACTTTCGGTAAACTTGCAGTCGTGGTTCGCCTCGCGGCAGTGTGACGCCGCGAGGCGCCGACCCGCCCGCCCCCCTTCGCACCGCTTGCGCTTACGCCATGACACAGGACAGCCGCTTTCCCAATCTCTTCATCCTCGATCACCCGCTGATCCAGCACAAGCTGTCGCATATGCGCGACCGGGACACGTCGACGCGCACGTTTCGCGAACTGCTGCGCGAGATCACGCTGCTGATGGGCTATGAAATCACCCGCAACCTGCCGATGACAACGCGCCGCGTGTCGACGCCGCTCGTCGACATCGACGCACCGGTAATCGCCGGCAAGAAGCTCGCGATCGTACCGGTGCTGCGCGCGGGCGTCGGGATGTCGGACGGGTTGCTCGAGCTGATCCCGTCGGCGCGCGTCGGCCACATCGGCGTGTACCGTGCGGCCGATCACCGCCCGGTCGAGTATCTCGTCCGACTGCCGGATCTCGAGGACCGCATCTTCATCCTGTGCGATCCGATGGTCGCGACCGGCTACTCGGCGGTGCACGCGGTCGAC
Source organism: Paraburkholderia sp. (assembly GCF_050742655.1). Classification (GTDB taxonomy): domain Bacteria; phylum Pseudomonadota; class Gammaproteobacteria; order Burkholderiales; family Burkholderiaceae; genus Paraburkholderia. The sequence goes on along the minus strand of NZ_JBOIGG010000004.1, from coordinate 280,206 downwards.
GTGCTGAAGCGCCGCGGCGTGGACGGCACGAACATCCTGTTCCTCGCGCTGGTCGCCGCGCCCGAAGGCGTCGAGGTGTTCCAGAATGCGCATCCCGAGGTGAAGCTGTACGTCGCGTCGCTCGATTCGCATCTGAACGACCACGCGTACATCGTGCCGGGTCTCGGCGACGCCGGCGACCGGCTGTTCGGCACGAAAAACTGAGCGTCGGCCGCGGAGCGCCGTTCGTGCGCATCGCCCGTGGCGCGGTGCATTCCGACGCACACAGAGGCCGGCCGGCACGCGCCGGCATGATAAAATTCGCATCCCGTTCGTCGAGCGGCTCGCCGGGCAGCGGTATCTGCCGGACTTGCGTCGCAAATGCATGGCGAATGCGTGGCGACCCGGCAAAAGCGCAGCAACCCGGTCGCCCATGCATGGCACGCACCTGCGAACACCCGGCACACGCGGCCCGCAAGGCCAGCGCCCGCGGTGCGCGAACCGCGCCGCACGCTCGCGGCGGACGGTCATCGAGGCGCGCCACGGCAAGCGCCCGACATCGCAACGACAATTGCACTATGTGTGCGCCCTGGGGCGCATGCGCTGGAGAAAGGTATGGCGGGTCATTCGAAATGGGCCAACATCAAGCATAAGAAAGCCGCGACCGACGCGAAGCGCGGCAAGATCTGGACACGGCTCATCAAGGAAATTCAGGTCGCGGCCCGCATGGGCGGCGGTGAAGTCGACACGAACCCGCGTCTGCGGCTCGCTATCGAAAAGGCGTATGACGCCAACATGCCGAAGGACAACATCAACCGCGCGATCCAGCGCGGCACAGGCGGCGTCGACGGGGCGAACTACGAGGAAATCCGCTACGAAGGCTATGGCATCGGCGGCGCGGCGATCATCGTCGACACGATGACCGACAACCGCATCCGTACCGTCGCCGAAGTGCGGCACGCGTTTTCGAAGTTCGGCGGCAACATGGGCACGGACGGCTCGGTGTCGTTCATGTTCGATCACGTCGGCCAGTTCCTGTTCGCGCCGGGCACGTCCGAAGACAAGCTGATGGACGCCGCACTCGAAGCCGGCGCCGACGACGTCGTGACAAACGACGACGGCAGCATCGAGGTGACCTGCCCGGCCAACGACTTCCCGAAGGTGAAAGGCGCGCTCGAAGCCGCCGGCTTCAAGGCCGAGCTGGCCGAGGTGACGATGAAGCCGCAGACCGAAGTCGAGTTCACCGGCGACGACGCGGCGAAGATGCAGAGGCTGCTCGACGCGCTCGAAAATCTCGACGACGTACAGGAAGTCTATACAAACGCGGCGATCGCGGACGAATGAGCGCGGCGCGGCCTGGCCGCGCTGTGCCTGTTCGCGCGGGCCGGGTTAATGGGCTTTGGACTCGAAAGGAGCCCGATAAAGGGCTCGACGTTCGCACTGCGCGAACCTTGCGGATATTCGCGGCCGGCGCCTGTGCGCCGGCCGTTCACGGTTTTTAGCCTTCGGGGAATCACATGAAGTTACTCGTCGTCGGGTCCGGCGGTCGCGAACATGCGCTCGCATGGAAACTCGCGCAATCGCCGCGGGTGCAGCTCGTCTACGTCGCGCCCGGCAACGGCGGCACGGCACACGACGACCGGCTGCAGAACGTCGACATTACCGAGCTCGCCGCGCTCGCGGATTTCGTCGAGAAAGAACAGATCGCGTTCACGCTGGTCGGGCCCGAAGGCCCGCTCGCGGACGGCATCGTCAACCTGTTCCGCTCGCGCGGCCTGAAGATCTTCGGACCGACGAAGGAAGCCGCGCAACTCGAAAGCTCGAAGGATTTTGCGAAAGCGTTCATGAAGCGCCACGCGATCCCGACCGCCGAATACGAAACCTTCTCCGACCCCGCCGCCGCGCACGCGTACCTCGATGCGAAGGGTGCGCCGATCGTCGTCAAGGCCGACGGCCTCGCCGCAGGCAAGGGCGTGGTGGTCGCGCAAACGCTCGACGAAGCGCACGAAGCGGTCGACTCGATGCTGTCCGGCAACAAGCTCGGCGATGCGGGCGCACGCGTCGTGATCGAAGAGTTTCTCTCGGGCGAAGAAGCGAGCTTCATCGTGATGGTCGACGGCAAGCATGTGCTGGCGCTCGCGTCGAGCCAGGACCACAAGCGTCTGCTCGACGGCGACCAGGGGCCGAACACCGGTGGCATGGGCGCGTACTCGCCCGCGCCGATCGTCACGCCGCAACTGCATGCGCGCGTGATGCGCGAAATCATCCTGCCGACCGTGCGCGGGATGGAGAAGGAAGGCGTGCGCTTCACCGGCTTCCTGTACGCCGGACTGATGATCGACGCGCAGGGCACCCCGAAGACGCTCGAGTTCAACTGCCGGATGGGCGACCCCGAAACGCAACCGATCATGGCGCGTCTGAAGGGCGACTTCTCGAAAGTCGTCGAGCAGGCAATCGCCGGCACGCTCGATACGGTCGAACTCGACTGGGACCGTCGCACCGCGCTCGGCGTCGTGCTCGCCGCGCACCACTACCCGGACACGCCGCGCAAGGGCGACCGCATCAGCGACATCCCCGCCGCCACCGACGAATCGATGACGTTCCATGCGGGCACGACGCTCGTGGACGGCAAGCTCGTGACGTCGGGCGGCCGTGTGCTGTGCGTGGTCGGCCTCGCGGATTCGGTGCGCAGTGCACAGTCGGTCGCGTACGAAACGATCAACCAGATCTCGTTCGACGGCATGCAGTATCGCCGTGACATCGGCCACCGGGCGGTCAACCGCAAGCACGGCTGATGGGGGCGGCGACATCCCGTCGCGCGGTCGCGCGGTGTCGCCGGCGCTACACTGCGGGTTGTGATGCGCATGACGTACACGCTCCCCGCCATCCGGCGTGCGCTTTCCTGAACCCGCGGCCTCCCCAGGCGCGCCGCCCAGCCGTTCCGCATTCATGACCGAAACGATCTACAACGTCCAGGCCGTCCGCAGCTGGCTCCAGCAGTTGCAGACCCACATCGCCGACACGCTCGGCGCATTCGACGGCCAACCGTTCGCCACCGACGTATGGCAGCGCGCCCCCGGCGAGAAGCTGCGCGGCGGCGGCTGCACGCGCATGCTCGAAGGCGGCTCGTTCTTCGAGCGCGCGGGCATCGGCCTGTCGGACGTCGCGGGCGATGCGCTGCCCGCATCGGCGAGCGCGGCGCGTCCGCAGCTCGCCGGACGCGCGTTCGAAGCGATGGGCGTGTCGCTCGTGCTGCATCCGCACAATCCGCACTGCCCGACCGTGCATATGAACGTGCGCCTGCTGATCGCGACGAAGCCCGGCGAGGCGCCGATCTTCTGGTTCGGCGGCGGGATGGATCTGACGCCGTACTATGGCTACGAGGAAGACGCGCAGCATTTTCACCGCACCTGCCGCGACGCGCTGCAGCCATTCGGCGCGGACCTGTACCCGAGCTTCAAGCGCTGGTGCGACGAATATTTTTTCCTCAAGCATCGCAACGAGGCGCGCGGCGTCGGCGGGATTTTCTTCGACGATTTCTCCGCGTCGGGCTTCGAGCGTTCGTTCGAGATGGTGCGCAGCGTCGGCGATGGGTTTCTGAAGGCGTATATGCCGATCATCGAGCGCCGCCGGGACGTGCCGTTCGGCCAGGCCGAGCGCGATTTCCAGGCGTACCGGCGCGGCCGCTACGTCGAATTCAACCTGGTCTTCGACCGTGGCACACTGTTCGGGCTGCAAAGCGGTGGGCGCACCGAGTCGATCCTGATGTCGATGCCGCCCGTCGCGAACTGGCGCTACAACTGGCATCCCGAGCCCGGTACACCCGAAGCACGCCTCGCGAGCGACTTCCTCGTGCCGCGCGAGTGGGTGTGATGACCGGCGCCGCGGTTGCCGCCGCCGCAGTTGCCACGATTGCCGCATTCGGGCTTCGGGTATACGCAATGTCACGACAAAGGATCACGTTCTGAATCCGCCCGCTCATTCTGCCGCCCTGCCTCGCCGTATCGGCCTGCTCGGCGGCACGTTCGACCCGGTCCACGACGGCCACCTCGCTCTCGCGCGACGCTTCGCCGACGTGCTGCAGCTGACCGAACTGGTGCTGCTGCCCGCCGGCCAGCCGTGGCAGAAGACCGACGTCACCGCTGCGGAACATCGCCTCGCGATGACGCGCGTTGCTGCCCATGCGCTCGTGATCCCCGGCGTGACGGTGCGCGTCGCGACCGACGAGATCGAGCACGACGGTCCCACGTATACTGTCGAAACCCTCGCGCGCTGGCGCGAACGCGAGGGGCCGGAGACGTCGCTCGCGCTGCTGATCGGCGCGGACCAGCTGGTGAAGCTCGACACGTGGCGCGACTGGCGCCGCCTGTTCGACTTCGCGCACGTGTGCGCGTCGACGCGTCCCGGCTTCGATCTCACCACGTTACCGCCCGCGGTCGCGGCGGAAGTCGCCGCGCGCTCCGCGGCACCCGAGGTGCTGCAGGCCACGCCGGGCGGTCATCTGCTGATCGACACCACGCTTGCATTCGACGTATCGGCGACCGAAATCCGCACGCATCTGCGCGAACGTGTCGCGCATCACGCGCGTCGCGCCGCCGACGAAACCAGTCCGCCGGCGAGCCACGTTCCCGCCGCTGTGTGGGACTACATCCTTCAACATCATCTGTATCACCAGTAAAAGTAAACATGGACATTCGCAAACTGCAACGCACGATCGTCGACGCGCTCGAGGACGTGAAAGCCCAGGACATCCGGGTCTTCAACACGAGCCACCTGACCTCCCTGTTCGATCGCGTGATCGTCGCGAGCGGCACGTCGAACCGGCAGACCAAATCGCTCGCGTCGAACGTACGCGACAAGGTGAAGGAGGCCGGCGGCGAAGTCATCAGCACCGAGGGTGAGGACGTCGGCGAATGGGTGCTGGTCGACTGCGGCGACGCGGTCGTGCACATCCTGCAGCCAGCGCTGCGCCAGTACTACAACCTCGAAGAGATCTGGGGCGACAAGCCGGTTCGGATCAAGCTCTCGACCCCGAACCCGTTCGGCGGCGCAAGTCCCAGCGAACCGCTCGACGGTGAAGACGAGGATGACGCGCCCGCTGTCAAACGCCCGGCGCGCAAGAGCCCGGCGCGGCGTCGCTGACGCGCGGGTCGTCCCCGTATCGCCGCTAGATGAAACTGCACATCGTCGCCGTCGGCCACAAGATGCCCGACTGGATCGCCGCGGGCTTCGACGAGTACGCGAAACGGATGCCGCCCGAACTGCGGATCGAACTGCGCGAGCTGAAGCCCGAGCAACGCTCGTCGGGCCGTTCCGCCGAAAGCGTGATGGCCGCCGAGAAGCAACGCATCGAAGCAGCACTGCCGAAGCAGGCGCGCATCGTTGCGCTCGACGAACACGGCAAGGACTGGACGACGATGCAGCTTGCCGCCGCGCTGCCCGGCTGGCAGCAGGACGGACGCGACGTCGCGTTCCTGATCGGCGGCGCGGACGGGCTCGATGCCGAACTGAAGTCGCGCGCGGACCTGCTGCTGCGGCTCTCCAGTCTCACGCTGCCGCACGCGATGGTGCGCGTGCTGCTCGCCGAACAGCTGTACCGTGCGTGGACCATCACGCAGAATCATCCGTATCATCGCGCTTAGCGTGTAGCGCCTGGCGCGGCAGCGCTCCCGTCTGGCGTGGCGCCTATAGCCCGCGCCGTCCCTCTTCCGGAAGTCTCCCCCATGTCTACGACTGCCCTGCATCCGTTCGTCTATCTCGCGTCGCAAAGCCCGCGCCGCCAGGAGTTGCTGCAGCAACTCGGCGTGCGCTTCGAACTGCTTCTGCCGCGCCCCGACGAAGATGCCGAAGCGCTCGAAACGGAACAGCCCGGCGAAGCGCCGCACGACTACGTGCTGCGCGTGTGCGTGGCGAAGGCCGAAGCGGCGCATGCACGGCTCGTCGCGAGCGGCCGGCCGGCCGCGCCGATCCTCACCGCCGACACCACTGTCACGATCGACGGCGCGATTCTCGGCAAGCCAGCCGACCCGGACGACGCGTTCGCGATGCTCACGCGCCTTGTGGGCCGCGAGCACGACGTACTGACCGCGGTCGCCGCAATCGACGCGCAAGGTGCGGCACTACCCGCCGTGCTGTCGCGCTCGCGCGTGCGTTTCGCGGCCGCACCGGCCGACATGCTGCGCCGCTACATCGCGACCGGCGAGCCCACCGGCAAGGCGGGTGCCTACGGCATTCAGGGACGCGCGGCGGCTTTCGTCGAGCATATCGACGGATCCTATTCAGGTATCATGGGTTTGCCGCTTTTTGAGACCGCTGCGCTGCTGCGCGCAGTGCGCATCGATTTCTAAGAACAACACTATGAACGAAGAGATCCTGATCAACGTCACCCCTCAGGAAACGCGCGTCGCGCTCGTCCAGCAGGGTTCGGTCCAGGAGCTTCACGTCGAACGAACTTTGTCGCGCGGACGCGTCGGCAACGTCTATCTCGGCAAGGTCGTGCGCGTGCTGCCGGGCATGCAGTCCGCGTTCATCGACATCGGCCTCGAGCGCGCCGCGTTCCTGCACGTCGCCGACATCTGGCATCCGCGTACCGACGGCGACGCGCAGCATCCTGTCCCGCATCAGCCGATCGAGAAGATCGTGTTCGAAGGACAGACGCTGATGGTCCAGGTCGTCAAGGATCCGATCGGCACGAAGGGCGCGCGGCTGTCCACTCAAGTCAGCATCGCCGGACGCACGCTCGTCTATCTGCCGCAGGAACCGCACATCGGCATCTCGCAGAAGATCGAGAGCGAGGCCGAGCGCGAAGCGATCCGTGCGCGGCTGACCGCCGTGCTGCCGGTCGACGAGAAAGGCGGCTACATCGTGCGCACGATCGCCGAAGATTCGACGAGCGAAGAACTCGCGGGCGACGTCGCGTACCTGCGCAGGACGTGGACGACGATCCAGTCGCAGTCGCAGCGCATGCCGGCGACCACGCTGCTGTATCAGGATCTGAATCTCGCGCAGCGCGTGCTGCGCGACTTCGTCAACGACGAGACGACGCGCATCCAGGTCGATTCACGCGAGACCTTCCAGATGCTCACCGATTTTGCCGCCGAGTTCACGCCGGCGGTGTCGTCGAAGCTGCACCACTACACCGGCGAGCGACCGCTCTTCGATCTGTACAACATCGAGACCGAGATCCAGCGCGCGCTGTCGCGGCGCGTCGACCTGAAATCGGGCGGCTATCTCGTGATCGACCAGACCGAGGCGATGACGACGATCGACGTGAACACCGGCGGCTACGTCGGTGCGCGCAATTTCGACGACACGATCTTCAAGACCAACCTCGAAGCGGCGCATACGATCGCGCGCCAGTTGCGGCTGCGCAATCTGGGCGGCGTGATCATCATCGACTTCATCGACATGGAGAACGTCGAGCACCGCGACCAGGTGCTCGGCGAACTGAAGAAGGCACTGTCGCGCGACCGCACGCGCGTCACGGTGAATGGCTTCTCGCAGCTGGGCCTCGTCGAGATGACCCGCAAACGCACGCGCGAATCGCTTGCGCATGTGCTGTGCGAGCCGTGTCCGGTGTGCCAGGGCAAGGGCCAGGTGAAGACGTCGCGCACCGTCTGCTACGACGTGTTGCGCGAAATCCTGCGCGAATCGCGGCAGTTCAATCCGCGCGAGTTTCGCGTGGTGGCGTCGCAGCAGGTGATCGACCTGTTCCTCGAAGAGGAATCGCAGCATCTCGCGATGCTGATCGACTTTATCGGCAAGCCGGTTTCGTTGCAGGTGGAGTCGAATTTGAGTCAGGAGCAGTACGATATCGTGTTGATGTAGCCGCGGCACGCCCGGCCGGTTTTGTCTCCGGTACCATACACGCCAGAAAAATCAACGGGATCGGGGATCGTATGGCGGCAAACATCGGGCGATGGGTAACGAAGGCGAAGACAGTGGGCGACGCGTGGAAAATTCCGCAGTTCTTCGCCATCCTGTTTTTCTGCCAGAAACTGATCCCGGCCGTATGGCCGTGGAAGCCGGAGCAGTTAGACCTGAAGTCCGGACAAACGCTGCCCGGCTGGGCGCCGTCGTTCGCCACGGGTACCGTCACCTCGCTTGTGCAAGGCACATTGGCCGCGATCGTCGCCGGCATCATCGTGTATCTGCTGTTCGCCGAGGAACGTGAACAGCGTTCGTCGAAGCGGCAATTCTTCGGCTTCGGCACGACGCCCTCAGTCACCTTCGTGCTGCCCGCCACTCAACCGGGCGGCGACGCCACGGTCAAACAATCCAACTTCGCCCTCCAGCACACGCCCACACCTGGCTGGGAATCGTTTCGCCACGCCTTCGGTTCGGTGCTCGGCGCGACCGACGTCAAAGCATTCTCTTCGTTGTCGAAGAAAGCCCGTGCAATCGACGTCGCTCTGGATATGCAACTGGATATCGACGTCGTTCATCTGAAGCGGTTCGACCCGCTGAAACCCGCGCTGACGGGCATCGAATGCCTGGTGTCGTTCGGAAGCCCTGCGTCGAATGTGCTGACGCGCTGGATCTGCAACACGTTGATGAAGGACCCGCTGCTGCCGCGCTTCGCAGACAACGCAGTTGCCACGCAAACAACGGCGCCTGGTGCGACTTCGCCGATGCTGCTGCAATGGCGGCCCGATCTGCTCGACTATGCGATCCTTGCACGCCTGACCGGGCCCGCCGCAGCCGGCAAGCCAAAGACGTACTTCGTCTGCGCAGGCGTCGACCAGGCGGGCTCGCTGTACACCGCACACACATTGTTCGACGACTGGGAAACGCTGCGTCGCGAGACCGGCGACCGCGATTTCGTCTTCGTCTACGAGATCGACCGCGCGCACCTGACTAACGAAGAAACCTACGGGCAGGCGCAAACGACTCGCAAGTCCGCATTCGTCAAAACGGCACAGGATCGCTGGGAAGACCGGAGTGCAGAGTTATGCGCCGTACCGGCCTGATCTCACTCCACCTTCAAATTTCGGCACTTCAAGGGCACACAGGGCAGCGGTCGGTCGGTCGATTTTCAGGCGTTCGATCTGTTCGCGTCGCGGACGCCGGATCGTCGAGATGACCCGCAAGCGCACGCGCGAATCGTGGCAGTTCAACATTGTGTTGATGTAGCGCCTCTGTTCCTTTCTGGACGACGGTTACATCGACTTCGAAGCCTGCGGCAAGTCCTTGACGACCTGCTTGCCGCACCGCGATAGACGAACGGCCGCCGTGCCGCGCGCGCATCGGTAAACTGGAGCATTCATTTCAGCCCCACGCCCGAGCATGTCTTCGGCTTCGATGTATCCCCGAAAATAAGAAAAGCCTCCCGGGAACGGCTGGTCGACCAACATTTGCAACCAATCTCAGACTGAGATATTATCCTTCCCATGCGCGTCATCTCCAACAAGGCACTAGTCGATTTTTCCGGCAAACACCCAGACGCTCTCGTGCCGCTGCAGATCTGGAGAAAGACGATTGAGGCAGGAACGTTCGGAAATTTTGCCGGGTTGAAGCGAGCCTTCAACGCGACAGACAAAGTTGGATCGTTCTATGTGTTCGACATCGGCGGCAACAAGTATCGACTGATTGCCGCTGTGCACTTCAACGTGCAGAAGCTATATGTGCGTTATGTGCTCACACACACGGAGTACGACAAATGGAAGCCTTGAAATTCTCGCGGAACGACATTGACGAGCTGGCCACGCACTTCGAGGCCATCTCCCAGAAGGTTCCGTTGCACCCGATCAACACCAGGCACGAGTACGATTTCGCGGTACGCGCGCTGAATGCCCTGCTTGACGCAGGCGCTGCAGACGAAGGGCATAAGCTGGCACCGCTCGCCGATGCGCTGGGCGAATTCATCGGCGACTACGATGACGTTCACCACCGACTACCGGAAGCATCGCCAGCAGACGTGTTGAAGCATCTGATGCTGGCGAACGATGTCAGGCAGTCTGATTTGCCTGAGGTCGGCAGCCAGGGAGTCGTCTCGGAAATTATCAATGGAAAGCGCGAACTGAACACGCGTCAGATCGCAGCCCTCGCCCACCGATTCGGCGTCAGCCCGGCGGTTTTCTTCGCTGTCTAATGGGATGCTGCAGAAGCACCCCGGTGCGATGAAGCAAGCGCAGATGGGCTAACGTCCACGCCGCACAACAATCCCACGCACCAACTCCAGCAACCGCCGGTTCGCACTCGCCGGCGCAAACATCTCGACCTTCGTCAGCGCGCGCTGCGTGAGCGCGGCGCGCAGCGCGGCATCGGTCGTCAACCGTTCGATCGCGTTGGCCATCGCGTCCACGTCGCCCGGAGCGACCAGCAGCCCCGCTTCGCCGTGTTCGAGCAGATCGCGCGGCCCGGTTGGGCAGTCGGCGGAAATCACCGCCGTGCCGAGCGCCATCGCTTCCGCGAGCACCATCCCGAAACCTTCGTAGCGGCTGCTCAGCACAAGCATGTCGGCCTGCGCGATATACGGAAAAGGATTCGCGCAGAAGCCAAGGAAGCGCGTGAACGGCGCGATGCCGAGCGTCTGCGCAAGCTGTTCGAGCGCGGCGCGATCCCTGCCCTCGCCGATCAGCACGAGCATCGCCGACACGCTGCCGCTCGCGCGCGCCTTCGCGTACGCACGTAGCAGCGTCGCGTGATCCTTCTGCCCTTCGTCGAGCCGCGCAACCGACACGATGAACGATGCGGCCGGCCGTTCGATGGGTTCCTGTGCGCGGCGGCGGATCGCGTCGACGTCGATCACGTTCGGCAGTTCGACGACGTGCGTGCGCTGTCCGGCGAACAGCTGCCGCGCCTCCTTCAGCATGTCGGCGGTGAGCACGGCGACCGCCGCGTAGCGCGCGTACTGGCGCACGCGCCGTGCGATGTGCGCTGCGCTCTTGCCGCTCAGCCGCGTCGCGAGACTGAAGTGGCTGACGCCGAACCATGCGGCGCCGCCACTGCCAGCGACGTGCCGCAGCGAAAAATCGAAATCGCAGACGACATCCTGCTGCTGCACGAGCCGCCGCAGACGCAGCGCCATCAGCGGACGGATGGCCGCGTAAGTCAGCACCTTGTGCAGTACGCCGGTCGCGCCGCGCAGCTTGCGTCGGCGCTGCACCTGATGCAGCGCGTACATCCAGCGTTCAGTCGCGAGCACGTGCACGTCGACGTCCGCGGGAATCGAATGCGCGCGCCAGAACTCGAGATCGTCGGTCGGATAGCCGACCGACACCGCCGGTACGAACTGCTTGCGGTCGAGCGCGTTGAGCCACGCGAGCATCGCCGTTTCGGTGCCGCCGCGGCCGAAATCGTTGATGTGAAAGAGGATGCGCAACGGCGCGGCATCGCTGCGTGCTTCGTCGGGTGCGGCCATCTTGCTCATCGGTGCCGTCTGGTCCGAGCGCATCGTCAGTACGGCGTGCCGCCCACGCGCCGAGCCGCTGGCACGAGGCCCGCGCGGCGTTCGCCCGCGCCGAGCAGCAGACCGGAGAACGACCAGAAAGCGAGCATCGTGGTCTGCCACATGAAGTCGTCGGTGGTGTTTTTCGCGATCATCCCGACGACCAGCGCGATGCCGGCCGCGCCGATCCACGGGTCCGCACGGCGCAGCCGCCAGAACCGCAGGCCGACGGCCAGCAGCAGCGCGCTCTCGAGCACGACGCCGATCACGCCGGTCTGCAGCCACGTATTGAGAAACAGGTTGTGCGCGTGCGTGAGCGCCTGCGGTTCGATCTGCAACAGCTTCGGCGGCGCATCGACTCCGTACGTCAGGCCCGGCAGCGGTTTGCCGAAGCCGATACCGGTCCACGTATGCGGCTCGCCGGCATGACCGTAGAACGCCCACACCTTCGGTCGGGTATCGCCGGACACGGTGTCGCCGATGGCCGTCAGCGACTTCGGCAGATACAGCTGATGGCCGCCGATCGTGATGTCGGCATGCGCGGGCAGCGGCGCGCCCGAGCCGATCCGCATCCGCGAACTGTATTCGAGCGTGCCCACGGTCGCCGCGCCGATGACGACGATCACGAGCCCCGCCAGCAGCAGGTGCTGCCGGTAGAACGGAAACAGCGCGATCAGCAGCGTCACCGCGGCCGCGGGCCAGAAGAACCGGTTGAGCGTCGCGAGGCCGATGAACAGGCACAGCACGATGCCCACGACGCCGGCCGCGCGCCAGCGCGAACGCAGCAGCAGTCCGGTGAACAGCGGCATCGCGAGCACCGCGAGCGTGCTCGTGTGGCCGACGCGGTTATAGAAGTGCAGCGGGAAAATATCCGCGGTGGGCGGCTGCAGTTGCCCCCAGAACGTCGCACTGACGAGCGTGAGCAGCACGCACGCAACGACGCTGACCAGCACGAAGCGCTCCGCTTGCGGGATGCGTGTGGCGAGCAGCCAGAAGCCCCAGAACGACACCAGCGGGTACAGCACTTCGTCGAGCCACGCATGCGCGCTGACCGCAGGGTACGCTGACCACGCGATCGACGCGCTGCTCCACGCGGCCCACGCGAGAATCGGCACCAGCAGCGGCCAGCGCGTGACGTGCGGACGGTCGGTCGAACACGCTGCGGCGAGCGTGCCGATCGCGAGCAGCCCGAGCGCGTTGTACTCGAGCGCGGTCATGTGTCCGAACATCACGATGAACAGAATGACCGGACACGCAACCCACAGTACGCGTTCGATGCGCGCGGCCTTGTGACTACTCATTGCACTTCCACCAGAACGTTATGCAGCGCCTCGAAGACCGCGTCGACCGACAGGCGGCCCATGCAGTCGGCGTGATCGCCGTGCCACGCGACACAGGTGCTCGCGTTGCGGTCGCAGCGCCGGACCCACGCGACCTGCCGGCGAAAGATAAACGGCTGATCGCGGCACGGCATGTCCGCGATCGTCACCGGTTCGAACGGTACGTCTTGCCAGTACTCGCCGGCACCATGGATCAGCGCGTTGCCGGGACCGAACAGCGTGATCGTCGGCACGCCGACGATTCGTCCGAGATGCGCGACGCCTGTGTCGGGACACACGATGGCCTTCGCGCCGACGAACAGATGCCATAGCTCGCCGAGCCCCAGCCGGCCCGCGAAATTCGGATACTGGCCCGCGGGATCGAGCGTGCGGATCAGATCGACCTCGCCGGGGCCACCGCTCCACACGGGCAGAAAGCCGAGCGCGATCACGCGTTCGGCGAGCGCGCGCCAGCGCGCGTCGGGCCAGCGCTTGACCGCCGTGCTTGCGCCCGGATGCAGCACGACGTAGCGTTGCAGCGGGATCGGCGTATCGGGTTGCTCGACGTAGGGCGGCGCAGGCCAATCGACAGGACGGTAAGGAGTCGGCGGCGGACCGGCGACGAGTTCGGCAGCAAGGTCCGCCCATGCGGCGGGCGATGCCGGATACGGCACGGTTTCGTTGATGGGCAAGCTCTTCCACGCCGGATGATCGCCCGCATGGCCGACGATCCAGCGGCATCCGGCGCCCAGCGCGAGCCACGCATGACGGTTGTCGCCCGCGACGATGCCGAGATCGTAAGGTCCGGAAAGCAAGATCTCGCGCACGGACTCGAGGCTGCGCGGATCGAACGGCAGCACGTCGACGTCGAACGGCCGGCCCGCATACAGCGGCACGATCTGCCGCGGACACGCGAGCACGATCTGCGCTTGCGGATACTGCGCGCGCAGTTTCGCGAGCAGCGGCGTGAGCAGCAGCGTATCGCCGAGCAGCAGGTGATGTGCGATGAAGATGCGCCGCGGCAGCGACGGCTTGCGGCGCAATGGCTTGAGCGCAAGGCGCGGCAACGCGCGCGCAAAAATTCGGATACGCCCTGGTAGTCGACTCATAGGGTCATCGGCGCGGAGGTCCTGCCTGCGATCTTCCTGTATCCGGGAATCCGGTCAAGACAGGTTCTCCCCTACGCAATGCGGCAACCGGTACGTGCCGGCGGCCTGGTGTTCGTCTGGTGTCCGCCAGTGGCGCGGCACGGTTGTCCGTGTGGGCGGTGGCTTGATGGCCTTCGCTTCATGGCCATGCTGCGAACGCTGCGCGACCGTCGGCTGCACGATTGTTAAGCCCATCTGCCGATAGCGAAAGTAAACGAAAAACAGTTGACATTCGCTACGTCGCCCACCTAACTGATAACCGCGAATCATAACATGCGGCACCTTGCGAAAGGCCTGCCGGGCAAGTGTCTGTAAGGGATGCCGCAGGCCCGCGGGCCGCCCTTCGGCGCGCCCTGGCGCGCTCAGCGGTTCGCGACGATCCGGGTGGCGAGAGCGAGCAGTTCGTCGACGTGCGCGCGCACCGTTGCGTCGTAGCACACCGCTCCAAGGGCGACCGTCTGCTGCACGTCGCCGCCCTGCCCCTGGCTACGCCGCCATTCGACTGCGCGGGCAATCGTGTCACGCAGACCGGCGACGTCATCAGGGGTGAACACGAATTTCGCGTGCGCCGCGATCGCGTCGCAGCACCCGATGCTCGATGGAAAGATCACCGGCGTCCCGCACATCACAGATTCGATGCCGACGAGGCCGAACGGCTCGTAGCGCGACGCGAGGATCGTGAAATCGGCGGCGCGGTAGCAGTCTTCGATGTTCTTTGCGTAGCCGATGTAGCGGACCCGCTCCGACGTGCGCCCCGGCGCGCGCCCTGCGACAGCGAGCACGACCGGCAACGCGAGGTCGCGCAGCGCGGCCTCGATCAGCGGCAGTCCCTTGCGCTCGTGACTGCTCGACGGAAACAGCAGCACGATCTCGTCGTCGGCGAAACCGTAGCGGCGCCGCAGCGCGGCCCGCTCGTTCGCGGCGACAGGCTTGAAGCGCGCGCCGTCCACCGGCGGGTACAGCACGCGGATCTTTGCATCGTCGACGCCGTACAGCGTGCGCAGTTCGTCATGCATCAGATCCGAATGCGCGACGACGACCTGCGCGTTATCGTACTGCCGGCTTTCGAGCGCGATCTGACGGCGGTCCGACCATTTCTGCGGCCGGCCGGTCGCGTGCAGAAAGCCTCGATGAGTGCCGCCGCAGATCGCGATCTCCGACATGTCGACCCGATTGCAGCCGATCAGCACGTCGACCTGCGCGGCCCGGCGCGCCGCGCGCAACCGTCGCGCGAACCAGCCGTCGCGCAGCTTGCCGGGCAGGAACGACACGTTGATCCGGTGCGCGTCGACCATGCCGGTCTCGGGCACCGACGGATCGAAACGGCGTGCGAAGAACGCCGGCCGCAGCCCCGCCGCGACGAAGCCGCGCACGAGGTCCATCGCATAGCGTTCGAGGCCGCCGCTATGCTTCAGCGCGTTGCTGGAAATGCCTATTTTCATGGTCGGGCAGAGCGAGCGGGGCCGACGGATCCCACCGCAACGCGGCGGACGTTACGCGGCATTCTGCTGGAACTGGATGCGGTGCAGATGCGCGTACAGCCCGTCCTGCGCGAGCAGTTCGCGATGACTGCCGCGCTCGACGATCCGCCCTGCGTCGAGGACGAGAATGCGGTCGGCGCGCTCGATCGTCGACAGCCTGTGTGCGATGACGAGCGTCGTGCGCCCTTTCATCAGCGTTTCGAGCGCGGCCTGCACGTGGCGCTCCGATTCGGAGTCGAGCGCGGACGTGGCCTCGTCGAGGATCAGGATCGGCGCGTCCTTGTAGACCGCCCGCGCGATCGCGAGACGCTGCCGCTGGCCGCCCGACAGCCGCATGCCGTTGTCGCCGACAAGCGTGTCGATGCTTTCGGGCATCGCCTGCACCGTGTCCCACAGGTTCGCCGCGCGCAACGCCGCTTCGACGCGGTCGCGGTCCGCGGTCTGGCCGTACGCGACGTTGTTCGAAATCGTGTCGTTGAACAGCACGACGTCCTGGCTCACCATCGCGATCTGGCTGCGCAGGTCGTGCAGCTTGTACTCTGGCAACGCGACGCCGTCGACGAGAATCTCGCCGCCGCTCGGATCGAAGAAGCGCGGCATCAGGTTGACGAGCGTGGTCTTGCCGCCGCCCGACGGCCCCGCGAGCGCGACCATCTCGCCCGGCGCGATCTTGAACGACACACTATCGAGCGTCTGCCGGCCACCCTCCCCATACGCGAAAGACACATCGCGGAACTCGATATGGCCCGACGCACGCTCGAGCGCGCGGCCGCCGCCTTTCGGCTCGAGCGGCTCGTCGATCAGCCCGAAGATCAGCTCGGCCGCGGTCATCCCGCGCTGCAGCGGCTGGTTCACGTCCATCAGGTGTTTGAGCGGCGAGACGACCAGCAGCATCGCCGTGATGAACGCGACGAAACCGCCGACGGTGGTCTGATCGTGCGACGACTGCACGACCGCGATACCGATCACGACCGCCAGCGCGATCGACGCGAGGAACTGCGTGAGCGGCTGTGCGAGTCCACCGGAGACCGTCATTCGCATCGAGTAGCCGCGCAGCCGCCGGCTCATTTCATTGAAGCGGCCGATTTCGTACGACTCGCCGTTGTGCACCTTGACCACCTTGTAGCCGGCCACGGTCTCTTCGACGATATACGACAGCTGGTTGGTCAGCAGTTGATACTCGCGGTTCAGCTGGCGCAGCCGCCGGTTGATCTTGCCGACCATCCAGCCGATGGCCGGCAGCAGCACCGCGACGATCAGCGTCAGCCGCCAGTTCAGATAGAACAGATAGCCGAGCAGGAACAGGACAGTCAGCGAATCGCGCACCAGCGTCACCATCACGCTGATCAGCACGTTGAGGATGTTGTTGACCTCGAACACGATCGCGTTGATCACGGTGCTCGCCGTCTCGCGCTGGAAGAACCCGACGCCGGTGTGGATCATCCGCTCGAACATCTTGATGCGCAGGTCGAGCAGGATGCGGTTCGACACGTACTGCAGCAGATAGCCGGACGCGTACTGCGATGCCGCGCGCACGAGCGCGAGGCCGATCACGGCGCCAGGCACGATCCACTTCGCGGCCGGGCTGCCCTTCGTGCCGAAGCCGTGGTCGAGCAGCGGTTTGAGCAGCGCGGGAATACCGGCCTCGGTCGCGGCAACGACACCCATCGACAGTATGCCGGCAACGATGATCCACAGCAGCGGCTTCATGTACGGCCACAGACGCCGAAGCACGACGGCAGGCGACGATGCATCTCCTGATCCACCGATGGTCTTGCTTAACGTGGGCTTCGCGCTCAAGGAATCCTCTGGAAACTCTGGGAATACGGGTGAATGTCCGTCGGGTGGACGGCAGCACGACAAAAACGGAACCCGTATTGTAAGCGGTCGGACGGGCGGCCTGCCGAAGCGGTCCGCGGGTGTTGCGCTGTGTATACTGGCCAACCCGCTGAGCGACCCGCTTCATCCCATTTTCTGCCCTTCTCCGCCAACCGCATGAAAGAGACCACCCTCGGCGTCGCGATCATCACCAGGAACGCAGCGGCCCGCCTCGCGGAATGTCTCGCGTCCGTCGCGTTCGCGGACCAGATCGTCGTCGTGGACAGCGGCAGCACCGACGCCACCGTCGACATCGCGCGACGCCACGGCGCCGTCGTGATCGAGCACACGGACTGGCCGGGGTTCGGTCCGCAGAAGAACCGTGCACTCGATGCACTGGGTACGGACTGGGTGCTGTCGATCGACGCCGATGAAATCGTTTCACCGGAACTGGCTGCGTCGATTCGCGCGACTATTGCCACACCCGCAGCCCCTACCGCGGACGTCTATGCAGTGGATCGCCTGTCGAGCTTTTGCGGGCAGTGGGTGCACCACAGCGGCTGGTATCCGGACTGGATTCCGCGATTGTTCCGCCGTGGGTCAGCACGATTCTCCGACGATCTCGTCCACGAACGGCTCGTGTTCGACGGCCCGTCCGCGCGTCTCGCGGGCAAGCTGCTGCATCACTCGTACGAGGACTTCGAGTCCGTGCTGCGCAAGCTCGACGCGTATTCGACGGCGGGCGCTCAACAGCGCTACGCGGCCGGCAAGCGCGGCGGTCTCGCCAAAGCTGTACCGCGCGCGGCGTGGGCGTTCGTGCGCACCTACCTGCTGCGCCGCGGATTTCTCGACGGCCGCACCGGCTTCATGATCGCGCTGTTCAACGCGCAGACCGTCTACTACCGGTTCCTGAAGCTCGGGCATCTGCACGACGCGCAGCGCCGTTAACGGCCGCCGCGCGGCCGCCTGGTTAACTCAATACACGATCTCGATCGAACTGCCTGCGAACTCGCCGCGCAACGCGGCCAGCAGTTCGTCGGTGGGCTTCACGCGCCATGCGTCGCCGAGGCGCACCTCGCCTTCCGCGTGTTCGCTGCGATAAACGACCTGCACCGCGAGGCCCGCCGGTATCTGTACCGGCACGCGCTGCCGGCCGCCGCCATCGCCACCGCCGTAACCGCCATAGCCTCCGCGTCCATTGCCGTTACCGCCGCGCGACGCGCCCGCTGCGGGCGCAGGCGCGGCCGGCGCCTGGTCAGGGCCAGCCCAATACGCTTCCAGCACACGACGCAATGCGCCCGCGTCCGCATTGCCGTTCATCTGCACCTTCACCGCCTGCGCATAGCGGCTGCGTGCGCGCTCGAGATCCATCACGGTATCGACAGTAAAACGGATGCCGCCGGTGAACGCGTCGTTACGTGCCTGTCCCTGCACGACGAGCAGCTCGTCTTCCTTGAAGAGTGCCCGGTTCGCCTCGAACTGCTCGTTGAACACCGTGACCTCGCACTGGCCGGTACCGTCGTCGAGCAGCGCGATCAGCATCTTGCCGCGCTGGGTCATCTGCGTGCGCAGCGATGCGATCACACCGGCCACCAGCTTGTCGCGCCCTTCCTTCAGGTCGCCGACCTTCTGGCGCACGAAGCGGCGCACTTCGTCCTTGTAGGCGTCGAACAGATGGCCCGACAGGTAGAAGCCGAGCGCACCCTTCTCTTCCTGCAGCTTGCGCTTCTCGGGCCATGCAGGTTCGTCGACCAGTTCATGGCCTTGCGACGGCGCATCGCCCATGTCGAACAGGCCAGCCTGCAGCGCATTCGCGCTTGCCTGCTCGGCGGCTTCCATCGCGAGCGACACCGATGCGATCAGCTGCGCGCGGTTCCCGTGCAGCGTGTCGAATGCGCCCGCGCGGATCAGCGCCTCGACCGTGCGGCGGTTCACGATGCGCCGGTCGATCCGGTTGCAGAAATCGAACAGGTCGATGAACGGGCCGTCTTCACGCGCGCGCAGGATTTCCTCGATCGCGCTCTGGCCGCTGCCCTTCACCGCGCCGAGGCCGTAGCGGATCGTCTTCGAACGTTTGCCGTCCGGTTCCGCGACTGGCTCGAAGCGATACGCCGACTGGTTGATGTCGGGCGGCAGCACATCCATTTTGTTCGTCGGACTCTTGCAATCCTCGAACAGGATCTTGACCTTGTCGGTATCGTCCATGGCGAGCGACATGTTGGCCGCCATGAATTCCGCCGGATGGTGCGCCTTCAGCCATGCCGTGTGGTACGCGAGCAGCGCATACGCCGCCGCGTGCGACTTGTTGAAGCCGTAGCCCGCGAACTTCTCCATCAAGTCGAAGATTTCGTTGGCCTTCTCGCCCGTGAGCCCGTTCTTCGCGGCGCCCTCGCGGAACAGCTCGCGATGCTTCGCCATTTCCTCGGGCTTTTTCTTGCCCATCGCGCGACGCAACAGGTCGGCGCCGCCGAGCGAATAGCCGCCGATGATCTGCGCCATCTGCATCACCTGCTCCTGGTAGACCATGATGCCGTAGGTCTCTTTCAGGACAGGTTCGACGCGCGGATCCGGGTACTCGACGACTTCGCGGCCGTGCTTACGTGCGCAGAAGCTCGGGATCAGGTCCATCGGGCCCGGACGGTACAACGCGACGAGCGCGATGATGTCCTCGAAGCGGTCTGGCTGCGCGTCCTTCAGCATGCCCTGCATGCCACGGCTTTCCAGCTGGAACACGGCGACCGTGTTGGCCTTCTTGAGAATCGTGAACGACGCCGGGTCATCGAGCGGCACCTGCGCGAGCGACCAGTCGGCTTTCGACGGATCGAGCCTGCGGATATAGCGCTCGGCCCAGTCGAGAATGGTCAGCGTGGTGAGACCCAGAAAGTCGAACTTCACGAGCCCGACCGCTTCGACGTCGTCCTTGTCGTACTGGCTCACGACGCCGCTTTCATCGCCCTGCGTGTACAGCGGACAGAAATCGGTCAGCTTGCCGGGCGCGATCAGCACACCGCCCGCGTGCATGCCGACGTTGCGCGTAATGCCTTCGACGCGCTGCGCGAGTTCGAGCAGCTGGTGCACTTCGTCTTCGTTGTCGAAGCGCTCCTGCAGCAGCGGCTCTTCCTTCATCGCGTCGGCGATGGTCACGTGCTTGCCGGGCTTGAACGGAATCAGCTTCGCAATGCCGTCGGTGAAGTTGTAGCCGAGGTCGAGCACGCGACCGACGTCGCGCACCGCGGCCTTTGCGGCCATCGTGCCGAACGTCGCGATCTGCGATACCGCGTCCGCGCCGTACTTCTCCTTCACGTACTGGATCACGCGATCCCGACCGGCCTGGCAGAAGTCGATGTCGAAGTCAGGCATCGACACCCGCTCCGGATTCAGGAACCGTTCGAACAGCAGGTTGTAGCGCAGCGGATCGAGATCGGTGACGCCGAGCGCGTATGCCACGAGCGAACCCGCGCCCGAGCCGCGGCCCGGTCCGACCGGCACGCCGTTGTTCTTCGCCCAGTTGATGAAGTCCGCGACGATCAGGAAGTAGCCGGGAAAGCCCATCTTGATGATCGTGCCGCACTCGAAATCGAGCCGCTGGTAGTACGTATCGCGCTGCCGCGCGCGTTCAGCTTCGTCGGGGAACAGCTGTACGAGGCGCGTCTCGAGACCGTCCTTCGACAACTGCACGAGGTAGTCGTCGAGCGACATGCCGTCCGGCGTCGGGAACAGCGGCAGCTTCGGCTTGCCAAGTTCGAGGGTGAGGTTACAGCGCTTCGCGATTTCGACGGTGTTCGCAACCGCCGACGGCAGATCGGCGAACAGCGCCGCCATCTCGTCCTGGCTGCGGAAATACTGCTCGGTCGTGAAGCGTTTCTGGCGCCGCGGATTCGCGAGCATGTCGCCTTCGGAAATGCATACGCGCGCTTCGTGCGCGGTGAAATCATCCGGCGTCATGTACTGCAGCGGATGCGTCGCGACGACCGGCAACTTCAGCGACGCGGCAAGCGCGACCGCCTGCTGCAGGTACGCTTCGCTGCCGGGATGGCCGCTGCGCTGCAACTCGATGTAGAAGCCGGTCGGAAACACCTTCGACCAGCGCTGCGCGTTGCGCTTCGCCGCTTCGTCGTTGCCGGCCGCGAACGCGAGACCGATGTCGCCCTGCTGTGCGCCCGACAGCGCGAGCAGCCCTTCGGCGAGCCCACCTTCGAGCCATTCGGCTTCGACTTCGGCGCGGCCGCGATACTGGTTCGTGAGCCACGAGCGACTCAGCAGCTCGCAGAGATTCAGATAGCCGCGCTTGTCCTTCACGAGCAGCAGCAGGCGCGACGGCTTGTCGCGATCAGCCGGATTGGTGATCCACACGTCGCAGCCCGCGATGGGTTTGACCCCTTTGCCGCGGGCTTCGGTGTAGAAACGGACGAGGCCGAATGCGTTGCCGAGATCGGTGAGCGCGAGCGCGCCCTGACCGTCTTTGGCCACGGCCTCGACGACGTCGTCGAGGCGCACGATGCCGTCGGCAATCGAGAATTCGGAGTGAACGCGGAGATGAACGAAGCGGGGATCTGACATGGGCGTCATTGTACAACTGCACCGCTGAATATTCGCAGCGCAGGCGACGGGTTGGCCGTCCGGCCAGGGCGCGTCCTCGAGCCGGCGGTGTTTGCGCAAGGGCGCGGCGCGTTTGCGATGCGGCTACGCCCAGACATCGGCCATCCGGCCAGGTCCAGACCGCGCGCCGCTTGAGCGATAATACGGTTTCAAATCTTTCCGCCGGCGTCGCCCGTGCGCGCGTGTTCGTTTATGCGCGCATCCGTATGGCCCGCCGGCCGCTCTATCGCCGGATCATCATGAGTATCGTCAATCTCGCCGCGTATCAGTTCGTCACCCTCGATGCGACCGCCGCCTGGCGCCCGCTCGTCGCCGAACGCTGCGCGGCACTTGGCCTGCGCGGCACGATCCTGCTCGCGCCGGAAGGCATCAACCTGTTCGTCGCGGGCGAGCCCGATGGTGCGCACGCGTTCGTCGACTACCTGCGCCACGACCCGCTGTTCGAAGGCAAGTTCGCCACGCTGCAGTTCAAGGAAAGCCTGTCGGACAAACAGCCGTTCCGCCGGATGCTCGTCAAGCTCAAGCGCGAAATCATCACGATGAAGAAACCGGCGATCCGGCCCGAACTGGGCCGCGCGCCGTCCGTCGACGCGCCGACGCTGAAAGCATGGCTCGACCGCGGTCACGACGACGCGGGCCGGCCGGTCGTCATGCTCGATACGCGCAACGCATTCGAAATCGACGTTGGTACGTTCGATGACGCGCTCGACTACCGCATCACAAAATTCAGCGAGTTTCCGGCCGTCATCGATGCGCATCGCGAAGACCTCGAAGGCAAGACGGTCGTGTCGTTCTGCACCGGTGGGATCCGCTGCGAAAAAGCGGCGATCCACATGAAGGAAATCGGCATCGAGAACGTCTACCAGCTCGAAGGCGGCATCCTCAAATACTTCGAGGAAGTAGGCGGCGCGCATTATCACGGCGAGTGCTTCGTGTTCGACTATCGCACCGCGTTGAACCCGGAGCTCGAACCGACTGCGACCGTCCAGTGCTTCGGCTGCCGCGCGGTGGTCGACCCCGCCGCGCAGCAGTCGCCGCTGTATGTGCCGGGCAAGACGTGTCCCGCGTGTCATCCCGATCGGGACGCCGCGCGCGCCGCGTGATGGCCGGCGCCGTTGTGGCCGTTGCCAACGTTGCTATTCACCACACCAGTTGAACCCATGACGCCCCCGTATCGCGGACGCTTCGCGCCGTCGCCCACCGGACCGCTGCATTTCGGCTCGCTCGTCAGTGCACTCGCCAGTTGGCTCGATGCGCGCGCGCACGCCGGAACGTGGCTCGTGCGCATCGAAGACGTCGACGCGCCGCGCACGGTGCCGGGCGCGGCGGAGGACATCCTCGCGACACTCGCCCGCATCGGCATGGAAGCCGACGAACCGCCCGTCTGGCAAAGCGAACGCAGCGAGCAGTACGCGCATGCGTTCGACCAGTTGAAGCAGGCGGGCCTCGTCTATCCGTGTGGCTGCACGCGCAGGGAAATCGCCGATTCGCTGCTGCACGAGCACGCGCGCCATACAACGCTCGCGTACCCGGGCACCTGCCGCGAAGGGTTGCACGGCAAGCCCGCACGCGCATGGCGTCTGCGAGTGCCGGACGAGAGCGCCGACATCGAAGCAAACACTAACGCGGCCATCGTATCGTTCGACGACCGCTGGCAGGGACCGCAGTCGCAGAACCTCGCCACCGAGGTCGGCGACTTCGTGCTGCTCCGTGCCGATCATCAGTGGGCGTATCAGCTGGCGGTCGTCGTCGACGATGCAGAGGCGGCCATCACGCACGTCGTGCGTGGCGCCGACCTGCTCGATTCGACCGCTCGACAGATCTATCTGCAGCGCTGCCTCGGCGTACCGACGCCCACGTATCTGCACGTGCCGGTCGTCACGAATGACGACGGCGAGAAGCTCAGCAAGCAGACCGGCGCAAAGCCGCTCGACGCAGCGCATCCGCTCGACGCGCTGCGCGCCGCCGCGCGTTTTCTCGGACTGGAAACAGGTATTGAAACGGAAGGAAAAGGCGATGCGCCGCTGACCGCGTTCTATCGCTCAGCTACGGCTGCGTGGGGACGGCGTTTCGGGAAGCAGATGCAGAAGGATCCGGCAGCGGGCTCGGACGGCTGAGTAGCCGCATTGGCCGCTATTGCAGCGGCCACACCAACGCCATCGAACACCACCGCCCGGGTGGGCGGCAATTTCACATCAAGACGAAGACTTCCGCGGCATCCCAAACCCACCGAGCAGCGCGGCGAGCGGCTGCTTCGTGGTCTTCTGCTGCGTGGGAGCGGACGACTCGGCCGCTGCATCGTCGGCCTTGCGGGCGGACGGCGACGGCTCGTACGGCTTCAGGAAGAAATCGTCGACCGGCTGCTGGCGATGCGTATGCGGACGATCGAACGACGAACCGCCCGAGCGCCGGCGCGACGACCGGTCGTCGCGTCCTTCACGACCCTCGCGCCCGTCGCGGCGGCCGGTGCCCGATGCGCCGCGCTCCTCGTGATGCCGCACCGGTACGTCGACGGTCAGGTGCGCCACGTCGAGCGGCCGCTTGATCAGCTTCTCGATGTCCGCGAGCTGCTTGCGCTCGTTCGGGCTGCACAGCGACAGCGCGTCGCCCGACGCACCCGCGCGCCCGGTACGGCCGATCCGGTGCACGTAATCTTCTGCGTTGAACGGCAGGTCGAAGTTGATCACCGTCGGCAGCTCGACGATGTCGAGTCCGCGCGCGGCCACGTCGGTCGCGACCAGCGCTTCGATCTCGCCGCGCTTGAACGCGTCGAGCGCCTGCATCCGCTCGTTCTGGGTCCGGTCGCCGTGAATCGCCGTCGCCACCACGCCGCTCTTTTCGAGTGAACGGGCAAGGCGGCTCGCGCCGATCTTGCTGTTGCAGAACACCAGAACCTGTTTCAGGCTGCGCTCGCGGATCAGCTGCACGACCGCGCCGGTCTTGTCGCCTTCCGCAACCTCGTAGACCGTCTGCGTGACGTTGGTCGCGGTGGAGTTGCTGCGCGCGACCTCGATGGTCTGCGGATTGCGCAGGTAGGTCGCGGCGAGCTTCTTGATTTCGCCGGAGAACGTCGCGGAGAACAGCAGCGTCTGGCGTTCTTTCGGCAGCAGGTTCAGGATGCGCTGCAGGTCGGGCAGGAAGCCCATGTCGAGCATCCGGTCGGCCTCGTCGAGCACCAGCATCTGCACCTGGCTGAGATTCGCGGTTTTCTGTTGCACGTGATCGAGCAGCCGGCCCGGCGTCGCGATCAGCACCTCGACGCCGCGTCGCAGCGCTTCCGACTGCGGATTCATGTCGACGCCGCCGAACACGACCGCGCTGCGCAGCGACGTGTGCTTCGCGTAAGCCTCGACGTTGGCGGCCACCTGGTCGGCGAGTTCGCGGGTCGGCGTGAGGATCAGCGCGCGCACCGGGTGGCGCGCCGGCGACGCGCTGGTGCTGGCGAGCGGCAGCAGCCGCTGGATGATCGGCAGTGAGAAGCTCGCGGTCTTGCCGGTGCCGGTCTGCGCGGCGCCCATCACGTCTCGCCCGGACAGCACGACGGGAATGGCCTGGGCCTGGATCGGCGTGGGCGTCGTGTAGCCCTGCTCGGCGATCGCCTTCAGGATGTCGGCGGATAGACCAAACTGGTCGAAAGTCGCGTTGCTGGGCGTGACGTCTGTGTCGGACATGGTGGCTTTCGCTAAAAATGCGCTCGCGCGGTGCGCGCGGCAGCGGCCGGAAAGCCGCAGAGGCATTGTGATGAAGGCGGAGCCACGACTACCGAACGCGGCCCTACATGGGGTCCTGCGCCGCGACGTGCACTCATGTGCACCCGATACGCGGGCGAGGACCGGAGATACTGCAGGCAGCGGGACGGCCGGCTCCGGCCGGCGGGGAATACCCAATCAATACCAATACCCGCCGGAAAGGCCGGTATTGTAGCACCGCAATGCAAACGCCCGTGTGGCGGGCAACCACCCCGCCACACGGGCCCGCAAGGCGGCCGGAGCCGCCTTGCGGTTATCGCCGGATACCACGGGTTATCACTGAGTCACCATCGGGCTTACCAGGTTTCGCGCATCACCATCAGCCGCAGCTCGGTCATGTCCTCGATTGCGTAGCGCACCCCTTCGCGGCCCAGCCCCGAGTCCTTCACGCCACCGTACGGCATGTTGTCGACGCGGAACGACGGCACATCGTTGATCACGACGCCGCCCACGTCCAGCGTGTCCCACGCCTCGTGCGCGTGCGCGAGCGAATCGGTGAATATGCCGGCCTGCAGGCCGAAGTCGCTGTCGTTGACGGTTTCGAGCGCGTCGGAGAAATCGTTGAAGCGTTCGAGAATCGCTACCGGCCCGAACGCTTCCTTGCGATACAGATCGGTCTTGCACCCGACGTTTTCGAGCAGCGTCGCCTCGAACATCGCGCCATTCACCTTGCCGCCTGCGACTATCTTCGCGCCGGCCTGCACCGCGCTCTCCATCCAGCCGGCGAGGCGGTTCGACTCCGATTCGGAGATCATCGGGCCGACAAAGGTCTGCTCGTCCTTCGGGTCGCCCATCTTCAACGACTTAGTTTTCGCGATCAGCTTCTCGCGCAGCGCGTCGTACAGCGACGCATGCACGAGGATGCGCTGCACGCCGATGCAGCTCTGCCCCGACTGGTAGAACGCACCGAACGCGAGCCGGTCGACGACGTAATCGAGCTTGCCGCCCTGGTCGCCGTCGACGATCGCGGCAGCGTTGCCGCCCAGTTCGAGAATCACCTTCTTCTTGCCAGCCTTCTTCTTCAGATCCCAGCCGACCGCCGGCGAGCCAGTGAACGACAGCAGCTTGAAGCGCTCGTCGGTCGTGAACAGGTCCGCGCCGTCGCGATGCGCGGGCAGCACCGAGAACGCGCCCTTCGGCAGATCGGTTTCGGCGAGCACTTCGCCGATGATCAGCGCACCGACCGGCGTGCGGCTCGCCGGCTTCAGCACGAACGGCACGCCCGCAGCCAGCGCCGGCGCGACCTTGTGCGCGGCCAGGTTCAGCGGGAAATTGAATGGCGAGATGAACGAGCACGGCCCGATCGGCACGCGCTTCACGTAGCCGTGATAGCCCTTCGCACGCGGCGAGATCTCGAGGTTAATGATCTCGCCGTCGATGCGCACCGACTCTTCCGCGGCGATCCTGAAGGTATCGATGAGGCGCGTCACTTCGCCGCGCGAATCGTTGATCGGCTTGCCGGCCTCGATGCACAGCGCCATCGCCAGCTCGTCGTAGCGCTCGCGAAAGCGCTTCACGCAGTGATCGAGCACCGCCTGGCGCTTGAACGGCGGGTACGCGCGCATCGCGGGCATCGCATCCACAGCGGCGCCGATCGCCTTGTCGATGGCTACCGCGTCGGCCATCGCGACGCGCGTTGCAACTTCGCCGCTGAATTTATCCGTCACTTCGAGATCGGTGTTCGCCGCGACCGGTTCGTTCGCGAGGTAGTACGGGTAACTTTTCTGCAACATGACACGTTCTCCTTGATGCGATGGATAGCAATCCATGCGTTCAGTTCATTGAGTCCGGCACGGCATCTACAGCTGCGCGCTCAGCCGCTTGATCTCGCGGTTCAGCACGCGCTCGTTGTCCGAGTAGTCGATCGGCACGTCGATCACGTGCACGCCCGGCGTCGCGTAGCAGTCGCGCAGCAGCGGCGCGAACTCATCGGCTGCCGTCACGCGATGACCATGCGCGCCGTAGCTATTCGCGTAGTCGACGAAATCCGGATTGTTCAGCGTCATCCCGTAGTCCGGGAAATTCATGTTCTCCTGCTTCCAGCGGATCATCCCGAATGCGTCGTCGCGCACGATCAGCACGACCAGATCGAGCTTCAGCCGCACCGCCGTTTCGAGTTCCTGCGAGTTCATCATGAAGCCGCCGTCGCCGCACACCGCGATCACCTTGCGGTCGGGATGCACGATCTTCGTCGCGATCGCGGACGGCAGCCCCGCGCCCATCGACGCGAGCGCGTTGTCGAGCAGGATCGAATTCGGTTCGTGCGCACGGTAGTAGCGCGCGAACCAGATCTTGTACATGCCGTTGTCGAGACAGACGATGCCGTCGACCGGCGTCGTCTCGTACACGTCGTTGACGATGCGCACCGGGTACATCGGAAAGCGGCTGTCGTGCTTGCCCTTCGCGAGGTGTTCGTCGAAGTGCTGCTTGATCTCGATGAAGCGCGTGAAGTCCCATTGCGTCTCACGGCCTTTGAGGCTTTCCTTCAGTTGCCACACGGCGTTCGCGATATCGCCGACCACCTCGATCTGCGGGAAGTACACCGGATCGACTTCCGCACCGAGGAAGTTCACGTGGATCACGGTCTTCTCGCCCGCATCGGCGCCGCGCATGAAGAACGGCGGCTTCTCGATCACATCGTGACCGACGTTGATGATGCAGTCCGCGTGATCGATCGCGCGGTGCACGAAGTCGCCGTCCGACAGCGTCGCGTTGCCGAGCCACATCGGATGCGACTCGTCGATCACGCCCTTGCCCATCTGCGTCGTGAAGAACGGGATGCCGATCTGGTCGACGAATTCGCGCAGCATCTTCGTCGTGGTCTTGCGGTTGCCGCCTGCGCCGATCATCAGCAGCGGGTGCTTCGCGCCGGCGATAGCCGCGACCGCGTGCGCAATCGCTTTCTCTTCGGCGACGGGCCGGCGGCTGAAGCTCTTCGGAATCGGCTTGCCGTCGCCCTCTTCGTCCGCGACGTCTTCGGGCAGTTCAAGGTGCGCCGCACCGGGCCGCTCTTCCTCCGCCTGACGGAACGCCTCGCGCACCGACGCCGGAATATTGCCGATCGATACGATCTGCCGCGTGTACTTGGTGAGCGGTTCCATCATCCGCACGACGTCGACGATCTGGAAGTGCCCCTGCTTGCTGGTCTTGATCGGCTTCTGGCCGGTGACCATCAGCATCGGCATGCCGCCCAGCTGCGCGTACGCGGCCGCAGTCACGAAATTCGTCGCGCCGGGGCCGAGCGTCGACAGGCAGACGCCGGTGCGCCCGGTGAGCCGGCCGTAGGTCGCCGCCATGAAGCCGGCCGCCTGCTCGTGTCGCGTGAGGATCAGTTTGATTTTCGAGCGCCGCAGCGACTCGAGCAGGTCGAGGTTTTCTTCGCCGGGGATGCCGAACACGTACTCGACACCTTCGGCTTCCAGCGATTTGACGAATAGATCCGATGCTTTCATGGAGAGTCTCGCTTTGACGGACAGACGCAGGCAGCGTGCCTGCGCGAGGGGTTCCGGGAAAGAACATTCGCAGAGGGCGATGTCGCGCGGAGCGGGCTCGCGAACCCCGGGTTGCATGCCCTGCTTCGCGTGCGCCCCGCGGCGCCGGAACACAGCTTACTCCCGGATAAGGAAAGATGTACGTATGCGCGCACGCCCGACGCATCGGCTTGCGACGCGTCAGTGTGCGGTTGTCAAACGGATGTAATGAAGGGAGATAAGGAAGGAAGATGAGCGCTAGCGAACGAGCGTGACGCAGTCGGACAGCACCGGCGGCGCGTTGTCGCCGGCAGTCGCGTCGTACAGGTCGGCGCGCGGCCCCTTGGTCCACCACGTGTAGCTCCCCGCCTGGTACTTCGCCCCCGACGCCGCCAGCGTGTTGACGAACAGCAGCGTCTTCCCGTCGACCGGAAGGAGCGCGAAGCTCTGTCCGTTCGCGGTGTTCCAGTACGTGACGCGCAGGATCTTGCCGGTTGCGCAGGTGTACTGCTGGGTCTGGCGTCCTTTGGTCTGGATGTCCGCGAGATGCAGCGGCGCCGCGAACGCGCTGCTGGCCGTTGCGGCCGTAACGAACACGACAAGCGCCGCTGCGAGCGAGCGCACTGTGTTGCGCTGAATGACGTCCGTTACGTCGATTGCCGCACGGGCCGCTGCCTGCCGTTTCGTCATTGCTGTTCCTGCTCCGTGGGCGTTATAGAAATTGCGTGAGGGTTGCTCAAGGGTTGCTCACGAACCGATCAAGGATCGATCACGTCCGCGCACGCATCGGTCGGCGCCGCGGCGACGTGGCCCACGAGCGGCACGATCTTCAGTCCCGCCGACGCGACACGACACGGCGCGGCAGCGAGCCCGCAGCCGCCCAGCGCGACGACCAGCACGGCGAGCGTCGCGACGGACATCGCGCGCATGCCCCATCGGCCCGCGTGGCCGCGCGTGCCGGAATGCATCGATACCTGCCGCTGCTGCTTCATGATTGCCTCTCTGCGTCCGCACAACGACGCGCGGGCCGCGTGTACCTGCTCACTTTCTCAATCGATCCTGCTTCTGTACAACCCTGCCATTCAGCCAGCCGACACCGGCCGCACTGCCGCGGCAGCCTGCTTCGCGCGTGCACGCGCTTCGTCGACGCTCGTGCCGCTCGCCAGCGCGACGCCCATCCGGCGTTTGACGAAGCTCTCCGGCTTGCCGAACAGCCGCAGATCGGAGCCCGGCACGGCGAGCGCCTGTGCGACGCCTTCGAACGCGATGCCCGCTTCGTCGAGCCCGCCGTAGATCACCGCTGACGCGCCGGGCGTACGCATCGACGTATCCACAGGCAGCCCGAGGATCGCGCGCGCATGCAGCTCGAACTCGGACAGCCGCTGCGTGCACAGCGTGACGAGGCCCGTATCGTGCGGACGCGGACTGACCTCCGAAAACCATACGTCATCGCCGCGCACGAAAAGTTCCACGCCGAAGAGGCCGCGCCCGCCCAACGCCGCGGTCGATTTGTGCGCGACATCGCGCGCGCGTTCGAGCGCGAGCGCGCTCATCGGCTGCGGCTGCCACGATTCGACGTAGTCGCCCGCCACCTGCACGTGGCCGATCGGATCGCAGAAATACGTGGCAATCTCGCCGGTTGCGGGATCGATCGCGCGCACGGTCAGCTGTGTAATCTCGTATTCGAAATCGATGAAGCCTTCGACGATCACGCGGCCGCGATTCACGCGACCGCCCGCCATCGCGTACTGCCATGCGGGCTCGACGTCGGCGTCGCTCTTCAGCACCGACTGCCCCTTGCCCGACGACGACATCACCGGCTTCACGACGCACGGATAACCGACTTTCGCGATGCCCGCGCGCAGTTCGTCGAGTGAATCGGCGAACGCGTACGGCGACGTCGGCAGACCGAGTTCTTCGGCGGCGAGGCGGCGGATGCCTTCGCGGTTCATCGTCAGTTGCGTCGCGCGCGCGGTCGGGATGACTTCGGCGAGGCCGTCGGCTTCGATCGCGGCGAGCGCGTCGGTGGCGATCGCCTCGATCTCCGGCACGATCAGATGCGGCCGTTCGGCCTCGACGAGCGCGCGCAGCGCGGCGGCGTCGGTCATGTCGATCACGTGCGCGCGATGCGCGACCTGGTGGCCCGGTGCATCCGGATAACGGTCGACCGCGATCGCCTCGACGCCGAGCCGTTGCAGCGCGACGATCACTTCCTTGCCGAGTTCGCCCGCGCCGAGCAGCATGACGCGCGTCGCCGACGCCGAAAGCGGGGTGCCGATCCGTTGGCCGATCTGCATGAGGTCTCCAGAAAAATCAAGTCGGGTGGGATTAAAGAGAGGGTAGTCGGTCAGCCATCTCAGTCGACAATCTCAGTTGGCAATGTTAACACGGGGGTACCGCACGCTGCGGCACCGTTCGACGGGCGGTTTGTGCTTGATGAGTGCCCGGTTGGTGCGTGCGGCCACAGCACGCGATAGCCGATGCGCGACGGCGGCGCTCGCGTGCGGGACGCGGAGTGCGTTACCCTTACGCCTTCGCCAGTTTGAAGAGGAACGACGCCATGCCCTCAACGTCTTCCGCGCGGATCGTGCGCTCCATTGCGCCGCTCGCCGCGCTGACCGTTGCCGTGCTGCTCGCCGGATGTTCGCTGCCGGTTCACACCGACGCGTCCGCTCCCCAGCCCGATCCGTTCAATCCGGCGGCGACCCAGCTGCTCGACGACACGAGCTGGCAACTGGCCGCGTGGACCCAGGCGGACGGCACACCGCGCGACATACCGCACGCGGATAGCGACAAGCCGATCACACTGGTGCTGTCGACCGCAACCGGCCAGCGGCGCGCGAACGGTTTCTCGGGCTGCAACCGCTATATGGGCACTTACACGCTGAAGGACGGCAAGCTGTCGTTCGGGCTGCTCGCCGGCACGCGTATGGCATGCCATACGCCGGGCGGTCAACTGGAGCCCGCGTACCTCGACGCGCTCGAGCACATCGCGCGCACCGGTGTCCAGATGCGCACGCCGCAGGAACTCCAGCTGACGCTCGAGAACGGTGACGCGTTGCGCTTTTCGCGCAGCGGGCAGTGACCGGCGTGCGGCATCGTCGCTCCGGTTATTCATTCTCCTTGTTCGTCGCGTTCATCGCTTTTCATCGCTTGCTGCGCGCGGTCGGCGCAGATATGACGGCGCGTGTCATCGAAGCAGGTCGCTTCGCCGGTTTAAACTCGACGGGTTGCGCATCCGCGCGTCCGCCATTCGTTGATGTCTAGTATGCACACGGTAGTTTTCGGCTGGTTCGGCGTATCGGCCGTCTGGTTCCTTCCCTTGATCTGGCGTCTCGCGAAAGCGGTGCTGCCTGGCGGCGTCGGGCTGCGCGGACCCGGCACGATCCGGCTGTGGCTCGGCTTCGTGTGCGTGCTCGTCGGGAGCTGCACGCTCGAGGCGTCGTTGGTCGATATGATCGGCATCGCCGGCGTCGACGGATTGGGACACGCGCTCGCCGCTGGGTTCGGCCATCTGCTCGGCCGCATCGGCACGCCGCTCGCGATGTTCGCGCTGTGGCTCGTGAGCGTGCCGTGGCTGCTCGGTTTTCGGTGGAGCTCGGTCGCCGCGTGGGCTGACTCGGCGTTCGGACTCGGCTTCGGCCGCGCCGGCGCAGGTAACCCACGACGCGACGGCGACGAACCGCGCAACCGGCGCGGTGCCGACGAAGGCCTGCCGGCCGCGCCGGTCACGAACACCGTCAATACGATGGCGCCGAAATCGCAGGGCCGCTATGCACGGCCCACCGCGTGGCGGCCGCCTGTGACTGCTCGCGATACGGCGCGTTCGGCGTCGGGAACAACCGTGAGCGCCAAGGCAGGTACACGTGTGTTGCGTGGGGCTACGGTGCCGGGGACCGTGCGGTCTTCCTTATCGTCGTCTTCGTCCACGTCGTCTTCGCTTCCCGCATCACAGGCGGCGGATCGTGCATGGACGCCGACGGAGCCGGTTGCGCCCGCCGGATGGTTACGCGACCCGGGCAAGGTTGCGCGGGCTGCGACGAAGGTGGGTGGAATCGGCGGGGTCGCTGGTGTCGGCAGCGCGGCCGCACGCGCAGCGCAAGCCGTGCCGTCGACGGTGCGAACGACGACGCCTGCGCCGCTCGCAACACCAACGCGACCGTTGTCTCAGTCTTCGCAGTCGATACCGTCGCAGGGACAGCGCATCAGCCGTCCGCCGCTGGGAGCCGTTGCCGGCACTGCACGCGAGACCTCCTCGCCGTCACTGCCGCGCATGTCGCCGCAGACGCCGCAGCGTCCCACAGCCGGTATCGGCCCCGCCGGCGAGCCGCCGCAGACGACACGCGCACCCGCGTTCACACGGACCGCCGCGCCGGCATCGACCGCGGCGCGCGTCGCGCCGCCGCCGAGTGTGCAGGAAACCTTGCGCAGCATCGAAGAAAACACCGCGCGCTGGACCACGCTCGCAGGAGCGAGCCTCGCGCGACGTCATGCGGATCAGGGTGGATCGTACGAGCAGACGGACGTCGTCGAAGGACGTGCCGTGGATGCGGCGCCATCACGCGATGCGGATGGTGCGGCGAGCGAGGTCGTGTCCGGTGCGGCTGTGCCGGTCGTTGCCATCGCTGGCGATATTGCTTCTTCAAACGCCGATGCACATGGTGCAGCGGACGCGCCGGAGGTTGCCGCGCGATCGGCCACGGTTCCGAACGCAGCGACGCCGACCTTCAGCGCACAGAATGTATTTGCCGCATCGGATGCGAGCATCCTACCGCACGATGTTCATGTCGCCGTGTCGAACCCAGTTGTGTCGATTGCGGCGACGGCAGCGGTCGCGTCGTCTATTGCGACGATGGCCGATGTGGCTCACGCCGCGGCAATGATGCCTTCCGCGACTCAAGCGATTACGCCGTCGTACGTCGACTCATCGGCTGAAGAATCGGAGCCGAACGATGTGTCCGTCACGCAATCTCACGCATTGCCGTCCGATACCGACCTTGTCGAGCACCGCGTCGCTCGCGAAGCCGAACCCGCAACCACACCGCTGAAGCCGTTACAACCAACCGAACCGGCTCTCGTACTAGCGGCGGTACTGGATGCGACGTCAGCAGCAACTGCCGCGCAACCGGTCCCGGCACCCCCACTTTCCGTGCCGCCCTGGCAAATGCCACCCGCCGCGCCACAACCCCCATCGAACGTTGTCCGCTTCCCCGGCCTGCCGCCCATCGACGATGAAGCAGCAGCACCGGACCAGGCCGCATCGACCGGTAACACCGAGCCCACCGCCCCTTCCGCCGACCTCGTCGCCCGCCCGCCGCTCGGCCACTCGCCGACCAGCTTCGAGTTTCACGCGCCGGCCGCGTCGTCGGTCGAACTGCCTTCGCTCGATCTGCTCGAGCGCGCATCGACCGACGTCGAGCCAGTTTCCGAAGAACGGCTCGCCGAAACCGGCGCGCTGATCGAACAGCGTCTGCAGGAATTCAAGGTGCCGGTGACGGTGGTCGGCGCATCGGCGGGACCGGTGATCACGCGCTTCGAGGTCGAGCCCGCGCTCGGCGTGCGCGGTAGCCAGATCGTCGGTCTGATGAAGGATCTGTCGCGCGGCCTCGGGCTCACGTCGATCCGCGTCGTCGAGACGATTCCCGGCAAGACCTGCATGGGCCTCGAACTGCCGAACGCGAAACGCCAGACGATCCGCCTGGCGGAGATTCTCGAAGCCGGCGTCTACCGGCAGTCGCACTCGCACCTGACACTCGCGATGGGCAAGGACATCACCGGCCACCCGATCGTCACCGATCTCGCGAAGGCGCCGCACATGCTCGTCGCGGGCACGACGGGCTCGGGCAAGTCGGTCGCGATCAACGCGATGATCGTGTCGCTGCTCTACAAGGCGACGCCCGAGGACGTGCGCCTCATCATGATCGATCCGAAGATGCTGGAGCTGTCGGTGTACGAAGGCATCCCGCATCTGCTCGCGCCGGTCGTCACCGACATGAAGCTCGCCGCGAACGCGTTGAACTGGTGCGTCGGCGAAATGGAAAAGCGCTACCGGCTGATGTCGGCGGTCGGCGTGCGCAATCTCGCGGGCTTCAACCAGAAAATTCGCGACGCGGATGCCGCCGGCAAGAAACTCGGCAATCCGTTCTCGCTGACGCCCGACGCACCCGAGCCGCTCGCGAAGCTGCCGCTGATCGTCGTCGTGATCGACGAGCTCGCCGACCTGATGATGGTCGCGGGCAAAAAGATTGAAGAGCTGATCGCGCGGCTCGCGCAGAAAGCACGCGCGGCCGGCATCCATCTGATTCTCGCGACGCAGCGTCCGTCGGTCGACGTGATCACCGGCTTGATCAAAGCAAACATTCCGACGCGCGTCGCGTTCCAGGTATCGTCGAAAATCGACTCGCGCACGATCCTCGACCAGATGGGCGCGGAGTCGCTGCTCGGCCAGGGCGACATGCTGTTCCTGCCGCCGGGCACCGGCTACCCGCAGCGCATACACGGCGCGTTTGTTGCCGACGAGGAAGTGCATCGCATCGTCGAGCATCTGAAGCAGTTCGGCGAGCCGCAGTACGAAGAAGGCATCCTCGACGGTCCGGCTACCGAAGGCGCGACGCAGGACCTGTTCGGCGACACACCGGATGCGGAAGCCGATCCGCTCTACGACGAAGCGGTCGCGTTCGTCGTGCGTACGCGGCGCGCGTCGATCTCGTCGGTGCAGCGGCAGCTGCGCATCGGCTACAACCGTGCTGCCCGGCTCGTCGAACAGATGGAAGCTGCAGGGCTGGTGTCGTCGATGGGTATCAACGGCAGCCGTGAAGTGCTGGCGCCCGGTCCTGCTGAATAAGCGCAGTTGACGGCGGGCTATCAACCCGCCGCCTGCCTGATCACGACGGCGACACGAGCTTGAAGTCGACCGGCGAACCGATCTCGAGCCGCTTCGGATTCGGTTCGAGCAGACCAGTCTGCACATCGCGCCGGAACACATAAGCAGTGTCGCTGTTCTGGTTGCCGACGATCAGCCATTGCCCGGTCGGATCGATCGTGAACTCGCGCGGCGATTTGCCGAGACTCGACTGGCGTCCGACCAGTTTCAGATGGCCGTTCGACGCATCGACCGCGTAGATGACGATTTCATTCGCGTCGCCGCGATTGCTCGCGTACAGGAAGCGGCCGTCCGGCGACAGATGGATCGCCGCGGCACCGACCGCGCCCTTGAAGCCCGGTGCCGCCAGCGGCAGCACCTGCGCGAGCTTCAACCGGCCGTCGGCGTAATCGAACACGCTGACGGTCGCCGCGAGTTCGCTCGTCAGGTACGCATGCCGGCCATCGGTGCCGAATATCAGATGACGCGGACCGCTGCCCGCCTTCACGTCGGTGTAGCGCACTTCCGTCGGACCGAACAGGCCGCGGCTGCCGTCGGGCGTGTAGCGATACGAATAGAGCTTGTCGGCGCCGAGGTCCTGCGTGAACAGATAGTGGCCGTCCGGGGAGAACACGGTGGAATGCACGTGCGAGTTGTCCTGACGTCCCTTCACGGGACCACCCCCTTCGTGATGCACGCTCAGCACGGCCGCACCGACCTGGCCGTCAGCTTGTAGCGGGAACACCGCGAAGCTGCCGCCCGGATCGGCCGCGACCGAGTAGTTCGCGGTCAGCAGATATTTGCCGTCCGGCGACAGGCTCAGATAGCACGGATCGTTCCCTTCCGACGAGACCTTGTTCAGGAACGTCAGCTGGCCGCTCTGCGGATCGAAGCCGAATGCGCTGATGCCGCCACGCTGCGTCGCCGGGCCGTTATCGCCGGGCAGCTCGTTCACCGTGTACACGTGGCGGCGGTCGCTGCTCACGACGAGGTACGACGGATTCACGGTGCGTGTCGACGAGACCCGCGTCGCGTCGCCGGTTTTCGTGTCGAAGCGGTACACGTAGATGCCTTCGCTCTTGCCGCCGGTGTACGTGCCGACGAGCATGTCGTAGACGCCATCCGCGGGAACGGCGGCCGGCGTCTGCGTTTGGGCGAACGCCTGGGAAGCGGCTTGGGAAGCGACGATCGAGGCCATGAGGACAAAACCTTTTATTATCGAGCGGGCGGATCCCGCCTTTCTGCAAGGCAGCGGCGCGATCTTTGCTACTACCCGGTTAGTGCGATGCATGACGACCTCCTGAACGGCGGGTTTTTCGGATTGTTGGTTGCGTCGTTGGTCTGCCGCGCTGCTGTTGTCGTCCGGCTGCGTATGTTTCGAAGCGGCGGGACTGTTGTCGGGTGCAGTATAAAAGCGTTACGAGGGACGGCTATGCATACCGTGCTCGCGTCTCCTGTACGACACGCCCCGCCTCACCGCAGTTCAACCCACGGAGTCTCCATGAACGTCACGCTCAGTCTCGGTCCAGTCGTCTCGCTGATCGCAGGCATCCTGATCCTCATCATGCCGCGTCTGCTCAGTACCATCGTCGCGCTGTATCTGATCATCATCGGGGCGATCGGCATCTTCGGCGTGAGCGCGTCGCATCTGCATCTGTGACGGGCTTTGTGCTGCATGGGCATGGGCACGTGCGCATACGCATGCGCGCCCGTGCGCAGCGGATGCGCTGCGACGCGACTTCGACGCGGAAGGAACAAGGGCTGCGCCGGGACGGGCAGCCGTGGGAGCACGGATGCGGGCGATCCGACCCGCGACGGGTATGGAAGAACGGCAAGAACTAACGCCGCCCTGTTCAGCCGTTCGACAACTGGTCGAGCCGCAGCCGTCCCTGCAGCGACAGACAGCCGACGGCATAATGACCACCGCCGTCCGCATGACGCTTGAAGCACGCGCGCTCGATCAGAAACGCGGCCGCCGTTTCCATCCCGTTGCGGGACAGGCCGAGCCGATTGGGATCGAGCGGCAATAATGCGTCATCGGTCAGCTGGCTGGCAGCGGAAAGAATCGTGACGCAATCGGATTTCGTCGGGTTCAGCATGGCTCGATCCTCGAAACGGCAACGGACGATACGACGACGGAACAGAGACACGGGAGACTGCGACGCGAACGGTACGCGGGTCCCGGAAGAATTGATTGTAGGCAGCGCGCACGCGGAATGCCAAGGCCGCATTCACGCGCCGCGGCGAGACGCCGCACTGAACCGGAACGCGATCTTCGGGTCCCGGTAACCAAAGTGTTCGTCATGACCTTTGAATAACATCCGGCACCGTCCGGCTCGCGCACCGCGCGCACTTTTTACCCGCGGCCTCGCCGCTGAACCATGCCCTCACGCATTGAAGATTACGCACTCGTCGGCGACGGCCACACAGCCGCGCTGATCTCCCGCGACGGCTCGGTCGACTGGCTGTGCTGGCCGCGCTTCGATTCCGGCGCCTGCTTCGCGGCGCTGCTCGGCACCGAGGACAACGGTCGCTGGCTGCTCGCGCCGGTCAGCGACGAAGCGCCTTCGATCACACGTCGCTATCGCGGCGAAACGCTGATCCTCGAGACCGATTTCGAAACGCCGGAAGGCGCGGTCACCGTGATCGACTTCATGCCGCCCGGCAACGGGTGGTCGGAACTCGTGCGGATCGTCGTCGGGCGGCGCGGCACGGTCCGGATGAAGATGGAACTGGTGCTGCGTTTCGACTACGGCTTCTCGATCCCCTGGGTGAGCCGC
Organism: Paraburkholderia sp.; assembly: GCF_050742655.1. GTDB lineage: Bacteria > Pseudomonadota > Gammaproteobacteria > Burkholderiales > Burkholderiaceae > Paraburkholderia. Next base: position 241,612 of record NZ_JBOIGG010000004.1, on the reverse strand, counting down.
CTACCGAACGACAGCGGCGTGCAGGCGATCGTCGGCCCCGACACCGCGGTGCTGCGCACGCCGGTCGATCTGCGCGGCGAGAACATGCGCACGCTCGCCGAGTTCACTGTGTCGGAGGGCGAGCGTGTACCGTTCTCGCTCGCGTACTCGGCGTCGCATCTGCGTGCGCCGCCCGCGCGCGATCCGCACACCGCGCTCGCACGCACCGAGAATCACTGGCTCGAATGGTCGGCGCGCAGCACGATCGAAGGACGCTGGGCCGAGCCGATCCGCCGCTCGCTGATCACGCTGAAGGCGCTTGCGTACGAACCGACCGGCGGTGTCGTCGCAGCGCCGACCACATCACTGCCCGAGCAGCTCGGCGGCACGCGCAACTGGGACTACCGCTACTGCTGGCTGCGCGACGCGACGATCACGCTGCTCGCGCTGATGCGCTGCGGCTACTACGACGAGGCGCGCGCATGGCGCACGTGGCTCGGTCGCGTGATGGCGGGTTCGCCGGAACAGCTGCAGATCATGTACGGCATCGCCGGCGAGCGCCGGCTGCCCGAGTTCGAGATCGACTGGCTGCCCGGCTATGAAGGCGCGAAGCCGGTGCGGGTCGGCAATAACGCGGTCGGGCAACTGCAGCTCGACGTCTACGGCGAAGTGATGAACGCGCTGCACCTCGCGCGGGTCGGCGGGCTGCAGGCGGACGAAACCGCGTGGACGGTGCAGTGCACGATGCTCAAGCACCTCGAGACGATCTGGGAAGAACCCGACGAAGGCATCTGGGAAACACGCGGTGGACGCCAGCACTTTACGTTTTCGAAGGTGATGGCGTGGGTCGCGTTCGATCGCGCGATCAAGTCGGCCGAAACTTTCGATCTGCCTGCACCGCTCGATCACTGGCGCGAGGTGCGCGACCGGATTCACGCCGACGTCTGCGCGAAAAGCTGGAACCCGGCGCTCAACACGTTCACACAGGTGTACGGCAGCGACGACCTCGACGCGAGCACGCTGCTGATGCCACTGGTCGGCTTCCTGCCGCCGTCGGATCCGCGCATCGCGGGCACCGTCGCGGCGATCGAGAAGACGCTGATGCACGACGGCTTCGTGATGCGCTACCGGACAACCGAGGTCGACGACGGCCTGCCGCCCGGCGAAGGCACGTTCCTAGCGTGCAGTTTCTGGATGGTCGACAATCTCGCGCTGCAAGGCCGCGTGGCCGAGGCGCACGCGATGTACGAGCGGCTGCTCGCACTCGCGAACGATGTCGGCCTGCTCGCGGAGGAGTACGATCCGGCGGCGGGACGGCTCGTCGGTAATTTCCCGCAGGCGTTCTCGCACGTCGCGCTGGTGCACACCGGGTTAAACCTGATGAAACACGAGCAGGAGATCGCGCAGGCGGCCGGCCAGCCGGCGCACAATGGGCACAACGGCGCGGGCGGCTGAGGCGATCGCAAAGCGCGGGCGCCGGTTGCCGCAGCCGATCTGACAATTGTTGCATTGCACAAGCCGGCGTGCTCCGATATCATCTTTGGAGCATAACGGCCGATAACCAACTGTCGTCAACCAATACGGCCCGCCCCAACGCTACGCGCGTCACGCGAACCATTTCAAAGCCGGAGCCTTCATGCTCTATCAGCTGCACGAATTCCAGCGAGCGCTGTTAAGCCCGCTTACCGCCTGGGCCCAGGCCGCATCGAAGTCGTTTGCGAATCCGGCCAGCCCGCTCGCCTACGTACCTGGGGCCACCCGCCTGTCCGCCGGCTATGAACTGCTATACCGGCTCGGCAAAGACTACGAAAAACCCGAATTCAACCTGCACCAGATCGTCAAGGATGGGCACAACATTCCGATCGTCGAACAGACGATCATCGAAAAGCCCTTCTGCCGGCTGCTGCGCTTCAAGCGCTACGCCGACGACAGCGACGCGGTTACGCAGTTGAAAGACGAACCCGTCGTGCTGGTGTGCGCGCCGCTGTCCGGCCATCACGCCACGTTGCTGCGCGACACGGTACGCACGCTGCTGCAGGATCACAAAGTCTACCTCACGGACTGGATCGACGCACGGATGGTGCCGCTCGAAGACGGCACGTTCGACCTCGACGACTACGTCGGCTATATCCAGGAATTCATCCGTCACATCGGCGCGAAGGATCTGCACGTCATCTCGGTGTGCCAGCCCACGGTGCCGGTGCTCGCGGCGATCTCGCTGATGGCGAGCCGTGGCGAGGACACGCCGCGCACGATGACGATGATGGGTGGCCCGATCGACGCCCGCAAGAGCCCGACCTCGGTGAACTCGCTTGCTACGCAGCGCTCGTTCGAATGGTTCGAGAACAACGTGATCTTCACGGTGCCGCCGAACTATCCGGGTGTGGGCCGCAAGGTCTATCCGGGCTTCCTTCAGCACACCGGCTTCGTCGCGATGAATCCGGAGCGTCACACGGCCGCGCACTGGGACTACTACCAGAGCCTGCTGCGCGGCGACGAGGAAGACGCCGAAGCGCACCGTCGCTTCTACGACGAGTACAACGCGGTGCTCGACATGGCTGCCGAATACTATCTGGAGACCATCCGCGTCGTGTTCCAGGAATTCCGCCTTGCCGAAGGCACGTGGGAAGTCGCGGGCGAGCTCGTGCGGCCCGAGGACATCAAGAAGACCGCGCTCTTCACGATCGAAGGCGAACTCGACGACATCTCCGGCAGCGGCCAGACGCGCGCCGCGCAGGACCTGTGCAGCGGTATCCCGGCGAAGAACAAGCAGCACTTCACCGCCGAAAAATGCGGCCACTACGGCATTTTCTCGGGTCGCCGGTGGCGCACGATCATTTATCCGCAACTGCGCGATTTCATTCTCACGCACAACAAGAGCAACCGGTCCGCGAAGACGGAAAAGGAAAAGGCCGAGGCCTGAACCTGCGGCTTCACGCACCGGCACATGAGAACGGCGCCCATTGGGCGCCGTTTTTTATTGAGCCATCGCGTGGATAAAGTACCCGTCAGCGACGTAGCAGATACGCGAGCAGGATTTCGGTATTCATCTGCACGATCTCCGCGCGCTCGGCGGTCGTGCTGAAATCGCGGCCGAGCGTTGCTTCGAGCGTAAAGCGGTTCGACACGATGTAGTAGCCCATCCCCGACAGCGTCATATAGAAGCGCAACGGGTCCACGTTCGAGCGGAACAGCCCCGCGCGCTGCCCGCGCTCGAGGATGCTGCCGAGCGTCGCGACGATCGGCGAAATCATCTCGCGGATCCGCGTGGATTTGCGCATGTAGCGCGCTTCGTGCAGGTTCTCGTTGTTCACGAGGCGCAGCAGTTCGGGATTATCCCGATAGTAGTCCCACACGAAATGCGCAAGCCGCGTCACCGCTTCGACCGGCGCGACGCCGTTCAGGTCGAGCGTGCGCTCGGCCTCGGTGAGCGCGGCGAATGCGTGCTCGAGTACTGCCGTGAAAAGCTGCTCCTTGCTACCGAAGTAGTAGTAGAGCATGCGTTCGTTCGTCTCCGCACGGCGCGCAATCTGGTCGACACGCGCGCCGAACAACCCACCGCTTGCAAACTCTTCGGCGGCCGCGAGCAGGATGCGGCGCCGTGTGCCTTCAGGATCTCTTTTGATTTTCGGCTGATTCATGGTGGCATGTGCTTCGTGAGCCGCGTTTCCGGATCGCGCCGCCGGCCTCTCCTCGGGCCTTGCACCGACAGCACTGTACGGGCGCGCCATGGTTGGGGGACACCCTCCTGCGGTCTTTCGAAAAAGCGCTTCGATTATGGCACATGGTTTGGCGATGGCAATCGGGGAAATCGGCGATAATCGCCATTTGGCCGAAGCCTCGCGACGGCGCGCAGCAACGGCTCTCGAGCCGCCCGGCGCAACGCGCTGCACGGCCCTCCGCACGCCGCACTGCGCCATTGCGGACCGCCCACGACGTCGTCACCGTGACAGATCCCAAAACACTCGCAGACCGCATCGAAGATCTGCTGCCCCAGACGCAATGCACGAAGTGCGGCTATGCCGCCTGCCGTCCGTACGCCGAAGCAATCGCCGAGGGCACCGCGAACTACAACCAGTGCCCGCCCGGCGGCGCCGAGGGTGTTGCACGCCTCGCGTCGCTGCTCGGCAGGCCGGTCATCCCGATCAATCCCGTCAACGGCATCGAACGTCCGCGGCCGCGCGCCGTCATCGACGAGAACATCTGCATCGGCTGCACGCTGTGCGCGCAGGCCTGTCCCGTCGACGCGATCGTCGGCGCCGCGAAACAGATGCACACGGTCGTCGAATCGCTATGCACCGGCTGCGACCTGTGCGTGCCGCCCTGCCCGGTCGACTGCATCGACATGCTTCCGGTGACGGGCGACCTCACCGGCTGGGACGCATGGACCCAGGAACAGGCCGATGCCGCGCGCGAACGGCACGATCTGCGCCTCGCGCGCCTCGAACGCGAGCGCGAAGCCGCCGAAGCGCGCGCAGCCGCGCGGCGAGCGGGAGCGGCGGGCTCGGCGGCTGCATCGGCAGCCGCTTCCGACGATGCGCCCGCAAGCGCACCCGGAGCACCGCAACCTGCGGCGGCCACCGATGACGCCGAAGCCAAAAAACGCGCGATCATCCAGGCTGCGCTCGACCGTGCACGTCAGAAAAAGGAAGCACTCGCCGCGCAGGGCGACGGCCCGAAGAACACCGCAAGCGTCAGCGCCGAGGTGCAGGCGCAGATCGATGCGGCTGAGGCACGCCGCCGCCGGCTCGGCATCGCATCCCGTGAAGCGGAGTCAACGCGCGACGATGAGCCGCCTGCCGACGATAACAACAACGCTCCCGACGCCCCTCCGACAAAGCGCTGACCGCCCCATGAACGCGAACAAACGACGCGCGATCTACGAAACGCTGCAGGACCTCAACCCGCATCCGACCACCGAGCTCGAGTACACGACACCGTTCGAACTGCTGATCGCCGTGATGCTGTCCGCGCAGGCCACCGATGTCTCGGTGAACAAGGCGATGCGCAAGATGTTCCCGGTCGCGAACACGCCGCAGAAGATTCTCGAACTCGGCGAAGAAGGCGTCACCGGCTACATCAAGACGATCGGGCTGTACCGGACCAAGGCGAAGAACGTCGTCGCGACGTGCCGCATCCTGATCGAGCAGCACGGCGGCGAGGTGCCGGCGGACCGCGACGCGCTCGAAAGCCTGCCGGGGGTTGGACGGAAGACCGCGAACGTCGTGCTGAACACCGCGTTCGGCCACCCGACCATCGCGGTCGACACGCACATCTTCCGCGTCGCGAACCGCACCGGTCTCGCGCCGGGCAAGGACGTGCGCGCGGTTGAAACGGCGCTCGAAAAATTCACGCCGGCCGAGTTCCGCCAGGACGCGCATCACTGGCTGATCCTGCACGGCCGCTATGTGTGCAAGGCGCGCCGACCCGAATGCTGGCACTGCGTGATCGAGCCGCTGTGCGAGTTCAAGCCGAAGACGCCGCCGCCGGATCTGTGAGGCCTGCGGCCACGCCTGTGATCCCATCCGTCGCGGCGTAAAATAAAGCCTCACGGTTAGGGCGCACCTCGAAAGAAGCCCGGAAGCCGAATCACCGCCCCACTCCCCACGCATTCACGATGTTCAATCCCAGCCGCGACGAAGTCCGACACTTCTTCACCGACACCTGGCGCAAGCAGCGCGCAGGCGAAATCCTGACGCCGCTCGAAGCGATCGCCGCCGACTGGATCGTCGAGCATCCCGAGTATCACGCCGATCTCGCCGATGCCGACGCTGCACCGACGCAGGACTACTCGCCCGAGCACGGCAAAACCAATCCGTTCCTGCATCTGTCGATGCATCTCGCGATCAGCGAGCAGTTGTCGATCGATCAGCCGCCTGGCATCCGCGCCGCGCACGATCGCCTCGCCGCGCGGCTCGGCTCGACCCACGACGCGCAGCACGCGATCATGGAGTGCCTCGGCGAAACGATCTGGGAAGCGCAGCGCACCGGCACACCGCCGGACACGGAAGCGTACCTCGCGCGCATCGAACGTCGCGCGTCGCGCGACTGACGCTGCGAAAAGGCCGCGCTGCTGGCCGGGAATGGCCTGCGTGGCGCGCAGTGCGACAAAACGCCGCGCCATCGCCAACCATCGATTGAAGTCGCATTTCGCGACCCACAAAAGCAAACACCCCGCCTGGGCGGGGTGTTCGACAACAGGCCGAAGCGCCTTACGCCCCGTTACTTCTTCTGCACGAGGTCGCCGTTCAGCGATTCGATGTAGGCCGCGAGGTCCTTCATGTCGCTCTGCGACAGGCTCTGCACCTGTGCCTGCATGATCGGATTGCTGCGACCGAGATGCGGGTTGCCGTTGCCCATCTGGTACTGGCGCAGTGCCCAGTAGATGTAGTCGCCGTGCTGGCCCGCGAGCTTCGGATATTCCGGGCTCACCGGCTTGTTCAGGTTGGGGCCGTGGCAAGCCGCGCAGTTGTGGGCGTCGGAGAGGATCTTGCCGTGCGCGGCATCGGCTGCGTGAGCCGCGGGGGCCGCAGCGACGCCGAGCAGTGCGGCGGCGCATGCAGCCTTGAACATCGTGTGGAGTGCCTGTTGGGGCTTCTTCATGAATTCTCCTGTCCCGCGAGAGTGAGTACCGGTTGACTGGACGGCAGATACGACGACATACGGCAGCCGGTCACTTGTCGGGATTGTTCTTCGAAGAGGATGTTTGCGCCGCGTAGTACGCCGCGATATCGGCGATGTCCTGGTCCGACAGCGAAGTCGCGACGGCGTGCATGGTCAGGAAATGGCGGTCGCCCTTCTGATACTCGTGCAGCGCGTTGATGATGTACTGCTGGTTCTGCCCGCCGAGCATCGGCACCCGGTAGACCTCCGGATACGCGGTGCGGTAATCCGGAATGCCGTGGCAGCCGATACACATCGCGACCTTGCCCTGGCCCGCTTTCGCGTTGCCCACGACATCCGCTGCCTGTGCACTGGCCGCGAAGCCCGCGAGCGCCGACAGCGCTGCGATCACGACATGTTTGCCGACGAATTTATTCATAGCATATAACCTGGCATGAGGGGAAACGGGCGCCCAAAAAGGCAACGGCCCGCGCCGTTATTCTTGTTGGGTTGCCACGCAGGCCAAAAAAATCGGGCTAATTGTACCGCGACGCTACGGCGGGCGTCCACCGCGCGGGCGTGGCCGCTGCTTACGCGTATTCCCGAAGCCGCGCCCGTGTTGCAGCGACTGTCGCGGCGACGCCCGCAGCTTGCGCGATACCGTGCCCTGATGTGACGACAGCATAGCCGACAGCACCGCCCGACACCCTACGCGAGCCCTTCGAAGCACGAAAGGGCTTCTGACTTATACTGGGATTTTTCCCCACCGAGCCTGTCGCCATGCGTTTCGAAGGTTCATCGCAATACGTCGCCACCGACGATCTCAAGCTCGCGGTCAACGCCGCGATGACGCTGCGTCGGCCGCTCCTCATCAAGGGCGAACCGGGCACCGGCAAGACGATGCTGGCCGAAGAGGTCGCTGGCGCGCTCGGCATGCCGCTGATGCAATGGCACATCAAGTCCACTACGAAAGCGCAGCAGGGTCTGTACGAGTACGACGCCGTATCGCGGCTGCGGGATTCGCAGTTGGGCGACGAGCGCGTGAAGGACATCGGCAACTACATCGTCAAGGGCGTGCTGTGGCAGGCGTTCGAATCGGACGAACAGACGGTGCTGCTGATCGACGAGATCGACAAGGCCGACATTGAGTTTCCGAACGACCTGCTGCGCGAACTCGACCGGATGGAGTTCTACGTGTACGAGACGCGCGAGCTGATCCGCGCGAAGCAGCGCCCGCTCGTGATCATCACGTCGAACAACGAGAAGGAACTGCCCGACGCATTCCTGCGCCGCTGCTTCTTTCACTACATCAGGTTTCCCGATCCGGTGACGATGCAGCAGATCGTCGAGGTCCACTATCCGGGTATCAAGCGGGAACTGTTGAGCGCCGCGCTCGAAAGCTTCTTCGAGCTGCGCAACGTATCGGGCCTGAAAAAGAAGCCGTCGACATCCGAACTGCTCGACTGGCTGAAGCTGCTGCTCGCGGAAGACATCCCGCCCGAAGCGCTGCGCTCGTCCGATCACAAGCAGATCATTCCGCCGTTGCACGGCGCGCTGCTGAAAAATGAACAGGACGTGAGCCTGTTCGAGCGGCTGATCTTCATGAACCGCAATAACCGCTGAGCGCGACGCCGCGCGAACCTGAACCCCGGAATCCGTCGAGAATTTCGCATGCTGATCGACTTCTTCTACACGCTGCGTGCCGCAAAGCTGCCCGTGTCGGTCAAGGAATACCTGACCCTGCTCGAAGCGCTGAAGGCGAGCGTGATCGCGCCGTCGCTCGATGAGTTCTACTACCTCGCGCGGATGACGCTCGTGAAGGACGAGCAGTACTTCGACAAGTTCGACCAGGCGTTCGGCGCGTTCTTCAACGGCATCGAGCTGAAGACCGATCTCGCGTTCGACGTGCCGCTCGACTGGCTGAAAAAGAAACTACAACGCGACCTGAGCCCGGAAGAAAAAGCGCAGATCGAAGCAATGGGCGGCATCGACAAGCTGATGGACCGTCTCAAGGAGCTCTTCGACGAACAGAAGGAACGCCACGAAGGCGGCAACAAGTGGATCGGCACCGGCGGCACGTCGCCGTTCGGCAATGGCGGCTACAACCCGGAAGGCATCCGCATCGGCGGCGATGCGGCGGGCAACCGCAGCGCAGTCAAGGTGTGGGAAGCGCGCGCGTATCGCGACTACGACGATCAGGTCGAGATCGGCACGCGCAACATCAAGGTCGCGCTGCGGCGCCTGCGCCGCTTCGCGCGCGAAGGCGCGGCCGAAGAGCTCGACTTGCCCGACACGATCCACAGCACGGCGGCGAACGCGGGCTGGCTCGACCTGAAGATGGTCCCCGAGCGGCACAACAAGGTGAAGGTGCTGATGCTGCTCGACGTCGGCGGTTCGATGGACGATCACATCAGGCGCACCGAAGAACTGTTCTCCGCCGCGAAGGCCGAGTTCAAGCACCTCGAGTTCTATTACTTCCACAACTGCGTGTACGACTTCCTGTGGAAGAACAATCGCCGGCGCCACGCGGAACGCACGCCGACGTGGGACGTCCTGCATCGCTTCACACCCGACTACAAGCTGATCTTCGTCGGCGACGCGACGATGAGCCCGTACGAGGTGCTGCAGCCAGGCGGCTCGGTCGAATACAACAACACGGAGGCCGGCTCCGTGTGGCTGCGCCGGCTCGCGGACCAGTTCCCGCATCACGCGTGGCTGAATCCGGAGCCCGAAGGACTATGGGAATACCGGCAGTCGGTCGCGGTGATCCGCGAAGTACTCGGCTACCGGATGTACCCGCTCACGCTCGCCGGGCTCGAAGCCTCGATGCGCGTGCTGAGCAAATAACCGCTGCGCCCCTACCGCGTCTACCGCATTGTTAAGCTGCGCAGTAACATGCCGCGGCAAACATTGCCGTGCACAGACACGGCATCGAACGAAACCTGAACACGCCAAGAGACATCTCCGCATGAATCCCCCCTCCGCGCCCGATCTGTCTTCCGCCGCCGTCGCCTCCGGCTGGCCGAAACCCTGGAGCGACACGTCGCTCGCGGCGCTCGTCGCCGGCTTCGTCGCGATGATGACCGGCTACACGAGTTCGCTCGTGCTGATTTTCCAGGCCGGAGCCGCCGCGCATCTGTCCGATGCGCAGATCTCGTCGTGGATCTGGGCCCTGTCGATCGGCATGGCGCTGTCGACGATCGGCCTGTCGCTGCGCTTTCGCGCGCCGATCGTCGTCGCGTGGTCGACGCCCGGCGCGGCGCTGCTAGTGTCGTCGCTGCCCCACGTGCCGTATGCGCAGGCTATCGGCGCGTTCGTCGTGTGCGCGCTGCTGCTTACCCTCACCGGCCTGACCGGCTGGTTCGACACGCTGATGAAGAAAATCCCGGCGGGCATCGCGTCGGCGCTGCTCGCGGGCATCCTGTTCGAGATCGGCATCGGAATCTTTCGCGCTGCGCAGTCGAGCACCGCGCTCGTGCTCGCGATGTTCTTCATCTATCTGATCATGCGACGCGCGGCGCCCCGCTACGCGATCGTCACGACGCTCGTCGCCGGCACCGTCGTCGCGGGCGGTCTCGGACTACTCGACTTCAGCCGCGTTCACGTCGCGCTCGCACAGCCGGTGCTGACATGGCCGTCGTTCTCGCTGCCGGCGATCATCAGCATCGGCATCCCGCTCTTCGTCGTCGCGACCGCGTCGCAAAACGTGCCAGGCATCGCCGTGCTGCGTGCGGACGGCTACACGACGCCGTCCGCGCCGCTGATCGCGACGACCGGCCTCACATCGCTGGTGCTCGCGCCGTTCGGTTCGCACGGCATGAATCTCGCCGCCATTACCGCGGCGATCTGCACGGGCCCCGACGCACACGAAGACCGGTCGAAACGTTACACAGCCGCGGTCTGGTGCGGCATCTTCTACCTGATCGCGGGCGTGTTCGGCGCGACGATCGCGGCGCTGTTCGCCGCACTGCCGCAGGCGCTGGTCGTGTCGGTGGCCGCGCTCGCGCTGTTCGGCTCGATTTCGGGCGGGCTGACGAATGCGATGCAGGATCCGCGGCAGCGCGACGCGGCGCTCGTCACGTTCATGGTGACCGCGTCGGGCCTGACGTTGCTGTCGATCGGCTCCGCGTTCTGGGGGCTCGTCGCGGGCGTCGCCACGCAGGTGGTGCTGAACGCGCGACGGGCGTAGGCTTTGATGGGTGCTGGGCACTGAACGCGCGCCCAAGCGCACATGTCAAAAACGCATCGCCCGATCCGCCATAGAATAGAGGTCGAGCGCCGTGCTTCGCGGTAACATCGACGCGACATGGCGGGAACGTTTCGGGATGACCGGCAGACACGCCGGTCATCGGTTCGACAACCTCATCTTTTATTGACCACGGCGCGCAGGCGTCTGGAAGGCTCGATATGACTACCGCACTCGACCAGCTCAAGCAGTACACCGTCGTCGTCGCCGACACCGGCGACTTCCAGCAGCTCGCCCAGTACAAGCCGCGCGACGCGACGACCAATCCGTCGCTGATTCTCAAGGCCGTACAGAAGGACGACTACAAGCCGCTGCTGGAAAAAACCGTGCGCGATCACGCGTCGAAGCCGGTGGGCGCCATCATCGACCGTCTGCTGATCGCGTTCGGCACCGAAATCCTGAAGATCATCCCCGGCCGCGTGTCGACCGAAGTGGACGCGCGGCTGTCGTTCGATACGAAGGCGTCGATCGACAAGGCACACGAGATCATCAAGCTCTATCAGGATGCGGGCATCGGCCGCGAGCGCGTGCTGATCAAGCTCGCGTCCACGTGGGAAGGTATCCGCGCGGCCGAGGTGCTGCAGAAAGAAGGCATCCACTGCAACATGACGCTGCTGTTCTCGCTCGCGCAGGCCGCCGCGTGTGCGGAAGCGGGTGCGCAGCTCATTTCGCCGTTCGTCGGCCGCATCTATGACTGGTACAAGAAGTCCGCCGGCAGCGCATGGGACGAAGCGAAGAACGGTGGCGCGAACGATCCGGGCGTGGAGTCGGTGCGCCGCATCTACGGCTACTACAAGACGTTCGGCCACAAGACCGAAGTGATGGGCGCGAGCTTCCGCACGGTGTCGCAGATCACCGAGCTGGCCGGCTGCGACCTGCTCACAATCAGTCCCGACCTGCTGCAAAAGCTGCAGGACAGCACGGACACCGTCGAGCGCAAGCTGTTGCCGGATGCGAAGACCCCGAACCTCGAACGCGTGCCGGTCGACGAATCGTCGTTCCGCTTCCTCGTGAACGACGACCCGATGGCGACCGAAAAGCTCGCGGAAGGCATCCGCGCGTTCGCCGCCGACGCGGTCAAGCTCGAAAAGATGATCGAAGCACTTCGCTAAAACACTTCGCGATACGCGATACACGATACGCAGCGCGCCCCAAACGCGCCGCTCACGATCCTCACCCCGCGCCCGGCCCCCAAAGCCGGGCGCAGTCGTTTTCGTAGTCTCCCCGCCTCCGCCGCGTTCGAACCCCCACCGTTTCACCAAAGTTTCATGGCCCTGCATGCCGCCGTGATGACTACAATCGTGAGCGCGGATGCCCGGTGCATCAACGCACGCATACCGCCACGCCAACGATCCAGGAGACGATCATGTACGTTCAGCCCTATCTGTTTTTCGACGGCCGCTGCGAAGAGGCGCTCACGTTCTACGGCGAGAGGCTCGGCGCGCAGGTGCTGCAGAAGATGCACTTTCGCGATGCGCCGCCGAACCCCGACCAACCGATCCGTCCCGGCACCGAAGACAAGGTCATGCACGCGTCGTTCCAGATCGGTTCGACGACACTGATGGCTTCCGACGGTGACTGCAACGCGACGCCGAAACCGATCTCGAGCTTCGCGCTGTCGCTCACCGCCGACGACGCCGCCTCCGCGAAACGCTATTACGACGCGCTCGCGCAGGACGGTCAGGTGATGATACCGTGGCAGGAAACCTTCTGGAGCAAGGGCTTCGGGATGCTGCAGGACCGTCTCGGCGTCGCGTGGATGATCTCCGCGCCGGAAGAGAAATAACCGGCGGCGAACCACCCGACGTTCATTGCGCGACGGGCGGCCGCACGTGCCGCTCGATGTTCCAGTTCGGCTCGGTCTGCGCAAGCAGTTCGCGCAACCGCTCCACCTGCTCCGCGAGCCGCAGGCCGAGCCAGTAAGGCCCTTGCAGATCGGGCGGCAGGTCCGGCAGCGGGTTGGCCTGTGAATCATCTGTACACGACGCGTCGGGCGATGGCCGTTCCGGCATCCTGAACCGCGTCGTCCCCGCGAAGCGCAGCGCACGCGCGGTGCCTAGTAGCACGCCGCGCACCTGATGCCACTCCGTACCGCACTGCTGCGCGAACGCCGCGCGCGCCGCCGCATCGACGTGCGCGAGCGTGCCGGTCGACATCATCTCGAGCGCGCTCAGCATCGAACGGTGCAGCCGCTGGATTTCATCGAGCGTCGACAGCGGCACGTCGATCTCCTTCGCCACCGACGGCATCAGCGCACGCAGTTGCACGAGCCGCGTGCCGAGCCGCAGGAAGATCTTGATCTGCTCATCCGCGGACAGCACACCGGCGGCGGACTCGCCGGCCACCATCCGCGTATAGATGCGCGCGCATTCGCGCAGATTGTCGGCGAGCAGATAGCGCCATGAATAAGTCGCGTGCAGCGGCAGCGCGAATGAAAACGCGAGCGCGATCACAATGCCGATCAGCACGTTCGCCGTGCGCCACAGGCCCACATCGATCAGATTGTCGCCGTGGCCCGCGACGATGACCGTGGTGATCGCGGTCAGCAGCGCGACGTAGCCCGCCTTGCCGATCGCATACCAGCCGCAGACGCCGGCAATCGCCGCCATCAGCAGATAAGTGAGCGGCAGTGAGCCGATCAGGTTCTGCTGCAGGATCAGCCCGAGCCCGAGCGACGCGCCGAGCAGCGTGCCCGCCGCGCGCTCTGCGGCCTTCTTGCGGATGCCCCCCTGATGCTGGAGCCCGCCGATCACGACCAGCACCGTCACCGACGCCCAGATGCCGTGCGGGATGTCGACGCCGGTTGTCGCGAGAATCGACACCAGCATCGCGATGCCGACCCGCAGGCCGTGGATCAGCTTCGCGTGCCGGTAGCGGTAGAACGGTGACGTCGCGATGCGCCAGATCCGCGCGAGGCGTGAACGCGGTGAGCGCGGCGTGGGGCCTGCAGAGGAATCGGAATGGTCTTGATCGGAAAGGGCCATGAGTCGGGCGGATAGCGCGTGGACTTAGCGCGAACCTGGCGTGGACGATACGTCGATTATCGCGCCCCGCAAAAGAAATGCCCGCAACTTTCGTTGCGGGCATCGGATCCGCTACACGATCCGCGGCTCCCGATCGATCAGCTTTCGACCACGTCGAGATAATCCTCAGGACGCGTGCGATCTTCCGCGCGCTTCATGCCGATCACGCGCACCAGCAGGCTCACCGCCACCGACACCACCAGGTTCACGATCAGCGACCACACTGCCGCGTAGCCCGGAATCGACAGGCCGCCGATATGGATCGTGTAGATCGAGCCAGCCAGCTTCAGCGACACCGCCATCCACGTACCGGTCGCAATACCGACCGCCCAGCCGACCAGCAGACCGCGATGGTCGAGCATGCGGGTATAGAGACCGAGCACGATTGCGGGCAGCGTCTGGATAATCCAGATCCCGCCGAGCAGCTGCAGCTGGATCGCGTAGGTCAACGGCAGACCGAGAATGAACGCGACCGCGCCGACCTTGACGATCAGCGACACCAGCTTCGCGACATCGGTTTCCTGCGTGTGGGTCATGTTGCGGTTGATGAACTCCTTGTGGATGTTGCGCGTGTACAGGTTGGCGGCCGCGATCGACATGATTGCCGCGGGCACCAGCGCACCGATGCCGATCGCCGCGAACGCGACGCCGACGAACCACGACGGGAAGAAGTGCAGGAACAACGCCGGCACCGCGAAGTTCGGGCCGAACGCCTTGAAGTACGGCGCGAACTCCGGCATGTCCTTCACGCCGGAAGCGAGCGCCATGAAGCCGAGCAGCGCGAGCAGGCCGAGCACCAGCGAATAGGCCGGCAGCATCGCCATGTTGCGGCGGATCGTGTTACCCGATTTCGACGACAGCACCGCGGTGATCGAGTGCGGGTACAGGAACAGCGCGAGCGCCGAACCGACCGCGAGCGTCGCGTACGCGCTGTAGCCGTTCAGGCTCGATGCGTCGGGTGCTTTCAGCAGCAGCCTGGCCGGCGGCACCGAGGCGAAGATGTGACCGAAGCCGCCCATCTGCGCGGGAATCACGATGATCGCGACCGCGATGGTCAGGTAGATCAGCAGATCCTTGACGACCGCGATCATCGCCGGCGCGCGCAGACCCGACGTGTACGTGTACGCCGCGAGGATCGCGAACGCGATGATCAGCGGCAGGTCGCCAACGAAGCCCGTCGTATCGAAGCCGAGCGCACCGATCACCACTTCGATGCCGACCAGCTGCAGCGCGATGTACGGCATCGTCGCGACGATGCCGGTCACAGCGACCGCCAGTGCGAGCATGCGGCTGCCGTAGCGCGCGTTGACGAAGTCAGCCGACGTCACGTAACCCTGCCGCTTCGCGACGCTCCACAGCTTCGGGAACACCACGAACGCGAACGGATAGATCAGGATCGTATAGGGCAGCGCGAAGAAGCCGGTCGCGCCCGCGCCGAACACCAGCGCTGGCACCGCGACGAACGTGTACGCGGTGTACAGGTCGCCGCCCAGCAGGAACCACGTGACGACCGTGCCGAAACGGCGGCCGCCGAGGCCCCACTCCTCGAGATGCGCGAGGTCGCCGCGCCGCCAGTGCGCCGCGACGAAGCCGAGAATCGTGACGCCGATAAAGAACAGGACGAAGACGAAGGTAGCAGTGACGTTCATCGTGCGTCTCCCTGCGAGCCGCGGGCTGAGCCGTTACCTGAGCGCGTTTTGGTCTTGAAGTACACGAGCGCGGTGATCACGGCGCTGATCAGCACCCACAGCAGCTGGTACCAGTAGAAGAACGGGAAATCGAACAGTTGCGGTTCGACCTTGTTGTAGGACGGCACCCAGATCATCGCGATCCAGGGGAGCAGTAACAGCCAGAGCCAGTGGCGGCTGGGTTTGTTTGCGTCGGCGTCGTGAGCCATGACGTCTCCTCTTTACTTTTATTGAATTGTCACCCGTGTTCGACGGGTACAGGACCCGGGAGCGGATAACGCACGGGTGCCCCGAAAGCTTCGAAAGAGTATAGGAGTCGCGAACACCCGGTCAAGCAGGGGCGACCCCAAGCAGGTCGGGCGTTTCGAAGGGGCATGTTAGGCCCGTGTTGGGCCCGGTACCGCTGCTAGCCTGGCCTTCCGGCCACTACAACGTCAGACGGAGAACGTCGCGCCGCGCTGGCCGGTCGATTCGCGCAGACCGTCGAGCCACTTGCGGGCCGGCAGGCCGAGCGTCTTCTCGATCAGCTTCGCGCGCTGCTTCAACTGGTCGAACGGCACGTCGAGGGCCGGGCCCGAAAACGCGAGCGCGATGCGGTTGCCGTCGTGCACTTCAGGCAGCGCGACGACACGACCGTCGAACGCTTCGTTCAGACGCTTCATGTTGCGCACGAAGCTCGGATGATCGCCGAACAGGTTGATCGTCGCGATGCCTGCGTCCGCGAGGCATGCGCGCGCCGCGCGATAGAACGCGACGCTGTCGAGCACCGGACCGCGCGCGGTCGCATCGTAGACGTCGATC
This sequence comes from Paraburkholderia sp., assembly GCF_050742655.1. Taxonomy (GTDB): domain Bacteria; phylum Pseudomonadota; class Gammaproteobacteria; order Burkholderiales; family Burkholderiaceae; genus Paraburkholderia. The sequence goes on along the minus strand of NZ_JBOIGG010000004.1, from coordinate 225,272 downwards.
TGCAACGCGCCGATCGTCCCGTGGTTCGCGCGGTCGCTGACGAAGTCCCACGCATCGGTTTCGTGCACCGTGAGGCGCGCGTCGTCGGACGGCAGCGCGAACATCGTGCGCGCCGCGACGACGACAGCCGGATTCAGCTCGACTGCCTCGACCTTCGCGCGCTTCAGGTAGCGGTGCGCAAACTTCGTCAGCGACGCGGCGCCGAGGCCAAGTTGCACGATCCGCGACGGCGTGTCGAGAAACAGCAGCCACGCCATCATCTGCTGCGCGTATTCGAGTTCGAGATGGTCGGGCTTCTTCAGGCGCATCGCGCCCTGCACCCACTCGGTCCCGAAGTGCAGATAGCGGACGCCCTGCTCTTCGGAGAACGTCACCGGCGCGAAGCGCGGTTTGCGCGGCGCGTCGATCTTCGGCGCGCGGTCGAGGTCGAGGTCGTCGTCTCCGTGCTGCGGATTGCGTGACTTCGTACGCGCGATTTTCTGTTTCGGCTGGGCCGTCTCGTGCCGCTCGGCACGGAATGCACGTGCTTCGGCTGAAGCACGCTTGATGAGTTTGGTCATGAGGGGATGTCGCGCCGATAGGCGCAGGTTTGAATCGACCGAGAGGATAGCATCCGCGGCGCGATCGACTGGTGGAAAGGCTGTGATGAGCTGGAACGACTGCGGAAGTGAAATACGGCGCATTGAACGCAACGGGATCGCTACTGCCGTCGGTCGTGATGTTCTTCGCCATGCAGCGGCACTTCGTTGCCGGGCTGACGTTCGGGGCAACGAAGTGCCAGGGCGATGACCTATTCGTGCAACCACGTGTCGATCTTGACCACGACGTAGTCCGCTATGAGTTTTTGCAGGTGAGTCGTCGGATGATAAGCGTCGGCGAACATGTAGATGTTGTCAGCATGGGGGGAGACATACGTCGAGCGCGAGCAGAAGAGCGCGCTGGTGTCATCGGCCTGAAATGCCGGGGGCAGGTTTGCCGGCGCGCATGCCACGTTGGTGCCGATGCTGCCGTCGAAGCGAAAACCAAGTTGGCGATAGTTCTCTGATACTTCATCAATGAACGTGAACGCGTCGATCCGCAACACGGCCGGCGATGAAGGAAGAGCCTCATCCAGCGCGGTGTTGAATACCCGCGCCAGACGCCGAAGCACTTTTGCGGAGCCCGGCAGTTGCTGCTCGAGAAGGCTCGCGATTGGCGCCTTGCTGATGTCCGGTACGTTTTGTACAACGATATGTGTGGCGCCGTGTTGTCGCACATGGTGCACCAATCCTGCAAATTGCTGCGCTGCCTGTCTCAGCGAAGGTAGCACTGCCTGCAAAGAGGCGCCCGGATCGCCGCCGCTCGCAACCATTCCCGCCCATGCGCCATAGGCATCCTGAACGTCGTTGGCCCCGCCTTGCATCAGTACGAGTTGCTGGCCGGTGAAGCGTGTATGCGACTGAAGATAGGCGGCCACCTGTGAAGTCAGTGGAGTCTGTAACTCGCCGGTGTCGCCCGTTGCATCGCCGGGGTTCGGCGGCCCAGCGACCCGGGCGCCCCCTTGGGCGTAGCCCAATCCTTCCGGATGAACGACGTTCGGTTGCCCGAAGCCGCCCGTCAACGCGGGCGTGAGGCCCGACCCATAATGTTCCGCGATAACCTGTACGGAGATAGCGCCCGGATTGGTGGTGTAGGTACCGCCGCCGAATTGTCGGGCGTACGCGTAGGTGCCAACGTCCGACAGACTGTCCCCGAACGAGACAACCTGCATGCGGCTTCGTTGCGGATTGGCAGAGTCGGCCGATGCGTTCGACGAATGGGACAAACCGATGACACTGCATGTCAACGCAAGGAACGCAAAACGACGGACTGTCTGCATGGGGCACTCCGGGGTAGTGTGGCGTATCGAAGAATAACCTCGTTGCGCGGTAACTGTCCGCGATGGGCGAGTTCATGTCGCCTGGCGCGTGGTCTCGTATGACCGCTGTCCCCTGGAAGCCGCCGTTAAGCTCGCGCTGGGTCGACGGGCCGAAGTGGGTCGATCAGCGACAATTGCGGACGGCCGCACCCTCGCCATGGATGTCGACCGCCCGGACTTTTTCACGACCTGTGGCGATGTTTTTTCACTTGCGCAGCACGGTTTTCACTTTCTGTGTCGTCCGACAGAACAGCCGCATCGGCGCGCCACTGTGGCAAACGGCAGAGCGCACGCCGTCCGCATGACACGGACGGCCCTCATTCATCCGAAGTAGCCGTTGGTCCGCATGTCGGTCAGCAGATCCGGTTCTTGCGGCTGCCAGCCGCAGGTTGTGCGGGTGATGTCGCTGGAGGTCGGGTTGTCCATCGCGACGAAGCGTGTCATCCATCCGAAATGCCCGGCTGCCTCATCGACGGAAAGACTGCGCACCGGCACGCCGAGCCCTGCCCCGATCGTCTCCGCGATCGCCCGCATCGGCACGCCGCTCTCAGCGACGCCGTGGAGCCGCGAACCCGGCGCGGCTTTCTCGAGCGCGAGCCGGTAAAGCCTCGCGGCATCCAGCCGATGCACCGCCGGCCAGCGATTCCCACCATCGCCGATGAACGCCGCGACACCCGTGCGGCGCGCGAAGTCGATCAGCCTCGGGACGAAGCCGTGATCGCCCGCGCCGTGCACGGACACCGACAGCCGCACGATGCTCGTGCGCACACCGCGCCCGGCGGCCGCCAGCACGACCGCCTCGGTCCGGCCACGCGGCAGGCCTCCGTCAGGCGGCGTGTCATCTTCCATCGTCACGCCGCCGGACGCAGCCAACGCGGTGGCGGACGTCAGCACGAACGATTTGCCCGAGCCTTCAAGCGCACCGGTCATCGCCTCCACCGCGCGCCGATCCGTCTCGGCAGCAGCCTCGTAAGCAGAGAAATCGTGGATGAAGGCCAGATGCGCCACGCCGTCGCACGCGAGCGCGCCGGCGACGAGGCTAGCGGTGTCGGTCAGATCGCCTCTCTGCACGTCGACGCCCGTTCGCGCTAGAGTAGCGGCAGCAGCGTCGCTACGCGCCAGCCCCAGCACGGTGTGTCCAGCCGCGACGAGTTCGCGCACCACCGCCTCGCCGATAAAGCCCGTAGCTCCCGTTACGAATACACGCATGTCGATCCTCTCAATGAGTTGTGAACGGATGCGTGAATTGTCCAGCGTCGCTTCGAGCCACAAAAGCCGGGAGCGTATACCGTTATGACCGTTAACACCCTGCCCACTTTGCCCACCACTCAGACGCTGTCGGATCCGGTCGCATCGCTGGGCGATTTCCTGCGCGACCGGCGCTCACGTCTGCAGCCCGACGCGGACGCTCCCAGCCGACGCCGCACGCCCGGTCTGCGGCGCGAAGAAGTGGCGACGCGGGCCAACATCAGCGTCGCGTGGTACACGTGGCTCGAACAGGGTCGCGGTGGACCGCCATCGGTCGAAGTGCTCGAACGGCTCGCCCGTGCGCTGGAGCTCGATGCCGCCGCGCGCGAGATGCTGTTCCTGCTCGCACAGCAACGGCCGCCACCGCTGAACCCGGCCGCGCCGCTGGCGACTGGACCCGTAGTCACGTCGGCATTGCAGCGCGTGCTCGACGGCCTCACGGCTACGCCCGCCGTCGCGAGAACGCCGATATGGGACGTCGTCGCGTGGAACGCAGCGGCGATGGCGGTGCTCGGCGATTACACGGGGATTCAGCCGAGCGAGCGCAACGTGCTGCGGCGCATCTTCGGCACGCGGAATCCGCGCGAGCGATGGCCCGACTGGGAAGCCGACGCACGCTTCGCGCTCGCGAGTTTTCGGGTCGATGTCGCACGCATCGGCGGCAGCGAGGAAGCGGTGGCGCTCGCAGCCGAACTCCAGGCGACCAGCGCCGACTTCCGCCGGCTCTGGGCCGAGAACGAGGTACGCAGCGCGTGGGTTGGGCACAAGCACATCCAGCATCCGGTCGCCGGATCACTGACGCTCGAGTACTCGACCTTCGCTGTCGGCGGCTCGACCGGGTTGAGCATGGCCGTGTTTACGCCGGTCACGCCGGCCGACGCAAAGGCCATCGAGATGTTGCTCGCGAGAGGGACCCGGGTAACGTGAACGCGGAATGAGGGCGACGATGCCAGGCACCTGGCCCGAGCGTCGACGCGACAGCGGACAGCCCGCGGACGGATACCCGAATGCGCGTGACGATGGAGTGCAACGGCACCGGACCGGTTGATGCCTTAACTGGATAGATCTAGCATCAGCATCGCCGACGCGGTCCTAAAGAAGAAAAGCGGGATGCCGATAAGCTTGACGTACGCGCATCGACCTTTACCGGTGCCCGGCAGACTGCGTCACAACCCGTTACCCTCTCACTCCCATGACCCAGGCGACGACATCGCGATATGAATCCTGGCGCATGACTGCGCTCGTCGGCATGGCCTGCACGGCCGCTTCCGCCTACATCAATCTTGTCGGGTCGCACGCGTTGAATACGCCGGGCGCCATCGCCCAGCCAGGATGGATGGCCTGTCTGCATGTTGGAACCACGTTGCTCGGCTCCGTTTTGCTGGCCCGCTTCGTTCAGGGCAGCCCGGCCGCGTTAAAGGGCCCCGCGTTGCCGTCGACGGTCGGGACCGCGATGTTGGCCCGCGTCGGCACCGTGCGAATGGTCGTGCCCGGCAAGAGCGCGTTCTTTTCCACCCGCCGGACCCTGCAGCTACTGGGCTTCATCTTCTGCCTGATGCTGCAGTTCGTTTCCGTCGCGCCACCGGCCCAGGATCCCGGCGCTCGACCGGTGGCGGTACGCCAGCTGGCGACATGAGCGGCAAGACGGTGCTCGTGGTGCTGCTCCTCGCCGGCGTCGGCTGCATCGCGACGGGTTGCTACTGCCTGCTGCAAGCATTCGACGTATTCGATCGCTCGACTGATTTTTATGTGTGGTTCGTCAGAGCGGTGGTCGCGATGCTGATCGGCGCAGGCGCGCTACATGCCGGGACGAATCGACTGGGTTTGCGGTAGCGCATCGCTGTAAAAGCGCCTCACCGATCCCGGCAGCGCACGTCAATTCCGGAGGGTCGCCGTCCGGTTGCGCACACGGCTGCGTACACATTCCCCGCGCAGTTTCATGGCATCATCGTGCGCACCCCCACCCCGCAGCAGGAGCGCACGACATGGCGACTTACATCGTTTTCACACGCGAAAGCACGCAGGACCAGAGCGAACTCGACACGTACATGAAGCAGGTCGGCGAGACCTTCAAAGGTCACCCGATCAAGATCCTCGCCGCGTACGGACCGCAGCAGGTACTCGAAGGCGATGCGCCCGAAGGCGTCGTGATCGTCGAGTTTCCGTCGACCGAAGCGGCTCGCGCGTGGTACGACGGCCCGGCGTATCAGGCCGTCGCAAAGCACCGGTTCAACGGGTCGACGTATCGCACGGTGCTCGTCGAAGGCGTGTGATGCGCGGTCGAATGCCAACCGCGGCAACCGCAGCGAAACACAGCGAGACGGATCAGATCGTCCCGAACAGCGCGCGCGGCCGGTCCCTGAGCGTAGCCGTCAACAGTCGCAGCGCGCTCACCAGCTGATCGCGATTCGCCGCGCAGGCGAGGTTGATCCGCACGCCGTGCTCGATCTCCGAACGGTCCACTGCGAACGCCGATGAAGGCATCACCACGACGCCGCGCGCCTTCGCGTTCGCGGCGAAATCGTCGGCGCGCCAAGGTTGCGGCAGTTTGAGCCAGACGAACATGCACGCCGGATCAGTCCGCAGCAACTCCTGCGGCAACAGCTCGCGCGCGAGACCCTGCCGTGCGCGAATCTCGGCGAGCTGCGCATCCATGATGCGCCGCGCAGTACCGTCCTCGATCCACACCGACGCGATCAGCATCGATATCGGCGCGGGCATCCATGCAGTGGTACGCACGGCTTCCGCACATAGCGCCGAACTGTCCGGCGGGCTCAGCAGATAACCGAGCCGCAGCCCGGGCGCGAGAATCTTCGAGGTCGCGCCGATGTGAAACGTCAGCTCCGGGCACAGGCTCGCAATCGTCGGCAGCCGCTGCGAGACGAGCGGCCCATAGACGTCGTCCTCGATGATCGCCACGCCGTGCCGCCGTGCCACGTCGACGAGCGCCATGCGCCGCTCGAGGCTCATGGTCGTCACGGTCGGATTCTGCAGATTCGGCACCGTGAAGATCGCCTTCACTGGCATCCGCCGGCACGCGGCTTCGACCTCGTCGGTCAGCAGGCCGTCGCGGTCGCTCGGAATGCCGACGATCTCGAACTGGAACACCGGCGCGAGCGCTTTCAGGCCGTAGTACGTCAGTCGATCGGCGAGGATCACGCCATCGGTGCCGATCAGGCTGTTGAGCACCGCATACAACCCGTGCTGCGCCCCGCTCGTCACGACCACATGCTCGGGCATCGGCGCGAAGCCCGGCGCTGCGATCCAGCGGGCCCCCGCGACCCGCGCCCATGACGGCCCCTGCGGCGGCTGATATTCCTGCAGTTCCGGATAACGCGGATCCTGCGGCAGATCCGCGAGCGTGCGCGCGAGGCAAGCGAGAAATTCGCCGGTGGCCGGCCGGTTGACGGTCAGATCGATCGTCGCATTGCTCGCCGCCTGCGCAGACTCGACGCTCGGCATCGCGCCGCCGGTCACCAGCGAGCCGCGCCGCTTGCTGCCGATCACCAGCCCCCGCAGTTGCAACTCCTTATACGCACGCGACACCGTCGACACGTTGATGCCCAGTTCCGTCGCGAGTTGCCGCTGCGGCGGCAGACGACTGCCCGGCGGATAGACACCGCTGCGAATCTCCTTCTCGATCGAGCTGGATACCTCGACATAGGTGGAGCGCTTCGCGCGCGCCGCGGCACCGTTGGCACTTCGCGCGGCGTTTTTGCCAGAAGCCATGAGTCGGATGTCTCCATACAAAATCAGCTTTGTCCGCAGCTCTGCGGAGTTTTGCCGATTCTATACCACACAGGCCTGACTGCAACTCATCCAGCAAGCAAGGGCCAGCAGGCAATCCTCCGCCACATCACTCACCATCCAGGGAAAACGCCAGGACCACACAAGACTCGTTTTAATTGCACACAAAAAAATATTGTGTGATTCTAGATATCAGAGTTTGTCTGGTGGCGCGTGCTTCGAGAGGTCGCCCGGCAATGTTCCCGAATCCGTCAGCAGGAGTTTCCCGATGCGCTTGCCCCCGTCCACTGCGGCCCGATCCGTGTCGTCGACCGGCACACGGGCGCCGGAAAGGCGCGAGTGATGCCGGACGTCGCCATCGTCGGAGCGGGATTCATCGGCCTCGCGAGCGCCGCGTCGTTGATGCGCGACGGCCATCGCGTCACGCTGTTCGATCCGTCGGGGATCGGACAGGGCGCGTCGTTCGGCAACGCCGGCACGTTCGCGCACTACGCGTGCATTCCGGTGAACAACCCATCCGTGTTCCGCGATCTGCCCCGCTTCCTGCTGTCGCGCACCAGCCCGTTCAGATTGCGCTGGCGGTACTTGCCGCAACTCGCGCCGTGGCTCGTGCGCTTCCTGATCGATTCGCTGCCGCGTCGCTACGAAGCAAGCGTCGGCGCACTCGCCGCACTGCTTGCCCACGCGCAGGACGGTTACGCGCCGCTGCTCGCCGATGCAGAACTGGCACGTTTCGTCCGGCCGCGCGAATGCCTTTATCTGTATTCGAACGCGACTTCGTTCGATGCCGCGCGTCCCGCGCTCGACCTGCGCAAGCGGTTCGGTGTTGCCTTCGATGTACTGGGCGGCGACGACATCCGCGGGCTCGAACCGTCGCTGGCACCGATTTTCGAACGCGGCGTGCTGTTCGGCGACAGCTGGCATTTCTCCGACCCGCACGCGTTCCTGCAGACGCTGTATGAACGGCTCACGGCACAAGGGCTGACGCTGGAGCACTCGACGGTCAGCGCGGTGCAGCCGGCGGACGAGGGTGCAAGTGTGACGGTCGGCGGTATCGCGCGACGCTTCAGCCACGTCGTGATCGCGACAGGCGCGCACTCCGCGCGGTTCGCCAGGCAGTGCGGCGACGCGGTGCCGCTCGACACCGAACGCGGCTATCACGTGCGCTACCCCGGCGCGCAGCAACTGATTTCACGGCCGGTCGGCTGGGCCGAGCGCGGCTTTTACATGACGCCGATGAGCGACGGCCTCCGCGTCGCGGGCACCGTCGAACTCGGTGGCTTCAGCGCCACGCGTAACCGTTCGCTGCTCGACCTGCTGACGTTCTCGTCGAAACGCGCATTGCCCGCACTCTCCGCACTCGATACACCCGACCGCAGCTGGCTCGGCTTTCGCCCGACATTGCCCGACGGCGTGCCGGTGCTCGGACGTTCGCGCGCCAGCGAGCGCGTGATCTATGCATTCGGCCATCAGCATCTCGGGGTGACGCTGGCCGGCGTGAGCGGACGCATCGTCGCCGATCTGGTTGCGCGGCGTGCGCCGCTGCTCGATCTCGCGCCCTACGCACCGACGCGCTTCCGGATTTCGCCGTCCGCACGACAGCGACAGCAGGTTCACGTTTTCTAGCCGGCACTGCAGGACGGTTTCGACGCGTCGCGCATCGGACCGGTCGACCGACACCACGCGCGACGCGACATCACGCAAGGAGCACATCATGAATCGCCGCTATTGGCTTTCGAGTCTGGCCGTCTGCGCACTCGGCACGTACCTGCCGTCTTCGTGGGCAGTCGATCCAGAAGTCGTCAAGATTGGTTTTGCCGGGCCGTTGACAGGCCCGGTCGCACGCGTCGGCAAGGATCTGCAGTACGGCGCGCAACTCGCGCTCGACGAAGAGAACGCGAAACATCCGACCGTGGGCGGCAAGCCGGTCACGTTCGTGCTCGACGTTCAGGATGATCAGGCGGACCCTCGCGTGGCAATCCAGGTCGCACAGAAACTCATCGACGACGGTGTGGTCGGCGTGATCGGCCACTACAACTCGGGATGCAGCATCCCGGCCTCGACGGTCTACCATCAGGCGAACGTCGCGATGATCACGCCCGGCTCGACCAATCCGCAACTGACGAAGCAAGGCTACAAGAACGTGTTTCGCACGATGGGACACGACGGCATCGGCGGCGTGGTCGCCGGCCACTTCGCGGTCGAGCAGATGAAGGCGAAGCGCATCGGCATCATCGACGATCGCACGGCGTTCGGACAGGGACTGGCCGACTCGTTCGAGAAAGGCGCAAAGGAAGCGAACGGCAACATCGTGGACCGCGAGTTCACCAACGACAAGGCCGTCGACTTCCGCGCCATCCTGACCACGCTCAAGAGCAAAAATGTCGACCTGATTTTCTTCGGCGGTCTCGATGAACAGGGGGCGATGCTCGTCAAGCAGATGCGCTCGCTCGGCATGTCGACGCAACTGTTCGGCGCCGGCGCGTTGAAGAGCAATGCGTTCCTGCAGATTGCGGGTGCGGCCGGCGACGGCACCAAGGATATGGAACCCGGCCCGGCGCTGGACAAGCTGCCTGCGGCGCAGGCGTTCGGCAAGCGCTACAAGGCGCGCTTCAACCAGGACGTCGAGTTGTACGCGCCGTTCGCGTACGACGCCGCGCTCGCGATGATCGCGGCCATTCACAGCGCCGATTCGCTCGACCGCGCGAAAATCGTCGAGAGCCTGCCGAAGGTCGATGTTACCGGCGTGACGGGCAAGATCAGTTTCGATCCGTATGGCGATCTGATCAAGCCGCCTTACACGCTGTTCCAGGTGCAGCAAGGACAGTGGAAAAGCGTAAAGACGGTCGGCGGGAGCGGGGTTTAGCGTTGAGTTGAGATGAGCGAACCGCGCGGCCGCACAACGGTCGCGCGTCATCCCTTCTGCGATTGCCCTGCGAAGTACTGCTCGTCCGTCACCCGCTCCATCCATTCGACGTTCTTGCCGTCCAGCGCCTCCTGGACGGCGATGTGCGTCATCGACGTCGTCGGCGTGGCGCCGTGCCAGTGCTTATGGCCCGGCGGGCACCAGATGACGTCACCGGCGCGGATCTCCACGATCGGCTCGCCTTGGCATTGCGTCCAGCCGCAGCCGGCTGTCACGATCAACGTCTGACCCAACGGATGCGTATGCCAGTTCGACCGCGCACCCGGCTCGAACGTCACGCTCGCGCACGATACCCTGGCGGGCGCCGGCGGCGCGTTCAGCGGATCGATGCGGACCGTGCCGGTGAACCACTCGGCGGGCCCCTTCAGCGAAGGCTGCGAGCCTGCTCTTTTCAGTTCCATGGTGTAGCCCTCAGTTATTGGTGCGCGGCCGGAAACAGGTCCTTGAAGCGCGTCACGGCCGACATCGCGTTGGGCCAGCCCGCGTAGAACGCGAGATGGGTCATCAGCTCGACGAGTTCATCGTGCGTGACGCCGTTCTCGATCGCGCGTGGAAAATGGAAATTCATCTGTTCGGACTTGCCGAGTGCGATCAGCGCCGCGCAGGTCACGAGGCTGCGATCCCGCTTCGATAGCTGCGGACGCTCCCAGACATCGCCGAACAAAACCTCGTCGCTCAGTTCGGCCAGCTTCGGCGCGATCGAACCGAACGAATCGCGTGCGGCGGTGGGAGCGGTGGGTTTAGTGGACATGGTCCTCTCCTTGACTCAATCGATTGAATGCCTTCGGGTCCGGGCATCGGCACACAGGAGATTGTCGACGCGGCTGGCCGATCTGACTAGACAGTACAATGTGGCAGGACTTATGAATGAGGTTCATCAATGCTGCGTGAGAACGTTGCCGATCTGCTGGCCTTCATTGCGGTCGCGCGCGAAGGCAGTTTCACGCGCGCGGCGGCCACGCTCGGGGTTTCGCAAAGCGCACTGAGCCACGCGCTGCGCGCGCTGGAAGCGAGAATGGGTGTGCGGCTCCTGCACCGCACGACGCGCAGCGTGGCTCCGACGGCCGCGGGGCAGCGTCTGCTGCAGACCGTCGCGCCGCGCTTCGAGGAGATCGAGAGCGAACTTGCCGCGCTGATCGAGACGCGCGACAAGCCGGCTGGCACGATCCGCATCACGACCACCGATTACGCCGCGGACACCGTGCTGTGGCCGCGCCTCTCAAAGGTCCTGCCCCGCTACCCCGACATCAAGGTCGAGATGATGGTGGACTACGGCCTGTCCGATATCGTGGCCGACCGCTTCGACATCGGCGTGCGCTGGGGCGACCAGGTTGCGAAGGACATGATTGCGGTGCGCATCGGAGCAGACGCGCGGCTGGCGATCGTCGGGGCACCGTCGTATCTGTCGAAACATCCAGCGCCTAGGCAGCCGAAGGATCTGCTCGACCATAACTGCATCACGTTGCGCCTGCCGACCCGAGGCGGCCTGTATGCGTGGGAGTTGAAGAAAGGCAAGCGGGAACTGCAGGTGCGCGTCGACGGGCAGTTCACGTTCAACGGCGCGTATCAGATGCTGAACGCGGCGATCGACGGTGCGGGGCTGGCCTTTATTCCGGAAGACCTCGCGCAGCCTCACGTCGCCGCGGGGCGGCTACAGTGGGTGCTGGAAGACTGGTTTCCGACCTTTCCAGGTCTGCATATCTTTTATCCCAGCCGGCGTGAGTCTTCGAGGGCGTTGTCGGTGGTGGTTGAGGCGCTTCGGGCGGGGGGGTGAATCCACGAACGCAGTAGCCCTGGTGATCCCCCGGGTCTTTGCGCAAATCGTTGGTGCGGTGTGACCCAGATTTTCTCCATCCGCTGTAACCGCCACGCAGTACCGGGCGAACTACCCTCCAGACCAACCACGCCCGCCCCTGCGAGCGTGCGTGCCCCGTACCCATAACGATCCAGAACAAATCTATGCTCGCTCATTTCAGAATCCGGACTGGACTTTTGTTGTTGCTGGCGGTTTTCGCGCTCGCGCTCTGGTGGGCAGCGGGCGATGCGTGGATCGGTGCAAAGCGGTCCGCGGCCGCGCTCGAGACGATCGATCACCTGTCGAACGCGGAACTCGAACCGCTGCACGAGACCCAGCGTCTGTTGCTCGCCACGCTGGTCGATATGGACAACGCGTACATCAATCTGCAGCGCGGCGATCAGGTCGCCGCGACGGACTACACGCGCAAGGCTTCCGGGCTCCGTACAGAAGCGGCGAAGGTCTTCGAGACCTGGCATCGGACTGCCACGCGCGATCCGGCGGCGGCGCCCGCGGTCGGCCGGATCAACGCGGCCTACGACAGCTACGCAAAGGTGCTCGATGCGCGCGAGGAAGCGCTCTACGACGTGTCGCTGGATCGCTATGCCGCGGCCTCGTCGACCGCGGAACAAGCGGACGCCGCGTTCCAGTCCACGCTGCGCGACGTAATCGGCGCAGTGCAGTCGCAGCGCGATGCGGCCCGCAAGCAGGCGAACGCACAGGCGCAGACTGCGGCAGCGATGGCGATCGCGCTGTTCGCGTTGTCGGTGATGCTGATGATCGTCTACTGGGTGTTCGTCGAGCGGATGCTGCTGCGTCCGCTGACGGCGGTCGCGCGACATTGCGAGCGAATCGCGGCGGGCGACCTCGGGGGTTCGATCCGCGTATGGGCGCGCAACGAAATCGGCGCGTTGTGGTCGGCCCTCGAACGGATGCAGGGCGGCCTCGCGCAAACGGTGGACAGGATCCGCCGTGGTACCGACGACGTCAACGGCGGAATCCTGGGAATCGCCAACGACAACCGCGAACTGTCGGGACGCACCGAACATCAGGCAAGCGCGCTCGAACAGACCGCGGCGACGCTTGAGGAACTTGCAGCCGCCGTCCGGCAAAACGCGGACAACACACGACACAGCGACGAGTTCGCCCGCACCGCGAAAGACGACGCGATGCGCGGCAGCGAAATCATGACGCGCGTCGCCGGGACGATGACCTCGGTGTCCGCGAGCGCGGTACGGATCGCGGACATTGTCGGGGTCATCGACAGCATCGCTTTTCAGACCAATATCCTCGCGCTCAACGCGTCGGTGGAAGCCGCGCGCGCTCGCGAGCACGGCAGAGGCTTCGCGGTCGTGGCATCGGAAGTGCGGCTGCTCGCGCAGCGCAGCGCGGAGGCCGCAAAAGAAATCCGGATGCTTATCGACGAGTCCAACCGGTCGATCCAGTCCGGTGCCGCGCAGGTCGGCGAAGCGGGCACGGCAATGAACCAGATCGTACGTTCGGTCGAACGGGTGACCGACGCGATGCAGGAGATCTCGGTGGCGAGTTCCGAGCAATCGGATGCGATCGATCAGGTGAGCCGCGTCGTCGTCGAACTCGATCGTGCGACGCAACAGAATGCCGCGCTCGTCGAACGCACTGCGATCGCCGCCGGGTCGCTACGGAACGATGCGGGGAAGCTGGTGGAATCGGTGAGCGTGTTCGCGATTGGAGAGGGAGAGACAGCCCATGTGGCGTTAGCGTGAGCCGGTTGCTTTGCCGCGTGCGGTCATGGTTGAAGTGCGTTGACGCGGGTCTGTCGGACGCGACGTTTTTGCAGCGCAAAATGGGTAAAGCGTGTCGCCGTGGTGAGCAAGAATCGGCGCCCTGCTAGCGACAGGAACAATCGGTCAACCATGCCCTACCCGCGTCGCCGACTACGATAAATGCAGTAAAACTTTTTCCCCCAGCGTGTTAATTTTGGCGGTCTTCCTTTGTCGTCTCCATATCGGCTACAGCTTGCGCCTGGTTGTCGCCACCCCTGACAGGAGATTCGCCATGACGATTCAAAAGATCACGCCATTTCTCTGGTACTCCACGGAAGCTGAAGAAGCCGCTACGTTCTACACGAGCGTCTTTCCGGACTCGCGCATCGTTCGGGTCACCGAGATACCGAGCGCCGGTGCCGTGGGCCTGGTCGAGTTCGTGCTCTTTGGACAACCCTTCATCGCAATGAGCGCCTCGCGAACCGACCCGTTCAATCACGCGGTATCTTTTGTGGTCAGCTGCGCGGATCAGGCAGAACTCGATCGCTACTGGGACGCCCTTCTCGCGGACGGCGGTTCCGAAGACAGCTGTGGCTGGCTGCGAGACCGCTTCGGCGTCTCGTGGCAGATCGTGCCGGACGATCTCATCCCGATGATGGCCGACCCCGACCCAGTGAAGGCCACGCGCGTTGCCGGCGCCATGATGAAGATGGTGAAGTTCGATTTCGCCGCGCTGAGAGCGGCGTATTCGGGGACGGCGGGTTAGGCGGAATAACAGGCAACCTGGACAACCGCTTATGCGTCGCCGGGTTTGACTACCACGCCAAACCCGGCGCCCTGCTCCGAACGCACAACGCGCGACTGCCGCTCATTCCACCACGCCCGCAACGCAGCAGAACCTCCCACACTCAACCCGCCGCACCCGCCCGACCCATCGCATCCAGCTCCGCGAGCACCGCATCGGACAACCTCAACTGTGCCGCCTGCAGATTCTCACGCAGATGCGCGACCGACCCCGTACCCGGAATCAGCAGAATGTTCGGCGCGCGATGCAGAAGCCACGCGAGCGCCACCTGCATCGGCGTTGCACCAAGCGCCTGCGCGACGGTCGACAGCGCCGACGATTGAATCGGCGTGAACCCGCCCAGCGGGAAGAACGGCACGTAGGCGATGCCCTTGCTCGCGAGTTCGTCGACGAGTGCATCGTCTTCGCGATGAACCAGGTTGTAGTGATTCTGCACGCAGACGATATCAACGATGCCCTGCGCCTCGACAACCTGGGTCGACGTCGCGTTCGACAGGCCGATGTGGCGCACGAGCCCCTTACGCTGGAGTTCGGCGAGCGCTGTGATCTGCTTCGCGATGGAGCCTTCCGAAGGGCTGTGGATGCTACCCATGATGCGCATGTTGACGACGTCGAGCGCATCGACACCGAGGTTGCGCAGGTTGTCGTGAACCGCGCGCTCGAGATCCGCCGGTTCGGTCGCGGGTAGCCACGACGCGTCTTCGCCGCGAACCGCGCCGACCTTGGTGACGATGACCAGATTGTCCGGGTACGGATGCAGCGCTTCGCGAATGATCTGGTTGGTGACGTGCGGCCCGTAGAAGTCGCTCGTATCGATGTGATCGACGCCCGACGCGATTGCCTCACGCAGGACAGCGAGCGCGGCAGCACGATCTTTCGGCGGCCCGAATACGCCGGGGCCGGCAAGCTGCATAGCGCCATAGCCCATGCGATGCACCGGGCGACCGGCGAGCGGGAAGGTACTGGCGGGGTTGAAATTCGACATGACGTTCTCCTTGATGACGTTGAACGCGAGTATGTCGACGGTTGCGCTGTTTGATAATCCGGCCTAGATTGGACGGGTTGTTAAAAATTATGAACAATCGCCATGGAATTGAACGACCTTGCCGCCTTCACCGCGGTCGCCCGCGCGGGCGGTTTTCGCGACGCAGCCCGGGCGAGCGGCGTCTCGGCGTCGAGCCTGAGCATTGCCGTGCGGCGTCTCGAAGCGAAGCTCGGTCTGCGCCTGCTCAACCGGACGACGCGCAGCGTCGCGCCGACCGAGGCGGGGCAACGTCTCATCGAGAAGCTGACACCGTTGTTCAGCGAGATGGAAGCAGCGCTCGACGTCCTGAACGTGTTCAGAGACAAGCCGGCCGGTACGCTCAAACTCAACGTGCCGTCGAGCGCCGCGCGAATCGTCTTGCCGTCCGTCATCGAGTCGTTCCTCATGGCCTATCCCGACATCCGTGTGGAGGTCGTCGTGGAGGACGGGTTCGTCGACGTGCTGTCGGTCGGCTGCGATGCGGGCATCCGCTATGAAGAGCGGCTCGAGCAGGACATGATCGCGATCCCGATCGGGCCGCGGGTGCAGCGCTTCGCAACCGCTGCGGCGCCTCGCTATCTCGATACATACGGCCGACCCACGCATCCGCGCGACCTGCTTGCGCATGCATGCCTGCGAGGCCAGTTCGCCAGCGGGGCGAAACCCGACTGGCATTTCGAGCGCGACGGCGAGGTTGTGAAACTGGATCCTTCCGGGCCGCTGCTCGTCAGACCGGCCGCGGCATTCGATCTCGCGATCAGTGCCGCGGTGGCAGGCATAGGCGTCATTCACCTGTTCGAGGACATACTGCGTCCGCATCTCGACAGCGGCGCGCTGGAGCCGATTCTCGAGACGTGGTGGCCGAGCTTCTCAGGACCGTTTCTTTATTACCCCGGGCGTCGGCATTTGCCGGCGCCGTTGCGGGCGTTTGTCGATTTTTTGAAGGCGGGGGAAACGCCGGTCACCGGGCGGGTAGAAAGCCCGGTGGTCCGGCGGACGTAGCGCAGCTCACTTGTTCAGCAAGCTCAGATCGATCGCATTGGCCATCGCCTGATACCCGGCATCGTTCGGATGAAGGTGATCGCCGCTGTCGTAGGCAGGAAGCAACGTCGTCGGATTCGACGGGTCCTGCATGGCCTTGTCGAAGTCGATAACGCCGTCGATATTCGAGGCAGACCGCACGAACGCGTTGACCGCCTGCCGCTTCGTCTCGCCGGTCGCGTCGAAGTAGGATGCCCCCTGATAAGGCAGCAGCGTTGCGACAAACACCTTCATTTGCCGGGCTTTCGCCTGAGCGATCGCCGCATTCATCGCAGCGATGATCTGATCCGACGACACCGCCTGCGACGCCGAGAACACACCGAAGCCGATATCGTTGATGCCCAGCAGAATCACGACGTGAGTCGCACCCGACACGCTCGTGACGTCCCGTGCAAACCGCCCTTGCCCGGCCGGCCCGATCACGTCGTGCAGCCAGCGGTTGCCCGAGATTCCCGCATTGACGACGCTTGCCTTGCCGACGCTCCCCACCGCAGCCTGCACGCGATCGTCGAAGAAATTCGGCCACCGATGATTGGCACCGACCGTCGACTGGAATCCATCCGTGATCGAATCACCGAAGGTCACGACGACCTTCACCTTGTCCGTACTCGACACGTCGACTTCGCTCAGCCAGTAGTACGAGGTGCTGGTCGTTGCGCCGCTCAGCGACGCCGCACTCGCCTGGTTGCCCGACGCGAGGTAGTTCGTCTGCTGGCCCAGCGTATGGACCGTCGCCTCCGGCGCACTGCCCTGGAGGTACAGGCTGACAGCGATATCCGTTTGCGTCGGAAAGGACAGGCTCACGCTGTCGCTCCATATTTCCGCGCCGGCCGCGAGCGTCACACTGCCTTGACCCGAGAAGGTCAGCGGTTTGTCGGTCGTCGTATCGATGCCGCCGCTTCCTGTACTTCGCGCCACGCGTACTGCCGCAAACGTAACGGGCGTCGTGCCAAGAAGATTGGACAACTTGATGCGGACCTGGCTGCCGCCATACGACGTATGCACGATCTGCCGGATCGTCTGGTTCGAGATGGAAACCGGCGTGGGGGCAGGCGCGAGATTGCCCGGGATCGCCTCGTTATAGTCCTGCTGCGCCGCGTACCAGCTTGCGACCCACTGGCCTGGATTGCTATTGACTCCGCCACATGCCGCGATCGCCGTTGCCAGCGACAGCATCGCCACCACACGTCCTGTCGTTACGAGCAGCCTCCTGCGTCTTGCCGATGCATTCGTGTCCATGCCGTCTCCGATGTATTTTTACAGTCCGTCCGATGTTCTGTGGACTGGTGGAGTTATGGCGCACGATACTTACGCAGAACTTACCTGTTTGAATCCGCCCATGAAACGAAGATTCGCTGGATGTTGAACCGGTCGATATTTTGTCCAGTTTGACACCTCCGCCGATCACACAGCATGCTGCTGCCACGCACGCATTTCCTTTCGACACGACCTGTTTCGTCGTTACGTCACCGAAACCTGCTAGCGTTGGTTTCGGTCATATCCGCTCTATCACAGGAAATTCGTCAGCATGAGCCACATCCACTTCATTGGTGGGGAAAAAGGCGGCGTGGGCAAATCGCTCGCCGCCCGCGTGTTAGCCCAGTATTTCATCGATCGGAGCGTGCCCTTCGTGGGCTTCGATACCGACCGATCGCATGGTGCGTTGTTGCGGTTCTATGCCGACTTTGCCGCGCCTGCCGTTCTCGACCAGCATGACAGCCTCGATCCCATCATGGAATCGGCCCTCGCAGATCCGCAGCGACGCATACTGGTCGATCTCGCGGCCCAGACGCAGCAGGCGCTCGCCGGATGGCTCGACGAATCGGACGTATTCGGTTTTGCCGAAGAGCACGGCATCGCACTGACCTGGTGGCACGTCATGGACACCGGACGCGATTCGGTCGATCTGTTACGGCAGTGGCTCGACCAGTTCGGCGGACGAATCAAGCTGGTACTCGTGCTGAACGAAGTGCGCGGCGATCGTTTCGACATTCTGGAGGCGTCCGGCGAGCGCGAGCGGGCCGAAGCACTGGGTGCCAGCGTAATAACGCTACGCCGCCTGCCCGATACGACCATGCAGAAGATCGATCGACAGAGCGCGAGCTTCTGGGCAGCAGTCAATCATCCGGACCGTGCCGCCACAGGGCTCGGCTTGCTCGAGCGTCAGCGCGTCAAGGTATGGCTGCATCGCGCTTATGCGGAACTGGACATGCTCGCGTTGTAGGCTGATCCGACACGTGGAATCATGCGGCGGGCGAGGAAGCCCGCTGCCTGGCACGCTACAAGATAATCGCGCGCCAGAGATGCAGTTTCTGCTCGAACGAGAGCATCGCATTCGCCCGCAAGAACGATGCACGAAAAAAAACATCAAACGATGCCATTATTCGTGCTCCGACTTGTGGATATGGCTATGCATACAACTATCGCTCTCGATGACGAATTGATCGCCAAAGCTCAAGCCTATACGGGTTTGGAGGAGAAGTCGGCACTTGTGCGCGAAGCGCTCAAGGCCTTGATCCAACGTGAGGCCGCGAAGCGGCTCGCGAATCTTGGCGGCAGTCAACCCGGCGTAAAGGGGGCACCGCGTCGCCGACAGGATGTCGAATGATTCTTGTCGATACGTCAGTCTGGATAGACCACATCAACGCTTCCGATCCTTTCCTCGTTATTCTGCTTACCGAGGAACGCGTCCTGGCGCATTCACTCGATGGTGGCGAGGAAAGGGCCGCACATCACAATCGCGGCCTTTTAAAGCCAGGCTTCGCAGCGCTGATTGAGTCGCTCTAAATTCACACCCGACATATCTTCCGGGCCTCAGGAAAAAGACGTCAGCCAACCACTCCATGCCAGGCGAGTAGCTTCTGCTCAAACGAGAGCATCGCATTCGCCGGACTCGACGAAGGCAGCACGAGCGTCTCATACCCCGCCGCACCGATCACCGTTGCAAACCGCCCCGCCGTTTTCCCGTTGAAGCAAACCCTCTTCAACTGCGGCACGTACTCACGCAGCGACGCGAAATCGTTCGGCTGCGCGTCGCGGATCGCCACATCGAGACTGCCCTCGCGACGACACGCCGCGAGCACATCCCACACACCGATGCCGTGCGCGAGCATGCGGCGCAGGCGCTCCTCATAGGCGAGTCTGGCTAGTTGCGGCTCGTCGAGTACCGTGCCAAGCAGTCGCCAGAACTGGTTGCGCGGATGCGCGTAATACTGTGTCGCCGCGAGCGACGCCTCGCCCGGGAAACTGCCGAGTATCAGCGTGTGCGTGTCGTGCGTGACGACCGGAGGGAAGCCCTGCAACATCAGCGTTTCGCCTCGCCGCGTTCAGCAGAAGAAGGAAGCGGAACCGGATGCGCACGCGACGCCGTATGCCCAAGCGCGCGCCCATGATCGCGAGGATGAACGGACACGTGCTCAACGCGCACAGCCGAACCTTCCGCCAGATGACGCCACAGCGCAGGCAGCATGCATTCGGTCACCATCAGCGGCGCTCCGCCCCGCTCGAACACCGAGCGGCGCGCGACCAGCGCATGCGGCGGCGTGTCGTCGATCGCACGCGCGGCAAGTCGATACAGCGGATGCCGCGCGACAAGCCGGCGGCTCACGAGCGACGACCGCGCGACGCCGCTGTCGCTATACAGCAGTTCGGCGAGCGGCCGCGTGCGCAGACGACGCATCGCTTGCCACACGCCGACGCTCGCCGCAAGCGGCGCGATGCTGTGCGCGGCGACGAACGGCACGCCGTCGACCGCAAGCACGACTTCGCGTACCCACACCGGCGCACGCGCGGTAACGCCGAGCGCAGCATGCTCGTCGGCCCATGGTTGTGCGACGGTCTCGCGCGTCACGCGCACCGCGACCTCGCCGAGCGTGCGCAGGTGCGCGGTCAGCGAGCCGCCGCGCGTCAGCCAGTCTTTCTGATCGGAACTGAAACAGGGCAGCGGTGTGACGCGCCAGTGCGCGTCCGCTGCATCGAAACGAAGGATCATGGCCGCATTATAGGGCGAGCGTCGCCAGGGCCGCCGCGAAGACGGTACCTTGCGCGCGTCAGATCGACGGCAAAAAAACGCTACCCGAAGGTAGCGTTTTTCATCTCATCGCAGCTAAACCACTCAGACCGTCCGTGCGAGCAGCAGCACATTAGTCCGCCGGACGAAGCTCGCGGGATCCTCGAGCGCACCGCCTTCCGCGAGCAGCGCCTGATCGAACAGCAGATGACACCAGTCGCTGAAATCGGCGCCGTCCGTATGCAGCGCCTTGACGAGCGCGTGCTCCGGATTCACTTCCAGGATCGGCTGGGACGACGGCGCCTGCTGACCCGCGGCCTTCAGCATCCGCTGCAGGTAACCGCTCATGTCGCCGTCGTCGGCGACGAGGCACGACGGCGAATCGGTCAGACGGAACGTGAGCCGCACGTCCTTCGCCTTGTCCTTCAACGCCTCTTTCATCTTCTCGACGAGCGGCTTGAACGCCTCGCCGACCTTTTCCTGCTCGGCCTTTTCCTCGTCGTTCAGCGCACCGAGATCGAGGTCGCCACGCGCGACGCTCGCGAGCGGCTTGCCGTCAAACTCGTTCAGATACGACAGCATCCATTCGTCGACGCGGTCGGTCAGCAGCAGCACTTCGACGCCCTTCTTGCGGAACACTTCGAGGTGCGGGCTGTTCTTCGCAGCCTGCAGCGTGTCGGCGGTGACGTAGTAGATCTTCGTCTGCTCGGGCTTCATCCGCGCGACGTAATCGGCGAACGACACGTTCTGTTCGGCGCTGTCGGTATGCGTCGACGCGAAGCGCAGCAGCTTCATGATGCGCTCGTGGTTCGCGGCGTCTTCGCCAGCGCCTTCCTTCAGCACCTGGCCGAACGCGGTCCAGAACGTCTTGTACTTGTCCTTGCCCGCATCGTCTTCGGCATTCGCGAGTTCTTCGAGCATCGACAGCGTGCGCTTCGTCACGCCTTCGCGGATCGCCTTCACGTCGCGGCTTTCCTGCAGGATTTCACGCGACACATTGAGCGGCAGATCGCTCGAATCGACGACACCCTTCACGAAACGCAGATACGCGGGCAGCAGTTGCTCGGCATCGTCCATGATGAACACGCGCTTCACGTACAGCTTGAGGCCGCCGCGCTGCTCGCGATTCCACATGTCGAACGGTGCGCGCGTCGGCACGTACAGCAACTGCGTGTATTCGCTGCGGCCCTCGACGCGGTTGTGCGTCCACGCGAGCGGATTTTCATGATCGTGCGCGAGGTGCAGGTAGAACTGCTGGTACTGCTCGTCGGTGATGTCGTTCTTCGAGCGGGTCCACAGCGCGCTCGCCTGATTGACGGTCTCGTCCTCGTCCTTCAGCACCATCTCGCTCTTTTCCGCGTCCCACTCTTCCTTCTGCATCAGGATCGGCAGCGCGACGTGGTCGGAGTACTTCTGGATAATCGACTTCAGGCGATACGACGACAGCAGTTCGTCTTCGTCGGCGCGCAGATGCAGCGTGATCGTCGTGCCGCGCGCCGCGCGTTCGATCGTGTCGACCTCAAAGTCGCCCTCGCCCGCGCTTTCCCAGCGCACGCCTTCGCTTGCGGGCAGACCGGCGCGGCGCGTCTCGACTGTGATGCGCTCGGCGACGATGAAGCCGGAATAGAAACCGACGCCGAACTGACCGATCAACGCCGCGTCCTTCTGCTGGTCGCCGGACAGCTTGCCGAAGAACTCCTTCGTACCCGAGCGCGCGATCGTGCCGAGGTTCGAGATCGCTTCGTCGCGGCTCATGCCGATGCCGTTGTCGTCGATCGTCACGGTGCGCGCGGTCTTGTCGTACGCCACACGGATACGCAGGTTCGGATCGTTCTCGTATAGCGCGGCGTTTTCGATCGCTTCGAAGCGCAGCTTGTCGGCCGCATCGGATGCATTCGAGATGAGCTCGCGCAGAAAAATTTCCTTGTTGCTGTACAGCGAATGAATCATCAGGTGCAGAAGCTGTTTCACTTCCGCCTGAAAGCTCATGGTTTGCTGGGCCATGTCTGACTTCCTCTGTGCTTGGCTGGTTGATCTGGTAGATGGAGAACCGTGCGCGCAGATAAGGGCGCACGGCGCGTTTTTCAAGAGGCGCGGCGCGTCAGCCCATCGAGATAGCGGCACAGGAACGCTGACAGCGCCGGATCGCCACAGTTCGCGACGTTAAAGCGCATCCACGTAGTGGGCGACTGGTGCGGCGAGAACAGGCTGCCCGGTGTGAGCAGGAAGCCCGCTTCGTGACCGGCCGCGGCAAGGCCGTCGGAATCGGCCCCGGTGTCGGCCCACAGGAACATCCCCGCGCCCGGCGACTGGAACAGGTTCAGCCCGGTCTTCTCGAGCATCCGTGCAGCCTTGTCGCGCACGCCATCGAGCCGCGCACGCAACCGCTCGACGTGACGCCGGTAATGACCTTCGGTCAGGATCTTGTACAGCACACGTTCGTTCAGTTCCGGCGACGTCATGCCGACCAGCATCTTCTGGTCGGTGACGGCCCGCGCGACCTCCGGCGCACACGCGACGAACCCGACGCGCAGGTTGGCCGCGAGTGTCTTCGAAAAGCTGCCGAGATAGATCACGCGTTTCAATTGATCGAGGCTCGCGAGGCGCGTCGCCGGATAACCCGGCGGACACAGGTCGCCGTACACGTCGTCCTCGACGACGATGAAGTCGTACGCCTCCGCGAGACGCAGGATGCGGAACGCCTGCGCGGCCGTCAGCGACGTGCCGGTCGGATTCTGCAGTACCGAGTTGATCACGAGCATTTTCGGGCGCCATGTCTCGACGAGCGTCTCGAGCGCGTCGAGGTCGGGACCGTCCGGCGTGTACGGCATGCCGACGAGCCGCGCACCCTGCGACGCGAAGCGGCCGAACATCTGGAACCACGCCGGGTCGCCGACGATCACCGCGTCGCCGGGCTGCACGTAGATCCGCGAGATCAGATCGATCGCCTGGGTAATGCCGGACACCATCACGATCTGGTCCGGCGACGCGCCGATCTCGAGTTCCTCGAGGCGCGTCTGCAGTTGCTGCCGCAGCGGCAGAAAACCGAGCGGCGTGCCGAAGCCGAGCATCTGCGCGCCGCTCTGCCGGCTCAGTGTGCGCAGCGCGCCAGTGATCAGTTCGCCGTCGAGCCAGCGACTCGGCAGGTAGCCGAGGCCGGGGCCCTTCTCGGGCCGCGTCGACGTATGCAGCATGTTGCGCAGCAGCCAGACCACGTCGAGCGTGCTCGATCCCGGCACGGCTTCGGCGACCGTGCCACGACGCTCGCCGGGCATCGGCACCGCGAGCCGTTCGCGCACGTAGAAACCCGAGCCGCGTCGCGAATCCAGATAGCCCTGCGCGACGAGCCGCTCGTACGCCTCGACCACCGTGAAGCGCGACACGCCCTTATCGAGCGCGAGCTTGCGGATCGACGGCATCCGCATGCCGGGGCGAAACACGCGCTCCTCGATGCGGTGCCGGCCCCATTGCACGAGCTGCTCGACGAGCGTCGTCGACGACGCATCGTGCGGAGCGGGAATCTGGTCGAGCGGAACGGACATCGCGTTCTCCGGCGGGGTGATCACTGCGGGTGGCAATAGCAGGCAACTGTACCGAACGTTATTGGCCCGATTGTACCGTTACTGTGCCGGTCCAACGCGTTACATTGAGCCGGACGATGCGGTTCGTGCGCGGTCGCGCCATGCGCCGGAATATGCTGGGCATTCCGGCTGCGCGTGGTCCGCTACAGGGCGAACGGGTATGCTATCCGGCCCGGCCCAATGGCCTGCATGCCGTGCCGGGACCCGCACCGCGCGCCCCATCTGCCGCCTCGTCCCGAACCGTTTTTCCCGATCCGCTCATGACCGTCCGCTCGCTTCGCATCGACCATCTCGTGATTTCCGCCCGCACGCTCGACGAAGGCACGCAATACGTCGCCGACACGCTCGGCGTTGCGCCCGCGGGCGGCGGCGCACATCCGCTGATGCGCACGCACAACCGTCTGCTGAATCTGTGGGACGGTGTCTATCTCGAAGTGATCGCCGCCGATCCGGACGCCGCCGAGGCCGCGTCGGATGCACCCGCGCGCCCTCGCCTGTTCGCGCTCGACGCACCCGACACGCAGACGCGGCTCGCCGCCGGTCCGTATCTGTCGCACTGGGTCGTGCGCGTCGAGCGGCCGAAGCAACTCGCTGCGTGGCAGGCGCAGTACCCGCAACGCATTCCGCCTGTCGTGCCGATGACGCGCGGCGACTTCACGTGGCAACTCGCGGTGCCGGACGACGGCGCGTTCCCGTCATGGCAAGGCGCAGGCGACGGCATCGTGCCGACGTTGATCCAGTGGGACACGTCGCATCATCCGTCGGCGGTGCTGCCCGAGACCGGCCTCGCGCTGAAGAGCCTGAAGGCCGTGCATCCGCAAGCCGACGTCGTGCGCGAGCAGTTGCGCTGGCTTGGTGCCGCGTCGCTGCTGCAGCTCGATGCGACCGACAGCACGAATAGCACCCCCTCTCTCATCGCCGAATTCGATACACCCGCTGGTCCGCGCACGCTGCGCTGAACCGCCTCTTCTAACGATCCGAAACGAACCTCGAAACATACGTATGAATCCGCGTGAATCCCAAGGCATGTTGCTCGGCCTCGTCGGCGTCGTGATCTTCAGCCTCACCCTGCCGATGACGCGCATCGTCGTCGCGGAGTTTCATCCGCTGCTGAACGGCCTCGGCCGCGCGCTCGCTGCCGCGGTGCCCGCCGCCGCGCTGCTCGCATGGCGCCGCGAACGCCGGCCCACGTGGCCGCAGATGAAAAGCCTCGCGGTCGTCTCGCTTGGCGTGATCGTCGCGTTCCCCGTGTTCTCCGCGTGGTCGATGAAGACCGTGCCCGCGTCGCACGGCGCGGTGGTCAACGGGCTGCAGCCGCTGTGCGTCGCGCTGTACGCGGCGTGGCTGTCGCATGAGCGGCCGTCGAAGGCATTCTGGGCAAGCGCGCTCGCGGGCAGCGCAATCGTCGTCGGGTTCGCGCTGCAGTCGGGCGGCGGCACGCTGCAGACCGGCGACCTGCTGATGCTCGTCGCCGTCGGCATCGGTGCGCTCGGCTACGCGGAAGGCGCGCGGCTCGCGCGGCAGATCGGCGGCTGGCAGGTGATCTGCTGGGCGCTCGTTGTGTCCGCGCCGTTTCTCGTGCTGCCGGTCGGCTGGCTCGCGTGGCAGCATCACGTGCTGCATCCGCAGCCGGTCGCGCTGAAGACCTGGCTCGCGTTCGGCTACGTCACGCTGTTCTCGCAGTTCATCGGCTTTTTTGCCTGGTACGCGGGGCTCGCGATGGGCGGCACCGCACGCGTCGGTCAGGTACAGCTGCTGCAGATTTTCTTCACGATGGCGTTTTCCGTGCTGTGCTTCGGCGAGACCGTGGCGCCGTCGACGTGGCTGTTCGCCGCCGCCGTGATCGCCACCGTGATGCTCGGTCGTCGTGCCGCGGTACGCACCGCACCGCTGCCCGCGCGTGCCGCGTGAGCATGATGATGAGTATCAGTGTGGATCTCAACCCCACGCCAACCCCGCGCGATGCGCGATAATCGACCTTTTGACCGACCTGTTCCAGCAATAGAGACGAGGAGACTATGGACCAAAGCGACCTTCAAGCCCCGAAGTGGCAACTTTCAGTGCGCGCGCGCAAGCTCACCAGCTCCGCGATCCGCGAAATCCTGAAGGTCACGGAACGGCCCGAAGTCATCTCGTTTGCGGGCGGTCTGCCGTCGCCGGCCACGTTCCCGGCCGAGCGGATGCGCGAAGCCTCCGACCGCATCCTGCGCGATGCGCCGGCCGCCGCACTGCAGTACAGCGCGACCGAGGGCTATCTGCCGCTGCGTGAATGGGTCGCGGCGCGTTACTCGACGAATGGCGTGCAGATCCGCCCGACTCAGGTGCTGATCACGACGGGCTCGCAGCAAGCGCTCGATCTGCTCGGCAAGGTGCTGGTGTGCCCGGATAGCCCCGTGCTCGTCGAAACGCCGACCTATCTCGGCGCGCTGCAATCGTTCTCGATGTTCGAGCCGCGCTACGTGCAGGTGCCGACCGATGACGCCGGCCTGATCCCCGACGCACTCACGCCCGAACTCACGGCCGGTGCGCGTCTGCTGTACGCACAGCCGAATTTCCAGAATCCGACGGGCCGCCGGCTGCCGATCGAACGCCGCCGCGCGCTCGCCGCGTTCGCGAAAACCTCGCCGTTCCCGGTGATCGAAGACGATCCGTACGGTGCGCTCGACTACGCGGGCGAACCGCTGCCGACGCTGCTGTCGATGGCACCCGATCACATCGTGCATCTCGGCTCGTTCTCGAAGGTGCTCGCGCCGGGTCTGCGGGTCGGCTACATCATCGCGCCCGAGGAACTGCACTTCAAGCTCGTGCAGGCGAAGCAGGCCACCGATCTGCACACGCCGAGCTTCACGCAGCGCATCGTGCACGAAGTCGTGAAGGACGGCTTTCTCGACACACACGTGCCGACCATCCGCGCGCTGTATCGCGACCAGTGCGCGGCAATGCTCGCGTCGCTCGAGCGCTACATGCCCGAAGGCGTCAGCTGGAACCGTCCGGAAGGCGGCATGTTCGTGTGGGTGACGCTGCCCACACACATCGACAGCATGAAGCTGCTCGAGGAAGCGGTCGCGCAGAACGTTGCGTTCGTGCCCGGTGCGCCGTTCTTCGCCGACAACGCGCAGCACCATACGCTGCGACTGTCGTTCGTCACGGTGCCACCCGCGAAAATCGACGAAGGCGTTGCGCGCCTCGCCGCACTGATTCGCGCGAAGGTCTGAGCGCGGGTCTCAGCGACAAGCTCTCCCATTTTTTATCGACAGACAAGGACTTCTCATGGCACAGGCCAACGTGTACGACAAGCTGAAGGAACTCGGTATCGAACTGCCCGTCGCGGGCGCACCCGCCGCCGCCTACGTGATGAGCGCGCAAAGCGGCAACACGGTGTACCTGTCGGGTCACATCGCGAAGAAGGACGGCAAGGTGTGGGTCGGCAAGCTCGGCGCTTCGCTGTCCACGGAAGAAGGCAAGGCCGCGGCGCGCTCGATCGCGATCGATCTGCTCGCGACGCTGCATGCGCACGTCGGCGATCTGAACCGCGTGACGCGCATCGTGAAGGTGATGAGCCTCGTCAACTCGACGCTCGATTTCACCGAGCAGCATCTCGTGACGAACGGCGCGTCCGAGCTGATCGCCGACGTATTCGGCGAGCGCGGCAAGCATGCGCGCTCCGCGTTCGGCGTCGCGCAGATTCCGCTCGGCGCGTGCGTCGAAATCGAGCTGATCGCCGAAGTTCAGTAAGCGCGGCCGGCGGGTCTACCTGCCCTATCCGCTACGCTTCACTACGCTACGCCGCCGACGGTCACTCCGTCCGCGGCGTTTTTTATCGCGGCACGTACGCCGCCCAAAGAGCCCGCACGATGACCATGACTGCTCACACCGTTAGCTTCAAACAGGTCGACGTTTTCACCGCAGTACCGTTCAAGGGCAATGCGCTCGCCGTGATACTCGACGGCAACGGACTCGACACCGCGCAGATGCAGGCGATCGCGCGCTGGACCAACCTGTCGGAGACGACCTTCGTCGTCACGCCGACCGATCCCGCCGCCGACTATTTCGTCCGCATCTTCACGACGCAGGCGGAGCTGCCGTTCGCGGGACACCCAACGCTCGGCACCGCGCATGCGCTGCTCGAAAACGGTTACCAGCCGAAGCAGCCGGGCCGGCTCGTGCAGCAATGCGGCGTGGGTCTCGTCGAACTTATCGAGCAACCCGACCGCACGTGGGCGTTCGCCGCACCGCCCGCGCGCGTGACGCCGCTGCCGGAGCACGACTATGCGGCACTCAGCGATGCGTTGCGCACGTCGGCCATCGACTTCGACGCGCCGCCGTGCGCAATTGACAACGGCGCACCGTGGCTCGTCGTGCGTGTCAACTCGGCGCAAGCGTGTCTCGCGATCGAACCGGATCCCGCCAGGCTCGCGCAGGTCGTACAGAAGGTGGGCACGCATGGTGTCGCCGTCTACGGTCCGCATGACGCGAACGGTCCTGCGACGTTCGAAGTGCGCTGCCTGATGGCGGGCGGCAGCTTCGGCGTCGGTGAAGACCCCGTCACCGGCAGCGCAAATGCGGCGCTCGCCGGTCTGCTCACCGCCCAGAAGCGGCGCCCGGGCACGCGCTACACCGCGCGTCAGGGCACCGTGATTGGCCGTGCGGGCCACGTCGCAGTCCGCTATGACGACGACGCGGGCAAGATCTGGATCGGCGGCCCGGCCGTAACGATCGTCGACGGCACGATCACGCTTGACCGCGCGCTTGACCGTAGCGGCGCTTAAAACATCCCGCTTAAAACGTCCATGCGCCGGTCCGCCCGGCGCATCGCGAGACGACAGGCGACCGCTCTTCATGCGCTCCGCATGAATAACCCGGTCGCCTGCGAATTAAAGATATCTTTTCGCTTTTTCAGATAACGATCAAATAACGCCGTGGTCAATCGCGGGAATCGCCCGCAACGTGGGCGAACGCTCGCGGAGGCCCTTCCGGCGGGCGCCCGCACGCCCGCACGCGAGATTCGAGCGACAGCGTATACCCGAGCCTCCGGCCCTTCCTTAATCTATCGCCATTCAGTAATATCGAGAATCGATCCGGTGTTATACGGATACTGTGGCGCGACCGTCGTTTCCTCTGCGCGACCCATACCCAGTTCATCATGCAGCCATATTCGAAATCAGCGCAGTCGATGTATCCGGGGCCGCAGCCTGAAGGCGCAGGGGCCCGACCCGTCCGATGAATCCGTTCCGGTCCGTTTCCGCTCGCGACACACGATATCGCGCCGACCCGGGCGTTTCGCGCCGACGCGCGCTGCTCGCCATTCCGGCGCTCGGCGTGCTCGTCCTGATCCTGCTGTGGGCCGTGATCTTCGCGCGCCTGTCGGTCGAAAAGGAAGCGACCAATCGCGAGGCGATGGCCTCCGCCGCGATCCTCTCCTCGGCGCTCGAACAGCACACCGTGAAAGCGATCCATCAGGTCGACCAGATCACGCGCTTCGTGAAGTACGAATTCGAGAAAACGCCGGGGCATTTCGATCTTGCGAGCACGGTCGAGAAAGGCGTCGTGCAGAGCGAGACGCTCGTGCAGGTGTCGCTGATCGACGAGCACGGCAGGCTGATCGCGAACACCGCCGAACTGAATCCGAAGCACATCGATCTGTCGGACCGCGAGCACTTCAAGGTTCACGAGCACGAGAACGACGATCAGCTGTACATCAGCAAACCGGTGCTCGGCCGCGTGTCGGGTCACTGGACGCTGCAGATGACGCGTCGCCTGAATCATCCGGACGGCTCGTTCGCGGGTGTCGTCGTGGTGTCGGAAGATCCGAGCTACTTCACGAGCGACTTCTACAACAACGCGGCGATCGGCCGCGACGGTGTGATCGCGGTGATCTCCGACAACGGCACCGTGCTCGCGCGCCGCACCGGTAGCGCCGAACGCGCGAACGGCACGTTCACCGCGAGCGGCACTTACCCGACCTCCGAACACGTGTCGGGCACCTACGTCGATTCGATCGACGGCGTGACGCGCATCGTGTCGTACCGCCATATCGACGGCTATCCGCTCGGCGTGCTGGTTGGCCTGTCGCAAGCCGAGGAATTCGCCGACTACAACCACACGCGCAACGTCTATCTGCTGATGGCGAGTTTCATCTCGCTCGCGATGCTCAGTTTCTTCGCGGTCGCGACGGGCCTGATCAGCAAGCTGCTCGGCCGCGAGCGCGAGATGACGCATCTCGTCGAATACGATCTGCTGACCGGTCTGCCCAACCGGTACGCGACGCTGCAGAGCCTGCGGCTCGATGTGAGCCAGCCATCGAATCTCGGCCGGCTCGCGATTCTCTTCATCGACCTCGACAACTTCAAGGCGGTCAACGATACGCTCGGCCACAACGCCGGCGACATCGTGCTGCAGATGACCTCCGCGCGTCTCGCCGACGCGGTGGGCGTGGCGGGCACGCTGTCGCGCATCGGTGGCGACGAATTCGTCGTCGTCGTGAAGGGCGACGGCGTCGAGAAGCGCGCGGTCGATCTCGCCGAAGCGGCATCCGACGTCTTCTCGCGGCCATTCGAAGTGCGCGGCAGTTCGTTCGTGCTGCACGCGAGCATCGGCATCGCGCTGTACTCGGTGGTCAACGAGAGCGAGATCGATCTGCTGAAGAAGGCCGATCTCGCGATGTACAGCGCGAAGGACGCGGGCAAGAACTGCTACCAGTTCTATTCGCCGCAGCTGTCGCACCGCGCGGATCATCTGATGAAATGGGAGCAGCAGTTGCGCGTCGCGCTCGCGGACGGCCAGCTGTTCCTCGCATACCAGCCGAAGATCGATCTCACGCGCCGCTGCATCACCGGCTTCGAAGCGCTGGTGCGCTGGAACCATCCGCAGCACGGCCTGATTCCGGCGAGCGAATTCATTCCGGTCGCCGAATCGACCGGCCTGATCGTGCCGATCGGCGACTTCGTGATCCAGACTGCCTGCCGCCAGCTCGCGCTGTGGCAGCAACAGGGTTACGACACGCTATCGCTCGCGGTGAACATCTCGGCCGTGCAGTTCTGGCGCGGCGACCTGTTCGAGACGATCTCGCAGGCAATCGAGGAAACCGGCATCTCGGCGCGCCGTCTCGAACTCGAGATCACCGAGACCGCGATGATGGAGTACCCCGAACTCGTGTCGGAAAAAATCTTCGCGCTGAAGCGGCTCGGCGTGCGGATCGCGCTCGACGACTTCGGCACCGGCTATTCGTCGCTGTCGTACCTGAACCGCTTCTCGGTCGATACGCTGAAGGTGGACCGCTCGTTCGTGCAGGCGATTCCCGGCGACCGCAGCGTCTGCGTGATGGTCACCGCGATCGTCAACCTCGCGCGCTCGCTCGGGCTCACGGTGGTCGTCGAAGGCACGGAGACCGAAGAGCAGATCGCGTGGCTCGCGGCGCTCGGCCATATCGAGGCGCAAGGCTTCCTGTTCTCACGCCCGGTGCCGGTCGAAGCGATCCCGGCATTGCTCGACCGCTTCGGCGTATGCGGAATGCCCGGGAAGCACGGCACGCACGATCGGGACGCCGACAGCGCGAGCGCGACGTCGAATGCCAGCGGACAGTCCGCGTAGCTGCGTCGCTGCCTGACCGGAACGCGCGCCGCGCAGGGCCATGCGGCACGCGTTCAATCACCACGCTAACTATCCGGCCTGAACGGAGAGACGCACGGAGCCACCGGCGATCGCGCGCGCACGATGCAGACGACCACCACACTCAAGGACGCGACCCGGCGTGGCGAACGCGAGCCGCTATGGACGCTGTTTCGCGTCGTCTTCGGGCTGTCCACGCTGTCGTGGGGCGGCCTCGCACTGATGGCGCAGCTCGAGCATCACTACGTCGAACGCGAAGGACGGTTGTCGCGCGTCGCATTCTCCGACCTGATCGCGCTCGCATGGATGGTGCCGGGGCCAGTGGGCTGCAACGTCGCCGTGCAGCTCGGTCATGCGCTGCGTGGCCGCGCGGGTGCGTGGATCGCCGGCATCGCGAGCGTGCTGCCGTTCTTCACGCTGATGACGTTGTTCGCGATCTTCTATCGCACGCCGCTCGTGCGCGCCGCCGCGTCGCAAACGCTGCTCAATCACTTCAGCGTCGTGCTCGCGACGCTGATCGCCGTCACCTGGTACAAACAGACGCGCACGCTGGTGCGCGGCAAGCTCGAATGGGCCGGCGCCGTGCTCGGCTGCATCGGACTTGTGTTGGCGCGCAGCCCGGCAGTGTACATCGTGATTCTCGGCGGCGCGTTCGCGGTGGGCTGGATCGCGAGCCCGGTACGCCGGCAGCCGATCGTCGTCAAGATCGAGCGCGGGGACTGGCAGATCCTTGCGGGGCTCGGTCTGCTGCTCGTGTTGTTCGCACTGCCGCTGCCGCAGCGCTACGACCTCCCGCTACTGTGGCCGCGGCTCGCCGGCGCTGGCATGACGCTGTTCGGCGGCGGCTTCTCCGCGTTGCCGGTACTGAAGACGCTGTTCGTCACGCCCTCGATCGGCGTGTCGGATAACGACTTCACGCTGGCGTTCTCGCTGTCGCCGCTGTCGCCGGGACCGCTGCTGAACGTCGTGCCGTTCTTCGGTTATCTCGTGGACGGCTGGATCGGCGCGCTCGTCGCGACACTCGCGCTGTTCGTGCCGTCGGGCTGCCTCGTCGTGCTCGCGCAGCGTCATCTGTATCAGTTGAAGGCGCACGCGCGCTTCGAACACGGCATGCGGATGCTGCGCGCGGTGACGACCGCGTTCCTCGCGGTCGCAGTGTTGCGGATCGCCGGGCATGTGCCGCTCGAACCGGTCTATCTGCTGACCGCGTTGTTTTCCGCTGTGTGCTTCATGCGCGCGAAGGTGCCAGTGTATTTCGTGTACGGGACTGTCGCGGCGGCGTGCGGGGTGTGGCTTGTGTGGGGGCATTTGTAAGCGGGCTTGTCGAAGGGCACCGCTTCGGACGACAGCAGGAGTGCCCGCCGCCCCACGGTCACCGCAGCATGAATTCGGCGACGCCGCCGAGCGCGCAGACCACGACGACCGCGAGTGGCGGTGTCTTCCAGCGTGTCAACAGCAGAAAGCCGAGCGCGGCGATCGCGAAGTCGATCTTCGAAAGCACTGCACTCGTCCAGACCGGCGTGTAGAGCGCTGTCGCCAGCAGACCCACCGCCGCCGCATTGACCCCGCCGAGCATCGCGGTCGTGGCCGCGCGACGACGCAGCGACTGCCAGTGGGGCAACGCCGCGATCACAAGAAGCAGGCCCGGCAAAAAGATGCCGATGGTCGCGAGCACGGCGCCGGCCCATCGATGCGTGTCCCCCGAAATCGTCCAGCCAAGAAACGCCGCAAAGGTGAACAACGGACCCGGCACGGTCTGCGCGGCACCGTAGCCCGCCAGAAAATCGCCCGGCGCAATCCACCCCGTCGCGACGGTTCGCTCCTGCAGCAACGGCAGCACGACGTGACCGCCGCCGAACACCAACGCCCCGGAACGATAGAAGGCGTCGAACAGTCGAGCGCCGGGCACGTCGTGCTGCGCAAGCAGCGCCGGCAGCCCGAACAGGAGCACGCAGAACAGCGTCATGGCACCCCAGCCCGCTGCCCGGGAAACGCACCACGCGGCGAGCGCCGGGTGAGGCTCGCGACCTGGCTCAGCCCGCGGATCTCTACATAGCACGACACCGAGCAGCGCACCGAGCACGATGACCAGCAGTTGCGCATAGACCGTCGTCAGCACGGCAAGCAATGCCATTGCGATCAATGCAATCGCCGCGCGACGACGCTCCGCGCACATGCGCCTCGCCATGTCCCAGACGGCCTGCGCGACGACGGCCACCGCCACCAGCTTGAGACCGTGCACGATACCTTGTCCGACGCCGCTTCCGATATCCGGTGCGAGTGCGGCAAACGCGATCAGCAGGAATACCGACGGCAACGTGAAACCGCACCATGCGGCGAGGCCGCCCAGCCACCCTGCGCGCATCAGGCCGATGGCAAATCCCACCTGACTGCTCGCGGGGCCGGGCAGAAACTGACATAACGCAACGAGATCGGTATAGCCCTCGTCGTCGAGCCAGTGGCGCCGATCGACGAATTCGCGCCGGAAATATCCGAGATGTGCAATGGGGCCGCCAAACGACGTGAGGCCCAGTTTCAGAAAAACCGTCAGGACCTCGAGTACGTTACCGGACTGCGCTGGACTTGATGAGGCGATCGGAGGACCTTGCATGTGTCGGAGCGAGCAATCGATCGAGCCCGCATCTTACAACGACAGGCAACGCGACACCGGCGCGAGCCGTGTCCTTATCCGGCTCAGGTTCTGCTCTGTCCGAACCCATCGAAAAAAGCGCGCGCGTTCGCCTCGAGACTCTGCAGGTGATAGCCGCCCTCCTGCACGATCACCGACGGCAGATCGAGCGCGCCGATCGCCGCGCCGAGCCGGCCGAAGCCCTCGGTCGTCACCGCGACCTGCGCCTGCGGATCGTCCTTGTAGATATCGAAGCCAAGCGCGAGCACCAGCGCATCGGGCTCGAAGCGCTTGAGCACGCGCAACGCATCGTCGAGTCGCTCGAAGAACGCCGCTTCCGGTGAACCGTGCGGCATCGGCAGATTCACGTTGAAACCGTCGCCGGCACCTTCACCACGCTCGTCCTCGAAGCCCGCGACGACCGGATAGAAGTTCATCGGATCGCCGTGGATCGACACGTACAGCACGTCGTCGCGTCCGTAGAAAATCTCCTGCACGCCCTGTCCGTGATGCATGTCGGTGTCGAGGATCGCGACGCGCGCATGACGCCCGCGCAGCGACTGCGCAGCGATCGCCGCGTTGTTCAGATAGCAGAAACCACCCGCCGCATCGGTGCGCGCGTGATGACCAGGCGGCCGGCACAACGCCCATGCTTCGTGCGCGCCGTCCCTCACCGCGGCTGCAGCCGCGAGCGCTGACTGCGCGGACCAGTATGCCGAGCGCCACGTCTGCTCGCCCACTGGACAGCTACCGTCGGCGAGATAGCGCGCGGCCTGCGCGAGCACGCCGCGTAGCGGATTGCCCTCGCGCACATACACGTTCGACATCACTTCGTCGCCCCAGTCGGCGGGAATCTTTTTCCAGTCGCGGTGTGCTTCCTCGAGAAAGCGCAGGTAGTTCATGTCGTGCACCGCGGCGATCGGTGCCGTGCCCGCGTTGGCGGGTTCGCGCACGTCGAAGCCGAGCGCATGCGCGGCCGCGACGAGGCGTTCCGCGCGCTCGGGCACTTCCTGCGGCGTCCGCATCTGCCCACGCGACAGATACGAGCGCGGATGATGGAGCAACTGGTCGGGATGGAAGAAGGTCAGCATGGCGGATCCGGTTTCTTCAGAGGTGGTGCATGCGGTGCGCCGTTCAGGCCGCGACGGTCTGCACGATGCCCGCGCGTGCAAGCACCGCGTTCAACAACACGTCGGCGCCGCGCGTGACGTCGTCGGGCAGCGCGTCTTCGGCTTCATTGTGCGACAACCCGCCGACGCACGGGATAAACACCATCGCGGTCGGGCAATAGCGCGCGAGATGGATCGCGTCGTGCCCCGCGCCGCTGACGATGCGTTCGTGCGAATAGCCGAGCCCGGCCGCTGCATCGGCGACGAGTGCGACGCAAGGTTCGTCGAATGGCGTCGCGGGGCTTACCCAATGCGTCGAGACGTCGACCTGCACGCCGCGCGCCTGGGCGATCCGCGTGAACGCATCGCGCAGATCGCGTTCCATCGCGTCGACCTGCGCGTCGTCGGGATGACGCAGATCGACGGTGAACGCGAGCCGGCCCGCGATCGTGTTGCGCGACGCGTTCGGGATATCGACCTGGCCGATCGTCGCGAGTCCGCGCGGCGCGTAGCGCGCGACGATCCGTTCGAGTTCGCTCGCCATCTGCGCGCACGCGAACAACGTGTCGCGGCGATACGGCATCGGCGTCGTACCCGCATGCGCGGCCGTGCCAGTCACCTCGACGTCGAGCCAGCGGATCGACTGGCCGCCGGTTACGATGCCGATCGTCGTATCGTTCGCTTCGAGCACGGGGCCTTGTTCGATGTGTGCTTCGAAGTATGAGTCGACCGGCTGGTGCTGTGCCAGGCGCAGTGTGGGCGTAGTCGATGCGTGCTCGATGCCGATCGAGCGCAATGCATCGGCGAGCGTCACACCCTGCGCGTCGCACGTGTCGAGTGCTGTGTCCACCTGCATCGCTCCGGTGAACACCGCCGAGCCGAGCATCGCGGGCGTGAAGCGCGCGCCCTCCTCGTTGGTCCACGACACGATCTCGATCGGTTTGTCGGTCGCGAGCCCCGCGTCGTTCAGCGTGCGCACGACTTCGAGCGCGGCGAGCACGCCGTAGACGCCGTCGAAGCGTCCGCCTTCGGGCTGTGTGTCGAGATGGCTACCGATCAGCACCGGCGCCGCGTGCGGATCGGTGCCGGCGCGCGTCGCGAACAGGTTGCCGACTTCGTCGACGCTCACCCGCATGCCCGCGTCACGGCACCACTGCGCGAAACGCTCGCGTCCGAGCCGGTCTTCATCGGTGAGCGCGAGGCGACGCACACCGCCACGCGGCGTCGCGCCGATTTTCGCCATTTCCATCAGACTCGCCCACAGCCTCGGGCCATCGATGTGCAACAGGTCCTTCATCGTCTTCCTCCGTTGATCGAAGCGTTCAGTTCGCGCCGAGCGCATCGCGTGAATCGGTGGCATCGGTGGCATCCGCACGGCGTGCACGGCGCGCGTCGAGCGCGACGATGCACAGCAGCGAGATGCCCGCGAGGCACGTATAGAAAACCGCGAGCGGCCACCATTGGCCGGTATAGCGATGCGCGAGCCACGTACCGGCGAGCGGTGTCAGACCGCCGGCGATCGCGCCGCACACCTGGTATGACAGCGAGATCGCCGAGTAGCGCACGCGTGTGTCGAACACACCGCTGACGAAACCCGCGATCACCGAATAGAAGCTCGCCATGCAGACAACAGCGATCGCGATGCCGATCACCATCGGCACGACGCTGGCGCGCTGCACGAGCACGAACATCGGATACGGCGACAGCATCGCGGCGAGCGCCGCAAGCTTCAGGAAACGCGCGCCGCCGATGCGCTCGGCGACCCACGCAGCCAGCGGCTGCACGCAGAACTGGATGATCGCGACGGCGAACAGGCAGTCGAGAATCATCGAGCGCGCGATGCCGACGTACTGCGTCGTGTACGCGATCATGAACGTGTTGGTGAAGTAGACGCCCGCGATGCCGATCGTGTTCGCGCCGATGCAGAGCAGCACGAGCCCCCACGCCGAGCGAAACACTTCCGCGATGGGCAGCTTCAGCGTCTTGCTCGTGTCCTTCACGCGCTGGAATTCCGGCGACTCGTTCACGCCGAGCCGGATCAGGATGCCCACGACGAGCAGCACCGCGCTCGCGAGAAACGGCAGACGCCAGCCCCACGACAGCAAGTCGGCCTTGTCGAGCGACGTCACCGCGCGGAACGCGATGAGCGACAGGATCAGCCCCGCCGGACTGCCGAGCTGCGCGAACGACGCGAAGAACGTACGGCGACCCTGCGGCGCATGCTCGCCGGCCATCAGCACCGCGCCGCCCCACTCGCCGCCGACCGCGATGCCCTGCACCACCCGCAGCAGCACGAGCAGCACCGGGGCCAGTACGCCGACCTTCGAGAACGACGGCAGCAGCCCGACGCAGACCGTCGCGACGCCCATCATCATCAGCGTGGTCATCAGCGCTTTCTTGCGGCCGATGCGATCGCCGAGA
Organism: Paraburkholderia sp.; assembly: GCF_050742655.1. Classification (GTDB taxonomy): domain Bacteria; phylum Pseudomonadota; class Gammaproteobacteria; order Burkholderiales; family Burkholderiaceae; genus Paraburkholderia. The sequence continues at coordinate 187,687 of NZ_JBOIGG010000004.1, read as the reverse complement.
TGGCCGAAGATCAGCCCGCCGAGCGGCCGCGCGAAGAAGCCCACCGCGAACGTCGCGAACGACGCCATCGTGCTGACGAATGGATCGCGCGACGGAAAGTACAGCTCGCCGAACACGAGCGCGGCGGCAGTGGCGTAGATGTAGAAGTCGTACCACTCGATCATCGTGCCGATGAACGCCGCGATGGCGGCGCGCACCGGCTGGCGGGCGGGGATGGCGGGCTGGTTCATGGGGTTGGGCTCAAATGGTTGCGGTCTCGTCGGTCGGGCCTGTCCGATCGTAGACCGGCGGCCGCCGTGTGGACCGTTTATCGCCAGCCAGAAAATATTAGTCAAATTTCCAGTTATTATTCTCGGCATAAATCTGGCTAATACCTGACCTTCCACCCGCCCCGCCTCGTAGCCGCTCCCGGAGAGACGCCATGCGCGCCGACATCGCCCGCTTCCTGAACGACCGACTCGACTGGAATCTGCTGCGCACTTATCTCGTGATCATCCAGGAGCGCAGCGTGAGCCGCGCCGCCGCGCGGCTCTACGTGACGCAGCCGGCGGTGAGCCAGGCGCTGAAGCGGCTCGAGGACACGCTCGGCCGCAAGCTGATCGAGCGGCGTGGGCAAACTTTCACGCCGACCCAGGCGGGCGAAGAGGTGTACCGGATTGCGAGCGACATCTACGGCAACATCTCGCGGCTCGAAACCGAACTCGACGACCGTGTCGACGACATCACCGGCTCGATCCGACTACTCAGCATCAGCCGGATCGATTCGCCGGTGTACGACGAATTCCTCGCGGAGTTTCATCGCGCGTATCCGCGGATCGATCTGCAGATCGAGGTCATGCGTTCGTCGGACATCATTTCGTCGTTGCTGCAGAAAACCGCGACCGCGGGCCTGAGCCTGTGCCGCATGCCGGTCGACAAGCTGGAGATGCGCTGCTTCCTGCGGCAGCGCTACGCGATTTTTTGCGGCCGGCATCATCGGCTGTTCGGCCAGTCGCAACTGACGATGCAGGACCTGCTCGCGGAAAACTTCGTGTCGTTCACGAGCGACCAGATCGGCGACAGCCTGTCGCCGCTTACCGTGTTTCGCGATCAGAAGGGCTTTACTGGAAGGATCGTCGCGTCGTCGGCGAGCCTCGATGAAGTGCGCCGATTGATCTTCGCAGGCTATGGAGTGGGCTGCCTGCCGGAGCACATCGTGCGCGACGACGTCGCGCAGCAGCGGCTATGGCGCCTGCCGCCCGACGACGGACTCGCGGACGTGGACGTGCATCTGCTGTGGCATCGCGACCGCAAGATGAGCGCCGCCGACCACGCGTTTCTCGACAGCATGGAGCGCTGCATGCAGCGCTATTCGCTGGCGGAAAGGTTGGGCGCTGTGCGTCAGTAGAGTGGTGAGCGCAGCGGCGCCGCGCCCCGGTGGAACAGGACAGAACCGGACAGGAAGATCAGAGACCGCGCGACAGCACCGCGACGCCGATCGTGACGACGCCGAGCACGAGGTTCACGACGACGAGCCGCCGCACGGTACCGACCGCGCGAGCGCCGTCGGGCCAGTTCTGCGCCTGCACGGCGCGGCGGATGCGGGGGAATACGGCGAAGCGGATGTGTCCGAAGATCAGCATCATCACGATGCCGAGGCCGGCCATCGCGTGCAGTTGCCACGAGGCGTGACTGCCGCCGAACTGCATCAGCAGGAAGCCGCCCGACAGCAGGATGACGAGCACCGATGCCGCGACCCAGTTGAAGAAACGCCCGAACACCGATTCCCAGAGCGGTAGCCGCAATTGCGGCGAGAGGTCCGCGAGCGCGGGGCGCAGGCAGAAGTGCGCGAAGACCATGCCGCCGATCCATACGGCTACGCCGAGCAGATGTAGAAAGAGTGCGATTTCGATCGCTATGGGCATTTGTTGTTTTCCTTTCTTATCGTGGGGGGCGCGCCGCTGCGCTAGTGGGTTGTCATGGGTTGGATGCGTACCGCTATTGAGCGCTTTCGACCGCGGCTCGCTTGTCCAGTTCATTTCTTGCTGGGTATTTCTTTTTGCCTGTGCAGGCGGGTGCTTATTGGCGCCTCGCGGCGCAGGCGTTGCCTTTTGCCGTTTGCCCTTGCGGGCGGGTGCTTATTCGTGCCTCGCGGCCTAGGCGTTGCCCCTTGCTGTTTGCCCTGGCAGGCGGCTACGATTTCGCGCCTCGCGGCGTGGGCGTTGCCCCTGTGCGGGGCGGCACTTACTCTTCTTTGCCGCGGCAAAGAAGAGTAAGCAGAAGAAAGCCGCCGAGATGTTACCAGGTCCTTTCCGCGTGATACCGGGAATGGCCCTCGCCTAAGTGGGCACCTCGTTCACGCTGGGCAGTGGTCCGAGACGAGACCTGCCCTCGCATCACACACGTCAGTGACACAGCAGTCATCCGTTCCGGCGGGCTTCGCCGCCGATGGGCATAGCCCCTCGGTCAATGCTTCGGCTTAACGCGGTCGCTGTTCTGCGCTGCGTCCTCACTCTTCCCTGTGGGTTTCCCACGCAAACCCTGCCGCGCGCACACCGGTGCGCCGCGGGGTGGGCGGGCGCTTTGTCACTCCGGTTTGGGGCACGGGAGACGGTCTCGTCTCGGACCACTACCCAGTGTGGATGAGGCGGACACTTAGGCGAGGGCCATTCCCGGCCTCACACGGAAAGGACCTGGTAACATCTCGGCGGCTTTCTTCTGCTTACTCTTCTTTGCCGCGGCAAAGAAGAGTAAGTGCCGCCCCGCACAGGGGCAACGCTCGCACCGCGAGGCGCCAAATCACAGCCGCCTGCGAGGGCAAACAGCAAAGGCCAACGCCCGCGCCACGAGGCGCCAAATCGCACCCGCCGGCCCAGGCAGAAACCCCAAAAAAAAGCGCTACTCGGTCGCCACTGGCCGCAAGCTCAATTGCTTCAGCTTACTATCCGGCAAGCGCCCCTTCCGCGCCCTCTTCCCAACATGCGGCGTCAACGCCGCCCCAGCAAAAACCTCTTCATAAAGCTTCCCACCACGCCCGGTACCCGACAACACAACACCGGCTTTGCCGATCGCCAACGCCTGCACCAGCGTTTCGTTCTCATCAAGCGCCATCAATATCACGCCGCGCCCACCACCCGACAACGTCTTCATCTCATCGAGACCGAACACCAGCAGACGGCCGCCACTCGACAGACACGCGACCCGCGTCGCGTCCGGCAGCATCGGCATCGGCACGAGCGGCGTGGCGCCCGCGTCGATCGTCATGAACGACTTGCCCGCCTTCACACGACTCACCATGTCGCCGACCTTCGCGATAAACCCAAAGCCGTTGCTCGACGCAAGCAACAACTGCTGCTCCGCCGACGCCGCGTAGTAATGCATCAGATGCGTGCCCGACTCGAGTTCGATCAGCGACGTCACCGGCACACCGTCGCCACGACCGCCCGGTAGCAACGCGACCGCGACCGAATAGACGCGCCCCTTGCTGCCCCACGCGACCAGCGTGTCGGGCGTGCGGCACTGGAACGCCGCGTATAGACCGTCGCCGGCCTTGAACATGAAACTCGCCGCGTCGAGCCCGTGGCCCTTCAGCGCGCGTACCCAGCCGCGCTGCGACACGACCACGGTGACCGGCTCGTCGACGACGCGCACTTCGAATACCGCACGCTTTTCCTGCTGGATCAGCGTGCGCCGCTCGTCGCCATACTGCTTCGCGTCGGCGTCGATTTCCTTGATGATCAGCCGCTTCATCGCCGTGTCGCTGCCGAGCAGTTCCTCGAGCTTCGCCTTTTCATCGCGCAGCTCGGTCAGTTCCTTCTCGATCTTGATCTTCTCGAGACGCGCCAACTGACGCAGCCGGATTTCAAGAATGTCCTCGGCCTGCCGGTCGGACAGGCCGAACGCGGCAATCAGCGCAGCCTTCGGTTCGTCCGATTCGCGGATGATGCGGATCACCTCGTCGATATTGAGGAAGACGATCATCCGGCCTTCGAGGATGTGAATCCGGTCGTCGACCTTCGTCAGCCGATGCTGCGTGCGCCGCGTGACGGTCACGAAGCGGAAGCCGATCCACTCCTGCATGATCTCGCGCAGGCCCTTCTGCCGCGGCCGGCCGTCCGCGCCGACCATCACCAGGTTCAGCGACGCGTTCGATTCGAGACTCGTATGCGCGAGCAGCGTGTTGACGAATTCGGTCTGGTCGACGCGGCTCGTCTTCGGCTCGAACACGATGCGCACCGGCGCGTCCTTGCCCGATTCGTCGCGCACGGCGTCGAGCAGTCCGAGCAGCGTCTGCTTCGTCTGCAACTGCTCGGGGGTGAGCGTCTTCTTGCCGAGCTTCAACTTCGGATTGGTCTGCTCCTCGATTTCCTCGAGCACCTTCTGGGACGACGTGCCCGGCGGCAACTCGTTGAACACGACCTGCCACTGGCCGCGCGCGAGTTCTTCGATCTTCCAGCGCGCCCGTACCTTCAGGCTGCCGCGGCCGGTCTCGTACGCGGCTGCAATCTCGGCTTCGCTCGAGATGATCTGGCCGCCGCCGGGGAAGTCCGGGCCCGGCACCAGTTGCATCAGTTCGGCGTGCCCGATCGACGGATTGCGGATCATCGCGACCGCCGCCGTCGCGACTTCGCGCAGGTTGTGCGACGGGATTTCGGTGGCGAGACCGACCGCGATGCCCGATGCGCCGTTCAGCAACACGAACGGCAACCGCGCGGGCAGCAGCTTCGGTTCCTGGAACGAGCCGTCGTAGTTCAGCATGAAATCGACGGTGCCCTGATCGATTTCGTCGAGCAGCAGCTTCGCGATCGGCGTGAGGCGCGCTTCGGTGTAGCGCATCGCCGCCGCGCCGTCGCCGTCGCGCGAGCCGAAATTGCCCTGGCCGTCGATCAGCGGATAGCGCATCGAAAAATCCTGCGCGAGCCGCACGAGCGCGTCGTACGCAGACTGGTCGCCGTGCGGGTGATACTTGCCGAGCACGTCGCCGACGACGCGCGCGGACTTCACCGGCTTCGCGTTGTCGGCCAGACCCATCTCGTTCATCGCGAACAGGATGCGGCGCTGCACGGGCTTCTGGCCGTCGCAGACGTCAGGCAGCGCGCGGCCCTTGACCACGCTCACCGCATAGTCGAGATACGCGCGCTCCGCGTAGTTGCCGAGCGTCAGGAAGTCGCCCTCGGGCGGCGCCGGCTCGGTGAAGAGATCGGGAGTGTTGTCTTCCATCTGGATTCCGTATCCGTATTAGCTGCGAGTGGGCGCGGGCCGCGGCGTATCGATACGCCACGCAGCGCGCGGCCGCTCAGATATCCGCTTCGACTTCGTTGCCGTTTTCTTCGAGCCACGTGCGGCGCGCCGCGGCTTCGCCCTTGCCCATCAGCATCGTCATCCGTGCGACGGTCGCATCGAAGTCGAGATCGCCGAGCGCAACCGGCGACAGCCGGCGTGTGTCCGGGTTCATCGTCGTGTCCCACAGTTGCTCGGCGCTCATTTCTCCGAGCCCCTTGAAGCGGCTGATGGTCCATTGCGATTCGCGCACGCCGTCCTTGCGCAGCTTGTCGAGAATCGCCTCGAGTTCGCCTTCGTCGAGCGCGTAGAGCTTCTGTGCCGGCTTCTTGCCGCGCGCGGGCGCATCGACGCGAAACAGCGGCGGCCGCGCGACGTGCACGTGACCGCGCTCGATCAGCAGCGGGAAATGCTTGAAGAACAGCGTGAGCAGCAGCACCTGGATGTGCGAGCCGTCGACATCCGCGTCCGACAGAATGCAGATCTTGCCGTAACGCAAATTCGACAGATCGATGGAATCGTCCGGGTTGTGCGGATCGACGCCGATCGCGACCGAGATGTCGTGCACCTCGTTGTTCGCGAACAGCCGGTCGCGCTCGGTTTCCCACGTGTTCAGCACCTTGCCGCGCAGCGGCAGGATGGCCTGGTATTCCTTGTCGCGACCCATCTTCGCGGAGCCGCCCGCGGAATCGCCTTCGACGAGGAACAACTCGTTGCGCGCGATATCGGTGGTCTCGCAGTCGACCAGTTTGCCTGGCAGCACCGCGATACCCGAACTCTTGCGCTTCTCGACCTTCTGTCCCGCGCGCGTGCGCGCCTGCGCCTGCTTGATCACGAGATCGGCGAGCTTCTTGCCGTGCTCGACGTGCTGGTTGAGCCACAGTTCGAGCCCCGGCCGCGTGAACGACGACACCAGCTTCACCGCGTCGCGACTGTTCAGGCGCTCCTTGATCTGACCTTGGAATTGCGGGTCGAGCACCTTCGCCGACAGCACGAACGACACGCGCGCGAACACGTCCTCGGCGAGCAGCTTCACGCCCTTCGGCTGCAGGTTGTGCAATTCGACGAAGCTCTTGACCGCCTGGTAGAGGCCGTCGCGCAGCCCGGATTCGTGCGTGCCGCCGGCCGGCGTCGGGATCAGGTTCACATACGATTCGCGTGTGAGCGGCCCTTCCTCGCTCCACGCGACCACCCATGCGGCGCCCTCGCCTTCGGCGAACGTCTCTTCGTTCGAGCGCGAGTTTTCCGCATAGCGCTCGCCCTCGAACACCGGGATCAGCAGCTCGCTGCCGTCCATCCCTTCGAGCAGATAACCGCGCAGGCCGTCGTCGTATTTCCAGGTTTGCCGCTCGCCGGTCTTCTCTGTGACGAGCGTCACCTCGACGCCCGGCAGCAGCACCGCCTTCGAGCGCAGCAAGCGCTGCAGTTCGCCCGTCGGCAGATTCGGCGAATCGAAGTATTTTGGGTTCGCCCATGCGGTGACGCGCGTGCCCGACTTCTTGTCGGCCTTGCCGATGTTGCGCACTTCGAGCGGACGCACGACGTCGCCGTTCGAGAAACCCAGCTCGGCGACCTTGCCGTCGCGCCACACGGTTACATCGAGGCGCGTGGACAGCGCATTCGTCACCGACACGCCGACGCCGTGCAGACCACCCGAGAACGTGTACGCGCCGCCCGCTGCCTTGTCGAACTTGCCGCCCGCGTGCAGGCGCGTGAACACGATCTCGACGACCGGCACGCCTTCGTCGGGATGCAGGCCGAATGGAATGCCGCGGCCGTCGTCCTCGACCGATACCGAGTGGTCCGTATGCAGCGTGACCGTGATCTGGCGGCCGTAGCCACCGAGCGCTTCGTCCGACGCGTTGTCGATGGCTTCCTGGATGATGTGCAGCGGATTCTCGGTGCGCGTGTACATGCCGGGCCGTTGCTTGACCGGCTCGAGGCCCTTCAGCACCTTGATCGACGCTTCGCTGTAGGTAGCGTTTGGCTTTCTGGTAGACATGGCTTGCTGGGTTCCGTCCATTTACTGTCCACAGATCCTGTGGACATCTGCGTGGACAATGCGTTGAGCTTTCAAAAAAAGCGAAACGAAACAACGCGGTGACTGAGGGTGCCCGCTTAACGGGCAGCCTGCTGGTTCGCGGGGTATTTTACTGATTTCGATGCGCCCGGCAATTTGCGCGGGCGGTTTGCTTGCAGCGCCTGCGTCACTTGCGCCTGCTCTCCAGTTCGTCCCACCGTTCGAGCGCCACGAGCAGTTCGTCGTCGATCGTCGCGTGGCGTTCGGTGAGCCGCTTGCCCTCCTCCGCGTCCTTCGCGAAAATCGTGCCGTCCTCGAGCTGCGCGCCGACGGTTTTCTGCTCGGCTTCGAGCGCGGCGATCTGCGCGGGCAGCGCCTCCAGCTCGCGCTGCTCCTTGAACGACAGCTTCGCGGTGCGCTGCGCGTTGCGGCCAGCGCCGTCTTTCTGCGCGGATTCCCGGGCGGCTTCCTTCGCCGGTTCTTTCAGCGCATCCCGTGCGAGCTGCTCAGAGCGGCTCCGCTGTACCTGCCAGTCGGAAAACCCGCCAACGTACTCGCGCCACTTCCCCTCGCCCTCCGACGCGATCACCGACGTCACCACGTTGTCGAGAAACGCGCGGTCGTGGCTCACGAGCAGCACCGTGCCATCGTAATCGGCGAGCAGTTCCTCGAGCAGTTCGAGCGTCGGGATGTCGAGATCGTTCGTGGGTTCGTCGAGCACCAGCACGTTCGCGGGACGCGCGAACAGGCGCGCCAGCAGCAGCCGGTTGCGCTCGCCACCCGACAGCGACTTCACCGGAGAGCGGGCACGCTCGGGCGCGAACAGAAAGTCGCCGAGATAGCTCATCACGTGTTTGCGCGTGCCGTTCACCTCGACCCATTCGCTGCCCGGGCTGATCGTGTCGGCGAGGCTCTTGTCCAGATCGAGCTGCGCGCGCATCTGGTCGAAATACGCGACCTGCAGGTTCGTACCGACGCGCACCTTGCCTTCGTCGGGCGCGAGTGCGCCGAGAATCAGCTTGAGCAGCGTCGTCTTGCCGGCGCCGTTCGGGCCGACGAAGCCGATCTTGTCGCCGCGCATCACCGTCGCCGAGAACGTGTCGACCACCGTGCGCGCGCCGTAGCGCTTCGTCACGTCGGTCAGCTCGGCGACGATCTTGCCGGACCTCTCGCCCTGGCCGACGTCGAGCCTTACGTTGCCCTGCACGTTGCGGCGCTCCTCGCGCTCGTTGCGCATCTTCACGAGCCGCTCGATCCGCCCGACGCTGCGCGTGCGCCGCGCCTCGACGCCCTTGCGGATCCACACTTCTTCCTGTGCGAGCAGCTTGTCGAACTTCGCGTTTTCGACGCGCTCCACTTCGAGCTGCTGCGCCTTGCGTGTCTGGTATGCGGAGAAATTGCCCGGGTACGACAGGAGCCGGCCGCGATCGAGGTCGACGATGCGCGTCGCGACGCGATCGAGAAACGCACGATCGTGGGTGATGAACAGCAGCCCCGAGCGTTGCGAGATCAGCAGATCTTCGAGCCAGCGGATGCCGTCGAAATCCAGGTGGTTCGTCGGTTCGTCGAGCAGCAGCACGTCGGGCTGGACGACCAGCGCACGCGCGAGCGCGACGCGCTTTTGCATGCCGCCCGACAGCGCGCCGACGCGCGCGTCGCCGTCGAGACCGATCTGCGCGAGCGTAGTCTCCACGCGGTTGCACCAGTTCCACGCGTCGGTCGAATCGAGCGACGACTGCAGCGAATTCATTTGCGACAGCAACGCGTCGTGCGCCGCGCCTTCGGGCGTATCGGCGAGCTTGTGCACGACGTCGTCGTATTCGTCGAGCAACGCGCGTGCGTCGCTGAGCCCGGCGGCGACCGCGTCGAACACCGACTCGTCGGTATCGAACTCCGGCTCCTGCGGCACATAGACGGTGGACAGATGCTGCTGCCGCGTGACGAGACCGTCATCGGGCTTCGTCAGATCGGCGACGATCTTGAGCAATGACGACTTGCCCGCGCCGTTGCGGCCGATCAGGCCGACGCGTTCGCCCGCTTCGAGCGAGAAATCCGCGTGATCGAGCAGCGCGACGTGACCGAACGCGAGTTGCGCGCCGGTAATGGTGTAAAGCGACATGGGGGAAACCGGAGGGAAGGCCTGCGTGAATCGGAATTGCTTATTGTACCGGGCGCGCGACGCGGCGCCCGGCTGGCCGGACGGCAGAGGCGCTTTTACGCGGGTGAGCTCGGGTGCGTGGGTACCCGCGTGGCCGTCGATGATAGCGCCGCCCGGGTGGCGGCGCGCTTTGTCAGCGATGCGTTACTTCACATGCACCGTGATGGTCTGGCTCATCTCGGGACCATACGAACGGTGCGCGCCGTCGCCGAACTGCAGCGTCAGCGTGTGATCGCCGGGCGGCAACGTGATGTCGGTCTCTGTCTGGCCTTTGCCGAAGTGCAGCGATTTATCCGTGGCGGGAATGACCTGGCCTTGCGGCAACGGGTCGCCGTCGATCAGCAGATGATGATGGCCAGTGCCTTCCGTCATCGTTCCGGCCGGCATGACCTTCATGCCATCGACGCCGAACTGCACGTGCACCGGATTGCTCACGGTCGCGCCATCTTTCGGCGTGACGAAGAACACGCCCTCCGCATGCGCAACGCTCGAGATGGCGAGCAGACCGGAGCACAGCGCACCGACCAACCACTTGTTGTTGACCATTTGCATCTCCTGTAGGGAAGCGGCTTGCGCATCGCGTGCGATGCAGCGGGCATGCGCGATGGGTTACGTGCCAATGCGCGTCGTTGCTGGTTGCTTGTTGGGTTACTGCGTGGTGCGGGAAGCCGCGGAGGACAGGATACACCGAGGGTGCGGCGCGTGGCGTGACAGCGGCGCCGTGCGAAGCGTGGCCGCGCGAGGCGATGCGGCTCGCGGTTGGCGCATCAAGCGATGGGGCCGGCAGTCACAGGCGACGCTACTCGCGACGTGTGACGCGCAGATCTCCACGCCGCGCTTCGCGGTATGCATCGAAGACGACCGCATCGCGAACGAGCGCTGCGGTCGTCTTCGGCAGTCATGAGGAAGCGATTCGCAAACACGCTGCGAGCAGGCATCGAACGGCGATGCTCCACGCTCCCTCTACGCGACTTACATTCCCGTCGCCAGACGCGGGCCGTTTGCGCGTGCAGGCCCTGCTTCCGTCGCCGCTTTCGCGGGCACGTTCAGGGGCACACTCGCGTAGGACTGGACGCCGCGTATCTGCACGTCCTCGAGGAACACGACGCGTGCACGCCAGTATTCGAGCTGGATATTGGCGTCGATCACGCGCTGCTCGGCGGTGAACAACTGCATACGCGCGTCGATCAGCATCGACGTCGCGGCCTTCTCGGGCGTGGGAGCATGCTTAAGCATCAACCGGCGAATCCACTTGGTCATGGCAACCTCCATTCTCGCGGGTACCGAACGACACCCTGACGGAAACATAGTAGGTAGCCATTTGGGATAACGCGATGTCATTTGTCGATCGTTGACATTGATTTTACGATTTTTACGAGTGGATTCAATTGGTTACATCCGACGACCCGTGACATCTTTCCTGTGGTCACACAGGAGAAACGTCATACGGTTCGTGCTGGCGCAGCAGAATCGTTCAGCGGCGTTGCGCGCGCATGTCGTCGACGAGCGGTACCGCGGCGAGCGTGATCAGCATCACCGCGAGCGGGAGTGTCGAGACGAATCCGAGATGCTTGAATCCGAGCGCGCCGACGAGACCGCCGCACAGGAAAGACAGCAGCAGCGAGCCGAGCAGCAACAGCTTGGGGCGGTCGGCGCGTACGACACCTTCGAGCGCCGCGCCCTGATTCCAGTAGAACAGCTTGCCGAGCTCGATGCCGATGTCCGTGACAAGTCCGGTCATGTGAGTCGTGCGGATTTCGGCCTTGGAGATCTTGGTGATCATCGCGTTCTGTAATCCCATCACGAAACACAACAGGCAAACCGTGGCCGGCACGAACAGCACGTGATGCTGCGCGAGATTCGAGCCCAGCAGGCCGAAGCACAGCAGCAGGCAAGCCTCGATGACGAGCGGCATCGCATATAGACTGCGCAGGCGCCGCCGACGCCCCCAGTTGATCAGCATCGCTGACGCCGCCGCGCCGATCACGAACGACAGAAGCGAACTCAATCCAGCAATCACCAGATCCATTTCACCGAGCGCAAGATTGTCGGCGAGCGACGACACGATGCCCGACATGTGCGACGTATATTGACCGACCGCGAGAAATCCGCCGGCATTCGCGGCGCCGGCAACGAACGCGAGCGAGCGCCCCAGGCGACGATTGAGCGCATCCGTGCGTTCCGGAGCGGTGAATCCGCGGAGATAGTTGATCGGCATGGCCCGGCTCGATGCTGTTGCATGGGTTGACGAACCCGATGCGGTCGATCGTAGCACGACGCAATATTGCTTCAGTGTAGGGCCGGCGGCGCTTCCACCGCGGACGACGCCGCACGCCGATGCCGCATGACGTCACGCAGATTCGATAGAGGACGACGAGGAAGACGGGGCGTTTGTCACACGTGCATCACAGCGGGCACGCGAAGCCTTGCCTGACTGGTCCCCCCGACAGGAATCGAACCTGTATCTAGCGCTTAGGAGGCACTTGTTCTATCCATTGAACTACGGGGAGCGGACAGCGTGCGGCGAAAAATACCGGCTGTAGAAAGCCGGAGTCGATGTCCCGTCAGCCGTCATGTTCCTAAGTCGACCGTCATGACGCGGGACAACGCCGCAGGGGCCAGAGTATAGCAAACGTACCCGGACACGAAAATGGCATCCGGGTAGCGCCGCTGAGCACCGGCAACGGTTCGCCGCTACCATGCGCGGCATGTCCATCGATACGCTCTACACCGATCCGCGTCTCGTCGCGCTGTACGACGCGCTCAATCCATTCGCCGCCGATACCGCGTTCTATCTCGCGCTCGCCTCGGCGCCGCACGCGCAGCGCATCGTCGATATCGGCTGCGGCACCGGCCTGCTTACCTGCGAACTGGCGCTGCGCGGTCACCATGTGACCGGTATCGATCCGTCGCGCGCGATGCTCGACGTCGCCCGCCAGCGACCTGCTGGCGAACGCGTGCAATGGATCGAAGGCGATGCCAGACACGCTGCGGTCGAGCACGCGGATCTGGTCATCATGACGGGACATGTGGCCCAGGTGTTTAACGACGATGCGAGCTGGCATCGCACGCTCGTTGCCGCGCATCGCATGTTGCGGCCCGGCGGCCGTCTCGCATTCGAAAGCCGGCATCCGCAGCGCGCGCCGTGGAACGACTGGACGCCCGGGCGCTCGCGTCGAACCATCGCCGACGCCGACGGGCAGGCGGTAGAAATATGGCAGGTGCTGCTCGATGTGCGCGGTGAATGCGTGCGCTTCGCGACGCATTACCGGTTCGCCGCTGAAGGGGACGAGCTAGTCGCGACGAGCGAGTTGCGTTTTCGCCCGCAGACCGCGCTGGCCGAATCGCTCGACCAGGCCGGCTTCGACGTTGCGCATTGGTATGGCGACTGGTCGCAAACACCGGTCGATGACGAAAGCCGCGAACTGATCGTCGTGGCCGTACGCAGATGAGTCTGCACACAGCCAGGCGAAACGTTTGGGCTTAGTCAGGAAAACCGGCAGGCTAGAACTCGACGGCCGCGAAGTCGACCTTGCCGACATCGCACAACGGGCAGCGCCAGTCTTCGGGGATATCCGCGAAGCGTGTCCCCGCTGCGAGGCCCTCGTCGGGCAGTCCTTCTTCCTCGTTATAGATCCAGCCGCAAATCAGGCAGACCCAGCTCTTATATTCGATCACATCACTCACGGCGTAACTCTTTATCGGTTCAAGTCAGATTCGCTAACGACCCGTTCCAGCAGGCCGCGCGGCGACCCGCCATGTTACCGGAGTTGATCGCGAGAACCGTTGAACGCGAACCCGACGCCATGAGGCCGCCGTCACGCCATCTGTTCTTCCAGTTCGGCTTGTTCAGATTGTTCGGCTTGTTCCGTTGCCCAGTAGAGATCGAGCAACAGCATCGCTTCGGCCATGAGGCCGGCGCGCGTCCACTGCAGCCATTTGATGTAGCAGGTCTGCGACGGCGGATAGTCTGCCGGCAGATGCTGCCATCGCTCGTGCTGGGTCACGACCCACAGCACGGCGTTCAGAACGTCGCGCGGATCGCGACTCGCGCGCCCAAACCGCCGCGCGTCGCTATGCGGAAAAAGATGGCAAACCTGCTGCCAGGCGGTATCGGAAAGCGGAAGCGTGCGCATAGGTCACCTGAACTGAACAGTTCATCTACCAGTATCCATGCTTTATAAATACACCAAAATCGGAAAAAACACCATGCTTCCCCACATTTCGCCAATTACAAGGTAATAATTGCTGAATTTGCCACACGAGTTTCGTTCACGGGTCGCGTCAAACCGAAAAACGCCCGGACGACTGTGAACTGCGCCCGGGCGAAGCCGCCGGAACACCGGCGGCGGAGGTAACGCACCAACAAAACAGGCCCGCTCCCTGACGGGAAGCGGGCCTGCGCGGTTTCAGGGGTTAGGCTCCCTGAAGTCGCGGGCCACTGACGGCCCGTCTGTCCTGCTTATTGACCGAAGAAAACCGGCTTCGTACCGTCCGACGCGGCCGGGTGACCCGCATCCGACGAACCGCTCACCGACGGGCCATAGCCGCTGGTTTGCGCCGTGCCGTTCTGTGCAGCGACGCGTGCTTCGGCAGCCTGAATGTTGCTCGGGTAGTCGTAATCGTTCGCGGTGGCAGGGTTGTAACCCGCCTTTTCCAGCTGAACGAGTTCGGCGCGCACTTGTGCGCGGGTCAGCGGCTGGTTCGATTGGGCAAATGACGCAACCGGTGCAACCAGGACGACTGCAAGAGCAACTGCTTTGATCAGGGATTTCATGATGACTACCTCCAGAGATTGTTTGTATGCGGTGTCGTGTTTCGTTTCATCGGCGACCGTTGACTACAGTCTAGGAGGGAATGGAACTAGGGTTAATACCTAAGAAGGCAAATCATTATTGCTTAAATCAAACCCAATTCATCGAGAGTGCCGCTTACCATTTCGCAAGATCTGGGTTCCAGCGGGTATGTGGTCAACCCCCGCATAAGCCAGACGACCGTTTCAGCCTTTCGTAATGCTGCTTTGCTAGCATCGAAGCTCTGGCTCAACCCCATATGGAAGAACTCATCGTGAAGAAGGCTTTTCTGGCGCTGGTCGCCGTGGCTGCCGCTTTCGGCAGCGTCTCTCAGGCATTCGCCTACGACCACCATCATCGCGTGTGTCATCGCGTCCGGGTTCATCATCATTGGGTGAACCGCTGCCGTTGAAGCCTCGAAGTCACGCTTCGCGATCACGCAACAACGACAGCCCTGCCCGCGCGGGGCTGTTTTTCTTTGTGCGTTCGCGCGTGCGGATACCTGGGCATCCCGGGCACTCCGGCCGACCACCCGTAAACTCCCGACACAATTCCCCTCGAACTTAGATAGCCCAATTCCTTTCCTAGGTGAAAGGAGGAGCAAATCATGTTCAAGCTCATCGGGGCGGCAGGTGTAGTCGTCATGCTGGCGGGCTGCGTGGCGGCTCCCGGTTACGGCTATTACGATCCGGGGTATGCGTACGGCCCTGACTACGCGCCGGCTTACGGCTACGGCACGGTCAACATCTGGGCCGGAGGCGGCGGCGATCGTTATCGTCGCGGCGGCTGGGGCGATCGCGGCTGGCATGGCGACCACGGCGGCTACTGGCAGCACGGCGGACGCGGCGGCGGCGGACGCGGCGGTGGTGGTCACGGCGGCGGTGGCCACGGACACTGACCATATCGCCGGCATCTGCATACCCAAGCGTCACTCAGTGCATAAGCAACCGGTCACCAGGCGCCTGACGCCGATTTAACAATCGTTGACCGCATCGCAACGCATCGCCGATTCTGTGTCCCGCAGCGCGAACACCTGGCGGTCGGCGCGAGACGCTTGCTCCCCGACCGCCAGGGCTGCCTGCTCCGCGCGCGCCTCGTCTCGAAAAAACCGCTCCGCAAGCGGGTCACCCATGGGTCATAATGTCCGCAAAAATTCCCAGCAAGGACCCTCCGTGACCCAGGCCGCCCCGCTCGAACTGTTGAAACAGGCGCGTACCCGTTTCACCCAGCGGCAGATCGCCGAGTACGTCGGCAAGGACATCAAGACCGTACGGCGCTGGGAAAAAGGCGAAACGCCCTGCCCCGCGATGCTCGAACCCGCACTGCACACGCTGCTGCAAACCGGCTCCGCCTCGGCGACACACGCACCCGCACGGTTCCGCTTCATCGATCTGTTCGCCGGCATTGGCGGCATCCGGATGGGCTTCGAAGCGCAAGGCGGCGCCTGCGTGTTCACGAGCGAGTGGAACGCGTTCTCGAAGAAAACCTACCTCGAAAATTTTGGCGCGGACCGTGAGTTCATCGGCGACATCGTGTCGTTTCCCGCCGATGCGATCCCCGAACACGATGTGCTGCTCGGCGGCTTTCCGTGCCAGCCCTTTTCGATCGCCGGCGTGAGCAAGAAGAACGCGCTCGGCCGTCCGCACGGCTTCGAGTGCACGACCCAGGGCACGCTCTTCTTCGACGTCGCGCGCATCATCGCCGAGCGCCAGCCTGCAGCGTTTCTGCTCGAGAACGTGAAGAACCTGCTGTCGCACGACAAGGGCCGCACCTTCGACGTGATCCTGCAGACGCTGCGCGACGAGCTCGGTTACGAAGTGCACTACCACGTGATCGATGGCTGCCACTTCACGCCGCAGCATCGCGAGCGGATTTTGATCGCGGGCTTTCGCGGCCCGACCGCCTTCTCGTGGGACGATCTGCGACTGCCGACCGAAGGGCCGCGGCTCGCATCGATCCTGCATCGCACGGACGGCAGCGAGCCGCTCCTGCCGTGGGACGCAGACCGTTTCTACGATCATGCGAAGCGCCGCGTGCAGCCCAAATACACGCTGACGCCGAAGCTGTGGGCATATCTGCAGCACTACGCCGACAAGCATCGCGCGGCCGGCAACGGCTTCGGCTTCGGGCTCGCCTATCCGGACAGCGTCACGCGCACGTTGTCCGCGCGCTATCACAAGGACGGCTCGGAAATTCTCGTTTATCAAGGACCGCGCAAGCGTCCGCGTCGCCTGACGCCGCGCGAATGTGCACGGTTGATGGGCTTCCCCGACACGTTCCGGATTCCCGTCAGCGACACGCAGGCATACCGGCAGTTCGGCAACAGCGTCGTGATGCCGGTGATGCGCGAAGTCGCGCGCATCATGCTGCCGCACGTCGAGGCGCTGATCGGCGCGGTGCCGGCTGCTTCAGCTTCAGCTTCGGCACTCGCGATGGTCGCGTGAAGGCGAGCTGATGGTCGACGTCGTCGATGCGGCCACGCGCAGCCGGATGATGTCCGGCATCCGCGGCCGCAATACGAAACCCGAGTTATTGATCCGCAGCCTGCTGCATCGGCGCGGCTTTCGCTTCCGCCTCGACGCGCGCGACCTGCCGGGTCGTCCCGACATCGTGTTGCCGCGCTATCGCGCCGTCGTGTTCGTGCACGGCTGCTTCTGGCACGGCCATGACTGCCATCTGTTCAAATGGCCGCAGACGCGGCCCGACTTCTGGCGCGACAAGATCGGCCGTAATCGCGGCAATGACCTGAAGGCGCAGCAACTACTGCGCGAGCGTGGCTGGCGCGTCGCGACCGTGTGGGAATGCGCGTTGCGAGGCGCGAATCGCGATCTCGACGGCGTGCTGCAACGTCTCGTCGACTGGCTGCACGGCGACGCCGAAACGCTCGACGAACGCGGCGCCCCGACACCGGCAAAGCCTGCCGGCCCCGCATAACCCCGCCGCGTGCCAGTGCTACACTCGATCGTCTCGCCGGGTGCATCCTCAGCGCCCATTCGTCTTCAGAACCTGCTTTGAAGGAGACATTCGATGGCCGATTTTCGACTCTGGTCCGATGACTTTCCCGCCAATGGTTTCATGCCGAAAGCACACGAGTTCGACGACAAATCGTTCGGTGTCGACGGCGATAACGTGTCGCCCGCGCTGCAATGGGACACGCCGCCCGCGGACGCGCAAAGCCTCGCACTGACGGTCTACGATCCCGACGCGCCGACCGGCAGCGGCTTCTGGCACTGGGTCGTCGTCAACCTTCCCGCCGACACGCGCTCGCTGCCGCGCAACGCGGGCAAGGCCGACGGCACGCTGCTGCCAAAAGGCGCGCTGCAGGTGCGCAACGACTACGGCACGATGGGCTTCGGCGGCGCCGCACCGCCGCGCGGCGACAAGCCGCATCGCTATGTGTTCCGGCTGCACGCGCTGAAGGTCACGCATCTGCCGATCACCGCCGAAACGACGAACGCGGTCGCGCGCTTCATGACGCACCTGAACGAACTCGATTCCGCGACGTATACCGGCCTGTACGAACTCAAGTAATCCGCGCCGCCGTTCGCCGTTCGCGGTTGCTCCGGCCGCCGGGCCCGACCTGCCCGCGATCGGCGCTTTTCATTCTCGCCTCCGTTGCCGATGAACACACAAGAAGAACAGGGACTCCCACTGCCCGCCCGCTACTGGGCCATCGTCGTCGTCGCACTCGGCGTCACGCTCGCGGTACTCGACAGCGCGATCGCGAACGTCGCGCTTCCCACCATCGCCCGCCATCTGCACGCAAGCGCCGCATCGTCGATCTGGGTCGTCAACGCGTATCAGCTCGCGGTGACGATCTCGCTGCTGCCGCTCGCGTCGCTCGGCGATCGCATCGGCTACCGGCGGATCTATCTGGGCGGGATGGTGCTGTTTACCGTTGCATCGCTCGGCTGTGCGCTCGCGACGTCGCTGCCCGCACTCGCGCTCACGCGCGTCGTGCAGGGCTTCGGCGCGGCCGGCATCATGAGCGTGAACACCGCGCTCGTGCGGATGATCTATCCGCGGGCACAGCTCGGCCGCGGCGTG
Source organism: Paraburkholderia sp. (assembly GCF_050742655.1). Taxonomy (GTDB): domain Bacteria; phylum Pseudomonadota; class Gammaproteobacteria; order Burkholderiales; family Burkholderiaceae; genus Paraburkholderia. The sequence goes on along the minus strand of NZ_JBOIGG010000004.1, from coordinate 169,410 downwards.
GCGATCAATGCGATGGTGGTCGCGATATCGTCGGCGGTGGGGCCGACCGTTGCGTCCGCCGTGTTGTCGGTCGCGTCGTGGCCGTGGCTCTTCGCAATCAACGTACCGATCGGCATCGTCGCGCTCGTGCTCGGTATCCGCGCACTGCCGGCAAACAAACGGCACGACTCGCCCTACGACTACGCGAGCGCGGTGATGAACGCGCTGGTGTTCGGCCTCTTGATCTTCGCGGTCGATGGTCTCGGCCACGGCGAGCGGTCGGCCTACGTCGCCGCTGAACTGATCGCAGCAGTGGCGATCGGCTACGTGTTCGTGCGGCGCCAGTTGACGCAGCCGGCGCCGCTGCTCCCCGTCGATCTGCTGCGCATTCCGGTGTTCGCGCTGTCGGTCGGCACGTCGGTGTGTTCGTTCGCCGCGCAGATGCTCGCGTTCGTGTCGCTGCCGTTCCTGCTGCAGAACACGCTCGGGTTGTCGCAAGTGCAGACCGGCCTGCTGATGACCCCGTGGCCGCTCGTGATCGTCGCCGCCGCGCCGATCTCCGGCGTGCTGTCGGATCGTATATCGGCCGGACTGCTCGGTGGCATCGGGCTCGTCGCACTGACCTGCGGCCTGCTGCTGCTTGCGACACTGGGCCCGCATCCGCAGCCGCTCGACATCGCGTGGCGCATGGCGCTGTGCGGTGCGGGCTTCGGCATCTTCCAGTCGCCGAACAACCGCACGATGCTCGCGTCCGCGCCGCGCGAACGCAGCGGCGGCGCAAGCGGCATGCTCGGCACCGCGCGACTCACCGGGCAGACGCTCGGTGCCGCGCTCGTCGCGCTGATCTTCGGCGTCGTGCCGCAGAACGGCCCGACGGTCGCGCTGTACGTCTCGAGCGGCTTCTCCGCGGTCGCGGCGGTCGTCAGCATGTTGCGGCGCGCGCAACGTGGAGTTGCCGCGGCGCATTGAGCGAAATGCTCGATAAAAAAAGCCGGCCGGTGCGCCCACACGCACCGGCCGGCTCTTCAGTTCTTTCGCGCGCTGTTCACGCACTCAGCAGCATTCGCCGTCCATCACGACGCAGTCGCGTCGGCTAGCTTCACCGCCCGCTCCGTCACCGACGAAGCCGTCGCCACGTTGCGCAGGTCGCCCAGGAAGGTATCGCGCCACACCGACAGGTTGTTCTCGCGCAGCCGCACCATCATGTCCGAGTGCCGCGCCTGCCGTTCGGCGAGCGGCATCGACAGCGCGCGCTCGAGCGCCTCGGCCATCTGCGACAGATCGAACGGATTGACGACGAGCGCGCCCGGCAACTGCTCCGCCGCGCCGGCGAATTGCGACAGCACCAGCACGCCCGGATCGGACGGATCCTGCGACGCGACGTATTCCTTCGCGACCAGATTCATCCCGTCGCGCAGCGGCGTCACGTAGCCGACCTGCGATTGCCGGAACAGCGCCATCAGCAGATTGCGTTCGTACTTGCGGTTCAGGTACTGGATCGGCGTCCAGTCGAGCTGCGCGAAGCGTCCGTTGATACGTCCCGCCTCGCCTTCGAGAGTCTGCCGGATGCGTTGATAGGTCTGCACGTCCGAGCGCGTCGGCGGCGCGATCTGCACCAGCGACACACGACCATGCCAGCCCGGCGCGCTCAGCAGCAGCCGCTCGAACGCCTGGAAGCGCTCGACCAGTCCCTTCGAGTAATCGAGCCGGTCGACGCTCATGATCAGCTTGCGGCCGCGCATACCGTCGCGCAGACTCTTCACCGCCTTGCGATCGCCGAACTGTTCGGATGCTTTCGCAATCGCATCCGGATAGATGCCGATCGGGTACGCACCGACCTTCAGAAAACGGTCGAACGCGTGCAGCATGCCGTCATCGCTCGACGTGCCGTGCCCGCCACGCTCGATGTAATCGACAAACGACTGACGATCCGCATCCGTCTGGAAACCGATCACGTCGTAGCTGCACATCGCGCGGACCAGTTCGTCGTGCGGCGGTACGGTCCGCAGTACCTCGGGCACCGGAAACGGAATGTGCAGGAAGAAGCCCATCGGGTTCTTCACGCCGAGCTCGCGCAGGCAGCGCGCGAACGGCAGCAGATGATAGTCGTGTACCCAGATGATGTCGTCGGGACGCAGCAGCGCCTTCAGCTGCTTCGCGAGCGTCTCGTTCACGCGCAGATAGCCGCCGTACTCCTCGCGGTCGTAGCGCGACAGGTCGTTGCGATAGTGAAAGGCCGGCCACAGCGTGGCGTTCGAAAAACCCCGGTAGTACTGGTCGTAGTCGCGCTTCGTCAGACCCACGGTCGCATAGGTCACGTTGCCCTGCTGTTCGATCGCCGGATCGGACGGCTCCGCGACGATCTCGCCGCTCCATCCGAACCATACGCCGCCCGTCTCCTTCAGCGCGTCCAGCACGCCGACCGCGAGGCCCCCTGCTGAGGGGCGTCCTTCCTGGATTGGCGCGACGCGATTCGATACCACGATCAATCTACTCATTCAGCTTCACCTCGTTCCGTTGAAGTTGCATGCGGAAGTGCGTCGTCGTTGCACGCAATCCGCGTGCCCCGTCTCAAAAATCAGGAACGAAAGGCACTTCACGAATGCGCGAGACGAGTGCCTTCCCGCGACGGGTTGCGTATCGCATAGCGGTGTCGTTGCGTGATGGGCGAGCGAGTCCGCTGAGCGCCGGGACGGCGCCTCGCCAACTGTGTCAGGCGTCCTGTTCCGAGCCGAGGTCGCGCTGGTAGTCCAGCCCTTCGGGACGCACGCCGCCCTGGTTGTGCTCGCCGTCCGGCGGTGCGTCGGGCGCGACGCGGTTCTGCCCGGCTGGATCCGGCGTGGATGGCGTGCTGCTGGTACCGCCGGGATGCGAATCGCGCTTCGTATGGCGCGCGGAGCGCCGCAATGCAGGGTGTCTCATGGTCGTGCCTCCTGAGAAGGCCGCCACCGTGCCGGTGGCCTTCACGTAGTCTAGGGCTCGCCGGGATAAAGCGCCGGTAAAAGATGCGCCGTTTTTGTAACGACTACATCAATAAGCGGCGCGCCACGCCATACGGCGTTTGAGTCGGCTCGGGCGGCGGATCGCCGATCGGCTGCGGGTCCGGCTCGATGGGTTCGCGAGCCGGGTCCGGCACCGTGTCGGGGTCGTCAGGTGTCGGCGGATCGGTCGGTTCGGGACGATGGGCGTAGAGCGGATCGGATGGGCTGCGCGGCATGGGGGCTCCTGTTCCTGATCTCGTGCGGCAGCAAGCGCTATGCCGCCGGGCGGGTAGCGCGCGATTCGTCGGCCGCATTGCTTTCGTCCGAACGGCTCGCATCGTTGCCGTATTCGACGAGCCGGTTGTACAGCGTCTTCAGGCTGATGCCGAGAATCTCCGCCGCGCGCGTCTTCACGCCGCCGCATTGTTCGAGCGTCGCGAGAATCAGCTGACGGTCCGCTTCCGCGAGCGACGTGCCGAACGGAATCGTCACCGCGGTGCCGGCCGCCGGCTTCGACAGCGTGATCTGCAGCGGTACCGCCGCGGTCGTGTCCGAATCCGTCGACGACATGATGTGTGCGCGCTGCACGTAGTTCTTCAGCTCGCGCACGTTGCCCGGCCACGGGTACGACAGCAGCATGTCCTTCACCGCGGGCGGGAAATGCTTGCGCGTGCTGTGACGCTCGTTGAGTGCGTCGAGGAACGACTGCGCCAGCAGATCCACGTCCTTGCCGCGCTCGCGCAACGGCGGCAGGCTGATCGGAAACACGTTGAGCCGGTGATACAGGTCGAGGCGCAGCTTGCCTTCGAGCACCGCCTGTTCCGGATCGCGATTCGTCGCGGCGATCACACGCACGTCGGTCTCGATTTCCTTCGTCGTGCCGACCCGCATGAACATGCCGGTCTCGAGCACGCGCAGCAGCTTGACCTGCAGCTCGACCGGCATCTCGGTGATCTCGTCGAGGAACAGCGTGCCGCCGTTCGCGCGTTCGAAATAGCCCTTGTGCTGACGATCGGCGCCGGTGAACGATCCGCGCTCATGACCGAACATCTCCGACTCGATCAGGTTCGGCGAAATCGCGCCGCAGTTCACCGCGAGGAACGCGTGCTTGCGGCGCAGGCTCAGTTCGTGGAGGGTCTGCGCGGCCACTTCCTTGCCCGTCCCGGATTCGCCGACCAGCATCACCGACGCGGCGGTCGGCGCGACGCGGCCGATCTGGTCGTAGACCTCCTGCATCACCGGCGAGTTGCCGAGCATCAGGCCGAAGCGGCCCATCCGGCGCAGCTCGCCGCGCAGCGTGCCGATCTCGGCCTTCAGGTCGCCGGGACGCGGCAGGCGCGCGAGGATCGCCTTCACGCGCTGCATGTTGATCGGCTTCACGAGGTAGTCGGCGGCGCCCATCTTCAGCGCGCTCACCGCGGACTCGACGGTCGCGTGGCCGGTGATGACGATCACCTCGACGCCCGAACGCGGATCGAGATCCTCGAACAGATCGACGCCGCTGCCGTCCGGCAGCTTCAGGTCGGTGAACACGACGTCGGGCATCTGCCGGACGAGCTGGATACGCGCCTCGCGCAGATCGCCCGCGGTGGCCGTTGTCAGTCCGTCTTCTCCGATGACGGTGGCGAGGGCCTCGCGGGTCGCGGGGTCGTCGTCGACAATCAATACGTGTGGCATTGCGCCTCGGTAGCGTGGATAGCGTGAGTCAAGGAACGGGACGGCGCGCGCGGGAAGCGGACAAAGCCAGGTTAGCGCCTGCCTGCCAAGTGGGGCGCCTCAAGCGCGATTCCCGGGCCACTTGGCACAACCTTGCAACAGTTACTGATTTTAAGCGGAAACTATTACTCGATTGTTGTGATTTCGTACATTATAAGGTGATATCCCGATTCAGCGAACGCGCGGCCGATTGCGCATCCGGCAGCATGTCCTGCAGCGAATCGATATGCCTGCGCAACCGCTCGCGCAGCGCGTCGACGCCCTTGCCCGGCATCGCGTGCACACGCGGATCATGGGTATGTGCAAGCGGCATCCCCCTTCAATGTCGATTCCGGACAGCGCCGGGAGTTCCACTGATTCCGCGAACAAGCTTGCGATAAACCCGCGATAGACTGCGCGACGGGCGCCCACACACAGACTCTCCCTGTCGCTTTTTCGCAGTCTGCGAATGATGTGCCGCAGCAGACGTCGAACGCGCTGCCTCTGGTTCGCGTACATTGCCTCGTGAATGGTTAGCTCAACTTTTGTGAGATAGTAAAAGCGTCGATAGCGTAAAGAGCCACGCCCGGCACGACTCGCCTCGACGGCGAACGCACCGCGGCATCCCGCTCACACTTTGCAGAGGACTACCCGCTTATGGCGTCAATCGATCTGGACTCGCCCACGGCCGACGGCACCGCCAAGGCAACGGCGAAGCAACGCGGCGCTCAGGGCGTCGCGGGGCTCAGGTCGTACGGATTGCTGTACGGCTCGTCGCCCGCGATGCTCGAGCTTTACGAGCACATCGGCCGCGTGGCGTCCACCGACGCCACCGCGCTGCTCATCGGCGAATCGGGCACGGGCAAGGAACTGATCGCCCGGACGATTCACGATCACAGCGCGCGCAAGGATGCGCCGTTCATTGCCGTGAACTGCGGTGCGATTCCCGACGAGCTGATCGAGGCCGAACTGTTCGGTCATGAGAAAGGCAGCTTCACCGGCGCCGTCCAGGGACGCATCGGCTACTTCGAGCACGCGAACAACGGCACGCTGTTTCTCGACGAGGTGACCGAGATGTCGCCGGTGCGCCAGGTGAAGCTGCTGCGCGCCCTCGAGACCGGCACGTTCTTTCGCGTCGGCGGTTCGGATCTGATCAGTTCGAACGTGCGTGTGATCGCCGCGACCAACCGCGACCCCGCCGTCGCCGTAAAGGAAAACGGCCTGCGCGAAGACCTGATGTACCGGCTCGCCGTCTTTCCGCTGCGTGCGCCGCCGCTGCGCGAACGCGAAGGCGACCGCGAGCTGCTCGCACAGCACTTTCTCGCGACGCTCAACGAGCAGGAAGGCGCGAGCAAGACCCTCAGCAAACGCGCACTCGATACGGTGCGCACGTGGTCGTGGCCCGGCAACGTGCGCGAGCTGAAGAACGCGGTGTACCGCGCGTTCATCCTCGCGGAGGAGGTCGTCGAACTGCCGCATCCGCATCTCGTGTCGCGCGTGAAGAAGCCGGTCACGCAGGGCGAGTCGATGAGCGTGTGGATCGGCACGCCGCTCGCCGATGCGCAGAAGCAGATCATCCTCGGCACGCTGAAGTATTGCGGCGGCGACAAGCGTCGCGCGGCGAAGGCCCTCGGCGTCAGTCTGAAAACGCTCTACAACCGCCTCAGCACCTACGGCGACGACGAAGAAGAACCGCCCGCAGAAGAAACGTAAAAACGTTTTGCGAAGGCCTTGCAAAAACGCGTCGCACGTGCACGCGCGTTTGCAATTCCTTGCATTTTTCCACTGCCATTTACAAAACACATCCTGCACAATGCCACTGCTTAAAGAGGAACCGCCGCGTCGCCATTGACTGCGCTTTACCTGCAACGATCGATGGCCGGCGCCAAGCAGGAGCACAGCAGGGAACATGCAAAATAAAACGTATCGGGCCGGCCGCGTCGCGCCCTCACCTATCGCGCCACTTGCGGCGCCGCTTGCCGCGCTGACCTTCGCACTGGTCGTCGTTTCGGGTTTGAGCGGATGCGGTTCGTTCTACACCGAAGGCGCGACAGCCGGTGCCGGTATCGCCGGCGCCGCACTTGCCGCAAAGGTCACCAACAACGCCGCCGTCGCCACCGGCATCGGTCTCGGCGCCGTCGCCGCCGCGAGAGCCGGCGTCCAGTACTCCGAACGCGTCATCCACCGCAACACGCAGGACGGCATCGCAAAAATCGCCGGGCCGCTCGACGTCGGCGCGATCGCCCCGTGGAGCGTTACGCACTCGGTGCCGATCGAAGACGACGAACACGGCCGCGTCACCGTCAGCCGCACGATCAGCAGCGGTGCACTCGATTGCAAGGAAATCGTCTTCTCGGTCGATCAACCGGCGACGCCGAATGTCCCGGCCACCAGCGCGTTCTACGTCGCGTCGATCTGCCGCGACGGCGACGCATGGAAATGGGCATCCGCCGAGCCCGCCACCGAACGTTGGGGCTCGCTGCAATGAGCGCGCGCGTCGGCCGCTTCGGCCGCGTCGGCGTACACATCGTGCTGGCCGGTGCGCTGTGTTTAGGCGCGAGCGTGCTGCTGAACGGCTGCTCGTCGATCGGTGCGGCGAGCGGCGCCGCGGCCGGCATCGCATCGGGCATCGTCACGACGAACCCCGCGGTCGGCATCGGCGTCGGCATCGCGGTGCAGGCGGCGACGGACGAAGCGATCAACACCTTCATGCGCAACATGCACACCGATCAGCAGAACCTGATCGCCGCGCTCGCGGGCGCGATGCCCGTCGGCGACACGCGGCCGTGGCGCGTGAAGCACACGCTGCCGCTCGAGAACGGCCACGGCGAAGTGCGCGTCACGCGCGCGTTCGCATCGGCGCTCGCGATCTGCAAGGAGTTCGTGTTCTCGGTCGTTGACGGCGACGAGCCGACCTCGCCGGCGCAGTGGTACACCGCGAGCGCGTGCCGTCAGGACAAGGGATGGAAGTGGGCGGCCGCGGAACCGGCCGTCGAACGCTGGGGCAACCTGCAGTAAGCGCAGCAGCCGCGGCTGCCATGAAGACATCCGCCGCGGCATCGCACGAGCTACGCCACGCTCAGGCCTCGACGTCCTCGAGACTGAAGATTTCCGTCTGGTCGTTGTACGAGAAAATCTCGCCGTAGCGGCCCCAGTCGATCACCGAATCGAGCGTCTCTTCCGCGGCGCTGTCCGACAGAAAATCTTCCAGCTCCTGTTCGAAACGCACGCGCGGCGCGCGATGTCCCGGCCGTTCGTTCAACACCTTCTTGATCCGCGCGGCAAGCGGCACATTGCGCAGCAGATGTTCGGCGAACATCATCTTGCGCTCCTGCGTGCCGAACTCCGCGAACACACGTGCGGGCGGCGTCAGGAACACATCGCCTTCGCGCACATCGGCGAAACCGAGGTACTGCAGCACTTCGGCGATCGGGAACAGATCGTCCACTTCGAGATGCAGCGAACGGGCGATTTCCGGCATGTCCGCACGGCCGTGATACGGCGGCGCGGCAAGCGTCTCGATCAGACCGGCCATCAGGTTGGTCGACACCTGCGGCAGCCAGCTGCCGAGCTCGAGCCCCTTCTTCGTGCCCTCGTCGGTCTGACGCGCGGTCATCTTCGCGTAGATGTCGTCGACGAGCCGGCGGAATGCCGGGTCGAGCCGGTTGCGCGGGTGCTTGAACGGCACCTTGATCTCCGCGATCACGCGGCCCGGATTCGACGACAGCACGAGAATCCGGTCGCACATGAACACCGCTTCCTCGATGTTGTGCGTGACGATCAGCACCGACTTGATCGGCATGCGGCCCTGCGTCCACAGATCGAGCAAGTCGGTACGCAGGGTCTCCGCGGTCAGCACGTCGAGCGCGGAAAACGGCTCGTCCATCAGCAGCAGCGTCGGGTCGACGACGAGTGCGCGCGCAAAGCCCACGCGCTGCCGCATGCCGCCCGACAGCTCGCGCGGGTACGCGTTCTCGAAGCCGTCGAGACCGATCAGATCGATTGCCGCGAGCGCACGTTCGCGCCGCTCGCGCGCGCCGACGCCCTGCGCCTCGAGCCCTGCTTCCACGTTCTGCAGCACCGTGAGCCACGGGAACAGCGCGAACGTCTGGAACACCATCGCGACGCCCTCGGCCGGCCCGGCCAGCGGCTTGCCCAGGTAGGTCACTTCGCCGCCGGTCGGTTCGATCAGCCCGGCGATGATGCGCAGCAGCGTCGACTTGCCGGAGCCCGATCGACCGAGCAGCCCGACGATCTCGCCTTCACGCAGCGACAGGTTCGCGTCGTCGAGGACAAGCAGTTCGCCCTGCGTCTTGTTGAAGCCGCGGCACACGTCCTTGACCCGCAGGATCTCGTCGCCCAGCCGGGGCGGCGAAGGCGGCGTCTGGAGCGAGGCCGGCGTAGCGGCAGCTTTGAGATTTTGCATCGCGTTTTGCCTTAATGGTGCGTTCAATCGAGCCGGAGCTTCGCCTCGGCATAGGCGTACATCGGACGCCACAACAGGCGGTTGAACAAGGTCACGAACAGGGACATCACGGCAATGCCGAGAATGATTTTCGGGTAGTCGCCGGCGGCGGTCATCTGCGCGATATAGGAACCGAGGCCATGTGCCGCGACCCTGGTGTCGCCCCACTGCACGAATTCGGCGACGATGCTCGCGTTCCACGCGCCGCCCGATGCGGTGATCGCACCCGTCACGTAGTACGGGAACACGCCCGGCAGCATCACCTGGCGCCACCACTGCCAGCCGCGAATGCGGAAATTCTTCGCCGCTTCGCGATAGTCGTTCGGATAGGAACTCGCCCCCGCGATCACGTTGAACAGGATATACCACTGCGTGCCGAGCACGATCAGCGGCGACAGCCAGATGTCCGGGTTCAGGTGGAAGCGCACGATCACGATCACGAAGACCGGAAACAGCAGGTTCGCCGGGAACGCGGCCAGAAACTGCGCGATGGGCTGAATCTTCTGGGCGAGTGCCGGACGCAGTCCGATCAGCACGCCGATCGGCACCCAGACCACCGACGCGATCGCGATCAGCAGAATCACGCGCGACAGCGTGATGAGACCGAGCACGAACACGTGACCGACTTCGTCGAGCGTGACGCCGGTGCGCACGTAGGAAACCACGTGATACACGACGTACACCGTCAGCAGAATCACGAGAATCGTCCACACGATGTCGCCGATGCGCGACGACTTCTGACGTTGCGGAATCTGGAAGCGCACCCGGTCGAACGATGGCAGCCGCAGCGGTATCCGTGCAGCCCGCGCGAACATCCAGCCGAGCGGCACGAGCAGCCGGTGGATCAGCCGCGTGCGGCGGATCAGATCGAGCAGCCACGACTCCGGCGCGTTACCCGAACTCGTGTTCTCCATGCGGAACTTGTCGGCCCACGCGACGAGCGGCCGGAACAGGAACTGGTCGTACGCGAGAATCACGACCGTCATCGTCAGGATCACCCAGCCGATCGCGTGCATGTTCTTGTCGGTGATCGCCTGCGCGAGGTACGCGCCAATGCCCGGCAGCGTGATCGTGTTGTTGCCGACCGTGATCGCCTCGGACGCAACGACGAAGAACCAGCCGCCCGACATCGACATCATCATGTTCCAGATGAGGCCCGGCATCGAGAACGGCACCTCGAGCTTCCAGAAGCGCTGCCATGCGGTCAGGTGAAAGCCGCGCGACACTTCGTCGAGATCGCGGGGCACCGTGCGCAGCGACTGGTAGAAGCTGAACGTCATGTTCCACGCCTGGCTCGTGAAGATCGCGAAGATCGCCGCGAGTTCGGCACCGAGTACTCGCCCGGGGAACAAGGCAAGAAAGAAGGTAACCGTAAAGGAAATGTAGCCCAGCACCGGGACCGACTGCAGGATGTCGAGAATCGGCACCAGCACGAGACCCGCACGGCGACTCTTCGCGGCGAGCGTGCCGTAGATCAGCGTGAACGACAGCGATGCGACCATCGCGGCCAGCATCCGCAGCGTCGTGCGCATCGCGTATTCGGGCAGATTCGCCGGCGCGAGCGAGATGACCTGGCTCTTTAACGTCGAGATCGGCGCCATCGTCTGGTGGAAACCGATCGCCGCCATCGCGATCGCACAGAGGATCAGCGGAAACGCGACGAAGTCCCAGCCGTTGGGCAACAACCGCCAGGCTGATGCATTGGCGGTCCGTTTCAGGTCGAAACTGAAATCCATCAGATGCTCTCCCGGACACGGCAGGCCGAAGCCAGGCGGGCAATGAACGGCCGCAACGAACATGACGGGCGCGCGGCGCGGCAAAGGGATCGGTCCGGAAAGCGGAGATCAAACAGGTCTGGACGCATGTGCGCGATGATTCGTTGGCGTTAAGCGTTGGCGTTGAGACGCGGTGCCGGTTGTGCGGCGCGATGCGCCCGGAAGCCGGCGGGCTTTCCTTGTTTTGGACGGCACGACACTACTACAACCTGTGTTTCAGGCACAACCTTTCGCCGCTCGCGGACCGCTAGATGGATGGCCTCGCAGCGCGTAGGACGGCTGACCGTCGCGTGCGAACCACAGCAGGCGGGCACACTCCCATTCAGAAAACATCGCCGCAAGCCGTTATGAACCTGACAGCGTGCGTGCGCACGGGAACACAGCCGGGCCACCGCCCGACGGTTAAAATCGAGACGCTGCGCCCAGGGCCCTGCGCCGGCGGCCATGCACGCGGCCCATCCGGCCGCCGGCCGCGACGCATGGGGGCGCGGCATATAGACAGTTGGACAGACCAGAGGGTCGATGAACAGCACAACCTTGCGCCGTGCGGCCTGGCCGATCAGCTTCCTGCTGATCGCGCTCGCCTGCTGGTTCGCAGCCGACGCCGTCGCGGACCGGATGGTACAGCAAGAACTCGACACCGCCTTGCGCACGCAGCGGCAGATGTCCGCGTCCGTCGTCGACAACATGGCCGAGGTGATCGCCAGCGACCTGGCGATGTCCCGGGCCATCCCCGCGACGATGGCCGAACTCGACGTGATCCAGCACGCGCTCACGCAATCGCAGGATTATGCCGCGAACGCCGGCGGCACGGAACCCGCGCGTCGCGCGCAACTGCTCGGACAACCGTCGCTCGCCGCAGTGAGCGCCTTCCTGCACGACGCGCAAGGCTACTCGGGACTCGACATGGTCTGGGTGGTCAACGCGAACGGCCTGTGCGTCGCGTCGAGCAACGCGACGACGAAGCGCTCGTTCGTCGGTATCGACATGCGCTCACGCGCCTACCTGACGAACGCATTGCTCGGTGCTTTCACGGAGGTCTACGGCGTAGGTCGCACGAGCGGCGAGCCCGGTATCTTCATCGCCGCGCCGGTCTACGACGATGGTCTGCTGGTCGGCGCGGTCGTCGCGAAGGTCGGCATCGCGCGGCTGCGCCACTGGGTCGCGCGCGCGGGCACCTTCGTCACCGACGGCAACGGCGTCGTCATCATGGCGCACGATGCGTCGCTCGAAGGCCATGCGCTGCCCGGCTCGAACGTGATGAGCATGAGCCCGGAAGAGCGCCACAACATCTATCGACGCGACGTCTTTCCCGACATCCGCATCCGCCCGGCGGCGCAGTTGCATCGCGACGCGCCGTGGGTGCCCGACGCGCTTGCCGCCCAGCTGTTCGATACGTCGGTGCGGCGGAGGCCCGCGCTGTACGAAGCGCGCAGCGGGCTCAACTCGGGACTCGGCGCGCATCTCGTCGATCCGGTCGTCGCGTGGCCGGAACTGCTGCGTACCCACAAGCGCGACCGGTTGCTGGTGTTCGTCACGCTGGCCGGCGCGAGCGCGCTCGCATGCGTGATCGCGATGTCGTACCTGCGCGAGCGGCGCCATCATCGCGCGACACGGCATCTGGCCGAACAGCTGCAGTCGGCCAATACGCTGCTCTCAGCGGAAGCGCGCCACGACGCGCTGACCGGCGCGCTGTCGCGGCGCTATTTCCTCGACCTGCTGCGCCACGAGATCGAAGACGCGCGGCTCGCCGGCGAGCCGCTGTGCATGGCGATCGCCGACCTCGACCACTTCAAGCAGATCAACGACCGCTTCGGCCACGCAGCCGGCGATCGCGCGCTCGAGCATTTCGTCGAGACGTGCCGCACCGAACTGCGCGACGGCGATGCGATCGGCCGGCTGGGCGGCGAAGAGTTCGGCATCCTGCTACCCGCGACCGGTCTCGCCGCGGGCTTCGAAACGGTCGAGCGGCTGCGCCAGCGGTTGCAGGCCATGCCGTCGGCGAGCCTGCCGGCGACGGTCAGGCTGAGCGTGAGCATCGGCATCACTGAGCTTGGTCCTGACGAGCCGTCCGAACGGCTGATGAGCCGTGCCGACCACGCGTTGTACACGGCGAAGTCGCGCGGCCGCGATCGCTGCGAAGCGGTTCATCCCGGCGACACGGCGCCGCCCGCCCGGACCGCCTCGACCACGCGGTAGCACTGCTGATTCCGGATGACCTGCGAGCGGACTCGACGAAGGCAAGCGTGAAAAGGTACGAAGCGAAGCAAGGTATCATCAACCTTCAGGACACTTTCATCTGAAGGTTGTCGCCGCTAGCTATCGCTCTATCGGGAGGTTTGCATGAAGGGGAATCTGGTCATCGTCTGCCGCGATCAGGATGCCGACGCGTTCGACCATCTGCTGGCCGAATACGGCGCGTTCCAGACACGCCTGTCGTCGACGGCGTGGTACCTGAAGCTGGACGTCGCACCGGAGGTGATTCAGGAGGAGATTCTCGCGCGCCTCGGCAAGTACACGACGCACTACATCTTCGAGGCGGAGACGGTCACGTGGAACACGGTGGACAGCGATGCCGCCGCCGCGCTCAACACGCTGTTCGCCGAATAGCCCGCAAAGGCGGTATTACGCGCCACCGCGCATCACCACGCGCTCTGCGCGGCCGCGACGAGCTTCGGCATCACTTCGTCGGGGAACGTCATCAGCACGCGCAGACCGCGGCCGTCGTGATTGCCGATTTCCCATTCGCCGCCCGCGCGGCGCACCAGCCGCTCGACGATCGCGAGACCCAGGCCGCTATGGCCGTTGCCGCCGCGCGCGGGATCGAGCCGCACGAACGGTCGGCTCGCGTTGATCAGGTCCTGTGCGGCGATGCCCTTACCGTTGTCGCTGACCGATAACGTGTAGCCGTCGCCGACCCGCGCGGTTGCCACGACGATCGGCGGCGCGCCATACGCATGCGCGTTGTCGAGCAGATTCGACAGGACGCGGTCGAGCGTCGCCGCCGGCAGCCGGAACGCCGGACCCGCGGTCAGATTCGTGCGCACGGCGGGCGCACCCGCCGCAACCGCGCGATAGCTGCGCACGATCCGCTCGCACTGCGCATCGACCTCGACCGCTTCGCTGCGGTCCGCGCCGTCGTGCGCGAAGACGAGAAACTGCTCGACGATGTGCGTCATCGAATCGACGTCGCGCACGACGCCGTCGCGCACCTTCGCCTCCTCCAGCATCTCGGCCCGCAGCCGCAGCCGCGCAAGTGGCGTCTTCAGGTCGTGCGCGACGCCCGCGAGCATCACCGCGCGGTCGTTCTCGGTACGCGCGATGTCCTGCACCATCTGGTTGAAACCGTGCGTGAGCTGACGCAACTCGCGCGGCCCGCGCTCGGGCACCGGCGGCACCGGCAGCCCGCGCCCGAAGCGCGCGACGGCCTGCGCGAGCGAGCGCAGCGGCTGCTGCAACTGCCACGCGGCGAACAGCGCGGCCATCACGCCAACCGAGAAGATCACCGTGAGCCACAGCACCATCCGGTCGAGCGAGCGCGGCGGCCGCAGCGGCTGCACCGGCACGACGATCCAGTTGGGGTCGGTGGCCGCCCGTACCCACAACGTGGGCGGCTTGCCCGGCAGGCCGATTCGCACCTGCGTCGTGGACGGCACCCGGTCGCGCACCTCATCGACGAAGCGGTGCAGCCCCGCAGGCAGGTTCGGGTTGTCCGGCGGCACGTCGGCACTCGACGGATCGACGAGTCGCACCCGCGACGGCAACGGTTGATCGGGACTGTGCACGACGTGCTGACGCACGGCGTCGACGAGGAAGATCGCCTCTTCTACCGCATAGCGGCTTTGCGCCTGGTTGCGTTCGAGTCGAAACAGCACGTAGCCCGCGAAATGCGACACGAGCAGCACGCCGACGACCAGAACGGCCAGCCGGCCGAACAGCGAATCAATGGGACGGCGCATGCTGTTCGCCGTCCGGCACGAACACGTAGCCGCGCCCGCGCACGGTCTGGATGAAGCGCGGTACCGACGGATCCGATTCGAGGATGCGCCGCAGGCGCCAGACCTGCACGTCGATGCCGCGGTCGGTGCCGTCGTACTCGGGACCGTGCAGCAGTTCGAGCAGACGCTCGCGTGTGAGCGTACGCATCGGATGATTGACGAAGATCTTCAGCAGCGCGAATTCGCTGCCCGACAGCGTGATCGGCCGGCCTTCCTGATGCAGCGTGCGCGACTGGAAATCGAGCGTGAAGCGGCCGAACGAAAACGGCTCGCGCTGTTCGGGCGCCGCCGCGGACGGCAGCGTGCGGCGGCGGCGCAGCACCGCCTGCACGCGTGCGAGCAGTTCGCGCGGATTGAACGGTTTGCCGAGGTAGTCGTCCGCGCCCAGTTCGAGACCGACGATGCGGTCCACGTCGTCGGCACGCGCGGTCAGCATGATGACCGGGATGTCGTCGCCGGACGCGCGCAGCTTGCGCAGCGCGGTCAGTCCGTCCACGCCCGGCATCATCAGGTCCAGCACGATCAGGTCCGGACGTTCGCGTTCGAGCCGCCGTTCGAGCGACCCCGCGTCGTGCAGCACCGAAACCTCGATGCCTTGACGGGCGAGATAGTCGCGCAGCAGATCGCGCAGTTCGACGTCGTCGTCGACGACAAGAATTTGAGTAGCCATGGGGCGAAGTTTAACGCGCCAGACCAGCCGGATGGCCCTCGCCGGTCGTCAAAGGGTTACCGGGTGTTACCGCGAAAGGCGCGGGTAATGCCGCGTAACACCGGCGATGCGTGCCGTAACACGACGCATCGTGCCCACCTCTACGCTGTGTCCTACCGGATGCGGCCACGTCGATTGATGGGTTGCCGCGTCGCCGGCTACTTCATCACACGGAGCCTCTCAATGTCCAACACTATATCCGCGAAAACTTCGCGCTTTCTCGCTGTCGCCGCGGCGTCGCTCGCGCTCGTCACCGGCCTCGCCTATGCGGCCGCGCCAGCCGGCGGTCCCGACGGTGGCCCCGGCTGGCATGGCCGGCATGACGGCCACTTCATGAAGCAACTGACGGAGCTGCACGACAAGCTGAATCTGAACGCCGACGAGGAAAAGCAGTGGCAGGCCGCGCTCGACACGATGAAGCAGGATCGCACCGCTGCCCGCGCCAATCACGAGCAGATGAAGCAGCAGTTCCAGGCGCTGCAACAGCAACCGATCCTCGACCTGAACGCGCTGCACAGCGCGCATCAGCGTATCGAGCAGCAGGACGCGCAACTGCGCGAGCAGACCACGACCGCATGGCTGAACTTCTATAACGGTCTGAACGACCAGCAGAAGACCATCGTCAGCACCGCGCTCAAGCAACACTTCGCGAAGATGGCCGCGCGCCACGAGAAGATGAGCGAACGCTGGCAGCACCACGACGGCGCTGCGTCGGGGATCGGCCTGAAGCCGTAAGCCCCACACCAGCGTCGCCGGCAAGAAAAAACGCCACGGGCTAAACCCGTGGCGTTCCGCGTTCGTGGCTAGCTGCGGCAGCAACTCCTGCCGCCTTGCACTCACGCGAGGTCGAACAGCAGCACCTCGGCCGCGTCGCCGTTCTCGATCGTCACCGTATCGACGTCGGCGATCATCGCGGCGTCGCCGGCCTGCAACGCATTGCCGTTCACCGTCACGGCGCCGCGCGCGACGTGCACGTACGCACGCCGCCCCGCCGGCAGCGCGAACTGCGCGCGCTCGTCGCCATCGAACAGCCCCGCGTGAATCGACGCATCCGAATGGATCGTCACCGAGCCGTCGCGACCGTCGGGCGATGCAACCACGCGCAGGAGGCCGCGCTTGTCCGCTTCTTCGAAGCGCTTTTCCTCATAGCCCGGCTGATCGCCCTGACGCTTCGGCAGAATCCAGATCTGCAGCAGATGCAGCGACGCCTCCTTCGACGCGTTGAACTCGCTGTGCATCACGCCGGTTCCGGCGCTCATCCGCTGCACGTCGCCGGGGCTGATCGTCGAGCCATTGCCCATGCTGTCGCGATGCGACAGCGCGCCGTCCAGCACATAGGTGACGATCTCCATGTCGCGGTGGCCGTGCGTGCCGAAGCCCCGCCCCGCCGCGATGCGATCCTCGTTGATCACGCGCAGCGGTCCGTACTGGACATGCGCGTCGTCGTAGTAATCGGCAAACGAAAAGCTGTGATACGAGTCGAGCCAGCCATGGTTGGCATGGCCACGTTCGGCCGAGCGGCGAATCCCGATCATGTCGATCTCCAGTGTGATTGCGATGGAACGAATGTATGGCCGACCTGCCCGAAGGACAATCCGCATCGCCGCACCGGATCGTTTCGGTAATCCGCTCAATGCCTGCAGCGTGCCTGCGCCTAAGGCTGCGGCGTTCCGCCCGACTGGCGCCGGGCGCCGCTTCGGGTAAAATACCGCGCTTTTCAGGCGGACGGCTGCGGACGAACGGTCCCAGGCGGTCGGCGCGGGCCGGCCGTGGCGGCTTTCGGCAGCCGGGTGACCGGTGCGGAGAGGGGTTCGGAGAGATGCGCGCCCGGATGCGCGCGGCATTTTTGACCGCCTAGAATAGCGACGGTCGGCTACCCGCCGGCGGTCGCCGGGACGACGTATCACGGCGATCCGCAACACAGGAGAAACATGAGGAAGCTCGCACTGTGCGTAGCGCTGGCCATGATGGCCACGGGCGCTACCGCAAAAGAATGGAAGACGGTGCGCATCGGGGTCGACGCCAGTTATCCGCCGTTCGAATCGAAGGCGGCCAGCGGCGACGTCGTCGGCTTCGACGTCGATCTCACGAAGACACTCTGCGCGCGGATGCAGGTCCGCTGCGTGTGGGTCGAGCAGGATCTCGACGGGATGATTCCCGCGCTGAAGGGCAAGAAATTCGATGCGATCGTGTCGTCGCTGACGGTCACCGACCGGCGTCGCGAGCAGATCGACTTCTCCAGCAAGCTGTTCGACTCGCCCGCCCGCATGATCGCGCGACGCGGCTCGCCGCTGCTGCCCACGCCACAGTCGCTGCGGGGCAAGCACATCGGCGTCGAACAGGGCTCGACTCAGGAGACCTACGCGAAGACCTGGTGGGAGCCAAAGGGCGTCACCGTTGTCGCGTACCAGAACCAGGACCAGGTGTACGCGGATCTCGCCGCCGGCCGTCTCGACGCGACGCTGCAGGACGAACTGCAGGCGGATGCCGGCTTCCTGAAGACACCTCGCGGTCAGGGTTTCGCATGGGCCGGCCCGGCGCTGCAGGATCCGGGGACACTCGGCGACGGCACGGCGATCGGTCTGCGCAAGGAAGACGCCGATCTGAAGGCGGCCTTCGACAAGGCACTGATCGAGATCCATCGCGACGGCACCTTCGATCGGCTCGCGCAACGGTACTTCGCGACCCGCATCTATCCGGATAACTGAAACGAGGCGCGCGACGGTCCACCGCCGCGGCCGCAGCGCAGCATGGCAGCACACGGCTCGGGGCCACGCCCGATGGGCGGTCCGGAGCCGACGTAATACAGTCGTCGTACAGGCGGCAAGAATCGAGTTGGAAAACGCGCTGCCGCGCCGGCAACGGCACAGCAGTCATGATTTGCACAGCGGTCCGCCGCGTGCCGCGCACCGCCCGGAACCGGAATCAGTCGGAATCGGGACCGCCGGTGCGCAACACGCGGCGGCCGCGTCTTTCGCGGCGCACCACGAGTGCGCCGTCGGGGACCCACCTATGTTGCTTCAAGGCTATGGCCCGCTGATCCTGTCGGGCACCTGGCAAACCGTCAAGCTGGCGGTTCTGTCGCTCGCGTTCGCGTTCCTGCTTGGCCTCCTCGGCGCGGCGGCGAAGCTGTCGAAGAACCGGCTTTCGTCCGGTCTCGGCACGCTCTACACGACGCTGGTCCGCGGCGTTCCCGATCTCGTGCTGATGCTGCTGCTGTTCTACAGCATCCAGATCTGGCTCAACAACCTGACCGACCTGCTCGGCTGGGACCAGATCGACATCGATCCATTCGTTGCCGGCGTCGCGGTGCTCGGCTTCATCTACGGCGCGTACTTCACGGAGACGTTTCGCGGCGCGTTCCTCGCGGTGCCGCGCGGTCAGCTCGAAGCAGGTGCCGCATACGGGATGAGCGGCTGGCAGGTGTTCTCGCGAATCATGTTCCCGCAGATGATGCGCTTCGCGCTGCCGGGCATCGGCAACAACTGGCAGGTGATGGTGAAGGCAACCGCGCTGGTGTCGATCATCGGCCTCGCAGACGTCGTGAAAGCATCGCAGGACGCCGGCAAGGGCACGCTGCGGTTCTTCTTCTTCACGCTGCTCGCGGGCGCGATCTATCTCGTGATCACCACCGTATCGAACTTCGTGCTGCTGTACCTCGAAAAGCGCTACTCCACCGGCGTGCGCAAGGCGGACCTATGACCGAGCTGTTTCAGGAATACTGGCGCAACTATCTGTACACCGACGGCTATCGTTTCACCGGCGTCGCGATCACGCTGTGGCTGCTCGCGGTGTCGATCGGCCTCGGCTTCTGCCTGTCGATTCCGCTCGCGGTCGCACGCGTGTCGAAGAAGAAATGGCTCGCGGGACTCGTGTGGCTCTACACCTACGTGTTTCGCGGCACGCCGCTCTATGTGCAGCTATTGCTGTGCTACACCGGTCTCTACAGCCTCGAGATCATCCGCAATAACGAGCTGACCAACGCGTTCTTCCGCGACGGCATGCACTGCACGTTGCTCGCGTTCACGCTGAACACCTGCGCGTACACGACCGAAATTTTCGCGGGCGCGATCAAGGCGACCGCCTACGGCGAGATCGAGGCGGCCCGCGCTTACGGGATGTCGTCGTTCACGCTGTACCGCCGGATCATCCTGCCGTCCGCCCTGCGCCGTGCACTGCCCTACTACAGCAACGAAGTGATCCTGATGCTGCACGCGACGACGGTGGCCTTCACCGCGACCGTCCCGGACATCCTGAAGATCGCGCGCGACGTGAACTCCGCCACTTATCAATCGTTCGGGGCATTCGGCATCGCCGCTTTGCTGTACCTCGCCATTTCGTTCACGCTGGTGGGCCTGTTCCGCCGCGCCGAACGCCGCTGGCTCGCCTACCTGCGGCCGCAGGGCAAATAAGCCAGTCAAGGAATCCGATGAACACCCAGACGCAAAAGCTTTTCGTCGACAACCTGCACAAACAGTACGGCGACAACGAAGTCCTCAAGGGCGTGACGCTGCGCGCGAACCGCGGCGACGTAATCAGCGTGATCGGCTCGTCGGGCTCGGGCAAGAGCACGATGCTCCGCTGCATCAACTTCCTCGAGCAGCCGAACGCGGGCCGCATCTTCGTCGACGGCGAGGAAGTGCGTACCGGGAAAGACCGCAACGGCGCGCTGCGCGTCATCGATCACAAACAGTTGCAGCGCGTGCGCACCCGGCTCGCGATGGTGTTCCAGCATTTCAACCTGTGGGCGCACATGACGGTGCTCGAAAACATCGTCGAGGCGCCGCTTCACGTGCTCGGGCTATCGCGCAAGGAAGCCGAGGACCGCGCGCGCACCTATCTCGAGAAGGTCGGACTCGCGCCGCGCGTCGAGAAGCAGTATCCGTCGCACCTGTCGGGCGGCCAGCAGCAGCGCGTCGCGATTGCGCGGGCATTGGCGATGCATCCGGACGTGATGCTGTTCGACGAGCCGACCTCCGCACTCGACCCCGAACTCGTCGGCGAAGTGCTGAAGGTGATGCAGACACTCGCCGAGGAAGGCCGCACGATGATCGTCGTCACGCACGAAATGGCATTCGCACGCAACGTGTCGAACCACGTGATGTTCCTGCACCAGGGACGAGTCGAGGAAGAAGGCGCGCCGAACGACGTGTTCGGTGCGCCGAAGAGCGAGCGCCTGCGTCAGTTTCTGGCCGGCAGCCTGAAATAGCTCCAACCCGGATGTAGTCAAAGTAGTTTTACAAGGCGCTTACGGCGCCTTTTTTATTGCCCGGTGTACGCACATTTCGCGCTTCCAGAGCCTCAAAAGTGCCTTGAAACAAGCATATTGGGGCTTACTCCCGACGATTTTCAGCGTCAATAGTGGCAATCCTTAGGATTGCCCGTGTGAATCCGTGTTTCCCTTACCACACAAGGCTTTGAAGGGTGTAAAGCAGGTTTGTTTAGTACTGTTGCGCACGACAGTATTGCAATTTGGCGACAACTGTTCGTAGGGGCTGCAATTTGTTCGCCCACATCAGCCTATTTTTGCTAAATTAGTAACCAAAGTAGCAAAACAAAGTTGATTAAAAGTAGTTTCACTTCAAAGCACACAGGAGATACCGGTCGCGAGGGATCGGCAGACGAGTAGACAGCCGGCACGGCTGCCCGTCACGAGACAATGCCCGCGCCCCGTCCGCGAATCTCCCCAAAACAAATTCTGCCCGGCGTTTTACCGCGTCCGGGCACTGTTGCAGTACTGGGTTTACTTTCTGACAGGGTATGGAGGAGAAGATGAAGAAAGCTTTGCTCGCGGCTTCGCTGCTGTCGATCGGCGTAGCGGCACATGCACAGAGCAGTGTGACGCTGTACGGGCGCCTCGACGCCGGCCTCGAATACATGACTGGCGTCCCGACGGGCGTCGGTGCGAACGGTCAGGCAACTGGCAGTGGCCATCGCTTCAAGGCTGAAAGCGGCGACTGGGGCACGAGCCTGTGGGGCTTGAAGGGTGTCGAAGACATCGGTGGCGGCAACAAGGTCCTGTTCCAGCTGGAAGGCAGCTTCAACACCATGACGGGCGCAGGCCCTGGCGGTGGCGGTCTCTTCAATCGGTGGGCGACGGTCGGTATGTCTAACGACGCATACGGTACCCTGCTCCTCGGCCGCGAACTCTTCATCTCGAACGGCGTGTGGGACTTCGATCCGTTCGGTCAGTCGAACTGGTCGTCGGCATCGCTGGTCCGTGGTCGTAACTGGCCGCAATCGAGCAACAACATTTCGTACCAGTCGCCGAAGATCGCCGGGTTCGACTTCTATGGCCAGTACGCGCTGTCGAACGCAACGAACTGGAACGGCAACGGCACGACGGCGCAAGGTCGTGAAGGCGGCGCACAAGTCACCTACACGAGCGCATTGTTCCAGGTTCGCGGCATGTACGACGAAATCCGCAACCCGGCCAACGGTCAGTTCACAGACCCGTTCACGGCTTCGCGTGAATACACGGCAGCGGTCAACGTGTTCCTCGGCCAGTTCAAGATCCAGGGCGCATATCAGGCGATCCGTACGTCGGGCGGCACAGCAACGGCCGGCCAGGCACCGACGTCGCTCGATCACGAATGGGGTGGCATTACGTGGCAAGCCACACCGGCAGCTGCGCTGATCGCGGCGGTCTACCACGTGAACGCGAACAAGGGTGCGGGCAACGCGACGATCTACACGATCGGCGGCAGCTACAACCTGTCGAAGCGCACGCTGCTCGACATCCAGATCGCCACGGTCCGCAACAGCAAGACGGCTAACTTCGGCCTGAACGCAAACAACGAAGGCGACACCGCCGCGACCGACAACCCGCTCATCGGCCACAGCCAGTCGGGCGTGTACGCAGGTATCCAGCACTCGTTCTAAACGAACGTAGCTGACAGAACAGAAGTAGAGACTTTTCACGCTGCTGCGAGAGGCGCGTATCGGTGCGATGTCCGCAAGGGGATCGCACCGTTTTTTATTGCCTGCGTGGTACGTGATGCAGGTAAGTGCAAAGCAGGCGGACGCTAAACAGCCAGCCGGCTCCGACGCCAGCTTCGCGATACTACCTACGACCGTACGACGTCGAACGACATCGGGCCAATCAAACGGCGGCTTCGTTCTCTTCGCCGGTGCGGATGCGGATCACCCGCTCGACTTCCGCAACGAAAATCTTGCCGTCGCCGATCTTGCCGGTGCGCGCCGCACCGATGATCGCGTCGATGACCTGATCGCACTGATCGTTCGCGACCACCACTTCGATCTTCACCTTCGGCAGAAAATCCACCACGTACTCCGCGCCGCGATAAAGCTCGGTATGGCCTTTCTGGCGTCCGAAGCCCTTGACCTCGGTCACGGTCAGGCCAGTGAGACCGACTTCGGCCAGCGCTTCACGCACTTCGTCGAGCTTGAACGGTTTGATGACTGCAGTGATGCGTTTCATGGCGTCCCTCTTTCGGTGCAAAAACAGGCTGGAACAACGGAGTGGATGCTGCCGATTCTACGCCGCGCATCGTCGGCCGCACGTCGCGTCATTCGATCGGTTCGATGTAGCGAGACGTGATCGGATAGCGCCAGTCGCGACCAAACGCGCGATGCGTGACGCGGATACCGATCGGCGCCTGACGCCGTTTGTATTCGTTGATCTTGATCAGGCGCGTGACGCGCTTCACGTCGTCGGCGGCGAAACCGGCCGCGACGATTTCCGCAAGCGACCGGTCCTCCTCCATGTACATCCGCATGATCGCGTCGAGCACCTCGTACGGCGGCAGGCTGTCCTGATCGGTCTGGTTCTCGCGCAGTTCGGCCGACGGCGCGCGCGTCAGAATCCGCTCTGGAATCACATCGCGCGTTGCGAACGTCGTCGCGTCGTTCCGATAGCGGCACAGCCGGTATACGAGCGTCTTCGCGATGTCCTTGATCACCGCGAAACCGCCGGCCATGTCGCCGTACAGCGTGCAATAGCCAACGGCCATTTCACTCTTGTTGCCGGTGGTCAGCACGATCGAGCCGAACTTGTTGGACAGCGCCATCAGCAGCGTGCCGCGCACGCGCGCCTGGATGTTCTCTTCGGTCGCGTCTTCCGCGCGGCCCGCGAATTCGCCCGCGAGCGACGTGCGGAACGCGTCGAACATCGGCGCGATCGCGATCTCGTCGTAGCGCACGCCGACGCGCCGCGCCATTTCAGCCGCATCGGTCGTGGAAATGTCCGCGGTGTAACGCGACGGCATCATCACCGCGCGCACGCGATCGGCGCCGAGCGCATCGCACGCAACCGCGAGCACCAGCGCCGAATCGACACCGCCCGACAGCCCGATCAGCACACCCGGAAAACCGTTCTTGCCAATGTAGTCGCGCACGCCGACGACGAGCGCCGCGTAGACCTGCGCCTCGATCGACTGCTCGGGCGCGATCGTCGTTCGCACCGGCACCGCGCCATCGAACTCGACGATCGTGTGCCCTTCCTCGAACTGCGCCATCTTCGCGACCATTTCGCCGTGCGCGTCGAGCACGAACGAGCCGCCGTCGAACACCAGCTCGTCCTGGCCGCCGACCATGTTCACGTAGACCATCGGCAAACCGGTCTCGCGAATCCGTGCGCGCAGCATGTCGATGCGCACCGCTTCCTTGTTCAGGTGATACGGCGAGCCGTTCGGGATCAGCAGCACCTGCGCGCCGGCCGCCTTCGCGAGCTGCGCCGCCGATGCATGCCAGACGTCTTCGCAGATCACGATGCCGTACTTCACGCCGTCGAGTTCGAACACGAACGGCTTCGGGCTCGACGCGAAGTAACGCTTCTCGTCGAACACCTCGGCGTTAGGCAGATCCTGCTTGCGGTAGGTGCCCACCACGTTCCCGTCGACGATCAGCGATGCCGCGTTGAACGTGTCGACCGGCGGCAGACCGCGCTCGATCGGCGCGTTTGCATTACCATGGCCGAGCCCTGTGTCGCGATACGGATGTCCGACTACCACGTGCAGCCCCGCGAACGGCCGTAGCTGTTGCGCGAGATCGGCGAGTGCCGCGGCGCTCGCCGCATAGAACGCGGGACGCAGCAGCAGGTCTTCGGGCGGATAGCCGGATAGCGCAAGCTCCGGCGCGATCAGCAGCTTCGCACCATCGTTGTGCGCAGCACGTGCCGCGTCGACGATCTTCGCGACGTTGCCGGCGAAATCGCCGACAGTGATATTGAGTTGGGCAAGAGCGATTCGGGTCTTCATGGCGGGATAGTGGCAAGCCGCGCGGCTTGCCGGCTGCGGCGGCTTCAGTGGCTCGGCAAGACGGATAGAAACGGATCGAACACCGGAACAACGAACGGCGCGTGCCTCATCGGCGCACACCGGCCATCGGAACAATCACACAGATTGACTCAGGAACGTTTTGATTATCGCACGGGCATTCTGGCCTCGCCGCTCGAGATCGACGCAGCCGAATGGAACGCCCTCCTCGCCCGCCAGGCGCAACCCACGCCGTTTCTGCGTCACGAGTTTCTGAGCGCGCTGCACACCGCGCAGTGCGCGGTCGCGGAAACCGGCTGGGCCCCGCAGTTCGTCACGCTGACCGACCCGCGCACCGAGCGCCTCGTCGCCGCCGCGCCGGTTTATGCGAAGGGCCACTCGTACGGCGAGTACGTGTTCGATTGGGCATGGGCCGACGCGTACAAACGCAACGGGATCGAGTACTACCCGAAGCTGCTGTGCGCGGTGCCGTTCACGCCCGTGCAAGGCACGCGTCTCCTCGCGACCGACGACCACGCGCGGCGCCATCTCGCCGCGACGCTGGTTGCGTTCGCGGAACAGGCCGACGTGTCGTCGCTGCACGTATTATTCCCCACCGCCGGTGAAGCCGACGTCCTCGCCGATCTCGGCATGATGCGGCGCGAAGGGGTGCAGTTCCACTGGCTCAACGACGGCTATCGCGACTTCGACGACTTCCTGTCGACGCTCGAACAGAAGAAGCGCAAGAACATCCGCGCGGAGCGCCGCAAGGTGCGCGAAGCGGGCATCGCACTACGACGCGTGCGTGGCCCGGATATCAGCGACGCCGACTGGCGCTTCTTCAGCAAGTGCTACCGGCAAACCTATCGCGAGCACTTCTCGAGCCCGTATCTGAACCTCGAGTTCTTCCGCGCGATCGGCGCATCGATGCCGGACAACCTGATGCTCGTCGTCGCCGAATACGAGGGCAAGCCAATCGCGAGCTCGCTCGTCGTCTACCAGCGCGACGCGGCTGGCGGCGGTACGCTGTACGGCCGCTACTGGGGCGCGCTCGAACACGTGCCCTGCCTGCACTTCGAAACCGCGTACTACCAGCCGCTCGAATTCTGCATCGAGGAAAAGCTCTCCACCTTCGAAGGCGGCGCGCAGGGCGAGCACAAGATGGCTCGCGGCTTTCTGCCGACCGTCACGCAGTCGGCGCACTGGCTCGCGCATCCCGCGTTCGCCGACGCGGTCGCGCGTTTTCTCGACAGCGAGACGAACAACATCCATGCGTACGTCGACGAGCTGCGCGAGCACAATCCGTTTCGTGGCTAGAAGTGGCGGCTAGAGGCTCGCTGCGCGGCACGCGTGCCGTGCTCGCAGCACCGCCTGCCGATGAGCGATATCATGAAATGAACCTTCGGAGCCCGCGGCCGCCGCGTCGAACCATACGGCATCGCCACGCCCCGCTCCCCTGCACACGACACCCTGCCCCTGGGCAGACTTCATCTTTCGTTTGAAGGAGCACACATGGAACATCGCCTGCTTGGACACAGCGGTTTCAAGATCCCGGTACTGAGCCTCGGCACGGCCACCTTCGGCGGTGGCAACGATTTCTTCAAGGCATGGGGCTCGACCGATTCGGACGGCGCCCGCAAGCTCGTCGACATCGCGCTCGAAGCCGGCGTATCGATGTTCGACAGCGCCGACATCTATTCGGACGGCCTCGCCGAAACCATCCTCGGCCAGGCGATCGCCGGTCGCCGCTCGCAGGTCATCATCTCGACGAAGGGTACGTTCCGCCTCGGCGAAGGCGCGAACGACGTCGGTTCGACGCGACATCACCTGACCGAAGCGATCAACAACAGCCTGAAGCGGCTTGGCACCGACTACATCGACGTCTACCAGCTGCATGGTTTCGATGCGCTGACGCGCGTCGAAGAGACGCTGCGCACACTCGACGATTTCGTGCGCGCCGGCAAGATCCGCGTCGTGGGCTGCTCGAATTTTTCCGGCTGGCACCTGATGAAGTCGCTAGCGGCATCGGACCGCGAAGGGCTCGTGCGCCATTCGGCGAACCAGGCATACTACTCGCTGATCGGCCGCGATTTCGAACACGAACTGATGCCGCTCGGACTGGACCAGGGCGTATCGACGATCGTCTGGAGCCCGCTCGGCTGGGGCCGTCTGACGGGCAAGATCCGGCGCGGCGCGGCGCTGCCCGCGAACAGCCGCCTGCACAAAACATCGGAAGCCGGTCCGCCAGTCGACGACGAATACATGTACCGCGTCGTCGACGCACTCGACGAAGTCGCGAAGGAAACCGGCAAGAGCATCCCGCAGATCTCGTTGAACTGGCTGCTGCAAAGGCCGACAGTCGCGAACGTGATCGTCGGTGCGCGCGACGAGGCGCAGTTCCGCGAGAACCTCGGCAGCATCGGCTGGTCGCTGTCCGCCGAACAGATCGCGAAGCTCGACGAAGCCAGCAAGTTGCCGTTGCCGTACCCGTACTGGCATCAGCGCGGGTTCGAAGAGCGCAATCCGTCGCCGGTCTGACGCGATGGCGTGGTTCCTGTACCTGATCGAATGCGAGGACGGCAGCGTCTACACCGGCATCACAGTCGATGTCGACGCGCGCTTCGACAAGCACGTCAACGGCACGGGCGCGCGCTATACGCGCTCGCGCAAGCCGGTGCGCGTACTCGCATCGTTCGGGCTCGCGGACCGCGCAAGCGCATCGCGCGCGGAATACTGGGTGAAGCGGCTGAGCCCTACAGAAAAACGCGCGCTCGCGGCGGGTAAGCGCTCGCTCGAATCGGTGTTGCCGGCGGACACCGGCGAAGCGCCGATCACAGACGCGGCCTGACTTTCAGGTAACGATAAAAAACCGCGCAGCCCTGACGGGTCTGCGCGGTTTTTCGTCTGCAGCGGAGGACTTTGCTTATTGCCCTCGATTACTTCTTGAAGTTCGCGATGCCTTCGGTGATTTCCTTATGCGCGGCTTCGAGGTCGGCCCAGCCTTCGACCTTCACCCACTTGCCCTTCTCGAGCGCCTTGTACTGTTCGAAGAAGTGCTTGATCTGATCCTTCAGGTATTGCGGCACGTCGTCGACCGATTTCAGGCCGGCCGTCATCGGGCAGACCTTGTCGTGCGGCACGGCGATCAGCTTCGCGTCGACGCCCGATTCGTCGGTCATCTGCAGCATGCCGAGTGCGCGGGCGCGAACCACCGAGCCGGCGAGCAGCGGGAACGGCGTGATGACGAGCACGTCGACCGGATCGCCGTCGCCCGACAGCGTCTGCGGAATGAAGCCGTAGTTCGCCGGATAGCGCATGCCGGTACCGATGAAGCGATCGACGACGAGCAGACCGAGATCCTTGTCGGCCTCGTACTTGACCGGGTCGCTTTGCGCCGGAATTTCGATGATGACGTTGAAATCGTGCGGCAGGTCCTTGCCTGCGGGAACGTGATTGAAGCTCATGGGCGCTCTCTGGTCAGGATGAAATCGGGCACGCGTGGCGTGGCGCGCGAATCGCTGCGCGGCGCCGCGGATGGCGGGTGCGGAAGGCGCCATTATAGCCAATCGGCCGATGGCATCCCGGTGGCGTCCCTTCAGCGATCGGCGCGATAATGGCCTCGACCTGGACGTAGTCCGACCTTCGGCAAGGAGCGCGCATGGAAGAAGCGAAGCATTTCATCGCCAACGAATGGGTACCGCCTGCGGGCGGCGATACGCTGGCTGTCGTCGATCCGTCCGACGGCCAGCCGTTCGCGCGGCTCGCACGCGGCAACGCGGCCGACGTCGACCTCGCAGTGGCCGCCGCCCGGCGCGCGTTCGAAGGTCCGTGGGGCGCCGCGAGCGCCGCCGAACGCGGTCGCGTGCTGCAGCGTCTGGCGCTGCTCGTCAGTGCGTGCCACGAGGAACTCACGCAGCTCGAAGCGCGCGACACGGGCAAGCCGCTCAAGCAGGCCCGCTCGGATGCCGCCGCGCTCGCGCGCTATTTCGAATTCTATGCGGGCGCCGCCGACAAACTTCACGGCGAGACGCTGCCCTATCAGGCGGGCTACACGGTCCTCACGCTGCGCGAACCGCACGGCGTCACCGGCCACATCGTGCCGTGGAACTACCCGATGCAGATCTTCGGTCGCAGCGTCGGTGCCGCGCTGGCCGCTGGCAACGCGTGCGTCGTGAAGCCCGCGGAGGATGCGTGCCTGTCGGTGCTGCGCGTCGCGGAGCTCGCCGCCGAGGCGGGTCTGCCGGCCGGCGCGCTGAACGTCGTGACCGGCTTCGGCCAGGAGGCCGGCGCAGCGCTCGCGCGTCATCCGGGCATCGATTACATCTCGTTCACCGGATCGCCGGACACCGGTCGGCTCGTCGCGCAGATGGCCGCCGATCATCACGTGCCGGTCACGCTGGAACTCGGCGGCAAGTCGCCGCAAATCGTGTTCGCGGACGCGGACCTCGACGCCGCGTTGCCGGTGCTCGTATCGGCGATCGTGCAGAACGCGGGGCAGACCTGCTCGGCGGGCAGCCGCGTACTGATCGAGCGCAGCATCTACGAGCCGCTGCTCGACCGGCTCGCCGGTGCGTTCCACGCACTGCGCGTCGGGCCGTCGCATGCGGATCTGGACTGCGGGCCGCTCATCAACGCGAAGCAGCAGCAACGTGTATGGGACTTTCTATCGGATGCGCAGCACGACGGTATCCCGATGGCGGCGCACGGCGAGGTGATCGCCGACGCGCCGGAAACCGGTTTCTATCAGGCACCGACACTGCTGCGCGACGTGCCGCCCACGCACCGTCTCGCACGCGAGGAAGTGTTCGGGCCGGTGCTCGCGGCATTACCGTTCGCCGATGAGGACGAAGCGCTCGCGCTCGCGAACGGCACCGCATACGGTCTCGTCGCGGGCATATGGACGCGCGACGGCGCACGGCAACTGCGGGTCGCGCGGCGCGTGCGCGCGGGCCAGGTGTTTATCAACAACTATGGCGCGGGTGGCGGTGTCGAACTACCGTTCGGCGGCGTCGGGCGCTCGGGGCACGGGCGCGAGAAAGGCTTCGAGGCACTGTACGGTTTCACCACGCTGAAAACGATCGCGATCCGGCACGGGTAGTCATGCTGCTGCGGGAGCAACGACCAATCGACGCCGGAGTACGGCGCTAAAGCGCCAACTCCGACATGGGACCGCAGTAAGCGCTGAAGCGCTAACTGCGGTCGACACAGGAGACATCATGCGTCTAACAGGCAAAACTGCACTCGTCACAGGCGGCGGTTCGGGCTTTGGTGAAGGCATCGCGAAAACCTATGCGCGCGAAGGCGCGAACGTCGTCGTCAACGATCTGAACGGTGCGGCGGCCGAACGCGTCGCGAGTGAAATCGCGCTCGCGGGCGGCAAGGCGATCGCGGTCGCCGGCGACGTCACCCGCGCGGCCGACTGGCAGCACCTGCGCGCAGCAGCGCTCGAAGACTTCGGCAGCGTGCAGATCGTCGTCAACAACGCGGGCACCACGCATCGGAACAAGCCGGTGCTCCACGTCACCGAAAGCGAATTCGATCGTGTCTACGCGGTGAACGTGAAAAGCCTCTACTGGAGCGTGCAGGAGTTCGTGCCGTATTTCCGCGAGCGCGGCGGTGGTGTGTTCGTGAACATCGCATCGACAGCAGGCGTGCGGCCCCGGCCCGGCCTCGTCTGGTACAACGGCAGCAAGGGCGCGATGATCGTCGCGAGCAAATCGCTTGCCGCCGAACTCGGCCCCGACCGCATCCGCGTGAATTGCGTGAATCCGGTCATCGGCGAAACGGCACTGCTGTCCGAATTCATGGGCGTCGAGGATACGCCCGAGAATCGCCAGCGCTTCCTTGCCGGGATTCCGCTCGGCCGCTTCTCGACGCCGCAGGACATCGCGAACGCGTGCCTGTTCCTCGCGTCGGACGAGGCCGAATT
The DNA here is from genome assembly GCF_050742655.1 of Paraburkholderia sp. GTDB lineage: Bacteria > Pseudomonadota > Gammaproteobacteria > Burkholderiales > Burkholderiaceae > Paraburkholderia. Next base: position 138,664 of record NZ_JBOIGG010000004.1, on the reverse strand, counting down.
TGTCACGGGCGTGTGCCTCGAAGTGGACGGCGGGCGCTGCGTGTAGCGGGCGGGTAACGGCCTCGCCTCGGTGTTTTCCCTCGGCCCCGCGATGCATCCGCGGGCGCCACACACGACTAGAATCGCGAACGGCGGTACTTCATTTCACCAATATAGGTCGGCGCCGGAGTAAAGCGCTAACGCGCCTTACTCCGGCATGGGATCAGAGTAAGTGCTCTGCATGGGACCAGAGTAGCGCGCTAAAGCGCGAACTCTGGCCGACACGCTGAAGCGCTAACTCTGATCGACAGGAGACACCATGTCCAACCCCGCGAATCCGCTTTCCCCTTCCGGCGCGGGCGCGCCGCCTTCCACCTTCGAAGAAGCCACCTACCGGAAAGTCAGCTGGCGCCTCGTGCCGCTGCTGATGCTCTGCTATGTGGTCGCGTATCTCGACCGCGTGAACGTCGGCTTCGCGAAACTGCAGATGACCACCGATCTGAACCTGTCCGATGCGGTCTACGGCTTCGGGGCGGGCATCTTCTTCATCGGCTATTTCATCTTCGAGATTCCGAGCAACATGATCCTGCATCGCGTCGGCGCGCGCGTGTGGATCGCGCGGATCATGGCGTCGTGGGGCGTCGTATCGATGCTCACGATGTTCGTCACCACGACGACGATGTTCTACGTGATGCGCTTCCTGCTCGGCCTCGCCGAAGCGGGCTTCTTCCCCGGCATCATCCTGTACCTCACCTACTGGTACCCGGCGCACCGGCGTGGCCGCATGACCACGTGGTTCATGACCGCGATCGCGCTGTCCGGCGTGATCGGCGGCCCGGTGTCGGGCTACATCCTGAAGACCTTCCACGGCGCGAACGGCTGGCAGGGCTGGCAGTGGCTGTTCCTGCTCGAAGGCATCCCGTCGATAATCGTCGGTGTGCTCGTGTTCTTCGTGCTCGACGACCGAATCGCGAAGGCCAGGTGGCTCACCGACGACGAGCGCGCGCTGCTCGAGCGCAACATCGCCGCCGAGGAAGCCGGCAAGCACGACATGCCGCTCGCCACCGTGCTGACGAGCGCGCGCGTGTGGCTGATGAGCCTGATCTATTTTTCGTTCGTGATCGGGCTGTACGGTGTGAGCTTCTGGCTGCCGACCATCATCAAGGCGACCGGCGTGACCGACTCGCTGACGATCGGTCTGCTGTCCGCGATACCGTTCGCCGCGGCGGTGGTCGCGATGCTGCTCGTCGCGCGCAGCGCCGACCGCCTGCGCGAGCGGCGCTGGCACGTCGCATTGCCGGCGCTCGCGGGCGCGATCGGGCTGGTGCTATCGGTGATAGGGGCGCACAACACGCTGCTCGCGATGATCGGCCTCACGCTCGCGACGATGGGCATCCTCACGACGCTACCGCTGTTCTGGAGCCTGCCCACCGCATTCCTCGCGGGCACCGGCGCGGCCGCCGGCATCGCGATGATCAACTCGGTCGGCAACCTCGCTGGTTTCCTGGGTCCGTACGCAGTGGGCTGGCTCAAACAAGCGACCGCCGCGAACGATTCGGGCATGTACATGCTCGCCGCGTTCATGATTCTCGGCGGGTTGCTCGCGGTGAGCGTGCCGGCGCGGCTCGTTAACAAATAGTCTCGGCGGCGGCGACCAATGATCTGTTTCCAACACACGAAAAATGTAATAACATTGTGCCCACCTAGCACGTTGCAAGGTTTAACTTTGTACATACGGTGCGCCATGAAGACGACGATTCGCAGAATGGGCAATTCTCAGGGGGTGTTGATCCCCAAGCCGATACTTGCCCAGCTTGGTTTAGAAGATGAGGTAGACATGGAAGTGGAGAACGACGCGCTGGTGATTCGTCGACCGCAAAAAACGGTGCGCGAAGGCTGGGCTAATGCAAGCAAAGAGCTTGCGAAAGCAGGGGATGACTCGCTGGTGATGGGTGAGTTCGGCAATGCGGATGACGCGGGGTTGACGTGGTAGTGCGCGGTGATGTTTGGCTAGTCGCGCTCGACCCCACCTTAGGCAGCGAAATCCAGAAAACGCGTCCTTGCGTCGTGGTATCGCCACCTGAGCTACACAATCACCTTCGCACCGTCATTGTTGCCCCGATGACCTCGAAGGGCCACTCTGCCCCCTTCCGCGTGCCAGTGACCTTCAGGCGAAAGCGGGGGTTGATCTTGCTAGACCAGATCCGCACTGTCGATAAGATACGGTTGGTCAAGAAAGAGGGCTCCGTTGCCGATGATACTTTGCTGGACACCCTGCGAACGTTGCAGGAAGTGTTCGCCGAATGAAGGGAAAAGCCCTTTGCGCCGAAGCTGCCGATATGCATAACAACGTTTAACCACACGAGGACCGAAATGCGTCTTTTGCTTGCCCTGATTTTGCCGTGGTTTCAGTTTTTCACGATTGGCCGCCCTTTCGCCGGGATCATCTGTCTGCTGCTTCAGCTCACGATCATCGGCTGGATTCCCGCCGCAATCTGGTCTGTCTACGCACTGAGCCAGTACAAGACGGATAGGAAAATCGAGCGCGCCCTGTCCGGTCGCGCCTGACAGTACGGCGACGCAATCACAAATAGAAACCCGCCGCGGCGGGTTTCTTCATCGCATCGTCTCTCAACACGCATCACACCACATTCATCGCCAGCGCGCTCTCGCGATAGTGCTGGCTCGCCTTCTCAGCATCGCCGAGCTGCTCGTGCAGACGCGCAAGCGCGCGATGCGAGCGGATCTTCAGCGTCTCGTTATCGGCGAGCTTCAACGCCGTTTCGAGGAACGACTGCGCCTTGCCCCACAACTGCTGATGCAGGCACAGCCGGCCGAGCGCAAACAGCAGGTCGGCATCTTCCGGGCGCTCGTTCTTCCAGCCTTCCGCCTTCTGGATCAGCGGCAGCGCGTCGCCGCCTGCGGTATCCGGATAGCGCCGCAACAGCCGCGCGTCCCAGTTCTGCGCAAGCGCTTCCTCGACGATCTTGCGCGCGTCCTGCGGACGGTTCAGTGCGATCAGCAGTTCCGCCGCGAGATCGGCGAGACGCGGCGAATGCCGCTCGACCGGTGTCAGCGACTGCCACAGTTCGAGCAGTGCATCCGCGTTGTGACGGCGATCGCGCAGCAGGTTTTCCGCCGCCAGCTGACGCAGCCGCACCGCCACCGCCGGGTGAATCGCCTCGCGCTTCTCGAGCGTCTTGACGAGCTTCAGCACCTCGCTCCAGTTCTTCAGCTGCTGCTGCGCGCGCAGCATGATCTGCTGCGCGTGGATGCGCCGGCCGCCCTGCGACTGCATCTCGGTCAGCGCGGCGAGCGCGCCGTCCGCATCGCGTGCGTCGGCGCGCATGTCGGCGGTCGCCATCAGACGCGCGTCCTGCCAGTCGGCGCCGTCGATCTGCGCGAGCCACTCGTCACGCCGCGCGTACTCGTGCATCCGGTGCGCCGCGTTCGCCGCGATCAGACCGGCCGCACCCTTGTTGTCGGCATTCGCAAGCGAATCGCGTGCGGCCTTCTCAGCCCGCGAGAAACGGCCCGCATACAGGTTACCGATCGCGTCGCGCAGCGCCGTGTGCGCCTTCACGACGCGCGAGCGCGCACGATACGCGGCGACGCGCTGTGGCATGCGCCACACGTTGCGCACGATACGCAGCAGTGCATACACGACGATGAACAGCACGATCATGCCAACGATGAACAGGTTCATCGAGATGTCCACCCGGTACGGCGGATAGACGAGCAGCACCTGCCCCGCGTCGAAGCGCCCGACGATCGCGAGTACGACCGCGATTGCGAACAGGAAGGCCAGCCAGATGAGTGCGCGGATCGTCATGATCAACCCCGGCTACGGTACTGGTGCACGGCCTGCAGGCTCGTGTCCAGATTCGGCAGCGCAACCGCCGCCGAGGCTGCGTCGACGTCCTTCACCAGGTCACGCACGGTCTGCGTCTCTTTCGACGACGCGTCGAAGTAGCGCGCGAGCGCCGTATCGGCCGCGTGCAGGTCGGACTTCAGCGTGGTCTGGTTGCGCGACAGCAGCGCGAGCCGCGCGGACAGCAGGCGCAGCTTCAGGTTTTCGCGGATGAAATAGCCCTGGTCGGGTGACACCAGCATCGCGTCGGCGTTATCGAGCCGGCGCACCTGCACGAGGCTGGTCAACTGCTGGCCGACGCCGGCCGAGAACTCGCGCCACCATACTTTCCAGCGCGGCTCGCCGGTCGCGGCGGCGACCTTCGCGGTGTCGGCGGGCGTGGTGGCGTGCGGGGTCGCGTGTGCGATCGGCGCTTCGCCGGAAAGCGGCAGCGTGTCGACGTGATCGATCGCGTTGTCGAGCTTGATCGCGAGGCCGGTCAGGTCGGTGGACGGCGCGGCCTTCAGCTTGTCGATGTCCTGCGCGATTGCCTTGCGCACGGCGAGCACCTGCGCGCCGTCCGATGCGGCGAGCCGCGTGTCCGCGCTCTGCAGCGCGAACAGCGCGAGCTGCGTGTTGCCGGTGAGCTGCAGCTGTTCGCTCGCGCTCGACAGCATCTGCCCGACTTCCGCGAGCGTCCAGTCATCGCGATTACGCGCGAGGTCCGCGTACTGTTGCTGCAAAGCCTGCTGCGTAGTCTGAGCGTCGGCGAGCTTGCCTTCGAGCTGCGAGATCTGCGAGTCCATCTGATGCACGGTCGCGACCGCCTGGTCGGTCTTCACGCGCAGGTCGGCGGTCTGCGCATCGTTGGCCTGCTGGCGCTGCGTCAGTTGCTGGTCGAGCCGGATCACCTTGCGATTCAGCGCAAAGCCGCCGACCCCGGCCGCGCAGGCGATCACCACGACGACGAACCACAGCAGCGGTCCGCTTATGCCGCGTTGCTTCGCTTGCGCTTCGTACGGCGTAAACGGCACATTCGGCGGAGTCGGCGGCGGCGTGCTGCCCGTCGCTGCCGGCTGGGAGGCGGGGGTCGCGGGGTTCGTGGATGCGTTCGAATCAGTCATGCGTGAGTGAGCCCGTGAAGGAGCCGGTGTGGACGATGCCGGTTGGACGACGGAGGCTGCGGGTACGGTGGAAACGGGTGAAACGGTGGAGGCGGCGAGCGAGCGCATCGTGTCGACGATCCGCGCGGCGCCCGCCCCGGACACCGTAATGCTATCAAAACCCAGTCCCCGCGCGATCTCGGCGATCCGCGGATGCGGCGCAACGAGCGACGCGCGCTTCAGGCGGACGAGTTCGTCGGCGGTCAGATGCGCCTCGCCCAACTCAACGAGATTGCGCACGCCCTCCGAACTCGTGACGAGCCACGCGTGCGGCTCGCCGGCCAACAGCGCGTGCACGCGCGCCCACGCGCCGATCGGCGGTTCGGGCACGAGACGCCGGTACGCGGCGACCGTCTCGACTTCGGCGCCCGCTTCGCGCAGCCGGTCCGCGAGCCACTCGCGACCACCGTCGCCGCGTACGATCAGCACGCGCCGGCCTTCGAACGCGCGCTCGCCGAGCGCCGCCTCGAGCGACGCGTACAGCGCTTCGGAATCGAAGCGCGCCGATTCGTCGGCGGCCACCGACGGACAGATCACGCTGAACGCCGGCGCCTCGACGCCGTGCCGTGCGAGCGCCGCGACACTGCCCGGTCCAACCACGCCGACCGGCAGTGCATGCGGCCAGATCGCGGCGTAGCGCGCGAACGCGTGATCGACCGCGTTCGGCGACACGAATACGACGAGCGCGTAGCGGTCGAGCGACGCGAGTGCGGCGCGCAACGGGCCGTCGTCGGCGACGTCGGCGATCTCGAGCAGCGGGAAGTCGAACGTTGCGATGCCAGCCTGTGCGAGGTCCGTGCCGAGCGTGTCGGCATGGCCGTGGCCATTACCGGGCAACCTCGATACCCCGGAAAGCGGCCGCGTGAGGACCGCGGTGAACGCGGGGGCGTCCGCCGGCCGGTCCGGCCCGTCGCCAGGCTCGTCTGTCCGCGCGTCTGTCATTACGTGTCGGCCGGCGGGGGGGTGCCGCTGTCGCTCGCGTCGACGAGCAAGCGAACAATGTCGAACGCGCCCTGCGCTTCGAGCTGGCGCGCGACTTCGCCGCCGAGTTCGAGCGCGGCCGCGACGGTCGCTGCGGGCGCCGACGCGTGCGCGTGCAGCATGCGCTGTCCGTCGGGCGTCGCGACGATGCCGCTCAGATGCAGCGCGCCGTCGTGCCACGTCGCGTACGCGGCGAGCGGCACTTCGCAACTTCCGCCGAGCGCGCGCGACACCATCCGCTCGGCTTCGACGGCGGTCGCCGTGTGTTCGTGATGCAGCGGTGCGAGCCACGCCGCGAGTTCGTGACGGTCCGCGCGGATCTCGATGCCGAGCGCGCCCTGCCCGGCTGCCGGCAGACAGTCCTGCGGATCGAGCAGCGCGGTGATGCGCGCGTCGAGGCCGAGGCGCTTGAGGCCGGCCGCCGCGAGGATGATCGCCGCGTAGTCGCCGCGGTCGAGCTTGCCGAGCCGCGTATCGAGATTGCCGCGCAGCGGCTTCACGACGAGTTCCGGATAGCGCGAGCGCAGCATCGCTTCGCGACGCAGGCTCGACGTACCGACGACGCTCCCCGGCGGCAGCGCCGCCAGCGAGTCGTACTGGTTCGACACGAACGCATCGCGCGGATCTTCGCGCTCCAGGATTGTCGACAGCGCGAAGCCCGGCGGCAGTTCCATCGGCACGTCTTTCAGCGAATGCACCGCGAGGTCCGCGCGGCCGTCGGCGAGCGCGTTCTCGAGTTCCTTCACGAAGAGGCCCTTACCACCGACCTTCGATAACGTGCGATCGAGAATCTGATCCCCACGTGTCGTCAAACCAAGGATTTTTACGTCACAAGATGGATATAATTTGTGCAGCGCACACCGCACGTGTTCCGCCTGCCACATTGCGAGGCGGCTCTCGCGCGAAGCGATGACGAGAGTGCGGGGCGGCGCTGAAGGCGTCTCGGAATTCATTCCTGATAGTCGAACGGCGGGATGTAATAACGAAGAATGTTAGCACGCGCTCCGGCCATTCCCGCCGTGTGCAAGGGCGTGCCGACCGATGATCGAAAGAGGAGGCCGCGGCTTGTCGTGGCTTGTCGTGGTGTGATGGCCCGGTTCCGCGCACGGTCGTTCGCGCAGACCGCCGCCCTGTTCGTGATGATGCGATGCGGCGCAGCGTGCTGCCGGCAGGTCATGACGCACGCCGCCTCCCCCCTTCCGACCATCGAACACAGAACATCGCATGGTGCGCAGTCGCGTTGCGCGCCGTGTATCCGCAGTCCGCGCAATCCCCGTGTGTCGCGTCAGCGCAGACGGCGCGCGGTTTTGAGGTAGTCCGTGCCGCGTGCACGCCGTATGCTGTAGTCGTCTGTCTCCGATGACCACGGCTTCGCGGCGCCCACACGCGGCGTGCAGTTCGCGCAGTTTGAGTACCCCAGCACCACGAGCAGTCCAGAGCAGGAGCAGTTCATCTTTTTTCGACCCTGGCTTTCCCGAGGAAACCCATCGTGACGTCTTCCGGACCGGCGCGCCCCGCCCGCCGCAACACTGCATCGCTCAACGCTTCCGCGGCGGTCTCCGCCGATGTCCCCACCCGCTCGCCGAAAGACGCGCCCAATAAAGAGGCCAAAGCCGTGACCAAGGCTGCAAATAAACATAAAGACAAAGCCCGAACCGGCAAGCTGGAAGCAAACGGTAAGGCCGCGACGGCCACGCGTGCGGCAAAAGTGGACAAGCGAGGCAAGCCGTCGACGATCGCAATCGAAGCCGCGTTGAACGGCGCGACGCCGGCGTCCAACGCTCCAGCCGTGCAGTCCACCGACAAAGCCGCACAGAAGCCAGGCGGCCGCAATCGCGAGGACAAGGATCAACCGCTCTTCCAGGACATCCGCTATCTCGGACGCCTGCTCGGCGACGTCGTGCGCGAGCAGGAAGGCGACGCGGTGTTCGACGTCGTCGAGACGATCCGTCAGACGGCAGTGCGCTTTCGCCGCGAGGACGACAGCGCCGCCGCGCAGACGCTCGAAAAGAAACTTCGCTCGCTGAGTCCCGAGCAGACGGTGAGCGTCGTGCGCGCATTCAGCTATTTTTCGCATCTCGCGAACATCGCCGAAGACCGCCATCGCAACCGCCGCCACCGCATCCACGCGCTCGCTGGCTCGGCGTCGCAGCCGGGCACCGTCGGGCACGCGCTCGAACGGCTCGTCGAGGCCGGCAATGCCGCCACGCCGATCGTGCAGCAGTTCTTCAACGACGCGCTGATCGTGCCGGTGCTGACCGCGCACCCGACCGAAGTGCAGCGCAAAAGCATCCTCGACGCGGAGCACGACATCGCGCGCCTGCTCGCCGAGCGCGACCAGCCGCTCACGGAGCGTGAACGCGCACAGAACGAATCGCTGCTGCGCGCGCGCGTCACGTCGCTGTGGCAGACGCGGATGCTGCGCGATTCGCGTCTGACGGTCGCCGACGAAATCGAAAACGCGCTGTCGTACTACCGCGCCACCTTCCTCGAAGAAATCCCCGCGCTGTATGCCGATATCGAAGCGGCGCTCGCCGAACACGGTCTGCCCACGCGGCTGCCGCCGTTCTTCCAGATGGGTAGCTGGATCGGCGGCGACCGCGACGGCAATCCGAACGTCACGGCAGAAACGCTCGAACACGCGATCACCCGCCAGGCCGCGGTGATCTTCGAGCACTACATGGAACAGGTGCACAAGCTCGGCGCCGAACTGTCCGTGTCGAACCTGCTCGCCGGTTCGAGCGAAGCATTGAAGGCGCTGACGGCCGCGTCGCCGGACCAGTCGCCGCACCGCGTCGACGAGCCGTATCGCCGTGCGCTGATCGGCATGTACACGCGGCTCGCGGCGAGCGCGCGCGTGCGGCTCGGCGAAGGCAGCGTGCCGGTGCGCAGCGCGGGCCGCGGGGTCGCACCGATCCGCGCGACGCCGTATGACGACGCCGCCGAATTCACGCGCGATCTGCATGTACTGATCGATTCGCTCGCCGAGCATCACGGCGCGACGCTCGCCACGCCACGGCTGTCGCCACTCGCGCGTGCGTCCGAAGTATTCGGCTTCCACCTCGCAAGCATCGACCTGCGACAAAGCTCCGACGTGCACGAGGCCGTCGTCGCGGAGCTACTACGCGCCGCGGGCGTCGAAGCGGATTACGCCGCGCTCTCCGAGGCGGACAAGCTGCGCGTGCTGCTCGCCGAACTCGCGCAGCCGCGACTGCTGCGTTCGCCGTATCTCGAATACTCGGCACTCGCGAAAAACGAACTGGGCATACTCGAAGAGGCCCGCACGACGCGCGAGAAATTCGGCGCGCGCGCGGTGCGCAACTACATCATTTCGCACACGGAGACGGTCAGCGATCTGGTCGAGGTGATGCTGCTGCAGAAGGAAACCGGTCTGCTGCAAGGCTGCCTCGGCAGCGCGCACGATCCGGCGAAGGCGGGCCTGATGGTGATCCCGCTGTTCGAAACGATCCCCGACCTGCGCAACGCGCCGCACATCATGCGCGACCTGATCGCGCTGCCCGGCGTCGACGCGCTGATCGAACATCAGGGCGGCGAGCAGGAAGTGATGCTCGGCTATTCGGACAGCAACAAGGATGGCGGCTTCCTCACGTCGAACTGGGAGCTGTATCGCGCGGAACTCGCGCTGGTGTCGATCTTCAACGAACGCGGCGTCACGCTGCGGCTGTTCCATGGCCGCGGGGGCACGGTCGGCCGCGGCGGCGGTCCGACCTATCAGGCGATCCTCTCGCAGCCGCCCGGCACCGTCGACGGCCAGATCCGCCTCACCGAACAGGGCGAGGTGATCGCAAGCAAGTTCGGCAATCCGGAGATCGGCCGGCGCAATCTGGAGACGGTGATTGCCGCGACGCTCGAAGCGTCGCTGCTGCCGCACGGCACCGCGCCGACGCAGCTGCCCGCGTACGAAGAAACCATGCAGAGCCTGTCCGATGCGGCGATGGCTGCGTATCGCGCGCTCGTCTACGAAACGCCCGGCTTCACCGACTACTTCTTCTCGTCGACGCCGATCGTCGAAATCGCCGAGCTGAACATCGGCAGCCGGCCCGCTTCACGCAAGCTGCAGGACCCGAAGCAGCGCAAGATCGAAGATCTGCGGGCGATTCCATGGGGCTTCTCGTGGGGTCAATGCCGGCTGCTGCTGACTGGCTGGTACGGCTTCGGCAGCGCGGTCGCCGAGCACCTCGACAGCGCGCCGAGCGAAGCGGAGCGCACCCGCCGCCTCGCGCTGCTGAAGAAAATGCACAAGAGCTGGCCGTTCTTCGCGAACCTGCTGTCGAACATGGACATGGTGCTCGCGAAGACCGACCTCGCGGTCGCGTCGCGCTACGCTCAGCTCGTCACCGACAAGAAGCTGCGCAAGCACGTGTTCGAGCGGATCGTCGCCGAGTGGGAGCGCACGTCGAAGGTACTGTCGGAGATCACCGGCAAGAGCGAGCGGCTCGCGGATAACCCGCTGCTGGCGCGCTCGATCAAGAATCGCTTCCCGTACCTCGACCCGCTGAACCACTTGCAGGTTGAACTGCTGAAGCGTCACCGTGCCGGCGATACCAATGTGCGGCTGCGGCGCGGGATACATCTGACGATCAACGGGATCGCGGCGGGGTTGCGCAACACGGGCTAACGCGAGCGGTCTGCGTCCACATAGCAAAAAGTCGGCCCCGCTTTCGCGGGGCCGACTTTTTTATTGGCTGTATCGAACGTAGAGCAGATCAGCCGAGCGCCGCCCGCGCAGCCTTTGCCGCCGCAAGTACCTGATCCGGCGCGGTGCCGCCCGGATGATTGCGGCTCGCCACCGATCCTTCGAGCGTCAGGTATTCGAACACGTCGTCGCCGAGCAGATGCGCGACGTTCGGCAGATCGCTGCGCATCTCGTCGAGCGACAGATCGGCGAGATCGCAGCCGCGGTCCACGCAGATCCGCACTGCGTGCGCGACCCCTTCGTGCGCGTCGCGGAACGGCAGCCCGCGCTTGACCAGATAGTCGGCGAGATCGGTTGCGGTCGAGAAGCCCTGCAGCGCGGCGGCACGCATCGCGTCCGGCTTCACCGTGATCCCGGCGGCCATCTCCGCGAAAATCCGCAGCGTATCGGCGACCGTGTCGACGGTGTCGAACAGCGGCTCCTTGTCTTCCTGATTGTCCTTGTTGTACGCGAGCGGCTGGCCCTTCATCAACGTGAGCAGCGCGATCAGATGGCCGTTCACGCGACCGGTCTTGCCGCGTGCGAGTTCGGGCACGTCCGGGTTCCTCTTCTGCGGCATGATCGACGAGCCGGTGCAGAAGCGGTCCGCGAGATCGATGAAGCCAACACGCGGGCTCATCCACAGCACGAGTTCTTCGGAGAAGCGCGACACGTGGGTCATCACGAGCGCGGCCGCGGCGGTGAATTCGATCGCGAAGTCGCGGTCGGACACCGCGTCGAGCGAGTTCGCGCAGATGCCGTCGAAGCCGAGCGTCTTCGCGACCGCGTGACGGTCGATCGGGTAGCTCGTGCCCGCGAGCGCCGCCGCGCCGAGCGGCAGACGGTTCACGCGCTTGCGGCAATCGATCATCCGTTCGGTGTCGCGCGAAAACATCTCGACGTACGCGAGCAGATGGTGGCCGAACGTGACCGGCTGCGCGACCTGCAGATGCGTGAAGCCGGGCATGATCGTCGTCGCGTGCTGTTCGGCAAGATCGATCAGCGCGCGGCGCAGGCCGGTCAACAGCTCGCCGATCCGGTCGATCTCGCCACGCAGCCACAGGCGGATGTCGGTCGCGACCTGGTCATTGCGCGAACGGCCCGTGTGCAGACGCTTGCCCGCGTCGCCGATCAGCGCGGTGAGACGCGCCTCGATGTTCAGGTGCACGTCCTCGAGATCGAGCTTCCACTCGAACTCGCCCCGCTCGATTTCGCCCTTGATCTGCGCCATCCCGCGCTGGATCGCCGCGAGGTCGTCGGCGCCGATGATCTTCTGCGCCGCCAGCATCGACGCGTGCGCGAGCGATCCTTCGATGTCGACGAGCGCGAGACGTTTGTCGAAGAAGACCGAAGACGTATAGCGTTTGACGAGCTCCGACATCGGCTCAGAGAAGCGGGCCGACCAGGCTTCGCCTTTTTTGTGCAGTTGGGACGTCATGATGGTGTTGGGCAGTGAACGGGAAAATGAGCGGGCGATAAAGCAGCTTGAAGCTGACCGCACGGGCGATGCCGCGCGAACCGGAGAAGTCGGTGATTTTAACACCCGGGAACCTGAGACCAGGCCCGCGCGCCCCGTCACGTCTCGCGGATCAGCATGACGAGCTTCAGGTCCTCGCGATGCGCGGGCTTGAACGTGATCTGGTCGTAGACGACGCGGCCATCGCGCGGATGATTGAATTCGCGCCGCCCGCCCTCGCGTTCGCCAACGTCCTGCGACGCCCAGAAGCGCGCGAACGCATCGCTCGACGCGCTCAATGCGTCGATCAGCGCGCGGGTCGGCGGGTCGTTCAGATGGCGGATCGAATCGGCACGGAACTCGGCCGCGAGGCGCCGCGCGCGCACATCCCAGTCGACGATCAGGTCGCGCGCGGCCGGCTCGGTGAACGTGAAGCGCAGCAGATTGCGGTCGTGCGTACCGTCCAGCCAACCGACGAACAGATCGGCCGCGCGCGCATTCCATGCGAGCGCGGTCCACTGGCGGTCGAGCACGTACGCGGGTGCGTCGATCAGATCGACGGCATGCAGCAGCGTGTCAGGCGCATCGGCGGCGCTGGAATCCGGGCCCGCCGGATCGCGTTGCGCGGCCAGCTCGAACAGATACGCGCGTTCGGCGCGCGACAGTTGCAGCGCGACGGCGATCCGCGCGAGCGCATCGGCCGACGCGGACACGGGCCGGCCCTGCTCGATCCACGTGTACCAGGTCGGGCTCACGCTGCACAGCTGCGCGACCTCTTCACGGCGCAGGCCGGGCGTACGGCGTCGCGGACCCGGCGGCAGCCCCACCGCATTCGGCGACAGACGCTCGCGATGCGCGCGGATGAAGTCGCCGAGCGCGCGGGCGGGCGTCGCGTCGAGCGGAGGCGGCGCGTCCGGCGAAGAGCCGGAAGGAGCGAAGGAATCGGAAGACGGCGTTCGGGTCATGGTTAGTCGGCCCGACGGACCGGACCGGTCGCAAGCGGGCGGGATGAAGATCGGATCGCCTGATACCGGGATAATCGTTCGACGCGTACCGGAATCGGGCGGCATCCATTGTAGCGGCTGCAGGCAAGGCTCGCGCTCGGGGCGCGCCCGGACCCCGCGATCGACTGATTCAGCGATTCAGTCGTTGCCGACCGTTTCCGACAGCCGTTTGATGGTCGCGATCCGCGCGCCGATGATGTCGATGCGCGCGTGCTCGTCGATCACCGGCGTAGTCGCGTCAAGGTACGCAACCCATGCACGTTGTGCGCGTACGAGCGTCGGCCGCGCTCGCGGCGGCATCTTTGCGTTGAGCCGGCGGTAGTAGCGGTTCAGATCGAACATCGCGTGCTCGCAGCGTGCATCGGCGGAGCACGCGCTCAGCCGCGGCGGTACGTCGCCGGTCCCTTCGACCGCCGCCGCGCGACGCAGCCCGAGCGCACGGTCGCGCACCGGCTGCAACTGCATGTCGGCCGCGTACAGCACGTACATCGAACCCTGCGTCGTCGCGAACACCGCGTGCTGCATCTTCGCTTCGGCGTCGCGCCACTGGGTCCACCGCTTCTGGCTCGCTTCCCAGCGCGCGCGGCGCGGCGCCAGTGCCTTCGTGAGCACCTGCTGGTACGCCATGTCGAGCGCGGCCTGCCACGCAGTGCCCGCGGTATCCATGCACTGCACCTGCCCCGCGGTCGACGACATGTCACCGCGCGCAAGACAGGTGCGCATCGCGGTGTCAATCGGATCGGCGGCCGCAACTTCCGCCCACGCGAAGCGCATGCCCAGGGGCATGATGCATACCGCAAACGCGAATACAGCCACCGCAAACGCGCGGCAGCCGGAACGCAGCCCCGGGTCCATCCTCTTCGTCATCGTCAGGCGTGCACGCAATCGACGAAATACTCGATGCGACCGTTGATCGTCTCGCCGACGAGCCCGTGAATGTCCGTATGGAACCCCGGGAAACGCTCGTTGAACTCGCGCGCGAAACGCAGATAGTTGACGATCGTCGCGTTGAAGCGCTCGCCCGGAATCAGCAGCGGGATGCCCGGCGGATACGGCGTCAGCAGGATCGCCGTGACACGGCCTTCGAGTTCGTCGATGGGCACGCGATCGACCTCGCGGTGCACCAGCTTCGCATAGGCTTCGGACGGCTTCATCGCCGGCTCCATGCTCGACAGGTACATCTCGGTGGTGAGACGCGCGATGTCGTTTGCGCGGTACACGCTATGGATCTGCTCGCACAGATCGCGCAGGCCCATACGCTCGTACGCCGGATGGTGCGACACGAACTCCGGCAGCACGCGCCACAGCGGCTGGTTGTTGTCGTAGTCGTCCTTGAACTGTTGAAGCTCGGTGACCATCGAGTTCCAGCGGCCCTTCGTGATGCCGATCGTGAACATGATGAAGAACGAGTACAGCCCGGTCTTCTCGACGATGATCCCGTGCTCGGCCAGGTACTTCGTCACGATCGCAGCCGGAATGCCGGTCTCGCCGAACTCGCCGTCCACGTCGAGCCCCGGCGTGATGATCGTCGCCTTGATCGGGTCGAGCATGTTGAAGCCTTCGGCGAGCGGACCGAAGCCATGCCAGCGTTCGTTCGGCCGCAGTATCCAGTCTTCGCGCGAACCGATGCCTTCATCGGCCAGTTCTTCCGGGCCCCAGACCTTGAAGAACCAGTCGTCGCCGTACTCGTCGTCGACCTTGCGCATCGCGCGGCGGAAATCCAGCGCTTCGGCAATCGACTCCTCGACCAGCGCCGTACCGCCCGGCGGCTCCATCATCGCGGCCGCCACGTCGCACGACGCGATGATCGCGTACTGCGGGCTCGTCGACGTATGCATCAGATACGCCTCGTTGAAGCGGTGCTTGTCGAACGTGCTGTTCTCGGAGTCCTGCACGACGATCTGCGACGCCTGCGAGATACCGGCGAGCAGCTTGTGCGTGGAGTGCGTCGCGAACACCAGCGCGCCCGTGCGCGGACGGCCCGCGCCGATCGCGTGCATGTCCTGGTAGAACTCATGGAACTCGGCGTGCGGCAGCCACGCTTCGTCGAAGTGCAGTGTGTCGAGCAGGTCGCCCAGCAGATCCTTGATCATCTCGACGTTGTAGATGACGCCGTCGTACGTGCTCTGCGTGATCGTCAGGATGCGCGGCTTGAGGTTCGGGTTCTTTGCGAGCGCTTCGCGCGCGAACGGATTCGCCTCGATCTTCCTGCGGATGTTTTCCGGTTTGAATTCGTCGCGCGGAATCGGGCCGATGATGCCGAAGTGATTGCGCGTCGGCGTGAGGAACACGGGGATCGCGCCCATCATGGTAATGGCGTGCAGGATCGACTTGTGGCAGTTGCGGTCCACCAGCACGATGTCGCCCGGCGCGACGGTGGCGTGCCAGACGATCTTGTTCGACGTCGACGTGCCGTTCGTCACGAAGAACAGATGATCGGCGCTGAAAATGCGCGCCGCGTTGCGCTCCGATGCCGCGATCGGGCCGGTATGGTCGAGCAGCTGGCCGAGTTCGTCGACGGCATTGCAGACGTCGGCGCGCAGCATGTTCTCGCCGAAGAACTGGTGGAACATCTGGCCGAGCGGATTCTTCAGGAATGCGACGCCACCCGAGTGACCCGGGCAGTGCCACGAATACGAGCCTTCGTCGGCGTACTGCACCAGTTCCTTGAAGAACGGCGGCGCGAGCGAGTCGAGATAGACCTTCGCCTCGCGGATGATGTGGCGCGCGACGAACTCCGGCGTGTCCTCGAACATGTGGATGAAGCCGTGCAGTTCGCGCAGGATGTCGTTCGGCAGGTGCCGCGATGTGCGCGTCTCGCCGTACAGGAAGATCGGAATGTCCGCGTTGCGGCGGCGCACTTCGGCCACGAACGCGCGCAATGCGACGATCGCCGCCGCGAGCTCGGGCGTATCGCCTTCGACCGCGACGTTGTCGACGTACGGCAGCAACTCGTCGTCGTCGATCGACAGGATGAAGCACGATGCGCGGCTCGACTGCTGCGCGAACGAGCTCAGGTCACCATAGCTCGTCAGCCCGAGGACTTCCACGCCTTCCTTTTCGATCGCTTCGGCCAGCGCCCGGATGCCGGATCCCGAGATGTTCTCGGAGCGGAAATCTTCGTCGATGACGACGACGGGGAAACGAAACTTCATGGGCGATTCTCCAAAAAGAACGACCGCTGCTTCTGTTGCGCAGCGGTCACCCGATATTCCGGTGAGTCAATGCGCTCGCGCGTCACGTTTTGGGCAACGTCACGCCGTGCTGACCTTGATATTTGCCGCCGCGATCCGCGTAAGACACCTCGCAGACCTCGTCGCTTTCGAAAAAGAGCACCTGCGCGACGCCCTCGTTCGCGTAGATTTTCGCAGGCAAAGGTGTCGTATTCGAGAATTCGAGCGTGACATACCCTTCCCATTCCGGCTCGAACGGCGTCACGTTGACGATGATGCCGCAGCGCGCATAAGTGGACTTGCCGAGGCAGACCGTCAGCACGCTGCGCGGAATCCGGAAATATTCGACCGTGCGGGCCAGCGCGAACGAGTTCGGCGGGATGATGCAGACGTCGCCCCTGAAATCGACAAACGACTTCTCGTCAAAGTTCTTCGGATCGACGATCGTCGAATTGATGTTCGTGAAGATCTTGAATTCGTCCGCGCAGCGGATGTCGTAGCCGTAGCTCGACGTGCCGTAGCTCACGATCTTGCGGCCGTCCTCGGACACGCGCACCTGATCTCGAACGAACGGCTCGATCATCTTGTGCTCCTCGGACATGCGCCGGATCCACTTGTCGGATTTGATTGCCATAGTTGAACGCTGAACGTGAGTGGGTCGCTGCTTGACGACGGACGGAAGACGGCGCTCGCGGAACGCAGTTGCCGGGCGAAAGGCGGTTATTTTACGCGATCACGCGGAACGCGCCGCGCTCGCAGGCTGGCCGCCTGGGCGCGACGGAATTCACTGCCACCGGATCGTGCCGCACGCGAGTGCCGGCCCGGGGCCATGCTGGGTGTACGCGTACGGATCGGTCGCGTCGCGATGGACCAGCACCGAACGCTGCAGCACCGAGCGCACGCCATCGAGCGACACGTCCGGCGCGACGATGAAGCCGGTCGCGACGCCGTTCGAGTCCGCGTGGATGTTGCCGAGATCGCCTTCGACCCGCGCGCCGCTCTTCAGGCGGTCGGCGGCCGGCGAGAAAACCTGACCCGCGCTGGAGCCATCCGCGGCGTTGCAGTCGCCGCGCTCGTGAACCTGCAGCGCGTGGTCGCTGTCCGGCGGCAGGCCGTTGAGATTGTAGGTAACCTGCACGCCATCTGAACGCTCGATGAAAGTAACCGAGCCGCGGGTCAGACTGCCTACGGTGGGCAGCAGTTGTGCGTCAGCGCGCTTTTCCTGGGGTCGCAGGAACGTCGAGCAGCCGCTCAGCAATAACCCGCCGGCGGTCAGGATGATGAACGCACGTGCCGCATGCCCGTCGATTCGTTTTCTCATGCGATCCTCTTGTCGGCGTCCGGCCGCCCCTGCGGCCGGTCTGCCGGACCTGATGAAGCCGACATGATACCGCGAGCGCAGGGCCAAATTGACGGGTTCGACGGTCTGATCGCGTTGGCGCTGCGGTGCGCTCAGGTGTTCTGGATCACGATGCTCGGAAACTTCGAACTCATGTCGCGGGCCCGCTCGGCGATATGGATCGCGACCTTGCGCGCGATCGACCGGTAGATCTCCGCGACGCGGCCGTCCGGATCGGCGACGACGGTCGGGCGACCGGAGTCGGTCTGTTCGCGGATCGCGATGTCGAGCGGCAGGCTGCCGAGCACGTCGACGCCGTATTCGCGCGCCATCCGCTCGCCGCCGCCGGCGCCGAAGATGTGCTCTTCGTGGCCGCAGTTCGAGCAGATGTGCAGGCTCATGTTCTCGACGATACCGAGAATCGGAATGCCGACCTTCTCGAACATCTTGAGTCCCTTCTTTGCGTCGAGCAGCGCGATGTCCTGCGGCGTCGTAACGATCACCGCGCCGGTGACAGGCACGCGCTGCGACAGCGTCAGCTGGATGTCGCCGGTGCCCGGCGGCATGTCGACGATCAGGTAGTCGAGGTCGCGCCAGTTCGTCTGCCGCAGCAACTGCTCGAGCGCCGACGTGGCCATCGGGCCGCGCCACACCATCGGGTTGTCCTGCTCGATCAGAAAACCGATCGAGTTCGCCTGCACGCCGTGGCCGGTCAGCGGATGCATAGACTGGCCGTCCGGCGATTCGGGGCGGCCTTCGATGCCGAGCATCATCGGCAGCGACGGACCGTAGATGTCCGCGTCGAGAATGCCGACCGACGCGCCGTCGGCCGCAAGCGCGAGCGCGAGGTTCACCGCGGTCGTGCTCTTGCCGACGCCGCCCTTGCCGGACGCGACGGCGACGATGTTCTTCACGTTCGGCAACAGCTTCACGCCGCGCTGGACCGTGTGCGCGGCGATCTGCTGCGAGACCTCGACGCGTGCTTCGGCTACGCCGGGCACTACGCGCAGCGCATCGGCGACGAGCGCGCGGATCGCTTCAAACTGCCGTTTGGCCGGATAGCCGAGCACCACGTCCACGCTGACGGCGGAGCCTTCGACCGTCACGTTACGGATGTTCTTCGCGGCGGCGAACGGCCGCCCTGTGTTGGGGTCCGCGACGGCCGCGAGGGCGGCGTCGACCAAAGCCCGATCGATACTCATTGATACTCCGTGGGAACGCTTGCGGCGCGGCGGAATCGAAGGTTTCGCCGTCTGCCGGAAAGTGAAAGAAATTGTTAGCCGGGATTGCGCAAAACGGGCTTGCCAGGCACCCTTCCGCGGCAGCAAGCTTGGAGCCCGTGGGAAGGTTGCCTCGAGGCTCGATGGCTGCCTATGCTTCAGGCTTCATTGTAGTGGCTGACGCCAGCCGCTGCCCGAAGACCCTGTTGCGCTGTCAGTGCGGACGGCCGGACTTTCGTCGTCGGGCCGTACTACCTTAAGAGAGGAAACGAAAATGAATGCAAAAATCATGACTCGCCTGTCGGTGTTCGCCGTTGTCGGCGCACTGCTCGCCGGCTGCGCCACGCAGCAAGGCACCAACACCGCCGTAGGTACCGGCGTCGGCGCGGGTCTGGGCGCCGGCATCGGCGCGCTGATCGGCGGCGGTAAGGGCGCAGCAATCGGTGCGGGCGTCGGCGCAGCGGCCGGCGGCATCACCGGCTACAACTGGCAGGCCATCCACAACAAGCTGTCGGGCGCGACCAAGGGCACCGGCACGCAGATCACCGAGCAGCCGGACGGCTCGCTCAAGCTGAACATCCCGAGTTCGGTCACGTTCGACACGAACAGCTACGCGATCAAGCCGTCGTTCCAGTCGGTCCTCGGCCAGGTTGCGCAGACGCTGAACCAGAATCCGGAAGTCATCGCCCAGGTGGTCGGCCATACCGACAGCACGGGCCAGCCGGCGTACAACCAGACGCTGTCGGTGAACCGCGCGCAGAGCGTCGCGAACTACCTCGCGCAGCAAGGCGTCGCACCGCAACGTCTGTCGGCGGAAGGCCGCGGCCAGACCCAGCCGATCGCCGACAACAGCACGGAAGCCGGCCGCGCGCAAAACCGCCGCGTCGAGATCTTCCTGCGCGCCACCGCGCAGCACGCGCAGTAACGCGACAACCCCTCGGGGAGACACGCTGGAAGCCCGTCGAGATGGGCTTCCAGCGGACAGCGGAACGTATCGCGAGACGCAGCGCAAAATTTTTCGAACTCTCCCGAAAATCCGCTGTCTGTCTTTACGGTACGTGGTTGGCGATGCCGCCGCGTCACCATTCTCCTCTTGTCGTTGTTGCTCCGGGGCCCAACATCGCCCCGGTTTTTTTTGGGCGAAACGTTTTCGTTTCTGCCGCTTCCCTGCGCCTTCCCGCTACTTCCCGCTCCGCCGTACCCGCCCCGCTTTGCGCGGCTGCCCTGCTAGAATCGAAGTTTCGTCTCCCGCCTAGCCCGGAATCTCCCTTATGTCAGCATCAGCCCCCGGCGCCGTCGACGCGCCGTCGAAGCCCCGCCAGATCCTCGTCACGTCCGCGTTGCCTTATGCGAACGGACAGATCCACATCGGCCATCTGGTCGAACATATCCAGACGGATATCTGGGTCCGGGCGCTGCGGATGCATGGGCACGAGGTCTACTACGTCGGCGCCGACGACACGCACGGCACACCGATCATGCTGAGCGCGGAAAAAGAAGGGATCACGCCGAAGCAGCTGATCGACCGTGTGTGGCAGGAACATACCCGCGATTTCGCAAGCTTCGGCGTGCAGTACGACAACTACTACACGACCGATTCGGAAGAGAACCGCGTGCTGTCGGAGTCGATCTACACCGCATTGCAGGCGGCCGGCCTGATCGAGGCGCGCGACGTCGAACAGGCGTACGACCCCGTCAAGGAAATGTTCCTGCCGGATCGTTTCATCAAGGGCGAATGCCCGAAGTGCGGCGCGAAAGATCAATACGGCGACAGTTGCGAAGTGTGCGGCTCGACCTACCAGCCCACCGACCTGATCAACCCGTACTCGGTCGTCTCCGGTGCGACGCCGATCCGCAAGACGTCGACGCACTACTTCTTCCGCCTGTCCGACCCGCGCTGCGAAAACTTTCTGCGCGGCTGGGTCGGCGGTCTCGCGCAGCCCGAAGCAACCAACAAGATGCGCGAATGGCTCGGCGACGCGGGTGACGCGAAGCTCGCCGACTGGGACATCTCGCGCGACGCGCCCTACTTCGGCTTCGAGATCCCCGGTGCCCCCGGCAAATACTTCTACGTGTGGCTCGACGCGCCGGTCGGCTACTACGCAAGCTTCAAGAACCTGTGCGAACAACGCGGCATCGATTTCGACGCGTGGATCCGCAAGGATTCGACCACCGAGCAGTATCACTTCATCGGCAAGGACATCCTGTACTTCCACACGCTGTTCTGGCCGGCGATGCTCGAGTTCTCGGGCCATCGCACGCCGACCAACGTGTTCGCACACGGCTTCCTGACGGTGGACGGCACGAAGATGTCGAAGTCGCGCGGCACGTTCATCACCGCGCAAAGCTATATCGACGCCGGCCTGAACCCCGAGTGGCTGCGCTACTACTTCGCCGCGAAGCTGAACAGCACGATGGAAGACCTCGACCTGAACCTCGGGGACTTCCAGGCGCGCGTGAACAGCGATCTCGTCGGCAAGTACGTGAACATCGCGAGCCGCGCGGCGGGCTTCCTGATCAAGCGCTTCGACGGTCGCGTGCAGGACAGCGCGATGCGCCATCCGCTGCTCGACACGCTGCGCGCCGCAGTACCGCAGATCGCCGTGCATTACGAGGCGCGCGAGTACGGTCGTGCGTTGCGCACGACGATGGAACTCGCCGACGCCGTCAACGCGTACGTCGATACGGCCAAGCCGTGGGATCAGGCGAAAGACCCGGCGAACGGCGTCGCGCTGCATGAAACCTGCAGCGTCAGTATCGAAGCGTTCCGCCTGCTGTCGCTTGCGCTGAAGCCGGTGCTGCCGAAGCTCGCGCAGTCCGTCGAGGCGTTCCTCGGCATCGAGCCGCAGGTATGGAGCGACGCGAACGTGCCGCTGACGTCGCAGCGTCCGATCAATGCGTATCAGCATCTGATGACGCGCGTCGATCCGAAGCAGGTCGACGCGCTGCTCGAGGCGAACCGCGGCTCGTTGCAGGCGACCGAAACGACTACTGCGCCGGCTGCGGCAAGCACGGCTGGCGCGAAGAACAAGCCCGCGAAGAAAGGCGAAGAAGCGCCCGGCACGATCTCGATCGACGACTTCGCGAAGGTCGACCTGCGTATTGCAAAGATCGTCGACTGCCGCGCGGTCGAGGGCTCGGACAAGCTGCTGCAGCTGACGCTCGACGTCGGCGAGGACAAGACCCGCAACGTGTTCTCGGGAATCCAGTCGGCGTACCGGCCGGAAGATCTGATCGGCAAGCTGACCGTGATGGTCGCGAACCTCGCGCCGCGCAAGATGAAGTTTGGGTTGTCCGAAGGGATGGTGCTCGCCGCATCCGCCGCCGACGAGAAAGCCGAACCGGGCCTCTACCTGCTCGAGCCGCACAGCGGCGCGAAGCCGGGGATGCGGGTCAGCTAGATGCTGGTTGGGCGGCGCGCTTTTTGAGGCGCCGCCCCGCGACAACGACTGCCGCACCAACGGTAGCCACGGCAGCAACTTCAACAGCCACACAAACAGTCACCTATAGCGCGTAGCCACAGCGCACCCCGCGCTACCTCCTCACCAGCGCCAGCGATCGAAGCGCCGCGTGTACAGCAGATCCATCCCCTGGAACGTACCGCCGTACGCGGCCACCGACCAGTAACGCGTCAGGTTCACGGTCGCCTTGATCGCGTTCGCCGCCGACTGCAGTCCCTGTTCGTAGCCGAGCACGAGCCATTCGCTGATCGCCTTCGACACCATCACGACCTGCGGGTCGGTCAGCCCCACCTCGCTGCGTCCCACCGAGAATTCGTCGAGCCCGAATGTCTGCGCGATGCGCTTGCCGCTCGCACTGCCGAGCAGCGCGAGCGCGGTCGTCATCGTGCTCTGCTGACCGAGGTTGTTGCCCTGATCGGTGCCGTGTCCGAACAGCAGCCACGACAGCTTTTCGTTGTCGGGCACGTTCGGCTCGGACACGAGCTTCGCATTCGGCGCCTGCACCGTGCCCGTCACCTGCACGCCCGCCTCGACCTGCTGGTTGCGACGCATCGCGAGGATGTTGATGCCCGGATTCGACACCGGGCCATTGAACGTGAAGAAGCCGTTCTCGATGCCGAGCTTGCGACCGAACGCGGTGTACGTCGACCCCTCGGTCACGCGCACGTTGCCGACGGCGCGCAGCGGCTGGTTCGGCGCGCTCATCGCGGTGATCGTGCCGCGCAGCCCGAGGTCCGCGCCCTGGCCGCGGAAGCGGAAGTTGTTGCCAAGATCGAGGTCGACGTTCGCGCGCGGCGCGAAGCGGCCGACCGGCTTGGCGGCGGCAGCGGCGGCGGCGCCCGGGGTATCGACGGGCTGCGGTTCGCCGCGCACGGTGCCGTCCGCGCGCACGATCACGACGTCGTCGCCGAGACGCGGCGCCGACTGCTCGGGCAGGTCGAACAGTGCGTGGTCGACGGTGAACTTGCCGTTGATCGCCATGCCGCCCTGGGGCCCGGCGTTCGCGACGCTCGCGCTGCCCGACAGCGACAGCTGGCGGTCCGGCGCGGCAAACAGTTCGAGCTTGTCGGCGACGATGTTCGCTGCGAGATCCGGCTCGGCGCCGTCGAGACGCACACGGCCGGTCGCGCGCAGCGTGCCGCTCGCGCCGTGGAACTCGACCTGCTGGAAGTCGACGAGATTTTCCGACAGCGCGATGCGCACGACGCCGTCCTTCAACTGGATGCCTTCGTCGACGAGCGTCGCCGACAATCCGTCGCCAACGAGCGAGCCCGACAGGTTCGGCTTCGCGACCGTGCCCCCGAGCGCGAGCTTCAGCGCGAGATGGCCGTCGAGCAGATAGCTCGGCCCGAACAGGCCGCCGGTGGTTTTCAGCGACGGCAGGTTCGCGTCGATGCGGCCGGTCAGCGGCGCTTCGTCGTCGACCGCGAGCGCGCCGTCGCGCAGCGCAAGCGCGGTATGCGCGTCCGCATCGATCACGCCGAGGCGGCTCGCCTGCGCATGTACCGTCGCGTTGACGCGATTGCCGCCGCTGAAGTCGGCGCGCGCCGCGATGTCCGTGATGCCGAGCGACGCGATGCCGCGTCCCACTTCGACCGTCACGTCGCCGCCGCGCCGCTTCATCTGGATGTGGCCGCTTGCGGTGTCGCCGAGCGTGAAGTCCCAGTCGCCGTCGAACACCAGGTCGGTCTTCACCGGCGACGACGCACCCGTGAGCTCCTCGCGCAGTGCAAGCAGCCGCGCGAGCGACACGTCGGTCAATGAGCCGGCCGAACGGATGCGTCCGTGATCGAGCGCGAACGACTTCAGATCGAGCACCGCGCCTTCGAGCGTGAGTCGCGTCGCGCCGAGCGTCACCCGCTCGGCACCCGCGTTCACCGCGAGCGGCTGCTCGAGATTGAGCGCGGGCGTGCCGCGGTTCTGCAGACGCGTGACCGTGCCGTCCCAATGCGTGCCGTCGCGTGCTTCGGTCAGATGGCCGTTGGCGCCGAGCGTCAGATCGATCGCGCGGTCGTGCACCTTGCCGGTTGCCGCGGCCGTCAGCGTATGGTTCGCGCGCGTGCCGTCGAGTCGCGCGGTGAGCGTCGCGAGGTCGATGCCGGCGGTACTCAGGTCGCGCGCATCGGTCGTGAACACGAGCGCGCCGTTCGCGCCGTCGCGCAATTCCGCGTGACCCTGCGCGTGGCCGAGCCGGTTCGAGCCGAACACGACGCTGTCCGCGTTGTAATCGAGCACGACGTTCGGATGATCGAACGAGCCGGTGAGGTCGCCGGTCGCCGCGATCGTGCCGGCGATCCCGAAGCCGAGCCGTTCGAGCTGCGGCGCGTCGACGTGGAAGCGCAGCCGGTCGCCGCGACCGCCGAAGCTGCCCTGCAGATCGACTTCGTTGCCCGCGACTGACAGGTTCGCGCGGCTCGGCAGCAAACGCGCGCCGGCTAGTTGGACGGTGCCGCCGCCGGTCAGCGGCAGACCGTCGTAGACGCTCTCGCCGAGACGGAAATCGGCCTTCGTCGTGAAGCCGGGGGCGAGCACGCCGGCTGCGGCGAATGTGCCGTTCACGCGGGCTTCGATGTGGCGTGGGGCGGGTTTGCCTGGCGTTGGTTTCGCAGGTACCTTCGCTGGCGCCTGCGACGTGAAGACCAGCGGATCGAAATCGGTCAGCGTCCCCTTCAGGTTGTAGGTCGAACTCGCATCGTGCTTGATCGCGCCGGACAGATCGACGCGGCCTTTGCCCGCACTCACGCGCACATCGTTGAAGCTCATCCGTGCCGGGTCGAACGTGACCTTGCCCTGCGCACGCAGCCCGGCCTTCGGATCGACGAGGTCGAGCGTGATGCTCTGCACGTCGTCGTTCAGACGGATGCCGATCGGGCCAGCGAGCTGCGTCGGCCGCACGCTCGATGCGAGCGCGTTCAGATCGAGCCTGGCCACCTTGAGATCGAACTGCCCGTATTTGCCTTTGAGCATGCCGCCGCCGGTTACCGTCGCGTTCTTCACGAGTCGCACGTTCAGGTTCGACAGGCGCTGTGTCGATGCGTCGAGCCGCACGTCGGCGTGTGCGTCGATGAGCGGTAGCAGATGCTGATCGGGCGCGCCGGGCTTTGCGTTGACGATCGATACGGTGCCTGTAACTGCGAAGGCGGCTGGGCGGGAGGCGGGGTTGGCGGGTGGATGGGGTGCTGCGGTGCTTGATGCCGCTGAAGCGCTCGACGCATTTGCCAGATCGACACGCGGCGTGCTCGAAGCGGATGCGACGGATGCAACTGCTGCAGAAGCAGCAGCCGCACTGCCAGCAGTCGCAACTGCGCCCGCCACACCGCTAGCCGCTTTCACCTCAGCGGCCGTACCAGCAACTTCCCCCGCCGGCTGCAACTCCGCCCGCACCGCCAGATCCGCGAGCGGTGCACCCGGCGCAAAAGCCTGCGGATTCACGTGATCGAACGTCAGCGTTGCGCGTTGCAACGGCACCGCGGCGAACGGCGTCGCTTCGACGTGTGCATGCCCGGTCAGCTTCATCCCGCTCGCGTCGAGTTCGGCGGTCAGGGTTTCGAGCGAGCCCGCGACGGTGCCGCGCACTTCGACCGCTTCGTCGTTGACCTTGCCCGCATAGCCGAGGTCGCCCGCGAGTGCAAACGGCCGCACGCCATCGAGCTTCGCGGACGCGGTCACTGCGCCGTACGGCGTGTCGAGCCGCTCGACCGCGGCCTCGTGATGCCGGCCGTCGCTGCGTCCATGGAACATCAGCCGCGCGAATTCGGTCGTCGATGCGCCTGCGTGCAGCAGCAGCCGCTCGACGCGCAGATCGCGAACCTCGAGCTGCATCGGCAGTTGCAGATCCTGCGGCAGCGTCGTCGGCTCCGACGACGACGGCGAGGGCACGGCGCGCACGTCGACGGTACCGATATGCAGATAGTCGATCGAGAACCGCCACGGCGCGTGCGTGAGCGCCCATTTGCCGCTCGCGCTGTCGATCTTGACGTCGGTGCCGTCGCTGCCGCGCCATTCGACATTGCGCAAACGCACGCCACTGGCGAGCGAGCCACCGTCGAGCGTGCCCGACAACTGGCCGCCGAGCAGCTTCACCGCCGCGCGCCACGCGTACGCGGTACCGCGCTCGGTGACGACCGCGCCGTACAGCAACCCGACCGCGAGTGCCGCGAGCAGTACCAGCACGAAGACCATCCACGCGAGCGCCTTCACCGCGCGCCGACCGCCCCTACCTGGTGGCGGCGGTGGCGGCGTGCCGGGGCCCGCGGGCGAGCGATCGTCCGGAGCGGGCTGAGGCGGTTGTGCGGTGGAGTCCGTGGTCATGCGCGATACAGGCCGATAAGTGAGTAATGTTGGGTTGTCAAAAGGCGATGCCGAGCGTCAGGTACGGTCGCACGTCGCGGTTGCGGATGCCGTACGCGAGATCCACGTTGACCGGTCCGACTGGGCTGCGCCAGCGCGCGCCGACACCGACGCCCTGATAGAAGATCTTTTCGCTCCAGGTGTCGGTGGCGGTGCCGATGTCGAAGAACACGGCCGCGCCCCAGTCGCGGTTGAACCAGTGCTGATATTCGGCGCTGCCCGTCATCAGGTATTTGGTCGGCAGCACCGAGCCGTCGACGTTGTTACCGATGCTCTGGAAACTGTAGCCGCGCACCGAGTTCGACCCGCCCGCGCGAAACAGCAGCGACGCCGGCACGCCGGACGAAGGGCCGCTCGTGAACACGCCGCCGACTTCCGCGCGGAACACCATCAGGTCGCGCTTGCCGATCGGCAGATACTGCTGGCCGCGCGCATAGCCGCGGATAAACGTCTGGTCGGTCGCCACACCCTTCACCGCAAAGCCCGCTTCCGCGTGGATCAGGTTGCCGGAGCGCGGAAACAGCGGATCGTCGGTATTGCGGCGCGTCCATGACCACGACGGCACGAGCGCGCGGCTCGTCGTCGGGCTGCCGCTGTTCTGTGTGAGCCGATCCTGGTAGTAGAGGATCGAGTACACATAGTCGATGTTCTGCGACGTGCGCGTGCGCTGCACACCGACGCGCGCGCTGTAGATGTTCGTGTCCGACACGTCGGTGCTGGTGTACGACGCGAGCACGCTGTTGGTCCACGCGCGCGGGCCCGGCGGCATCGATAGCTGGACCTGTCCGTAGCGCTGGATCTTGTCGACGCGCCCTACGACCGAGAACGGATACGCGCGGCCGAACGTATCGAGATACGAATACGAGCCCTGCACGTGCGGCCCGGTATCGGTCGAATAGCCGACGCCGCCGCGCACGCTGTTGTACGGGTACTCGCTGACCTTCAGGTGGATGGGGGTATCGGCGGGCTTCGCCGGGTCGTTGTCGACGTCGATCGCGACGCTCGCGTAGTACGGCGTGTTCTGCAGCTGGCGCTGTAGTTCGTTGATGCGCTGCACGTCGTAGATGTCGCCCACCGACACCGGGTTCACGTTATCGACGATCCACGCCGGATAGCGTCGCGTGCCCGACACGTCGAGCTTGCCCATCGTGAAAGTCGGGCCGCTGTCGTACACGACGGTGAGCCGCGCTTCGTGCGTGCGTGGATCGATGCGCGCCTCCGAGCGCGCGATCTTCGCGCCGAGATAGCGACGCGCCTGCAGCGCCCTCAGCGACGCGCCCTTCGCGTCGTCCCAGCCGGACTGCGAGAAAGGATCGCCATCGTGCAGCGAAAAGGCGAAGCGGGTCGCGTTTTCCTGGCCGGGGTCTTCGGTCAGCACGGGGCCGCGAAAGCTGAGCTCGATCGACGAGATCGTCGTCTGCGGACCGGGATCGACGCTGACGAGCACGCGTTTCGCGCCGTCGACGGTGCGCACGTCGGTTCGCACCACCGGTGAGAAGTAGCCTTCGGTTGCGGCGAGATCGCGCACCTGCTGCGGCGTCGCGGTGACGAGGAAGCCGAACTGGTCGTCGCTGATGTCGCTGCGCTTCGCAAAACGCGCGACATCGAGATGCGTTTCGAGCAGCTTGCGCAGCGAGCGCGGTGACGTCTCGATATCGACCCGGTAGGATGCCTTCGCCTTCGCTGCCCAGGCGCCGTTCGCGGCGATGCATGCGACCAGCGCAAGCGCACAGCCGGCCAGCCCCACGCGCAGTGCGCGGCAAACGCGGCCCGCAATGCGGCGGCGCGCGCGCGACGGTTCGATCAGACACCCCGCCAAACAGGACCTCCCGCCCAGATTATGATGATTGGGTTTGCCGCCGGCCCGCCGTCGCGGACCGAAGCTCGCTATTTGACCACATCGGCAAGTCATAACGGCCGACCGCGCCGCCCACCCGACGCCGCCTGGCCACTTCTCCGTCGCAGGCTGCCCGCCTTGGACGCGCCGCCCCGACCTATGTTCCGCAAACGGTACAAGCCGAAGCCGCATGCGGCGACGAGGCATGCGGCTCCCGCAAATTCGCCCTGGCGTCGCGCCCCGTCGCCCCACGCGTTTCGCATGCTGTAAAATTAAGTCCGACCGCGTGGACCCGCGAGCGGAACTCCGCCCCGCCCCCGCCTCTTCTTTCACGGACCTCGAGCCATGTACCAGTCGGACATCACCCAGTTCATCAACCAGCTGAAAGACCAGAAGCCCACGCTCGAGGCCGAACAGCGCCGCGGCCGCTCGCTGCTGTGGGACAAGCAGCCGGTCGATCTCGACGAACGCGAACGCCAGCAGGCATCGCGCGTCGAGCAGACGCCCTACGTCTACTACCAGAACTTCTGAACGTGACGACCGCCGACGAGTCCCGTCCGGCAACGGCCGGGGCCGACGCCGTGCTCGCCGCGCCCGCGACCGATTCGACGCCGGATACAGTCGACGGCATCGCGTTCGCCCGCCTGTACGGCGAGCCGCTCTTCAAGCTCCCGCAGGATCTGTACATTCCGCCGGACGCGCTCGAGGTCTTTCTCGAGACGTTCGAAGGTCCGCTCGACCTGTTGCTGTACCTGATCCGCAAGCAGAACTTCAACGTGCTCGACATCCCGATGGCGGACGTCACCGTGCAGTATCTCGGCTACGTCGAGCAACTGCGCGAGTCGAATCTCGAGCTCGCGTCCGAGTATCTGCTGATGGCCGCGATGCTGATCGAGATCAAGTCGCGGATGCTGCTGCCGGTGAGGAAAGCCGATACCGGCGACGAAGCCGAGGATCCGCGCGCCGAACTCGTCCGGCGCCTGCTCGAATACGAGCAGATGAAGCTCGCCGCACAGCGCCTCGACCAGTTGCCGCAACTCGGCCGCGACTTCCTGCGCGCCGAGGTGTACATCGAGCAGAGCATGACGCCGCGCTTCCCCGACGTGAACAGCGACGATCTGCGCACGGCATGGGCGGACGTGATCAAGCGCGCGAAGCTGGTCCAGCATCACAAGATCTCGCGCGAGGAACTGTCGGTGCGCGAACACATGAGCACGATCCTGCGCAAGCTGCAGAACGCGCGCTTCATGGAGTTTTCCGACCTGTTCGATACGATGCGCGGCGTGCCGGTCGTCGTCGTGAACTTCATCGCGATGCTCGAGCTGTCGCGCGAATCGCTGATCGAGATCACCCAGGCCGAGCCGTTCGCGCCGATCTACGTGCGTCTCGCGTACCTGCCCGCGTAGCAGTGAAACGCAGCGCGGCCGCGAAAGTGCGCCGGCCGCGCAAATCCACTACAATCCCGCGCTCCGAACCCTGTCTGTCCATAGAGGCCCGGAAGTCGGAGAACACACGCCGCGAACCGCTGCCATCGTTCGCGATTCAAGAACCGGAGACCCGCACCCCCGCCCCGCGCGAGGAGTTCAACGCCGATCATGAAAGTCATCAGCTCGATCCACGAATTGCGCGACCAGTTGCGCGGCCAGAATCGCACCGCGTTCGTCCCGACGATGGGCAATCTGCACGACGGACATCTATCGCTGATGCGCCTCGCGCGCCAGCACGGCGATCCGGTCGTGGCAAGCATCTTCGTCAACCGGCTGCAGTTCGGGCCGAACGAAGATTTCGACAAGTACCCGCGCACGCTCCAGGAAGATATCGAGAAGCTGCAGAAGGAAAACGTCTACGTGCTGTTCGCGCCGACCGAACGCGACCTGTACCCGGAGCCGCAGCAGTACCGCGTGCATCCGCCGCAGGACCTCGGCGATATTCTCGAAGGCGAGTTCCGGCCGGGCTTCTTCCAGGGCGTGTGCACGGTCGTGATGAAGCTGATGTCGTGCGTGCAACCGCGCGTTGCCGTGTTCGGCAAGAAGGATTACCAGCAGTTGATGATCGTCCGGCAGATGTGCAACCAGTTCGCGCTGCCGACCGACATCATCGCGGCCGAAACCATACGCGACACCGACGGCCTCGCGCTCAGTTCGCGCAACCGCTTTCTGCAGCCGGCCGAGCGCACGGAAGCGCCGCAACTGGCGGCCGCACTGAACGGCGTGCGCGCGGCGGTGCTCGGCGGCAACCGCGCGTTCGCACAGATCGAACAGGATGCGATGGCGGCGCTCGCCGCGCGCGGCTGGAAGCCCGACTACATCGCGATCCGCAAGCGCGTCGATCTGCTGCCGCCGACCGCGCAAGACGTCGATGCGCCGCTCGTCGTGCTCGCCGCCGCGAAGCTCGGCGCGACGCGGCTGATCGACAACCTCGAAATCTGATCGCAGAGAGTCACGACCCATGCAACGCCACATGCTCAAATCGAAGATCCACCGCGCGACGGTCACGCACAGCGAACTGCACTACGAAGGCTCGTGCGCGATCGACGAAGATTTGCTGGAAGCGGCGAACCTCGTCGAGAACGAGCGGATCGACATCTGGAACATCAACAACGGCGAGCGCTTTTCAACCTACGCGATCAAGGGCGAGCGCGGCAGCGGGATGATCTCGCTGAACGGGTCGGCGGCGCGGCGTGCGCAGCTTGGCGACCTCGTCATCATCGCGGCGTTCGCGACGGTCGACGAGGCCGAGTTGAAGGCGGGATGGAAACCGGACCTGGTGTTCGTCGACGAACGCAACCGCATCAAGGGCAGCCGCGATCACGTGCCGACGCAGGCGTGGAGCTGAACGGGCGTCCCGCTTTCGCAGAAGGGCGGCTGCAAGGCCAAGGCCCTCGCCCAGCCAGCGTTATCCCTTCATCCCTTCTTGCCGGTCCATTCGACGATCGGCTGCCACTGTTCCAGATCCTTCTCCACGCGGCTTTTCGCGACGTCCCATAGCGTCAGGCCGTGCGCGGCAAGCTGCACGTAGTTCTGCGTATCGCGCAGGAAGCCGAGCACCGGCAGCTTCAGCCCCTCGACGAAGCGATGCAGCTGGTCAGCCGAACGCGTGCGCGCGTCCACCCGCATGCCCACGACGCCGATCTCGATGCGGCCCTTGCGGACCGCTTTTTCCTTCGCGAGATGTTCGAGAAATTCCTGCGTCGCGAGGATATCGAACATCGACGGCTGCAGCGGCACGATCACCTTGTCCGCGAGATCGAGCGCGACGCCGAGTCGGTTGCCGTGTATTCCGGCCGGCGTATCGACCACCGCGTGCTCTAGCCCGCGCGGCGGTTTGGCGGGCGCCTCGGGGTCGACTTCCCAGGTTTCGATCGGCGGCAGTGTCGCCGGGCGCAAGTCGAGCCACGCGTGCGCGGAGTGCTGCTTGTCCAGGTCAGCGAGCGCGACCCACTCGCCCGCGGCGGCAAAATAGCCCGCCAGATTGGTCGACAGCGTGCTCTTGCCCACGCCGCCCTTCGGATTCGCCACCACGATGACCGTCATGAATTCCCCCGGGAAGATGGCTGGCACGGCCAGCCGGTTTGCCGTTTTGCCGCGGTCGACTTGCCGGTTTGCTGCCGTCGAGTCGATCCAGCCGTTGATAATATCGGCAAAACCGGCGGCGTCGAAGCCTCGATGCCGCTCCGACACGCATTTCTTTCCTCGAGGACCCCACCCATGAGCAAGCTCCGCCCCGACGCATCGATCGAACGCCTGGCCGAACGCCAGCGCGGCACACTCCCGGATCTACTGGGTTTTCGGGCTCTTTCGCTCGAAGAGGGGTCGTTGACCGCGGAGCTGACCGTGCGCAGCGAACTGCTCGCACCGAACGGCTTCCTGCACGCGGCGACGGTCGTCGCGCTCGCCGACACGGCCTGCGGCTATGCGTGCATCGCCCATCTGCCCGACACCGCACGCGGCTTCACGACCATCGAGCTGAAGACCAACTTCCTCGGCACCGCGCTCGAAGGCACGATCCGTGTCGTCGCGACCGGCATCCACCTGGGCCGCAGCACCCAGGTCTGGGACGCGGTCGTCACCGACCCGAACGGCAAGACGATGGCGCTGTTCCGCTGCACGCAGATCGTGTTGTATTGATCGCTGACCGGGCGGGACGCAGGATGAACGAAGGGCCGCCGGCACCGCTTTTCGCGGCGCTGGCGGCCCTTGTGTCGTGGGCTACAGCCCTTGCGTGGTCAGGCCGTCGCCGGTCGCATGGCCTTCGCCCCGCCCAGCGCCAGCAGCCCGCCGCCGAGCAGCGCCTGAACGACCAGGGTCACCGCCCAGAACGCCGGATATTCCCAGCCGCCGTTCGGCGAAGCGAAGCCCCAGCCATTGTGCAGGTGCGTCGACATCGCGCCGAGCATGAACGGCAGCAGCACGAGCGCGACCCAGCGGACCTGGATGCCCGCCAGCAGCGCGATCCCGCCGGCCAGCTCGACGAACGCCGTCAGATAGCCGAGCCAGCCCGGCAGACCCAGCGACACGAAAAACTGCGCGGTGCCCGGCAGCGTGAAGACGAAAATCTTCTGCAGGCTGTGCGCGAGATACAGCACGCCCAAGGCGACGCGCAGCAGCAGTGCGGCGGCATCGGCGGTACGGTTCGAGTTCATGGCAACCCCTTTCGATCGGTTGAAGGGACGGCGATGTGCCGTCGATGGGTCGGACTATATTCGAACCCGTACGGCCGAAAAACGGGCGGTCGCGCTTAGATTATTTCCTTTTGGGAGGTAATTAGTCGTCGCAGCGCGGCGGGGGGGGTTGGTCAAGCATCCGCGCTCATCGCCGCGAACAGCCGACGCAGGTCCAGATGCTCACCGAGTGTCGCGGCGAGCCGGTCGAGCGACGCTTCGCGCTGCGCCGGGTAATCGACCGCCGCGCCCGCGGCAACCGCATCGAGCCCTGCCCATTCGAGCAGCGCCGCGCACGCCGACGGCGTATCGAACAGCCCGTGTACGTAGGTCGCGAGGATCTGGCCATCGGCGGACAGCGCGCCGTCCGGGCGCGGGCCGTCCGCCGTTTCGAGCCGCAACGCCGGTTCGGCGAGCGCCGGGCCGTCGGTCTCACCCATGTGGATCTCGTAGCCGCGCATCGCCGCCGCACCTGGCAGCGTCAGCGCGCCCGTGACGTTTTCGAGCGTCTTCTCGCGCGTCAGCGTGGTCGCGAAGTCGAGCCAGCCAAGTCCCGCGACGGTGCCCGGCGTGCCCTCGACGCCATGCGGATCGGCTACCGTCCGCCCGAGCATCTGCATCCCGCCGCAGATGCCGATCACCTTGCCGCCGTACCGCAGATGCCGCTGCAGCACCGCGTCCCAGCCCTGCGCGCGCAGGAACGCGAGATCGCCCTGCACGTTCTTCGAACCAGGCAGCACGATCAGATCGGCGGGCGGCGGCGGCGTGCCGCTGCGGACGTAATGGAAATCGACCTGTGGATGCGCGCGCAGCGCATCGAAATCGGTGTGATTGCTGATGTGCGGCAGCACCGGCACCACCACGCGCAGCACCTGTGACGCGTCACCCGCATTGCCCGCGTGCAGCTCGCGCGGCAGCATGTCCTCGGCATCGAGCGTAAGGCCATGCAGATACGGCAGCACGCCGAACACCGGCTTGCCGGTCTGCGCCTCCAGCCAGTCGAGCCCCGGCTTCAGCAGCGCGATGTCGCCGCGAAAGCGGTTGATCACGAAGCCTTTCACACGCGCCTGCTCGCTTGCCGACAGGCACGCGAGCGTCCCCGTCAGATGCGCGAACACGCCGCCCCGGTCGATATCGGCGACGAGCACGACCGGGCAGTCGACCGCTTCGGCAAAACCCATGTTCGCGATGTCGCGATCGCGCAGATTGATCTCGGCGGGACTGCCCGCGCCCTCGACGAAGATCGTGTCGAAGCGCGCCTGCAGACGCCGGTACGACTCGAGCACCGCGTCGAACGCGACCGGCTTGTAGTCGTGATACGCGCGCGCATCGAGATTCATCCGCGCCTTGCCTTGCACGATTACCTGTGCACCGCGGTCGCTGGTCGGCTTCAGCAGCACCGGGTTCAGGTCGGTGTGCGCGTCGATGCCCGCGGCGATCGCCTGCAGTGCCTGCGCGCGA
This sequence comes from Paraburkholderia sp., assembly GCF_050742655.1. Classification (GTDB taxonomy): domain Bacteria; phylum Pseudomonadota; class Gammaproteobacteria; order Burkholderiales; family Burkholderiaceae; genus Paraburkholderia. The sequence continues at coordinate 104,034 of NZ_JBOIGG010000004.1, read as the reverse complement.
CCGATCTCGCCGCCGTCGACAGTCACCGCGCTGTTGAGCGCCATGTTCTGCGGCTTGAACGGCGCGACCCGCGCGCCCGCCTGACGCGCAAGCCGGCACAGCCCAGCGACCAGCGTGCTCTTGCCCGCATCGGACGTTGTGCCCTGGATCATCAGCGTGCCGTGGGGGATGGTGAGGTCGGCGGGAAGCGAGGGGGATGGTGAGGTCACGGAGAAGAAATCGCGATCAGGGAGAGAGCCCGCATTATCCCATCGCGCCGTGCGCCGCGAACGCCCGCGCAAACGCACAGCGAAGCGGATGAGAAGCCGCATGCGCCTCGAGCAAGCCGCTACAATCACGCGATGATTTCACGCGACCTCACCTTCGTACTCGGCGGCGCCCGCTCGGGCAAGAGCGCGCACGCCGAACAGCTTGCGACCGACAGCGCGCGCTCCGTCACGTACATCGCCACCGCCCGCATTGCCGCGGACGACGACGAATTCGCCGCGCGCATCGCCCATCATCGCGCGCGCCGTCCCGCGCACTGGCGCATCGTCGAAGCGCCGGTCGATCTCGCCGGCGCGATTGCCAACGCCGAGGCTGATGAGCCGCACGGCTGCGTGCTCGTCGACTGTCTGACATTGTGGCTCGCGAATCTGCTGTGCCCACCCGACGGCGGCCCCGCGCTCGCCGACAGCGCCGCGCGTTTCGATGCACTCGACGCTGCGCTCACAAACGTCCGGGGCAAAGTGATCGTGGTCAGCAACGAGATCGGCCTCGGCGTCGTGCCGCTCGGTGCGGCGACGCGCGCGTACGTCGACGAACTCGGTCGCTTGAACCAGCGCGTCGCAGCTTTAAGCCGCGACGTGACGATGATGGTCGCCGGTCTGCCGCTCGCGTTGAAGCGCGCCGACCGCAGCGATCGCAGCGACCACGCCGACTTATGACGATGCTGTCGCTACCGTTCGTCGCCGGGCTCGCCACGCTGTCGGTCGCCGTCGACCGCTGGGCCGGCGAGCCGCGCACGCGTCATCCGCTCGTCGCCTTCGGCACGCTCGCCACGCGACTCGAAGCGCGTCTGAACACCGGCCGGCGCGGCCGATTGATGGGACTCGCCGGCTGGCTGCTCGCGGTCGCGCCGCCGGTCGCCATTGCTGCGTGGCTCGTCGCCGTGCTGCCGCTGCCGCTCGCGTGCGCGGTGCACGTCGCGCTGCTGTGGTTCGCGCTCGGCGCGCGCAGCCTGCACGATCACATTGCACCGATCGGCGCGGCGCTCGCACGGCACGATCTCGCGGAAGCACGCGCGTTGACGTCGCGGATCGTCTCGCGCGAAACCGCACATGCGGACGAAGCGGCGCTCGCACGCGCCGCGGTCGAGTCCGCGCTCGAGAACGGCAACGACGCGATCTTCGGCGCGCTCTTCTGGTTCGCGATCGCGGGTGGCCCGGGCGCGCTCGCATTCCGGCTCGCGAACACGCTCGACGCGATGTGGGGCTACCGCACGCCGCGCTATCTGCGCTTCGGCTGGGCCGCGGCGCGCATCGACGACGTGCTCAACTGGATTCCCGCGCGCCTCACCGCGACGAGCTACGCACTGCTCGGCGACACGCGCACCGCATGGCAATGCTGGCGCGACCAGGCGCATCGCTGGGACAGCCCGAACGCGGGCCCGGTGATGGCCGCGGGCGCGGGCAGCCTGAACGTGCGGATCGGTGGCGCAGCGGTCTATCACGGCGCGCTCGAACAACGCCCGACGCTCGGCGCAGGCGAGCCCGCCGCTGCACGGCACGTGCCGGCCGCATTGCATCTGGTGGAGCGCGCGGTCACGCTGTGGCTCACCGTGCTGATCGCGCTCGCGCTGCTGAGCGTACCGTTTCATGGATAGCGGGATGGATGTTGAATCGACCGATCTGACCGCCCCGCGCCATGGCGGCAACCTGCATGAAGCAGCACGCACGTACGGTATTCCGTACGACGCGTGGCTCGATCTGTCGACCGGCATCAATCCGCACGGCTATCCGGTGCCGCCTGTGCCACCCGACGCGTGGCGCCGTCTGCCCGACGACGGTGACGGCTTCGCTGAATGCGCAGCCGCGTACTACGGTGTGCCCGATCCGGCCTGCGTGCTGCCGGTTGCGGGCAGCCAGGCGGCCATCCGCGCACTGCCGACGCTGCTGCGGCCCGCGACGGTCGGCATCGCGCCGCTCACGTACAGCGAATACGCGCCGGCGTTCGTGCGCGCCGGGCATCGCGTGGCCGCGCTCGACGTCGCCGACGACACGCTGCCCGATGCGCTCACGCATGTCGTCGTGGTCAATCCGAATAATCCGACTGCTGTGCGTGTCGACAGAGACCGGCTGTTGCGCTGGCATGCGCAACTCGCTGCGCGCGGTGGGACGCTGATCGTCGATGAAGCGTTTGCGGATGCGTATGCGTATGTCGACGCATCATCGCTTGCGGCACATGCCAGCACACCCGGCCTCGTCGTGTTGCGCTCGCCGGGCAAGTTCTTCGGACTAGCCGGCGTGCGCGCGGGCTTCGTGCTCGGCGCGCCGACGTTGCTGCACTCGCTGAGCGACATGCTGGGCGCGTGGACCGTCGGTGGGCCGGCACGTCATGCGGTTGCCGCCGCATTCGCCGATCGCGCGTGGCAACAGCGAATGCGCGCCCAGCTCGCCGACGATAGCGCCCGGCTCGTGCGGTTGCTGCACGAGCCGCGTCTCTCACCGCACGCGACGCCGCTCTTCGCATGGACCGCCGATCCTCGCACGCCTGCGCTGCATCGCGCGCTCGCGCAACGCGGCATCTGGACGCGGTTGTTCGCGCAGCCGGCCAGCGTGCGCTTCGGCCTGCCCGCGACGGACGCCGAATGGCAGCGCTTCGAACGCGCACTGCGCGAGAGCGTCGATGCGATCGATACGCTGCATGGTCGCTAATCCAGTCGTACACCGACCTACCTTCGTTGATCCGATGATGCGTTCTCTTCGTTTCGTTGCCCGCTGCGCGCGTCGGCACACCATCGCCGCCCTCACCTGCACCGCGCTCATCACCGCAGCCCAGGCCGCCCCGATCACCGTCACCGACGACACCGGCGCCACCGTCACGCTCGACGCCCCCGCTCAACGCGTGATCAGCCTCGCGCCGCACGTGACCGAACTGCTATACGCGGCGGGCGGCGGGTCGAAGCTGGTCGGCGCGGTCGCGTACAGCGACTACCCGCCCGAGGCGCAGCAGGTGCCGCGAGTCGGCGACAACAAGGCGCTCGATCTCGAACGCATCGTCGCGTTGAAGCCGGACCTGATCGTCGTGTGGCGGCATGGCAATGCGCAGCGTCAGCTGGAGCGGTTGCGCGAACTGCACATCCCGCTCTACTTCAGCGAGCCGCGACATCTCGATGACATCGCCGTCACGCTGACGAAGCTCGGTCGTCTGCTCGACACGTCGCAAACCGCCAATGCCGCCGCCGATGCATTCCGCCGCGACATCGCGACGCTGCGCGCACGCTATGCGACGCGACCGCCGGTCGGCGTGTTCTATCAGGTATGGGACAAGCCGCTGATGACGCTCAACGGCACGCACATGATCAGCGACGTGATCGCGCTGTGCGGCGGCCGCAACGTGTTCGCGCAACTCGAACCGCTCGTGCCGACGGTATCGACTGAAGCGGTGCTGGCCGCGAACCCCGAAGCGATCGTCACCGCGTCGCCCGGCGCGACCGCGCCCGACCGGCCGCTGCCGCAACTCGATACGTGGCGGGCATGGCCCGCGCTGACCGCCGTAGCACGCGGCAACCTGTTCGCGATCGATGGCGATCTGATCAACCGGCCTGCGCCGCGCATCGCGCAAGGTGCCGCGCAATTGTGCGAAGACCTCGAGACTGCGCGTTCGCGACGGCCTGCGAACACACCTTGACCAAGCGCTTTATGCGTTCCAGCGCACGAGCGTCCAGCGTCCATTCGCGTCATCGCGACGCAGCCATGCGAGCGCGGCCAGATCGAGCGCCCAGTTCACGCAGTGCTCGACCGGCAGACCGAGCGCCAGTGCCGCGACCACGCGCATCACGCCCGCATGCGTGACGACGCACATCGGCGTTTGCTCGAACGACATGGCCTCGATGCAAACGTCGTCGAGCCATGACTGCACGCGCGCTGTGAACTGCGCGACGCTCTCGCCGCCGTGCGGCCGAGCGTGCGTGAGATCTGCCGCCCATGCGTCAAGCTGCGCACGCTCGATCGCGTCCCAGCGCTGCATCTCCCACGCGCCGAAATCCATCTCCGCGAGTCGCGGGTCGCTGCGGCACGCTGCGCCGATGTTCGCCGCCCACGTGTGAGCCACCGATTCGCAGCGCGACAGCGGGCTCGTCAACACGATGCGCGGCGAGTCCACACGCCACGCCGTGAGACGCTGCGCGAGCGCGGCGGCCCCATCGGTTGCAGTGCCGGCGAGCGGCACGTTGCTGCGGCCATAGCACACGCCCGCGTCGACGGCGACGGCCGGATGGCGGATCAGGATGAGATCCACGCGAGCCCTGTGAGATAGATCGCCAGTTCGAATATCTGCTGCGCGAAGCCGAGGCAGTCGCCGGTATAGCCACCGATGCGGCGCACGAAATAGCGGCCAAGCACGACGCGCAGCACGACCAGCACGATCAGTGTCGCGAGACCCGCGCGCCAATCAAGCCACAGCAGCCACGGCACGCCGAACACCACCGCGCACACGAACGCCCCCGCGCTCATCCGCTGCGCGACCGGCTTCGCCTTGCCTTCAGCGCGCACGTAGTCGAGCGTCGTCAGATAGCTGATCGCGAACGTGCGGCTCATCGCATGTGCGGCGATCATCAGCCATGCGGCACGCGCGGGCGGCAGCGCGGCGAGTGTCTGCCACTTCAGCGCAAGCGCAATGACAAGCGCAATCGCACCAAATGCACCGATGCGCGAGTCGTGCATGATCCGCAGCACGTCGTCGCGCGTGTAGCCACCGCCGAATGCGTCGCAGCAGTCGGCAAGACCGTCTTCGTGGAATGCGCCGGTGACGGCGAGTGTCGCGGCCATCGACAGCAGCACCGCGACGCCCGGAGGAAACACCCGCAGCGCCGCAAGATAAACGATGGCGCCGAGCGCACCGACCATCGCGCCGACGAGCGGAAAATAGCGCGCCGCCGCGTTCAGGTAATGCGGCTCGTAACCGACCCAGCGCGGCACCGGCACACGCGTGAAATAGCCGAGTGCGGTGAAGAAGTAGCGCAGTTCGGTCAACGGGCTCATCGTGGCTTCATGCTTGCCTGTTCGCGACGCCGGCCGATTCGAAGCTCGCCATCTCGTTGACGAACCCGACTGCCGCGCGCAGCAGCGGCACCGCGAGCGCGGCGCCAGTCCCTTCGCCGAGCCGCATGTCGAGCGCGAGCAGCGGAATCGCGCCGAAGTGATCGAGCATCCGGCGGTGCCCCGCCTCGTTCGACGCGTGCGCAAACACGCAGTACTCGCGCACACCGGGCGCGAGCGCATCGGCGACGAGCAGCGCGGCGGTCGCGATAAAGCCGTCGACCAGCACGACCATCCGCGCTTCGGCGGCAGCGATATATGCGCCGGTCATCATCGCGATCTCGAAGCCGCCGAACGTCGCGAGCACGTCGAGCGGGCTCACCGCGTCCGGATGTCGCGCGAGCGCCGACGCGAGCACGTTGCGCTTCTTCGCGAGGCCCGCGTTGTCGAGGCCGGTGCCGCGGCCCACGCATTCGTCGATCGGTACGCCGCACAGCCGGCTCATCATGCACGCGGCCGCCGACGTGTTCGCGATGCCCATCTCGCCGAAGCCGATCACGTTCGTGCCGAGCGCCGCGTGATGACGTACCCGCTCGATGCCCGCCTGAATCGCGGCGAGCGTTTCGTCGTGGGTCATCGCGGGCTCATGCGCGAAGTTGCGCGTGCCGCTCGCGATCGGGATGTCGACGAGCCCGGTCGTGTCAGCGAGCGGCGTCGCGATACCGGCGTTGACGATTTCAAGCGTCAGGTCCGCGACGCGGCTGAACGCATTGATCGCCGCGCCGCCCGCGAGAAAGTTCGCGACCATCTGCATGGTCACGGCCTGCGGGTACGGACTCACGCCCTCGGCCGCGATGCCGTGGTCGCCGGCGAACACGATCATCGCCGCGCGTTGCACCGTCGGGTGCGTGGTGTTCTGGATCAGACCGACCTGGCGCGCGAGCGTCTCGAGTCGGCCAAGGCTGCCGGGCGGCTTGGTCTTGTTGTCGATCAGATGTTGCAGATCGGCGCGCAGCGACGGATCGAGCGGCGCGATAGAAGGCAAAGCGAAAGGCGAATGGGTCATTGTTGTTGTCTGGATGAAAGCGAGGGTGCAGCCTCTGTCGAATGACGAGACTGTAGCGCGGGAATCAGTGCTTCGTGCTCGCCTTCGCGAATCAGGATCAGCGGATAGCCGAACGCGCGGCTCGCGAGTTCCGGTGTCAGCACGTCGCGCGCGGCGCCGGCATGCGCGCCGCCGCGGCCGTCTAGCAGCAGCGCGTGAGTCGCGAAACGGCGTCCGAGGTTCAGGTCGTGGCACGAGAACACGACCGTGCGCGCGAACTCGCGTGCCCATGCGGTCAGCGCATCGAGGCATTCGATCTGGTGATGCAGGTCCAGATGCGACAGCGGTTCGTCGAGCAGCAGCAACGGCGTCGCCTGGCACAGCACCGCGGCAAGCGCGACGCGCTGCCGTTCGCCCCCGGACAGCGACAGCACGTCGCGGGCGGCGAACGCGTCGAGGCCGAGCGTCGCGAGCGCGCGCTGCGCGGCGTCGACGTCTTCCGGACGCTCCCAGCCCCAACCGGTCAGATGCGGAAAGCGGTTCAGCAGCACGACGTCGAGGACGCTCGCGCTGAACGCATCGTGCACGCTCTGCGGCATCAGCGCGCGTCGCTGCGCAAGCGCCGCTGCGGGCCAGCGCGCGAGCGTCGTGCCGTCGAGTTCGACATCGCCCGCGGCGGGCCGCGCGAGCCCGGCGAGTACCGAGATCAATGTCGTTTTGCCCGCGCCGTTCGGTCCGGCGACGCACCATACCTCGCCGGGACCGAAGGTCTGTGTGAAGCCGTCGAGCAGCACGCGATCGCCGACGCGCAGCGTGAGCGCGCGGGTCGTCAGCGATGCGGCCGACACGCCAGGTGAGATCGAAGCGCGCGTCATCGCGACCGCCTGTGCAGCAGCATCCACAGAAACATAGGCACGCCGGCGAGCGCAGTGATCACGCCGACCGGCAATTGCGCGGGCGCGATCACGGTACGCGCGACGAGGTCGGCGGCCATCACCGCGACGCCGCCGCCGAGCGCCGCGGCGGGCAGCAGCATCCGCTGGTCGTTGCCGAACGCGAGCCGCACCATGTGCGGCACGACGAGGCCGACGAAGCCGATCGTGCCGCCGGTCGTCACCGCGGCCGCAGCCGCCAGCGACGCGATCAGATAGATGCGCAGCCGCAGCGGCACGACTGCGACGCCCAGCGCTTGCGCTGCGGCATCGCCACGCAGCAGCACGTTCAGTTGCGGGGCGGCCGGCACGATCGCGAGTACGGTGACCGCTAGTGCCGCGAGCGCGGTCCACGGTATGCCGCCGCCGTTCAGATCACCGGTCAGCCAGAACAGCATGCCGCGCAGACGGCTTTCCGGCGCGACCGTGAGCAGCAGCGTGATCACCGCGCCCCAGCCGGTGGCGACCACCGCGCCCGTCAGCAGCAGACGTGGCGATGTGTCCTGGGGCCCTCCACGCCACAACTCGCGCCATAGCTCGCGACGCGCAAGCCCCAGCACGAGCAGGATCGACACGAACGCGCCAGCGAACGCACTCGCGTCGACGAGCCACCATGCGCAACCGGCGATCATCGCGACGAGCGCGAAACTCGCCGCGCCACCCGATACGCCGAGCACATACGGTTCCGCAAGCGGATTGCGCAGCAGCACCTGCAGCAATGCGCCGCCGAGCGCAAGCAACGCGCCGCACGAGAACCCGGCAAGCGCGCGCGGCAGACGCAGCGAGCGGACGATCTCGACGGCGAGATCGGCGGAGGCATCGTGGGTGGGCAGCAACGCGGCGAACACGCGCGCGGGCGGCACCGGCACGCTGCCGAGCGACAGCGACGCGACGAACACGAGCACGCCGAGCAACACGAGCGCGAGCCAGATCGCAGTGGCCCGCGGTGCGCTCATGCGCGGCAGATCCCGCGGTGCGACGCGATTCATCCGCGAGTCCTCACACGGAGGCGCAGCGAAGGTCGCAAGACGCGCTCACTGCTGCTGCCAGCCGACCGTGATGAAGGCGCTGCGTCGCGGCGTGTTGTACGTGTAGGCCGTTTCATAGTCCTTGTTGAAGAGGTTCTGGATCTGCGCGGCGACGTACCACGCCTTCGTGATGTTGTAGCGCGCGGACAGGTTCACGAGACCGTAGCCCGACAGCGGCGTGCCGCTGTCGTTGCTCATCCCGCTGACGATCCATTCGCCGCCGACGCGCCACGCGCCGAGTGACCGGTTCGCCGTGAACGAAGCGAAGTGGCGCGCGCGGCGCACGAGATCGGTGTCGGTGTCTTCGTCGACCGGATTCTGCACCGTGAACGACGCGCGCAGGTCGGTCTTGCCCACGTGTCCGCTCCACGAACCCTCGACGCCCTGCACCTTCGCCCGCCCGATGTTCTGCGCGACGTAGATGCCGGGGATCGTCTGCACGTAGTCGATCAGGTTCGAGTAGCGCGTCTGGAACGCGTTGACGCGGATCACGCCGAGCGCATCCGATGCGTATTGCAGCGCGGCCTCGACCGAATGGCTGCGCTCCGGATGGATCGACGGATTGCCGCTCAGCGGGAAATACAGGTCGTTGAAGGTCGGCGCGCGGAACGCATCGGACAGGCTCGCGGTGGCCTTCCAGTGCGCGTCGAAATCGTAGCCGTAGCCGAGATAGTAACTGTTCGCGCCGCCGAAATCGGAGTACTGGTCGCGCCGCAGGTTCGCCTGGATCTGACTCGCGCCGAAGCGCCCGGTGTAGCCGACAAAGCCCGAGTTCACGTGACGGTCCGGCGCCGCGTATTCGTCCGAATCGAGCGACTGGTCGAGATGCTCGTAGCCGAGCTGGATCTTCTGGTCGTGCCCGAGCGTGAAATCGTTCTGCCACGTGTACTGGCGGTTGTTCGTGTTGAAGCGGTCGGTGTAAGCGCCGTTCAACTCGTTCTGGCTGCGGTCGTTACCGGCTGCAACGACGAAGTGCGTGGTCCACCAGTCGGTCAGCTTGCCGTTCGCGAACGCGGACAACTGCTGGACCTTGCTGTACAGATTGTTGACGTCGGTCGGCAGGCCGTATGCGTTGTCGTAGCTGTCGTTGCCGTTCGACTGGAAGTAGCGCACGCCCGCGTCCCACTTGTCGTTGAAGCGGTGACGCAGCGACGCCGAGACGCTCTCATCGAGATAGCCGTTTGCGTTCGGATTCGCACCGGGCGCGAGCGCCGGATTCACCGACGAGAACCCATCGTCCTTCGAACGCGCAAGCGACACGCTGAACGTCGTGTTGCCGTCGCGATCGAGCGCGCCGTTCACGCCCGCCTGCTGTGTCTGCGTGTGATAGCTGCCATAGCCGACCGAGAAGTCGAAGCGCGGCGGATGGTTGTCACCGTTCTTCGTGAAGACCTGCACGACACCGCCGATCGCCCCCGATCCATACAGCGCCGACACGTTGCCGTTCACCACTTCAACGTGATCGATCTGGTCGAGCGGAAGCTGCGCCAGCTGCGCGTTGCCGAGACTCACCGAGTCGACGCGCACGCCGTCGATCAGCACCAGCGACTGCACCGACGACGCGCCGCGCAAAAACAGACTCGCCTGCGAACCGGGGCCGCCGTTGCGCACGATCTGCGCGCCGGGCGCGAGCTGCAGCAGGCCGGGCAGATCCTGCGCGGTCGTATCGGCGATGTCCTGGCGATCGAACAACGTGGTCTGCGGGATCGCATCGGCGAGCTTCTGCGGACCGCGTTCCGCGGTGACGACGATCGGCGACAGCGTATGCACGTCGGTGCTGGAAGGTGCGGTGGCCGCGGCGGAAGAGGAAGCTGAGGCAACAGAAGGCTGGCTATCGTTTGAAAGGCCTGAAGAGCTTGAAGGCGGCTCTTGCGGCGCGCTCTGCGCGAACGCGGCCAGCGGCGCATAAGCGAACGCGGCCAGCGCGGTCAGCGCCGTGCGGGCGATCGGGGTGGACATCGATATTTCCTGTGGTAGCGTGCGCGGCCCGCTCCCCGCAGGCCGTTGCGTAACAGGGAACGGCAACCGCCGGCCGATGCTCGCCGGCATCGTGCGCAAACAGGCGACGCTCCCCTCCCTCTGGCCGGTATCCGGGCTGGCGACACATCGACCCGCCTTCCCGCGCACGAAGCGCAGTGGCATGATGCACATCGAACGGCCGCGATATCTGATATCTGAGACGGCCGGGTGATATGCGCGAAGGGTCGACCTGCATGACGATGCGGTCGCTTACCGTTGCGGGGGCAGCACAGGTTGGCTCGGTCCGGCGGACTTCGCTCCCTGTTTCCCGTTTAACTGCGCGCAATATGAAAATCGCGCGCGGGCACCAAGAGTGCCGCAAGTGTAGCAGTGCACAATACGGCGTCAAGAAAGGGGGACCCCTGCTTCGCGGCAGGTGCGCGAGCCGCGTCGAACGCAGCGGGAAAACGCCTCGAAAATCGCAGTGGCAAGCGCTGGATATCCGCAAAAAGCGATGCTGTTACGTCTCGAAACGAGACAATTGTCGGAACGCCGCGCATTCCGCGCTAAAATGCCGTGTCTTTAGAGGACGCAGCACATGCTCACCGAACTCGAATCACTCTCACAGAATATTGGACGTCTGATTGCTCTCAGTCAGCGTCACTACGCGGCGCGCCAGGCGCTCGAAGAGCAGCTCACGCAAGCGCGTGCGGATTGCGAAGCGACGCGCGCCGAACTCGATCAGATGCGTGAAGAACGCAATGCGCTGCAGGCCGAACGCGATACGCTGTCGGCAAAGATCGACGACGCGCAGGTCCGGCTCAACGCGATTCTCGAGAAACTGCCGCGCGCGAAAGGCTCCTCCGAGCAGGACAATCAACTCGATCTGCTCGCGTCCGCGCAGCAGGAAGAAGACGATACCCGCAGCGATGCGGCCCGCCACGGAGAAAATGCATGACCACGAAGCAGATCGAAGTCTCGATTCTCGGCCAGTCCTATCGTCTCGCGTGCTCGCCGGAAACCGAAGCGGCACTGCTCGAAGCGGTCGCGCGGGTCGACGCGGAAATGTCGAAAATCCGCACGCACAGCAACGTGCGCGGCATGGACCGCATCGCCGTGATGGCTGCGTTGTCGCTCGCGTCCGAACTGCTTAAACTGCAGTCCAGCGTGCGTCACGGGGAGTCGTTTCCCGCTGAAGAAATCCGGCGTACAATGCAGCAAATGAACGATCAGCTGGACACGGTGATCAACCAGTACAGCGTGCAGTAAATGTTGTAGATAAAGGTCGTTCGGGCTGGTAGCATGAGTCCCAAGGTCTCTTGTTTCAAACGGTTTATACGAGTCGGTATGCAACACACCGGCTCTGTTGTCAGCTTCCCTGCCTGGTTTGCCAAGGTCATATATTCCTTGAACCAATGCCATGTGCACGGTTGTGGAAATTTGCAGCACGGGCGTGCGCGTCACTCTGTCTGATGTACCCGAAGTGTTGCTAACTGCGACCAATTCTGAACCCCCGGTTCAGGATGCCGGCCTAGCGGCTATGGCGGGGACCTATTCGAACGGCATCGGACAATCGTCCGGTGCCGTTTTTCTTTGAGCGGCGCTTTTCTTCACTCACCTTCGCGTTCATTCGATTCATGCGCTACTGGCTAATGAAGTCCGAACCGGACGAAGCAAGCATCGACGATCTCGCCAACGCCGCGCAACGTACGTTGCCGTGGACCGGCGTGCGCAACTATCAGGCACGCAATTTCATGCGCGACACGATGCAGGTCGGCGACGGCGTGCTGTTCTATCACTCGAGCTGTCCGGAGCCCGGCATCGCGGGGCTCGCCGAGGTCTCGTCGACGGCCTACCCCGACCCGACACAGTTCGATCCAAAGAGCCCGTACTACGATGCGAAATCGACGCACGAAACGCCGCGCTGGGTGCTCGTCGACGTCGTGTTCAAGAAGAAGTCCGCGCTGGTTCCGCTCGCCGCGCTGCGCGAGCATCCGGAACTCGCGCAGATGCGCGTGCTTGCAAAGGGCAACCGTCTGTCGATCACGCCGGTCACCAGCGACGAATGGCGCTTCATCGTCAAGCGGCTGATGTGACGTCGCGGGTAACGTCGCGCGTGACGTCGGATAGCACGGCGACGACCTGACTAAACAGTCTGAAACCGTCAGAAACAGTCAGGTAAAGGGAACCTGTCGGCATGAAAGCACGCCTAACTGGCTCGCAAGCGTCGTGCCATCCGGCGTGCAGGCCGTCTCGTCTTCCGCAACTTCATGACCTGCACGAAGGGCCACGCGGGCAACGCGCAGCGGCACGAGCCGCGCGCGCGATCCTGTTCACGGAAGGAGTCCCATAATGACCAGAAAAACCGCCATCGCATTCGCGCTCGCCATGGCTTCGGCCGCCCCGCTGATGCTGTCGCTCGCGCCTTCGGTCGCGCACGCACAGAGTGCGCCGTACCAGCCGGCCGGCGTGCTGTCGCTGAATGCGCAGGCCAGCACCGAAGTGCCGCAGGACGTGGTGAACATCACGCTGTTCTACGAGCAGGAAGCGGCCGACCCGTCGTCGCTGACCACCACGTTGAACCAGCGTGCCGATGCCGCACTGCAAAAGGCGAAGGGCGTGTCGAGCGTCACCGCGCGCACCGGCTCGTTCTCGATCAGCCCGTCGACCGATCGCAACGGCCACATTTCCGCATGGCGCGGCCGGACCGAGGTCGTGCTCGAATCGCACGACTTCACGGCCGCCTCGAAGCTCGCGGGTCAGATGGGCTCGATCATGCAGGTCGGCGACGTACAGTTCTCGCTGTCGCCGGAAGCGCAGCGCGCCGCCGCGCAGAAGCTCACCAGCGAAGCGATCGCATCGTTCCGCCAGCAGGCCGCCTCGTCCGCGCAGGCATTCGGCTACAGCGGCTATTCGATCCGCGAGGTCAACATCGGCCGCGACGGCATCATGCCGCACCCGCGGATGATGATGATGGCCGCGCCCGCCGCAGCCTTCAGTGCGAAGAGCGAGGCACCGGTGCCGCTGCAGGCGGGTACGTCGACGGTGACGGTCAACGTGTCGGGCTCGGTGCAGATGAAGTAACGCATTGCATTGCGTCGTGCCGTAGAGGCAACGCATGAAGAAAGCCCCTGCATTCGCGAGAATGCAGGGGCTTTTCAATCATGCCGGTGCTTCGGAAACGCGAAAACCGTCAGTTCGTGCGAACCGCCTGCGACGGCGCGGGGCCGCCACGTTTGTAGGCCCACACCAGCACCGCGATGCCCGCGACGATCATCGGCAGCGACAGCCACTGCCCCATCGACAGTCCGAGCGCAAGCAGCCCGAGGAAATCATCCGGCTCGCGTGCGAATTCGATCGTGAAGCGCGCGAGGCCGTAGCCGATCAGGAACACCGCCGAGATCGCGCCGACCGGCCGCGGCTTGCGCGAGAAGAACCACAGCACGAGAAACAGCGTGACGCCTTCGAGCGCGATCTCGTACAACTGCGACGGATGACGCGGCAGCATGTGATATTGCGCGAACACGTCGGCGAGATGCCACTGCGCAGCCTTGTCCGGATGCGCGGCGAGCCAGCCGGCGTCCTCGCTCGCGGCGCTCGGGAACAGCATCGCCCACGGCGCCGACGGGTCGGTCACACGGCCCCATAGCTCGCCGTTGATGAAGTTGCCGAGGCGCCCCGCGGCGAGCCCGGTGGGCACCATCGGTGCGACGAAATCGGTGACCTGCAGCCACGTGCGCCCGCGCTGGTGCGCGAACAGTATCATCGCGAACGTTACGCCGAGAAAGCCGCCGTGAAACGACATGCCGCCTTCCCACACCTTGAAAATGTCGAGCGGATGCGCGAAATACCAGCTCGCCTTGTAGAACAGCACGTAACCGAGCCGCCCGCCGAGTATCGTGCCGAGCACGCCGTAGAACATCATGTCGTCGATGTCCTTCGCGGTCCATCCCTGCGCCGCGACATAAGGAAGACGCAGGCGCAGGCGCCCCACGACGATTGCCGCGATGAACGCGACGAGGTACATCAGGCCGTACCAGCGTACGGCAAGCGGTCCCAGATGGATCGCGACGGGATTGAAATTCGGGTGAATGAGCATCGTGTGGTGAGGTTCGGGTTCTTCGGTGTGCTTCTATATGCTTTGATAAGGATCGGTAACAGCGGCCAGCCCGGATTGGACGCATGCCGCCGCGATGCGTTCAGCGCCGCGGCGCCACAGCCTTCCTCGCGACCGTCGCCGCATGCGCGCGCACGATCTCGATAAAGCCCGCGAGCACCGGACTGACCTCGGTCGTGCGCCACACCAGCCCGGTCTCGATCGCGGGTACCGCCTCGCGCAGCGGCCGGTACACGACGCCAGTGCGCCGCAGATTACGCAGCGATTGCGGCACCAGTGCGACGCCCATGCCCGCCGACACGAGGCTTACGATCGTCTGCATCTGGATCGCTTCCTGGCCGATGCGCGGTGCGAGGCCCGCCACGCCGTAGCAATCCATAATGATGTCATAAAAGCCAGGCGCCAAACGCCTCGGGAAGACGACGAGCGGTTCGTCGGCGACGTCGGCGAGACTGATCGGTGCCGGGTTCCAGCCGCTGTCGTCCGGCTCGACGGGGGTACTGCGCTTCCGCGCGCGCGAGCCGGGGCCAGCGTCGAGGCGCGCCGCCAGCGCCGACGACATCGCGATCACCAGCGGCTCGCGGGCGATCGGCAGCCACGACAGCTGCGCCGCGTGGCGCGGCGGCAGCGGCGCGATCACGAGGCCCGCATCGATGCGGCCGGCCACGAGTTCGTCGATCTGCACGTCGCTGGTCGCCTCGGTCAGTTGCAGCCGCACGCGTGGGTGGCGCGCGCCGAAATCGCTCAGTAGCAGCGGCAGCAGCCCGTAGTCGGCGGTCGACACGAACGCGAGCGACAGCACGCCCGCCTCGCCGCGCGCGAGGCTCTGCGCAAGCGGACGCAGCCCCTCGGCTGCGGCGATCAGCCGGCGCACCTCGGGCAGCAGGTCGGCACCGACCGGCGTGAGCTCCACCGAGCGCCGCGTGCGCGCGAACAGCGCGACGCCGAGCGTGTCCTCGAGCGCGCGGATCGCCTGCGACAGCGGCGGCTGCGTCATCGACAGGCGTGCGGCCGCGCGGCCGAAGTGCTTCTCTTCGGCCACGGCGATGAAATAGCGCAGCTGGCGCAGGTCGGGCGTGACAGGTTGCATAACTCAGGTCAGATGACTGATACATTTTACGACTCAATAGGCCCTCAATAATATATTGGACACGCGCATCAGGACATTGCATTCTTGCGCCACACGCCGGCCCTGCCGCACGGCGTACAGATCAAAACAAACGGATGGAGCTCCCCATGTCGTACAACCGTCGTTCGAAGAACATTACGCAAGGCGTCGCGCGTTCGCCGAACCGTTCGATGTATTACGCGCTCGGCTATGAGAAAGAAGATTTCGACAAGCCGATGATCGGCATCGCGAACGGCCACTCGACCATCACGCCGTGCAACTCCGGCCTGCAGCGTCTCGCCGACGCCGCGGTCCACGCCGTCAAGGACGCCGGCGCGAACCCGCAGATCTTCGGCACGCCGACGATCTCCGACGGGATGTCGATGGGCACCGAAGGGATGAAGTACTCGCTCGTGTCGCGCGAAGTGATCTCCGACTGTATCGAGACCTGCGTGCAGGGCCAGTGGATGGACGGCGTCGTCGTGATCGGCGGCTGCGACAAGAACATGCCGGGCGGCATGATCGCGCTGTCGCGGCTCAACGTGCCGGGCATCTACGTGTACGGCGGCACGATCCGTCCGGGCAACTGGAAGGGCAAGGATCTGACGATCGTGTCGTCGTTCGAGGCGGTCGGCGAATTCACGGCCGGACGGATGTCGCAGGAAGATTTTGAAGGGGTCGAGAAGAACGCGTGCCCGTCGTCGGGCTCGTGCGGCGGCATGTACACCGCGAACACGATGAGTTCGTCGTTCGAGGCGCTTGGCATGTCGTTGATGTACTCGTCGACGATGGCGAACCCGGACGACGAAAAGGTCGGCTCGGCGGCCGCCTCGGCACGCGTGCTCGTCGAGGCAGTGAAGCAGGACCTGAAGCCGCGCGACATCATCACGAAGAAGTCGATCGAGAACGCCGTGGCGCTGATCATGGCGACGGGCGGCTCGACGAACGCGGTGCTGCACTATCTCGCGATCGCGCACGCGGCCGAAATCGAATGGACGATCGACGACTTCGAGCGCATCCGCAAGCGCGTGCCGGTGATCTGCAACCTGAAGCCGTCGGGTCAGTACGTCGCGACCGATCTGCACAAGGCCGGTGGCATTCCACAGGTGCTGAAGCTCCTGCTCGACGCCGGACTGCTGCATGGCGACTGCGTGACGATTACCGGCAAGACGATCGCCGAGGAACTGAAGGACGTGCCGTCGGTACCGCGCGCCGACCAGAAGGTGATCTTCCCGATCGAACAGGCGCTGTACAAAGAAGGCCACCTCGCGATCCTGAAGGGCAACCTCGCGACCGAAGGCGCGGTGGCGAAGATCACCGGCCTGAAGAACCCGGTCATCA
Source organism: Paraburkholderia sp. (assembly GCF_050742655.1). GTDB lineage: Bacteria > Pseudomonadota > Gammaproteobacteria > Burkholderiales > Burkholderiaceae > Paraburkholderia. The sequence continues at coordinate 87,264 of NZ_JBOIGG010000004.1, read as the reverse complement.
CGGGCCCGGCGCGCGTGTTCGACGATGAGCAGAGCGCGATGGACGCGATCCTGAGCGACAGGATCAAGGCCGGCGACATTCTCGTGCTACGCTACCTCGGCCCGCGTGGAGGCCCCGGCATGCCGGAAATGCTCGCACCGACGTCGGCGATCATCGGCAAGGGGCTTGGCGAATCGGTGGGCTTTATCACCGATGGCCGCTTCTCGGGGGGCACGTGGGGCATGGTGGTCGGCCACGTCGCGCCGGAAGCGTTCGACGGCGGCACGATCGCGTTCGTGCACGAAGGCGATTCGATCACGATCGATGCACACAAGCTGCTGCTCGAGCTGAACGTCGACGACGCCGAACTCGCCCGCCGCCGCGCCGCATGGCAGCAACCGAAGCCCCGCTACACGCGCGGCGTGCTCGCGAAGTACGCGGCGCTCACGCTGCCGGCGAACAAGGGCGCGATAACAGGCTGAGTCTGAGCTTGAGCGCACGCTCGCACACGCGGGCCTGGGCAACCGCTCGACAAGGGCACACGATGAATCGTGTGCCCTTTTTCATTGCCGCGCGCACCAGCCCATCGACCCCTGAACCACTTCTTCTTTGCTCTTATAATGCGGACACCCAATGCGGGCACCTGATGCGCACACCACAAGCTGGACGTCCGTCCGGCGGAGACCAGAAAAATGAGATCGAAGACGTATGCAGCCGTGGCGCTGGCCAGCGCATTCGCGACCGGTGCCGCACATGCCGAAGCGACCGCCGGCGGTCTCGCGCTCGCGCAGCAGCAGAACTGCATGAGCTGCCACTCGGTGACGCGTCAATTCATGGGACCTGCGCTGCACGACGTCGCGGCGAAATACGCGGGCCGCAACGATGCGGCCGCGTACCTCGGGCACAAGATCATCGAAGGGAGTGTCGGCGTGTGGGGACCGGTGCCGATGCCGGCCAACACGCAGCTCACACCGGATCAGGCCGCAAGCCTTGCCGCGTGGATCCTGACGCTGAAGTAATCGATATCTACATCGAGCAGCGGCTCGAACGATACGAGCCGCTCAATGCTCCGGCGCGCGGCGCGCCATCTCTTCCCTCATCGCCTCGCGCACCCAGCCGGTCATTTCCGTTTCGAGCGCCAGCGCGACTTCACGCGTGATGTGGTTCACGAGCCATGTCGTGTGGTCGTGCAGCGCGTCGCGACAGCGCGCTTCGACGATGCTGCGCCCTTCTCCCGTCAGATAGTTCGCAAAGCGGCCGCGCAGCCGCTCGGCAAGTATTTCAGGGTCGTAGCCGCGCAGATCGGTGGGCGCCGGCGCGCCGGGATCCATGCGGGGATCGAGGCCGGGCGGCCCGGATTCTGCAAATGTGGGATACGTTGCTGCTCGCGCATGCTCGGGGTTGCCCTGCACGAGCACATCGTTCAGCACCGGGATCGAACTGTCGTAGGAATCGGACACGGGAACACTCCGTCGAAGGATCGAACCGTTAGCGGGCATCAGGCATCTCAGCACGACCGCCATGCAACCGCCGCACAACCGGAAAACTCAGTCGCCCTGCTTGTAGTTGTTCAAAGCATAGCCGCGATCGCGGTAGAAGCGATAGCGGTCGCGACCGGACGCGAGTTCATCGGGCGCATTGCCGACGATCTCCAGCAGGCGCTCGAAGCGTGCGAACTGCGCCGGCACCTCCGCGCCCAGATTGAGCAGCACCTGATGATGCGGCGCATCGTCGAGATTCGACGTCAACACGATCGGCGTCTGCGCGGCGATCGCCATGCCCGCCATGCAGTGCGGCACGAAGTCGAGTGCGGAGAACGTCCACAGCATCCCGTCGAAGGCGCGCAGCCGCGGCGGTTCGGCCAGCACGATAGTCGGCTGGCCGGCCTGATACGCCTTGCGCGCGAGACGGCACGCGTACAGCAGCGCGTCGCCGACGTTCGTGTGGAAATCGATCCGCGTCATCGTGCGGATCGTGCCGATCGTGCGTATTGCGGCAGGGCCTGCGCCCCGCCGCTCTTGCTGCGCAGCGTCATGACGCGATTACGCCGAGCGGTCGATCAGGAACTGCGCGAGCAGCGGCACCGGACGCCCCGTCGCACCCTTCGCGGCGCCGCTCTTCCACGCGGTACCCGCGATGTCGAGGTGCGCCCACGGGTACGCTTCGGTGAAGCGCGACAGGAAGCACGCGGCCGTCACACTGCCCGCCGGCCGCCCGCCGATGTTCGCGAGATCGGCGAAGTTCGACTTCAACTGCTCGTGATATTCGTCGTCGAGCGGCAGACGCCATGCCGGGTCGGACGCTTCCTTCGACGCATCGAGCAGTTCGCCCGCCAGCGCATCGTCCTTCGAGAACAGGCCGCTGTTGTGGTGGCCGAGCGCAATGATGCAGGCGCCCGTCAGCGTCGCGATGTCGATCACCGCGGCCGGCTTGAAGCGCTCCGCGTAGGTGAGCGCGTCGCACAGGATCAGGCGGCCTTCGGCGTCGGTGTTCAGCACTTCGATCGTCAGACCCGACATGCTGGTGACGATGTCGCCCGGCTTCGTTGCATTGCCGGCCGGCATGTTCTCGCAGGTCGGGATGATGCCGACGACATTGATCTTCAGCCCCATCTCGGCGACCGCGCGCAGCGTGCCGAGCACCGAGCCCGCGCCGCACATGTCGTACTTCATCTCGTCCATGCCCTCACCCGGCTTCAGCGAGATGCCGCCGGTATCGAACGTGATGCCCTTGCCGACCAGCACGACCGGCGCCGCCTTCGCGGCCGCCCCCTGGTACTGCAGCACGATGAACTGCGGCGGTTCGACCGAGCCGCGCGTGACCGACAGGAACGAGCCCATCTTCAGCGCTTCGAGCTGCTTCTGGCCGAGCACGTCGACCTTCAGCTTCCAGTCTTTCGCGAGCTTCTTCGCGGTATTCGCGAGATAGGTGGGCGTGCACACGTTGGCCGGCAGATTGCCGAGGTCGCGGGTCAGGTCCATGCCGTTCGCGAGCGCGGCGCCCTGCTTCGCGGCCACCTTCGCGGCTTTCTCGTCGGCGGTGTCGACGCTGAACACGACGCGCTTTAACGCGCGCGGGCTGTTGTCCGGCTTGCTCTTCATCTGCGTGAAGCGGTACGTCTGTTCGCGCAGTGCGAGGATCGCGGCGCGCACGGCCCAATCGCCCGAGCGCTCGAGCACCGGCAGCTGCGCGAGCGTGAACGCGACCTGCGCAACCTTCGTGCCGAGGACCGCGCGCCATGCGGCGCGGGCCGCGTCGGCGTAGGCCTTCTGGGTAAACTTGTCCTGCTTGCCGAGACCGACCAGCAGCACGCGCGATGCGCCGATGCCCGATACTTCGTGCAGGAACAGCGTCGTGCCGCTCTTGCCGTCCATGTCGCCGGCCTTGATGATGCGCGTGAGCAGCCCCTTCGTGGCCGCATCGATTTCCAGCGCGGCACCCGACAGCGTCTGCGATTCGAACACACCGATCACGATGCAATCGGATTTGCCGGTCGGGAACCCGGTTGACGAGCCTTTGCTCCAATCACAGGCTTTTATGCTAAAGTCCATCGCGCTTGTCCTCGGATAAAATCTGGGCTTAGGATGAAAGCCGCAATTATCCGCTATTTTTCCCGCGGCGGCTGCATGGATAGCGCGACAGGCGCGATCCAACGCACGCCCTCTTGCCATCAACAATGATCTTTGAACGCTCCCTCCAGCGCGAACTCGCGTACACGGCTGGTGCCGTGTTCATGGTTCTGCTCACGCTAGTGCTGACGACGATGATGATCCGCATCGTCGGCTTCGCGGCGTCCGGCGAGATCGATCCGCGCGACGTGCTGGTGCTGATCGGCCTCACCGTGATCGGTTACCTCGCGATCATGCTGGTCGCCACGCTGTTCGTGTCGATCCTGTTCGTGCTCACGCGCTGGTACCGCGACTCCGAGATGGTCGTGTGGCTCGCGTCGGGCGTGAGCCTCACGCGTTTCATCAAGCCGATCGGCCTGTTCGCGACGCCGATCGTGATCCTCATCATGTTCTTCGTGTTCGTCGGCTGGCCGTGGTCGAACCAGCAGAACAAGCTGATCCGCGCACGCTTCCAGCAGCGCGACGAAGTCTCGCTGCTCGCACCGGGCCAGTTCCGCGAATCGGCGACGAGCCATCGCGTGTTCTTCATCGAAAAAATGTCGCCGGACCAGGCGCGCGTCGAGAACGTGTTCGTCACCAGTACCGAAGGCGGCAAGGTCAACGTCGTCGTATCGAAAACGGGCCACACGGAAACGCAGAAGAACGGCGACCGCTTCGTCGTGCTCGAGAACGGCCGACGCTACGACGGCGAGCCGGGCCATCCGGATTTTCGCATCATGGAATTCGAGCGCTATGGCGTGAAGATCCAGAGCCAGCCGGTCATCAACACACCGACCACCACCGGCACGCCGACCCTCGATCTGCTGCGCAATCCCACCCGCGACAATCTCGCCGAATTTGCATGGCGCGCGGGCCTGCCACTGATCGCGATCAACCTGATGCTGCTCGCGATCCCGCTCGCGCACCAGAACCCACGCCGCGGCCGCACGATCAACCTCGTGATGGCGGTGCTGATCTATCTGACCTATTCGAACCTGCTGAACGTCATCCAGTCGTGGATCGAGCAGGGCAAGATGTCGTTCGTCGTCGGACTCCTCGGTCTGCATATCATCGTGGCGGGTGTCGTCGTGTTCATCTTCTGGTTGCGCGTGCGCAACCGGCCGCTGTTTTCGCGGGCGATGTTTCGTCGTTCGTCGCAGGGAGCGTGACCGATGCGCATCTATGAACGGTACTTCGCGCGGCAGATCTACCTCACGTTCGTCTTCATCCTGTTCGCGTTTTCGGGTCTGTTCTTCTTTTTCGACCTGATCAACGAACTGAACTCGGTCGGCCACGGCAACTACAAGTTCGGCTACGCCGTGCTGCGCGTCGCGCTGCAGACGCCGTCGCGCTTCTACGAGATCATCCCGGTCGCCGCGCTGATCAGCGCGATCTACGTGTTCGCGCAGATGGCCGCGAACTCCGAATACACGATCTTCCGCGTGTCCGGCCTCGCGACCAACCAGGCGCTGCGCTCGCTGCTGAAAATCGGCATTCCGATCGTGATCGTCACGTATCTGATCGGCGAAGTGGTCGGCCCGTACACCGACCAGCTGTCTGAACGCGTGCGGCTCGAAGCACTCGGGTCGTCGGTGTCGAGCAACTTCGAATCGGGCGTGTGGGTGAAAGACACGCTGACCGCGCGCGCGGACGGCGAGCAGGTCACGCGCTTCGTCAACGTCGGCAAGCTGCAGCCGGACGCGACGATCAGCGATGTGCGGATCTACGAATTCGATGCGAAATTCCGCCTGTCGAACGTGCGCATCGCGAAGAGCGGCAAGTACCAGCCGCCCGGCCACTGGCTGCTGACCGACGTCACCGATACGCAACTGCTCGACGTCGGCCCGTCGCGTTCGCAACCCACCGACGCGCTGAATCCGGTGTATCGCGCGACCCAGACCACACTGCCTGAATACTCGCTGCGCTCCGAACTGACGCCACAGATCCTGTCGGTGCTGCTCGTGTCACCGGAACGGATGTCGATGTTCAACCTGTTCCGCTACATCCAGCATCTGACCGAGAACCATCAGGACTCGCAGCGCTACGAGATCGCACTGTGGCGCAAGCTGCTGTATCCGTTCGCCGTGTTCGTGATGCTGGTGCTGTCGCTGCCGTTCGCGTACCTGCATACGCGCGCGGGTGTGGTCGGCGTGAAGGTGTTCGGCGGGATCATGCTCGGGATGAGCTTCCAGCTGTTCAATACGCTGTTCTCGCACATCGGCACGCTGAACACGTGGCCCGCGCCGATCACCGCGGCGACGCCGGGGTTGGTCTATCTGGTGCTCGGGCTCGTCGGGTTGAAGTGGGTCGACCGGCATTAGGAGCGACACGATGAGCGTGCACGGCATCGTCCTGTTCGGCCACGGAGCGCGCGATGGGCGCTGGGCGGAGCCGTTCGAGCGTCTCGCCGTGAAGCTGCGCGATGCGCACGGCACGGCTGGTCCGGTTGCGCTCGCGTTTCTCGAACTGATGTCGCCAGATCTGCCCACGGCCGTCGCAGAGCAAGTCGCGGCCGGCTGTGCCGCAATCACCGTGGTGCCGGTTTTCTTCGGCCAGGGTGGCCACGTACGGCGCGATCTGCCGGCGCTTATCGACGCGTGCCGTGTCGCGCATCCGGGCGTGACGATCCATTGCGCAATCGCAGCCGGCGAAGACGACGGCGTGCTCGACGCCGTCGCCGATTACTGTCTACGGCAGATTGCCGGGTCCTCGTCTCCCGCTGACTGATGAACGCATGGCGTTCGTAAGCACAAAACAAAACGCGCCGGCATGCCGGCGCGTTTTTTCTGGTGGACCCGAACCTGAATTCAGGCTGCGTCCAGCATCCCGCCCTTTCCTTCGGTATCCGTCGCGGCGACACGTGACGCAAACGCTTCCCCGATCATCAGCAGACTAGGCTGCGCAGGATCGAGCCACGTCTGCGCGTCGCCATCGGCGAGTCCTTTGAGCGTCAACGTCAGCGTGCGTTCGCGCGGTGTGCTACACGCCTCGACAATCGCCACCGGCGTCGTTGCAGGACGCCCCGCCTCGATCAACTGACGCGCGATCTCCGGCGCGCTGTCGCGCCCCATGTAGAACACCAGCGAATCGGCATTGACCTGCTCGCGGATCGCTTCGCTGTCGGGCGCGCGACTGTACGTCGCGAGCGCGACGCTGCGCGCGACACCACGCAACGTCAGCGAACGGCGTAGCGTCGCCGCGCCGGCGAGCGCGGCCGTGATGCCCGGCACAACCTCGTAATCGATACCCGCGGCTTCGAGTGCCCGCATTTCTTCATCAGCGCGGCCGAACAGCATCGGATCGCCGCCCTTGAGCCGCACCACGACGCCGTGTTCGAGCGCGGCATCGACGATCTGCTTGTTGATGAAGTGCTGCGCGGTCGAGCGCTGACCGCAACGCTTGCCAACCGCGATCTTGCGCGCGTCAGGCGCGTAGTCGAGCATCACCGGCTCGACGAGGGCGTCGTGCAGCACCACGTCAGCGGTGCCCAGCAGGCGTGCCCCACGCACCGTGATGAGATCCGCTGCGCCAGGCCCTGCACCGATCAGATACACCTTACCCATTGTGTTTCAGTCCCGTTCGTCCGTTCATGCGCGACGCTCAATCGCGCTCAGCCACACTCACGCGGAAAATGCACGAATCATGCCGGCAGCGACCGTGTGATGCGTCGCCTCGTCGATCAGCACGAATGCGCCCGTCGCCTGATTCGCGTCGTACGTATCGCACACGAGCGGCTTTTGCAGCGTTACCGACACGCGGCCAATGTCGTTCATCGCGAGGTCGTTGCGGTCCACCGCGTGCGACAGCGTATGCACGTCGAGCACCTTGCCGATCGCGCCGATCCGTGCGAACACCGTGCTCGTGGTCTGCTTCAGCAGATACTTGCGCTGCGTCGACAGAGGCGTCTCGTCGAACCAGCACAGGTCGGCTTCGAGCTTCTTCGCCGGCTGCGGTATCGCTTCAGTTGCCCCCCCCGGCGATGCGCCGCGAAGCACGAACGTATCGCCGCGCGATACGTCGACATCCTCCGCGAGGCGGATCGTCACCGTCTGCCCCGCGAACGCGCGCTCGACCTGCTCAGTGCCGCCAGGCACCGGCGCGATGATCTCGGCGACCGTTGCTTCGCGGTTCGCCGGCAACACGACGATCGTATCGCCGGTCTTCACTTCGCCCGCTTCGACACGGCCCATGTAGCCGCGGAAATCGTCCGCCTGGCTGCCGTCCTGACGCGCGACCCATTGCACCGGGAAACGCAGCGTCTGGCCGACCGGAAGTTCGACCGGCAAGGTTTCCAGCAGGTCGAGCAGCGGCTCGCCCGCGTACCACGGCATCCGTTCGCTCGCGGTGACGATGTTGTCGCCCTTCAGCGCCGACACCGGCACGAAGCGCACGTCGGCGAGACCGAGCTGGCGCGCGAGTTCGACGTACGCGTCGCGGATCTCGTTGAAACGCGCTTCGCTGTAGTCGACCAGATCCATCTTGTTGATCGCGACGATCGCGTGCTGCAGCCCGAGCAGCTTGACGATCGCGCTATGCCGCTTGGTCTGCGGCAGCAGTTGCGCGACGCCGTTCTCGAACGTCACGCGCGTCGCGTCGACGAGAATGATCGCCGCATGCGCGGTCGATGCACCCGTCACCATGTTGCGCGTGTACTGCTCGTGACCCGGCGTGTCGGCGATGATGAACTTGCGCTTCGCGGTCGCGAAGTAGCGGTACGCGACGTCGATCGTGATGCCTTGCTCGCGTTCGGCTTCGAGGCCGTCGGTCAGCAGCGACAGGTCGATCTCATCACCGACGGTGCGCTTGTTCTTCGCGCGCGACAGTGCCGACAGCTGGTCGGACAGAACCGCCTTGCTGTCGTACAGCAGACGGCCGATCAGCGTGCTCTTGCCGTCGTCGACGCTGCCCGCGGTAATGAAACGCAGCACGCCAAGGTCTTCCGGTTGATGAATGCTCATGATTGCCTTAAAAATAACCCTGCTTCTTGCGCTGTTCCATCGCGGCTTCCGACGTCTGGTCGTCCATCCGCGTCGCGCCGCGTTCCGTGATTTCGGTCACGGCCGTTTCGGCGATGATCTTCTCGAGATCGTCCGCGTCGCTTTCCACCGGGCACGTGCAGCTGATGTCGCCCACCGTGCGGAAGCGCACCAGCGTGGTTTCGCTCGTCTCGCCGTCGTGGATCGGCGTGAGCGGCGTCACCGGCACCAGCAGGCCGTTGCGGCGCACGATCTCGCGTTGATGCGCGTAGTAGATCGACGGCAGTTCGAGCTTCTCGCGCGCGATGTACTGCCACACATCGAGTTCGGTCCAGTTCGAGATCGGGAACACGCGCAGATGTTCGCCCTGATGCAGCCGCGCGTTGAAGAGACTCCACAGTTCCGGGCGTTGCGCCTTCGGATCCCACTGACCGAATTCGTCGCGGAACGAGAAGATGCGCTCCTTCGCGCGGGCCTTTTCTTCATCGCGGCGCGCGCCGCCGATCATCGCGGTATAGCCGTGTTCGGCAATCGTCTCGAGCAGCGTGATGGCCTGCACGGCGTTGCGCGAATCGGTCTCGCGGCGCAGACGCACGGTACCGCGCTTGATCGAATCCTCGACGTGGCCGACCACCAGCTCCGCGCCGATCTCCTGCGCGCGGCGATCGCGGAAGTCGATCACTTCGTCGTAGTTGTGACCCGTGTCGATGTGGACGAGCGGGAACGGCAGCGAGGTCTTGCGATTCGCGCCGAGGCCAAACGCCTTCAGTGCGAGATGCAGCACGACCACCGAGTCCTTGCCGCCCGAAAACAGCAGCGCGGGCTTGCTGCATTCGGCGACCAGTTCGCGCAGGATGTGAATCGACTCGGCTTCGAGCCAGTCGAGATGATCCATCCGGTTCGGCGCGCCGGCAGTCGTTGCAGTCACAGTGGAATCGAGCGTCGTGCTCATGTTCAGGTCCTTCGTCGGTTCGCGCTGCGGCTTTTGGCCACCGCGCGGGAAATAATCAGGTTTTCTGCTGTGCGGCCTGCGCATCAGGCGGATGCATGTCCGTTGTCGACCGCGATCGGAATCGTCGTGATGTGCAACCCGCATTCCTTCATGTCGCGCGACTCCCACCACCAGCGGCCGGCACGGCTGTCCTCGCCGGGACGGATCGCGCGGGTACACGGCTCGCAGCCGATGCTCGGATAGCCGCGCGCATGCAGCGGATTGACCGGCACATCGAACGCCTTCAGATACGCCCACACGTCTGCCTCGGTCCAGTCCGCGAGCGGATTGAACTTCGCGATACCGCGTGCGCCATCTTGCTCTTCTTCGTGCAGTTCCGCGCGGGTTACCGACTGTTCACGGCGCTGGCCCGTCACCCACGCGCTGACGCCGGCGAGCGCGCGATTGAGCGGCTCGACCTTGCGGATCTCGCAGCAGCGCTTGCGCAGATCGATGCTCTCATAAAACGCGTTCAGCCCATGCTGCGCGACGTATTCGTCGATCGCGTCCTGCTGCGGATGAAACTGCTCGATGTCATAGCCGTAGCGCTCTTTCACGCGATCAAGCATGCCGAGCGTTTCCGCATGCAGACGACCGGTGTTCAGCGAGAAGATGCCGATCTTCACGCTACGCGACAGGATCGCGTGGGTCAGCAGCATGTCCTCCGCGGCGAGGCTGCTCGCGAGCTTCACGCTGGTATGGTGTGCGGCGATCGAGTCGAGCAGCGCATCGAGCCGTTCGACCTTCGCGGCGAGTTCCACGTCAAGCTCGACTGAAGAAGTAACGGCGCTCATGCGACCGCCTTCGCCGCTGCGTCGCGACGGCGGAACAGCGGCGACGGGTTGTCCACCGCGCCCTGGTACTGCACGCTGAAATCGTCGAACGCATTCAGCGCGTCGCGGATGTCTTTATCTGCGCGCACCGCGTATGAATCGAAGCCGCAGCGGTACATGAAGGTCAACTGGTCGCGCAGCACGTCACCGATCGCGCGCAGTTCGCCCTTGTAGCCGTAGCGTTCGCGCAGCAGCCGCGCGATGCTGTAGCCGCGGCCGTCGAGAAACTTCGGGAAGTCGATCGCGATCAGCGCAACCTGGTCGAAGTCGTTGGCGATGTCCGCCGGTTCGCTGTCGGGTGCGAGCCACACGCCAAGTTCGGCGGCGCTGCGCGTCGCGGCGAGCGCGTCACGCGAGGACTGCCACAGCGTGAGCGGCACCACGATCTTGCCTTCCGGCAACGCGTCAACGGCGGGCAACGTGCCGTCTTCGGCCGCGCGCACCACGGTCCAGTCGTCGTCGACGATCGTGCGATTCCTGATAATCGAAGCCATCTGCCTGTTTCCTTTATCCGGGTTACGCGTGAGCCGGCTGACGCGATGCGTACACCCGATCCTTGAACGGCGCGAGGCCGATGCGGTTGTACGTGTCGATGAAGCGCTCGCCGTCGGTACGATGTTCGACGAAGGTGTCGATCACTTTCGACACCACGTCCGGCATCTCTTCCGCCGAGAACGACGGCCCGATCACGCGGCCAAGATGCGCACCGGTCGCGCCATTGCCCTGCTCGCCGCCGAGCGTCACCTGGTACCACTCGGAACCGTCCTTATCGACGCCAAGCACGCCGATGTTACCGACGTGATGGTGACCGCACGCGTTGATGCAGCCCGAGATGTTCAGCGATACGTCACCGAGGTCGTACACGTAGTCGAGATCGTTGAAACGCTCCTGGATGGCGAGCGCGATCGGAATCGACTTCGCATTCGCGAGCGAGCAGAAGTCGCCGCCCGGGCACGCGATGATGTCGGTCAGCAAACCGATGTTCGCCGTCGCGAAACCTTGCGTCTTCGCCTTTTCCCACAGATCGAACAGATCACGCTTCTTCACGTTCGCGAGAATCAGGTTCTGCTCGTGCGACACGCGGATCTCGCCGAGCGAGTATTGATCGGCCCAGTCGGCGACCGCTTCCATCTGCGTATCGGTTGCGTCGCCGGGGGCGATGGTCGTCGGCTTCAACGACAGCGTCACCGATGCATAGCCCGACACCTTGTGCGGCCGCACGTTACGCTCGACCCAGCGCGCGAACCCGCGGTTCTCGAGCAGATGCTTCTCGAAAGTCGCGTCGGTATCCGGCAGCTTCTCATACTGTGGCGGCTGGAAGTACTGCGACACGCGCTCGACTTCCGCCTGCGTCAGCGTCGACGGGCCGTCCTTCAGGTGCTGCCATTCTTCCTCGACCTGCTGCGAGAACTTCTCGGGGCTCAGCGCCTTCACGAGAATCTTGATGCGCGCCTTGTACATGTTGTCGCGGCGGCCATAACGGTTGTACACGCGCAGCACGGCTTCGCAGTACGTGAGCAGATGCTGCCAGGGCAGATCCTCGCGGATGATCGCGCCGATGATCGGCGTGCGGCCCATGCCGCCGCCGGCCAGAATGCTCGCGACGACTTCGCCGTCCGCGTTCTTCTTCAGATAGACGCCGAGATCGTGGATCTGCACGGCCGCGCGGTCTTCTTTCGAACCGGACACCGCGATCTTGAACTTGCGCGGCAGCCACGCGAATTCCGGATGGAACGTCGACCACTGGCGCAGGATTTCAGCCCACGGACGCGGATCGACGACCTCGTCGGGCGCGACGCCCGCGAACTGGTCGGCGGTGATGTTGCGGATGCAGTTGCCCGACGTCTGGATGCCGTGCATCTGCACGGACGCGAGCTTCTCGAGCAGATCGGGCGTTTCTTCGAGCTTGATCCAGTTGTACTGGATGTTCGAACGTGTCGAGAAGTGGCCGTAGCCGCGGTCGTGCTCGCGCGCGATGCGCCCGAGCATGCGCATCTGGTCGCTGCGCAGGTTGCCGTACGGAATCGCGATGCGGTGCATGTACGCGTGGCGCTGCATGTACAGGCCGTTCTGCAGGCGCAACGGACGGAACTCGTCTTCGCTCAATTCGCCGGACAGGCGGCGGCGAACCTGGTCGCGGTACTGCGCGACGCGTTCGTCGACGATGGTCTGGTCGTACTGATCGTATTGATACATTCGGGGACCCCAGTTCTCGTGGCACGCGGCGTTCCGGTTACGTCGCGTCTGGATATCAGATTGGCCACGCGCGCGAGCGATCGTTCAGCCCGATCGCTCATTTGCTAATGACAAAAACAGATAACCATATTGGAAAAGTTGGGGTAATCGTAATAAACTCGCTTTATATTTCAAACGACTAAAAAATTCTTTTTATATGCGGAGAGGTTATAAATGAACCTGCACCAGTTCCGCTTCGTCCGCGAGGCCGTCCGGCAGAACTTCAACCTCACCGAAGCGGCGAAAGCACTGTATACGAGCCAGCCCGGGGTCTCCAAGGCAATCATCGAGCTGGAGGACGAACTAGGCGTCGAAATCTTCACCCGCCACGGCAAGCGCGTGCGTTCGCTGACCGAACCGGGCCGGATCATCCTCGCGTCGGTCGAGCGGATCCTGCTGGAAGTGGAGAGCCTCAAGCGGGTCGGCAAGGATTTCGCGGCGCAGGACCAGGGCAATCTGGTGATCGCCGCGACCCATACGCAGGCGCGTTACTCGCTGCCCGCCGCGATCGCCGAATTCAAGAAACGCTTCCCGAAGGTGCACCTTTCGATTCTGCAAGGTAGCCCAACCCAGGTGGCCGAAATGGTGATCCACGACCAGGCCGACCTCGCGATCGCCACCGAGGCGATCGCCAACTATAAGGAACTCGTGTCACTGCCGTGCTTCCAGTGGCACCACGTCGCCGTGATGCAGCCGGATCATCCGCTGCTCGAGCGCAAGCTGCTGTCGCTCGACGACCTGACGCAGTACCCGCTGATCACCTACGACAACGCGTTCGCCGGCCGCACGAAGATCAACGAAGCGTTCCGGCTGCGCGGGCTGCACCCGGACATCGTGCTCGAGGCGATCGACGCCGATGTGATCAAGACCTACGTCGAGCTGGGACTCGGCGTCGGCATCATGGCCGACATCGCGTTCAACGCCGAACGCGACCGGCATCTGCGCGCGCTGCCGGTCGGCCACCTGTTCGGCAGCAACGTGACGCGCGTCGCGCTGAAGCACGGCGCCTACCTGCGCAGCTACGTGTACACGCTCGTCGAGCTGCTGTCGCCGGGGCTGAACCGCAAGCTGATCGAGCAGGCGTTGAAGGGCGAGCACGAAACCTACGAGCTTTGATTGACCGCGCTGCTTGCGCAGGCCGCGCGCAGATGAGCGGCGTCGTGCCGCTTGCCCTTGCGTAGCGCCCATGCATCGGCCGTTATCGACATTATTGACCCGATATTCTTGACCGCATCGACCGCTACGGAGACCCGGATGGACCATAAGAAAACCCTGCGCTGCCTCGCCGCCGTCGGCGCGCTACTGATCGCGACCACCGCGCAGGCCGACCTGAAAGTCGGCATCGACCTGTCGAGCACCGGCCCCGCGGCCACGATCGGCATCACGAGCAAGAACGCGATGCTGATGTGGCCGAAGACGATCGCTGGCCAGAACGCGCAGTACCTGATCCTCGACGACGGCTCGGACCCGGGCAACGCGGTGAAGAACATCCGCAAGCTGATCAATGAAGACCACGTCGACGTGATCGTCGGCCCGAACATCACGCCGGCCGCGCTGGCCGCGCTCGATCCGATCGCTGAGAACCAGACGCCGATGATCACGCTGATTGGCTCGGCGAGCGTCGTCGAGCCGCAGGAAGGCAAGCGCGTGTGGGCGTACAAGATGGCGCAGACCGACAGCGCGATGGCCGATGTGATGACGCGCTACATGGCGAATCACAACGTGAAGACGGTCGGCTTCATCGGCTTCGCGGACAGCTATGGCGACAGCTGGCTGAACGAGTTCACGAAGTTCGCGACGCTGCGGCACATCCAGGTCGTCGCGTCCGAGCGTTTCAACCGCACCGACGCGAGCGTAACCGGGCAGGTGCTGAAGCTGATGGCTGCGAAGCCGGACGCGGTACTGATCGCGGGCGCAGGCACGCCGACCGTGCTGCCGCAGCGCACGCTGGTCGAGCGCGGCTTCAAGGGGCCGATCTACCAGACGCATGGCATCGCGACGCCGGAGTTCATCAAGCTGGGCGGTAAGGACGTCGAGGGCACGTTGTTCCCGACGCAGCCGGTCGTGGTCGCGCGCACTTTGCCCGCCGATCATCCGGCGAAGAAGGCAGCGCTTGCTTTTGTCGATGCCTACGAGGCGCGATATGGTGCCGGTACGGTGACGCAGTTTGCCGGCGATGCGGCGGGTGTTTATCCGCGGTTACAGGATGCCGTGGCGCGTGCGTTGAAGACGGCGCAGCCTGGGACCGTGGCGTTTCGCGTCGCTTTGCGGGATGAGCTCGAGCATGCGCATGAGCTTGTCGTGCCGAATGGGGTGGTTAGCACGAGTGCGAAGGATCACGTTGGGCTGGATCAGCGGGCTAGTGTGATGGGGACGATTAAGGGTGGGAAGTTTGTTTATTTAAGTCAGTAAGGGTTGGTTTTTTGCCTGCGGCTGCTGTTTTGCTTTTCGTGTTGCGGTGCTGATTTGCGCCTCTCGGCGCGGACGTTGGGCTTTGCTGTTTGCCCTGGCTGGCGGCTGCGATTTGGCGCCTCGCGGCGCAGGCGTTGGTTTTGCTTTTTGCCCCTGCAGGTGGCTGCGATTGGGCGCCTCGCGGCGCAGGCGTTGGTTTTGCTTTTTGCCCCTGCAGGTGGCTGCGATTGGGCGCCTCGCGGCGCAGGCGTTGCCCCTGTGCGGGGCGGCACCTCCTTTCTTTGCCGCGGTGGCAAAGAAAGGAGGCAAAGAAAGCCGCTCGACACGAAGCTTCTCGTTTCCGGAGGCTTGCCCTGGTGGCCCTCGCCTAAGTGAGCACCTCGTTCACACAGCACAGTGGTCCGAGACGAGACCCGCCCTCGCACCCCACACGTTAGTGACAAGGCCATCATCCGTTCCGGCGGGCTTCGCCGCCGACGGGCATAACACCCCCGGTTATGCGGTCGCTGTTCTGCGGTGCATCCTCACTCTTCCCCGACGGTTTCCCATGCAGACCCGGCCGCGCGCACACCAGTGCGCCGCGGGGTGGGCGGGCCCCTTGTCACTTAGTGGGGCCACGCGAGGGACGGTCTCGTCTCGGACCACTACCGTGTCGGTGCGAGGACGACACTTAGGTGCGGGCCATCTCTGGTTACGCGCGGAAAGGACTCGGTAACGTGTCGAGCGGCTTTCTTTGCCTCCTTTCTTTGCCGCGGCAAAGAAAGGAGGTGCCGCCCCGCACAGGGGCAACGCCTGCGCCGCGAGGCGCCAAATCGCAGCCGCCTGCAAGGGCAACCAGCAAAGGCCAACGCCCACGCCTCGAGGCGCCCAATCACAGCCGCCTGCCAGGGCAAGCAAGGACAAGCAAGAACAACAAGCCGGCGCCGCCCCCAAACCCCAACGACCAAAAACTCTCCTTCATTCCCCGTGTACCATCCTGACAGCCGGCTTGCAGCCCGCACCGGCCCCGGTTAACTTCAAGCCACCCGGCCACCGGCCCATAACAACTCACATGCAAGCCATCAAAAAACGCACCTTCGTCATCGTTGCAGCGCTAATAGCGATCGTCCTCATAGTGGCGATCACCCACGCGATCCGCTCGCGCAGCTCGGCACCGCCAAAGCAAGACGCGACGCAAACAATCTCCATCATCGAATTCACCCCCGACGACCTCACCGTCGTCGCGCGCCGCACGCTCTCCGAAACGCTGCCGCTCACCGGCTCGCTGCGCGCGGTCGCGCAGGCCGAAGTGAAATCGAAAGTCACCGGTTCGGCACTCCGCGTCGAGGTTCGCGAAGGCGACACCGTAAAAGCCGGTCAGGAACTCGCCCGGATCGACGCACGCGACTACGCAGCCCGCGCCGGCCAGGCCCGCGGCCAGGTCGACGCGATGGCCGGCCAGCTCGACATCGCGAAGCAGACGCTCGACAACAATCGCGTGCTCGTGCAGAAAGGCTTCATCTCGAAGAACGCTTTCGACACCGCGCAAAGCCAGTACGAGATCGCGCGCGCCAATCTCGACGCGGCACGCGCCTCGCTCGCATCGTCGAACCTGTCAGTGGACGACACGGTGATCCGCTCGCCGATCGACGGCCAGGTCGCATCGCGTTCGGTCGAGCCCGGCGAGAAAGTCGCGGTCGACACGAAGCTGTTCGACGTCGTCGATCTGCGCACGCTCGAACTCGAAGCACCGGTACCGGTCGGCGAGATCGGCGGTGTGCGCGTCGGTCAGCCGGTGCACATCGTGTTCGACGGCGTCAGCGAACCGGTCGACGGCGCGATCACGCGCATCAACCCGGCCGCGCAGGCCGGCTCGCGCTCGATCACGGTCTACGTGCGCCTCGCGAACCCGTCGCTGACGCTGCGGGTCGGCATGTTCGGCACCGGCTCGATCGCCATCGGCGGTCGCGACAATGTGCTCGCCGTGCCCGCCACCGCGGTACGCACCGACGGCCAGCATCGCAGCGTCTACGCGATCGCGAACGGCAAGCTCGTCGAGCAAACCGTGCAGACCGGCGCGACCGGAAACACAAAAAACAACGACAACGACGCGTGGACCGAAATCACCGGCGGCCCTCTCGCCGAGGGTCAGCAGATCGTGAAGAACAACCTGGGCTCGCTACGCATCGGCAGTACCGTGCGCATGGTGCAGTCCGCGCAGCCGGCCAACGCCGCCGCGCGCTGACCGGAGTCCGCATCCATGTGGTTCACGCGCATCAGCATCCGCAACCCGGTGCTCGCCACGATGATGATGGCGGCGTTTCTCGTCATCGGGCTGTTCTCGTATCAGCGGCTCAAGGTCGACCAGTTTCCGGACATCACGTTTCCCGTCGTCGTCGTGCAGACGGCCTTCCCCGGCGCGTCGCCGGAATCGGTCGAATCCGACGTCACGCGCAAGATCGAGGAAGCGGTCAATACGATCAGCGGCATCGAGCAGATCACGTCGCGCTCGTACGATGCGCAGTCGGTCGTGATCGTCGAATTCGATCTGTCTGTCAATGCCGCGCAGGCAGCGCAGGACGTGCGCGACAAGATCGCACTGATCCGCCCGGACCTGCGCGACGGCGTGAAGGACCCGCGCGTGCTGCGCTACGATCCGTCCGATCTGCCGATCATCACGGTCGCGATCTCGAGCGTGCCCGCGGCAGGCGGCACGCCGCTGTCGACGCGCGACCTGACGACGGTCGCCGATCAGGTGGTACGCAAGCGGCTCGAAACGGTACGCGGCGTGGGCTCGGTGTCGCTCGTCGGTGGCGTGAAGCGCCAGGTGCGTATCGACGTGCGCCCTGAGCGCCTGCAGGCGCTGCAGGTCGGCGTCGACCAGGTGATCCGCGCGGTGCAGAACGAGAATCAGGAGATTCCGGCCGGACCGCTCACATCACACGACGTCGAGCAGAGCGTGCAGGTCAAGGGCCGCTTCGCGACGCCCGACGAGTTCAAACGCATCATCGTCGCGCGACGCGGCGCACAGTCGGCGATTCCGACCGCGACGTCCGCGACGCAGCCGGTCACGCTCGACCAGGTCGCCGACGTCGTCGACGGTCAGGAAGAACCGGACAGCATGGCGCTGCTCGACGGCCGGCGCGCGCTGTTCCTGTCGATCATCAAGGCGCAGGGCGAAAACACGGTCGACGTCGCGCACGGCATTCGAGACGAGGTCGCGCGGCTCGGCCCGGTGCTGCCGCCGGGCGTGAAGCTCGACATCATCGACGACACGTCGCTCGACATCGAGAACAGCGTCAACGAAGTGAAGCGCACGCTGTTAGAAGGCGCGGTGCTGACCGTGCTGATCGTGTTCCTGTTCCTCGGCTCGTGGCGCAGCACGGTGATCACCGGCCTCACGCTGCCGATCGCGCTGATCGGCACGTTCGCGTTCATGTACATGGCCGGCTTCACGATCAACGTGATCACGCTAATGGCGCTGTCGCTGTGCGTCGGCCTGCTGATCGACGACGCGATCGTCGTGCGCGAGAACATCGTGCGGCACGTGCAGCTCGGCGCCGATCACCGCACCGCCGCGCTCGACGGCACGAAGGAAATCGCGCTCGCCGTGCTCGCGACCACCTTCTCGATCGTCGCCGTGTTCCTGCCGGTCGGCTTCATGGGCGGCATCATCGGACGCTTCTTTCACCAGTTCGGCGTGACGGTCGCGGCGGCCGTGCTGATCTCGATGTTCGTGTCGTTCACGCTCGACCCGATGCTGTCGTCGATCTGGCCGGACCCCGATCTGCACGACGAGGAAACCGGCCGCAAGGGAGCGCGCTATGGCCGTGCGATCGCGCGGTTTCTCGGTTTCTTCGACGCGCAGGTGGACAGGCTCGCAGGCTTCTACCAGCGGCTGCTCGGCTGGGCGCTGCGGCATCGCGTCGCGACGCTCGCAGTCGCAGCCGCGACCTTCTTCGGCAGCCTGTTCCTCGTGCCGTTCGTCGGCACCGAGTTCGTGCCGAACGCGGACTTTTCCGAAACGCAGGTCGGCATCACGACACCGGTCGGTACGTCGCTCGACGCGACATCCGTGCGCGTCGCACAGGTGCAGAAGATTCTCGCGACCTACCCCGAGGTGCGCTACACGTACGCGACCGTCAACTCTGGCGACACGCAGGGCAAGAACACGGCGATGATCACCGTGCAGCTGAAAGAACGGCGCGATCGCACGCGCGGCGTGCAGGAGTTGAACGAGTTGTTTCGCACGCGGCTTGCGTCGGTCGCGGGCATCGCGGTCACGCAGATCGGCATGGCTGACGGTGCTGGCGGCACGAAGGCGATCCAGCTGAGCCTGCAGGGCGACAACCTCGACGAACTGCGCCGCCTGTCCGAAGCCGCGCAGGCGCGGCTCGCGAAAATCCCTGGCCTCGTCGACCTCGACGCGAGCCTGAAGGCCGACAAGCCGATCGTCGCGATCGGCCTGAAGCGCGAACTCGCGTCGGACCTCGGCGTCGGTGTCGCGGATGTCGGCACCGCGTTGCGTCCGCTGCTGTCCGGCGATGCGATCAGCACGTGGCGCGCACCCGACGACCAGGACTACGACGTCAGCGTGCGGCTACCGCCGTCGCAGCGTCAGGATGTCGACGATCTCGCGCGGCTGATGATCGCAACCAACCGTACCGATGCAAACGGCGCGCCGGTGCTCGTGCCGCTGCGGCAGATCGCGGACATCGAGCAGACGACCGGCCCGAACGTGATCAACCGCCGCGACCTGCAACGCGAAGTGGAGCTGTCGGCGAACGTCAACGGCCGCTCGCCGGGCGACGTCGCCGCGGACGTCGCGAAGACGCTCGACGCGATGCATCTGCCGGCCGGCTACCGCTACCGCTTCGAGGGCTCGACGAAAAGCATGAACGAGTCGTTCGTCTACGCGGTGCAGGCGCTCGCGCTCGCGATCATTTTCATCTACATGATTCTCGCGTCGCAGTTTGCGAGCTTCGCCCAGCCGCTCGCGATCATGGCGTCGCTACCGCTGACGCTGATCGGCGTGCTGCTCGCGCTGCTGCTGTTCGGCAGCACGCTGAACATGTTCTCGATCATCGGCTTCGTGATGCTGATGGGGCTCGTCACGAAGAACGCGATCCTGCTCGTCGACTTCGCGAACCAGGCACGGCGCGGCACGCTACTCGACGCATCGGGCAAAGGTCGCGTGATGGCACGGGACGATGCGCTGCTCGAAGCGGCGCGCGTGCGGCTGCGGCCGATCCTGATGACGACGCTCGCGATGATCTTCGGCATGCTGCCGCTCGCGTCGGGCATCGGCGAAGGCGGCGAGCAGCGCGGGCCGCTCGGGCAGACGGTGATCGGTGGCGTGATTACGTCGTCGCTGCTGACGCTGGTGGTCGTGCCGGTGGTGTATGCGGTGCTGGATGACTGGGCGGGGTGGGTGCGGCGGAAGTGGGGAAAGCGGGGGTGATGGGAGCGTGTGGCCGGCCAACCTCGCGAAGTTGGTACAGTAGCGATCTATTCGCCTTCTTCGCGGTCCCCCATCCCATGCGCACGACTCGAGCCATCCACGCCGTCGAACGGCTGAAAACCCGCAGCGGCAATCCGCAATTCGCGGCGATCGGGCTGCAGAACGGCCTGTTCTATCTGGTCGACCGTTCGGGCGGAAGCGACGCGAAGGTCAGCGATCCGTTGCCGCTCGACGATTTCGTGAAATTCGTCGATGGATTCGGACCAGCGAAGCCGCGCAAGGCGAGCAAGCTGGACGTCGCGTTCGAAGCGCAGATCAAGAAGAGCGGGAAGTAGAACCGCTCGTTTGCTGTTTGCGGCAGGCCGTCGTCTGACGTGACGACGTCACTGCAGATCCACCGAAGCGGACACACCGCTATCGCGGTCCCGAGGAGCTCGAACGTAGTGGATGTCCCACTCGGCCTCCTCGATCTTGACGAAGCCGTGGCGCTGATAAAAGCGGTTTGCGTCGCTCTCGCGGAGCGCGCCGACCTTGACCGGGATCGAGCGGGAATCGGCGTCGGCAAAGATGCTGTCGAGCACGACCGAACCGATGCCCCTTCCCTGATGTTCCGGCAGGATGTACAGGTTTTCGATCATCAGGTAACCGTCCGTCGGCTTGACCACGACAAAGCCGACCGATACGCCATCGGCGACGATGAATCGACTGCATGACGGATCGAACGACAACAGAAAACGATCCCGCGCACGCTGAGGATCGAAGCGACCGATGCGCTCCAGACTTTCCCGCATCGCGTCGATGCGGATCTTGACCAGCGTTTCGCCGTCGTTATGGGTTGTACTTGCGAATGTCAACTTCAACTGCTGCTCCTTATCGATCGTTCGTCGCGTTCCTCGAATACTCCGCCGCAAGCCACCCTACAACAGTTACTCCGACAACACACCCGAGCTCCCGCGACAAGACACTAGAATTATCGATGGGCGCGACAAGCGCAAGCGCTTTACAGGAAGCCGCGCTGTCGCGTGTCTTTTCCGGCCATATCCCGGGTCCATACAGCCTGGCAAAAAGCCTTCTACTCACCCTACACCTCGACCCACGCCCCACTCGCCGCATTACTCGTGAGCACCGCCTCAATAAACCGCAACCCCGCGACCCCATCGTCGACAGTCGGCAACAACCGGCTCTCGTCAGGCAGCGGCCGCCCCGCATCGATCGCTTCGATCTGCAACGCGGCATCCTTGTACAACTGCGCGAACGCTTCGAGATAGCCCTCGGGATGTCCGGCCGGCACACGCGTCGCGTGCGCGGCGACTGCTCCCTGCACACGTGCACGCGTGAGCCGTTGCGCGGCACCACCGAGCGGCGTGAACCACAGTTCGTTCGGCGCCTCCTGATCGAACGCGACGTTCGCTTTCGTGCCGTACACGCGCACACGTAGCGCATTCTCCGCGCCGCTCGCGACCTGGCTCGCCCACAGCATCCCGCGTGCGCCGTTCGAATAACGCAGCATCGCCTGCACGTGATCGTCGATCCGGCGACCGGGCACGAACGTGTGCAGTTCCGCCGCGAGCGACGACGGAGTCATCCCGGTGACGAACGACGCGAGATGCCACGCGTGCGTACCGATGTCGCCGAGGCAACCGGCCGGCCCCGCGAGCGCGGGATCGGTGCGCCATGCGGCCTGGCGATTCGTGCCGAGCGCTTCGATCGGCTCGGCGAGCCAGTCCTGCGCGTATTCGACCTGCACGACGCGCACGGTCCCAAGCTCGCCGGATTCGACGAGTTCGCGGGCATGACGCACGAGCGGATAGCCGGAGTACGTATGCGTCAGCGCGAACAACCGCTGCGTGTCATGCGCGAGCTTCGCAAGCGCAACGCCTTCCGCAAGCGACACGGCAAGAGGTTTGTCGCAGATCACATGAATGCCCGCTTCGAGAAACGCGGTCGCGACCGGCGCATGCAGATGGTTCGGCGTAACGATCGCGACCGCGTCGATGCCATCGACGCGCGCGGCCTCGGCCCGCGCCATGTCGCGCCAGTCCGCGTAGCTGCGCGCAATGCCCGCGTCGCGTGCGCTGTCGTGCGCGCGCTGCGGGTCGGACGACAACGCGCCCGCGACGAGTTCGAAGCAATCGTCGAGACGCGCGGCCATCCGGTGCACGGCGCCGATGAACGCGCCCTGCCCTCCGCCGACCATCCCTAGTCGTAGCCTTCTTTTCATCGTCGTTCCTTCCCCGCGCGACTCATAGTCCAAGCAGCTTCTTCAATTGCGCATCGTCGACACCGCTGCCCGCGAAATCGTCGAACGCATGATCGGCAACGCGAATAATGTGCCGACGAATAAACTCGGCGCCCTCACGCGCCCCGTCCTGCGGATGCTTCAGCGCGCATTCCCATTCGAGCACGGCCCAGCCCGAAAAATCGTATTGCGCCATCTTCGAGAAGATCGCGCCGAAGTCGATCTGTCCATCGCCGAGCGAACGAAAACGCCCCGCGCGTTCGACCCAGCCGCTATAACCGCCATACACGCCTTGCTTACCGCTCGGCCGAAACTCCGCGTCCTTCACGTGGAAGGCCTTGATCCGCTCGTGGTAAATATCGATGAACGCGAGGTAGTCAAGCTGCTGCAGCACGAAGTGGCTCGGGTCGTACAGGATGTTCGCGCGCGGATGCTGGTTCACCGCGTCGAGAAAGCGCTCGAACGTGACGCCGTCGTGCAGGTCTTCGCCCGGATGCAGTTCGTAGCAGACGTCGACGCCTGCGTCTTCGAATGCGTCGAGAATCGGTGTCCAGCGGCGTGCAAGTTCGGCGAACGCGGCATCGACGAGACCCTCGGGCCGTTGCGGCCACGGGTACAGATACGGCCACGCGAGTGCACCCGAAAACGTCACGTGACTGCACAGCCCGAGTCGTTTCGACGCCTTCGCCGCATAGGTTAGCTCGCGGATCGCCCATTCGGTGCGCGCCGCCGGATTGCTGCCGACCTGCTTCGGCGCGAAACCGTCGAACAGCAGATCGTAGGCCGGATGCACGGCAACGAGTTGCCCCTGCAGATGCGTCGACAGCTCGGTGATCACGATGCCTTCGTTGTCGACCGTCGCGCGCACGTCGTCGCAATACGCCTGGCTCGTCGCCGCGAGTTCGAGGTCGACGAGCCGCGGATCGGCCGGCACCTGGATGCCCTTGTAGCCGAGACCCGCAGCCCATGCGGCCAGATGCGCGAGGTTGTCGAACGGCACGTCGTCGCCCATGAACTGCGCGAGAAAAATCGCCGGCCCCTTGATCGTCTTCATCGTGCTCACTCCCATTGATCCGGCGAGGCGTCACGCGCCCCGCCCACGTCTTCGTACGCCATTTAGAACGGTGAATCGGGGAAGTAGAACTGCTGCGCGTTTTCCTTCGTGATCAGCACAGAAGGAATGATCGTCGTCGCCGGCAGCTTCTCGCCTTTCAGACGTGCCTCGGCGGTCAGCTTGATCGCGTCGTAGATGAACTTCGGCGAGTACGACACGTCCGCATGAACCAGCTTGTCGCCGTCGATCAGCTTCTTCACCATCACCTTCGACCCCGCGCCGCCGAATACTTCCTTGATGTCGGTGCGCTTCGCCTGCTCGATCGCTTTCATGACGCCGATCGCCATGTCGTCGTCGGCGGCCCAGACGGCGTCGATGTGCTTGAAGCGCGTCAGGTAGTCCTGCGTCACCTTGAACGCGTCGTCGCGATTCCAGTTCGCGTACTTCGCGTCGAGCAGCTTGATGTCCGGGTAGTTTTTCAGCACGTCCGTGAACGCGGTATAGCGTTCGTTGTCGAGCGTCGTCGGAATGCCGCGCAGTGCAACGATGTTGCCGTGGCCGTTCAACGTCTTCGCGAGGTACTCGGCGGGCAGCTTGCCGAACGCGGTGTTGTCGCCTGCGACATACGCATCCTGCGCGCTGGTGTCGGTTAGCCCGCGATCGACGACCGTCACGTACACACCCTTCTTCTTCACCTGCGCGACCGGCTGCGTCAGCGACGCCGATTCGAACGGGAAGATCACGAGCGCGTTGATCTTGTTCACCGTCACGAGATCCTGCAGCTGGTTCGCCTGTTCCGGCGACCCGGCGGCCGTCTTCACGATGATCTTCAGATCGGGATGCGCTTTCTCGAGATCGCTCTTCGCCTTGTTCGCCCACCAGACGATGCCGCCGGTAAAGCCGTGGTCGGCCGTCGGTATCGCGACGCCCAGCGTCACCTTCTCGTCGGCGCGCGCGATGCCTGCCGTGCCGATTATGCCCAGCGCCAGCATGCCGGCGCTTAACGTCCGAATCATCTGCTTCATGTCGTGTCTCCTATGTTGTTTGTCGAACCGCTTGCTACTACCTCCGCCCACGCTGCAAAAACGCCACCACAATAATCACCGCCCCCTGCACAGCCGCATTCAGATACACGCTGATGACGCTGGTCAGATTCAAAATGTTCGCGATCACCGACAGCAGCACCGCGCCGATCACCGTGCCCGCGACGCGTCCCTCGCCGCCCTTCAGCGCAGTGCCGCCGACCACCACCGCGGCGATCGCTTCCAGTTCCCATAGCAGGCCGGTCGTCGGCGTCGCCGAACCGAGGCGTGGCACGTACAGCACCGTCGCGACGCCAACGCACACGCCGAGCAGCATGTAGGTGACGATTTTCACGGTATCGACGCGGATCGCCGCATAGCGCGCGACCTGTTCGTTCGAGCCGATCGCCTGCACGTGCCGGCCGAACGCGGTGCGGTTCAGGATCAGCCCGCCGCCCGCCGCGACGACGACGAACACCCAGATCGGCACCGGCACGCCGAACAGGCTCGCGTAGTAGACGGGACCATATAAATCGGAGAGCGGGTTGTCGAGCGTCAGCGCGCCGCCGTCGGCAAGCCACGTGAGCACCGCGCGAAAGATGCCGAGCGTGCCGAGCGTCACGATGAACGGCTCGATGCGGCCTTTCGTGATCAAGAGGCCGTGTGCGCAGCCGAACAGCGCGCCGAGCACGAGCGCACACACGATGCCGATCATGACGATCGCGAGCGGCGCAAACGTATGACCGCCGATGCCGCCGGCCAGCGCGTTCATCAGCCAGATCATGCTGCCCGCGATCAGCGCCGCCATCGAACCGACCGACAGATCGACGCCGCCCGAGATGATCACGAACGTCATGCCGACCGCGATGATGCCGATGAACGACGTGCGCGTGAGCACATTCATCAGGTTGTCGACAGTTGCGAAATCGCGGTTCAGCAGCGTGCCTGCGATGCATAGCGCGAGCAGGCCCGCGAGCGGTCCGAGGCCGTGGAGACGTCGTGCGATGCGCCAGGCGCGATGCGGCTGCGCGGCGTCAGTGGGTGCCGGTCGCATGGGCGATCAACTCCTCTTCGGTTAGATGGTCGAGGCCGAGCGTCGCCTGCAGCGTGCCCGCGCGCATCACCGCCACGCGATGGCACAGGCCGATCAGCTCGATCAGTTCGGACGAGATCACGATCACCGCGCGACCTTCGGCCGCAAGACGATGGATCAGGAAATAGATGTCGCGTTTCGCACCGACGTCGACGCCGCGCGTCGGTTCGTCGAGCACGATCACGCGCGGGTCGGGTTGCAGGAACTTCGCGAGCGCGAGCTTCTGCTGGTTGCCGCCGGACAGCATGCGCGCGCGGCTATTCGTGTCGCCGGTGCGGATGCCGTAGGTCGCGACGGCGTCATCGAGCGCGGCACGCGCAGCCTTCAGATCGAGCAGCGGATGCGCGTAGCGCTCGAGCGTCATCAGCGTGAGGTTGTCCTGCAGGTTCAGGTTGACGTGCAGCCCTTTGCCCTTGCGGTCTTCGCTCAGATACGTGAGGCCATGGCGCATCGCATCGCGCGGGCTTTTCAGATCGACCGTGCGGCCTTCGATCTCGACGCGCCCCGCGCTGCGCCGGCGCAGTCCGATCAACGCCTCGAATGCTTCGGTGCGGCCCGCGCCGACGAGCCCCGCGAAGCCGAGCACCTCGCCCGCGCGCACTTCAAAGCTTAAGTTCTCGACCCAGCCCGGCACGCTCAGCCCATCGACCCTCAACGCGACCGGCGCATCTTTGGGCAAAGCAGGCTTCGCCGGAAACATGTCGGACACGTCGCGACCGACCATCAGGTTCGCCATCTGCTGACGTGCGAGCCCAGCCGTCTCACCGCGCGCGACGAAGCGGCCGTCGCGCATCACGATCACTTCGTCGGTAATGCGCTGGACCTCGTCGAGCTTGTGCGAGATGTAGACGATCGTCACGCCGTCGGCCTTCAGCTTCGCCATCAACGCGAACAGGCGCTCGGTCTCGGCAGGCGTGAGCGTCGCGGTCGGCTCGTCCATCACGAGCAGTCGCGCGCGCCGCGACAGCGCCTTCGCGATCTCGACCATCTGCTTCTCCGCGACGATCAGCTCGCGCACCTTCGTATCCGGATGCTTTGCAAGGCCGACCTGCGCGAGATACTGCGCGGCCTGCGCGCGCATCGTCGTGTCGTCGAGCAGCCAGCCGCGACGCTTTTCGTGACCGAGGTAGATGTTCTGCGCGATCGTCAGATGCTCGGCGAGGTTGAACTCCTGGTGGATCAGCACGATGCCCGCGGCCTCCGCCGCACGCGAACCGTCGAAGCGCTGCGGCTCGCCGTCGATCAGCAGCGTGCCTGCGCTCGCGGTCTCGTAGCCCGCGAGAATCTTCATCAGCGTCGACTTGCCCGCGCCGTTCTCGCCGAGCAGCCCATAGATGCGACCGGGCGCCAGCTCGAAGCTCACGCCGTGCAGGACGCGCACTGGACCGAAGTCCTTGCGGATGTCGTCGAAACGCACGGCGACGCTCATGAGTGGCCTCTCATTTCATGCGCTCCTGCGTACGACGAGCCGATGCGGCAACAGCACGCCCGGTACATTTGCCAACGGATTCGCCAGCCGCTGCAACAGCAAACGCGCGGCGGTTTCGCCGAGTTCGCGCATCGGCTGCGCGATCGTCGTGAGCGGCGGGTCGACCTGCGCGGCGAGCGAGATGTCGTCGAAACCGACCACCGCGACGTCGTCGGGCACGCGCCGGCCCATCGCGCGCAGCCCAGCGATCACGCCGATCGCGAGCGTGTCCGAGACAGCGAACACGGCATCGGGTGATTCCGGTAGCTGCATCAGCGCGGCCGCTGCCGCACCGCCCGCCGCGTAGTCGAGACTCGCGACACCGACGCGCCAGCGTGGATCGGGCGTGATGCCCGCCTCGCGCAACGCAGCCGCGTAACCCTCTTCGCGCTGCCGCGCGTACAGATAGCTGTCGCCGGAATTGACCAGCGCGATCCGTCGCCGGCCGCGTGCGAGCAGATGCCGCACGGCGTCGTAGGCCGCGCGATAGTTGTCGATGCCGACGTACGGCACGCCGACCGCCGGATCGAATTCGCAGCACGCGACCCACGGCAGCGCGCCCGATTCTTCGGCGAGCGCCTGCTGGACCGCGGCCGGATCGAGGCAGATCGCACCGTCCGCGCGCCGGCGCCGCAGTAGATCGAAGTAACTGCGCTCGCGGCCTGGGTCGGCGCCGGTGTCGCACAACAGCATGAAGTAGCCGTGCTGCCGCGCGACGCTGTCGATGCCGCGCACGATCTCCGCATAGAACGGATTGCCGACGTCGGGCACCATCGTCAGCAGCAGACGGCTCTCGGCGGTGCGCAGGTTGCGCGCGAGTTCGTTCACGCGATAGCCGCTCGCGTCGATCGCGGCGAGCACGCGATCGCGCGTCGCAGGCCGCACGTTCGAGTGACCGTTGAGCACGCGCGATACAGTCGCGACCGATACGCCCGCCTGCTCCGCGACATCGGCGATGGAGTGGCCGCTGGGCGCCGCATCCCCCACTGCGGGGGCGACGCCCTTCGCGGTCCGCGATGCCGCCCGCCGAACCCGCACCTTGTCCGCCGAACCGGCAGACGCAGAAGGGGCCGAAGAAACCGCTGAACGGGAAGAACGCGACGGACGGGACACGACGATCCAGCTCCAAAAATGTAATCGATTACATTTTTGCTCGACGAACCACGGAACCGCAAGCTCCACCGCGTAGGGATTAACACCGAGCCGGGCGGCCGGCGACGAAACAGCGCGCCCAATCGGTTTGGTACAATTCCGCAGTCGCTGGGCCTGCTGGCGCATGCCGGACTTGGGCCCCACGCCTTGCCACCCACAACACGCTCCAGCCGGGCCGCATTCAACCTACAAACCGCCGAACCCACCATGAATATCGAGCAAGCGCGTTTCAACATGATCGAACAGCAGATCCGCCCCTGGGAAGTGCTCGACCAGGACGTGCTGAACCTGCTGTCGATCGTCAAGCGTGAGAACTTCGTCCCCGCCATCCACCACGATCTGGCCTTCGTCGATTTCGAAGTACCGCTGCCCGCCGGCCAACGCATGCTGGCGCCGCGCGTCGAAGCGCGCGTGCTGCAGGAACTGGCGGTGAAGAAGCACGAAAGCGTGCTCGAAATCGGCGCCGGCTCGGGCTATATGGCGGCGCTGCTCGCGCATCGCGGTCAGCACGTGCTGACCGTCGACATCGAACCCGAACTCGCGGAACTCGCGAAGCAGAACCTCGCGGCGAACGGCGTGCTGAACGCGGAAGTCGCGACCGGCGACGGCTCGCGCGGCTGGCCCACGGCAGCGCCGTACGACGTGATCTGCGTGTCGGGCGGACTGCCGGTGTTGCCGCAGGACATTCTCGAACAGTTGAAGGTGGGCGGCCGTCTCGCGGTCTTCGTCGGCTCCGCGCCGGTGATGAAGGCGCAGATCATCACGCGCATCGACGACAAGCAGTACCGCGTCGCCGACATCTTCGAAACCTACGTCGAACCGCTGATCAACGCCGTCGAGCCGCCGCGCTTCAAGTTCTGATCGTTCACGCGGCTGGCTCGTCATGGGTCAGCCCCAGACAAAACCCGTCTTCACACGACATCGGGCGCCGCGTCCGCGCACTGCGCGGCCCGCCCGCCGTCCACTTCCCGTCACCGGATCCGTCGATGCAAAACCTCACCGCCCCCGCCCTCGCCGAATGGCTCGCCGATACGACGCGCGCCGCCCCCGTGCTGCTGGACGTGCGCGAGCCGTGGGAAATCGAAACGGCGAAGATCGCCGGCAGCCTGTCGATCCCGATGCGCGACATTCCCGCGCGCAGCGAAGAGCTCGACGACGACGCGCAGATCGTCTGCGTCTGCCATCACGGCGCGCGCAGTGCACAGGTCGCGATGTTCCTCGAATCGCGCGGCTACCGGAACGTCTTCAATCTGCAGGGCGGCATCGACGCGTGGTCGCGCCAGGTCGACCCGTCGATTCCCACCTATTGATCCGCACGATGCGCCGGACCGCGCCGGTCCTGCTCGCGTTCTGCACGGCGCACGCGCAGGCGGTCGGCCTCGGGCAGCTTTACGACGAAGCGCTCGGCAACGACTCGCAGCTGCAAAGCGCGCGCGCGACGATGGCCGCGAACAGCGAGGAGCTGCCGCTCGCCCGCGCGAAGTTGCTGCCGCAAGTCGGCGCGACGATCGATGCGAGCCGGCAGCGCACCGATCTTGGCGGCGGCTTTCCGAAGTCGTACGGCAACAGCACCGGCTATACCGTGTCGCTCACGCAGCCGCTGCTTCACGTCGACAGCTGGTACGGCTATTCGCAGGGCAAGCTTGCGGTGGAGTCCGCGCAGGCATCGTTCGGTGCCGCGCGTCAGGACCTGATCCTGCGGCTCGGACAGGCGTACTTCGATGCGCTCGCCGCGCAGGATTCGCTCGCGATCGCGCGATCGCAGAAGACGTCGATCGCGCAGCAGCTTGAATCCGCGCGACGCTCGTTCGAGGTCGGCAACACGACCATCACCGATACCGACGAAGCGCAGGCTAAATACGATCAGGCGGTGTCCGGTGAAATCGGCGCGCAGAACGATCTCGCGGTGAAGCTCGCGTCGCTCGAGCAGATCGTCGGGCATCCGGTCGAACGCGTCGACGGGCTCGCGACCGGCACGTCGCTGCCGCCGCCGATGCCCGCGGATCTCAGTCAGTGGGTCGACGCGGCGACAGCAGCGAATTACCAGGTCGTGTTGAAGCGGCTCGCACTCGATACCGCGCAGCGCGAAACGTCGAAGGCGAAGGCTGGCCATCTGCCGACCGTCGATCTCGTCGCGAGCTATTCGCGCAACAGCCTCGGCACGACCGGCGCGGGCTTCGGTGCCGGCGGGCTCGGCGCGGGCGGCAACGTGCCGCTCGGCGCCGAACTGAGCGGCCTCGGCTCGTCCTATACGAGCAGCACGATCGGCATCCAGGTCACCATTCCGCTGTTCGCGGGCGGCGCAACGCAGAGCCGCGTGCGTCAGACACTCGCGCTCGAAGACCAGGCCTCATCCGATCTCGATACCGCGCGGCGCAATGCCGTGCTGTCCGCGCGCCAGGCGTACCTCGGCGTGTCGAGCGGGCTCGCGCAGGTGCAGGCGTTGCAGACCGCGGAGAAATCCGCGCGCACGTCGCTCGAATCGAACCTGCTTGGCTACCAGGTCGGCGTGCGGATCAACATCGACGTGCTCAACGCGCAGGACCAGCTGTTCACCGCGCGGCGCGATCTCGCGAAGGCGCGCTACGACACGCTCGTCAACGGGTTGAAGCTGAAGGCATCGGCCGGCAACCTCACCGACGAGGACGTGCTGCAACTCAGCACCCTGCTCTCCACCGACGACGACCGCGCACTCACCGAACTCCCGCAGCCGGTCGCCGTCCCGCATCCGGGCGTGCATGCGAAAGGTGCTGCGAACAGGGGCGGACGACGGACGATGCCGGAGGGCGTGCAGTAACTATCCAGCGGGCACGCATCGCTGCGCCGCGAGCAAACGCCGCCGGACAACGGAGCACAGGCACGCACCATTGCCAAGCCCACGCCCAACCGTTGCGCACGTTGCGCCAGCCATGTGCATGTTCGCCGCCAACCATCTCATGTGCCGTACAAGCTGACACCCCCACGTTCAAAGGCTCCTTCCCGGTTTCCGTCGCGATGGCATGACTCTTGTGTACAGGTTTCCCGAACTTGTACACAAGAGGAAATACGAGATGCGTGGATGGACGATTGCGGACTGGCAGGATGCATACCGTGGCGGAGCGACGCCGGCAACACTGCTCAATGAACTCATTGGCACCCTGGCGCCTGCGGACCCCGCCTGGATATCGACCGCAACGCAAGCCACGCTCGATGCGCAACTCGCCCAGCTACAGAAAAAGCTCGATGCCGCGAACGGCGATCTGACGAAGCTGCCGCTCTACGGCATCCCGTTCGGCGTGAAGGACAACATCGATGTGGCCGGCTTCGCCACGACGGCCGCCTGCCCCGCGTTCGCCTATACGCCCGAGCGCCACGCGACAATCATCCAGCGGCTGACCGATGCCGGCGCGATCGTCGTCGGCAAGACGAATCTCGATCAATTCGCCACCGGGCTGGTCGGCGTGCGTTCGCCGTACGGCATTCCGTGCAATGCCTTCGATCCCGACTACATTTCCGGCGGGTCGAGTTCGGGCTCCGCCTCGGCGGTCGCGCGCGGCATCGTCCCGTTCGCGCTGGGCACCGATACCGCGGGTTCCGGGCGCGTGCCGGCCGGACTCAACAATATCGTCGGGATCAAACCGACGCGAGGCGCGTTCAGCAACACGGGCGTCGTGCCCGCGTGCCGCACACTCGACTGCGTGTCGATTCTCGCGACGACCGTCGACGATGCCACGTTGATCTACGACGTCGCCGCGGCCCTCGATCTGACCGACGGTCTGTCTCGCGAGGCACCGTCCGCCGCGCTCGACTGGAGTGTGCCGGCCGCGCCTCGCTTCGGCATTCCTGCGCAGCCGGAATTCTTCGGCGACGAACTCGCGGCAAAGGCATTCGATGCAGCCATCAAGCGCCTCGAAGCGCGCGGCGCGATCTGCGTGCCGGTCGACTTCTCCCTGTTCGACGACGTCACCGCATTGCTGTACGACGGCGCGTGGGTCGCCGAGCGCTTCGCCGCGATCCGGCAGTTCGCAGACGAACACGAAGCGGACATTCATCCGGTGGTGCGCAACATCATCTTCAAGGCCAAAGAATTTTCCGCGGCCGATACGTTCGAGTCGATCTACAAGCTGGCCGATCTGAAGCGCCATGCCGATGCGCTGCTCGCGCAGTTCGACGCGCTGCTCGTGCCGACCGCGCCGACGCACTACAAGATCGCCGAGCTGCTCGCCGACCCGGTACGTCTGAACAGCAACCTCGGCAAGTACACGAACTTCGTCAACCTGCTCGACTGGAGCGCGGTGGCAGTGCCCGCGAATCTGCGCGACGACGGGTTGCCGTTCGGCATCACGTTGATCGGCGATGCATGGCGTGAGCGCGCGCTCGCGCAATTCGCGGGTGAATGGCATCAGGCAACCGGGCTCACGCGCGGGGCGACGGGATTGCCACTGGTGTCACGGTCCACGTCTACCTCAAGCGCAACACACAACACACCCGACACGATCCGCGTCGCCGTCGTCGGTGCCCATCTGCGCGGAATGCCGCTCAATCACGAACTGACGAGCCGCAGCGCACGCTTTGTCGAGAGCACGACGACGTCCACCGACTATCGACTCTTTGCACTTACCGGCACGACGCCGCCCAAACCTGGCCTGCTGCGTTCGGACAGCGGCGCACCGATCCAGCTTGAACTCTGGGACGTCCCCGCGAAGACGTTCGGCTCGTTCGTCGCGGGGATCCCCGCGCCGCTCGGCATCGGCACTGTGACGCTCGTCGACGGGAGGCAAGTGAAGGGTTTCATCTGCGAGCCGTATGGACTGCAAGGCGCGCGCGACATCACCGAATTCGGCGGCTGGGCCGCGTATCTCGCGGATCTCGCCAGTCAGCGCGATGCCACCGCGCCATCCCATTCCTGATTCCGGGGCTGCCATGTTCGACACGGTTCTGATCGCTAATCGCGGCGAAATCGCCTGCCGCATTGCGCGCACGCTCAAGCGGATGAAGATCCGCCCGGTCGCGGTGTACTCCGATGCCGATCGCGACAGCCTGCACGTCCGCATGGCGGATGTGGCCGTGCCGCTCGGCGGCAACGCGGCAGCCGACAGTTATCTGCGCGGCGATCTGATCATCGCAGCCGCGAAGCAAACCGGGGCGCAGGCGATCATCCCCGGCTACGGCTTCCTGTCGGAGAACGCGGACTTCGCCGCGCGCTGCGAAGCAGAAGGCATCGCATTTGTCGGCCCGACGCCGCAACAGATGGAGCAGTTCGGCCTGAAGCACGCTGCGCGCGAACTCGCTGACCAGGCCGGCGTACCGCTGACGCCAGGCTCGGGCCTGCTCGCCGACCTCGATGCCGCGCGCGAAGCCGCTGCTTCGATCGGCTATCCGGTGATGTTGAAGAGCACGGCGGGCGGCGGCGGTATCGGCTTGACCCGCTGCAACGACGAAGCGGAACTGGCTGCGGCATTCGAATCGGTTCAACGGCTCGGACAATCGTTTTTTGCGAACGGCGGCGTATTCGTCGAGCGTTTTGTCGATCGTGCACGACACGTCGAAGTGCAGATTTTCGGCGACGGCAATGGCAACGTCGTCGCACTCGGCGAACGGGACTGTTCGCTGCAGCGACGCAACCAGAAGGTGGTCGAGGAAACCCCTGCGCCGAATCTGCCCGATGCGGTACGGCAGCGTCTGCTGGCGGCAGCCGAAAATCTCGGCCGCTCCGTCGGTTATCGGTCGGCTGGTACCGTCGAATTCATCTACGACGCCGCGAAAGAAGCGTTCTATTTCCTCGAGGTCAACACGCGCCTGCAGGTCGAGCATGCGATCACCGAATGCGTGACCGGTATCGATCTGGTCGAGTGGATGATTCTGACGGCGGCCGGAGAGCCGCCCGAGTTCGATCGTGCGATCGTGCCCAGGGGCGCGTCGATCGAAGTCCGTATCTACGCCGAAAACGCGCTGCGTAATTTTGCGCCGAGCCCTGGTACGCTGACCGAAGTCAGTTTTCCTGCGGACGTTCGCGTCGACGGCTGGGTCGAGACCGGCAGCGAAGTATCGGCGCACTACGACCCGATGATCGCGAAGCTGATCGTGCATGCGGAAGACCGCGCTGCTGCGATCTCCGCGATGACACGCGCACTGGATGCGACGCGCCTGTCCGGCATCGCGACGAATCTCGACTACCTCAGAAAGATCGTCGCCAGCGAAGGCTTCGTTTCAGGCGATGTGTCGACCCGCTATCTCGATGGTTTCACGTACCGGCCGAACGTCATCGAAGTCATCGATGCCGGGACCTATACAACGGTGCAGGACTATCCGGGCCGCGTCGGCTACTGGGATATCGGCGTGCCGCCGTCCGGTCCGATGGACGACTGGGCATTCCGGCTCGCCAACCGGATCGTCGGCAACGCGAGTCATGCGGCCGCGATCGAGACAACCGTGCTCGGTCCGACGGTGCGATTCCATCGCGACACCGTCGTCGCGCTCACCGGCGCACCGACGGACGGTGACCTCGACGGCGCCCCGCTCGTCTTCTGGACGCCGCTCGACATCAAGGCCGGCCAGACGTTGCGGATCGGCAAGGCGACCAGCGGTTGCCGGACCTACCTTGCGGTGCGCAACGGTCTCGACGTGCCGCTGTATCTCGGTAGCCGCTCAACCTTCGCGCTCGGACAGTTCGGCGGTCACGCGGGCCGCACGCTGCGTCCTTCCGACGTGCTGCCGGTCGCGGACACACAACTCGCGTCCACGGCCGACCTCGCGCCGCTTTATGCGCCGGCGCCGCTGCCCGCGATGCTAATCCCGTCGTATGGACGAAGCTGGGAAATCGGCGTGCTGTACGGTCCGCACGGCGCGCCCGACTTCTTCACCGCAGCATCGATCGACACCTTCTTTGCCAGCGACTGGGAAGTCCACTACAACTCGAATCGCCTCGGTATCCGGCTGAACGGTCCGAAGCCGCAATGGACCCGCTCCGACGGCGGCGAGGCCGGTCTGCATCCGTCGAACGTTCACGACTGCGAGTACGCAATCGGCAGTATCAACTTCACCGGCGACATGCCGGTGATCCTCACGCGCGACGGTCCGAGCCTCGGTGGTTTCGTCTGTGCCGCGACGATTGCGAAAGCCGAATTGTGGAAAGTCGGACAGGTCAAACCCGGCGACAAGATCCGCTTCCACGAAATGACGTTCGACGAAGCACTCGCACTCGAACAGCAGCAGGACGCGTTCATCGAGCATTGGAAAAATCCAGGCGCCCTTGCGCCGATGTTCTCCGCACAACGCGGCTCGCCGATTCTTTTCGAAGCACCGGCGAGCGGCGATCATCCGAAGACCGTATTCCGCCAAGCCGGCGACAAGTACGTCCTCATCGAGTACGGCGAGAACGTGCTCGATCTGAATCTGCGGTTCCGGGTCCACGCGATGATGGAAGCGCTGCGTCGAAAACCGGTGGACGGTGTGCTCGAACTGTCGCCCGGCGTGCGCTCGCTCCAGGTGCGCTATGACTCGCGCACGATCGGTCAGCGCGCGCTGGTCGACGCACTCGCCGCAACAGACGCAACGCTAACCGGCATCGCGACGATGAAAGTGCCGAGCCGCGTCGTCTATCTGCCGATGGCCTACGAAGACTCCGCGACGCTCGACGCGGTCGCGCGCTACCGGCAATCGGTCAAGGACACCGCGCCCTGGCTGCCGAGCAATACCGAGTTCATGCGACGCATCAACGGCCTCGCATCGCGCGACGAGGTTCGCGACATCCTCTACGAGACCAGCTACATGGTGCTCGGTCTCGGCGACGTCTATCTCGGCGCGCCGTGCGCGGTTCCCGTCGATCCGCGGCACCGTCTGCTGACGTCGAAGTACAACCCGGCCCGCACCTATACCGCCGAAGGCACGGTGGGGATCGGCGGCGTCTACATGTGCATCTACGGAATGGATTCGCCGGGCGGTTATCAGCTTGTCGGCCGTACGTTGCCGATCTGGAACAAGTTCCTCAAGAACGACGTGTTCGTCGACGGCAAACCGTGGCTGCTGCGCTTCTTCGACCAGGTGCGCTTCTATCCTGTCAGCGAAAGCGAACTGGACGTACTGCGCAACGATCTCCGCGAAGGACGCAGCAGCGTGCGCATCGACGAAGAGGTCTTCGATCTCGGCGAGTACAACGCATTCCTCGCGCGCATCGAGCCGGAACTCGATGCCTTCCGCGCGAACCAGAAACACGCGTTCGACGCCGAGGTCGCGCGTTGGGTCAACGACGAACGCAACGCGGAAATCGTCGTGCACCCCGAAGCGGAGCCGATCGAAATCGCGGAACTGTCGGGCTCGATCGTCTCGTCGGACATCACCGGAAATGTGTGGAAGCTGATCGCGGATCAGGGATCGCAGGTCCGCGCGGGCGACCCGTTACTGATTCTCGAAGCGATGAAAATGGAGTTTCACGTGGCCGCGCCGCACGACGGTATCGTCAAAACGTTCCATTGCAGGCCCGGTATGATGATCAGCGCCGGCGACCCTCTGGTGTCGCTGGAATAGTCCCTTCGGCCCTTCGCCCCTACCCCCAATCACGCCCCCTGGAATCGAATATGGTTGACCACAGGACGCCGGCCGGATCCGCGAAAAACGCGAACAATCTTGCTGCGCAGATCTACACGCAGCTCAAGGCGGACATCTTCGATTTTCGTCTGCTGCCCGGCGACAAATTCAGCGAAGGCGACATCGCAGCGCGGATGCAGGTGAGCCGTACACCGGTGCGACAGGCGCTCTTCTGGCTGCAGCGCGAAGGCTACGTCGACGTCAACTTCAGAAGCGGCTGGCAGGTCCGCGCATTCGACTTCAAATACTTCGAGGATCTCTACGAGGTCCGCGTGATGATGGAGACCTCGGCGATCGCGAAGATCGTCGGGCTGGAGTTGACCTCGCGTCTCGACGCGCTACGCGAAATCTGGTGCGTTCCCGTAAAGAAACAACTCGACGACCCCGCCACTGTCGCATCGCTCGACGAAGCCTTCCACGCGCGCCTGGTCGCCGCGGTCGGCAACGACGAGATGGCGCGCATTCACGAAGACGTGACCGAGCGCATCCGGATCATCAGACGGTTGGACTTCACCAAAAAACCGCGTATCGCGGCGACTTACAAGGAGCATGCGGCGATTCTCAAAGCGATCTTCGCGGGCAATGCTGACGGTGCGCAGCAGATGATCCGCGACCACATCGCCGAGAGTCAGGCCGAGGTCAAACGCATCACGCTCTACATGATGCAAACCGCGCGCGCACGTTACGCGGATCGGGAAGAAGCCTGACATATACCCTCCATGCACGTCCCCGCGCACGTGCATCGCGCACCATCGTGGCACCGCACCCGCACCGCCTTCATGCGCCCCGCATCCGTCGCAATAACCTGAGACCAACGCGAGAACAACAGCCGACGCGACGGTTAGCCTGAGTCTCTGCCTGGCCTGGAAGTTGCTCTCTTGAGTCCGTCTTGTATTCAAGACGATATCCAACTTTCAAATAAGCAGAGGACGATCAATGAACAAGCGCGAGTTTCTGAAGGTCGCATCGGCAACAGGGGTTGCAGGGGTCGTGGGCAAGATCCCTTCCGCTTTTGCGCAAAGCGGCGACAAAGGCCCGATCAAGGTCGGCATCCTGCACTCCCTGTCGGGCACGATGGCGATCTCGGAGACCTCGCTGAAAGACACGGCACTGATGACGATCGCCGAGATCAACGCGAGTGGCGGCGTGATGGGTCGCAAGCTCGAACCGGTCGTCGTCGATCCGGCGTCGAACTGGCCGCTGTTCGCGGAGAAGGCGCGCCAGCTGATCACGCAGGACAAGTGCGCGGTCGTGTTCGGCTGCTGGACCTCGGTGTCGCGCAAGTCGGTGCTGCCGGTGTTCGAGGAACTGAACGGCCTGCTGTTCTACCCGGTGCAGTACGAAGGCGAAGAGATGTCGCGCAACGTGTTCTACACGGGCGCCGCTCCCAACCAGCAGGCGATCCCCGCGACCGAATATCTGATGAGCGCGGAAGGCGGCGGCGCGAAGCGCTTCTTCCTGCTCGGCACCGACTACGTGTACCCGCGCACGACCAACAAGATCCTGCGCGCGTTCCTGAAGTCGAAGGGCGTGCAGGAAACGGACATCCAGGAGGTCTACACGCCGTTCGGCCACAGCGACTATCAGACCATCGTCGCGAACATCAAGACCTTCTCGCAGAGCGGCAAGACAGCCGTGATCTCGACGGTGAATGGCGATTCGAACGTGCCGTTCTACAAGGAACTCGGCAACCAGGGCGTGAAGGCGACCGACGTGCCCGTCGTCGCGTTCTCGGTCGGCGAAGAGGAACTGCGCGGCATCGATACGAAGCCGCTGGTCGGCAACCTCGCCGCATGGAACTACTTCATGTCGCTGCGCAATCCGACCAACGAGAAGTTCAAGAAGCAATGGGCCGACTGGGTCAAGTCGCAGAGCCTGCCGGGCGGCACGAAGCGCGTGACGAACGATCCGATGGAAGCGACGTGGGTCGGCATCCACATGTGGAAGCAGGCCGCCGAGAAAGCGAAGAGCGTCGACGTCGACAAGGTGCGCGTCGCGATGATCGGCCAGAAGGTCGCGGCTCCTTCAGGCTTCACGCTGGAGATGGATGGTAACCATCATCTGCACAAGCCCGTGATGATCGGTGAGGTGCGTGCCGATGGCCAGTTCAACGTCGTGTGGCGCACCAAGACGACTATCCGCGCTCAACCGTGGAGCCCGTACATCGCCGGCAATGCGGGCAAGCCGGATGTCGTCAGCTCGATCCCGGCGTTCCTGCGCCGCTCGCGCGTTGCGTAATGCGGTGATGTCGTAACGTCGTGACCCGGCGGTGCGGCATCGGCTTGCGCAGCGATGCCGCACTACCTGTATTACTCGCACTACTTTTGAAGACCACTATGGCGCTCAATCTTTCCGTGTCGTTGCGCCGGTACGTTGCCGCCGCGCTGCTGACGTTCGCCGCGGCCACGCCGCTTGCCGCGTTCGCACTGAGCCCGGCGGACCTCGCGCCGCTCGCGGGCGACGACTTCGATGCGAAGTCCGCCGCGATCGACAAGCTGATCGCGAATCACGACGCGCCATCGCTCGCCGTGCTGAAAGCGCTGTCCGACGACACCGCGCTCGCCACCGACAGCGGCGAAGTGCTGCTGCAGGACGGCGACACCGCGCACGACGCCGCCACCGGCAAGACCGTCGCCGCCGGCGACGCGCAACCGGTCACCCTGAACAACCTGCTGCGCTCGAAAGTGACGGGCGCGCTGTCGGGCCTGCAACTCGATTCACCCGATCTCGAGACGCGTCGCGCGGCGGTCACGGAGTTGCTGAAAAACCCCGACCCCGCGATGAAGCCGCTGATCGACACGGCCCGCGCGAAAGAAACCGACCCGGCGCTGAAGAAGCGCCTCGACACGCTGTGGGCGATGACCGCGCTCCACAATCCCAATGCCGCGACGCGGCTCGAAGCGGTAAAGCTCGTTGCCGCGCGGCACGACCTCGACATGTACGAACTGCTGCGTCCGCTCGTCGCGAAGAAGCCCGACGGCAGCTTCGCGGAAAGCGACGCGGGCATCCGCGCGGTCGCGCAGCGAGGCATCGATTCGCTCGACTCGATCCAGCGCCGCAGTGAGATCGCGGGCACCGTGTTCGCAGGCCTGTCGCTCGGCAGCGTGTTGCTGCTCGCGGCGCTCGGCCTCGCGATCACGTACGGTCTGATCGGCGTGATCAACATGGCGCATGGCGAGTTCCTGATGATCGGCGCGTATGCGACCTACGCCGTGCAGAACGTGTTCCAGCGCCACGCGCCCGGCGCGTTCGACTGGTATCCGCTGTTCGCGATCCCCGCATCGTTCGTCGCGGCGGCGCTGGTCGGCATCGTGCTCGAACGGCTCGTGCTGAAACACCTGTACGGCCGTCCGCTCGAAACGCTGCTCACCACGTTCGGCGTGAGCCTGATCCTGATCCAGGCGACGCGGATGATCTTCGGTGCGCAGAACGTGCAGGTCGTCAATCCGTCGTGGATGAGCGGCGGCGTGACCGTGCTGCCGAACCTGATCCTGCCGTACAACCGGCTCGCGATCCTGGCGTTCGCGATGATCGTCGTCGGCATCGCGTGGGCCGTGCTCACGAAGACGCGGCTCGGCCTGTTCGTGCGCGCGGTCACGCAGAACCGGCGGATGGCCGCGTGCGTCGGCGTGAAGACGGCGCGCGTCGATTCGTACGCGTTCGCGTTCGGCGCGGGCATCGCCGGACTCGGCGGCTGCGCGCTGTCGCAGATCGGCAATGTCGGCCCGGATCTC
The DNA here is from genome assembly GCF_050742655.1 of Paraburkholderia sp. Classification (GTDB taxonomy): domain Bacteria; phylum Pseudomonadota; class Gammaproteobacteria; order Burkholderiales; family Burkholderiaceae; genus Paraburkholderia. Next base: position 46,463 of record NZ_JBOIGG010000004.1, on the reverse strand, counting down.
GGGCAGAGCTACATCATCGATTCGTTCATGGCCGTCGTGCTCGGCGGCGTCGGGCAACTGGCGGGCACCGTCCTCGGCGGCTTCGGTCTCGGGCTCGTCAGCAAGACGATCGAACCGTTCTGGGGCGCCGTGCTCGCGAAGATTGCGGTGCTCGTGCTGATCGTGCTGTTCATCCAGAAGCGTCCTCAGGGCATGTTCGCCCTGAAGGGCCGCAGCGCGGAGGCTTGAGATGACTGCGGCTTCCTCGTCCGCTTCTTCGTCCACTCTGCCGGTTGCAAGCAATGCGCGCACGCAGCCCGACGGCTTCGCGCTCGGCCTGCCGCCGCGGCCCGCGCTGCTGTCGCGGCGCGCATGGCTCGCGCTGATTGCGCTCGTCATCGTGTTCGGACTCGGCGTGCCGTTCGCGGCGCTGGTGCTGCCCGAATCGAGCGCGTTCCATCTGTCCGCGTACACGATGACGCTCACCGGCAAGTTCATGTGCTACGCGATCGCCGCGCTCGCGCTCGATCTCGTATGGGGCTACTGCGGCATCCTGAGCCTCGGCCATGCGCTCTTCTTCGCGCTCGGCGGCTACGCAATCGGCATGTACCTGATGCGCGCGATCGGCCACGACGGCAAGTACGGTAGCGATCTGCCGGACTTCATGGTGTTCCTCGACTGGCATTCGCTGCCGTGGTACTGGCAGGGCACCGAACATCTCGGGTATGCGCTGCTGCTGGTGGTCGCGGTGCCTGCGATCGTCGCGTGGGTGTTCGGCTTCTTCACGTTCCGCTCGCGCGTGAAAGGCGTGTACCTGTCGATCATCACGCAGGCCATGACGTTCGCCGCGATGCTGCTGTTCTATCGCAACGAGACGGGCTTCGGCGGTAACAACGGCTTCACCGACTTCAAGCGCATCGCGGGTTTTCCGGTCACGCATCCGGGCACGCGTGCGGCGCTGCTGGTGATCACGTTCGCGGTGCTCGTGCTGGCGTTTCTCGGCGCGCGCGCGATCGTCACGAGCAAGCTCGGGCGCGTCGTCACCGCGGTGCGCGACGGCGAGACACGGTTGATGTTCCTCGGCTATAGCCCGCTCGCGTACAAGCTGTTCGTGTGGACGCTGTCGGCCGTGCTGTGCGGAATCGCCGGCGCGCTGTACGTGCCGCAGGTCGGCATCATCAATCCCGGCGAGATGTCGCCGGGCAACTCGATCGAGATGGCGATCTGGGTCGCGGTCGGCGGTCGCGGCACGCTGATCGGACCGATCATCGGCGCGTTTGCGGTGAACGGCGCGAAGAGCTTCTTTACTGCGAATTTCCCCGAATACTGGCTGTTCTTTCTTGGTCTGATCTTCGTGCTGGTACCGCTGCTGCTGCCGAACGGCATCATGGGATTGATCGAACTCGTCACCCGCAGGAGCCGCCGATGAACGAGAACCCGATGGTCCCCGATCTCGCGCAGCCCGACGACGGGCTGATACTATCCGGCGTCGCGACGACTGGCCACGCGGTAACGCCCGGCGTGATCGATGTGTCGCACGGCACGATCCTGTATCTCGAGGACGTGACTGTCAGCTTCGATGGCTTTCGTGCGCTCAACGCGCTGTCGCTGTCGATCGACGTCGGCGAACTGCGCTGCGTGATCGGTCCGAACGGTGCGGGCAAGACGACGATGATGGACGTGATTACCGGCAAGACTTCACCCGATTCGGGCAAGGTGTTTCTCGGTCAGACGATCGATCTCACGCGGATGAACGAACCTACGATTGCGCGTGCGGGTATTGGGCGAAAGTTTCAGAAGCCTACCGTGTTCGAGCAGCATCCGGTGTGGGAGAACCTCGAGCTTGCGATGAAGACCGATAAGGGGTGGTTTGCGTCGTTGCGTGCGCGGCTCGATCGTGAGGCCCAGGCTCGGATTGAAGAGACTTTATCTTTGATCCGGTTGGAGAGTGAGGCTCGGCGGCCCGCCGGCGAGTTGTCGCATGGACAGAAGCAACGGCTTGAGATCGGGATGTTGTTGATGCAGCAGCCCGCTTTGTTGTTGCTCGATGAGCCTGCGGCTGGCATGACTGATGACGAGACTATGGAGCTTGCTGCTTTGCTTAATCACTTGCGTGGGTCTTGTTCCATGATGGTTGTTGAGCATGATATGGAGTTTGTTGCTGCTTTAGCGGGTTCTGCGGGCCGCGTTACTGTTATGGCCGAAGGGCGTGTGCTCGCTCATGGGACTCTTGATTCTGTTAAGAGGGATGAGGCTGTGATTGAGTCTTATCTTGGGAGGTGATTGTTGTTGCCTGCGGCGGCTGGGTTTGTTTGGTTTGTAGTTGCTTGACCTTGCAGGCGGTGCTTATTTGCACCTCGCGGCGCAGGCGTTGCCCCTGTGCGGGGCAGCACCTACTTTTCTTTGCCGCGGCAAAGAAAAGTAGGCAAAAGAAAGCCGCCGAAACGTAAGCCCTTCCTTTCCATGTGATACCGGGAATGGCCCTCACCTAAGTGGGCACCACGCTCACCTTGGGTAGTGGTCCGAGACGAGACCGGCTCTCGTATTTTTAGCGTTAGTGACAAGGCCGTCATTCATCCCGCTTCGCACTGCGTGCGTCGCGGTTGGGTCGTTCCTGGTAGGTGTTTCTTTTTGGGTTGTGGTTGGTGTTTGTCTTCTGCTTTAAAGGACTGTCATGCTCGAGGTCGAAGGACTCAATCAATACTATGGTGGGAGTCACATCCTTCGCGATGTGAAGCTCACCGTGCCCGATGGAAAACTCACCGTTCTGCTCGGGCGTAACGGGGTCGGCAAGACGACGCTCTTGCGTTGTCTCATGGGCGTCGTTCATCCGAAAAGCGGGTCCATCGCCTGGCGGGGTACTTCCCTCGCCAAGCTGCCCCCGCATGCGCGCGTCGCGCACGGGCTCGCCTATGTGCCGCAAGGTCGTGATATTTTTCCGCGACTCACCGTCGAAGAAAATCTGCTGGTCGGCGCCGCCAGTCGTAAAGCACCATCGAAAATTCCCGAACGCATCTATGAGCTGTTCCCCGTGCTCAAGGACATGCGCTCGCGTCGCGGCGGCGATCTGTCCGGCGGTCAGCAGCAACAACTTGCCATCGGCCGCGCACTGATGAGCGAACCCCAACTGCTCATCCTCGACGAACCCACCGAAGGCATTCAGCCATCCATCATCCAGGACATCGGCCGCACGCTGCGACAACTCGTCGAGGAAATGGGCCTCACCGTCCTGCTCGTCGAGCAGTACTACGACTTCGCAAAAGCCATCGCCGATCGGTACTGGGTCATGAGCCGCGGTGAAATCGTCGCCGGCGGTCAAGGCGAAAATATGGACGCAGACGGCGTGCGCGCATTGATCGCGGTGTGACACGCTGCGTCGCGAGCCACTCATACGCGGGCTGCGTGCTGCATCCTGCGTGCTATTCTCGCCGCATCGTTGTGCCCCGCTTCTGCACCCACTTTCATCGTCCGCATGTCGCTGCATGAACATCACGCCACGCTGCGCCCGGCATCGACTGTCTCCGATGCCGGATGGCATGCGCGTCTCGAACTCGGCTTCACGCTGCAACGCACGCGCACTGCACTCACGCATCGGTTGCATCGCGGGCCGCTGCGTGTGCAGCGACCGCTCTATCCGGAAGGCGACGCGATCTGTCATGCGGTGATCGTGCATCCGCCTGGCGGTGTCGCGGGCGGTGACCGGCTCGACGTCGACATCGCGCTCGACGCCGGTACGCACGCGGTGCTGACCACGCCCGGCGCGACCAAGTGGTACAAGTCGAATGGCCGCCCCGCGCAACAACAGATCGACATCCGTGTCGGCGCCGACGCGAAGCTCGACTGGCTGCCGCAGAACAACATCGTGTTCGACCATGCACACGCGCAACCCGGCTTCACGCTGACGCTCGCCGACGGCGCGACCGCGCTCGGTTGGGACGCGTGTCAGCTCGGCCGGCAAGCGGCCGGCGAACGCTGGTCGGCAGGCACGCTGCGCGCCGATGCAAGAATCATCGGGCCGTCCGGCCGTACGCTATGGCTCGAACAGACGCGCATCACCGCCACGGACCCGCTGCGCGACGCGCCGCAAGGTCTCGCGAGCTTCCCCGCGTGGGGCACGCTGTGGGCGGTCGGCCCCGCGTGCGACGATTCGCTCGCCGAAGCACTGACCGCTACGCTGCCATTCGACGACACGATCCGCGCAGGCGCATCGTGCGTCTGCGAAAACGTGTTGCTGGTGCGCGTAGCCGCGCAATCGATGGAGCCGCTGCAACACGCGCTCACGCAATGCTGGATGCGGCTGCGTCCTGTCGTGCACGGCGCCGCTGCGACGCCGCTGCGTCTGTGGACGACATGAGCGGCTCACGTCGTCCATCGTCAGCGCAGCCGCTATAACGTCGTCGAACAGCACCTTCGGCAACCCTCGCCCCTGCAAACGCAGCACCATGCGACGCCGGTGCATCGACGGCCAATCCGCGCAACCGACCGCACACACGCACCCGCACCACCCCAGGGCTCACCGGTTACCCGCGTGCCTCGCGGCAGTGCACACCACGCGACGCACACCACTCTGCGTTGCCACTGAGGCCTCACTCGCCTGGCATACCCTTTGCTCCTGATAGCCCCACGCATCTGCCGCTTCCGACGGCAGGCGTCCGCTCGCTGGAGACCCCCTGTCGATGAACCCGAATCAAACGTCTGTCCGTCACGTTCCTCATGCACGTCCCACCCGCCGCACATCGCTCGCTTCGCTGCTGCTCGCTCCCTTGTTCGCGCTCACCGCACTCGCTGCCCCCATCGCGCACGCCGACACCCTTGATGCAATCGCGAAAGCTGGCGTACTGAAGGTCGCGGTGCCGGAGGACTATCCGCCGTTCGGCGCGGTCGGTCCGGATCTGGAGCCGCAGGGCTATGACATCGATACCGCCGCGTTGCTCGCGAAATCGATGAGCGTGAAGCTCGAACTCGTGCCGGTGAACAGCGCGAACCGCATTCCGTATCTGCAGACCAACAAGGTCGACCTCGTGATCTCGTCGCTCGGCAAGACGCCCGAGCGCGAGAAGGTCATCGACTTCTCGACGGCCTACGCGCCGTACTACCAGGGCGTGTTCGGTCCGGCCGATGTCAAGGTCGCGGGCCCCGCCGATCTCACCGGCAAGACCGTCGGCGCGACTCGCGGCGCGCTCGAGGAAATCGCGCTCACGCAGATGGCGCCGAACGCGACGATCAAGCGCTTCGAGGACAACAACGCAACGATCGCAGCGTTCCTGTCCGGCCAGGTCCAACTCATCGCCGCGGGCAACATCGTCGCCGCCGCGATTCTGTCGAAGAATCCGCCGCGTCGTCCCGAACCGAAATTCGTCATCAAGAACTCGCCGTGCTTCGTCGGGATGAACAAGAACGAGCCCCGGCTGCAACAAAAAGTCGACGCGGCGATCGCGCAGGCGAAGCAGGACGGCACACTGAACGCGATGTCGAAGAAGTGGTTCGGCGCACCGCTGCCGGCCGATCTGTAAGCATCCCGTTAAAGCGGCTTGCTATCTTGGTCAGGTTTCGGCCAGTATTGGACCGATGCCTGATGGGCATCCGGTCATCGTTCGCCTGACACGCTTCGGTGAAATGCCGAGCCGGGTCGGTGAACAACGACGCTCGCCGGTTCCGCCCCAGCCCTCCCACTTTCCGCACAGAGCACGACCGCCCCGACCCGATGAAGCTGACTCCTCGCGAAAAAGACAAACTGCTGATCTTCACCGCCGCGCTGCTTGCCGAGCGGCGCCGCGCGCGCGGGCTGAAGCTCAACTATCCGGAAGCCGTCGCGTTCATCAGCGCCGCGCTGATGGAAGCCGCGCGCGACGGCAAGACCGTCGCCGAAGTGATGCACTACGGCACGACGCTGCTCACGCGCGACGACGTGATGGAAGGCATCCCCGAGATGATCCCCGACATCCAGGTCGAAGCCACCTTCCCCGACGGCACGAAGCTCGTCACCGTCCATCATCCGATTCCGTGAAGGAGGCCGCATGATCCCTGGCGAACTCATCGTCGATGAAGGCGAACACGAACTGAACGCAGGCCGCACGACTATCACGGTGACCGTCGCGAACACCGGCGACCGGCCGGTTCAAGTCGGCTCGCACTACCATTTTTACGAGGTCAATCCGGCGCTGTCGTTCGATCGCGCGGCGGCCCGCGGCTTCCGGCTGAACATCGCGGCTGGCACCGCGGTGCGCTTCGAGCCGGGCCAGTCGCGCACGGTCGAACTGGTCGAGCTGGCCGGCGCACGCACCGTCTACGGCTTCAACGGCCTGGTGATGGGCAAGCTTTAACGCGTTTCCTGTCGACCCTTCACGCTCTTCTCCGGACCCACCCCATGACCTTACGCATCGGCCGCCGCGCATACGCGGAAATGTTCGGCCCCACTACCGGCGACCGCGTCCGTCTCGCCGACACCGAGCTGCTGATCGAGATCGAGCGCGACTACACGATCTACGGCGAAGAAGTGAAGTTCGGCGGCGGCAAGGTGATCCGCGACGGCATGGGCCAGTCGCAGCGCGTCGCCGCCGACGTCGTCGATACGGTCGTGACGAATGCGGTGATCCTCGATCACTGGGGCATCGTGAAGGCCGACATCGGCATCAAGGGCGGCCGCGTGGTCGGCATCGGCAAGGCGGGCAATCCGGACATCCAGCCGGGCGTGACGATCGCGATCGGTGCCGCGACCGAAGTGATCGCCGGCGAAGGGATGATCGTCACGGCGGGCGGCATCGATACGCACATCCACTTCATCAGCCCGCAGCAGATCGACGAAGCGCTCGCGAGCGGCGTGACGACGATGATCGGCGGCGGCACCGGCCCCGCGACCGGCACCAACGCGACCACCTGCACACCAGGGCCGTGGCATCTCGAACGGATGCTGCAGGCCGCCGACGGCTATCCGATGAATCTCGGCTTTCTCGGCAAGGGGAACGTGAGCCTGCCCGAACCCGCCGAGGAACAGATCGCGGCCGGCGCGATCGGTCTGAAGCTGCACGAAGACTGGGGTACGACGCCGGCTGCAATCGACAACTGCCTGTCCGTCGCCGAGGCCACCGACACGCAGGTCGCGATCCACACCGACACGCTGAACGAAGCGGGCTTCGTCGAAGCGACCGTCGCCGCATTCAAGGGTCGTACGATCCACACGTATCACACCGAAGGCGCGGGTGGCGGCCACGCGCCGGACATCATCAAGGTCTGCGGCGAAGCGAACGTGCTGCCGTCGTCGACGAATCCGACGCGCCCATACACCATCAACACGCTCGACGAACACCTCGACATGCTGATGGTGTGCCATCACCTCGACCCATCGATCGCGGAGGACATCGCGTTCGCCGAATCGCGGATCCGTCGCGAGACGATCGCCGCCGAAGACATCCTGCACGATCTCGGCGCGCTGTCGATGCTGTCATCGGATTCTCAGGCGATGGGTCGAGTCGGCGAGGTGATCATCCGCACGTGGCAGACTGCGCACAAGATGAAGGTGCAGCGCGGCGCGCTGCCCGAAGATAACGCCCGCAATGACAACTTCCGCGCGAAACGCTATGTCGCGAAGTACACGATCAATCCCGCGCTCACGCACGGCATCGCGCACGAAGTCGGCTCGATCGAGCCGGGCAAGTGGGCCGACCTGGTGTTCTGGGAACCGGCGTTCTTTGGCATCAAGCCCGCGCTGATCCTGAAGGGCGGGATGATCGCGCTCGCGCAGATGGGCGACCCGAACGCGTCGATTCCGACGCCGCAGCCGGTGCACTACCGCGAGATGTTCGCGACCCGCGGCGGCGCGCTCGCGCGCACGTCGCTGACCTTCGTGTCGCAGATGGCGGCCGCCGCGGACATCGCGGGCCGCTATGGTCTGACGAAACACATCGTGCCGGTGCGCAACTGTCGCACGGTGACGAAGGCGCATATGATTCACAATGCGTGGCAACCGTCGATCAGCGTCGACCCGGAAACCTACGAGGTCATCGCCGACGGCCAGCTACTGACCTGCGAACCCGCCACCGTATTGCCGATGGCGCAACGCTACTTCCTGTTCTGACCGGTTATAGAATTTCAATCATGCGAACGCTCGACAAACGCATCGACCCGCACGTCAAGCTCGCCGCCGTGCTCGTCAAGCGCGCGCCAACGCTGACACTCGCGTACGGCGAACGCTGCCGCAGCCGGCTCGCCGCGACGCTCGACAACGGCGACGAAGCGGCACTGCTGCTGCCGCGTGGCACGATCCTGCACGACGGCGACGTGCTGGTCGCGCAGGACGGCGGCCTCGTTCGCGTGATCGCCGCGCCCGAAGCGGTGCTGTTCGTCACTGCGCCCGACCGCTTGACGCTCACGCGCGCCGCGTATCACCTCGGCAATCGCCATACGCCGGTCGAGATCGATGTCGACGCGCTGAAGCTCGAAGCCGACCCGGTGCTCGAAGACATGCTGCGCCGGCTCGGCGCGCACGTCGAGCACGCGACGCTACCGTTTCAGCCCGAATCCGGCGCGTATGGCGGCGGCCATAAGCACGGCCACGACGCCACGTTCGCCGAAGACTACGCGCTCGCGCAGCAGGTGTATGGCGAGCATCATGGGCACGAGCATCCGCATGAGCACGACCATGCACATGAGCACGGCGGCGAGTGCGAGCACGACCACTGTCACGATCACACGCATGGCGACGGCCCCGGTCACGGACTCGGCCATCACTCGCATCATGCGTATCGCTGAACTCACCGCGCTGCTGCACCTCGCGTCGCCAGCATTGCCGATCGGCGCGTTCAGCTATTCGCAGGGACTCGAAGCGGCGATCGAAGCGCAACTCGTCACCGATGCGGACAGCGCGCGCGACTGGATCGCGAGCGGCCTTCACGACGTACTCGCACGCGGCGAGCTGCCGTTCGTCGCGCATCAGATGGAACGCTGGCGCACGCACGACGCCGCCGATATCACCGATATCGCGGACGCGAATGAAACGTTTCTCGCGAGCCGCGAATCGGCGGAACTACGGCGCGAAACCGAACAGATGGGCTGGTCGTTGCGGCAACTGTGCGCATCGCTCGAATGGGGCGATGCCGAGCGCCGCGCGACGCTCGCCGCGCTCGTGCCTATCGCGCAGCCGACCGCGTTCGCCTTCGCGGCGTTCGCGCACGACGTTGCTCCTGACGCGGCGCTCGCCGCGTATGCATTCAGCTGGGCCGAGAATCAGGCGGCCGCCGCGCTGAAGGCCGTGCCGCTCGGTCAGCTTGCGGGGCAGCGGATCATCGTCGCGCTGCGCGATGCGATCGACGGCGCGGTCACGCGTGCACTCGCCACATCGCCCGACGACATCAATACGTTCGCGCCGCAGCTGGGTATCCTGTCGGCGCGTCACGAGTCGCAGTATTCGCGGCTCTTCCGCTCCTAAGCTCATCGTCGAATATGAACGCACCTCACGCTCCCCGCGCCGCCACGCGCACGAAAAAACTGCCGCCGCTGCGCGTAGGCGTCGGCGGTCCGGTCGGTTCCGGAAAAACGACTCTGCTCGAAATGCTCTGCAAAGCCATGCGCGAGCGCTACGACCTCGTCGCGATTACCAACGACATCTATACGAAGGAAGACCAGCGTCTGCTGACGGTGGCAGGAGCGTTGCCCGCCGAGCGGATCATGGGTGTCGAGACGGGCGGCTGTCCGCATACGGCGATCCGCGAAGACGCGTCGATCAATCTCGAAGCCGTGGACCGGATGCTGTCGCGCTTCCCGGATGCGGACATCGTGTTCATCGAATCGGGCGGTGACAACCTGGCCGCGACGTTCAGCCCCGAGCTGTCGGATCTGACGATCTACGTGATCGACGTCGCGGGCGGCGAGAAGATTCCGCGCAAGGGCGGCCCCGGTATCACGAAGTCGGATCTGCTCGTGATCAACAAGACCGATCTCGCACCGATGGTCGGCGCGAATCTCGAAGTCATGGCGTCCGACGCGAAGAAGATGCGCGGCGAGCGGCCGTTCGTGATGAGCAATCTGAAAGCGCTCGACGGGCTCGCCGACGTTGTTGCATTTATCGAGAAGAAGGGGTTGTTGACGGCGGGCGTCGCGTGATGCACGACCCGGACCATCGTTAGCCCCGTGGACGCCCGTCAAGCCGGCGTCCACCCCTCGCGTCAACCGGTCACTGCTTCGCCAACTTCACGATCGTCAGCGTGCCGTTCACGTTTTCGACTCGCACCTTCACGTTGTCGCCCTCCTTCACTTCGTTCAGCATCGCCGCGTCCTTAGCCTTGAAGGCCATCGTCATCGCGGGCATGCCGACGTTCGTCAGCGCGCCGTGCTTGAGCGTGATCGTTCCGCCCGATGCGTCGACGTGCCTGACCACCGCATCGGTCATCGCGGTTTTGCCGGATGCGGGCGCAGCGCTCATCGCGCCGCCGCTCATCTTCATGCTGGCCATATCGTCTGCAAGAGCGGCGCCGCTTGCGACAGCTGCGGCAACCGCAGCGACAAAAACAGCAGACAGGATCATCGATTTCTTCATAGTGTTTCTCCAGTGTGGGACTGCGGCACGGCCGTGCCGGCAATGGGCGACGGCACGCGTGTGCCGCCAGAGACTGCATGAGCTTTCGGTACTTCTCGACTACGCGGCAATCGACGACGCTGCAGCAGCAGCCACGCGGCCGGAATCACGAACATCGACAGCAGCGGCGCGGTGATCATCCCGCCGACCATCGGCGCGGCGATGCGCTGCATCACCTCGGAACCGGCGCCATGTCCGACCATGATCGGAATGAGGCCCGCGAGCACGACCGCGACCGTCATCGCCTTGGGTCGTACGCGCAGCACGGCGCCTTCGCGGATGGCATCGGTGAGCGTGGTTTCGCTGAACGGTTCGCCTGCTTTTAACCGGCGGTTCAACGCTTCCTTGAGGTAGAGCAGCATCACCACGCCGAACTCGGCGGCTACGCCCGCCAGCGCGATAAAGCCCACCGACGTCGCCACTGAAACCGCATGGCCCAATCCCCAGATCAGCCAGAATCCGCCGACCAGAGCGAACGGTACGGTCGACATCAGCAGCAGCGCGTCCGCTGCGGAATTGAACGTCAGGAACAGCAGCACGAAGATGACGACCAGCGTGAAGGGAATCACCGTCCGCAGCTTCGCGGCCGCGCGCTCGAGATACTCGAACTGTCCGGACCACGCAATCGAGTAGCCCGGCGGCAACGTCACCTTCTGCGTGACCGCCTGCTGCATCGCCTTCACCGCCGACGTCAGATCCACGTTCCGGATGTCGATGTACACGTAGCCGGAGAGTCGCGCGTTCTCGCTGCGAATCATCGGCGGACCGTCCTCGATCGCGATATGCGCAACGTCCCCCAGCGTGATCTGCGCGCCGCGGTCGGTGACGATCGGCAGGTCGCGCAGCTTGTCGAGCGAATCGCGGACTTCGCGCGGGTAGCGGATATTGATCGGGTAGCGCTCGCGGCCCGCGATCACTTCGCCGACGTTGTCTCCACCGACCGCCGACGACACGACCGACTGGATATCGCCGACCGCGAGCCCGTAGCGTGCCGCTGCCTGTCGATCGATGTCGACGTCGATGTAGCGTCCGCCGTTCAATCGCTCGGCGAGCGCCGACGTGACACCCGGCACGTTCTTCACCGCCGCTTCGACCTGCGCCGCCACCTTGTCGATCTGCGTCAGGTCCGGTCCGGAAATCTTCACGCCCACCGGCGTCTTGATGCCGGTCGACAGCATGTCGAGACGGTTGCGGATCGGCGGTACCCATACGTTCGACAGCCCCGGCACCTTGACGGTCCGGTCCAGTTCGTCGACGAGCTTCTCCGGCGTCATGCCCGGGCGCCATTCGCTGCGCGGCTTGAACTGGATCGTCGTCTCGAACATCTCGAGCGGCGCCGGGTCGGTGGCCGTGTCGGCACGTCCCGATTTGCCGAACACGGTCGCGACTTCCGGCACCGTCTTGATCAGGCGGTCGGTCTGTTGCAGCAGCTCGGATGCCTTCTCCGCCGAGATGCCCGGCAGCGCGGTCGGCATGTACAGCAGATCGCCTTCGTCAAGCGGCGGCATGAATTCTCCGCCCAGCCGCGAGAGCGGGATCGCTGTCAACGCGAGTGCGACCACCGCAAGGCCGATGACGAACCACGGCCGCCGCAACGTGCGATCGAGCAGCGGTCGATACAGTGCCATCAACACGCGATTGATCGGATTCGCCGACTCGCGTGGAATCCGTCCGCGAATCAGATAGCCCATCAGCACCGGCACGAGCGTCACCGACAGACCCGCCGCGGCGGCAATCGTATAGGTCTTCGTGAACGCGAGCGGCGAGAACAGCTTGCCCTCCTGTCCTTCGAGCGAGAACACCGGAATGAACGACAGCGTGATGATCAGCAGCGAAAAGAACAGTGCCGGTCCCACTTCGGCCGCCGCCGTCGCGATGATCTCCCAGCGTTGCGTGTTGGTCGGTGGCTCGTCGGCATGATCGTGCGCGTACGCCTCCAGATGCTTGTGTGCGTTCTCGATCATCACGATCGCCGCATCGATCATCGCGCCGATCGCGATCGCGATACCGCCAAGCGACATCAGGTTCGCGTTGACACCCTGGTAGCGCATCACGATGAATGCGGCGAGCACACCGAGCGGCAACGACAGGATCGCGACGAACGCGCTGCGCAGATGGAACAGGAACACCGCGCAGACCAGGCCGACAATGATGAATTCCTCGATCAGCTTGTCCTTGAGGTTGTCGACTGCGCGCTCGATCAGTTGCGAGCGGTCGTAGGTCGTCACGATTTCGACGCCCGGCGGCAGCGAACGCTTCAGATCGGCCAGCTTCGCTTTCACGCCTTCGATGGTGGTCAGCGCATTCTTGCCCGAGCGCATCACGATCACGCCGCCTGCGACTTCGCCCTGCCCGTTCAGCTCGGCGATGCCGCGGCGTATCTCGGGGCCGATCTGGATGCGCGCGACGTCGCCGAGCAGCACGGGTGTGCCGGCGTCGTTGGTCCGCAGCACGACGTTGCGGAAATCGTCGAGCGAATGCAGGTAGCCCGACGAGCGCACCATGTACTCCGATTCCGCGAGTTCGACGACCGAGCCGCCCGACTCCTGGTTGGCCTTGCCGAGCGCGTCGGTCACCTGCGCCTGCGTGATGCCGTATGCGCGCAGCTTGTCGGGGTCCAGCACGACCTGGTACTGGCGCACCATGCCGCCGATGCTCGCAACCTCCGACACATCGGGTACCGACTTCAGTTCGAACTTCAGGAACCAGTCGTTGAGCGCGCGTAGTTGTCCGAGGTCGTGGCGACCGGTTTTGTCGACGAGCGCGTACTCGTAGACCCAGCCGACGCCCGTCGCATCCGGCCCGAGCGATACGGTCGCACCGGGCGGCAACCGGCTCTGCACCTGGTTCAGGTATTCGAGCACGCGCGAGCGGGCCCAGTACTGGTCGGTCTTGTCGTCGAACAGCACGTAGACGAACGCGTCGCCAAACGACGAATACGCGCGGATCGTCTTCGCGCCCGGCACGCCGAGCAGCGTCGTCGTGAGCGGATAGGTCACCTGATCCTCGATGACCTGCGGCGCCTTGCCGGGATAGGACGCCTTGATGATGACCTGCGTGTCCGACAGATCGGGCAGTGCATCGAGCGGCGTTTCGCGCAGCGAGTAGACGCCCCATGCGGCGACCAGCACCGTCGCGAGCAGCACGAGGAAGCGGTTCTGGATGGACCAGCGAATGACGCGCGCGATCATTTGACGCCTCCAGCAGGTTCGACCTTCGTGAGCCGATAGCCGTCGTCCGATTGCATGAAAACGAAATGCACGGTCTCGCCGACCTTGACGTCGGCAAATGCATCGGGCGCGGGCTTGTTGAACGACATCGTCATCGCGCCCCAGCCCAGCGCGGGAACCGGCTGATGCGAGAACGTCATGTCGGTTGGGGTAACGCTCTCGACCTTGCCGGTGGTCTCGTAGGTGGGTGCGGCGGTAACGGCGGCGGTGGCGGCGGTGGCGGCGGTGGCGGCGGTGGCGGCAGTGGCCGCAGCCGATCCCGCGACCGGTGCGGACGCGCCGCCAGTCGCTCCGGCTTCCAGCCGCGGCAGCACCGACTTCAGACTCGCCTCCGAGTCGATCAGGAACTGGCCCGACGCCACGACCGTGTCGCCGTCGTTCAGCCCGCTCAGCACCTCGGTCTCGTTGCCGACGTCGTTACCGACCGTGACGTCGGCCGGTTGCAGACGTCCGCTGCTGTTCCTGACGATCACGACCGAGCGCTTGCCGGTCGTGATCACCGCCTCGGACGGCACGAGCAGACGCGAGACCGGTTTCGCGCCGCTCACGCGCACGCGCATCAGCATGCCGGGCGTCAGCTGGCCATTGGCGTTGTCGATTTCGAGCCGCGCCTGCAGCGTGCGGCTCGTCATGGTGATGCCGGGCAGAATCTCGCGGATGCGTCCGGTGAAGTGCCGCGCCGGATCGCTGCTGAAGGTCGCATCGACGCTCATGCCAGGTTGCACGGACAGCGCGAGCGCTTCCGGAATCTCGACGATGAGCCACAGCTTCGACAGACCGGCGACTTTCGCGAGCGTTTGTCCGGGCGTCACCATCGCGCCGTCGCGCACGCTCAGTTCGCTAACGACACCCGTTTCAGGCGACGCCAGCACGATGTGCGTCTGTGCGGTGCCTGTGCGATCGAGGCCCGCGATGACCCCTTCAGGTATCGACATCGCGCGCATCCGGGCACGGGCCGCTTCGAGCAGCGCGCCGTCCATGTTGCCGCGCTTGAGCGACAGATATTCTTCCTGCGGCGCGAGCCAGTCGGGCACGAACAGCGATGCGATCGGCGCGCCCTTCGCGATGCGCTGCATCGGCGCGCTTGCATAGAGACGATCGATGTAGCCGGTCACACGCGACTGCACGACGCCTGCCTGCGATTCGTCGAACTGCGTGGTGCCCACTGCGTCGAACCCTTCCGTCGTGTCGCGGCGATGCACGGTCGCGTAACGGATGCCGAGGTTCTGCTGCAGGCCCGCGTCGATCCGGATGCCAGTTCCGCCGCCGTCGTCGTCCGCGTAGACGGGCTGCAGCTGCATGTCCATGAAGGGCGATTTGCCCGGCTTGTCGAAGTGCTGGTTCGGCACCATCGGGTCGTGCCAGTAGAGCACCTTGCGGCCGGTGTTCGAATTGGCGTTGCCGTCCGACGTTGGCACTGTAGCTGCCATCGCGGCCGACGCCGGAGCGTGACGGGTGCCGGCCAGATAGCCGCCTGCCAGCAGCGCGGCGCCGGCGAATGCCGACGCGGCAGCCTGTACGAGTTGTTTCCTGTTCATTTTTTTCCTCACTGGCTGGCGATCGTGTCGGAGGGCAAAACCTGGTATTCGAGCGCGGCCCAGACGAGCGAGACCTGCCGCTCGAGAGTCAGCACCTGAAGCTGCGTTTCGAGCTGCATATGCCGTGCTTCGAACGCATCGGCCAGTGTTCCCGAGCCGGACCGATAGGCCGCATTGGCGAGTTGCACTTTCTGTTCGGCGGCGGGCAACACGGTTTGCCGGAGATTGGCCAGACGTTCGCGACCGCTGGCGAGCTTCGTCGACAGACTCTGGATGCCCGCCATCACCTGCCGCTCGGTGTCTTCGTAGTTGAGTCGCGCCTGGGTGCCCATTTCCGACTTCTGATCGACGTCGCGATCCTCGAGATTTTTCCGGTTGAGGGGCAACGGAATCGACACGCCGAACGACACGTAGTCGGAGAAATTGCCGCCTCGCTTGAAGTAGGTCAGCCCCCACGTCCAGTTGGGACTGCGGTCGCTGCGCGCAACGTCGGTCGCCGCATCGGCCGCCGAAATGGCCGCGTGCGCCGCCACCAGCGCGGGCTGGATCTGAACGAGCTGTTCGGCGCTCATGCCGGCTACCCGCGAATCGAGCGGCGGCGGTTCGTCGGCGACGGCCAGCACATTGCCGGCCGCGGTCCAGCGCGACAGATCGATCAGCGCGGATTTTTCATCCTGCTGCGCGTCGATCAGCGTGTCGCGTGCATTGCCGAGTGTCACGCGCGCCTGCGCGATATCCGACGCGCTGCCCTGCGCGCCGCGATACGACGCCTCGCGGGCAGCGAGTTCATCGTTCAGGTGATCGACCAGTGCCCGGTTCAGCGCAACGGCCTTCTTTGCGTAGACGGCGTTGAGCCAGGCCATCGCGGTTTGCTGCCGGACCTCGGCGAGCTTTTCCAGGTAGGCGGACCTGTCCTGGTCCACCGTCCGGTTGGCGAGCGCGGTACGCAGGCGACGCTTGGTCGGCGACACCCACTCCTGCTCGATGCCGATGCCGCGCATCGTGAAGTTGTCCTGGCCGATCGTGAAAGCCTGCGAGCCGTTGATCGGCAGATCTTCGACGCTTAGTCTCAAGGTCGGATTCGGCAACTGTGCCGCCTTGACGACGACCGCCGAGTCGCCGCGAACAGCGGCTTGCGAAGCCTGAATGGATGACGAACGGCTCTCCGCGACCTGGAGCGCTTCGTCCAGCGTCATGCCGGCGCTCTGGGCAAAGGCCGTGCGAGCGGCGAGCATCATCAGTGCCGCGCACGCGACGCGACGCAGCGGCCGCCGTCGCAACCGCCGGTTTCCCGACGGAAGGAATGGGAAAAACATGTGAACCCCGAATGGTCGAGCCGGTCCACGCCCGACTAGAACGGGCTAGAACGGACGTAGAGGCTCATGTCCTGGATCAGGACAAACGTCACCGCGCAACGGCGGTGTACCGGAAGATCGGAGCGTTAAAGGGAGCGCGGCGGTCGCCAGAGTCCATCCGGCGCGCGGATGGAAAGCGACTGCGAGTAGTGGAAGACGAGCTGGCTGTGAGGAGCCGCAGGACGACCCACGGTTGCAACGACGCCGGGATGATAAAGGCTGCCGAACTGGCATTGCGCCGTCATCTTGCAGAACCCGACTTTGGTCTTGCCGTCGGGCGAAGACTTCATCGAGTCGCAACCCGGCATCGAGGTGGATACGCTGCCGTCGTCGTGCATCGCGATGGTCTGCTGCATCGGACAGTCACCCGCCAGGCCGCTCGCCGCCAGCCCACTGATGGGCAGCGTCACGCATAGCAGAAGCAGGAGGAAGGTCCGAAGGAGTTTCATGGCAGCGTTAGCAGGACGCGCCATTCTAACGGGTCGGCAGAAATTATGTGCTGAACTCGAGGTCCTTTTATTGCCGGTATCGTCAAAGCTCCGGCGCAGGCAACAGCGTCGTCAGCACATCCACCGTCCGCGCAGTCGCGCCGCGATGCCGCGCAGCGAACGCTGACGCAGCTGCCCCCATCGCGATGCGCCGCGGCCGGTCCTTGAACAGTTCGCGCAACGCGCGCGCGAGATCGGCCGGGTCGCTGACCTGCACGGCCGCGCCGGTCGCCACCGCATCCTTCGTCGCTTGCGCGAAGTTGAACACGTGTGGCCCGATCAGCACCGGCACGCCGACCGCACACGCCTCGATCAGATTCTGTCCGCCGAGCGGCAGCAGACTGCCGCCGATAAACGCAAGGTCCGACGCCGCGTAGTACGCGCCGAGTTCGCCCATTGAATCGCCGAGCAGCACGGTGACATCGGCGGGCAAGGTGGATATCGGCGTCTGCGCAGCGACGGCCGCACCCTGCGGCGCCCACGTCGAACGCCGTTCGACCCGCAACCCGCGCTTGCCCGCAAGCGCCGCGACCTCGTCGAAGCGCTGCGGATGACGCGGCACGAGAATCAGCAGCGCGTCGTCGATGGCGAGCGCGGCGAACGCCTGCAGCACCAGTTCCTCTTCGCCCTCGCGCGTGCTCGCCGCGACCCACACCGGCCGCGTGCCGATCGCCGCGCGCCACGCGCGACCGCGCACCGCGAGTTCGGGAGGCGGCGTCATGTCGAACTTCAGGTTGCCGAGCACCGCAACGTTGCGCGCGCCGAGCGAGGTCAACCTCTCGGCGTCGGACGGACTCTGCGCGAGCACGCGCGAGAAGCCGCCGAACACCTCGCGCGTCGCTCGGCCGAACTTCGCTGCACGCCGGTACGAGCGATCCGACATCCGCGCGTTGGTCAGCACGAGCGGCACGTCGGCGCGCCGGCATTCGTCGATCAGCGCGGGCCACACTTCGGTTTCCATCACGAGCCCGAGCGACGGCCGCCACGCGCGCAGGAAGCGGCGAATCGCGCCCGGCATGTCGTACGGCAGATAGCTGCGCAGCACGCGATCGCCGAAAAGCTCTTCGCCGGTCGCGCGACCGCTTGGCGTCATGTGCGTGAGCAGGATGCGTGCGTCGGGCCGCGCATGCAGCAGCGCGTCGATCAGCGGCTGCGCGGCCCGCGTCTCGCCGACCGATACCGCATGCACCCAGATCAGCGGCGTGTCGTCTTCGGGCACGCGTCCCGGCGTACGGCCGAAGCGCTCGGCGATGTGCTCGCGATAACCGCGCTCGCGACGCGAGCGGATCAACAGACGCAGCACCGCGAGCGGCGCGACGATCCACCACAGCGCGTTGTAGACCGGCCTCAACATGCGGCCTCCAAGAGCCGCACGAAGAACGCACCCATACCCCAGCCGGCGCTCAAACCAGCGCCCTGCCCTGCAGGCGTTCGAGAATGCCGAGCGGCGCGCACTCAGGCTGCGCCATCGCGCGGACCGGCAGGAAGAAGGTCTGCTCGAGCATGAACTGGCCGGACATCACCGCGTGCGATGTCTGGTCCGAGAAGCAGACCCACACGCTGCCGGGCGGAAACGGCATCGTCTGCTGCGGCGATGCTTTCTGGTAGTCGAGGTCGGCCTTCATGCCGTCGTGCAGGTTCAGCATCAGATGATCGTATTCGCTGCGCGGCGACTTGGTGACGTGCAGCAGGTTCAGCAGCCACGCGGAACCCGGCATTTGCGGCTTGATGCGCGGCAGGAAGCGCTTCGCCATATCCTCGAACGGCTCGCCGACGCGCCACACGCGCGGCACGCCTTGCGGATTCACGTTCGTGAACACGCGCAGGATGCGTTCGCCGTAGTTGGGCCGCGACGGAAACGCGTCGATGTGCAGACGGCTGTCGTCCTTGCGCCACGACGTCTCGCGCGTTTCGACCTGATGCAGACGCAGGCTCGTCGGCGCGACGCGCAGTTTGCCGTCGTATTCGGGAAAGAGACCGTCGACGAGCGAGCGGGCATTCGTCTGGTAACGCGCGATCAGCGCGCGCACCGCCGACTGCGTGACCGCGTCGCCGAGCACGCCGTGCAGCGCGCCGCCGTTCGGTTCGAGGCTGATGTTCTTGCGCTTCGGGTCCGCGATCGTGGGATCGAGCAGCGCCTGCTCGCCGCCTTCGATTGCAAAGCGCAGGTTCGGGAAGTACAGCACCTTGCCCCGCTCGACGCCGGCAAGCAGTGCCTCGCGCGGCACGGGCAGGTTCTGTGCGTGCCAGTCGCCGGCGGTGACTTCGATGATCTGGGATTCGTTCATGGTCGCTCTGAAAACGGGTGGAGCGGAATTGCGCGCGTGGGTTCGATGTCCGTGATGTCTGGCGTCACAGCAGGCCGAATCCGGCGAGCGTCGCCCTCACCTGCTGCAACGTCGGCGGCTGTCCAGCCGTGCCAAGATTGACGACGTTCGGTGACCAGTAGCCGCCGGTGCGCCACGCAGTCGCGAAATTGTACAACTCGACTGTCGGTCGCTTCAGTGCGGCGGCAATGTGCACGAGGCCGGTGTCGACACCGACCGTCGCGGCCGCGCCGTCGATCAGCCCGACCACCGCCGGCAGCGACAGCCGCGGCGGCACGATCGCCGCGGCGCCGAATTCCTTCGCGAGCCGTTCGCTCGTTGCGCGCTCGGCGTCGCTGCCCCACGGCAGCACGATCGATGCGCCGCGCCGCACCAGTTCCTGGCCCAGCTCGATCCACGCCGCGTCGGGCCACTGCTTGTCGGCCCGCGACGTCGCGTGCACGAACACGACGTATGGCACCGGCAGGTTGAGCCCGGCCTCGTTCAGCGCGAGCGCCGCGCGCCGCGTATCGATGCCGAAGTCTATGTCGTCGGTGGGCTGCGGCGGCGGGTCGCCGAGCGCCGCCGCGACCAGTTGCCGCGTGCGTTCGACAACGTGCGTGCGCGGCTCGATCGGCACGCGCTCGCCATAGAAGAAGCGTACCGGCCATTCGTAGCCGGCGCCGTCGGTGCGGTTACCGAGCCCGACCACCGGCCCGCGCGCCATCCGCGCGACCCACGCGGTCTTGATGAGCCCCTGGCAGTCGATCACGAGGTCGTAGTGCTCGGCCGCGAGCGCGCGGCGGAACGTGCGGATCTCGCGCCAGTTGGCCGGCGAGAAGAGCCGCTTGCGCCAGCGCCGCAGCGACACGGGGATCGCGCGATGCACGCCGTCCACCAGCTGCACGAGCGACACGAAGCTTTCTTCGACGAGCCAGTCGATCTGCGCGCCCGGATGCCGGCGGCGAATGTCCGCGATCACGGGCATGTTGTGCACGACGTCGCCGAGTGACGACACCCTCACGATCAGTATCTTTTGTGGGCTCAAGAATGGAACGCCGGACGGGTCCGGCTGAAGATGCGTTAAAAGTGCGCAATTTTAGCGCGCCGCGGGCGTCGCTTCGCATAAAAGACGTAAAAACGCGGCACGGGGGTGTCAGCCCCCGCGCCGCGCCTTACCGCTTATTGCGCACATCGCACGCGCTTATCTCCGTTCGCGCGGCATGCTGGCCCCGTCGCACTCGACTCAGAACGGCAGCTTCGCGTCCGGCTTTTCCGCGAGGATCACGCGGCGGAAGTCCTCCTGAATACGCGCGAGCGCTTGATCGTTATCGGCCTCGAAACGCATCACGACGACCGGCGTCGTGTTCGACGAACGCGCGAGGCCGAAGCCATCCGGATACTCGACGCGCAGACCGTCGATCGTCAGCACGTCGTCGGCGCCGGTGAACTTCGCGCTCTTCTGCAGACGCGCGATCAGCGCGAAATTCTCGCCTTCCTCGAGCTTCAGTTGCAGCTCCGGGGTGGAATGCGAATTGGGCAGGCTGTTCAGCAACGCGCTCGGATCCTTCACGCGCGTCAGGATTTCGAGCAGCCGCGCGCCGGTGTACAGACCGTCGTCGAAACCGTACCAGCGATCCTTGAAGAACACGTGACCGCTCATCTCGCCTGCGAGCGGCGCGCCGGTTTCGCGCAGCTTGGCCTTCACCAGCGAGTGACCGGTTTTCCACATCAGCGGTTCGCCGCCCTTCTCCTTCACCCACTTCGCGAGATTGCGCGTGCACTTCACGTCGTAGATGATCTGCGCGCCCTTGTTGCGCGACAGCACTTCTTCGGCGAACAGCATCAGCTGGCGGTCCGGGTAGATGATCTGGCCGTCCTTCGTCACGACGCCGAGGCGGTCGCCGTCGCCGTCGAATGCGAAGCCGATTTCGGCGTCGGTTTCCTTCAGCGCCTTGATCACGTCCTGCAGGTTTTCCGGATGGGCCGGGTCCGGGTGGTGATTGGGGAAGTTGCCGTCGATCTCCGTGAACAACTCCACGAGTTCGCAGCCGAGTGCCTTGAACAAGCGCGGCGCGAGACCGCCCGCGACGCCGTTGCCGGTATCGACGACGATCTTCAGCGGACGCGCGAGCTTGATGTCGCTGACGATGCGTTCGAGATACGCGTCTGCGATGTCGTAGTCCTCGTAGCTGCCGCTGCCGGTCTCGAAGTTATTGTCGACGATCCGCTGATACAGCGCCTGGATCTGCTCGCCGTAGATCGCCGCGCCGCGCAGCACCATCTTGAAGCCGTTGTAGTCGGGCGGGTTGTGGCTGCCCGTCACGACGATGCACGAATCGACGCGGCGCTCGCCGCCGTTGAGCTTCAGCGGCACGCTCGCCGCGAAGTAGCCGACCGGCGTCGGCACCATGCCGACGTTCACCACGTCGACGCCGGCCGAGCGCAGGCCGTCCGACAATGCCGCGATCAGATCGGGACCGGACAGCCGGCCGTCGCGCGCGACGACGACCGCATCGCCGCCCTGCTTGCGCACTTCGCTGCCGAACGAACGGCCTATCGAACGGGCTGTATCCGTGTCGAGCGTCTTGCCGATCACACCGCGGATGTCATACGCC
The DNA here is from genome assembly GCF_050742655.1 of Paraburkholderia sp. Taxonomy (GTDB): domain Bacteria; phylum Pseudomonadota; class Gammaproteobacteria; order Burkholderiales; family Burkholderiaceae; genus Paraburkholderia. The sequence goes on along the minus strand of NZ_JBOIGG010000004.1, from coordinate 24,379 downwards.
TTGAAAATGGACTGGGAGATCATGGGTTGGCTCACTTGCGTGCAAAGGAAATTTTGACCGGCGCGGCACGCGAGATCGGTAGACTTCGCGTGGCGCCCTTGCCGGAAGCGGTCCGGTTCCAACTTATAATTGCGCTTTTCAGATACGCCGTGCAGGCGCCTATTCTAATGCTTAGACGCGCTCCTCGAACAAAGTTGCCGGAAGCTGCGGCACAGCGCGCACTCTTGCGAATCTGCGCGGCGCGTCACCGCGCATGGGCCGGCGCCGGATGGCCTCGGTGACGCGCCGCTTCGCGAACCCGGACGTCGCGCGGGCCGTCGCGAACATCGTCTGGCTCGGGCTCGAACGGGTCACGCAGATCGTCGTCGCGATCGCGATCAGCGGGATGCTCGCCCGCTACTTCGGTCCCGATGCGTTCGGCAAATGGCAATACGCGAACACGCTGCTGCTCGTGCTGTCGCCGATCACGTGGGTGTGCGGTGCCGAGATTCTCGTCCCCACCATCGTTCATCGTCCGCCGGAACAACTTGGCACCGTGCTCGGCAGTGCGTTCGCGCTGCGCATCGTGGTGTCGATGGGTGCGCTGCTGCTCACATGGGCCGGCATCGCGGCGGGCTTTACCGATCCACTCGTCGGCGCGATGCTCGCGGGCCTCGCGCTGACGATGCTGTTTCGCGAACCGCTCGTCGGCGTGATCAATTCGTGGCTGCAGAGCATGACGTTCAGCAAGCCGCAACTGATCACCAGCATGACGACCGCGATCGTCAAGGCCGTGCTGGTGTTCGCGCTGGTGCGCGCGGCCGCGAGCCCCGCGCGCTTCGGCTGGCTGTGGGCGCTCGAATCGGCGGCGATCGGCATCGTGCTGGTGTTGTACTACGTGCGCCGGCACGGCTCGCTCGACTGGCGCGTGGACCGCACGCTGTTCCGCCATTTCGCGACCGCGGGCACGGTGTTCTGGCTCGGACTCATCTGCATGTATCTGTTCCTGAAACTCGACCGGCTGATGCTCGAACGCACGATCTCGTTCGCCGATCTCGGCCGCTATTCGGCCGCTCAGCAGCTGAACGAAAACTGGATCACGCTCGCGCTGATGCTCGCGCAAACCATCGCACCCGCGTTCGTCTACCGCGTGCAGGACAAGGCGCAGCTGCGCCGTAACCTGTGGCGCCTCAGCGGCCTCACTGCGCTGTTGATGATCGGCGGTGCGCTGGTGCTCGACGCGCTCGCGGGCTTCATCATCCGGCGCGTGTTCGGGCCCGCGTATGAAGGCGCAATCGACATCTTTCGTTGGGCCGTGTGGCTGTCGGTGCCGGCCGGCATCGAGGCGATCGGCAATCTTGTCGTGCTCAAATATCAGGCGAAATTCGTGCTGCTGTCGAAGTGGCTGCTCGCGCTCGCCGTCGCGTTCGTCGTGAACCTGCTCGCGATTCCGCGACTCGGCGCATACGGTGCGCTCGTCGGACTCGCGGTCGGTTATCTCGCGGCCGCGAGCGTCAATCTCTACTACATCCGCTTCAAGCTGCGCCCATGACGCTTTCTTCCGATCCTTCGCACGCGGCCCCTGGCTCACTCGGCGACGTCGCCGTGCTGATGCCCGCGTACAACGGCCACGCGGACGTCGAGCGCACACTCGCGTCGTTTAGCGAAGACGCGCCGGTGCACGTGCTGATCGTCGACGACGGCAGCACGCCGCCGATCGTCGCGCCTGTTCTCCCGAACCTGTCGGTCGAAGTGCTGCGGATGCCGCGCAACGGCGGCATCGAACGCGCGCTGCAAGCCGGCATCGAAGCGCTCGCGGCACGCGGCTTTCGCTACGCGGCGCGCATCGATGCCGGCGATCTGACGGTGCCGGGACGTCTCGCGAAACAGCGCGCGTACCTCGAAGCACATCCGCAGGTCGCGGGGCTCGGCATGTGGGCGCAGGTTGTCGCGCACGACGATGGCCGGCCGCTCTTCATGCTCGCCCCGCCCGCCGACCCCGCCGCGATCCGCCGCATCCGCTTCCTGCGCAGCTGCTTCGTCCATCCTTCGATGATGCTGCGCATCGACGCCGTGCTCGCGGTCGGCAACTACCGCGAAGCCTATCCGGCAGCCGAAGATCTCGACCTGTTCCTGCGGCTGATGACACGCTACGACTGCGCGAACCTGCCGGAACTCGGCCTGTACTACGAGTTGAACGAAGGCGGCATCAGCGCGACGAAGCGGCGCCGCCAGATCGCGTCGACGCTGCGGCTGCAGTTGCGCTACTTCAATCCGGTCAATCCGTACGACTGGCTCGGTCTTGCGAAGAATCTGCTGCATTTCGTCACGCCGTACCGTGCGCTGCAACACATCAAGCGCAGACTGTATGCGTCGAGTGGCAGCGCATGACGCTGTTCTTTTTCTTTTCTCCGGCTTTTGCATGAGTTCTCATTCCTCTTCGGGTTCCTCTTCAGGTGCCTCGTTACGCATCGTCCTCGTCTGCAATACCGCGTGGGCGATCTACACGTATCGTCAGGGGCTGATCCGGATGCTCGTGGAAAGCGGCGTGGACGTGATCGTGATCGCGCCGCGCGACCGCACGTTCGAACTGCTCGCCGGGATGGGTTGCCGCTGCATCGAGCTGCCGGTCGCATCGAAGGGCACCAGTCCGCGCGACGACCTGCGCACGCTCGTCGCGTTGTATCGCCACTATCGCGCGATCCGGCCGCACGTCGTGTTCCACTACACGATCAAGCCGAACATCTACGGATCGATCGCGGCGAAACTCGCGGGCGTCGCGTCGGTCGCGGTGACGACCGGGCTCGGTTATGTGTTCATCCAGCAGAGCCGTGCGGCGCTGGTTGCGAAAAAGCTGTACCGTTTTGCGTTCCGCTTCCCGCGCGAGGTCTGGTTTTTGAATCGCGACGACCTGGCCGCGTTTACCGACCAGAATCTGCTCGTCCACCCGGAGCGCGCACGGCTGCTGCACGGCGAAGGCGTCGACCTCGACCAGTTCGCGCCAGCGCCGCTGCCGGAACGTGACGAAGTAGTATTCATTTTGATCGGCCGCTTGCTGTGGGATAAAGGTGTTGGAGAATATGTCGAAGCGGCGCGGCAGCTGCGTACCCGCTACCCGCACGCGCGCTTCCGGCTGCTCGGGCCAGTAGGCGTCGACAATCCGAGCGCGATTTCGCGCGACGAAGTTGCCGCGTGGGAACGCGAAGGCGTGATCGACTACGCGGGCGAAGCGCACGACGTGCGGCCGTTTATCGCCGATGCGGACTGCGTCGTGCTGCCGTCGTATCGCGAGGGCGTGCCGCGCACACTGATGGAAGCGGCGGCGATGAGCCGCCCCGCCGTCGCGACCGACGTGCCGGGCTGCCGCGAAGTGGTCGCGGACGGCGTCAACGGTGTGCTGTGCGAGGCGAAGAGCGCGACGAGTCTCGCCGACGCGCTCGCTAAAATGCTCGACGTGGGCAGCGCGGCGCGCTGCGAGATGGGTGAACGCGGCCGGCAGAAAGTCGCGGAAGAGTTCGACGAACGCGATGTCGTCGAACGATACAAAGACCTGATTCGAAACTTGACGGGTGTCTCACTTTAACGGAGCACAGCATGGCCACGAAGGGCACGATTCTGGTAACGGGCGGTGCGGGCTTTATCGGCTCGCACACGTGCGTCGAGTTGTTGAACGGCGGCTACGACGTCGTCGTCGTCGACAATCTCGTGAACAGCAATCGCGAATCGCTTGCGCGGGTCGAACGCATCACCGGCAAAACGGTTTCGTTCTACGAAACCGATGCACGCGACGAAGCCGCACTCGAGCGGATCTTCGACGCGCATCCCATCACGGGCGCCATTCATTTCGCCGCGCTGAAGGCGGTCGGCGAATCGGTTGCGAAGCCGATCGAGTACTACCGCAACAACGTCGACAGCCTGCTCGTGCTGCTCGCCATCATGCGCGCGCGCAACGTGAAGCAGTTCGTGTTCAGTTCGTCGGCAACCGTGTACGGCGTGCCGAAAAGCTCGCCGATCGACGAATCGTTCCCGCTATCCGCCACCAATCCTTATGGACAGTCGAAGCTGATCGCCGAGCAGGTTCTCCGCGATCTGGAGATTTCGGACCCGGCGTGGCGCATCGCGACGCTGCGCTACTTCAATCCGGTCGGCGCGCATGAAAGCGGCCTGATCGGCGAAGATCCCTCGGGCATCCCGAACAACCTGATGCCGTATGTCGCGCAGGTCGCGGTCGGCAAGCTCGACAAACTGCGCGTGTTCGGCGGCGATTACGACACGTCGGACGGCACCGGCGTACGCGACTACATTCACGTCGTCGATCTCGCGCGCGGCCATCTTGCGGCACTCGATGCGCTCGTCACGCGCGATGCAAGCTTCGTCGTGAACCTCGGTACGGGCCAGGGCTACAGCGTGCTCGATGTCGTGCGTGCGTTTGAGAAAGCGTCCGGTCGGCCAGTGCCGTACGAGATCGTCGCGCGCCGACCCGGCGACGTCGCGCAATGCTATGCGAACCCGGCCGCGGCCGAGCAGGTGATCGGCTGGCGCGCGCAGTTCGGCATCGAGCGGATGTGTGCGGATCACTGGCGCTGGCAGGAAAGCAATCCGAAGGGATTTGCGGCAGGCTGAATGTTGGCGGGCCGGTTCGCGCCGGCCCGGGTTGTTCTCTCTTCCTTCCTCTTCACCACGCGCCCGGCTTCTGTCGGGCGCCGCTTCATCCCTCCCGCCGCTGCCCTGCGTTGCACGGATCGATAAACAAAACAGAAGGTTATTCGCGGTGTTTTGCGGCTCCTCCTTCACGGTGCGAGACCTAGAATAAGTCCTGACTTAATCCATTCGATCGGGACAGGACGCAGAATGAGCACCAATCAGTCGATGCTGGTAGTAAGCGCGCACAGCGCGGATTTCGTGTGGCGTGCGGGTGGCGCGATCGCACTGCATAAGAAAAACGGCTACCGCGTGAAGGTGGTATGCCTGTCCTTCGGAGAGCGTGGCGAATCCGCGAAGCTCTGGCGCAAGGGCGAGATGACGATAGAGAAAGTGAAGACCGCTCGCCGCGAAGAAGCCGAACGCGCGGCCGACGTGCTGGGCGCCGAAGTCGAGTTCTTCGATCTGGGCGATTACCCGCTGCGCGTGACCGATGAAGCGCTGATGCGTCTCGTCGATGTGTATCGCGAGGTGCAGCCTGCGTTTGTATTGAGCCATTCGTTGAAGGATCCCTACAACTTCGATCATCCGCTCGCGATGCACGTCGCGCAGGAAGCACGCATCATCGCGCAGGCTGAAGGGCATCTACCGGGCCAGAAGGTGGTCGGCGCGCCGCCCGTCTATGCATTCGAGCCGCATCAGACCGAGCAGTGCGAATGGGTGCCGACGACCTTCCTCGACATCACCGAAGTATGGGACGTCAAGCGCCGTGCGATCGAATGCATGGCGGGACAGGAACACCTGTGGGAATACTACACGCGGGTCGCGCTGCAGCGCGGCGTGCAGGCGAAGCGCAACATCGGCATCACGGCGAGCCGCAACATCGAGTACGCGGAAGGGTATCAGCGCGTCACGCCGCAGGTCGTCGGAGATCTGTCATGACCCGCGGCGTCGTGGTCACGCGGATCGTGCGCGCGAATCCCGCGAGCGTCGAGCGTCTGCAGCAGGCGGGCGTCGCGACAGTGCATGAAGCGCAGAGCCGCCTCGGTCTGCTCGGGTCGACCATGCGGCCGATCTACGGCGGCGCGTCGATTGCCGGGTCCGCCGTCACCGTGCTGGTGCCGCCATCGGACAACTGGATGCTGCACGTCGCAGTCGAACAGTGCCAGGCCGGCGACGTACTCGTCGTCGCGCCGACGTCGCCGTGCGAAGACGGTTACTTCGGCGAGCTGCTGGCGACGTCGCTCGCGCATCGCGGCGTGCGCGGGCTCATCATCGACGCGGGGTGCCGCGACGTCCGCGCATTGCAGCAGATGAATTTTCCGGTGTGGTCGAAGGCCGTGTCGGCGCAGGGCACGGTGAAGGAGACGCTCGGTTCGGTCAACGTGCCGGTCGTGTGCGCGCGGCAACTGGTGCGCCCAGGCGACGTGATCGTCGCGGACGATGACGGCGTCGTTGTGGTCCCGCTCGAAACCGTCGATGCCGTGGCCGACGCGGCAGACGCCCGCCTTGCGAAGGAAGAGAAGACACGCGGCGTGCTCGCTTCGGGTCAACTGGGCCTCGATTACTACGGGATGCGCGGGAAGCTCGCGGAAAAGGGCCTACGGTACGTGGATTCCGTGGATTCGCTGGACCCGGCATGAGCACGATCGATCGGGTCGCATTCATCGGCTTCGGCGAAGCCGGCGGCATCCTCGGCGCCGCGCTGGCGGCACGTGGCCTGCGCGTGACGATGTTCGACCGGCTGCTCAACGAGCCGGACGCCGCGCCCGCGATGCGCGACAAGGCAATGCGCGCCGGCGTGCACCCTGCGGCAACGGTCGCCGATGCAATCGCCGGTGCGCCGCTGATCGTGTCGGCGGTAACGGCGACGTCCGATGTCGATGTCGCGAACGCAGTCGCGCGCTGCATCGTCGCCGGTCAGACGTTCCTCGACATCAACTCCGTCTCGCCCGCGACGAAGCGGCACAGCCAGCAATGCATCGAGGCTGCGGGCGGGCATTACGTCGAAGCGGCCGTGATGGCACCGGTACCGCCCTATGGTCTCGCCGTACCGATGCTGCTCGGCGGAACCCACGCGGAATCGCTTGCCGATCAGCTGGGTGCGCTCGGTTTCAAGGCGCGCGCGGTCGCAACGCAGGTCGGCGTCGCGTCAGCCGCGAAGATGTGCCGCAGCGTGATGATCAAGGGGATCGAGGCGTTGACTGTCGAATGTTTGAGCGCAGCGCGTGCACATGGCGCGGAGCGGATCGTGCTCGCGTCGCTGCAGGAGACCTTCGACAAGATGCGTACCACGCCTGATCTACCCGGCTATCTGATCAGCCGTGTCGCGGAGCATGGCCGCCGACGCGCGGCGGAAATGCGCGAGGTGAGCGAGACCCTGCACGAAGTGGGTATCGAACCTTCGATGAGCGACGCATGCGCGCAGCTTCAGGATCGCTTCGTCGATACGATGGCGGCGCGCGGAGTGAAGTACGAAACGCTATCGCCGTTCGTGTGGCGGGACGTGCTCGATCTGCTTCAAGGTCCCGACACGTCGCGTTAGCACGTGTTCGTATTGCACGCAACCTCATCCACCACGACGCGGATAGCGTCGATCAGCGCACGCGCCGCCGGCGACGGACTGCCGGCGGTTCGCAGCGTCAGCCCGATATCGCGGTTAGTACCGCGCATCGGCGCATCGAGCAGCACCAGTTGCCCGGATTCGCGCTCGTAGTGCAGCTGCTGCACGGATAGTGCCGCGATCATGTCCGTGCGCAACAGCAGGCCGCGGATCAACGCGAGGTCGGCGGATTCGACCGTCGGCATCGGCGGTTTCGTGCGCATCCGCCGGAACATCGATTCGAACAGCGCCCGTGCCGGCGAATGGCTGCGCGGCAAAATCCAGCGTGCGGCGGCCAGGTCCCTGACGGTCAGGCCATGCACGGCAGCAAGCGGATGATCGCGCCGCCCCAGCACCACCAGATCCTCGGACATCAGCTTCTCGTTCTCGAGGCCGCTCGCCGCGTCGTTCGCACGCAGCGCACCGAGGATGAAATCGATGTCGCCGGCTCGCAGCCCCGCGACCAGCGCTTCATACGCGCTCTCGTCCGTCACGACTCTGACGCCCGGATAGCGCGCGGTCACGCGGGCGATCGCCTCCGGCAGGATCAGCGTGCGGCCAAGCGGCAGCGCACCGACCGTCACGCAACCCTGAATGCTGCCGCGCGACGCAGCGACATCGTCCGACACGTGGCGCAACTCGTTCAGTGCGCTGCGCACGTGTGCGAGAAACGTCTCACCGTCGCTTGTTAGTAGCAGCCCGCGCGGATTCCGGTCGAACAGCGTCAACCCCGCACCGCTCTCGAGAATCCGGATCGCGCTGCTGACAGCCGGCTGCGTGATGCCCAGCGCGCGCGCCGCACTCGGCATGTGCCGATGACGCGCCAGCGCCGAGAACTGCTCGAGCCGCCGCGTGTTGAGCAGATACGCGGGCACGGACCCTTGCGCGACCGCACGACGCGGTGCCTGCCGTATCGCGCACCATCGCGCGAGCGCTTCGAGTTCGCCGAACACGCGGTCGCTGCGCGTCAGCACCGCGCGACAGACTGATGTGGGCAGCATGCCGGTAGGCTTGCGATCGAACAGCGGCTCGCCGAGCGCCGACTCGATTTCCCGCACCGCGCGCGTCACCGCCGATTGAGCGCGAAACAGCGCCGCCGCCGCGCGGCTCACACTGCCCGTCTCCGCGACGAGCCGCACCGCACGCAGGCCCGCGAGATTCAACAACGTGCCGCTGCTCATCGGGTACGGTCTCGCGATTGACTGAACGCTCGCCGCGTCATGCGGCACCACCGATCAACTGGAGTCTGGGCAGCGACAGATTGAGGCTTTCCCGCGAGATGTGCGTGTGCTCCTTCATCAGCGCCTCGACCCGCGCACCCTCTCCGTTCGCAAGCGCCGTCACGATCACGTGATGCTGGCGGTGCGCATACACGAGCATCGTGTACTGCCGCGCCTTCGCAGTTTCGTCGAATGCGATCGTGGCCGGCGACACGAACGGAATCTTGTCGTTCAGGTTCAGCGCGGCGCTCAGTGCCGCGTTTTGTGCCGCATCGGCGATCAGTGCGTGGAAGCGTCCGTTGATGTCGGCGTAGAGGACATCGTCGCCGGTCTTCAGCGCGCCGGTGTCGAACAGGCGGTCGCCCGCGCGCAGGCATTCTTCAAGCGCGGCTCGCAAAGCTGGGCTCGCGCCGCGTTCCGCGACGCTGCGTGCGGCGAGCCCTTCGAGCACGCCGCGCACGTCGATCGCATCGAGCACGTCGCCGACGCTGAAACGTCGCACGAGAAATCCCCGCGCGCCGGACCGTTCTAGCAACCCTTCCGACGACAGCACGCTCAACGCGTAACGCAGCGGCGTGCGCGACACGCCGAGCTGCTCCGCCAGTTGCGCTTCCACGAGGCGATGCCCCGGTGCGAGCTGGCCGCGCAGGATTTTCTCGCGCAGCGTCTGCACGATCGCATGTTGAGTCGTCGAATTCATGGGCCAAGTCTCCTCGTCCCGAACATAGCCCGGTACGGGCTGTTGCGCAACCGACACTCCACAGGATTGCGAGTTGATTCTGCGGCCATCTGTTTCATTTATCGCGGATTCGCTTTGGCGGACTGTCGTACGACGTGGCTCGTACCATACGGGATACCAAATAGGCTTGTGAGACGGGCTTCTCCAAGACGTCAAAACCGCCATTTTCGGAAACTTACCTCGATTTCAATAGAATATTTACACTTTCGTGACGTTTACCCGGACTGTCGCAAAAGCCTGACTCTTTGTATTTTGGTATCCCATAGCAGCTTCGAGCGCGAGAGACCACCCAACCGGGTCGTATCGAATCGGACGTGATTCCCGTACAACTCACGCAACAGGTTCGCACGACAGCACATGCAGCATCGAACAACGGAACGGAAGGACATGGCAAGAATCATCGGCGGAATCGGCACCTCGCATGTGCCGACCATTGGCGCGGCATACGACAACCGGCGGCAGAACGATCCGGCGTGGGCCCCGCTGTTCGACGGCTATGAACCGGTGGCGCAGTGGCTCGCGGAACACAAGCCCGACGTGATGGTGATGTTCTACAACGACCACGCGAACAGTTTCTTCTTCGACTGCTACCCGACCTTCGCGCTGGGCGTATCGCCCCGTCACGAATTCGCGGATGAAGGCGCGGGCAAACGGCCGTTGCCGGACATCGCGGGCCATCCGGAACTCGCAATCCATATCGCGGAGCAGATGGTCGAGGACGAGTTCGATCTGACGATCTTTCAGGAACGTCCGCTCGATCACGGCTGCAACTCGCCGCTGTCGCTGATGCTGCCGCACGACGGCGGCTGGCCGCTCGCGCTGTTGCCAATGGAGGTCAACGTACTGCAGTATCCGTTGCCCACCGCACGGCGCTGCTACCGGCTCGGGCAGTCGCTGCGCCGTGCAATCGAATCGTTTCCACAGGATCTGAAGGTCGTGGTGGTCGGCACCGGCGGGCTATCGCATCAGGTGCACGGCGAGCGCAGCGGTTTCAACAACACCGAGTGGGACATCGAATTTCTCGATCTGATCGTGCACGAGCCAGAGCGCCTCGCGGCGATGAAGCACGTCGACTACGTGCGCCTTGGCGGCGCGGAAAGCGTCGAGACCATCATGTGGCTCGCGATGCGCGGGGCGCTCGGCAACACGATCCGCGAGCTGCACCGCAACTACTACCTCGCGACCAGCACGGCGATGGCGGTGACGCTTTACGAATCGCTCGACAAAGGCGAACCCACGCTATGAATCCGCAACTGATCGGTGTCGCGGCACTCACCGGCACCTACCCGTTCGATATCCGGCAGAGCATCAAGACGCTGTCGCTGAACCGCTTTTTCTGGCAGATGCGCCTGCCGCAGACGCGCGATCTGTGGCTGCGGGACCGGGCCGCGGCCTATGACGCCGCCGGCCTGACCGCAGAGGAAAGAATGCTGGTGAACGACTGCGACTGGCTCGGTCTGATCCGTTACGGCGTGTGCTTCTTCGTCCTCGAGAAGTTCGCGCGCGTCGTGAAGGTGTCCAACCTCGCCATGTATGCGTCCATGCGCGGCGAGACCCTCGAGGCATTTCTGAAGACGCGTCAGGTGCCGGACTCGGCATAACGAAGGGGGCAGCGACACCCTGCTCCCTTTCGCACGACAACACCACAACACGACCCCGCGTTCGACAGCGCGCGGGGCGGGGAAGCTTTTTTCCGGAGACATGCATGAACCCAGCATCGGCAGTGGACATCAAGGCGTTCATCGACGCACGCAAAATGTCGGGATACCAGTGGCTCGTTCTCGCCCTGTGCTTCCTGATCGTGACCATGGACGGACTCGACACCGCGGTGATGGGCTTCGTCGCGCCCGTCGTCATGCACGACTGGAACGTCGGGCGCGCGGCCTTCGGGCCGGTGATGAGCGCCGCGATGATCGGGCTCGCCGTCGGCGCGATCGTCGCCGGACCGGCCGCCGATCGCATCGGCCGCAAGGCGATTCTCGTCGGCTCGGTCGCGTGCTTCGGTTTCTTCAGCCTGTGCTGCGTGTTCGCCGACACCCCGCTGCAACTGATCGCACTGCGCTTTCTGACCGGCCTCGGGCTCGGCGCCGCGATGCCGAACTCGACGACGCTGCTGTCCGAATACGTGCCGTCGCGCAGCCGGTCGCTACTGCTCACGATCATGTTTACCGGTTTCAACTTCGGCTCGGGTGCCGGCGGCTTCGTCGCCGCCTGGCTGATTCCGGCGTTCGGCTGGCGCTCCGTGTTCATGTTCGGCGGCATCGTGCCGCTGCTGAGCGTACCGGTGCTCGTGTGGCTGCTGCCCGAATCCGCGCGCTTCATGCTCGTGCGCCGCATGGCGACCGAACGCATCGCGGCAACACTCGGACGCGTGTGCCGGCATCCGTTCGGCAACGACGTGAGCTTCGTTGCATCGGAACCCGCCAGCGTCGCCAAAGCACCGGTACGGATGCTGTTTTCCGACGGTTACGCGTTCGGCACGCTGATGCTGTGGGTTACCTACTTCATGGGCCTGCTGATCATCTATCTGCTGACCGGCTGGCTGCCCACGCTCATCAAGGAAGCGGGCCTGCCGATCGCACGCGCGGCGGCGATCACCGGCCTGTTCCAGCTCGGCGGCACGGTCGGTGCGGTCGCGGTCGGCTTCGCGATGGACCGGATGAACCGCAACGCCGTGATCGGCGCCGCGTACCTGTTCGGTGGAATCTTCATCTTCGCGCTGGGCACCGGCTCGCTGACGTCCAGCTTGCTGCCAGTGCTCGTGTGCTGCGCGGGATTCTTCATGAGCGGCGCACAGACCGGCTTGAACGCACTGGCACCGACCTATTACCCGACCCGCGCCCGCGCGACCGGCGTCAGCTGGATGCTCGGATTCGGGCGGCTCGGCGGGATTCTCGGTTCGCTCGTCGGCGGCGCGCTGCTGTCGATGGGATTCAGCTTCGCGACGGTCTTTTCGATTCTCGCCATTCCCGCGATCGTCGCGGCGATCGCGATCGTGATGAACCGCGTCGCGTTGCGGTACATCACGAATCCTGTCGCGGAGATGTGAGTGGACAAATGAGCAAGCACATGCAGTCGGCAGCACAACGATTCTTATGACCTTTTGAGGAGCGGAGACATGGGCAGCAATTTCAGCACGAGCAGTGAGCTCGACCACGGTGCGGCGCAACGCGCAGCGGAACAACCCGGTTTGCAGAAGATCATTCGCGCCGGTGTGGCGGGCGGTCTCGCCGGCGCGGCGGTCATCTGGATTTACGAGGCGCTGATCTGGGTCGGCGCGCAGCATCTGATGCCGCTGGCTGGCATTCCACGCAATGCGACCGGCCTCGTATTCGGCAAGGACGTGCAGGAGTCGCTCGGCATCTGGGCGTATTTTCTCGGCACCGCGATTCACTTCTTCTTCGCGATCGGCTGGGGCATCCTGTTCGCCGCAATCTGGCCGTACTTCCGCCGGCGCGGCTATGAAGCGACGTTCGTCGCGCTGTTCTACGCGATGCTCGCATGGATCGTGATGCACGTCGCGATCATGATCGCCTCCACTAACCATCCCAATTACTACGATCCCGCCGTGATCATCGGTGGTTTCATGTCGCACTTCTGCTTCACCGTGCCGCTGGCATTGATCATCAAGCGCAAGCTCGCGAACTGAACCAGTGAACCATTGAGCGATATCGATCTGGGGACGACATGAAAACTAGACTAGTAGTCATACTAACTGTTTTTTCAACCGCAGCAGCGATCGGAGAACCCGCCCGTGCGCAATCGTCGATCACGCTATATGGCGTGCTCGACGTGTTCACCGGCTATCAGTCGGCGAAAGTGGGCGGCAGCAACAAGTCGCTGGCCGTGCTCGGCAGCAACGGCGAGATGACGAGTCGTTGGGGCGTGCGCGGAACGGAAGACCTGGGCGGCGGATACCGCACCACGTTCGACCTGGAAAGCGGTTTCGATCCCACCACGGGCACGCAGCAGAACGCCTACCGCTTCTTCGACCGGCAGGCGTGGATCGGTATCTCGGCGCCGTATGGGGAGTTCCGTTTCGGCCGGCAGAATACGCCGATGTTCGCGTGGAGCGGCAACCTCGACGCGTTCAGCGCGGCAACGTACGGCTCCGGCTACAACAACTTCGCGAACTGGCTGGCGCGGGTCGACAACGACATCAGCTACATCTCGCCGAAAGTGGCCAACACCCAGATCGAAGCTCACTATTCGGTCGGCGGAAAAGCCGGCACGCTGGCGGGTAACGCGGTCTACCAGGTGGGCGTGCAGACGAACCAGGGCCCGGTTTATCTCGCGTTGGCCTACCTGAACGCGGCCAATGCGACGAACACGGTCCGCGTGCAGGAGATCATGGCGGGCGGCAACGTCGACTACGGCAGCGGCCGGGTGTATCTCGCGTACTTCCGCGCGAACGACGTGATTTCCGCGACCACGAGCAACGCGTTGAGCAATCCGGCCGGCAAGTACGACCCGACCGTGGGACCGGTGGGCAACAAGGCTGGCAATTACCACAGCACCTACTCGGTGTCCGCCGACTATCGCGTGAGCCCGTTCCTGAGCGTGGGCGCCGGCTATGCGTTTATCAAGGACAGCTCGTCGCTCGGCAATAACGCTCGCCAGATGAGCGCGATCGTCAACTACGATCTTTCGAAGCGCACGCGCCTGTACGGGGTCGTGTCGCGGCTGAGCAACTCCGGCACCGCGCAGTTCAAGATGGCGGGCGCAAGCATCACGACCGGTTCATTCCTGACGCCAGATGGCGGACAGAACGAAACGGGCGTGCAGATCGGCATCCGTCATCTGTTCTGACGGCGGGCCGTTCACCTGGCCCGCAGCACATCGCGCAGGCGCCTGCCGTATCGACGGATCGATCAGGCGCCCTGCGTTGAGTTGCTGTTGTCGTTGTTGCCGGTCAGATAGTTCACTGCGTCGTTCGCGTGGTCGTAGGCCTTATCAGCCTTGTCGACCACCTTCGCGCCCTTCATCAGGTTGCTGACCATGCTGCTGCCACTCGACGCCGCTTCCCCGGCTTCGATGCCGCCGCGCGCGGCCATCATGCCCACTTCCATTTCGGGTGCGGCTTCGGGCGCGAAGACCATCGCCGCATCCGTCGCGGCGCCGACGAATGCCTGGCCGAACTGCGAGAACGCGCCCTTCACGTCGCCGTGCGCGAGATCGACGACTCCGCCGACCGTGTCCGTCACCGGCGAGACGATCTGCTGCATGAAGCCGCCGACGCCGTTCTCTATCTTGTCCCAGGTCTTCGACGCTTTGCTCGACCCGCGGAACAGCGTGTCGGTGCCGAATGCCTGCGTGAACTCCTGGTCCTTCTGCCCATTGACCTTACCCTTGCCGACGTCGCCGATCTGGCTGCCGAGCAGCTGCGCATCCTGATCGCTGAACGTGTTGGGCACCTGGCCGCTTTGCTCTTCGCTCTTCAGCTGCACGAGGTCGTCGACCATCGAATTGCCGTCGCCCTTCTTCGCGTCCTGCTGGAATTTCGCCGTGAGCGTCGGATCGGCCGCCTGCATGTCGGCCATCGCCTGCTGCGCGCCCTGCTGCTCCGCGGGCTGCGCGGCGGTGAGAATGTCCTCGGACTGCTTCGACGTCTTGCCCTGCACGCCTTTGACGATCGCGCCGATCGGCGTGAAGCTCTCGAAGAACTTCGAGATCGCGTGGCCCGCGCGCGTCTGCCCGCCGTTGATGTAGCTGCCGCCGAGCAGCGACTTCGCGTCGTCCTTCACGTGACCGTTGATCTTGCCGCCGCCGTGGTCGTTCGCGAGTTTCTGCGCGCCCGACACTTCCTGGATGGCCTGGTCCTTTGAGATCGCACCCTCCTTGTAGGCCTGCAACTCGTCTTCGGCCAGCGAGTTGCCGTCGCCGCTTTTCGCGTCCTTCATCGTCTTCGCGAACAGCGTCGGGTCCATCTGCTGGGTCTGCGACATCGCGTTTTCGAGGCTGGTGCCGCCACCGGTCGCACCGCTGCCAGTCGTACCGCTGCCGCTGGCAGGCGTGGACGACGGTGTTGCAGCGGGCGAGCCCTGCGATGTGGGCGGCATGGTGGTACCTGCACCGCTGCCCCCAGACTGCGGTAGACCCGGGCTCGATTGCTGCGGCGGCGCGGGCGGCTGTCCCGGTGCCTGCGACGCCGACTGCAGTGCGCGCAACGCCTGTTCGATGATCGGCATGAGTTCGGCGAGAAGCGCCAGCGCGTCCTGGTTGCCGCCCGTATTGCCGGGATAAGCGGTACCCAGCGTGGGCGAAATGGTTTGCAAAGCCGGTTGAAAAGCGGTGACGCTCATGCCTGTGCTCCCGACGAGGATTCGTTGACGTGCGTGGCCGCATGACGGGAGCACGGTCGTGCGACGCAGTCATGAGCGGTAGGTACGGGTTGACGATAGCGCTGCGGGTCGGCGTGTTCCTGGGGGCACCAGAAAACGCGTACAGGAATGCGAAGTGGGCGAAGGATGCGCATGTGTGCGTCGAACCGCTGCGAGATGGACGCGATCGATCTGGCGATCGGATTCACCGAGGTTCGTTCGGAGGAGATCGAGATCGAGCCGCTGTTTCTCGAACGGCTCACGCTCATGACGAGCGCATCGCATACGCTGGCGAGCCGGACCGACGCACTCGGGCTGGACGAACTGCAAGCGCTGCCGCTCGCGTTGCTCACGCGCGGTTTCGTGTCGAGCGCATTCACCGACAGCTACTTTCGCACGCACGCCATCGAGCAAAATGCACGGCCGCGGGCCCGGTCGAACAATCGTTGAGGCTTGCTGGCGTGACGCGCCCGACGGCTATCAATCATGGTAGCCACGACGAACCGATGAACACGCCTGCGCCAGGTCCGCAGACAGATCAGCGAGCGGAGTGGTCCAGTCGCCCAGCGTGGTCTGCCGGTACAGTCTCGCCGATGCGTACCACGGCGTGAACCGCTGGCAATCGTACCACCGGCTGTCGCAGGCCTGCGACAACAACAGATACACGGGTCTTCCGAGTGCGCCTGCAAGATGCGCCGTGCCTGTGTCGATCGATATCAGCAGATCCAGCTCTTCGAGAACGGTCGCCGTCTCCGCGAACGTGGCGATTTGCGAACCGATATCGGCGATACCGTGCTCGTCGAAAATCGCCTGCTCGGCCTCCGTCACCCCACCGACCTGCAGCGAGTAGAACCGGCAGGCGCGATTACTCATCAACGGGGTGAGCTTCTGCAGTTCGATCGAGCGGTAGGGTTCGTGACGCACACCCGAATTGCTGCGCCAGACGAGACCGACCTTGATCCTGTCGCGTCCTTCGTCCAGCAGCACACGGGCACCGGACGGTAACGTGCGTCCGTCGGGTGCCGCGATCCACGAACCGTCCGGCTGCGGAAAATACGGATTCGTCTGGTACCGCGCAAACAGGTTGAAGAGCCACGTGACCTGGTCGCATTCGTCCACCGCCGCCTCGAAATCGTCGGCTATTTTCAGCCACGGTTCGGGGTGCAGGATGCCTTTCGCAGACTCCGGCACTTGAACGTGGACCGCGATCGCGCCATCGTTCATGAGCGAACGGAAATAGCGCGAATACATCACGAGATCGCCGACGCCACCTTCCATGCAGACCAGTACCTTTTTCCCTGCAACGGAATCGCTTAGTCCGAGAAATTTCGACTGAAGCCTTGCAGTCGCGAGCTCGACCTGCGACGGATAAAACTGGCGCAGCAACAACGCGCTGGCCCCGCTGTCGCGCAGCGATCTGAACAGACCGTGCGCTTCGTGATAGCGGCCGGTTGCATACAACGCGATCGTGAGTTCGGACTTTGCGAGGTATGCGTCGTAGTCGACCAGTCCACCGGCAAGCGCGCTCTTAAGCAACGCGGCAGCGTCGTCGAACAGGCCCAGAAAATTCATGTCGATACCGAGCTGCGCCTGGTCGACCGGTGTGGTGACCCGGTCGGCCCACGACCTCACCCGTTGCTGCGCCATATCGGCGTGACCCGCACGGCGAAGTTCGTGAACGGTGCTGCTGATGTGCGCTGCGTACCCTTCTGCTGCCGGGTTCATTTTTCCGTCCATGCGCCTGCTTCCCCTTTTTACCCTGCACCGACCGGACTCTGCATCAGGCCGAATGAATCTGATGCGAGTACCGTGCCGCCCACGCGGGGACCGTTTTCCTGTAGAAAAAGTGAACGCCTTCGTCGAACGAGCCGGCGGTGAGTCCGTGTTGTGTTGCAAGCGCGACCAGCGCACGCGCCGAGTAAAACGAAATATGGCCGTTGCGGGGAGCGCAATACCACCATCGGTCGATACCTTCGGCCATCACCGCGTCTGTTGCGAGCAGTGTACTGAACAGGATCGCGCCGTCGTCGTCGAGAAAGCCCAGCAGATCCTTCATCAGCGCGTGCGGTTGCGGATGATGTTCGAACACTTCGAACGCGACGATCGTCCGGTAGCGATCCGACAATACCGCGGGATTGGAGTGGGCCGCATACGGATCGTACGATTGCACCTGTGGAAAACCCCGCGCTTTCAGATCGTGCTCCAGCAACCCAAGGCCCGAACCAAAATCCAGAATGTTGTGCTGTGCCATCTCCGTGAAACTGTCGGCGATCATCGTGGCATTGGCGTGCGGACGATCGCCCTTGTAATCGGGATCGTGCCGCTCGTAGTCATCGTTGTAGATGTGGGCCGCGAAATCCGCGGAGGTCCATGCATCGAGCGCTCGGGTAAAGACGAATCCGCAGTACTCGCAGCGGTGGAAATAGATTGGCACGCCGACGTAGGGATCGACTTTCCGGCCTGCTGCGTGGTCGGCCCCACAGCGGGAAAAATCGACGACGCCACACAGACGGCTCACACCAAAGCAGCACTTGCACGGCGTTATCGATGGTGCGATCTGCATCTGGTTCAGAGACATGAATCTACCTCGGAAAATATCGGGGCGATGCGCGGCTGCGGAAGGATCGGCGACCGCGGTGCCCCAGTACGCTCTGCTACGACCGGTGTGAGCCCGATCGTAGCAGTCCGGCAGGTTCGGGGGAGATTGAAGTCGAGCCGCAGTTTTTCGAACGGCTCGTGCTCGTGACGAGCCTATCGCGTGCAGGGGGATGTGACAAGCGAGACGACGCGCGCGCAGTCCCAGGCGCGCGGTCAGGACCGTTACCCGAAACGAAGCACTATCGGCGCGTGCCGCCTTCGCGAGGTTCGTCGCGCGACGCGTCGTGATAGAAAACCGTCCAGTCGCCGAAGAAGCGTCCGTCATACGGCACCGTGCTGCCCGTCAGATCGACCGGGATTTCGTCGAGCACGTCCATGAACGGATCGTCCTCCGCCTCGGCGAGAAACTCGGGGAAGAACTGCCCCGCCGTTGCAGGATCGACGAAGCGCAGGTACAGATGCGCCGCGTACGCCGTTCTCGCGTACAGCAAAGGACCGATCGCCGGCCCCGGCGCGCCCATCTCGTCCATCGACGCCGCGACGCTGTCGCGACCGTGGAAGAGACCCAGATACAGGCCGTGCGCGGCGTCCTTCATCGAGCCATAAAGCGGCAGCGCACGGCCATCGCGACAGAGGAAATGCGACTTGACCGCCGGTTCGGCGACCTGTCGCACTGGAAGACGCACGGGCGTCACCACACCGGTATCGAACGATTCGTGCGGCGACGGGCGCCGCGCGATTACGCGCGATTCCATCGCATCGCGACCGAACGTACGCAGATCGCATCGCAGCAGCGACGCATCGGAGGTTTTGCGGCGTAAGCCGCTAGCACGGACTTTCATGAGCGCCGCCCCTCCCGTTCGACAGGTTGACGTCCGCAAGCAGGCGAGACGAAAAGGTCGCAGGCACAACCGGCCGCAACGCTCACGCGCGATGAATCAAACAGTGCCGAAGGGTCAGTCGCGACGCGGCCGAAGGGTACTGCGTCACGCTGATGTTTCCGTAGAATACGGTCAGCCATGGGTGTCTCTCTTGTTACGCTTCCTTGGTCAGGTTGGCGCCCGTGCTCGCAACACCGGCGCCAACCGCTCGTACTGCCAGTTTCCTTCCTCTTTACTTCCTGTTCTTCTGCTACCGCTCCTGCCGGACAGGCAGGCTCTCAGGTTCCGGCTACGTTTCTGCTTCAGGTATCGCTGCGCAACGTTCCGATCCCGCCGACGCGCGCGTCCCCTGCTGGCTCCGTTGGTTCGGTTTCGCTGCCCGCGATCCGCATCGCGACCGTGGTCGCGACGGTACTTGCATACACGTTCAGCGCGGTGCGGCCCATGTCGAAGAACGCGTCGATGCCGAGGATCAGCACGACTGCTTCCGCGGGCAGACCGACCGCCGCCAGGATCACCGTGATCGCGACGATCGCGCCCGACGGCACGTTCGCCGCACCGTCGATCGTGATGATCGTCAGCACGCCGATGGTTAGCAGCAGCGGCCAGCTCCAGGTCAAGTGATACGCATCGGCGAGGTAGCCGACCGCGAGCGCCGTGTACAGGACGGCGCCGTCGCGATTGAAGATGTACGACAGCGGCAGCACGGTCGATGCCACGCCGGGCGGAACGCCCATCTCGGTCAGCCGCTTCAGATGCACCGGGAACGTGATCTCCGACGACCGCGTCGTGAACGCGAGAATCAACGGCTCGCTCACCTGCTTCACCACGCGCAGCGGTGACTGGCCCATCGCCTTGATGATCAGCGAGAGAATCAGCGCGAGCACCGCCATGCCCAGGTACGCGATGCCGAGCAGCTTGACGAGCGGCAGGATCGCCGCCACGCCCTTCGAAGCCAGCAGCGATGCCAGCGCCGCGAAGATCGCGAGCGGCGACAGCGCGACGATCCACTCGATCATCTTGAAGAGCGCCGACAGCAGCGAGTCGAGCACCGCGACCATCGGCGCGGCCCGTTCGTTGACCGCCGCGAGCGCCGCCCCCAGCAAGACGCCGAAGACGAGCACCGGCAACGAATTGCCGGCAGCGAGCGCATCGACGATGTTCGCCGGAATCAGATCGACGACGAACTTCGTCCAGTCGATGCTGCCGGCGAGATTCGCGGGCAGTGTGGCCGTGTGCTCGAGACTCGCGCCGAGGCCGGGCCGGAAAAGCATGTTCAGACCGAGCCCGAGCGAACTGGCGACGCAGGTCATCACGATGAAGAAGACGATGCTGAGCAACGCGGTGCGACCAAGCCGACCGCCCTGCGAACCCATCCGGAATACGCCGGTCGTGACCGACAGCAGGATCAGCGGCATCACGACCATCTTGATCGCGTGACCGAACATCACCGAGAGGAACGCGAGTTTTGCGCTCGCGGTCGGCGCATAAATGCCCGCGACGATGCCCAGCACCAGGCCGGCCAGCATCTGCGCAGGGAGGGGAAACCGCTTACTCGTGTGTGGCTGATTCATCGCTACCTCTGATTATTTTGATTCGTGCGTCGGTGCCGTCCACGATGTGATTCCACATATGCCGGTGCGCGGCCTCGGGGTTCTTCTCGCGAATGGCGTCGTAGATATGCAGGTGCTCGCGCGTGCCCCGCCGAACCGTCGTGGCATCGTCCCGATACAGTTCGTTGAGCGCGAGACCTGTCTGCACCCGGAGCATCTTGTAGGTCGTGAACAGACGCTGGTTGCGGGATGCGGCAAACATCTCCTGATGAAATACCCACCCTATCCGCTGTTCGGTCATCAGATCGGTCGAATCGGTATCGACGATTTCCTTCAACTGCTCGACGACCGTGGTCAGGCCGTCGGTGGGCCCGTTCAAGGCGGCGAGGTAGGCCGCGGTGCTTTCGAGTGCGAGCCGGACTTCGAAGATTTCGCGCAGATCGTGGATCGTCGGCGCGGCGACGTAGGTGCCCTTGCGCGGCACGACGTCCACCAGCCCCTCGACCACGAGCCGCTGGATCGCGGAGCGCACCGGCGTGTGCCCGAGCGTCAACTGCTCGGCAATGTTGCGCGGCGACACGGCGGCGCCGGGCGCCAGGCGACCATCCAGGATCCGCGAACGGATCTGGGTGTACGCCATCTGGGTATCGGATTGAGTATTCCCGAGCATCTGAGATCTCAGTTGACTTGTTGTCCGGCAGTCGTAGTTGACGCAAGGGTACCCTGTGAAGGGTGAGAAATGCCACCTGCCTCTCTTGATAGGTGGCATTTCTTACCTGGATACGCTTTTGCATAGCCCGTTGATGGTCAACCATGGGGCCGTTGCGAAGGCGGTTGCGCGATGCAGAAAGACCCGGTAAGTTCGCTCGCTACGAACTGCACCCTGTGTGGGCGGGCGTCCTGCCAGGCCACACACGCGAAGCGGTCAGCAACGACATTTTCAAACAGCGGCCCGCGAACGGCCGCGTGGACATCATCGAATATGGCCTCCTACGAGACACTGCTTGCCGTTCGTTCGGTTCCCTCCGAACAGGTCATACCGTTACGCAGCGCGGTGCTGCTCGACGGACATACCGAAGGCAGCCGGTTCCGCGGCGACGACGACCCATCCACACTGCATCTGGCTATCTACCGGAGCGAGCGGATCGTTGCAGTTGCGACGATCTGCAACGAAGCGATGCCCCGCTCCCACAGCGATACGGAATGGCGTCTGCGCGGGGTGGCCGTTGACACAGCCCAGCAAAGATACGGCCTCGGCAGGCTGCTGATCAAGCAGTGCCTCCAGCATGCTTTCGAGCACGGCGGCCGGCTCGCGTGGTGCACCGCCAGGGAGTCCGCGCGCGGCTTCTACGAGGCGCTCGGTTTCGCGTCGTCGACGCCCGCGTTCAAGCTGCCGTCGAAGGGCGACATGCTGTTTTACGAGATGCATTATGTGTTGCCGGGGGAGCCGGGGGCGGATGTGGAGTGACGTATCACGAGGAAATCGCGAGGACTTGTGCTTTTACTGAGCGTTGATTCGCAACATGTCCGCGCGTGGCTCCATCCGTGGTGCCCTCCACTTGCGTGCGATTAATTTTCAGCAATATAATCTGTACCGCGTCACCGACGCATCGATCCGGCATGCACTCGCGTGCCAATCTCTAACGATCCCCTATCGTTAGGCGGCTGCATTTCTATTGCCATACTCCGTCGACTCGACGGTAAGCGTCGTTTTCCATCATGGTTCTGTTGCAAAAGTAATCGCCGCAGCGCAGATTGCGGGCACACGATTGCCTGTTTTTTCATAGCCCCCTCTCGTCAAGTCAAGCCGTCACTCAGCGTTTGCTGCTTCATCGCCTCTCCATTCTCCTTTCGAAGGCACGCGCGGCCTGACCCAACAGCGCACCCCGGCTTCTTGTATAAGCCGCCACTTTGTCGCCTGCCTTTGCATGGGACAACGAGCAAGCGATTGCACCGAAATCACAGGAATACAGAATGGAAACGGTCTACGACTATAAGCGTCTCATCGCGGACAGCAAATTACCGCCCCGATTCAAACACGACTTCCAGGCACTCATGGAGGAAAAGATTAGTCATACCCTGAGTACGACAACGGGCGCGTTGTACCCGGTGTCAGCTGAAACACAGGCGAGACGTGTGGCTACCCTCTTGGCAGGTTTTCGGGTGCTACGCTCTGCCGGCTTCGCACTCACCACGCCATGGAACTTCAAGGAGAAACACCTTCGCTTTCTCCTCGAACACTGGGTGACAACGGGAACTAGTCGACATGAAATTGATGACCGCCTCACGCATTGGCGCAAGTTCGTCCGTTGGACCGGTAAGGTGCAGTTGCTGAGTCTGATAAGAGTTGCAACGACAAGCGCGGAGAACAGGCTATTTGGTGGGAAAGCCGATTCCCCTAGCCGCCAGAAGGAAAGGCCACATGCAACACTCGCCTATAGCTTCTCAAACTCCGTCAGCGCAGAAGCTGCCATGACCGCGTTGATAATGACTCGAGGTAGTCCCTTCAAGGCGGCGAGATTGCTTGGCGTGTCCGTACGAGCGGTCGCGGCAGCCCTCGCCGCAGATAGGAAAGAGGATGAATCAAATCTGACGTAAACACCGTCATTGTGCCGCCGGCATCGTCTCCGGCGGCACAACCAAACCAGCATGGGGCATCCGGCGAATCTAGCACTCCTCTTCTGCAGCCCTGACCAGGGTGCTAGGTGCGCAACCAAGCGCCTTCGCAAGCTTAAAGACGGTAGTAATAGTAGGTTGATTCTGCCCCAATTCCATCAAGCTCACGTATGTCCGTCGCACCCCGGCTTCTAGGGCAAGTTGCTCCTGCGTGAGTTTCGCTGTTTTGCGAAAGCGGCGAAGGGTTCTACCAAAAGCGACAGCAGGCTCCACATCATTTCTCCTAGTAAACTAGGAGAAATGTCCGTTTTACCCTATACTTTGTCTTCCCAGTATATTAGGAATTGATGGTGTGCCATGTGCCCGATAACCGTGGCTCCGATTGAAGCGCTGCTTCAACTTCAAGGTCTCGCTCGTTACTGCTTTCAGCAAGAAGGCGAAATTAGGTAGCCGCCGATGTCTGAGCCAGTCCTCACCGAAGATCAGCGCGACGCGCTGCAGGAGGTCGCCAATCTGGCGATGGGTCAGGCCGCGACGCGTCTCGCGCTGTTGCTCAATACGTTCATCGAACTGTCGGTGCCGCGCGTGCGCGTGGTCGCCGTGAGCGAGGCCGCCGATGCGCTGCGCGAGATGACGGGCATCGAGGAGCCGGTCTCCGCGGTGCGCCAGGGCTTCCGCTCGGACATCAAGGGTGAGGCGCTGGTGCTGTGCCGCAGCGGCAGCGTCGAGCAGCTGTGCGATCTCGTCAACGATCCGTACGCGCGCTCCGCGTACGAGGCGACGACCCAGCAGGAACTGATCTTCGACGTCGCGAACGCACTGACTGGCGCGTGTGTGTCGTGCATTCTCGACCAGCTTGGCCGCACGCCGGTGTTCTCCGCTCCCGGCATGCTGGGCGAGTCGCTGATGCTCGACGAGGTGTTCCAGCCAGGCGTGCTCGCGTGGGAAGTCGCGCTGCTGGTCGAAGTGAATTTCGCGCTCGAAGACCAGAGTTTTCGCGCCCATCTGGTCATCCTGATGGCCGAAGACTCGATCCGCCATATGAATCGCGCGCTCGACGCGCTGTTGTCCAGCCTATGAACGTTTCTGCCGCTTCTTTGAGCGATCTCGTCGTCGAGCGCGTCGGCTTCGGTATTTTCGTGGTCGACCGCGACGCGAAGGTGCTGATGTGGAACCGCTTCATGCAGGATCACAGCGGCCTGCCTGCCGAACAGGTGGTCGGCCATTCGA
>NZ_JBOIGG010000003.1:0-461832 GCF_050742655.1 Paraburkholderia sp. | reverse complement strand
GTTCGACATCCAGAGAGATCCTGTCCGTGATCGAAGATCGTGGACTCGATCCCTGATGTCCACGGCTGCATCACATCATGCCGTGCGCTCGTGCGCGATAGGGAACGGCCGGCGCGAGCCGCTTACCGCCGCTCGACAACAGTCAGCCGTTGATGCGCGCGTCAGCAGACGCTCCGGAAAGAGCCGCCATTGCGATAACGCATCCTATCGTGCCCGCTGCAATTGAGGAAAACACGCTACGATTTTTGCGCGCGTTGAGCAAGGAGGTACGCCGTACGCTGAATATGAGAGCGCATTAATAGTTCAGCTAATCCGGTATCGCCGCGCAGGATGGCATCCGTAATCCTTCGGTGGTCATCGTTGGAGCGGCGCACGCTACCGTGACTCATCAACCCTCCTGCCTGAGCCCGAAAGAATGTCGTGTATAGATGGTCGAGAATGGCCGGAAGCCTGCTGTTCCCGCCTATTTCAAGCAGCAGGCTGTGATAGTCGGCATTCGCGCGAAAATAAGCGTCCGGGTCTTCTGCGTCATCTTCCGCTGTATCAAGACGCTTCTGTGCGAGCCTCAGCCTCTCAGCATAATCGGCCACGCTGATGCGGGAAGCCGCCTTACGTGCCGCAAGTCCTTCGACAACTTCACGGATCTCGAGCAGATCCCTGATTTCATCGTTCGTCAGCGCCCGAACCGATGCCCCCTTATAAAGGTTGACCTCGAGAAGGCCTTCAGCAGCAAGTCGTGATACCGCTTCGCGGATCGAACCTCGGCTTACGCCCAGATTCCTTCGCAATTCTGCTTCGATGATCCTGCTGCCTACCGCGAATTGACCGCTGCGAACACCTTCACGAATGTGCGACATGACAAATTCAACAGTCGAAACGTCGACACCCTGTTGCTCTGATGACATGGTTTTCGAGGTCCCCGAACGTGAAATAAACGCGTGATTTTAGCGCGGAAGCGGCGCTACAACCCATTTCGTCCGACGATCTGCCAGATGCCCACGTGGCTCGCATCGGCGAGCACCAGATCGCCCTTCAACCGTGCCTTCCGCAGCATTCAATCTCGGTATTGATCTCGCGAAGGGACGGAGGATTGATGCGGGCCTTGGGTTGCGTTGTTTTATGTGATGCCAACGGGGGGCGCTACCTCTAGTGAAGACGGGCATCTACCTGGATGTCATGGAACAACGCCGGTTGGAGTTTATCAGCGTAGGACGATGTTATGAGATATGTCGGACGATTTCAAGGGGCAATTCACCTGCTGTTAGTCCGAGCTAGCATGGCTTGGGAGCCCACCTTCTTTGCCTGTGAAAGCCGAATGTGTACGATAGGACAGGGATGTGCCGAAAAATGATCGAAGGTGGTTGAGCTAATTTGTGCTCAATTGATCGCTTGAGCATGCCGTTTACCCGCATTAACTGTCCGACGAAAAACTGTATAGTTGTCTGGCGATCTGCGTAGCGCTGATATGACGAGTGGATCATCACATGGGTGGAGACCTAGGCAAATTGACTGGAGCATTTCCTGCCACTGGCATCGGAACCGAGCATTCGTCAGGCTCTGGGCGATCGCTGTGCGTGGTCTTGCTGGCCAACTTGGGTAATCGAAAGTAGCGGGAGGCCAATTCAGGTTTGCCGGCGGCATTTCGACATCGAATTTTCGATACGTTAGATGGGTTCATCCGTGGGTTTGATATTTCGACTCAGACAGGCGCTTCTGCTGCGTAAATGCCTGTCCTAAAAATCGAAATTCGCAGAGCTGGCTCGATGGAATATATGAAACCCGCCGTGCAGGGGAGAGTGGGGGTTATTTTTGTTTTAAATTGCTCGACTAAAACTAGATAGCTTAAAGGAGACAGAGTTGAAAATTTCTTTTCGCCGCGTTGCCGCTTGCGCATTCGTAGCCGCCATTCAGAGTTCTGCAGGTTATGCAGCAGAGGGGCCCACTTTTGGTGGCCCCGTCGGTGGCACGGATATCCGCAACGCCTATCTTCCCAGTGCGACTGGATTTTACTTTGGCCTGGTTACCGGGTACGGGCATAGCTCACAACTTTACGGAGGGGGTGGACACCCGGTGAACAATGTCAATGTATCCACGAGTAACAATATTTTCGCGGGTGGCATCCTTTATGTTTATCCATTTAAACTGCTCGGCGGCACGGTGGCCAGTTCTTTGCAGACGGCCTATTATTCAGGAAGACTTACACTCGGCCCGACGACGAATAATGTCCGTGGCTTTGGAGATTTGTACTCGGATTTGTTCTCATGGAGCAGATATTTTGGAAATGCAGCAAATGGGCTTCCAGTCGGTCTGACGGCGAAGGTTGCCTATTCGATGATATTTCCAACTGGCGCATACAATAAGCGCGATCTTACTTCGCCCGGCCACAATACGATTTATTACATTCCAAATTTTGCTCTTACGTATCTAACTGGTCCCAATATATTTGGGGATGGTACAGAATTTAGTGCGCACATTTTTATGGATATTGCTGGAACTAATAATGCCACGCACTACCATAACGGTCCTGTTTTCGATGTTGACTGGGCGATCAGTGAAAGGCTTGCTCGGTGGCAATTTGGTGTTACCGGCTTTTACGCTAACGAGATGGCGGACGATGAGATCAATGGCGTGAGGGTCCCCGGAGGAAAACGTTTTGCCGCGATGTCAATGGGCCCGGTTGTCGGCTTCGATATCCCTGAAATCAAAGGCTCTGTAAAGCTGAAAGTCTTGATACCTGTCTATGCCCGGAATTCGGTTGCAAATACTCTGGTGTATTTAGGTTTTACCAAGGCTTTTAAATAACCGAGTCTGATAAGACTGCAGGAGGCGATTTACCGGATTTTTGCAGGACTGGTTATTCACGATTTCCTGAATAGCGGTCCTGCTCCCGCACCATTGATCTCTAACGTTGTTAGATGTATCTTGATCGATGTACGGTTTCCACGGTATCCATCCATGAGGGGACACAAAATGGAGTCCATCCAGACCGAAGTGCTTGTAGTTGGCAGCGGTCCAACTGGAGCGATGTTGGCTTGGGACCTGGCATTGCTGGGTGTCGACGTGACGATCATCGATCGGCTCCAGAGCATCCCGGAATACTCCCGAGAGGTGGGCATCCCGGTCCGCTCCATCGAGATCCTTGAGCAACGGGGCCTTTATGACGCGGTCGCCGAGCGG
Organism: Paraburkholderia sp.; assembly: GCF_050742655.1. Classification (GTDB taxonomy): domain Bacteria; phylum Pseudomonadota; class Gammaproteobacteria; order Burkholderiales; family Burkholderiaceae; genus Paraburkholderia. Next base: position 458,655 of record NZ_JBOIGG010000003.1, on the reverse strand, counting down.
TCGACCAATCTGCTCAACGACGCGCATTTCGGGCAATTGCCGGTATCGCTGCCATATGCGGGGTGGCAGGCCCGGCGGCCCTACGCCCTCGGAATTGCCCACCTCGCGCTGGTGGAGGTGATAACGGCCAATCTGGCCGAGCGCTTCGATATCACTATTCGACGCGGTTTGACGCTCATCTCGCTGTCGCAGGATGCGGATGGCGTGACCGCAGTTGTCGATGGCCCGGACGGCGAACTTTCTATCCGCGCATGCTACGTCGTCGGTTGCGATGGCGGCCAGAGCGCCGTTCGTCAGCTGGCAGGCATTGATTTTCCGGGGACGGACGGCACCATCGACGCCATCAGCGCGCAAGTGCGTGTCGGTCGGAGGGCGGATTGGGTAGCCGACGAATGGCAATCCGTGCACCAACTGTTCCACCAGAACAAAAGCACCGAACGCTTTGCAGTCCTCATCCCGCAGCCTGGCGGTCACCATCGGCTCGGGGCAGTTGACTTTGTGAATGGCCCACGGAGTCTGGACGTCCCGGTTACGCTGGAAGAGATCAATGACCTCGTGAGCAAGAGTTTCAACAACGAGATCGAGGTCGACGAACTGCTCTGGGCCGGCCGGTTCAATGATGCAACCCGGCAGGCATCCGAATACCGGTCGGGACGGGTGCTCCTCGCCGGCGACGCCGCCCACATCGCCTTTGCGGCCAACGGGCAGGGCATGAACCTTGGTCTGCTGGACGCCACGAACCTCGGCTGGAAACTTGCGGCGCACCTGCAGGGTCACGCCCCGACCGGACTGCTCGATAGCTACTTCACCGAGCAACAACCGGTCGCCGCTCGCGCGCTCGACAACGTGCAGGCACAAGTTCATTTGATGTTCCCCGATCCGGCCAAAGAGCCGATCCGGCACGTCGTAACCGATATGCTGGCGATCCCGGCGGTTACACGCTACATGGCGGGTGAGGTATCGGGGCTCGCCATCCGTTACCCGATGGCGGGCGCCGAACATCCGTTGCTCGGCGCCCGGATGCCCGATATCGAGCTGCAGGTGGCCGGCAAGCCACGTTGGCTGAGTTCGCTCCTGCATGAAGGTCGCGCGGCGCTGGTCACCGTCGACCGACGTCACGCGATCATGGCAGAAGCGTGGCTACCGCGCGTCACCGCAACGGTGGTTCCCGAACTTCCAGGCGTAGCGGCCGACGCGGTACTCGTCCGCCCGGACGGCTACGTCTGCTGGCTCACCGCAGCGGGTACTTCGACAGCAGTGGCTGAGGCCGGTTTGCTGTCGGCGCTGGAACAGTGGTTCGGTTCTGCGAATAGGACAAAGTCCGATCTTGTCGATGCCTCGACTCGTAGCGACGCGAGCGCTGGGAGGGAGTGACCGTGACCCAGCCGCGTTTGTCTGGGCTGCATCACGTAAGCCTGCCAGTACAAGATCTGAATGATGCGATCGCCTGGTTTCAGTCCGCATTCGGCGCGACACATCTGACTGAACTCGACCATCTCGACCGCTGCGGTGACCGCTTCGGTGCCGTTGTGCGGGTTCCCGGCGTGGCACCGGTGATCCTTCTGCGTCACTCGGTCGATATCCCCGCTATGAGCGACCTGGCATTCGAGGTGGCTGACCGGGCCGAACTGGAGCGGTGGCTGGCCCATTTCGATGTACTCGGTATCGCGCACTCGGATGTGTTAGTCGGGCGCGGGACCGTAATGACCACACCGGTGCCGGGCGGTCCCGCCCTGGTGCTCTATGCCGACAACCCAACCGACCACTCCTGAAAGGACGAACCCATGGCCAGCAGTGCTCTGCTCACACTGGATGTGCAGCGAAAGACCGTCACCGCCTTTGGTGAAAACAACGAGTATCTCGAACGTGTGCGCCGGGCGGTGCATGCAGCCCGCGGCGCGGGAATGCCGGTCATCCACGTTGTCGCCCGGTTCCGGGCCGGTCATCCCGAGGACAGCCCGCACAACAAGATGCTCGGTATCCTCCGGATGAGGGGCGGAATCGGACTCACGCCGGACGATGAGGGTGCCGACGTCCACCCCGGACTCGATCCTCAATCCTCCGACCTGCTCGTGAAACGGGCGCGCCTCGGTGGATTCCGCGGCACCGATCTCGAACTGCTCCTTCGCGCGGGCGGAATCGAGCGCATCGTCGTCGCCGGTATCGCCACCAGTGGCGCCGTGCTCTCGACCGTCAGAGAGGCCGCGGACCTCGACTTCGAGATCACAGTCCTCTCCGACGGCTGTCTGGATATTTACGAAGAGACGCACCGGGTGCTGACGGAAAAGGTCTTCCCGATTCAAGCGGACGTCGTCACGGTGGGCGACTGGATTGCCTCGATTGCATGACCTCTGTGCGGGCGCCGCGAGTTGGCTGGTCAGGTCGAATGGCCCGGATTTCTTCCGCGTGGCGGCCAGAGTCAGTCCGCAGAGGTAGGCCCGCCGAGCATCAGCGTGAGTCCAAGCTCGAAGTGCTCCGCTGCGGTGGTGCCAAGGAGGATGGGCAGCGCCTGGGCTACCAGCGGGAAGCGCTTCGGATTAACCGCCGTCAAGAACTCGTCCATTCGGCCGGATTCAGTATGGTCACGCAGATCGGCAATGCCTTGGGCCTCGATGCAGAACCCGACGATGAAACTCCGCAACAACGCGGTGCGTTGCGCGGCTTCGGCGGCCGAGAGTCCGGTGTCACGCCAGGCGTCCAACACCGCCTCGATGACCTCGAACCCAACTGGGTCCACCGAGTGAACTCCAGCGAACACCCGGGCGCCGTCGCGGTGGCTCAACATCGTGTCACGCAGCGCCCGGGCCCAGCGACGGATGCATTCCCGGCCGGGTGCGCGCCGGTCTGCTGCGGTCATCAGGGCCGCGGCATCTGTGTTCATGATGGAAGCCATCGCCCGAAACAACTGCTCCTTGGACGCCACGTGCCAGTAGAGAGTGGCAGCCTGCACGTCAAGTTGGGCCGCGAGCGCCCTCATGGTGAGACCGTCGACACCTTTCTCGCCCAGCAATCGCAGCGCGGTCCGTGCGATCACCTCGGGATTCAACTTTTCTGCCATCGCGCCTCGCCTCCAAACCCCAACACCATAAGTGCAACCTCTAACAAAGATGGAGATATCGAATGGATCATCCCATGACACAGCCACGCCGAGACGCTAAACCGGTGATTATCGCTGGTGCGGGTCCGACCGGGCTCATGCTCGCCTACGAACTGCGACGTGGCGGCGTTGACGTGTTACTGGTGGATCGGCGGGCAGATCGGAAAATTGACGGTTCCCGCGCTGCGGGCATGCAGCCGCGCACCGTGGAAATTCTCGACCAGCGCGGGGTGGCCGAACATTTTTTAACCGAGGGGTCCCCGAGTCGCCTCACCAACTTTGGTGGCATCCCGCTCGACTACTCACGGATGCCGAGCCGCTTCCCGGCTATCAACATTCTGCAGGCGAGAACCGAGGAGATCCTCGACCAACTCGTGACCGAAGCTGGCGCGCCGGTCCGCTGGGCGACGGAAGTCACCGACGTCAGCCAGGATGCAAGCGGCGTCGAAGTAACAGTTAGCGGACCAAATGGCAAAGCAACACTCACCGGAAGCTACCTTGTCGCCTGCGATGGCGGTCGCAGCACGATTCGCAAGCTCCTCGGTGTCGGGTTCCCGGGTGTGGACGCGTCGATGGTGAATCTGCTTGCCGACGTCGAACTCGATGATCCACCCAGGCGACCGGTACGACTCGAACGGCACGAGGCCGGACTCGTTACCGTGCTCCAGCTCCAGCGCGGCTGGTTCCGGCTCGTCCTGACCGTGCGGGAGCGGCTCGCCGAACCGGGCAGTCCGCTAACGTTCGAGGAACTTCGGACCACGGTGAACAAGATTGCGGGTACCGACTTCGGGATGCACGGTCCGCGGTGGCTCTCGTCGTTCACCGACGCGAATCGGCAGGCGGACCAGTATCGCGTCGGTCGGGTCTTCCTAGCCGGTGACGCAGCACACATCCACCTGCCCGCCAGTGGCCAGGGCATGAGTATGGGCATGCAGGACGCCTTCAATCTCGGCTGGAAACTCGCCGCTGTCATCCGCGGAGAGGCTCCCGAAACCCTGCTCGATTCTTACCATGCCGAGCGTCACACCAGCGATGGTGAGATTCTGAAGCTGGTACGCGCGCAATCCCTGCTCTGCGACCCCGGAGATCGGGTGGTCGAGCTGGTCGACGTGATGACTGATCTGGTCAGTTTGCCCGAGGTAAACGATCGGCTGAGTGCGATGCTGTCCGGTCTCGGGATCCGCTATCACCTGCCGGGCGCTCACCCGCTGATCGGGTATCGGGTGCCCGATGCCGACATCATGACCGATACCGGGCTGCGCCGCGTCCACGAGCTGCTGCGCAGCGCCAGATTCGTACTGCTCGACCTGGCTGGCACGACCTCCACCCGGTCCAATGCGACCACGGTTCCCTTCGGTCTGCCGCCGGTCGACCTTGGGGCAAACATTACGGAGTGGGCCGGCCGGGTAGACACCGTTCGCGGCAATGCCATGACGCGCGAATGGCGGATTCCCGGGCGGGCCGCGATCGTCGCGCCGGCTGCGGTGCTCATCCGTCCGGACGGTCATGTCGCCTGGGCGTGTGACGGACCGGCGGATGTTTCGGCGCTACGCCTTGCGCTCACGCAATGGTGCGGCCCGATCTCGCTTGCTGCTCCGCTCAGCGGACCGCGCGAACCCTAGGAGCCTGTCGGACTTCCCCGTGATCTGAAAGTCTGAAGGCTGCGAGCATACCGATACAGGAACCCCATCATGAGCGCTAACCCACTCAGCGAACCACTCCAGCAGACTCAAGCGATAACATCTATCGACGCCGCTTGGGGGCTGGCCACTGGCGCCACCGCAAGGTTGAACCACGTTGATACAGGCAAGGGCGAACCTGCCATTGTTTTCATTCACGGTTTCAGCTGCAGCCTCTCGGACTGGGATGTCCAGGTGCGCACACTGTCGAAATCGGTTCGCTGCATCGCAGTCGATCTGCCTGGCCACGGCAAGTCACCCAGGTCCGGGGAGCCGACCATCGAGGCCATGGCCACTTCGGTCGTCAACACGCTCAAGGCCGCAGATGTGCATCAAGCGGTGCTGGTAGGCAGCAGCATGGGCTGCCGCGTGCAATCCGAGGTATACCGACAGGCACCCGAACTCGTTAGTGGTCAAGTCTATGTGGACGGTAGCATTTTCCTGGGCGACTCCACGGCAATTGTCACGCAAATGGAGGAGCGCATTGCTCGTTTCGGATTCGACCAGATGCTTGATGGGTTGTATAAAGATTTCTTCGTCGAGTCATCCTCGCTTGCGGTGCGCGAGTATGTTTATGCGCGGCGAAGCTCCGTTGACCCGGCTTTCCATTCGCGGCTGTTCACTGACATCCTGGTATGGGACGCCATGCACTCAGTTGAGGCGCTACGTAGCCTCAAGGTACCGGTGCTGGCGATCCAGTCCACGACTGTGGATGCGAATCTGAAACGCGTTCCAATCGCACCCGGCGTGGAGACGCCCTGGATGAAGGCCATTCGCGAGAACGTTCCGGGCGCCCGCATCGTCCTGATCGAAGGGGTCGGCCACTTTACGATGTTGGAGGCACCCGAGCGCGTCAACGAACTCATTTCTGGTTTTTCGAATGGTCGGTGATACGCGAGGCGTGTGGAAGCACTGCACCAGACCGGTCCACGCCTTGATCCAGCCAGACAACGCTACCTATCTTGGGGGCGCTGCGCCAGGCTGTATGCCGTACGTTGAAGATGAGAGCGCATCAACATTTCAGCCAAACCCGTGTCGCCGCGCAGGATGGCATCCGTAATCCGCCGGTGATCATCGTTGGACCGGCGCACGCTGGCGTGACTCATCAGCCTGCCGGCCTGAGCCCGAAAGAATGTTGTATAGAGGTGATGGAGTATGGCCGGAAGCCGGGTGTTCCCACCGATTTCGAGCAACAGGCTGTGGTAGTCAGTGTTAGCCTGGAAATACGCGTCCGGGTCATCCGCATTATCTTCCGCTGCGTCGAGACGTTTCTGCGCGAGCCTCAGCCTCTCGGCGTAGTCGGTCATGTCGATGCGGGAAGCAGCTTTGCGCGCCGCCAGACCTTCAACGACCTCACGGATTTCGAGGAGGTCCCCGATTTCTTTGGGTGACAGCGCTCGAACGGAAGCGCCCTTGTGGAGGTTGGCCTCCAGAAGGCCCTCAGCCACCAGGCGCGATACCGCTTCGCGGATCGAACCTCGGCTTACGCCTAGATTCCTTCGCAATTCCGCTTCGATGATTCGGTTGCCCACCGCGAATTTGCCGCTGCGAATCTCTTCACGAATGTGCGACATGACAAATTCGACGATCGAAACATCAGCACCCTGTTGCTCTATTGCCATGGTTTTGGCGTTTTCCGAGCGCGAGATAACGCCTCCATTCTAGCGCGGGAACGACTCAACGAAGACCTTTCCCCCGACGTTCTGGAACGCATGGTCATTGCTTCGACCGTGCGCTCCAGGGGGCCGCGGATTTGCTTGCTCCTGGACCTGGCAGGTGTGGCTAGTGGTTGTGCGAATGCGCGCGGGCTGTGTTTCTTCAGGCGCACACCTGCATAGTGAGCGCTTTCCGCGAGGAACACACCACTTCCTCCATTGCCTGCGTTTCAGACTGGCAAACCGTACAGACCAGCTGCGTTGCGGAAAGCAACCTTGTCACGATCATCCGCGCTGAGGTGGCCGAAGAGCTTCTCGATGTAAGTCTGTGAGTCCGGCCAGATACCATCCGGGTGTGGGAAATCCGAAGCCCAAAGGATGTTGTCGAGGCCGACGAACTCAAGCACTGGCAGAGCGGATTCCTCAGTCTGAAAAGACGCGAAGCACTGCCGGTGCCAGTATTCCGAAGGCCGTAACGACAGCTTAAGCGTATGCCTGAATTCTTCGTCCCATGACCAGTTCATGCGATCGAGAATATAGGGGATCCAGCCTATGCCCGATTCGGCGAACACGATCTTCACCTTCGGAAAGCGGTCGAGGACGCCGCCCATCACCAGTCCCGTTAGCACGCGCGCCGCACGGAAGAACTGGCCGCAAGCGAACGCCGCTCCCCGTGCGCCTTCCTTCGTCATCGGGTCCCATGTGTCCCATTGAGCTGGAAACTCCGGGCCGAAGGTATGAAAGTGCACTGGCATGCCGGCTTCGCTCGCGAAGGCCCAGAACAGATCCCAGTCCGGATGGTAATAAGGTTTTGCGACAGGCGAGGCGGCTGCCATGTCGAGGCCTCGAAGACCGCCGATCTTGACGGTGCGATGGGCTTCTTCGAGCGCCATCTCGGGCGTATGACAGGGAATATTGGCGAGGCCGAGCAGGCGATCTGGGTAGTGAGAACAAAATGAGCGGAGCCAGTCGTTGTAGATACGAAGCATTTCAACCGATGCTTCCTCGTCCTTGAGCCGGTCCGACATTCCCAGAATACCGTAAAGAATCTCCCCATCCACACCATCGCGCTGCTGATCCTTGACGCGCAGGTGGGGTTCAGATATCCGGCGGACCCCACGCATGCCATCTGCGAACAGACCTTCTGCAGCCATCCTGTCGGCACGTGCCTGCTTGCCAGGTTCATATGGACGGCCGGATGCACCGAGTCCACAGGCGAAGCCGAGATGAAGTCCATTGCGTGTCGTCCAGCGTGGCCCTTTCGGGGTGTCCTCGACATAGGGCATGCGATCGCGAAAGTGCGACGATGCGTTTGCGACGAAGAGATCCGGTGGCAACCACCCCAGATCGATGTGCGAATCTCCCGAGATGCAACGTTGTCTCATGCTGGCTCCTGTATAGAGGTTAAGTTGTATGAACTGAAGTCGTGTCGGCAGGCTGGACGTTTTGCCTTCCCGCCTGTGCGAAAAGCGTCGATGCGCGAACAACTCGACACCTTGCGTCACTCGTGATCAGAGCGGCTCGCCTAGTGCGTGATATCGACCGTGGTGAAAGATAAGCGGACGCTTTGCCTGATAGCGATAGTCCTCGACCCGACCGATGATCAGAACGTGATCGCCGTAGATCTGCCGCGAAACAGTCCGACATTCGAATATGGCTGCACAGCCCTGGATGCGAGGTACCGCGCCGGGGCCGAAGCGCCAGGTTACCCCGTCGAAGCGATCGTCGCCGGGCCGTGCGAAACGGCGCGAAAGCTCAAGCTGTTGCTCCGACAGGATATTGATCGTGAAATGTGAGGCTGACTGAAACGCCTCGACACAACTGCTGTTCGTGCGCAAAGACCAGAGTACAAGAGGTGGCTCGAGCGACAGCACGTTGAACGAATTGGCCGTCAAGCCGACCGGGGCGCCCGTGCCAGACACGGTGGACACTACGGTGACACCGGTCGAAAAGGCGCTAAGCGCCTGCCGTAGCGGTACCTGGTGCGATGCTTCTGGCGTGATTACCGGTGCAATGTCTGTCATGATTGAACTCGTGTCAAAGTGGGTACGACCTTGTCGAGGTCGCGTGCCGTGTCAAACCGCAAGTGCGTTCCACTACACTCACTCGCTATAGCGCCGCTCGATGTCGTTCAATGCGGGAAGGCCGACTATCTCATTCAATTCGGAAAACGAAACTTGTGGCGGGTAGGCCGATTCCTCGTCGGCCTTGTGAGCGGTCAGGTGCGTCCGGATGGCGGAAGCTACGCTGTAAAGAAGCGAGGGGTCGATGACGATACGAAAGCCGATCTCACGCAATATCTGCCGGTCTAGATAGCGCATATAGGTTTCGCTGCCACGCGAGTTGTTACCCAGTGTCGGGACATCCATGGCGCTGACGAATGCCTTCATTTCGTCGACGTCCTGTAGCGCCTCCATGAACACGATATCGGCGCCGACTGCCTGAAACTCGCGGCAACGCTGCATTGCCTCGTCAAAGCCCAGCAACCGGCGAGAGTCGGTGCGGGCCAGAATCACGATGTCGTCGCCCGACTCTTCGCGTGCGTCCGCGGCGGCGCGAATTTTTGCCACTGCTTCCGGGCGTGAAATCACGGCTTTGGCGCCAATATGGCCGCAGCGCTTGGGCATCACCTGGTCTTCGATCAGCAGCCCTGCGGCCCCGGCCTTGCCGAGTTCCAGGACCGTGCGTCGCACGTTCATCGCATTGCCATAACCCGTGTCGGCATCGACGATAACGGGGAAACCTGGCAACCGGGTCGTCACGTCTCGAACCTGTGAGGTCATTTCGGTCAAGGTCAGATAGCCCGTATCGGGCAAGCCGAGGCGGGTAGCAGACACCTGATATCCGCTCAGGAACGTGAGCGGATAACCGGCATCGCGAATCATCCGCGCTGACATCGCGTCGTAGCAGGCTGGCACGAAATGGGTCGTGGGCTCCGCCAATCGTTGCCTCAAGACTTTTGCTGCACTCATGGCTAAATTCCTCAAGCTGTGTCGATCGGTCGACTGATGTGGTAGTTGAATCGCCGCTGATCGGTCAGGCGACGGTAGGTGCTTTGCTTGTTCATAAAGGCCGTGGAGCGCTAGAAGAGATGCATTACTCCCACGCGAATCGTCGACTGCATGCTGGAGGTCGACGTTGCCAGTCCCAGGATGTCGGCGTAGGCGCCGCTGTACGCATGCATGTTGATCATGCTTAGATACACGTCGGTTGCTTTCGAGAAGCGATAGTCGACCGTCGCGGCCGCGAGACCATATTTCATTCCCTGGAAGGTCTCGTACTCGTAACCAGCGGAAAAAGAGAGCCAGGGAGTGGGGCTGTACTGGCCCGTCATTTCATACGTCATGAAGTTGCCCGAGTTGCCGCCGACCTGGATGTTGGTGCCTGTCACCATTCCGTATAGCCCGAACTTCTGCCAGCGATAGTTGGCCCCGACCGCCACTGTCTGCGTACGATCGACATTGACGTTAGCCGCGACGATTGCGCCTGTCTTCGGATTGACTGTGCCGATGCTGCGACCAAACAGCGTCGTGGTGCCGAAATAGGCTGCAAGCGGCATGACCTGTTCGTAGACCGCCGTATAAACGGCGCCTGCGGTGAAATTTCCCCGTTGGTAGCGCGCTCCGAAGCTCACTGTCCGCCCCGTCGCGCCGGGCGTGTTCAGATCTCCGAACGCGTACATCGCGCCCAGTGTCAAACCGTGATAATCCGGGGTGACGTACTTGACTGCGCTATCCGAGCGCCCGCCGGAAATGCGATCGATATCGCCGATATGAAATGCGTATGCGGTGTTGAACAACGCCGACGAACCGACGACGCCGACGTAGTCGACGACGAAGTCGTATTGGCGGCCGAGCGTGATCGTGCCGTACGGACTGGTCATGCCGACATAAGCCTGGCGGCCAAATTCCCGTCCGCCTTGAGCGAGCGTACCGTTTTCGACGCCAAAGCCGCTTTCCAGCCTGAAAATCGCGGCGATGCCACCCCCGAGGGCCTCCTGCCCGACGACGCCCCAGCGGTTGCCGCGCATGATTGTTGACTGCTCGAGAACCTGGTGGCTGCCGCCCGCGTTGGTGACATATGTCACGCCGTTGTCCAGCAGGCCATAGAGCGTAACGCTCGATTGAGCCCAGGCTGCCGTCGAACCGCAAGACAGCACCGCGAAAAAGAGCAGTTTTCTGGTCATCAGTTCTGGTCTCCTTAATTATTTTTATGTCTCGCGAGAGTGGCTGGGTGTGAGGGAATCCGTGCCATGACCGATGCGATCATCCCTTCGTTTGGGATTTCTTCGCGTCAGGCGAGGGCTTCGCGGTGCGCCGCAGGGTCTGCAACATCGTGCGATGCAAAAATTGGCAAGCCGTGGACAAACAGCAGCGACTCACGAGTGGCAACAAATCGTGCGCATTCGTCAGCTGCTATTTCGATCGCAGTCCCCTTTGTCCATGTTCTGCCGTTGCAGCCGCCTTCGCCTTCCAGCGCGTACACAAGGCGAATGCCTGCGCGAAGCGGAAACTCGTAGATCGCGCCGCTAGCCAGTTTGACCTGACTCAGTTCTATCGAGCGCTCAGTAAAGGTGCCTAGCGGCTTTATAAGGACACGGTCGTCGTCGTTGATTTCCTGCCACGCAAAGCCATGCGGATGGAGGTGGATTGGTGCACCGTAGCGTGGCTGCACGTATTCGATCGGCCTTCCGTTGACCGCTTCCCAGATCGCTTCGTAACCGTCACGGTTTTTTGTCACTCCTGTAGGGGGCGTATCGCCGGATGTACGAAAAACACCATCGACGAATGTGCCGACCTGGCAAAGTGCGTGAAAGCCTTCACGCAACTGGCGCTGGCTCATGAAACCGTGGCCACTTGCGCCGCCGAACTGGACGACCAATCCCACACAGTCGCTATTCGGCTCCTGCGCCTGTGGTCCATAGTGCTGCCCTTCCGGGAAATATCCGATCTCGCCCGGCAGAATGTCCTTGTGCTTGCCGTAATTGAGCTTGCCGCTCAGGCCTATCCGGATCTGATCGAAGTTGTGGCGGTGCGCCGGTGCGACGAAGTCGGCAAAGGCTTTGTAAAGGCTCAGGTAGTAGTTGTCCGGCGCGCCCTCAGTGCCAATCAGCAGCGTCTTGAATTCGATGCGGCCGCCGCGATGATTCGACACGGTTGTCCATTCAGCTTCGTGTGCCTGCGTGATTTTCATGCGTTTTCTCCTGATGTATCGGATCGAGCGCGCCAGTAGCGACATAACAGGCGAGGCAATATCGTGGACCGAATACTATTGGTATTGGACGATATTAGTAAAAGTGTCGGACAATTTCAAGAGAAAGTTTGTGTTCCTTGCGATGAGTCGGTGCGTATTGGTTGACGTCGTGCCCGTTGGGCACTGACCGATCTACATGGTTTTCTCCGGCTATTATTGGTCATTCCCGGGCTGACTGATGCTCATGGAGATGCTGCTAGTCTGCGGTTTACCCGAATTTTACGTCCTACGATTAAGTATAAAATCGTCGGGCAATATGTGATGGTCACTGAATCCAATCGGTGGACCGAAATATGGGGGAGACATGAGCAAATTGACGGGGGCACTTCCCGCCACCGGCATCGAAGCCCAACAGCAGCACAGCTCGAGTGGATCGCTGCGCGTTATCTTGCTCGCCAGCCTCGGGGGAGCGCTCGAAGGCTATGAATATCTGCTATACGGGCTGTTTGCCTCTTACATCTCCGCGGCGTTCTTCCCAACGGGCAATGCGGCGACGTCGCTGGCCAGTACGTTTGCTGTATATGCCAGCGGCTATTTCATCCGCCCGATTGGCGGCATCGTGATGGGACATTTCGGCGATAAATTTGGACGACGAAAAATATTCCTTGTTTCGATGCTGGTGGTATCGATGGCTACCATCGGGATGGGGCTGATGCCTTCTTATGCGAGTGCGGGGATCGTAGCGACAATCAGCTTCGTTCTTTTGCGGCTCGTTCAAGGGTTTGGCGTGGGCGGTGAGGTTGCCGGCGCTATTACCTATGCCGCAGAGTCGGCCGGCAAACGCCTCGGTCTGGCGTGCGGAGTCCTGTTTGGGATCGGCTGCGCCGGTTCAGTGTTCGCGTCTACCGTCAACGTGCTGCTTCATACCCTGCTGCCAACGCGTCTTGCCGAAGACTACGCGTGGCGCTTCGCTTTCGTGGCAGGTGGGGTACTTGGGTTTATCTTTTTATGGGCGCGGCGTTACCTGCGCGAATCGGCTGCATTCGAGAAAGCCAAGGCCGTGCGTGTCACGGCGCCATTTGCGGAAGTCATCCGAGACTACAAGCCGCAGATCGTGCTCGCGCTCTCGATGATGTGCGTCGTCGGAACCTATAACGCGTTCTTGCTGGCTTACTTGCCGGCGTATTTAATTCGCGTTCTTCATTACTCGGGTACAGAAGCCGCGGCAGCACTTGGTGTCGGTATTACGTCGCTCGCAGTCTTTGCAATTGGATTAGGTGCTCTCGCCGACATTACGTCCAGAAAATGGATGTTCAGGCTAGGAGCGTTGTGTATGGCCGTTGGAGCATGGCCGATGTTCCATGCGCTCGCGACGCATAGCATGAGTCTGAGTGTTCTATTCGGGCTGTATGGCCTCTTTGGCGGAATGACACACAGCTCGTTTGTCGCCATGCTTGCGAAACTTTTCCCGACCCACGTGCGTTTCACAGGCATCGCATTCTGCTACAACATCGGGTTGGCGCTATTCCAGGGAGTGACACCGATTGCTGCGACGCTGCTCTTGTTGCACAGAGGTGGTTCGTTGGAGGCGCCTGCGCTGGTACTGACAGGTACCGCGTGCATAGCTTTGGCCGCGTCGCTCTTTGTCCGTCGATTCAAGTCTCATCTGTAAGACCGGTGGTCTGAAAGAGGTGGGATGTGTGCGTGCTCTGCGCGATAACCAACCTGGACTTGCACACCGCGATCAGCAACGCGAGACCGAGCGCCAGCAGCACGCGCCGGTCCAGGCGGTCGGAAAGTATCCCTGCTGGATACGCCGACAGCGAATACGCGAGGCTCATCACCACCATCACACCGGGAATCCACGCGATGTCCAGCCCGGTCTGCTGGGCGCGCAAAACCAGGAACGCTTCACTGAATCGCGCCAGCGTAAAGGTCGCGCCGATCGCGACGATGAACCAGTAGCGCGCCGGGAATTCTCGCAGCGCGCGCCAGTGTAGCGGGAACACGAAGCGACGCTGCGCCGGGGCGTGCCCCGGTTCTTCGACACCGAATGCGATCAGGGCTATCGCGATGAAGGCCGGCACGACCGCGAACCACATGACGGTCCGGATGTGATCCCTGAACCAGAGCATCAGCCCGATCGCGAGCAATGGCCCGACAAAGGCGCCTATCGTGTCCATTGACTGGCGCAACCCGAAGCACGCGCCGCAGATTTCCGGCGGCGCCACGTCGGCCATCAGCGCATCGCGCGGGGCGCCACGAATACCCTTACCGACGCGATCGAGCAGGCGGGCTGTCACCACCATCGCGGGCGTGGTCGCGAGCGGAAACAGCGGCTTGGTGAATGCAGCCAGTCCGTAGCCGAGCAACAGCAGGCCCTTGCGCCGTCCCAGCCAGTCGCTGACCGGCCCTGAGAACACCTTGACGATCATCGCGGTCGCCTCCGCCGCGCCTTCGAGCACGCCTAGCGCGGTCACGCTCATGCCCATCGTGGTGACGAGGAAAATCGGCAGCAACGCGTGCACGAGTTCGGACGACAGGTCCATGAACGGGCTCACGAAACCAAGCGCCCAGACCGTGCGCGGAATGGCGATCCTGGTGACGGTAGGTGTGTCAGGGGTCATAGGTTGTCATCGATGGAAGTAGATCGACCGGGACGCTATTGGCCTCGCGAGATTCAGATGCGGTAGCCATCCAGACCCGCCACGCAGCGCATTGCGTCATGACCGTTCGTGGTTCAGCGCTGGATTGAGGCGGCACCTCGGGAACGGCTGGCAAAACCAGCACTGCACGTCGAACCGCCCCGTCTTCAATCGCCGACTGGTTCGACAGTCGCATGTCCGCGAGCAGCAGGCTGGGGATGGCAGACGCTTCCGGCCAGACCGTGCCCGCGCCGATCGTGATCAGATGCCACGGCTGGCGAAACGTCTCCTGATACAGCGCACCGTACCAGACCGGCGCATCGCTCACGCGGCCTGCCATGTTAACGGTCGTCACCCGGTAACGGGATCGCCAGAGTCGCAGCACCAGCCGGGTCATCGGCCGGTGCGGATCGAACTTCACGAACGTCAGATCAGCGCGTTCGCCTTGTGCCAGTTTCGGCAGCACCGGCAAGGCCGCCACCGATGTCGCTGGCGAGAGCCACAACAAGACGGACCGGGCAGACCACGCGGGGGCGACTCGCCAGCCAGCCGGTTCGAGGCTGTGTGCGATCGCGTCGGGACCTGCGGCCCATTGCAACGGGAAGGGTTCTTCCTGATCGCCGCTTAACTCGATGCGCCTTTCCGGCAGCCCGCGCCAGCCCGCGTCGGTCCATTGCTCGAGCGTGAGTGCGGTTTCCTGTGTTCGGGGGCTGTACCGGGCGAGATCGGTCTGCAAACGCTCAGGGCTCGTCCAGGTGCCGAAGATCGCGAGTAACCCGATAACAATGAAGGCGAGAATCCTTGGCTGCACGTCATCGCGAACCCGCTGGGCCGTGTAGGTCCCGGCTAGCACCGCAAACCACGCAAGTCCCAGGCTCCAGCCGCCCAGCACGTCCGCGAGCCAGTTTTCTCCGAGATACAGGCGCGCGAACCCGGTCATCAGTATCCAGAGCGTGACGACAGCGAGGACCGTGCTTCGCCAGAGGGGCGATTGCCGGCGGGCCAGCAGCCAGCCAAGAGACCCGTACACGAGCAGGTTGAATGTCGCATTGCCGCTGGGCAACGGAGTATGTTCAGCGCCCGCTTGCCACATGAACGGGCGCACATAGCCGCTCCCGGGTGAGATCACGGGACTCAATGCTGCCGCGATACCGACCGTCGCAACCCACCAGGCCGCCGTGTACCAGCATCGCCGCGCGATCAGCCATATCAGAACACCAGCGGCCACGAACAGACCCGCGCCATAGCGACTGAACCCGGCAATCGTTGCCATCACGTAATCGGTTGGCGTAGTCCTCAAGGTTTGCAGGAAGCCGTACAGTGCCGTGTCGGCCCGAACCAGTGGGTCATGTGCGGTCACATCCTGCAGGATGCCCAGGAATAGCCACACACTGCCGACGAAGAGCAGTGCCATCACGAGGAGTGTCTGGGACTCCGGCTTGCCGGGATCGAGGACGCCCGACAACCGGCTCGCTAGGCGCGGATGCCGGTGACGTAGGCGCTGTATCGCCCGTTCCGATGCGGCTTTGGCCAGCGGCATGCCGTGCCGGATTCCCAGGTGAGTCAGCTGCACGACAGCCCAGAGCAATGCCGCCAGCAGGAGTAGCATTGCGGCGAGGCGGCCACTGACCGCTTCGGCCAGTTGCGCCGATGCGCCGAACAGGATGCCCGGGCCAATGTGAGCGGGCGACCAGAGCAGTGCGGAGCCCGTGTTGATCGGGTAAAACGTGCGCCGCGGCATGCGTGTCGCACCGACGACCAGCGGCACGATAGCGCGTACCGGCGCGAAGAAGCGGGCCAGCACGATACTTTTCCCGCCGTGCCGTTGAACAAAACGCTCGCCACGTTCGTAGACCGCCTCGTGTCCCTTCGCCACCCACCATGTCCGCACCTCGCGGTGATATCGGCGGCCGAGCTCGTAGCTGATTCCGTCGCCGGCCACCGCGCCGAGCGCGGCCACACCCAGCGTGACCCAGCCATTGAGCGTGCCGGCCCCGATCAATGCGCCTGCGACAAACATCACGATGCCTGCCGGTACAAATGTACCCACGACCGCGAGAGACTCTGCGCAAGCGACGGCGAAGACGATCGCGAGCACAAGATGCGGATGGGTGCTGATGCTGGTGAGCCATGCGTGCATGTGCAGTCCCGGTTCCTATCGGTTCGACGACGCGGCCTGCGGCTCGGCCAGCGTATCGCGCTCGAAGTTGCCATAACGCAGTGCAAGCGTGGGCAGCACGATCAGGTTCAGCACGGTAGAAGTAATCAACCCGCCCAGAATCACGATCGCCATCGGCCCCTCGATCTCATTGCCGGCCGCGCCGCTCGTCGCCGCAAGCGGCAGCAGCGCCAACCCGGTCACGAGCGCGGTCATCAGGATCGGTATCAGTCGCTCGGACGCACCACGCACCGCGGTGTCGACGCCCCAGGACATCCCGTCGACATGCACCAGGTGTTCGTAGTGGCTGATCAGCATGATCGAGTTGCGCAGCGAAATGCCGAACAGCGTCACGAAGCCCACCATACCGCCCAGCGACAGGTTGCCGCCAGTCAGCACCACGCCCAGCACTCCGCCCACCAGCGCGAACGGCAGATTCACCATCACCAGCACGACACCGCGTCGGCTCTTCATCGCGAGGAACAGCAGCAGCGCGATGCCAACGATGGACATGGCGCCGTACGCGAGCAGGTCGCGCTGCGACTGCGTGCGCGCCTCGCTTTCTCCCGAGAACACCGCGTAGGTGCCCCTGGGCATCGCGATCTCGCGATTCACGCGTGCCTGCGCCTCCGCCACAAAGTCGCTCACTGCGCGGCTGCCCAGATTCACGGAGACGCTCTGCATGCGTCGCCCGCCGTCGTGGGTGATCTGATACCGGCCGGAGACCTGGCCGATGGTGGCCAGCTCGCGCAACGGAACGGCCAGGCCATCCGGATTGCGCAGCATCAGCGAACCGATGTCGCCGAGGGTCTTGCGCGCCCCGGGTGCCAGGATCACGGTGACATCGTAGGTGCGGCTGCCTTCATAGGCTTGCGCGACCGTGGCGCCCTGATAGGCGTCTTGAATCGCATCGAGCACTTCGACCGGACGAAAGCCCCAGCGGCTCAACTGATCGGGTTTGAGCTTCACGTCGAGTTCGGGAATGCCGGGGGGCGATTCCACCCGCACGCTCGCCGCGCCGCGGATCGTCCCGAGCAGGCGGGCGATGTCCTGTGCCTTGCGGTCGATCACGTCGAGGTTGTCGCCGAACACGTTGACGACGACGGGCGCCGTCACACCCGAAATGGTTTCGTCGATGCGCTCGACAAGAAACGTGTTGACCGACGTGGTCAGCCCCGGGAAGCGCGAGAGCGTGTCCTGGATGTGGCGAAGGGTCGTGCTCTGCCTCGACGCGTTCATCGGCTTGAGATCGACCTCGAATTCGCTCAGCTGCACACCGACGGGATCGACGACCTCGTTGGCGCGGCCGGCGCGCTGCGCGACGAGACGCACGCCCGGCACGTGCATCAACGCCTGCGAGACCTGCGTGCCGATGCGCATCGACTCGGCAAGCGACGTCCCTGGCGCCAGCCCCATATGCACGATGTAGTGGCCCTCGCGCAGCTCCGGGATGAAGTTGCCGCTCATGAACGGCAGCGAGGCCAGTGCCGCGACGCACATCAGCGCAACAGCCACCATGACGGTTTTCACGCGCTGCTCGACCTTCAGCAGCACGGCGGCATAGCGCGTTTTCAGCCACGTGAGGAAGCGGGGCTCGTGCGCCGGCAGCGGCCCTCGCGCGAGCAGCGCGAGCGCCATCGCGGGCGTGAGCGTGAGCGCGACGCCGAGCGACGCCAGTACCGCAAGGATGTATGCCACGCCGAGCGGCGCAAACAGCTTGCCGCCCACGCCCGAAAGCGTGAGCACCGGCAGGAAGATCAGCATCACGATGAAGGTGGCGAACACGACCGCACTGCGCACCTCGAGCGACGCGCGCAGCACGACACGGAATGCAGGCAGGGGTACGTGCAGATTGCGGTTCTCGCGCAGCCGGCGGTAGATGTTCTCGACATCGATGATCGCATCGTCGACGACTTCGCCGAGCGCGATTGCGAGGCCGCCGAGCGTCATCGTGTTCAGGCTCACACCGAACGCAGTCAGCACGATGATCGCGATCAGAAGCGACAGCGGAATCGCAACCGCCGAAATGACGGCAGTGCGCACATTGAGCAGGAACAGGAACAGCACGGCGATCACCAGCACCGCGCCCACCAGCAGCGCCGTGCGCAGGTGGCCGACCGCTACGTCGATGAAGTTTGCCGGCCGGAACACGTCCGCGTTCAGGTCGACGCCTTGCTGGGCCAGTACCGGCCTGAGCGCGGTGAGCGTCTTCTCGATGTCCTTCGTGACGGCAAGCGTGTTGGTGCCGTACTGGCTTTCCATGACCAGCATCACGCCGGGCTGGCCCATGATCGATGCAGCGCCAACCGCCGGCGCACTGCCCCAGGTAACAGTCGCGACGTCGCCGAGCCGCACGGCCGCGCCGTTGCTCCAGCGCAGCACGACGCCGGCAAGCTTGTCAGGCGTCGTGATCTGGCCATCGACGTTGACCGCGATGCGCTGGTTCGCGTTCTCGACGAAACCCGCGCCACGCACGCCGGTCGAGAGGCGCGCGGCGGCGATCACGTCCAGGATCGACAGGCCATAGCGCATCAGCTTCGCCGGATCGGCCTGAATCTGCAACTGGCGCGTTTCGCCGCCAAACACGATCGCATCGGCCACGCCCGGCACGCTCAGCAACTGCGGCCTGACCGTCCAGCGCGCGACGTCGTACAGATCCATCGGCGAGCGGGTCTTCGACGTCAGGCCGATGATGCGCACGACACTGGTCGTGGTCGTGAGCGGCAGCAGCCCTGGCGGCTGCACACCCGCCGGCAGGGTCGCGGCCAGCGCGTCCACGCGCTCGGACACCAGCTGCCGGACCTGCAAAACATCGGCGTGCGCGTCGAATACCAGCGTGACCGCGGATAGGCCGTGCAGCGACTTCGAGCGCATCGACTGCAACCCGACCATGCCACCGAGCGCGTTTTCGACCGGCTGCGTGACGAGCGTCTCGACCTGCTCGCTGGTCAGGCCCGGCGCCTCCGTCTGGACGATGCTCATCGGTGGCGCGAACTCGGGAAAAACATCGAGCTTCGCACGCGTCAGCGTATAGAGACCGTAGCCGGCGAGAAGTACGGCCAGCGCGTAAATGACGCCGCGAAAGCGCAGCGAGAACCGGATGATCGCGTTGAGCATGAGCAGTGGTTGGGTTCGTGTTGTGCGGGGCGCAATCCCTGGTCAGTCATCGCATTCGGGTGGATCCTTGCAAGCCGTCGCAATACCCTGCGGCCGCAGTTCCTCGGAGAGCAGCAGTTGCGCGCCGTGCGTCACGACAGCGTCGCCCGCATGAAAGCCGCTGGTCACGACGAAACCCTGATCGCCTTCGGAAGCGGCGGACACATAGCGCCGCGTGAAGCGATCGGGCGCGGTGCGCACGTAGGCCCACGGCTGTCCGCCGTACCAGACGACGGCACGCTCGGGAATCACGAGCGCGGACGTCCCCGGGTTCGATGACGGCACATGTGCGCTTGTCCGCGTGCCGACGGGCAGCGCGCGCCCGGCCGCATAGAACCAGGGGTAGCCTTGCACCGCCGGGTCCCCCTGTGGCGAGGCTGAGAGCCTCTGCGCCGCCACCGGCTGGCCGTCCGGCCCATCGACTGTGATTCTCGCGGGCGCGTCTTCGTTGGAGTCGGCAGGCAGCGTGACGCGCAACACGACGGTCCGGCCAGCCAGAAGGCGCTGGAACAGCCCGGACTCGTGCGCCATCGCGGCGCTCGTCAGTGCATCGCCGAATTGCTGCCGCAGCGTCGCGGCCAGCGCGCTCTGCGCCGCGTCAGCTGACTGCAGCTTCGACTGGGCAGCCTGCATGACCGCCTGTGCGTCCTGCAGGCTCTTCTGCGAGATGTTGCGGTCGTCCGCAAACAGCACGCGGCTGCGGTCATATTGGGCGCGCGCTGCTGCCGCCTGCTCGCGTGCGCTGTCACGATCCGCGAGCGCCGCGGCCAGCCGGTTGCGCAGGTCGAAGAGCGGCTGCAGGTCGATCACCGTCGCGTACGCGCTGCTTTCGGGCAACACCGGCACGACCACAAGCGGTGCGACGTCGATGTCGCTCGCACGCTGCGCGTTGGTGCCGACCACCACCACCGTTTCGCCGTTCACGGTCTGCACGGTTGGCTGGGGCGCCACCTGCGCTGGCGTGCTTCTGGCAGGCGGACTCGCGTAGAGCGTCTGATAGATGTACCAGCACGCGCCGGCAACCAATGCCAGCGTGAAGGCGCAAAATAGAAATAGCCGGCGTTTCATCGCCGTATCTCTTGTTCGGTCACGGTTTCATTTGCCGCCTCTGGTTTGAGAGGCTGCTGCATCGCGTCTTCGAGTGCGCCGGCTGCCTGCCGTGCAACCACGAGGGCATCCAGATGAGCGATCTCGCTCGCCTGGTAATCCGCCCTGGCTTGCGTGAGTGCGAGACGGTCCGTGTTGCCGGCGGCGAAGCTGGCGGCCTGGCTGTTCAGCTGCCTGCGTGCAGCCGCTCGATGCGCTGCAGACAGCTGGACTGCAGAGAGGCTCGCCTGGTAATGCGTACGCGCGTGGTCGAGGTCGCCGAGGATCGTGTCCTGCAGCGCAGCGGTGCGGACGGCCGCCTCCTTGCGCTTCGCCTCGGCCTGCGCGATGCCCCCCTGGTTCTGGTCGAAGACCGGCAGCGTGATGCCGGCGAGCCCGAACCCGATCTTGTGGGTGCCCGTGTCGTATGTGTAGCCCGGGCCTAGATGGATGTCCGGATATTGCTTCGCGACTTCGAGCTGCAACGCGGATTCCGCGCCTGCGTACTCGGCCAGCGACGCGAGCAGATCGGCGCGATGGAGGATCGCCTCGCGCTGCGCGTCAGCAATGGGTGGCGCCGGCGGTCCGTCGTCCATTGCGCCGAAATCGAACTGGACTGCATCGAGCGCCGTGACCGGCACGCCGATCGCTGCGGCGAGCTGCGCCCGCGCATCCTGCCCGGCACTGCGTGCCCCGGCGAGGTCTGCCTGCGCCTGGGTCGACGCCAGCACGACCGCATCGACATCCGGGCCGGCGTTCTCGCCAACCGTGCGGCGCTTCGTCACCATGCCGACAATCTGCTGCTGCGCGTCGGCCTTGCGCGACAGGAACGTCACACGCTGCCGCGCGGCGTAGAGGGATAGCAGCGCATTGCGTACCTGGGCGCGCACCTTCCACGCCTCATTGCCCATGTTCAGGCGCGCCACATCCGACAGGTGCGACGCCTGGTCGATGCGGTAGCCGCGCTTGTGTGCCGTCTCGATTGGAATGTCGAGTGAGGGGCCGGTGACGTAGGGTCCACCCGGTCCGGGGTTCGGCGTCGCGTACTGGAACGGCAGTTGCAGTACCGGATTAGGTATTGCGCCAGCGACGTCGATGCCTGCCTTCGCGGTGCCCCATTGGGCACGCGCGATATCGAGCGCCGGGCTGTAGTAGTACGCCGCGAGCGTGAGCATCTCGCGGTTCCAGCGGGGCATCGGCCATTCGATGTCGTGCGCCAGTTCGTGCGCGAGCCACACGTGCAGCGCGTCACTCGTGAGCGAACGCTCCTCAAAGGCTTGCGTGAGCTGCGTCGGCGCGAGGGGTGCGGGATGGTAGGTCGCGCACCCTGCCAGGACGACACAGGCAAGGAGCAACGGTCGGCGCATGTCGGCATCCAGTGGTCTCGCGCGCGCCTGATTCGGGTGCGCGGGCGGACGTCGCATCGGATCGATGCAACAACAGACGAGGATGCTACTCGCCGGGGTGTGAAGTTTTCGTCAAGAAGACGTCAAGTTCAGGTGAAGTCGGGAAATTTTCGTTCGACTGGCGGCAAATGCAGAGAGACGCGCGTGCCCTTGCCGGATTCACTGTCGAGCTTGATCGACCATTGATAGCGATCACAGATCTTCTTCACGATCGACAGACCGATGCCGAAGCCGCGACTCGCTACCCGTGCAGGCCTCGCCTGATAGAACCGCTCAAATACATGGGGCAAGGATTCCGCAGATATGCCGCGGCCCGTATCTTCGATCCGCAACCAGCCATCCGTATAGGTGAAACGGACGCTACCTCGGTCGGTGTACCGGACAGCGTTGTCGATCAGATTAGACAGGACGATCGCAAGCGCCGGGCGGTTGACCTCGACAATGAAGCCGCTGTCGACGTCAACAACCGGGTCGATACCTTTGGCAACCAGAACCTCGGCAAATGGGTCCAGCGCGTCCTCGACGGCGCTGACGAGGCGTACCGGACCGACATCCGCTGGCGACGCTTCCCGTGCGAGCAGCAGCAACGCGTTGACCAGTCCGATCATGTTGTCGGCCGCGCGATCGATCTGTTGCAGCCGCGTTCTGGACTTCGCGCCAATGGCCGTGTCCTGATCGAGGAGCTCGCAACTGGTCTTGATCGCCGTGAGCGGCGTGCGCAGTTCGTGGCTGACGTTGCCGGTGAACTCCTTTTCCCGCTCGATCATCTCCGCCATACGCCGGTGGTAGTCGTTGAATACTTCAGCAAGTTCGATGACCTCTGCTTCGTCGTACCGGGCGGGATTCACTGCCGTGGCGGAACCGTGTCTCAACGCACGGACCTCGCGGGCGAATCCGGCCACCTGCCGCACCAGCAGACCCGACAGGCCGAATGCGAGCCAGAACGCAAGCAGCGCGAAGATGCCCGTGCCGACCATCAGCGCATTGATGACCTCCTTGAAACGCTGTTCGTACGCACTGAAGTCGTAGACCCGATAGATCCTCGCATCGCCGAACGGCACGATCGCGACGTGGATCTCGCGGCCGTCGAGGATGATTTCATGCGTGCCGTTGCGCAGATCCTTGACCGATGCAGGTAGAGCGATGTGCGCAGCGCCGGCCGGGGCAACGTGACCGCCGAGCTGCGGATTGAATGGCGGCACGAGGGCAGGGTTCGTCCGGTAGCTCTGCAACAGGCTGGCCGTGTCGTCTTCGATCAGCGCGCCGATAAGCCGCTCTTCCTGCGCCTCGGCGAGCGCCTTCACGCCGAGCGCCTGCGCGACGAGCAGCAGGATCGTCAGGGCTGAGAAAACCAGCGCGACCTTGAAGCGCAGGCTACGGCGTGTTTGCATCGCTCACCACGAGACGGTAGCCCAGACCGTGGACTGTATCGATCAGATCGTCCTCGCCGTGCG
Organism: Paraburkholderia sp.; assembly: GCF_050742655.1. Classification (GTDB taxonomy): domain Bacteria; phylum Pseudomonadota; class Gammaproteobacteria; order Burkholderiales; family Burkholderiaceae; genus Paraburkholderia. Next base: position 435,126 of record NZ_JBOIGG010000003.1, on the reverse strand, counting down.
TGGTGAGCGCCCGGCGCAGCGTATAGACATGCGCGCGCAACGTATCGCTGTCCGGCAACTGCTCGCCCCAGATTTGTGTTTCGAGCTCGGCGCGACCGAACACACGGTTGGGAGACTGCATCAGGATGCGCAGCAGATGCAGGCACTTCGGCGGCAGCCTGACCGGTCGTCCGGCACGTTCGACGGTGAGCGTGGCCAGATCGAAACGCAGATCCGCGCACCGTAGCTCGGCCTGCGTCACCTGGCCGTTGTAGCGCTTGATCAGCGCGCCGAGCCGCGCGCCCACTTCCTTGAGCGAAAACGGCTTGACGAGGTAGTCGTCCGCGCCTTGCCCGAACCCGTGCAGCTTGTCCTCGAGCGTGTCTTTTGCGGTGAGCATCAACACCGGCGTGTCCCGATGCGCCTCTTCGCGCAGCTTGCGGCAAATTGTCAACCCGTCCATGCCCGGCAGCGACAGGTCGAGCAGAACCGCATCCCAATGCTGGGTCGTGGCCAGACGCAGTCCCTGCACGCCGTCCGACGCGATGTCCACTTCGTAGCCGGCGCTCTCCAGATAATCGTAGAGGTTGGTCGCGATGGCTACATCGTCTTCGATAATCAGGACTTTCATCGCGTGGCTTTGAGGGCAAATGGTCCCGGGCAGTGTAACAAGGAAGTCATATCTCCCCGCACCCCGGCGTTGTCTTGCCGTTGCCACGCGCTCTGACGATCCTCATCGTTGCGGCGACACTCACTCGAACAGTCCGCGCCCTAGGGGGCGAACAAGGTTCAGCCTTATGCGCTGCGGCGCATAAGGCTTCATCCCGGCCAACCCACGTTTAGGGTCTTGCTCGATCTGTCTACGGTTAGATCAGGGACTGCGTGCCGGCAAAGGCCGCGCCACGTACCAGCTCCTTGCCGGTTCGCGTTGAGCAGATGACCAGCTGCACGAAGCTGTTCGTCGACCCGTACGGGGCGAAGAACCGCTCCAGTACTTTTGCGAATACGCCCAGATTGACGTCTCGCTGTGAGCCCTCGTCAAACGACAGGACAATCTCAATGCCCCTTACGAATGATGGAAACTGACTATCGAGAGACATCCATCTCATCGAAGATCTGTAGTTCAGATCAGTGATCGCGTCGACACAGCTTTGTGCGAGCGGAGTGGTGCGCGCCGCGTGGAGTCGCAGGAGCTCCTTCAAGGCAGATAGCCCGTTGCGCGTCAGATCGATAGGGTGCCTCGACAACGTCGAAAGGACGCGCCACAACGCACCATTTCCGCGGGGCAGTTCGGCCGGCAACGTCGGTCGGGTCAACAACGTAACCGGGCATGCCAGGGCTCCGCCCTCGTGCAGCAGGTCGCCGAGCGGATTGCCGATCGGGAGATGCGACGGCAGATCGCCGTTGGTGGCGGTGGTCTCGATATCGACCTGAGGTTGTGCAGGCCGGGTCGGATGGCCGTCCAGCCCTACCAGTGAGAACATCAGCAGGGAGCGGGAGTGCTTTAAGCCAGCTTTCCCTACGTCGCGGAAGGCGACCCAGTAAATGTCCGACGCCTCAGGCGAATGTCCATGGCCAAATGCACGGTATGGTGGCACCGCACGGCGCGGCCCGTCAGTGGCAGAGGACCGATCCTTCTCCTTGCTGTCGGTCTTTGCGCCAAGGTGCACCGCATCAATGGAATACACATGGATCGGAGAACGTGCGGCGAGCGGCTCCGGATGGATGGGGTGCGCTTCCTGTCCGGTCAGGACGATCGACCTGGCAGTGCGCCTGAAGAGGTTGACGATGGGCGTGCAGAACAACCTGAATGCACGTTCGTCAAGCGAGCCCAACATCGCTGCAGCAGGCGAGTCGACAGGCGTGTCGCGCACTGCTACGTGTAACGTCAGCATCCGGGCATCGGGTGCGCGCGCTGCGCGGCGAATCCGGCCCAGGTCGATATCCACGAAGTCGAACATCTCGGGAAACGCGAAATACTCCAGCAGATAACTGAACGCTGTCGCGTTAGTGTGCTGACTTTGTGGCAGCAAACGCTCGTCATCAGCCAGACCGACGACCTCAATCGGGATCGTCGACAGCGCATGCCATCGTCCATCGTCGTCAACTTCTACATACGCAGCGAGCGAACGCAGTTGCAGCGTGTCAAGGAGGGTTGCGACAAACGGCCTTTCGCCGGAAAGATGAATCCGGACCGGGCCGTCTGGCACAGCTGAGGTGAACCGGCCGGCTGCCGAGGCGAAGGTGATCGACACGAGCCCCGTCGCATCAGGGGGGAGGTTCACTTTCGACGGGGCCAGCGTGGTCGGCGCGTATCGCGCCGAATGAATCCGCAACGGACTGAGCGTTACATCGTAGACAGACCGGAACCGGCACGGCGCGGTGCGCGCGTTCAGCATCGTGCCGCGCGGCACGGCAAAGGGCGCCGTCAATTGTCCTAGAAGTCCCTTGGGGTCGAACTGAACCATCGCGCACGACGGCACCGCCCGCAGATAGTGGGGGTAGACAATCTCCAGCAACGCTTCGGTAAATTCCGGATAGTCGTCCGCGACCTTCGAGTCGATGCGGGCGAGAACGAAAGCGAAGGTCTGGATCAGCCTTTCCACATGCATGTCGTCGGTGCGCCCGCTCTCGATACCGAGCCGCGTCGCGATCTTCGGGTAGCGTACGGCGAATTCCGTCAGTGCCCGCACGAACAGCCCGAGTTCGTACTCGTAATGGGGTAGCAGGTCATCCACATTCATCTCATTGGAGCCCCAGCCGGTCAGCCCGCACGATGGTGGGACCGATGAAGACCAGCTTGCGCAGCGATGCCTGCGGGCCGTACGGCTGCATCCGGAAATGCGGTCGCCGGTAGTGACCCCGGACTTCATGGGGCTCGCCATCCGTCGGCACAGACCTCGCGGCTTGCATGTCGAGAATCGCCGGACCGACGATATGCCGATCGTATAGCTGCTCGATCTCCGTGAGCCGCTCTGCGCGCCTGCGCTTGCCAAGGCCGTTGAAATGACGCTGTGCGTTCGAATAGCCGCGATCATCCACGACCTGGGCATCTCGCGCATTCAGGTACAGCAGCATCTTGATCGCGTAGTTGAGAGCGTTGCGCCACCACTCCCGCTCGTCGACGTCGTCGGTTGCCGACTGTCGATGCGCGGATGGCGGTGCCTTGAACACTTCATCGACCAGCTCGCGGATTGTCCTGTCCGGCTCGTCCAGCGGGAGGGTAATCGAGTCCATCGCCGCACTATCAGTCGCGCTCTCTACACTAAGCCACGTCGCAAATCCCAGCGAGTGCTCCGTCCTGAAGATCGCGATTGCCTCGATATCACCCGCTCGCTTCCAGCGTGTGGGCTCGGGAATGATGCACAGTGTGTCTGCCGGCAGCCTGACCATGCCGATCGGCACATCGTCGGCGATGTACGAAGCATCGAGCAACCGGTGCAGCGGCGGTGTCGGCTCGTAGAACACACCGTGCCTGGCCTCAAAGGCTAGCCAGATCGTGCTGTACTGGGCGACCATTGCCATCATGTCGGCTGGGCGACCATCGACACCATGCGGCAGCAGGTCGCGAGTGAACTGGTCAAGGTATCGGGTCATCGACAGGATGCTATTGGACTTCAGTATCTCCGTCAGCGTAGGTGACATCACGCGATCAACAGCTTCGCGCACCGCATCCCATGCCGCGAGCGCGCCTGTGACCCGATAGCGGACTGGTCCCGGCAGACGGGCGAGCCTAGGATCGGTTGCCGCGTCTCCCGAGCGCAGCAAGGCTTGCACAAGCCGTTGGCGGATATCGGCGCGCAGGTCATCCCTTCGTGAAGTCGCGCCTTGTCTCGCGGCCACCGGTCGCCCATCAGCAAGAGGGGCTTGCCTGCGCCGCTTGGCATAACGTGCAACGGCGGCGCTGTCGTGCGCGACATCGATGCCGATCGCGCCTTCGCGAACACGATGCCGGTCGTCCCAGCCGAATTCCAGTCGAATCTCCGTGCCGAGCGCCATCGTGATACCCGGCGGCGAAGCCGGCATCGTCAGCCAGTTGACCAGTTTGGGGCGGACCTTGCTCCAGATATCGGCGGTCAGCAGTTCAGGTTCTTCGCCATCCAGAACCCGGAGCGCGCCCGTCGTCGCCCACATCGTGACGCCGGGCAGAATGCCAGCGCACCGGACCGGTTTTCCTGCCAGCGCCATCGAGGCCATCATGAGGATTTCGAACAGGTGACTGGTACCCAGCGTCGCCCCGTCGGACAGGACAACGTGCGTGCCTTCATGAAATCGTAGGGAATTGACGTCGACCGTCTGGATTTTCACAAGACGAGGTGCGACGTGTACGTCGCGGTCCCGCGATGCACAGTGATCTGTTGCCGCGCTGTCTTTTCGATATCCCGTCATTGGCTGTTGTGCGTCCTGCGTCGCCTGGCTAACCGCATGCATGCTGTCCGTTGAGGGATGCATGCCGGCGACTTGAACCCTATAGTTGTCGTGACGGATAAACCCCACGTGCTAACCACGGCTAGTTGCGAAGCCGGTACGCACGAACAGGCGCAGTGGAATCCTCCGCTAGCGACCGGTCATATGGTGCTGTCATGAGTTCGTCGGTGCCCGGGTCCAGGGTCAGCAAGTTGCCAGTGGTCTTCAGGTGAATCCAGTGTTGTCCCTGGTCATCCGAATAGAAAGAGGCGCTACCATTGAACGTGGCTCGGTCGTAACCGAACGGATAGAAAAAACGCGGAACGGTGTACTGCGACGAGACGTCAATCACAAGGCGCTTTTCGCTCACCCAAAGATTTGTGATATCGGCGCGTGCTGGTAGTGGCGAAAACTGGTTTGGCGTCGAGGTCAGCGGCTTCCAGGAGAGGGAAGGCATATCGAAACGCGCGACAACATTGTCGGCTCTCGATTGCGCCATGACAGCGTAAATCTGGCCGCTGGGAGTCTGTCTCACCCTTTCAAGATTGACACCCTCTGTGCGCTTTACCGACCCGATAATCCATGTATTCCCGTTACGCTGTAGATCGACCTGTGTGAGAACCGGGTAAAGGTGCGCCAGATGGTCGTCCTCGGTACCGTAAAAGAATGACTGCGATATCCATGCAAGCGCATGGCTGTCGCTCAGCTGTACAACAAATCCCTTCATGTCGTCATTGCCAGTGCTATCGGTCCGAGTGGCTTCAGCAGGAAAGTGCTTGACCGCTTCGTCCCGGGACATCAGCAATGGCCCAGTCGCCTTTATCTGTTGCACGCTCTCGCCTGCGTCGGGCGAATAAAACAGATGCATGGCCGACTGGAGAGCGTCACCTCCGTTCTGGTAAGCATCAGCCGGTACTGCCGAACTTTGATAGTCACTCCACGCCCACACTTCCTGGTTGTTAAAAAAGGATGGGCGCACATGGTCCGCGCTGGAGGATGCATCCGGGAAAAAGCCGTCCTTCAACCACCTCCAGCTTTTCCCCTGATCATCGGACCGGAATACTGCAGTCTGCATAGGACGAGCGCCCGAATCGTTGCTGTCGCTTCGCGAGCGAACGTCAAGGTCCGTTTGCAGATATGTGATCGCGCCATCCGGCGTGGTTCGCAGACATGCGAGGTCTGATACCGTGGCGACCGGCTGGAACACGCCTGAGCTGTCAAGCTTCGAAACCAGGGTGGACCAATGACCGGTCAAACTGGACAGCCCGTTCGCTGAGGCGTCAAGCTCATCCTTCTTCTTTTGATCGGTCGTTTGTTTCGCCGGTAAAAGCGAGTCCAGTACAACGGTCGATGCACCCATCTTCCATGTCGGAGTCGCCTCTGTGCTTTGCTTATACGTCACCAGCCACGTGGCATGCTGCGTTCGTTTCATCGAGGTGCATTCGCCATGCATATCGACGCCTGTCACTTCAGCAATGCCACCCTCGACGGGGGCTGTGCTCAGCGGTCTGTCTGGCAGTGTTGTGCCACCCCAATCGTTCGAACCCTTCAGAATCGGCAGAAAATATGCTGCGGCTGCCAGCAGCGCGATGCCGAAGTGGATTGGGCGAGGGCGACCTAATCTGAGCATTGAGTAAGTTTCTTCAGGAACGTTAGCGTGTGTGCGACGGATGACAGGGAGCTGGGCAGCTGCGCCGGCCACTTCGTTCCAACGCTGTCAGTCATTTTTGTCTCCGCTGGTTCGCGGCTGCTCAAAGCGACGAAATCAATCGAGCGCCGCATTCGGTCGGATCATTGTCGAACGCGACGGCTCTGCCATGATGCTTGCGCGTACTGTTTTGTGGAAGGATCGCGAACTTGCCGTTGCACTTGGGGCACCACGTCAGGTGTCCCTCCAGAGCGACCGGGACGCCCAGCGCCTTGATGTCGTCGCTCGCGGTAATCACGTGCCCCCCGTGCGTTGTTTTGTCGTTCAGGCGGATCACGCCGCGGCCGTGTTCATCTTTCATCGCTCGATATGCCTCACGCGCCGGCGCGCTTCATGGGCGGTTGATCCGTTACCCATAATTTCGCGTTCTCGACGCCATTTGCTTCACCACTCCAGTTCTGAACGTCCCCCTTGGGCGCGTCCGGATATTCGCGCCGCTGCTGTGCGCGAATAGTCTGAGCCCAGCCCACCGGAGTAGATTCCGACGGCGCCATGTATACGTCATTCGGTGCAACGCGACTCACCTCGTCGATGACTGTCGGCCAGACGGGATCCCGGCAGGTCGCGAGTGACAATGCGCGCAACAAAGTGAACAGAATGGTGAATGGCATTGTCGTCACTCGCCATGCTCCGCTTGCCGTCAAACCGAAGGTATACATCGCGTAGAAAAAACTTTCGGTGATCGTTTCGTGCGTCGCAGGAAACAGCATCGGTTTCGGAAGCGTTGCAGGACCTTCGTTCATGTAGCGGCACCAGTAGTTCCACTGAGCAAGTAAGGTCCGCACGTTACGGTCACCTACCCACTCCCGGCCGATGGAGAACGCGTCAATGACATTGCCCTGACTGTCTAGCTGGTAGTGCCGGATATGGTAGATACGGCCAAAATTTGTCGTCTCGCGGTGGATGCAGAAGCAGGCATCTTTACTCCATGCGGCTTCGGCTGTGACGTCACCCTGACCCGGTTTCCGAAAGTAGCGCCGCCTACGTATGGCGAAAAGCTTTTTTTCCAGGCGGTTAAAACGGATGGGGCGGTTCTTTAATCCCCAAAAAACCGTTCGACCTGCTTTAACGGCGAGCCATCCAAAAATAGCTAGCGTGATCAGTGCCATCAGATCGAAGATCACCCCGGCCATGTCTGGATAGCGAACGTGAGTGAGGTAATAAAGCCAGAATCCTGCTGCCACGCCACACAACGCGAAGAAAGCACCGAGTGCTGCCCACTGACGCTCCATGAACGGTTGTTCGGTCACGTCCATATAGGTGGAGTTGATCCGAAAAATTGTTCCACCATCCCACAAATCCGGGCCGACCGGCGTGTCGATCGGAAGACGGTGCTTTAAATCCCAGTCCGGGACGGGTTTGCCGACCTGCAGTGGGATGGTTGACTCATCCATGCTTACACTCCTGCCGCTTTGTTATAGGCCTTCAGTTCCGCGTTGATGTCCTCATAGTGTTCGCCTGTTCCAAAGTAGCATCGGGATATCCAGTTGTGCATCGCGGACGAATTGACGATCGCGATGGCCAGTGCAATCACGAACGAAGCAACTATCGCCGGCCAGAAAAGCACTGCGGCGGGGAAGAAGGCGGTTGCGATAGCAATGTATAGACCCAGTGCTCCGCTTGTGAAATACAGGCCAGCCAGGAGTTTATTCTTGTCGTGCAATGCCTCCGGAAGGTTGAAGGCCAGGTCATAAAACGCCGCGACAGCCCCGCCTGCAGCACCAAAGATTCTCCCGGCGCGCGCCCACGACTCTGCAGATTCTTCACCGAGGTTCCACGCCTTCATGATGAATGCAGATAGCGGGTGCGTCGCGCTTTTGGCCACGGTGCCGCACATCGCTTCAACTATCGTGCCTGTGAGGCTCATTAAAGCCGCAACGAACTTTGTTGCCGTTTCCGTCTCGCTGAATTCATCGCTGTTGCTTAAATCCTTGCACGCGAAGCTGAATGCCGCCAGTTGGACGATCGATGTTGCGATCCCGAGGTGTATTTCCCTTGGTGCCGACGAACCTAGCCACTTGGATGTGGTCTCGACCATAGGAATGTGCACCGCCTTGATGCTACACGACCGACTTCCTGAAGGAACCCGGCTGCCCGCCTCGTGAAAACCGAATGCAATCAGCTTCGGGCGCAGTTCGTTTAGTGCATTGGCGGGAACGCCTAGCCATAGGAGGTTTCTGGCTCGAGTAACGGCGACATATCCAATACGTCCAACCTCCGAATCGATGCCGCTCAACAATGCGGAAACGTGTTCTTTGGTCGCCATATAGAGCACAGCGTCCAAACTCTCTCCCTTCGCCTGGTGAACCGTATCAACTCGGATTCGGGCGGTGCTTGGTGCGGCGAGATCTGCGGCAGCTACAAGCGGGGCATTGGGCAGGCTTTTTTTCGCCAGCCTCATGCCGAGGTTATCGGTAGTCTTCAGACCATGGTCGCTTTGCAGGGTAGCGAGCAATGTCTTTACCCTGACAAGCAGTTGTGGATGCCACTCCGTGTCAGCCAAAAGAGTCGCGGAAGGCAGGCCTGTATCGGGATTGCGCGTAAAGCGCCAAATTAGGCGCCGCAGGCTATGGGCCTCTGGGTATCGAGTGGGTTGAGTGATTGAGGCCACCAGCCCCTTTGGCGGATCTGCGAGAAGACCGGCAATACATGTGGCGGCTCCTTTGAAGGCGCCCATGTAGTCCTGCTTTTTATCGCGTGCAATGGCTGCTTGAGCAAAACCTTTCACAGTTCCCTGGCCAGCCGGTGAATCGTTGCCTGCCAATTTGTCGGCAAGGTCGCGGCCACGACATAGCACGGCGGACCGTTCGACCTTCAATTCGGCTGCGAGCACCGCGGCCTGGAAGGCGGTTACAACTTTGTCGCGGTCAGTCGTCTTGTACGGAATGAAGAACGCGCCATGTGTGGTCTCGGGCGCCTTGCGGTCGGCCACATCATTGCGGGTCGACAGCTTGTTGGCCAAGTCGACGATTGGCGGGACAGATCGATAGTTTCGGGTCATGCCCAGATCTGTGACGCCGATACGCTCGCCATACTGAGCCAGGAACTTCCCGTTCGCTCCGGCAAATTCGTAAATGCCCTGATTGGGATCTCCGATCAGCGAGACTTGCACGCCGGCGCCGATGAGCTGTTCGAGGATATCGTCAAGGCAGTGAGAACCCGTCAGGCTATCTTCCAACAGGAAGCCGCTGAGCGTCCGCTTGGCGTGGTTGATCTTCTGCGGCTGCGCGTGCTGCTTGTCGTCGTGCTCGGCGCGGGCAGCAGGAAAGCAGATCCCCTCCCAACGGGCTTAGACGCCTCAGGCCTGCAGGGCGTCCTGCCGATCAGTGGCGATGAAAGCTGGCGACACCTAGTGGGTAACCTGCTGTTCGATTTTTTTAGAAATCACGGGGGAGTGCGAAAGCCTCTGATCAGCAGCGTCGTTCTGGGTATCGATGGCGACGGCGGCTTGCCCATAGACGTGCTTGAGTGTTGGGCAACGTGCTACTGGGCAATCTGCGCGACCCGGGTAGCGACCAATGAGCGTGACGATTCGATTGCCCCGCTGACCGGCGGGAAGGACATCGCGGAGGACCTGTACCGCTATACCCAGTTGCTGCCGACGGAACTGCTGAGCGACACAGTCAGATCGACTTTTGAGGGGATGAGCGCGCGCTATGCTGAGCGTTTGGGCGTATCCGTAGCGCGGCTCGAAGAGGAGCACCGCTCGCTAATCGAGACTTTGCTTGATTTGGCTTAGGTAGGACACCGACTCGATCGCCAACCGACAATTTCCACAGAGTTCAACTGCGGATTCAACCAAACGTGTGTCAGAGCGTCCAGAACTGCCGCGTGAATCGCGCGAGGTTCCCGATGCGGTGCTTCGCGATGGTCGTATAGTAAAGCGAGGTATCAAATGTCGATGCAGCAACATCAATGACGTGGACTAGATCGCGCCGATGCGGGTGCCTGAGGCGCTTGGTGGACGCGCTTGCGCAGTATCTTCCTGCCGGGTATGGTCGATGCATGGGTACAGGGAGGCGGATATAGTCCGAATCTACTACCTCCTGATATGGTGATGTCGGTGGTCGTAGCCCGCGCGCTGTGAGGTTTAGACATCTTGCCGATCATTCAGTAGATCTTGCCCAACTAAACGAGAAAGAATGGTAGAAGTATGAACGGTCGAGCAATTTTCCTGATGGTGAATCGAGGGCGAGCGCATGGTCACACCCATGATGGTGCAGTACCTTGTAGGGCTCTGCTGCTTCCGACGTGAACTGCAGGCAATCGAGATCATTGTAGGGGATATGGTCTTTGATGAGGCTGCGGAAAAGGAGCGAGATGTCGATGTGACGGTAACCATTGCCGACGAGGATGGTGTAGTTACCGCATTTAAGGCGGCGGAAGTGAAGCACGAAGGACAGCCGCTAGATGTCGCAAAGGTGGAGCAACTTATCGCGAAATTGACCGATATGCCGAAGGTGACGCACCGGGCGATATTTTCTACGTCGGGCTATACAGATACCGCATGTTTGAAGGCAGCGAAACGAGGTGTGGATCTGTACACACTCCAACGATGGGAAAGGTCCATCGATAAGGATTTCCCCGATTTCTCTGGTGTCGGAACTCCGGATGAATATTTGCTATTTCGAAGTAATTTGCTATTTTGGGATAAATTTCGGTGTACCTATGCCTCATCGAAAACCAAGCAGTTTTTAATCTTAGACCCAGCGACGCGGATATTAAGTAAAAATGGTAAATATCACTCTCAATGGCGTACCTTGGTCGACTATCAGCGGGAATTGCTAGTTCGCTCCACGGGGATTTTGTGTATACAAGAACCCGCGCAAGCAGCATTCAAGGAATTCTCTCAAAGACTAAATTCTACGCAAACCGAGCTGCAGTTCGGTCGCGAGTGGTCAAGTAGTCACACGATAGATACTTCGCAGGATGGTGTCTATCTGAAATTGCCGGATAGGAGCGTGTCTCCGATTGATGAAGTGACGATTTCTGGTTTTTTGCAATGGCGAAGCCAAATTATCTCGCTTGATTTTATGATTCTTAAAAATGCGCTAAATGATTCAGTGTTTTCTGGTGCGGCGATAGCAGACATTGGTGCTGGCGACGGACGGATGTTTGCGATGATATTTCCGGAGAAAGGGCATCAAATAGGGATTCATAGATTCCAAATTCCAAAGAAGCAACGAAATATGATTCGCAAACTCAGTATCGGCGACGATTCGTATGACGGCGATTATCGAATCTCGAAGCGATAGCGTTGAATGAATCAAACGAAATTTCTAGGCCGATCCAGTGCGAGCGGGTAACGATATGATGCACGAATTGGAAATAACGCGAACGAGTGTCGCAAGAGTTGTGTGATGCGATGCGTTACGAAATCATTGTGGCCCATTGACCCGCTATACGTCGTCTTACTGCGTGCCTTCTTCGCATGAACGACCGGACTTGTTCTTCAAGAAAATAGATAAAAAACTTAACCGATGATGGGTAACGTTCCGCGAAAAGCCGATGCAGTCCGAGCATCACGTGACGGACATGAGTACCACGAGGCGTGGGCCGCCCGTATGGCGATGCAGTTACTGCTTCCCGATGACGGACTTGTGGGCATTGCAGTGGAAGGCCTGGAGGCTGGAGACCAGGCCGTCGCTCGTGCAGAGGTCGTCGAAATCGCCGATCTCACACTGTATTTCGGGAATGCGCCGGGGTTTGAGCGCTCGCATACCGTCGCGATCGTCCAATTTAAATATTCCCCAACGCGAGCGAACACGGATTTCCGTGCCAGCGACGCGAAGAAAACGGTTAGAAAATTTGCTGTTGCATTCGAAGATTTCATTTCACAGTATGGGTTCGCAGAGGCAGAAGTGAAGCTGCGCTTTGAACTTTTGACGAACCGCCCTATCTATCCGCCACTAGCGACGGCGATCGACGGACTAGCAAAGGGGACGCGACTTTCGGGGGAGGCAAAAGCTCAGGCGGCTCAGTTGAAGGCTGCTGCTGCCCTCGACGGGCGTACGCTCTCCTCGTTCCTGAAGAGGCTGGTTGTTGTTGGCAGTCGCGGAAGCCTGGTCGCGACGAAGAGCGATTTATCCATGCTCTTGGCCGACTGGTCTGCGAGTACCGATTTAAGAGCAGCTGCGCTCGTCGGTGCGATACGAGACATGGTTCGTACCAAAGCGGGCTATATCGGCACGGACCGTAACGTCATTCGTGACACGGATGTTCTTGCTGCGCTGCAGATTCCAGATCGCGACGCACTGCTACCTTGTCGGTCGAGTTTAACGACCGTGTTAGACGTTGTTCCACGGGCGCAACTGGAATCGGCAGCCGCTCTGATTCCGACCTTGAAGATTCCAATGCTGGTGCATGCAGCAGGCGGTGTTGGGAAAACCGTTTTCATGGAAAGCCTGGCGAAGACGCTTGAAGTGCGATTCGAGACGATATTCTTCGATTGCTTCGGAGGCGGCGCATACCGATCACCAGAGGATGCGCGGCATCTGCCTAAACAAGGCCTAGTCCACATTGCAAACTCACTGGCCTGCCGCGGTCTATGCGATCCGGTCATTCCCGGTGCGGATGACCTGCAAGGTCTGCTAAAAACTTTCCGCCGCAGGCTGGAACAGTCCGTGAGCACGCTGGCAACCGTGGCTCCACAAAAGGGGCTGTTGATTTTTATCGACGCGATCGACAACGCGGCCGAGCACGCAAGAGATGTGCACGAAGAGTGCTTTCCTGTGCGCCTTCTGGAAAGCTTGCAGCAAACCCCGGTTGCAGGTGTGAAGTTTGTCGTATCTTCGAGATCTCATCGCATTCCGATAGCGCATTTGCCTTATTGCGATTTTGAGCTGCGACCGTTTGGCCCTGCGGAAACAGCGACGTATTTGCGCGCTCGCATGCCGAAGGTCACTGAACTCGAGATACGGGTCGCGCAGGCAAGGTCAGACGGGAACCCTCGCGTACTCGCCTATCTCGTGAGTGCTGGAACTGGATTACTGGACACTTCGGACATTGACAGCAAGATCGAACTGACTGACCTGATACAGCAACGGCTCGATAGCGCGCTCGCTGGCGCGATCAGCCGGGGTTACAAATCGTCCGATGCCAGTGCTTTCCTGGCGGGGCTTTCGGTTCTGCCGCCGCCGGTGCCGCTTGAAGAGTATGCGGCGGCACACGGGCTGCATCTGAGTGAGATCGAGAGCTTCGTTGCGGATCTGTGGCCACTGCTGGAGCGCACGCGTCATGGGCTGATGTTTCGCGATGAACCGACAGAGACCCTTGTGCGGGAAAAATACGGCTCGCTGATCGAGCCGCTACGAAAGGTCGCTTCCAATCTCCTGGCGTGCCAGGAACATTCCGTTTATGCCTCTCGCGCGTTACCCGGTCTGCTGCAAAAGCTCGGCGACGGGCAGCAACTGTTCGCGCTGGCATTTGACGAGAGGTTTCCTTCGACGATCACGAGCACGGTCGGACGACGCAACATCCGTTACGCACGACTCCAGGCGGCCATTCGATACGCTGCCGACAGAGAGGATTTCGACCAGCTCGTGCGTTTGCTTGTCGAGTTATCAACCGTCGCAGCCGTCGATCGCCGGGGCGCCGACTATATTCTGGCGGCACCTGACCTAGTTGTCGCAGCGGCAGACGTAGATGCGACGCGGCGCCTTTTCGAAACCCGCACGTCATGGCCGGGGGCGCGGCACGCGCGGCTTGCCATTGCAAACACCCTTGCGGGTGATCTTGACGAGGCGTCGCGACACGCGATTCGCACGGAGGACTGGCTTCGTCACGAGTGGCAGCAGGACGAGGGCAATGGTTTCCGACGAGAGGGGCCGCGCATCATCGATCACGCGGCCATCCCCCTGTACATGATCGCACGGGGGAAACATGACCAGGCACGCCGCTACATGGGAAGCTGGAAAGCCCCGTACGCATTTGAAATCGGCAAGTATCTTTTTTCTTTCGTTCGTCAAAGAGACGTTTCCACAGGCTCCAACGCCATGATGCGGGCATTTCTGGCGGGTCTCACGAAGAAGGCGGGCTGCATGGCAGCCGCTTTGTCGTTTGTCGAGTTAGCCCCGGCCACGCGGAAAGAGCTGGTTGGCGCGCTGGCACGCATTTGCGCGCGGGCGAAGTTTGATATCAAACTGGAATACGGGCGCGACACTGGTTACAGATTAGACGACGGATTGCGCAAGGCGTCGGCGATCGCTGCGTCATACGGCATGCAGCGCGAGGCGGCTGCGATTGCCAGGCGTGCGACGTACAAACGGCCGGACCTATGGTCGTTCCGGGATCATTTTGGTGGCTCGTTCGTATTTCCCTTTCTGTTCGACGTCTCACTGACCGCGGCGTTGAAGGGCACCGACCTACATGAAAAGGATGTTGTCCCTGCCGAGCTGATGACGTTTTGCCGGGGTATGAAAAGCGGGCTGAGCGGGACGGATTTTCGGAACGAGTTGAAAAGAAGACTGGAAAAGCGATGGCAGGCACGCGACAGTAACACAGACAGTGGCGGCAAGACGTTTTCATACGAGACCAAACGGGAGGCAGAGGAGTACCTGGATAAGCGACTTGACCCCGTGCTCGAACTGGCCAATGCCCTTGTTGCGGTGCTCAAGGCAACAGCGGGTCGTGCGGACAAGTCGTATCTCGTCTTGTTGAGCACATGGGCGGATGTGGAGCGGCGTGGAGACCGATACGGTTTGCAAAAGCGCTCTCCGTTCTTCGAGCGGTTGGCTCGTCAGACAGCGATGTTTGTCCTGTGGGCTCGAAGCGACCTTAAGCTTGCCTCCGTGCGGGCGTTTTGTGAACGGCTTAGGGAGCAGCAGTTCCTCGCGACGGAGGAGGCGATCGGAATCATCGCGATTCTTGCGAAGCGAAAACCCCTACGAATGCTTGCTGGCGAAGAGGCGCTCAGAGTTCGCGCAATGATTGAGGCCGAAAGCGACGTCGCCTCAAGAGCATCGCTGCATGCGCATCTTGCCAGGGCGATCCTGCCAGCCAGTCAAGACGAGGCAGTCGCGTATTTCCGGATCGGGCTCGAACAGATGGATGCCATCGGATCCGGCGACTACGAGTTCGTCAATGAACTGCTTGTCTTTACGTCGTCTGTTAGAGGTGACGAGATGGATGGGCATGACGTTCACACTCTTACCAATATTTGCGAACTGAATCTCACTGACGAGCCGGAGAAGTTCACGTGGTACGCGTTCAGCAAGGCCATGTCGCGCATATCGGGATGTCGTGGGCTTGCCAAGCTGGCGCGATGGGACGATCGCGCGAAGGCACCGCTTCGTTACACGCTGCTGCCGTATCTGACCGCTTTGGTCGAGGATGACAAGATCGGTGCAGATGAGGCGCTCTTCCTGAATCGGCTCGCCGCTCCCGAGGAGCTTTATGTGTGCGGCACGGAGGCTTTTGCAAAATTCATCGCCGCGCCATCGCGAACAGAGGAGGCGCCTGTCATTCGCGAGACGATCGATCAATTCAACGAGAACAATCCAGGAAGTCTCATGGCGGGGACAGTCGAGACACTCGCGGCTATCTCCCGGCGAGTACTTGGCGCGAGGGCCGATATCACCGCCCGGCTCGAACAGGCATTTCCGCGGATTGTACGTACACGCGATGTCCGCAATGCACATCTGAATTATCACGGACGCAAGGCGCGGTCCTTGACCAACGCTGAGCGTCCGGGCTACGTGCCTGGACTGGCGCGTATATGCCGAAAGGCCAATCCAATCGACGAACGGTCCATGCAGGAAGCGGTATCTTTGATCCAGGCGCTTGGAGATTTTTATCGATTGAGAGGCCTATTTTTCGAGCAGATCCGCAAGAAGGTTCAGCTCGGCGACATGACTGCTTATCTTCAAGTTCTTCTGCGTCTAGAGAATCTCGATTTCTATTCCAAGATAGAGGAGTTTGAGCGATGCAAGACCTTATGGGCAGGTTCATCAAGCGCAATTCAGCGGGCTTTCAGGGGCCTGGCGGCCCCACTGATGCAAATTCATTGCGACGACATGCTTACGGGCGGACGACTTTCTGGCTATCGGCTAAAGGAGATTTCTGATCTGTGCGGCGTGCCCATCGCAACGCTAGCGATCGAACTGGTAAAGGTATTCACGGGCCCCGAAGCTGACGTCGGATCGTCCGCTTGGCTTAGCCTTGCCAGCTTTTTGTGTGAGCAGGCGCAGGCGGGTGTGGGACAGGCCGCACTCAAACGGCTGCTGAACAGCGATGCGGCGAAGCTGTCATCGGCCGCTGCAGACGGCATTTGGGATAGGCGCTTCGATCCATCCGGCGCCCCTGTTGAGGTGGTAGCGGGACTCACGTGGCGAATGTTGGGTTCACCCTATGCCGCGGACCGATGGCAAGCGGCGCATAGCATGCGGCGAATGTCACGGTTTGGCCGATGGGATTTGGTCGCTGCGATCGTTGCACAGATTGACAGGGAGGATGCCGCTCCGTTCCAGGCGCCAGAGCTGTCTTTCTATTACCTACATGCACGCCTGTGGCTGCTGATCGCGCTCGCGCGGATCTCCATCGATAGTCCGCAAGCGCTCGTGGACCACTCTGATGTCTTGTTGTCCGTCGTTACCGGAAGATTCGGGCCGCACGTGCTGATGCGGGAATTTGCATCGAGAGCACTGATCAACTGCATGGACCATGGTGGGCTTAGGGTGGCGCCTGATATCGAGCAACAGGTGAGGCGGGCCAATACGTCTGCGATGCCGCGGCTAACGGGGAAGCGCCGAAGCGGGAATGACTTCTATCAGGGAAGGCCCAAGGACGCGCCGAAGCAAAAATCGGAGTTCCG
Source organism: Paraburkholderia sp. (assembly GCF_050742655.1). Taxonomy (GTDB): domain Bacteria; phylum Pseudomonadota; class Gammaproteobacteria; order Burkholderiales; family Burkholderiaceae; genus Paraburkholderia. Next base: position 418,222 of record NZ_JBOIGG010000003.1, on the reverse strand, counting down.
GCTGGACTATGACTTTCACAAATATGACGTGCAGAGCTTGGCGCGAGTGTTTGACCTACCTGGGTGTAAGGTCGAAGATCGAATATCTGAAATAGCGAGACGCATAGATCCGAAGGTGCAATCAATGTGGGACAGGGGTGGCCGTAGCCCGATGTCTTCCTACCGGTCGTCCGGAATGTCGTCGAGCGAGCACACCTACGGAGAACAGCTCGGATGGCACGCGTTGCAGCTCGCGGCAGGTGAACTTCTCGCAAAATTTCCGGTTATGGAAGTGGAAGGGCGGTTGGCTGATGATGACCCGTGGCTCGACTGGATTCGTCGTTACGACCTTACTCGCCGAGACGGGTTATGGCTGTCGGACGGCGTCGATGACGTGCCATTGGATTTGAACGGAATTTTGCTTGAAGAGGGGGGCGACGGTCTTGTGTTGACCGGCAACAAGGAAACGCTGCTCGCCTTGGTTGACCTACCAAAGTCTGGCGACGGGGATATTACTGTTTCGGGTTACTGGAAGTCTGCCGACGGTGTCGATGTTCGAATCTCGTCAGTACTGGCGCCTTGTGGGAAAGCTGGGCCGCTCGCAAAGGAACTGATCGCCGAGGAGCCAGTGCTTGTCTGGTTACCCGAGTGCGGAGAGGGCGATGATGGCGACGATGACTACGAACGGAGCGAACATCCACATTGCATCCCGTGGATCGTCACGCCGTCTGGCGAAGCCAGGCTGGACGCTGACGATCCGCTAGCATCAGTTGTGGCCGCTCGCCGTCCGAGGATCGCGAAGCGCTTCAGAGACGCAGAGGGGCTCCATTGCGGCGATGCATTCAATCGGGAATGGCGGAATTCACGGGGTCGGGTGCTTGCACGAGCAGACGCATGGGGACGCGACGACAAAAGAGGAGAGACGGGCGCGTCAGGAGTCAGGCTGCGCTGCAGCACCAGGTTGCTCTCAAACGTGCTGGCCAGGAACAATGCTGACCTTGTTCTGCTCGTTAGGCTGGAACGATATATTGAAGGGACGGGTGCTCACGCGGACAGCAGGCGTTTTGACACGGTCGCTGTGGTCCGTATCACCCGGACGATGGCGGTTTCCTATTATAAGGGACGAGTAAATCATCTTTACCAGTCGCGGTACTAGGGCGCTTTGGAATCGCTATTTTGCTACTGATGTTTGTCGCGGAAAGCTTGAGTCTCGTCATCACCACAAGAAGCGCGTTCAGTCGCGCAGTGGGCAGCTGTCGCACACTCACCCTATGAGCTAGCTGTCTTCGTGACGCCGAGCATTGGATCATCATCGGCGCCGGCAAGGTCGCAGCGGACGAAGAGCACTGTTCTTCGCCACTTATCTGATAGGATTAAAAGTGACGGTTTCAACTCCTATAGAGATCGTTCGGGGATCACGCCTCTACCAAAAGTAACTGTCAAAATGGCGAAAAAAAACCAGCGATTGCTAGCCTCAGACCTTATCTCGCGCCGCTTTTGCTGAAGAGGGTTCAGCCGGGCACCTCTGAGGCGTTGATGAAGGACTTGCGGAAGGAAATCGAAACGGCGATCAGCAGCGGCTTGAACGCCAGCCGATCGATTATTGGCCAGTCCCGCTATGACAGCCCGGGTAACTTGCTAGTCGGTGTAATCGAATATGTAGAGGAGAGTTCCCCGAGCTGGGCACTCAATAGCAGTTATTGCGACGTCAACCATCATGTCGTCGTTGTTGCGATCAAGGGAAGTCATGTGGCCATATGTGTGTCGGACACGCCGTTTCGTGGGCGGTTGGCGAAGAGTCTAAAGGCGGCCAGACCAGTTAGCCGTGAGATTCTGGAGCGGTCGTTTGTCGGCGTGCGCGCAAGGGCGATGTGGCTGAACGGCATCCATCCTCAAACGGACTGGAAACCCACGGCAAAAACCTTGATGGGGCAGGCGCTTGAACATACTCTCGATCCGCTCGGTGACCAGAGCTTTTACTACTCGGCGGTGCGAAGTCATGTAAGCCTGTCGCCATCGACGGGTAGCAGTCTTGAGACGCTTGTAGGTGCTTCGCCTGACGCAGGCCACATCTGGGTAAATCGGCCAGGAGACTGGAACGAATTTGCTGCAAAAGTTGAACAGATTTTGGACATTGTAGCGAGCCCCCCGTCACCGCCGACTACGCGTCGCTTTCAGGCACTCGCGCAAGCCGTATCGGATCTGGTCAATGTCAAGGATGCCTATGACATCGCGCTTGTGCCGCCAGAACTTCTGTCAGACGAAGAGGTGGATGGGCAAACACGTGAACTTGCGATGCAGTGGGCATACAACGCGCAATTTGACATTGTGTCGACCAGCGGAGCCAATCTGATCAGCGACGTGCATCTCGCCGGCATACATATTGGCCGTTTCGAACTCGCGCTCAAAGCGAACGCTCCGCATATAGATGTCTCTGTGAAGTGGACTGTCATGCCAAAAGACCAAAGTCTAAGGCGAAAGGAGTGCGAACAGTTTTTGATGGAGCCGAAATGGCTTAAGGTTTACTACGAGAGTGCGCATACTCTTGCATATGGCCGGCTTTTCATATCTTCTTATCAAGATCAACAGTTTGAATGGACCTTCCAGTCCATGATCGGATACGACGTCACGGCTGAAAAGCCAAAGGTCTTGCCCACTAAAACACTCGCTGAGAGCATTGGAGAACCAAAGCATGGCGGGGGAGGCAACGACAACTCACTATTTGGCTTTATCCTGATGCAGCTTTTCCCCAATGGTTGGCTCGCTTGTGACGATGGTTCGATGGAACTGGCGGACTTCGTGCACATCGGCGATCGCACAGGCGAAGTGACGCTTATCCATGCGAAGGCCGCCAAAGGCGCTGACCCGCAACGACAAATTTCGGTTTCAAGGTATGAGGTTGTGGTTGGTCAGGCAGTGAAAAATCTGCGTCACTTGATGAGCACGACCCTTGTGGCCCAGCTCGAGAAGGGCAAGTTGAATCAAATGGCGAAAGCAGTCTGGTACAACGGAGTCAGGCAAGCGGACCGGACGGGCATCATCGCACGTGCCGGACAGCTTGCCCCCAACCATCCCAAACGAGTGATCGTCCTTCAACCTCAACTAACGAAGACGGAGCACGACAATTGTCGCAGTCTGCAGCCGCCGAATGTGCGTGCGCTGAAAATACGTCAACTGGATACGCTGATGCTCTCGGCTGATCTATCGGCTAGAGCTGTCGGCGCAACACTGTTGGGAATTGGCGCTCAATAAGAGGCGTTATCAAGATCGCTGACGGTACGGAGGCATTCCCCTCGGACGGCCTTATCCGATATCGTCCCCCGACGTCTGAAATTTCGACAATCGTTGAGAGCGACTCAGATTTAACCTTAAAGCGGTGGTTGTCGATACGTGTGATGCGGATCGGATATAGCCGATGCCATCCGAGATCCAGAATCAGCGTTGCTTTACCGACGGGGACGCCAGCGCGTCAGGCCCGAGCGCGCGCAACTTGAGTACCTCCGATTAGGCGTCCGCGGCAATTGGCCGCGTTGATGGTAGCGGCATCAATGGGCTTTGATCGGACGGCGTTGGAAAGCGCCTGACGGTACTAACGACGGTATCATTTTCCACAAGTCGCTTTTAGACAGCCCGCCTCGATGATAAATTGAAGAAGGCGCATTGATCCTCCGTTGCGATGCACAGAGAGCCGCTTAGTGCTGGCAGGATTTTTCGGTATCACTGGCGGTATCGTCGCCACGCGAACTGATGGAGCCGCCGTCCCACAAGGGTTCCGGCCGCAGATTGACAATCGAGTGGGGGTGATCGATACAGAACGGTGAGCGCACGGAAAGGGGGGCCTCAAGTGGGGGCGAAGTCGTCAACCGATTTTTTCGAGCGCGCGCCACTGATTCGCTTTTGGGACTCAAGTGACACTGAAGTACCGTCCATCGACTTGCAATCATATACGGTGGCTTGATAGGTCGTCACCTGGATTTGGGGATCTGTTTGCACGTCCATGATAATAATTCGATCCGCCACGTGCTCTACCCCGCTGCAGTGTTCCGCAAGGTCCCTTAATGTTGCTCGCTTGTCGTGCCTAACTTCAACCCAGTGCGACAACCCTACGCCGACGATCACCGTCACATGAAGCGCCTGCGCAGTTTCCCGTAATCTCTGATACACGGCGATCGGGGGCAAACTGCTCGAAATCAAATGGATGTTGTCGATGAATACAAAGGTGCCGCGCGGTACGGACTTAATTTCATCGCAAACGGCGTCGAGCGTTGAGGTACTCTCACAGACTTGCACATTCTCATAGTCAGCATCACACAACTCCTCGATTGCCGGCGGCAGTTTTGGCCAGTCGTTATCTGTGATCAATTGCTTGTGTATTCTAGGCGCTGGTATTCCAGATACGACGGCAAGGATGTGCGCAACCAGGTCGAAGGCTGAACCATTACAGACTAATAGAACTTTGCTTTCGCGTGGCAAGAGACGGAAGATCTTGGCGAGTGCCTCTTGACGAAAGAATGATCGCCGGGCGGCCGCAACGATCAGTCCAGTCGAACCCAATCCCAACGCTTTTTGCGCATCGGAGTCCTCTGTTAGAGAGCTGCTATCGGTTAGATGATACGCAGCATCAAGTTCCTCAACGTAGTTGGTGATGAACTTCGCGACGCCAAACCTAGTCACCGCCTGTTTTGTTTTCCCGTTACTCATAAAGTGCCCTTGCGTTGATTATCGCCGCAATTTTCTCATGGGACGGATCGTCGGAACGGGCGACGTCGGCGCGTCGGAACGAGATCGAGGTGGCGGAATCGATGATCCGTGTCGTCGCTGTTCTGCGGGTTGGCGTTTTTTGAAGGTGTCTATGCTCGGAGCTTGTTTTTGCACGCAGGTTCAAGCAGCCGGATTATCTGTCGGCGTCGTTTTACACAGCTTGTCGATGTAGTCAGCCCACACCTGCATCACGCGGCGACGATCATCGTCGAAAGTTGTTCTGTCATAGGCCTTCTGTACGTCGCCTCGTTTCGCGTGTGCGAGTTGCGCTTCGAGAACATCGATGTCGATGCCAAGCCGCTCCCTGCCAACGGTTCGTAACATTCCACGAAATCCGTGCGTGGCGTGCTTTCCTTTGAAGCCCATATCACGCAGGGCTTTGCTTAACGCGTCTCGATGCAAGTGTGGAGTCTTCTGGCGGGCAGGAGATGGGAAGACATAGTGCCCCTTGCCAGTATGTGACTGCAACTCGTTGAGGACGGCGATCGCCTGTTTGGGTAATGGCACGATGTGATCGTGCCGCATTTTCATCCGCTCGGCTGCAACATGCCATTCAGCAGTCTTAAGGTTCACTTCGTCCCACGGCACTGCGGCTACTACGCCGGGGCGAAGGCCAGTCAACATGGTGAGCTTGAGGGCGGCGCGGGTAATGGGCGACTTGTAGGCATCGATAGCAAGAGCGAGCGGAGCTATATCCGCAGGTTTGGTAATCGCTGGTATATGGCCTTTCTTGTGGCGTGGCACAACGCCGCGGAGTGTCAAGGCGGCGCCATCTTCGCGCAGTCCGTTCTGGACGGCATACGTCACGATGCCGCCGACATACTGCCGTGCTTTGGTAGCAAGGTTGGGCGCGTGAGAGGCGATGGCTTCGAGTACCGGCTTGACCTCTGGCGTCGCAAGCGTCGAGATGGGCTTGTTGCGGAGCGCGGGATTTAGATATTCGCGGACAACAAACTCTGCCTTCCGGTAGGTTTCATCTGCCCATTCCTTGCGTTTGAAGTCGAGCCAGCGCTGGGCGACGAGATGGAAGGCGCCTTCGGCTGCGCGTTTGCGGGCCGTGGACTCCGCCCGGCGATGTTCGACCGGATCGGTGCCTTCGTGTACAAGATTGCGCGCGGTAGTGGCCGACCGTCGCGCGTCAACGAGCGTGATATCGGGGTAGGGGCCGAGGCTGAGGAAGTTCTCCTTGCCCGTGCTTGGTCGTCGGTAGCGGAACAGCCAGGTCTTGGTGCCGTTCGGCTGGACCCTCAGGGCGAGCCCGTTTCCATCCGCGAGAAGGTAGGAACGAGCGCGCGCTTTGGCGGCACGGAACACCAACTCTGACTTCGGTTCGACGCGTCTGGGCATGGCTTTGCCCCCGGATCTGGTATACGCAATAGTATACGCAAAAATCGTCGATGTCAGTGGAACGCAAGGGATCTGTAGAGAACAAAAAACCCCGTAAGACGTTGATCTTACGGGGTTTCTCGGACTTCTCCGGCTTACACCGGAACTACTGATGGTGCCCAGGAGAGGACTCGAACCTCCACGGTGTTGCCACCGCTAGGACCTGAACCTAGTGCGTCTACCAATTCCGCCACCTGGGCATGTTTCAGGCTAGTTCCCTATTTTAGCGGGATGATGCAATGTGTCAATTGAAAGTTGGGGGCGCCGGGCCTTTCACGACGAGGCCAGGAGGCCATCATCAGCCATCGCTGAAACGAAATCGCCAAAAAGAAAAGCCGCCCGAAGGCGGCTTTCCAGAATGTCTGGTGCCCAAGAGAGGACTCGAACCTCCACAGTGTTGCCACCGCTAGGACCTGAACCTAGTGCGTCTACCAATTTCGCCACCTGGGCAGGTGTCTTTACTGCTTTTTTGCATGCTCGCCGGTTGTTTCCAGCGCGGCCTGCAGGAAAGAACGCAATTATATAGGCCGATCGAATGCTGTCAAGCGTTTCGCGCGGGTTTCGAGCCCGGTGCGACGCGTTGCACTCGTCACCTGTTCGCTGCGACGCAAGGTGCCGCTTGCTGCCTGGGACGGGTGTTAGAATGCCCCGCAGAAGTCCTTCCGGACTGGCTCGCGAGCACCTCTCGGGTCCGCGGCTCCGGCAAACCGGCGGGGAGGGTCCCCGGTCAGGTGAGTCCGGTCATGCACCGCGTCATCTCGCCACGACGTTCACGCAACGAGAACAAATCATCGACAAGCCCTTGAGCAAATATCCGTACCCGATTCCGAGCCGCGAGGAAATCCTCGGCGTGCTGCGCACGAGCGAAACGCCGCTTGCCGCGAACGACATCGCCGAAGCGCTGTCGATCAAGCGCCAGGAGCGCGAAGGATTTTTCAAGCGCCTGGGGGCGATGGAGCGCGACGGCCAGATCCGGCTCGATCAGCGCGGCCATTACCAGCTGACCCATCCGTCCAATTTCGTCGCCGGCCGTGTGCAGGGGCATCGCGACGGCTTCGGGTTCCTCGTGCGCGACGACGGCCAGGACGATCTGTTCCTGCCGACCGGCGAAATGCAGAAGGTCATGCACAACGACCGTGTGCTTGCGCGCATCGTCGGCTATGACCGGCGCGGGCGGCCCGAAGGCCATATCGTCGAGGTGACCGACCGCGCGAACCGTCGCGTGATCGGCCGGCTGCTGAACGAGAACGGCGCAATGATCGTCGCGCCGGAAGACAAGCGCATCGGCCACGACATCCTCGTCACGCAGAACACCAAGAAGGCGAAGGTCGGCCAGGTGGTGGTCGTCGAGCTGACGGATTTCCCGAGTCGTCATTCGCAGCCGCTTGGCCGCGTGGCCGAAGTGCTCGGCGACATCGACGACCCCGGCATGGAAATCGAAATCGCGGTGCGCAAGTACGGCGTGCCGTACGAGTTCGGCCGCGCCGCGCTCGACGAAGCCGCGAAGCTGCCCGACGAAGTTCGCCCGGTCGATCTGCGCCATCGCGTCGATCTGCGCGACGTGCCGCTCGTCACGATCGACGGCGAAGACGCCCGCGACTTCGACGATGCCGTGTATTGCGAGCCGACGTCGGTCGGCCGCGGCGACGGCTTCCGGCTGATCGTCGCGATCGCGGACGTGTCGCACTACGTGCAACCGAAGGGTGGCCTCGACGCCGATGCGATCGAGCGCAGCACGTCGGTGTATTTCCCGCGTCGCGTGATCCCGATGCTGCCCGAGAAGCTGTCGAACGGGCTGTGCTCGCTCAATCCGCACGTCGATCGTTGCGTGCTGGTGTGTGACATGATCGTCACCGCGCGCGGCGAGATCAAGGGGTATCAGTTCTATCCCGGCGTCATGCATTCGGCCGCGCGGCTTACGTACACCGAAGTCGCCGCGGTGCTGAAGAACACGAAGGGACCCGAGGCGACGAAGCGGGCCGCGTTGCTGCCGCATCTGCAGAATCTGAACGGCGTGTACAAAGCGCTGTTCGCGGCGCGCCAGAAACGCGGCGCGATCGATTTCGACACGACCGAGACGTACATCGTCTGCAACGCGCAGGGCAAGATCGAGCAGATCGTGCCGCGCACGCGCAACGACGCGCACAAGCTGATCGAAGAATGCATGCTGGCCGCGAATGTCTGTGCGGCCGACTTCATGAAGCGCAACAAGCACCCTGGCCTGTATCGCATACACGCGGGACCGACCGCAGAGCGCCTCGAAAACCTGCGCACGTTCCTGCGCGGAATGGGGCTCGCGCTCGGCGGCGGCGAGTCGCCGCATGCGAGCGACTACGCGGCGCTGATGGCGCACATCCGCGATCGCCCCGACGCGCAGATGCTGCAGACGATGCTGCTGCGCTCGATGCAGCAGGCCGTCTACAGCCCGGACAACATCGGTCACTTCGGGCTCGCGTACGAGGCGTACGCGCACTTCACGAGTCCGATCCGCCGCTACCCCGATCTGCTCACGCACCGCGCGATCTACGCGATCCTGCAGGGCAAGAAATACCATCCGGAAGCGCCGGCAGGCGTCGAACTGAATACCGCGCTGTCGCCGCGTGCCCGCGCGATGCAGCAGGCCGACGACCAGAAGCGCGCCCGCAGCCGGGAAAACACCGCGATCTGGGAAGAACTCGGGCTGCACTGCTCGTCGAACGAACGGCGTGCGGACGAAGCGTCGCGCGACGTCGAAGCATGGCTCAAGTGCTACTTCGTGCGCGACAAGCTCGGCGAGGAATACGGCGGGATGGTGAGCGGCGTCACGTCGTTCGGCATCTTCGTGCAGCTCGATGCGCTGTTCATCGAAGGGCTCGTGCACGTCACCGAACTGGGCTCCGACTACTTCCAGTACGACGAGATCAAGAACGAACTGCGCGGCGAGCGTACGGGCATCCGTTACCGCTTGTCGGATCGCGTGCGCGTGCAGGTGAGCCGCGTCGATCTCGACGCGCGCAAGATCGATTTCAGGCTCGTGCGCGATGCGCCCGTGAAGCCGCCGACCGCGCGCCCGACGCACGTCGACAAGGCTGCACTCGACGTCGGTGGTCCGCGTGTGCGTTCGCTGCCGCCGGCCGAAAGCGGTCGCCGCAAGAAGGCGGCGCCTGCGCAGACGGTCGCCGTGAAGGAGGCGCGGGCCGCGCGCGGTGCCGCGAAGAAACGGGGCGCCGCGCCGAAGTCTGCACCCCGGCCGGCTGCGAAGCCGCAGGCACGTAAAAAACGCTGACCTTGCGCGGCGTACGCCGCATCGGGTCCGGGCGCGCGCAGCAGCGGGCAGGTTCGCCGCGCTGCGCGCGTTTTGCATGGGTCGTCCGATCCCGGGCCGGCCGTTGATTGCTCGCCGGCCGCGCATCGAAGAAAACGCATCTACAAAGGTTGTTCAGTCATGTCACGTCTCAAGATTCTCTACGGGTTTCACGCGGTGACCGCACGTATGCGGCACGATGCTTCGACGGTCGAAGACGTCTACTACGACGCGACGCGGCGCGATCGCCGGATGCAAGAGTTCCTGAGCGTCGCGAAAGACGCGGGCGTTCGTCTGATCGCCGCCGACGAAACGCGCCTGTGGGGTCTCGCGCGAACCGAGCGTCATCAAGGCGTCGTCGCGCGCGCGGGCGACCTGCCGCTCGCGCAGAATCTCGCGGAGCTGCTCGACGGTGTGGAAGGTTCGCCGCTGCTGCTGGTGCTCGACGGCGTCACCGATCCGCACAACCTCGGCGCGTGTCTGCGCGTCGCCGATGCGGCCGGCGCGCACGCGGTGATCGTGCCGCGCGACCGTGCAGTGGGGCTGAACGCAACCGCCGCGAAAGTCGCGAGCGGCGCTGCGGACACCGTGCCGTACATCACTGTGACGAATCTCGCCCGCGCATTGCGCGAGTTGAAAGAGGCGGGCGTGTGGATCGTCGGCACGTCGGGCGACGCGACCGCGAGCCTCTACGCCACGAAGCTCGACGGCCCCGTCGCGATCGTGATGGGCGCCGAAGGCGAGGGCATGCGCCGGCTCACGCGCGAAACCTGCGATCAGGTCATGCAGATTCCGATGGCAGGCACGGTCGAGAGCCTGAACGTGTCGGTTGCGAGCGGCGTGTGTCTGTTCGAGGCGGTGCGGCAGCGGGCGGTGAAGGGCAACGCGTAACGCGCAGGTTTAACCATGTCTGCGCGGAACCATCGCTACACACGTGTCGTACCAAAAGTCGTCGCGTTCGCGTCGCTAGCATTGCTGCTCGCCGCATGCTCGACTACGTCGATCGATCGCGGCACCTACGTCGCCGATACGCGCTACCACGCGCAGAACGTCGATTCTCGCGTGCGCTTTCTCGTGATGCATTACACCGAAATCGACGAGCAGCGTTCGCTGCAGGTGCTGACCACCGAGGGCGTCAGCGCGCACTACGTCGTGCCAGATGCGCCGCAGATCCGCAACGGCGAGCCGGTCGTGTGGCAACTGGTACCGGAGTCGCAGCGCGCGTGGCACGCGGGCGCGAGTGCCTGGCAGGGAACCACTGAGCTGAATGCAGCGTCGATCGGCATCGAGAACGTCAACCTCGGGCCCATCGATACACCGCAGGGCCGTGGCTGGCAACCGTACCCGCCGGCGCAGGTCGATGCGCTGATCCGCCTGTCGAAGGACATCGTCACGCGCTACGCGATTGCACCGACGCGCGTCGTCGGTCATAGTGACATCGCGCCGCAACGCAAGATCGATCCAGGCCCGTTGTTTCCGTGGAAGCAGCTCTATGACGCAGGTGTGGGCGCGTGGCCCGATGCGGCGACGGTCGATCGCGATCTGGCCGGACGCGATCCGCACGCGCCCGCCGACGTGCAGTCGCTGCAGCAGAAGCTCGCGCGCTACGGCTACGACGTCGCGACCGACGGCGTGCTCGACGAACGTACACGCCGCGTATTCGCGGCGTTCCAGATGCACTTCCGACCCGCCGACTATAGCGGCCACGCCGATGCCGAGACCGACGCGATCGCGCAGGCACTGCTCGACAAGTATCTGCCCGCCACATCTACAGCACCAGCAACACCGGATGCGCAACCTGGACCGTGAATCCGGCCAGCCTCGCGACTCCGGTAAACTCCAGTCTTTCCCGCCTCCCGCTCTTCTTGCCATGACTCAAGACGAACTCAAGCAACTGGTCGGCCGCGCCGCCGCCGACTACGTGAACGCGCACGTACCCGAAGGCGCCGTGATCGGTGTCGGTACCGGCTCGACCGCGAACTGTTTCATCGATGCGCTCGCCGCGAGCCGGTCGCGCTATCGTGGCGCAGTGTCGAGTTCGGTCGCGACGACCGCGCGTCTGCAGTCGCATGGCTTCAAGGTGTTCGATCTGAACGAGATCGACACGCTGCCGGTGTACGTCGACGGCGCCGATGAGATCGACGCCAGCGGCGCGATGATCAAGGGCGGCGGCGGGGCGCTGACACGCGAGAAAATCGTCGCGTCGGTGGCGGAGGTGTTCGTCTGCATCGCCGATGCGTCGAAGCGCGTCGCGGTGCTTGGCCAGTTCCCGCTGCCCGTCGAGGTCGTGCCGATGGCGCGCATCGCGATCGGCCGCCGCATCGCGGCACTCGGCGGCGTGCCGGTGGTGCGCGTGACGAAGGACGGCACGCCGTTCATCACCGATAACGGTAACGAGATCATCGACGTGAAGGGTCTGCGGATCGACGATCCACGTGCGCTCGAAGCGCTGATCAACGGCTGGCCCGGCGTCGTCACCGTGGGTCTGTTCGCCGCGCGCGGCGCGAACCTGTGCCTGATCGGCGCGGAGCACGGCGTCGAGACGATCGAATACGGCAAGTAGGACGTTCGTTGCTGCCCGATCTCATTCGCAGGTCTTTGCGGTGCCAGCCATCGTGCAATGCTTGACGGACCAGTTGCTCTGGTCGGACAGGCCGACCTGAATGTTCGGCCGGAAGTGCAGATCGATGCGTGTGACCGACGTCCCCGCCGGTGCGTGAGGTAGCGGCGATGCGGCGGCGATCGCGCGTTCGGTGGCTGTGTCCCACGCGGCATTGCCGCTGCTCTGTAGCAGACTCGCCGATGCGAAGGCGCCGTCCGGCGCAAAGCGCACCGACACGACGGACTCCGGATAACCTTCGATTTCGCCTTGACGGGTGCGCAGATTGCGGCCGATCGTGCACCCGGCATAGCGCGACCACTGCTTGCGGTCGAGTTGATCGAGCGACGGTGCGGGGGTGCCGAGTTGCGTGAGGCACGCCTGCGCGACTTCCTCCCGCGAAGGTCCTGCTTGCCACAGGTCACCGTTCGCGCACCCAGTAACGAGAGCGACGATCACCATTGCTGCGAGTCCGCTTACCGCCCGTACGCTTGTCCGTGCATGCCGATTCATTGTTATGTTCGCCGCAGGTTGGTCTGCGGCGATTATAGGCGTTGCGTCGTGGCTTCTACCGGTAGCGGCATGACGTCGTTTATTTCGCTGTGTCGGCGATGGCCTGCGTCATCCGGCGCAGAAAGCCGTCGAGCGAAAAATCGCGCCGCACGTCGACGAGCGCCTGCCTGGCAAGACGCTGTGCGAGCTCAGGCGACGCGTGCAGCGTGCGGATCGCGTCGGCGAGCGCGACGTCGTCGCCCGGCTCGACGAGCCAGCCGTTCTGCCGGTGCCGCACGATCTCGGTGACACCGCCCGCGGCTGTCGCGATCACCGGCCGTCCGGCCGCCATTCCTTCGACGATTACGCGGCCGAACGGCTCCGCATCCGTCGACGTATGCAGCACCACGTCCATCGCTTTCATCCATGCGGGCATGTCGTCGCGAAAGCCCGCGAAATGCACCCGATCCGCAACGCCGAGCCGCCTGGCCTGCTCGCGCAACTGCTGCGCGTACGCGTCCTCACCGAACAGCGCCGCGCCGACCAGCACCAGTTGCACATCGGGTAGTCGCGCGAGTGCATCGATCGCGATGTGCTGACCTTTCCATGGCGCGAGCCGCCCGAATAGTCCCGCGAGCCACGCATGCTCCGGCAGCCCGAGACGCCGGCGCAATGCGGCGACGTCGTCAGGATGTTCGGCGACGGGCGTGTCGAATGCATGCGTGTCGATGCCGTTGTACACGACCGGCGGCGTGTCGGATGCGCGTCCCGTCAACGCCGCAAGCGATTGTGCGGAAGCGTGTGAGTTTGCGACCACGTGATCGACCGCATGGCGCACGAGCCATTTGACGACCACGCGCTGCGCCGTCCCGAAGTGTTCCGGCGACATGATGTCGTGCAGATGCCAGATCACCGGCCGACGATGCAGCGGCTTACCGAGCGCACCGAGCACGAGCGCCTTCTGCGTGTTCAGGAACAGCACGTCGAAGCGTTTCGCTTCGCGCGCAAGGGCGCATGCCTGGCGCACGATTGCGGGTAGCGCGCGCAGCCAGCCAAAGGGCAGCGACTGCCGCCTGATGCGCGACACGCGCACATCGCCGATCACACGCACGCGTACGCCGAGCGCTTCGAGCCGCGTGCGGAAAGGGCCATCCGACAGGAGCACGACTTCGCTGCGCGGCGCACACAGCCCGGCGAGCGGCAGCAACGTGAATTCGGCGCCGCCTAGTTGTCCGCTCTGGTCGACGAACAGCACGGTGGGCGCACGCGCGACCGCGGTGTTGTCGCGTGGATCGGCGGGAGCGAGCGGAAGTGACGGAGCGAGGCGGGGAGCGTTCATCGGCGCGGTGCGAATAAAGAGACGAGTAAGGAAACAAATCGAGATACAAATAAAACGGTAAACAGCGCGGCAAACAACGCATCGAATAACGAAACAAGTCGGCGGAATATCGAGACAAGGATCGCGAGATTCAATTATTCGCGCACTGTCGCGCGCGCAGTGTGGCCGTGCGCACGCACGGCGCGAGACTCGGCTCGTACACTCGACTGCGTGGCGATGGGGACGTCCATGCGCCTTTCTACAGGTAGCGAGATCATGAAAGTGGCGATCGTGCACGACTGGCTCGTGGCGCCAGGCGGTGCGGAGAAAGTACTGGAGCAGATCGTCCAGTGTTTTCCCGATGCTGATCTGTTCAGCCTCGTCGATTTTCTCGAAGATCGCGCGCCGGTCCGCGGCAAACCCGTGACGACCTCGTTCATCCAGCGCCTGCCGTTCGCCCGGCGGCGCTATCGCGCGTATCTGCCGTTGATGCCGCTCGCGGTCGAGCAGTTCGATCTGTCGGGCTACGACCTGATCGTCACGAGTTCGTATGCGGTTGCAAAGGGTGTGCTGGTCGGTCCGGACCAGGTCCACGTGAGCTACGTGCATTCGCCGATGCGCTATGCGTGGGACCTGCAGCACCAGTATCTCCGCGAAGCGCATCTGACACGCGGCCCGCGCTCGTGGGCGACGCGCGCGCTGCTGCACTATCTGCGCGGCTGGGACGCGCGCTCCGCGAATGGCGTCGACTGCCTGATCGCGAATTCGCATTTCGTTGCGCGCCGCATGTTGAAGACCTATCGGCGCGAGGCTTCGGTGATCGCGCCGCCCGTCGACGTGCATCACTTCGACGTCCACGAGCAGAAGGACGACTTCTACCTGACCGCATCGCGGATGGTGCCGTACAAACGGATGGATCTGATCGTCGACGCGTTCACCGCGATGCCGCAACGCAAGCTTGTCGTGATCGGCGACGGTCCCGAGATGCAGAAGATCCGCGCGAAGGCCGGCCCGAACGTCGAGATCATGGGGTATCAGCCGTTCTCCGTGCTGAAGGACCACATGCAGCGCGCGAAAGCGTTCGTGTTTGCCGCCGAGGAGGACTTCGGCATCGCGGTCGTCGAAGCGCAGGCGTGCGGCACACCGGTGATCGCTTACGGCAAGGGCGGGGCGCTCGAAACCGTCGTGCCGTTTGGCGAACCGCAACCGACCGGCGTGCACTTCACGCAGCAGAGCGTGTCGTCGCTGCTCGATGCGGTCGATCGCTTCGAGCGCAATCGCGCGGCGATCCTGCCGGCCGTGTGCCGCGCGAACGCGGAGCAGTTTTCCGCTGCGACGTTCCGGCGCGCGTTCATGGTCGAGGTCACGCGCGCGGTCGCGGCTGCCGGCGCGCGCGGTCGTCGCCCGGTACAGGCGCTCGATCCCGCGTGGCCACGTGACTCCGCGCAAAGCAGCATGTGGGGACGATGAGCGTATGAACGTGACACCACCCGCCGATTTTTCGACCCATACCGATACCAACAGACAGCCGTCGTTCGTCCGCGAGATGCATGCGGACGGCGCACGGCGCGAGCACGAGGAAGAACCAGAAAATATGAACGCCGATCGCATCGCGGGATCGTTTCCCGCCATCGCCGAGGCCTGGGCTGCGTTGCAGAATCAGGTACCGCTGACCCCGGTTCGCAGCGAGAAGGACTACGAGACACTCAGGCAGTTCGCGAAGGACCTGACCGCTCATCTGCAGGGCGCCGCGCCCGCGCCGCTCGCCGATCTGCTCGAGATCGCGACGACGCTGATCGCCGCGTGGGAGGCGAAACAGGCGGCGCTGCTGACGCTGCCGGAAGCGACGCCGCGCGACGTGCTGCGCTACCTGCTGCAGATGCACAAGCTGCGGCAGAAGGATCTGTCAGACATCGCGTCGCCGACCGTCATCAGCGACATCCTCGCGGGGCGCCGTGCGATCAGCAAGAATGTCGCGAAGGCGCTGGCCGTGCGGTTTCATACGGATGTGAGCCGGTTTCTTTGAGCGGGTTTTTCTGATGGGCTAGTGCGGCTGAGGGAAACGGCGGCGTAAAACAAGGCTGGCGGTGTGCGCAGGATTTGCGCGGACCGCCAGCCTTGTTTTGTTTTCAGCCTGCGTTTCGCAGCGAGCTGGACCGATAAGGTTCGCGGAAACGTCGGATTCGATACGTGCTTGGACAGCCGAGTGGATCGTCGATACCGTGGCTTCGAGTGCCGGGGATTTTGGCCTGGCGATAACGGAGATGCTGTCGATGCGTAAAGCAGCCGTACGCCATGGTGATCCGACGACAACGCGCGGTTTCGTCATCGCGTTGTCGTCCACGATTCACGACAACGGGAAGAAAGTTGCTCTGAGCGGCGATGACGTGACATGTGGCAACTGCAAGGGTGTTTGGAAGATATATGGCACTGGCAAAGGGATGTTCGGCAAGGGGCGATGTGTCGTTGTCGATGGTGATCTCGTCCTGTGTCCGTGCAAGAAGAACCGGGTCATTGTTGGTAGTAATCCCGGCATTTTTCTTGAATGCGATGAGGGTTTGGGTGCTACGGAGGTTCGTGGTTTTGCCGGCTCTGTGACGCCAGTTGATACGTCGGCTAGTGCGGTAGATCAACACTTCAGGATCGTCAACAGTGACGGTACTCCGGTAGTCGGACTTCCGTACAGGCTTGAGGCGTCGGATGGGCAAATCGTTAAAGGCTTGACGTCGGCAAAGGGCTTGACGCAACGGGTATCCGCTGACCAGATCCGTCAGGTCCGCCTTTTGTCGCATGTTTCGGAGTAGCAACGAAATGTCCTCGCACGTCGGCCGCGCTCAGCACTTCCGCATTCTCGACAGCGACGATAGCTACCTGGAGAGACTTCCTCACGTACGGAGAGGGGCAAACGGGCAGAGTAGCAGTGACACGATTCCCGCAGGTAGCCTCATTAATATCTCTTCGGCAGAGAGTGCTGATCAGATTCAACGTCTCTTACACGTTAGCAGAGGGTAGAGCAATGCAGTTAGCAAGTGCACTCATGACGCCTGTGAATGACAAGCGACCGGTGACGGTGCAGTGCAAGGTCTATTGGGTTCATACGCGAATTTGGAGCGATTCCTGGATCTCTCGTTACCATGCGGCTGTTCCAGGATTGGCCCGAGAAATTGCAGCCCGCAAAGTGCATATGTCCGACGTGGAAAACGAGCCTGTCGATGGATCGAAGGCAACGGGCACGGACACGAATCGGTTTACCTGTGAGGATTTCGCATTTGAAATTCTTGTAGAGTTCGCATCGCGAAATAAGCTTCCACTGAAGATCGTTACAGGGGCCGCGGTATTTAAGAATGTCGATCCCGATTACAAGTCCGGTTATAAGACAGCTCCGCTAACTCCAGCGGGGTTCGCGGCCGACCTTGCCGCAGTCACAGGTGCTCACGATATCGCGAGGAATGTCCGTTCTATCGCAGATAGTGATCTTGAACGTGGAGATCTCTTCCTAAAATGGAACAAGGAGCACGTACAGGTACTCACATCCATATCAAAAAATCGAATTGAAATAATGCAGGGTAATTTCCCTGGCCTTGATTCGAACATTCGCAGAGCTATCGGGTGGATTCTCAAAAAATTTGCCCATCGTCTCTCTGCGTATGACAGGGAAAGTCCAATCTATCTAGGCGTTCCCGTGCAGACCGCGATCTACGAGAATCACGGTGGTCAGTGGCTTTATCAGCGGCAATATGGAAATTACCATGATTGGGATAGTGACGTATGGCCAACCATGTCAGGGCACGTGAGATGGAATTTTCTCGACTTCAATCACCTTTGATCACCGCGGCTATCGTAGCAGTGGCATTGGTGCTCTGTTACGTGGGAGCGGGCTCACCACCTCCTGCACTGTTGATCAGGCCCACTGTACTGATGAATGCTCTTGCGCTTAAAGCGCTAACGTGGCATTGGGCCAATTACGCGGATCGTGCATTGCCAGAGACTGAGGTACTGGCGAGCCGTTTCTATGTGTTGCTGTTCGCCGGATTTTGCGTCTATTGCGCCCGGTCCACATCACGTCAACGAACCTCGTGGGTCGGGATTTTGCGCTTAACGGTGCTCGCGGTAGTAGTTCTGTTCATTCTGGCCTACGCGGAAACGCAGGCCGACTACGCTATAGGATGACGCATGAGAAAACTCTTTCGGATCGGACTGGCATTGCTTTCCGGTGTGCTATTGCTCGCGGGGTCCATCTTGAGCTTCGGAACCTTGATGGACCTGCGTTCTGCAGAGCAGTTTCGGCAACTCATCAGTTTCAACTACACCAGCATTGCGGACGGTATGGAGGTTGGCGGCAATGGAAGCATTGCGAGCATGTTTTTTACCGGTGTTGGAGTGCTTCTGGTCGGCGGTGCGTTACTCGCCGACTTCGATCGGGTGGCAAAGATCATGCGATTTGCAATGTGCGGTTTGTACCTGTTTCTGGCCTTCTGCCTTATCTATGCCAGCCTGCATTCGCGCGTGGGCGTGCGACCGTACTGAGCAAGAAATGCCGCGCCAAACCTTCGCTGTCATCTTGATCGCCACGGCGATGACGACCATATCGCCAGTGCAGGCAAGCGAATCTGCAAGCGCCCATACCACACAAGCAGCAACTCCCCTCACTCACCTGGAAACATCCCCCGAACCCGGATCATTCGACGTATACGTGTACGCGTAAGCATAATCATAAGTCCCATACCGCCCACCGCTCTTCAACGGCACCGCATTCATCACCCCGCCGATCAACCGCGCCCGCGCACGCCGCAATTTTTTAAGCGACTCGGCGATATGGCGTTCGGTATGCGCGCCTGCGCGCATCACCATCACTGTCGAGCCCGCGATGTGCGCGATGATCGCTGCGTCCGCCACAGCGAGCAGCGGCGGGGTATCGACGAGCACGATGTCGAACTGTTGCTCGAAGCGCGCCAGGATTTCGCCGAAACGTGACGACGTCAAGATCTCCGACGGGTTCGGCGGATACGCGCCCGCGGCGATGAAGTGCAGCCCCTCGACGCCGGTCGGCCGCGTGACGACCTCGATGTCCGCCTGGCCCGTCAGCAGTTCCGTGAGGCCGCCGTGCGGCGAACGTCCGAGGTATTGCGCGAGACGACCGCGGCGCAGATCGGCGTCGATCAGCAGCACGCGCTTGCCCGATTCCGCGAGCAGCGCAGCAAGGTTCGCACACAGGAAGCTCTTGCCGTCGGACGGCGCCGGGCTCGTGATCGCGACGATCCGGTTAGGCGCATCGATCAGCCCGAACTGCAGCGTCGCACGCAGGCCACGCAGCCCTTCGACGGAGATGTCGAACGGCCGCGTCGTCGCGAGCAGCGAGCGCGCCGGCGGGTTCGCGCGCGGCATGACGGACTGCGCGCCGGTCTTGACGCGCACCGGTGTTGGCCGTGCCGCGAGCTCGGCGCGCGGACGCACCAGGCGCGCGAGCGCGCCCGGCAGTGCCGGCAGGCCAGTGCTGCGCGCGGGTGCGCCGGGCAGCAGCGCGCGCGCACTCGCGACGAGCCGGTCGAGATGTACCTGTTCCGAGCTGAGCGGAATCGAGCCGAAGATCGGCATCTGGAAGCGTCGTTCGATGAATTCCGGATCGGCGATCCCGGTGAAGAACGTGCGCCGGCAGAACGCGAACAGGATGCCAGCGATGATGCCGAGCACGGTGCCCGCGGAGATGATCAGCGCGGCCTTCGGGCGCACCGGTGCGGCCGGCAGCAGTGCTTCATCGACGATGTGCACGTTGCCGATCGTGCCGGCCCGCGAGATCGACAGCTCCTGGGTCTTGTTAAGCAGCGCGACGTAGATTTCTTCGGCGACCTTCGCGTTACGCTGCAGTGCCACGGCGTCGCGCTCGGAACTCGGTAGTGTCTTGAAGTGGTCTTCGAAGCGGTTCTTCTCGTCGGTCATTGCGGCGAGCTGCGAGTCGACGGCTTTGACCTCGGGGCTTTCGGCGGTGAAACGTTGCATCAGCTGTGCGCGCGCAATGCGCAGCGACGCGATCTGCTTCTCGTAATCGAGCCCACCCGTCAGATACACCGACGCTTCCTGCGTCGGCTGGAACGAACCGACGCGCGACTGGTACTCGGATAAGGCCGTTTCCGCCTGATGTACTTCCGCGCGCAGGCGCGGCAGTTCGCTGTTCAGGAACGACAGCATGCGGCTCGCTTCCTCCTGCGCGCGTTCGGTACGCTGCTGCAGATACGACGCGGCAACGGCATTCGCGATCGCGGTGATCGCATGCGGGTCGGTGCCCATGTACGACAACTGAACGACGCCCGTTTCGCGGCCTTTCTCCGCGACCTGCAACCCCGACGACAGCTGCGCGACCGCATCGAGCTGATTCAGCCGCGTGACGTAGAACTCGGTGCCCGCCCGCGCGACCAGCTTGTCCACGCGGATCGTGATCCCGTTGCCGCTCGCCGCGAAACCGGTGACGCCTGTCAGCAGCGTCTGCCCATAGGCATCGAGCAGTTCGTAGTGTCCGTCGCCGAGCGCGCGCACCGTGAGCCGCGCGCCCTGCAGGGACTTGGGCACCGTCAGCGCATCGAGTTCGAACTGCTCGCCGCCCCATGCATACGAGCGCATGCCGAACAGCGCGGGCAATGGCCTGCCCGGATGCGCGAACATCGCGGTGAGCTTGCCGAGGATCGGCATCGTATGCGCGGACGCGCCGATGTTCAGCTTGAACTGCTCGACCACCGGTTCGACCACCGCGCGGCTCTTGATGATCTCGATCTCCGCGTCGGTATGCATCGCGCCCGCCGACGGCACCAGCGCGGCCAGTGCCTGCGACGTCGAGCCGCCGCCGTTGCCGGTCTGCGACTCGACCTGGATCAGCACGTCGGCGGAATAGATCGGCGTCGCGATCTTCGTGTAGACGACCGACGCGAGGATCACGCACGCGGCGATCCCGATCACCCAGCCTATCTGGTCGACGATCATCCGCAGCAGGTCGCGCGTCACTGCGTCTTCGTCGTCGCTCGCCGCGGGAGCGTGCTCGAGCATGTCATAGGTACCCATCGTGTTACTCCATCCGGTAGCGAAGACTTAGCGGGTCAACTGTCTGGTGAAGAAGAGCGTTTCGAGCGTCGGCGAAATCTGTTCGAGTGCACGGTTGAAGCGCGCCCCGCTCGCGACCTGCACGTACACGACGTCCTTCGGTTGCAGTTCGAACTTGGTCATCAGCATCAGCGCGTCGACCTGGGTCATGTCGAGGCGGTAGACGTCGGGGTTCAACGTCTTGTCCGCGCCACGGATCACGTACACGTAACGTGGATCGCCGGTTTTCGGGTCGAGGCTACCTGCGCCGGTCATCGCGTCGGCGAGCGTCAGGCGGCCGCGGTTCATCGGCAGCGAGGTGGGTTTCACCACTTCGCCGAGCACGAACACGCGGCTGTTCGAGCGGTCCGGCACGTCGATGATGTCGGCGTCCTGCAGCAGCACGTTCTGCTGCGTATCGCCGGTTTCGAGCAGCGCCGCGACGTCGATCGTGTAGCGCTTGCCGTTGCGGGTGACGCCGACGTTCTGCAGATCCGCATCCGGTTGCGCGCCGCCCGCGCGATTGATCGCGTCGAGCACGGTAAGCGGCGAATCGGTGATCGATTCGAGCGTCGGGTTGCGCAGGTTGCCGGTGACCTGCACGGTCTGGCTGTTGAAGCCGGACACGCGCACGTCGATCTGCGGATTGCGGATCGTCCGCGCGAGCGAGCGCGTGAGCGTCTCCTGGATCTGCTGCACGGTCTTGCCGGTCACGTGAAGGCGGCCGACACGCGGAAAAAAGATCGTGCCGTTGCCCGCGACGCGCACGGTCAAACCGCCTTCGGCACCGCCGTTACCCGAGCCGCTCGCGCCGTTTGACGACGGGCCGGTGGTGCCGCCCTCACCCGCGCTCGACACGCCACCGGCGCCGGCGCTCTGGCCGACCGACGGCAGCGGCGGCAGTGACACCGGGCTCGAAAAGCCGGTACCGGTCAGCTCGGGATGGTCCCAGACGATGATCGTCAGCTGGTCGCCGATGCCGAGGTGATACTCGTACTGTTTGCGCGCCTGCGGCGTGAGGCACGTGAGCGCGCACACCGCGGGCTTGTACGCCGCGCGTTCCTGGCGGAAGTACGCGACGTCGATCGGTCGCACGACGTAACGCTCCGCGGTACGTTGCGGGATCGTCGTCTGGTCGAGCCGGTCGTTGTCCAGATACGGTCCCGGGGCGAGCGAGCACGCACTGAGCGAGGTCGCCGCAAGCAGGATGGCAAGTTTCCTGGTATTCATGTTTATAGTCCCCCGCGTGATTGCTCACGCCGATTGTTTCCAGCCGGTTGCTTCCGATCGTTGCTAGCGGATAGCCTCCTGCCAGGCTCCGTGCATCGCACGTAGACCGACCCACCATTTGCGCAGCGCGAGCCCCGGTCCGTCGCCGCGTAATGCGAGCGACAGGGCACGTGCGAGTCCGGGATCGGCGCGGTCGCCGATCAACGCGGAATACGCGACGAACGCCCATCGGCCTGGTGGCGACAGGTGTTCGCACATGATGAGTCGGAGGTTGAACGACGCGTTGTAGAACGCCGTGTCGTTGAACGTGAAACGCTGGTCTTCGTCGCCGCGCGGCGCCGGGTAGTGCTCGACGAGCAGCGACGGGTCGTACACGAGGGTCCAGCCACGCCGTCCGACGTCGAGGCTGAACGCCATTTCGCAATGCACCTGCGCGCCGCTGCCGCGCAGCCGCGAATCGAAGCGCAGCGTGCCGATCGCGTCGCGGCGGAACGTCATGTTCACGCCCTTCAGGATGTTCACTTCGCGCGGCGCGCCGTGGCCGATGTGATGGTTGCCGATCGTGCGGCCATACCAGCGCACGAGCCCGACGATGGGCTTCTCGCCCTGCAGGATGCGGTTGTGTTGATGCACGATGTCGCGGCCGCCGAGTCCGCCCAATGCCGGATCGTCTTCGAATGCGCGGGCGATGCGTTCGATCCAGTCGTCGTGCGGAGCGGCGTCGTCGTCGGTGAAGCAGACGACATCGCCGGTCGCGCAGTCGAGCCCGCGGTTGTACGCGGCGACGACGCCCGGCCGTTCGACGAGCGCGATCGTGAGGCGCGCGTCGGGCCGC
Source organism: Paraburkholderia sp. (assembly GCF_050742655.1). GTDB lineage: Bacteria > Pseudomonadota > Gammaproteobacteria > Burkholderiales > Burkholderiaceae > Paraburkholderia. The sequence goes on along the minus strand of NZ_JBOIGG010000003.1, from coordinate 395,271 downwards.
TCGGCTTCACGTGCGCGCAGCCATTCGAGCGTTGCGCCGTCTTCTGCGCGCGCGACCACGATCACTTCGTCCGCGAGCCGGCGCTGCGCGTCGAGCGCAACGATGCAACGGGCGAGGTCGGCGGTGCGCCGCCAGGTCGGCACGATCACGGACACTTTCACAGTGAGTCCCCGAAAATCAGCGTGTTCAATACGCGTTGCGGCTGACAAAACCCTTGAAGATCGTGATCAGCACGATCCGCATGTCGAAGCCGAACGACCAGTTATGGATGTAGAACAGATCGAACTTCACGCGCGTTTCCATCTTCTCGATCTTCGTCGTCGCGCCGCGATAGCCGTTGACCTGCGCCCAGCCGGTAATGCCGGGCTTGATGCGATAGCGGTGCATGTAGCCGTACACCTGGTCCTTGTACAGATCGTCGTGTTCGAGCGCATGCGGACGCGGTCCCACGACCGACATCTGGCCCAGCAACACGTTGACGAATTGCGGCAGCTCGTCGAGGCTCGTGCGGCGCAGGAACGCGCCGAGCTTCGTCACGCGTGCGTCGTGACGCGACGCCTGGGTGATCTGGCCGTGCGCTTCGCGATGTACGGTCATCGAGCGGAACTTGTAGATGCGGAACGGCCGCCCATCGACGCCTTTGCGCACCTGCGTGAAAAACACCGGCCCGCGCGATGTTGCCTTGATCGCGATCGCGAGCACCGCGAACATCGGTGCGAGCAGCGTCAACGCGACGAGCGCGAAGAACCGGTCGAAGATCAGCTTCGGCCACATCTGCACCGGCGAAACGGACGGCGCGGTGAGGTTGATCGTCGGCAGACCGAGCACGTCGACGAGCGTGTGATTGAACAGCGACAGGCTGCGCACATCGGGCATGAAGCGCAGGTTCACGAAGTCGTTGCGGAACGTGCGCGTGAAGCGGTACAGCGTGTGTTCTTCGGACAACGGCAGCGCGAGCCAGACTTCGTTGATCTGCTCCGTGCGGACCTTTGCCGCGAAGGCATCGATGTCGGTGAACACCGGCATGCGACGCATCGGCGCGGCCGGCAGATGCGCGGCTTCGGCGCCCGTGTCGAACACGCACACGGGCCGGAAGCCAGCCTGCGGCGCGTGCTCGAGATGCGCGAGCAACGTGCGCGCAAAACCCGGCGCACCGACAATCGCCACCGTGCGGAAGTTCATCCCGCGACGCCGCGCGACACCGAGCAGCAGATGCGCGATCAGCTTGGTCGCGACAATCAGCGCGCCCGACGCGAGCGTTGCCCAGCCGAACCACAGCCGCGATAGCGCGTCCATCCGGTGCAGTGTGAACACCAGCACGAGGCCGGTCGCGACGACCACGAACCATGCGGTCGCGACGCGCGCGAGCATCGCGGGCAGCGGCTTGCCGCGCCACGTGTCGTACACGCCGAAGATCGGGAACAGCAGCAGCACGAGTACGCAGTTGAACGCGATCAGCAGCTTCTCGTCGTCGCCGAGCGTGAGCGGCTGGCCGAAGCGCATCCAGTGGGCGATCAGCGCGCCTGCAATGACGAACAGGGCGTCGAGGCAACGCGCGGTATGGCGGAACATGTCTTTACCTCTGGTTACCGTAGCGGCGGTGTGCCGTTCAGTTGACGGTTTCCGACTGGTGCAGGCGCGGGAGCAGCCGGTCGAATTCGCGCTTGACGAGGCCGTAGCATTCGCACGCGCGGGCTTCGAGCCGCTGACGGTCGAGCACCTTGATGTGGCCGCGGCTGTGATGGATCAGGCCTTCGTCATGCAGCTTGCCGGCGGCTTCGGTGATGCCCTCGCGGCGCACGCCGAGCATGTCGGCGATCAGTTGCTGCGTGACCGTCAGTTCGTTCGACGCGACCCGGTCGATCTCGATCAGCAGCCAGCGGCATAGCTGCTTGTTCAGCGAGTGATGGCGGTTGCACGCGGCGGTCTGCGCGACCTGCGTGAGAAGCGCGTGCATGTAGAGCAGCATCAGGCGGCGCAGGAAATCCGAGCGCGCGAACTGCTGCTTCAGCGCCTGTGCGCTCATCCGGTACGCGAAGCCCGCGCATTGCACCTGCACGCGGTTCGGCATCGTTTCGCCGCCGGTCAGCACGGGCACACCGGTCATCCCTTCGCGCCCGATCGCGGCGATCTCGACCGAGCCGCCGTCTTCCATCGTCGATAGCATCGAGATGATCGCGGTGGTGGGGAAGTACACGTGATGGATGCGCTGGCCGGCATCGCACAGCAACTGCTCGGTGCGCAGGTGAACCAGTTCCAGGTGGGGGGCAAGAGCCTGCCATTCATGGGAAGGCAGTGCACCGAGCAAATGATTGCCGTGCAGGTCGGATTGAAGCATCAACATGATGATCGGTCCTCGAAGGCGCCGTATTGAACGACGCCGTTTTTTAACCCCCGGTCCCGCATCCGTCGTAATGTGCCGCCTGGCGAGCGGCGACGTGATGCAGTACCGGCCTCGTATGGCCTGTGCGCGTCGGCGGTTGTGGTTTTGTGCCGGGCGCTTATGTCGCGGCATTCATTTAGCGAGGACCGTGCCAAATGGCCGGGAAGCCAGTACTGGTGCGGTGCAGCGAAGTGGCTGATGTCTCAGTACGCGGCAAAACGTGTGTTTTTGTTTCAAATCTGTACACAAGGTCAGGATTTGAAAAATCGCTGAAAGGCCTTTTTTATTCGACTCAAGTCCTTGATCAGATTGGGGAAGCGGCGTTTTGCGAAGCGCCTTTCGATGGTGCGTCCGGTTTGAAACGATCGCGTAAACACTGGTGCGACAACGCTGTGCCCGTGTTGCTGAAATGATTCAGATGTGTTCACCGGGTTGCGTGTGCTCGCGAACGGAAGGCATTTTGCGAATCTCGCGAACGCCCGCGCGTTGCCCCGCGACGCCGTGTGCATACGGCGTCGCGCGCCATTCAGCGCGTGGCTTTACGCGGGTTGCGAAGTGAAACGGGAAGGAACGGAATCGATCAGTCGTAGAAGATAGATGCGCGTGCATTGATCGCGCGCACTTCGCCGGAGGGTGCAGGAGTTGTATCGTTCGCGTTCGAACACGCGTATGCGGGATCGTGTACAGCCAGTGGCGTGAGTGGCACGAGCGGTACGAGTGGCACGACCACGCGCCGGTTCGGAGCGAGATGGAACCAGTCCAGCGTTGCGCGGTAACGGGTGTCCGCGACATGCACGAAGCGCGCGAAGCGCTGCGTTTCAATCACCAGTTGCCAGCCCGACGCGGTGCGCTCGGGCGTCGCGACGAGGCCGAGGTCGTGGCGCTCGTGTACGGTCCGGTCGGGCAGGTGGAATGCCTCCGACCAGATCTCGCCAGTCGTGGCGTCGCGCAGCGTTGCGATCGTCACGTCGTGCGCGCGAGGACCGAAGCGGTATGCATAAGTCAGATCGAAGAACTGGCCGAGGCAGGCCGCCGCTTCGATGCGCTGCCGGCTGCGCGGCGCCAGCTCGACCGGGCAGCTGCCCGATGCGACCTTCACCGCGCCGTCGCGCAGACAGACCAGTTCCAGTCGTCCGGACAACGGCGCAGCGGTCTCGTTGATCATGTGCAGATCGAGACCGTTCAGCCCTTCGTCGGTGATCGCGACCTGCACGGAACGCAACGCGCCGGCAAGCGCGTGCCATGCGCTTTTCGGTCGCCCCAGCGCATCGACTAGACCCCAGCCCGCGCCGGCGCGCAGATCCTGGAACTGCCACACGAGCGCACCGCCGCAGGTTGAATGCGTGCTGCGCCACTCGGCGAACGTGTCGGTCATCAGTTCCGCGACGACCGCGCGCGACAGATCCAGATAGCGCGCGTTGTCCTCGTAGCGCAGACGCGCCGGATCGACACCGTACAGTGTCTGCAGATAGTGGTCGCGGACATCGTCGAAATCCCAGCCAGCGCCCGGATCGCGTGGCACGGCCACCTTCCAGCGGGGATCGTGTGCGTGCACGGTACCGACGGCTTCGTGCAGCGTGGCGTCGTCGGGCACGTTCGCGAACGCGAGGCATTCGGCAGCAAAGCGGACCTGTGCGCGTCGTACGTCGTCGAGCGGACGCTGGTACGCGCCGACGCCGTAGTAGTGGGTGATGCCGGTACGCGTCGAGAAGGGCCACGTGTTCGCGTTCTGCGAAGAGTCGCCTGAACCCGGCAACGAAGTATCGCCCGGCGAATGCGGCACGTATGGAACGTCGGGCCGTTCGGCCGCGACGATCGCGGGTAGCCGTTCGGTAAACCATGGTTGCGCGCGCAGCGCCGGCGGCAGCCCAAGCATGGCCGACTGCTGTTCGATCTCGCTCCCCCCGCACAACACCGCGAGCGATGCGAAACGGCGTGTGCGCGCGAGAAACTGCGTTGCCTCGAGCGCGATCCACGCGGCGAAATCAGCATCGGTCGGATAGTCGAAATTGGCGAACGCGAAATCCTGCCAGACGAGGAGGCCGTACGCGTCCGCGAGCGCGTAGAACGCGTCGGATTCGTAGACCATCGTACCGCCGACGCGCAGCATGTTCATCCCCGCGTCGCGCGCGAGCGAGAGCGCGTGCTCGAGCTGCGCGGGCGTGCCTGCGAGCGTCGCGAGATCGGCACTCGTCCAGCATGCACCGCGGCAAAAAACCGGCGTGCCGTTGATGCGCAACGCGAAGCCGTGACCATCATCACCGCGCTCGACGTCGATCGAGCGGAACCCGATTCGGCCGAGTTCGCAGCGCACGCCGTCGAGTTCGAGCGCGACTGCATGAAGCGTGGGCGTGCCGTGTGTATGCGGCCACCAGCGTTCGGCGCGTGGCACGCGCACGGTACCGGCGAGCGTGTGCGCGTCGCGCCATACAAGCGCTGCACGCGCGTCGCCGCAAACGAGCGACGCCACACCGTCGCGCATCCGCTCGGGTGTCCGCGGCACAACGAAAGTCAGCGTCAGATGCACGAGACCATCGTCGCCGTCGAGCGTGCTGCGCAGATCGACGGTATCGAACGCATCTTGCGAAGCGCCGAGCAGTTCCACAGGCCGCCATGGACCGACCGCCTGCAGCGGGGGACACCAGCCGGGCATGTGTCCGAGCAGGGTAGTGCGGACGTTGCGCAACGTCGCCGGCGACACGAGACGTGGCCGCCAGCGCGCCCGCGAGCGGCGCACGGCGAGGGCGGGCGCGAGCGAGCGGAAGCACAGTGCAAGTGTCGCCGTGCCGTGCAGATCGAGTTCGATGTCGTACACGGCGAACATCGACGTCGAATCGAGCAGCTTCGTATCGTCGAGCCAAACCTCCGCGATGGTCGCGAGGCCATGCAGCCGGAGCTTGCGACGGCCGAAACCGCTGAGCGGCAGGCGATACCAGTGATCGTCGAATGCGAAGGGCGGCGGATGCTCGGGGTCGAGCCGGCCGGCCGCGCGCCACGCGGACGCGACAGTGCCCGGCACGGCTGCATCGAGCCAGCCGTCTGAGGGCAACCGGGCAGGCGATGCGCACGCACCGGCCGGCGTGCTCACGCACTGCCAGCCGGTATCGAGGCGCAGCGGCCAGAAATCGCGTGCATCGTCATCTGCGGCAAGCACGTCATCCAGCGACACCGCAGCGATGCCCGCTGGACGCGCGGTCACAGCAGCGGTCACAGCACGAGCGCGGCGAGCGGTGTGATCGTGTCGTCGTAGGCGGCTTCGAGCACGTCGAAGCAGTCGTCGCACGGATCGCGCCGGCCGCGTGCGATCGCGCGCACGAGACGGAACTGCATCACCATCGCTTCGGAGGCGATCGTCTGCGCGGCGGCGGGAATCGATGCGGGAATGTCGAAGCCTTGCGCATGGAGCCACAGCAGGTATTTCGACAGAAACTCGAAGTTCGCGCCGAGCTGCCGCATCAGATTGAACGAATACGGATGAAAGAACGGTTCGCCGCGCGCGAACAGCGTGTCGAGATGCTCGGGGAACGCCGCGCGCCACTGCGTGACCGGATTGCGCAGCGGCCGTCGCTCGAGATGCGCGCACAGCAGTTCAGCCGACGTATCCGCGAGTGCGGTGCCTTCCAGTGCCGGTCGCGACTGCTTCGCGAATTCGACATACGGAAACAGCAGTTCCGGCCGGTCCGCGAACTGCGGCAGCTTGCGGAACATGCCCTCGTAGTCGTCGCCGTCGAGCCGGTGATAGCCGGTGTTGTGAAAATAACCGAGCTTGCGTGCGTCGGGATCGATGAAGTCGATGCCAACCGTGGTCTTCGGATGCTCGCGGCGATACGACGTTGCACGCGTGTTCGGCAGGTAGTAGCCGTCCACTTCGACGAGCACCGTGTGGCCTCGCTGCGTCTGCGCGTGCACGCGGTCTTCGAGCGAATCGTAGATCGCGAGCTCCTGGACCTGGGTGCCGTACAGGCGGTCGAGGTCTTCGAGCGGAAACTTGAAAAACGTGAACTGATCGCCTTCGAAATCCTGCGTCACCGTGAACGCGAGCGCCGCGCGCGGGTCGAGCCCGAAGCCGTGCAGCAGTTCGATCCACAGGTCGACGTAGCAGTTGGTCTCCTGCCACACGCGCTCGCCCTGATGCAACGCGTGCGGTACGTATGGCACGTGCTCGCGCCGGGTATCGAGCCGGGTATGCACCGGCGCGAACAGCGATGTCACCACGGCGGTTGTGGGCAGGGCGCCTGCCGCCGCAGGGGCGTCGCTTGAGCGGCTCCAGACCGTCGTGAGCGGGGGATTCATGCGGTTTCTCCGTGTGTGCCATTCGCCAGCGCCTGCTCGACCCGCCCCTGCGTATCGCCCCACAGCAGCGCGCGCACACCGTCGGGCCACGCGTTCACGTCGAGTCCATGATGCCGGAACAGCGCAAGCGTGATCCGCTCCATCCCGAAGCCGACGCAGCCCGTATGCGCAACGCTGCCGTCCTCGCACTCGATCTTCCAGATCGCGCCGAAGTGATCCATGTGATAGTTGAACGACAGGCACGCGGTCTTGCTGTCCGGGTTCGCGACGGGGATCAGCAGTTCGAACTTGAGCGCCTGCGCGCGCTGGCTGTCGGCGATGATCTTGCCGCCGCGGCCGAAGAACGGATCGTTCGCGAGATCGACGTCGACCGGCAGATCGAGCAGCGCGACCAGCAGCGAACCGCGCTCGATCCACATCTGACGAAACGCCATCACCTGGTCGGGCGTGCCGAGCCGCACGTATTCGCGCTGGCGGAACATCTGCATGCGCGCGGGGTCGAGCGACGGCTCGTGACGGAAGCAGTACGACAGCACGTCGATCGTGCGTCCGTCGGTGGGCAGCGGGCCGCGCCGCGCCATCACCGGATAGATCGGATAGCACGCGGCCGGCGTCAGCACGACGCGGGTCGGCTTCTGCTGTTCCATCCACGCGTCGCTGCGGTCGTCGTCACGTTCGGTCATCGCGTCGTCGAGGCAGCGCAGCAGGCGCTGATGCCCCATGTCGTTGCCGCAGAACGAATGGATCGTGCCAGCGAGATTCGGAAAGCTGTTCAGATATTCGCTATCTTCGAAGTCGGTGCGGCGCATCGCAGGCGGAAAGCGCAGTACCTCGGGCGCCTGGTCGGCGCCGAGATGCGTGATCGCGACGTTCAACCGGTCGATCACGTCTTCGAACACCTGGCTGCGCCCATACAGGCCGTTCTCGCCGGTGTCGATCAGTAGACCCTGCGCGAGCAGTTCGTCACGGAAAGTGGGCGCATTACCGGCTGCGCCTGCGTCGGGCACGTTTGCGAGCGCGGCGGTATCGGTCATCGTGTTCATCTCAGGCTCTCCCCGGAGCGGCCGGACGCTGTGCGAGCAGCAGGCTGGCCGTGTTTTGCGCGATGCGGTCGTTATTGATCATCAGCGGCGCGGAGTACAGGTCGCGCAGATGGCGTCCGACGCTGTATTCCGTGCCATTTTTGTAGCCCGCCATCCCGCAGATCATCAGTACTTCCTGCACGACCAGCAGCGCGGTCGACGAAATGCTGGTTTTCAGCGTGTTCATGTCCGATGCGAAGCCGAGCATCGCGGCGAGCGGCGCATCGGCGAGACAGCCGCGTTTCGCGAGATGCGCGGCACGTGCAGCGTCGAGCGCGACCGCGAGCCGTGCCTGCATCATCTGCAGCAGACCGACCGCTTCAGCGAGGCGCAATCCCGAGGGTGGCACCGAGCCGGGCTTCGCGCGCGCCTGTGCGCGGAAGAACGCCTTCGCGCGATTCACTGCGTCGGTCGCGATGCCGGTCCACACGGCCGCCCACAGCGTGTGCGACACGGGCAGCATGGTCTGGTCGGCGATTTCGGCGAATGGAGTTTCAAGAATCTGCTCGGCGCTGCCGGTCGCAACGAGGCGAAAGCCTTCGCTGCAGGTGCCGCGCATTCCCATCGAATCCCAGCCGCCGCGTTTTTCCAGCTGCGTATGTTCGCGTAACGCGACGATAAGCACCTGATCGGCCGCCGCCGATTCGGCGGTACGCCGGGCGGTGACGAGAATGCCGTCCGCGTGCGCGCCGTACGAGATGGTCGGCGCGAGCTTCTCGATGCGGAAGTCTCCGTCGGTGATCTCGACTGCGCACGCGCTGGTGCGCATATTGCCGCCGATAGTTTCCTCCGACGTCGCCGACGCGAGCAGCCACTGGTGTTCGACCAGGTCACGAAGCAGTGCGCGCTGCCACGGCGAGGCGCTGCCGTGCGCTTCGATACAGGCCACCTGGATCTGGTGCATCGCATACACCATCGCCGTCGATGCACAGGCCTGCGCGAGTATTTCGCAGATTGCGGCGAGATCAGCGAGCGACAGCCCGGCGCCGCCGTATTCGACCGGCACGAACGCGGATAGCAAACGTTCGCGTCGCAGCGCGTCGAAAGCCTCTGTCGGAAAGCGCGCGTCGCGGTCGACTGCGTCTGCGTATTGCACGGCGACCTGTGCGGCCCGCAGCGCGGCCGCACGCCAGCTGGGCTCGGGTTCGACTGCGGCGAGCATCGGAGCCTCGGCAGGGGTTGCGGGGGCGGCGGGCGACCCGCCGGGCACGGCGGCGCCGTGCGGCATCGGCGCGTTCATGCTGCCGCCTGCGCCTGTTGCAGTTCGGTCACCGCGGCAGCGAGCGAATCGATGCTCGAGAAGAGCCGGCGCGTGAGCATGCGGTCCGGAATCTCGATGCCGAATTCGTCTTCGATCGCGAGCATCAGATGCACCGTCGCCAGCGACGACAGTCCTGCCGCGTAAAGATCGGCGTCGTCGGCCAGCGTGTCCGGCGGCACGTCGAGACGTGCCGATTCGGAAAGAATGCGTCGCAATGCTGTTTTCATGAAATGTCGCCCCTGTTGTTTGTGCTCTCGAAGTTGGCCCCGTCGCCTGCGTCCCGGCAGTGTCTTGCGCCGCGCATCGTGCAGGTTGACCGTATTTAACGAATTGCGAGGCACTAGCGTCAGTGCGATTCCGCACGGAAACATGCGGGTTGGCGACGTAACGTGTGGCCATCGAACGGACCTGGTCCGTCGCAAGCATGCTGGGAGAAGGGGCAATGAACTGGAAAACACTGGAGTTCGATCAACTCACCGCGCGGGAGATGTACCTGATCCTGCGGGCGCGCAGCGCGGTGTTCGTGGTCGAACAGTCGCACGTCTGCCTCGACGCGGACGGGCACGACGACACTGCGCTGCACGTGTTCGCGGTCGACGACATGTCGCGTCCGATGCCCGTGCTTGCCTACGCGCGCATCAAGCCCGGCGACGCCGAAGATCCCGAAGTGATGATCGACAAGGTGCTGACGAGTCCGATGCGACGCGGCGACGGCACCGCAGAAATGCTGATCGAACGCGTGCTGCATGCGATCGCCGAGTGCTGGCCGGGGCGCGTTGCGCGCGTGTCGGCGCCGGTGGGACTACGCGGTTTCTACGAGCAGTTCGGCTTTCGCAAGAGCGAAGGCCCGTTCCTCGAGCACGGCGTACCGTTCATCGGACTTACGCGCCATCCACACGGCGCGCAGCCGCGCTTTGCCGGCCTGCGCCGCGAGCGCGACGCAGCCGGAGCAACGCTCGTCAGTACCTTCGAACTACTGTGACGGCGTCTGCTGCTTGCCGCATACGCCATTGCGTGCGTAGCGGCACGGCCGCCGTTCGCATCCCGCCCGGACCCGACCGACGATGAATACGCCTTCCACCTGGCTGCACGGGCCTTTGCCACGCTCATCTGCTGCGCCGTCCTCCGCGCTTCGTTCTCCGCACGAGGCTCGCGTGTCTGGCATGCCTGCGCCGCATCAGGCACCCATCGCCGCACGGCCCGCACGACGTGCCACGTCGTCCGGTCTGCGGCACCCGCTGCGTCTGCCGCTCGCGTTCTTCGGCGTGACGATGCTGCTGATCCTCGCGCATCAGGGCCGCGTGATCGAAATGTTCTATCCGGTCGGCGCGTTCGCGATCGCCGCGTGGTTCTACTGGCGTTCGCCCGCGCATTACCTCGGCTTCGTGTGCTGGCTGTTTTTTCTGTCGCCGGAGGTGCGGCGTCTCGCGGACTTCATGAACGGCTCGTTCAACCCGCAAAGCCCGGTGATGATCGCGTCGATGCTCGCGGTCGCGCTGTCGGGCCTGTCGCTGATCAAGCACGCCCACGTGCTGGGCCAGCGTCGTGCGGCGCCGCTCGTGCTGATCGTGCTCGCGCTGTTCTATGCGTACATCGTCGGGATGACGCGCGCGGGTCCCGCGGCCGCGACGTTCACGCTCGTCAACTGGCTGTTTCCGGTGCTGATCGGGTTCCGTCTCGTCGTGACGTGGCGCGACTATCCGCTGTATCACCGCGTGCTGCTGAAAACCTTCACGTACGGCGGCTTCGTGATGGGCGCGTACGGCGTGATCCAGTACGTGTCGCCGCCGCCGTGGGATGCGTTCTGGCTGCTCGCGTCGCAGATGGAATCGGAAGGACACCCGGTGCCGTTCGCGATGCGCGTGAGCAGCACGATGAATTCGTCGGGCGCGTACGCGACGACGATCATGGTCGTGCTGCTGATGCTGCTTGCCGCGCCCGGCAAAACGAAAATGCTGACCGGGCTCGTTGCGATTCCGTCGTTGCTGTTCACGTCGGTGCGCGGCGCGTGGGGCGGTTTTGTCGTCGGATTGCTGTACCCGCTCGCGATGCTCGACGGCCGCAGCCGGATGCGGATGATCGCGGGGCTGCTCGGCTTCGCGATGCTGTGCGCGCCGGTCGCGATGATCGGCGACGTGTCCGACAAGATCATGCAACGCTTCGATTCGCTGTCGAACCTCGGCAAGGACGACAGCTACCAGGTGCGCGCGCAGTTCTACCGCAACTTCCTGTCGGTCGCGCTGACCGACATCGCAGGCCAGGGACTCGGCACGACCGGCCTCGGCACGAAGCTCGCGGACAACTCGGCGCAGCTGAACGTCGTGTTCGACAGTGGCCTGATGGAAGTGCCGTTCGTGATGGGCTGGCCCGGCACGCTGCTCTATACGACCGGCATCCTGATGCTGATGTGGCGCGCGTTTCGCGCGAGCCTGTCGCGTTCGAGAGACCGCTTCGCGATTTCCGGCGTCGGCGTCGCGCTCGCGATCTTCGCGATGATGGTGTTCGTCAATACGCTGGTCGCGCTGCCCGGCATGTTTTTCTTTATCGGAGTGATCATGCCGGCGATCGGTCAGCGTTACGCGCGCGAGATGCGCGCAGCACAGCAGCGTCAGCGGGTGGCGACAGTCTCTGGCGCAGAGGTCTCGCCTGCGAGTGGCGTGCCAGCGATGCGTGCAATGCGGGAGGTGCGACGATGAACGCACCGATGACTCCATCAGTCGATTCATCCGCTAACGCGCCGCTGCGCATCCTGATCGTCACGCACGTCGTCACGAACAACGATGGTCAGGGGCGCGTCAACTACGAGATCGCACGGGCCGCGCTCGCGGCTGGGCATCGCGTGACGTTGCTCGCATCGAAGGCCGCGCCTGAACTCGTCGCACATCCGCTCGCGCGTTTCGTGCCGATCGAACCGAGCCGGCTGCCGACGCGCCTTGTGCAGTATCAACTGTTCGCCGCGCGCAGCGGTGCGTGGATCCGTGCGCATCGCGACGAATTCGACGTCGTGCACGTGAACGGCTTCATCGCGTGGGCGCGCGCCGACGTCAACGCGGTGCACTTCGTCCACGACGGCTGGTATCGCTGCGGCTTCTATCCGTTCCGTCTGCTGCGCGGCCCGTACGACGCCTACCAGGTGATCTACACACAGCTGAACGCGTGGTGCGAACGCTGGGCGTTCCGTCGCGCGGACACGATCGTGCCGGTCTCGGAGAAGGTCGCGCAGGAAGTACGCGCGCTCGGCATCGATCGTGCGCGACTGCGCGTGATCCATAACGGCGTCGACGTCGATGAATTCGCGCCTGGCGAATTCGGAGCATCAGGTCAGGCACAGCGAGCGCGCTTTGGTCTGCCGGAGGGGCGGTTCCTGCTGCTGTTCGCAGGCGATCTGCGCGTGTCGCGCAAGAACCTCGACACGGTATTGCGCGCGTTGATGCTGACGCCGCCGCACGTGCATCTGGTCGTCGCGGGCATTCTGCGCAATAGCCCGTACCCGGCGCTCGCGGCGTCGCTCGGGCTCGCGGAGCGCGTGCATTTCACCGATCTCGTGAAGGACATGCCAGCGCTGATGCGCGCGGTCGACGCGTTCGTGTTTCCGTCTCGCTATGAAGCGATGAGCCTCGTGCTGCTCGAAGCGCTCGCGGCGGCGTTACCAGTCGTCACCGCGCGCACTGCGGGCGGCGCGGAAGTGATCGGCCCCGACTGCGGCGTGGTGCTCGATCATCCGGACGACGACGTCGCGCTCGCCGCGGCGATCCGCGGACTCGCCGACGATCCGGCACGTGCGCTCAGGATGGGCGCCGCGGCGCGCGAGCTCGCACGCACGCTTAGCTGGCAGACGATGGCCGGGCGCTATCTCGCGCTGTATGCGCAGGTCGCGGCGCGGCGTCGTGCTCGTGCCGGCACCGGTGCTTCGGCGGAGGCGGATGCAGGTGCAGCCGGGCATAGCGTCGCTGCAAACGATGCAGCGCGCACAACAGCGCACGACACCGCGGCGGCAGAATCATGAGCGGCACGATCGATTCATTGCAGATCGGCATGCACTGGTTCGGCGAGAAGCCGGGCGGGCTCGACCGCATGTTCAAGGCGCTCGTCGATTCGCTGCCCGCTCAGGGCGTCAACGTGCGCGGCATGGTTGCCGGCAGCCCCGGTGTGCTCGAAGCGTCGGGCGGCCTCGTGCATCCGTTCGCGGCGGCCCAGGAGCGGCTCGGCACGCGGTTGTGGCAGGCGCGTGTCCGCTCACAGGAGTTGAAGCAGGCGCGCGTGCCGGACGTCGTCGCGACGCATTTCGCGTTATATGCCGCGTCGACCACGGGCGTGTTCGGCGGCGTGCCGCGGGTCGTGCATTTTCATGGTCCGTGGGCCGACGAGTCTGGCGCGGAGGGGCGCGGCGCACTGTCGCGGATGATGCGTCGCTCGCTCGAGCGCTTCGTGTATCGCGGCGGCACGCGCCACATCGTGCTGTCGCATGCATTCGCGGAGATCCTGCACACGCAGTATGGCGTCGATGAAGGGCGGATCCGCATCGTGCCGGGTTGTGTCGACGTGGACCGCTTCGATCGCGGCGTATCGAAGCGCAGCGCGCGCAAGCGGCTTGGCGCGCCGCAGGACCGGCCGCTGCTGTTCTGCGTGCGCCGTCTCGTGTCGCGGATGGGGCTCGAGGATCTGATCGATGCGCTCTTCGTCGTGCGCCGCGCGGTGCCCGACGTGCTGCTCGTGATCGCCGGCAAGGGGCCGCTCGAAGCGCAGCTGCAGGCGCGCATCGTTGCACGCGGGCTCGACGCGCACGTGCGGCTCGCGGGCTTCGTGCCCGACGACGCGCTGCCGCTGTGGTACGCGGCCGCCGACGTCACCGTAGTGCCGACCGTCTCGCTCGAAGGCTTCGGTCTCACGACGATCGAATCGCTCGCGGCCGGCACACCGGTGCTCGTGACACCGGTCGGCGGACTGCCCGAGGCCGTGGCGCCGCTGTCCGAGGACCTCGTGCTGCCGTCGGGCGGGTTTCACGCGCTCGGCGGCGGGATTGCCGATGCGCTGCTCGGCCGGCGCGCGCTGCCTTCGTCCGCTGCGTGCCGCGCGTATGCGCGCGCGCATTTCGATCATCCTGTCGTCGCCGCGCAGGTCGCCGAGGTCTATCGCGAAGCGATAGCCGCGTTCTAACGCACACGTTCCGGACGACGATCATGCTGCCCCGTTCGCGCACACGCCGGCTCTTCGAGTGGCTCGTCGTTGCGGCGGTGCTGATGCTGCCGGTCGCGGCCGCGCTCGTCGCACTCGATCCAGGCGTCACGGTCGTGCCGCAGACGGTGGTGCGGACCGAGGCACGGACCGACACTGCTGCCCGCGCCGCGCAGGCACTCCCTGCCGCGCAACCCGTCGCGTTGTCGCCGCGGTCCGCGCTGTCGTACCGCACGTCGTGGGTCGGCAATACGTGGGGCTATGCGAACCGTCGCTGGATGCAGATCGACGTCGAAGCGATCGCCGTCGCGCCATCCGGCGACGTGTTCACCAACGCGCTGTGGGACGAGGGCGGCGGCGAACTTGGCCACTACTGCGACGGTCAGCTGCTCGGCTACGGCGGCGGCTCGCACGGTTGGGGGATGCTCGGCGGCGATGCGATCGCGGTCAACGACCGCTACGTGTTCGCCGCACAGGTCGTCGAGAGCATCGGCACTGCGCTCGCGGCGGTGAAGAACCTGCCGCCCGAGGGCGTGCGCTGGTATGGCGTGACACGCCGCAGCCGCGAGGACTTCACGCAGGGTGTGCCGTTCGTCGGCGCGATGTTCTGGCCGGGCACGTCGCTCGCGTTCCGGTTGATCGCGCAGTCGCCGGATCGCGAGGACGGCGCGATCCGCGGTCTCGCCGCGGACAACCGCAACCTGTTCGTGTCGAACCCGCTCGCGAACCGCGTCGAGATCTTCGATGCGGAGTCGATGCAACCGGCCGGCGGCTTCGCGGTGCGCGACCCGGGCAAGCTCGCGCTCGCGCCGGACGGCTCGCTGTGGATCATCGAGCGCGGCCGCACAGACGGTGCGCGCAGCGTCGTCCACCATGCGCGCAACGGAAGGCGTCTCGCCGAACTCACTCTGCCCGCGGATGCGGTGCCGGTCGACGTCACGCTCGATGCCCGCGGCCGTCTGCTGGTGGCCGACAACGGCCCGCGTCAGCAGGTGCTGATTTTTAGCGCGGGTGCGCCAACTTCGTCCACGTCCGACGCCAACGTTAGTCTCAACCGCAATCCCAATCCGAGCCGCGACGACATGACCGCATCGATGCAGCTGACCGCGACGCTTGGCGAATCCGGTGGCCTCTATGCGGGCCGCCGAGGAGCGACAGGGCCGCTGCGCTTCAACGGGCTGACCGGTGTCGGCGTCGATCGCGCGGGCAACGTCTACGTGTCGATGAACGGCATCGGGCCGCGAGCCCGCGCGGGCAGTCCGGGTCCCGGCAACGGCGACGGCGCGGTGCTCGAGAGCTACACGCCCGACGGGCGGCAGCGCTTCAGTCTGCAGGGACTGCTGTTCGTCGACGGTGCGCAGTTCGTCGATGGCGATCCACCGTCCGTGTACAGCGGCAGCAAACGCTTCGCGCTCGACCTGTCGCGTGCTCCAGGCAGTGAATGGTCGTACGCGGGCTATACCGTCGACCGTTTCCGCTATCCGTACGACCCGTTCCTGCATCTGAAGCAGGGGCAGCGCGGCACGCCGATCGTGCGCGACGTCGACGGGCACCGGCTGATGTTCACGCTCGACATGGTGTCGTCATATCTACGCATCTATCGCTTTGCCGCGCACAGCGAGACGGCGATTCCGTCGGGTCTGTTCGCGCCATCGCACATCGACGGCGCGTGGCCGCCGAACCAGCCGACGCGCGGCGAATGGATCTGGCGCGACACGGCGGGCAAGGGCCGCTTCGCCGCCAGTGATTTCAATCAACCCGACAGCGGCGCGGAGGGTCCGCACCTGACCGGCTGGTGGGTCGATACGCGCGGCGACGTGTGGCAGGGCACGGTCGCGGAAGGTATCCGGCGTTTTCCGCTGCAGGGTTTCGACGCGAGCGGCAACCCGGTGTACCGCTACGCATCGATGCAGCGCTTCGCGATGCCCGCGCCGTTCACGCGCATCACGCGGCTCATCTACGACGCGTCGGCGGACACGATGTTCGTCGCGGGCTCCACTGCCGCGCGGCCGTTCATCGAGCACAACTGGAACAGCGCGAGTTCGACGCTCGCGCGCTACGACCACTGGCTGTCCGGCAAACCCGCGCTGCGCTACACGATCGACCTGCCGGACCACGGGCCGCCCGACGTGCAGGGCATCAACGGCATTGCCGCAGCCGGCGACTATCTGTTCGCCGTCGAAACGATGACCGGCATCGTGCGCGTCTACGACCGCGACACGGGCCACGACGTCGGACGCCTCGCGCCGGGTCCGGAAGTCGGCGACGCGAGCGGCATGATCGACGAGTCGATGCCGATCACCGCGCACCGTCTGCCGGATGGCGAGATCCTCGTGTTCGTCGAAGAGGACTGGCACGGCAAGGCGCTGATGTACCGCTTCACGCCGCCCGCGCGTCCGCTCGCGGTGGCCTCTCTTCTATCCGATCGAGCTTTCCACTGAATTCAGCGTGCCACCATGAAAATCGTCCACCTCGCCAATGAAGTGAACAACGCCGGCAACGGCATCGTCAACATGATGGTCGATCTCGCGTGCACGCAGGCGCAGGCCGGCCACGACGTGACGGTCGCGACGTCGGGCGGCGCATTCGAAATGCTGCTCGCGCGATACGGCGTGTGCCACATGCGACTGGCGCAGTCGCGCAGCGTCGTGAAGCTGCCGTCGATGATCGCGGGCTTCAACCGGCTGCTCTCGCAGTGCGACCCCGACGTCGTGCACGCGCACATGATGACGGGTGCGTTGATCGCGCGCTTCGGCACGCTGCGCCGCCGCTATGCGCTGATCACGACGGTTCACAACGAGTTTCAGCGCAGCGCGTCGCTGATGCGCTTTGGCGATCGCGTGGTCGCGGTGAGCCGCGCAGTGGCCGACTCGATGGCGAAACGCGGCGTGCCGCGCGAACGGCTCGCGGTGGTGCGCAACGGCACGATCGGCACGCCGCGTTTCGCGGACCTGCCGCTGGCCTCGGCAGTTTCGCCGCAGCTTGCGCATCCGGCTATCGTCACGGTGGCGGGCATGTATCGCCGCAAGGGCATTCAGGATCTGCTGCGCGCGTTTGCGCGGCTCACCGGACGGTTTCCCGACGCGGTGCTGTATCTGGTCGGCGACGGGCCCGACCGCGCGGAAATGGAAACGCTCGCGCAGGAGCTGGGCATTGCGGCGCGGACGCGTTTCACCGGTTTCGTCGCGAATCCACGCGCGCATCTGGCCGAGTGCGACGTGTTCGTGCTCGCGTCGCATCGCGAGCCCGGTGGCCTGGTGCTGTGCGAGGCACGCGAGGCCGGTTGCGCGATCGTCGCGACGCGGGTCGACGGCAACCCCGAGATGCTCGACGACGGCGAGGCCGGTCTGCTCGTGCCGCCCGCGAACCCCGAGGCGCTCGCCGATGCGATCGAACTGCTGCTGACCGATCGCGCGGCACGCGCGGCGCTCGTCGCACGCGCGCGGCACGGTATCGGCACGTTCCACGTGCGGCACGTGTGCGAGGCGTATATGGCGATCTATGAACAGGCGCTCGAGACGGTGCGCCCAGGCAGCGTGAAAGCACGGCCGGCGACGGACGTGGTGGCGGATGGGGTGGGGCGCTGAGGTTGGTCGAGTCAACGTGAGTCGCTGGCGCAGTAGCTTGAGCATGGAAGAGATGCAGCGGCGGTTGCCGGTGCATCTCTTCAACGCTTCGATGCCCGAAATGCTATGCAGTGAATCACCAATCGTCAAATCGATGTAATTGCTGTTCACCGAGTTTGCATTTCTTAAATGTGCCAGTGCTGAATTGCCATAGCGTGTGAGTTGTCGTCTTCGACTCATATAAACATAAATGAACACACGCTGCTTTCGACTGGTGTATTCGAAGCTCCGGGGTATGGTCGTCGCGGTTCAGGAAACAGCAACTGCGACAGGAAAATCGCATAGCGGTGAATCGGTCGCGCGCACGGGGGTACGTGCGCATGCGTGCATTTTCCTGTTCTCGTGGCGGGGCATCGCGCTGGCTGCTGCGATGCTGGCGGGAACGGTACCGACGTTGTCGCTTGCGCAGATCACAGGCGCGGGCGCGCATGCGCCGTCAGTCATCCAGACGCGGAATGGCACGCCACAGGTTGACATCACGAAGCCGTCGGGTGCTGGCGTATCCGTGAATACGTACAACCAGTTCGATGTAACGAAGGCGGGCGCGATCCTCAACAATTCGCCCACCCTCGTCGGCACGAAACAGGCCGGGCAGATCAACGGCAATCGGAATTTCGATCCAGGCCAGTCGGCGCGGATCATTCTCAACCAGGTTAACAGCAGCTCGCCGAGCCAGTTGCGCGGTTACGTCGAGGTGGCAGGCAATCGTGCCGAAGTCGTGATCGCCAACTCGTCCGGCATCGTGGTGGACGGCGGCGGCTTTATCAACACGTCGCGCGGAATTTTGACGACGGGTCGTCCCCTCTATGGCGCGGACGGATCGCTTACGGGCTTCAACGTCACAGGCGGCAACATCGCCGTGCAGGGCGCGGGACTGAAGGCGTCCGACATCGACCAGGTCGACCTGGTCGCGCGCGCGGTACAGGCGAACGCGGCGATTCACGCGAAGAACCTCAACGTCGTGACCGGCGCGAATCAGGTCAACCACGACACGCTTGCCACGCAGGTGATTCAGGGTGATGGTCCCGCGCCGGGCGTGTCGATCGACGTGGCGCAGCTGGGCGGCATGTACGCGAACCGTATTGTGCTGCTCGGCACCGAGAACGGTGTGGGTGTCTCGAACGCGGGCACCATCGGCGCGGAGGCAGCGGGCCTGACGCTGACCACCCAGGGCAAACTGATCCTGACCGGCAGGACGAACGCGAGCGGCAACATCGCCATCGATGCACGCGATGGCATCGAGAACAGCGGTACAACGTATGCGCAGCAATCGGTGTCCGCCAGTACCCGCGGTACGCTGACGAACAGCAGTACGTTCTCAGCCCAGCAGAATCTCGACGTGCATGCTGGCGCGGTGAATTCGACCGGCTCGTTCGGCGCAGGGGTGAACAACGATGGTGTCGTCACCGAGAGTGGCGACCTGAACGTCACGGCAGCGGGCCAGCTTGTGGCGACAGGGCGTAATGTCGCGGGCAGCAACGCGGCGATTTCGGGCGGCAGCGTCAATCTCGCGGGCAGCACGACGGCGGCGACCGGCGCCCTCACGCTGAACGCGAACACGGGCGATCTGAATCTTTCCAGTGCGACCACGAGTGCGCACGGAGCCGTGAAAGCCGGCGCCTCGGGTGCGGTCATCAACGATCACGGCAAGCTGTCGGGCGGCAGTGGCGTGACGCTGGAGGTCGGCCGTGTCTCGAACCAGGGCGGAGAGATTTCGGCGCAAGGCCCGTTGTTCGTGAAGTCATCCGGTCAGATCGCCAATCAGGGTGGCGAACTGGTGTCGCAGGGTACGACGGAAATACACGGCGGCGCGATCCTCAATCAGCAGGGCACGATTCAGAGCGCCGCGAAGATGACTGTCACCGGTGCGTCGCTGGACAACTCGGGCGGTCGCGTTACGTCGCTTAATCGTGACGGCCTGTCGGTCACGACGGACGGCCAGCTCACCAATGCGGCCGGCACGACGGCCAACGGTGCGCAGGGCGGCCTGATCGCCGGCAACGGTGACGTGACCGTGCACAGCGGGACCGTCGTCAATCGCGGGATGGTCGACGCCAAAGCGAATCTGCACGTGACCGGGCAATCGGTCGACAACGGCGGCGGATCGCTCAAGGCCGCGCAGAATGCGACGATCGATGCGGGCGCACGCCTCGCCAATGCGGGCGGCACGATCGTCGGCCACACGGCGACCGTGAACGGAACGATGCTCGACAACAGTTCAGGGACCGTGCAGGCGGACCAGCTGTCGCTGAACGGGACCGACCTGATCAATCACGGCGGGACGATCACGCAGACCGGGACCGATGTGATGGCCGTGAACGTCAGCGGCACGCTCGACAACTCCAGCGGCGGCACGCTCGAGACAAAAAGCACGGACCTCGCGCTCACCTCCGCTACGCTCCTGAACAATGGCGGCACGATCACGCATGCGGGCAACGGCACGCTGACGCTCGGCTCCGGTACCGGATCGATTTCAGATATTCACGGCAAGATCGTTAGCAACGGACAAACGGTTATCCATACCGGCGCTGTCGATAACACGGGCGGTGCGATTTCCGGCAAGACCGGTCTGACTGCGACGGCAAGCGGTGTACTGAATAATTCGAATGGCAGGCTGTCGTCGGACACGGCGCTCAGCCTGACCAGCGGCTCGTTGAAGAATGATGGCGGTTCGATCAGCGCGATTTCGAACGCGACGATCCACAGCGGCTCGCTGACGAACCGCGGTGGTTCGATTGTCGCGCCGAACCTGACGGCGACGATTGCCCGCACGCTCGACAACAGTGGCGGCAAGATCGAAGCGAACCAGCTTGCGCTGACGGCCACGGACCTGACGAACCACGCCGGCACGATCACGCAATATGGCGTATCGCCAATCGCGGTCAATGTGAGCGGCACGCTCGACAACTCGGGCGGCGGTGTCCTTCAAACGAACAGCACGGACCTGACGCTCACGCCCGCCGAATTGAATAATGCCGGCGGCACGATTACCCATAGCGGCACGGGTACGCTGACGATTACGCCGGGTGCAGGGGCCAGCGCGCTGAACAATGCGTCGGGAACCATCGTCACCAAGGGACAGGCCGTCGTCAAGGCGGGTACCCGCAGTGGTATCAGTGGCGGCGCAATCAGGATCACCGATCAGACCGGGCAGCAGCAGCTTACCGGCAAGACGGCTGATGAGACGGTCGCTAGTGTCAACCGGGATACGTCGAACACGGGCGGCGCGCTCGCGCCGATTTTTGACGAGGACAAGATTCAGGCCGGGTTCGATATCGCGAGTCAGTTCGTCAATCAGCTGGGTACGTTTGTAACGAACCGTGCGGCGGAAGCGGATGCTGCAAAGAAGGCAGCGAACAATCCGGACCTGACACCGGAACAGCGTGCAGCTGCGCAGCAGCAGGCCGACCAGCTGAATGAGCAGTGGGGTCCCAGCGGAACCTATCGCCAGGTGTTGACGGCGTTGTCGGTAGCCGCTGGCGGTAATGTGACGGGCGGCGCGGGTCAGCTAGCGCAGAACGCGACGGTTGCGTACCTGCAGGAGTTGAGCGCGAATGGCGTCAAGCAGATTGCTGACGGTCTGAAGGACGAGACGGCGCGCGCTGCGCTCCATGCGATCGTCGGTTGCGCAGGCGCGGCAGCGAGCAGCCAGAGCTGCGGGGCGGGTGCGATGGGCGCGGCCACCAGTTCGGTGCTTGGTAGTTTGCTCAACGCGTCCACGCGCCTCAGTGCGGTCGCGTATGACCTCTTTGCCGGCACGCCCGTCTACAAGCCGGACGGATTCCCGACCGCTCGCGTGATGGTCGGCTTTCAGGTAACCACGCAGTTTTAAGCAGGGGGTTTGTGTAGTGAGAGACTGGCAGTTTCTGATTCTGATAACTGGTTAGTAATACTTGACATTTAAGGGGTAGGTAATACATAGATTCCAATTGTTTCCGGCGAGTCTGATTGCTTCGGCGGTCCTGCTGGCGGGATGTGGTGGCGGTGGCAACAATGGCAAGGGAAGCGCGACAGGAACGCCCGAACAGTCGGACCCCGCTGCGCAATCGGAAGCGTTCTCGTGCCCAGCCGACTATAAGAAGCTACAAATCACGGGTAGCTCGATCCCGAACGCGAATCTGTCGATGGTTTCGGATGATGGTGTAGCAACGCTGACGATCAAGACGCCCGCAAGTGTCACTACCAGCGATCTGACCGTGTGTCTGGGCAAGCCCAATCCGGTGCCTGCCGGTGTGAAGGCGGATTACGTCTACGAAGTGAAGGCTCAAGGAAATCTTCGAAGTATGGTGTCATCGACGCTGACCTTGAACTTCACGACGAATGTCGTTCCCACACAGAGCCCGCCGGTCATTGAACTGGCGGAGGTGTCGGGCGGAACCGTGACCTATAAGCCGTTGATCCAGGGGGCTGCGTATTCGGCCCGGCCGAACTATAGTCTGGCCGCGAACGCACAGGACCCCGGATTGTACGTGGTGCGCCTGACGAAGTGATGACGCGATGCTGACTGGAGCATACCCATACTCCTCCACAACCATGCATTACTGGACGAGCGCGGGGGTGCTCCGGCCACTACGCCCGAAGGAAGAAAGAAAGTAGGTGCCGCCCCGCACAAGGGGCAGACCTTTTACGCCGCCCTTGATTATGGCCGCGTGTGTGGGCCGAATGTAATCAACCTCGTCGGTACGCAACTGGCGGGGACGGTTGTCGGCCTGCAGGGCAATGCTTCGACCCGCGTCGGTGCGGTCGCCTATGACCTCTTCGCCGGCCCCCCAGTCTACAAGCCGTCCGCATTTCCGACCGCCCGCATGACGGTCGGCTTCCGGTTGACCGCACAGTTCCAGAGGCGACAGACCACCCGAGCCAACGGCAAGTGCAGACAACCCTTCGGCCCTATCAGCCAGCCCGCAACGCAAGCCTTCCCCACACCCGCCGCAGCAGATCCCGCAGCATCGCCGACTCATACAGCGACCACGCGAGATTCGCGGCGACCAGCAGCCACGCGGCAGCGATCATCGAAGGCACGCGCGACAGCTCGCTCGCGAGCGCGACCGCCACGCCGAGGAACGCGATGTGCGCGAGCATGTTGCCCGCGATCGTGCGCAGATGCAGCTGTGCGAAATAGAGGAACGCGGCGTAATCGCACAGCGACTTGATCACGACCACCACGGCCGCGCCCATCACACCGAACAGGTGAATCCCGAGCCACAACCCGCCGGCGAAGAACGGCAGCTGAATCCAGCTGACGCGCGCGACCTGTGCCGGATGCGACTGCGCCTGGATCAGGATGCCGAGGATGCTCGATTGCCCCGCGAGCCACACGCCGACAATCAGCACGCGGCCGAACGGCGCCGACATCGTCGCCATATGTTCGCCGAGCCACACGTGCAGGAACGGTTGCAACGCGAATACCGCGACGATCACGCACGGCGTAAACACGCCGTTCAGCAGCGCGAGCGCGCTGCGTGCGAGTTCGTCGGCATCTTCGCGCGTCGATGCGGACAGCCGCGGAAACAGCGTGCGCAGCATTGCGCCAGGCAGGATATTCAGCCGCGTCACGAGGTTCTGCGGCGTCACGTAGTACGCGACGAAGCGCGCACCGAGCAGTGCGCCGATGAGCACGCGATCCAGCGTCTGCGCGATCATCCCCGCGCCGCTGAAGAGCAGTTGCCAGCGGCCGTAGCGGAACAGCGCGACGACCGTCGGCCAGTCGGGCTTGCGCACGCGGCGGATCCGCAGCGCGCGGAACGTCGCGATGCCGAGCACCACACCCGCGAGGATCCGCGCGCAAACCGCGGCCGGAATCACCACCGCTAACGACGGCGAGAAGCACCAGATCGCGCCGAGTGGCACGAGCTGGAATAGCAGCGTGCCGATCGTCTGGCTGGTGCTGAAGCTCGCGAAGCGCTCGACCGCGGCGATCGCACCGGCGAACACCCACGTGACGTTCGCGAGCGGCACCGCGGCCGCGATCCACGGCAGGCTCGCGATCACTTCGCGCTGGAACTGCGGATCGACCTTCGTGCCGTGCGTCACGTACAGGTACGCGGCGAAATAGATGATCGCGCCGCCGATCACGCCGCTCACGAAGTTCAGCGAGCACGCGCTCCAGAAGATGCGTTCGACGGAATCGTCGGTGGCGTCGCGCACGCGGGCAATCGAGTTTTCGGTGGCGATGCTGGTGCCGAGTTCGAGCACGCTGAAATAGCCGATCAGCGCCCACACCAGGTTGAGCACACCGTAGCGTTCGACACCCAACGAGTGCAGGTATGCGGGGACGGTCGCGAGCGAAATGAAGACCGGCACGACCGAGCCGACGAAGTTGATGGCGATGTTCTTGACGATCCGTTTTTCCATGAGAGGCCAGAGAGAGGGCGACGCACGCAGCCGCGTGGGTCCGGGATGAGGTCCGCGATGCGGACACAGACTCGGGTACGGCAGCGAAGGACACGACGGACGTCGCACGGCGCGTTTCGACGATGACCCATGGTGCATCGCGACGCGTTTTGACTGTGTGCGGGCCCGTACAGATACGTACCACGCGCGTTGATTTAATGCGGTCAATACCGGCGTGGAGGCGTGCGTCGAGACCAACGAGGGTTTGTGGGGGGCAAAAGAATGAAACCTGTCGTCTTCGACGACTGCTTTGGGTGGCTGCACCCAGGGGATGGGGAACAGGGCGTCGTCCTGTGCAATCCGTTCGGCTATGACGCGCTGTGCACGCATCGCAGCTGGCGCCGGCTGGCGGAGCGGATCGCGGCGACCGGCATGCCGGTGCTGCGCTTCGACTATCCGGGCACAGGCGATTCGGCGGGCTTCGAAGACGACCCGCAGCGTATCGACGCGTGGCTCGACAGCATCGCCGCAGCCGTGCGCCGCCTGCGCGAATGGACCGGCGTGCGGCGGGTGTCGCTCGTCGGGCTGCGGCTCGGCGCGACGCTCGCGACGCTCGCCGCGCAGCGCATCGGCGATATCGACGGGTTGGTGCTGCTCGCGCCGACAATCGTCGGACGCCACTACGTGCGCGAACTGCGCGCGCATCGGCAGAGCTGGCTCAGCACACCGGCCGGGATGAACGCCGATCCAATCAGCGAGCAGGACGGTTATGTCGAGGCGTTTGGCTTCGGGTTGTATGGCGACGACATCGCGCGGCTCGCCGAAATCGATCTGCGCAGCGACACGTCGGCGCCGGCCACGCGCGTGCTGCTGTTCGAGGCGAACGACCGCAGCCGCAACGGCGCGCTCGCCGCGCATTACGCGGCGCACGGCGTCGCGGTGGATCGGCAGACCTTCGACGAATACGACCGCTTCATGGTCGAGGCACTCTACAGCGAGGAGCCCGCCGACGCGTTCGCGCGCCTGACCGCCTGGCTCGCGAACGGCGCGGCGGCGCCGGCTGAAAGTGCGCACGCGCGCGATTCGATCGACAGCGTGGATAAAGCCCACCCGCCGTCCGACGAGCCGGTGCTCGATCTGCCGGCTGCAGCTGCGCTCGAGCAACCGGTCGCGTTCGGTCCGTACTTCGGCATCTACTGCGAGCCGGCCGTGCCGCGCGCCGACGCGCCCGCGGTGCTGTTCTTCAATACCGGCGCGAGCCATCACATCGGCGACGGGCGCATTTTCGTGTTGTTCGCGCGGCGGCTCGCGGCGCTCGGCGTCACGTCGCTGCGGATGGACCTGAGCGGTCTCGGCGATGCGACGCCAACAGCGGACACCGTGACGCTCGACACGATCTATTCGGAGCGCGCATGTCGCGACGCGGCGGCAGGTGCCGACTGGCTGGTCGCGCGTGGGCATGCGAGCGTCGCGACGTTCGGTGTGTGCGGTGGCGCGTACGTCGGTCTGCATGCGAGCGCGATGCAGCCGCGGATCGTCGGCGCGTACTGCGTGAATCTGCAGAAGTTCGTCTGGGACGGCGCTGCGCGCGAACCGGGCGAGCATCAGTTCGCGTCGTCGAAGGTGTATTGGCGTGCCGCATGGATGCCGCGCAAGTGGCTGCGTGCGCTGCGCGGCCACAGCCATCCGCTGCGGATTGCGGCGGTGCTCGCGCGGCGTGCCGTCGCGAGCGCGTGGCTCGGCGCGACCGGCTGGATCGAGCAGCGCACCGGCCGGCATCTGATCGTCAACGAGGTTCGCGCGCTGATCCGCACGATTCACGCGAAAGGCGTGCAGCTGCGTCTCGTGTACGGCGCCTACGACGTCGGGCTCGACGAGGCGCGCGTGCAGTTCGGCCCGCAGCTCGGTGCGCTACGCCGCTACACGCGGGTGCGCGCGGCGACGCTGCCGAAGCTCGATCACGCGCTATTCACGCGGCCCGCGCGCGAAGTGGCGATGGCCGACGCGGAGCGCTGGCTGTTCGACGAACTGATGGGCGATCCATCCAGCGTGCCGGCGCGCGGGCTGCGCGAAGCGCTGGCGGTGTCTGCGCTTGCGACTGTGTCGGTGGCGTCGGACGTGTCCGCGGCCGCGGTGTCGTGGTTCGATCGCGTCAGTCCATAAGCACCGTCTCCTTTACCTCCTCACGATGGAATCCTCGATGAACCGGATCGCCGAACCCAGTCTCCCCGCGACCGCTGCGCTGTCCGCAGCGGCACCGGTCGTCGTGCAGCCCGTGATCCTCGCGGGCGGCTCAGGCACGCGGCTGTGGCCGCTGTCGCGCGAACGCAGCCCGAAGCAGCTGATCGGTCTGCTCGACGAAGAGTCGCTGCTCGAAGCGACGGTGGTGCGTGTGCGTAGCGCGTTTGCTTCCGGGTTTGCGCCGGGTGCGTCCGTTGCCGACAGCACGCCGGCTGACGCTGCGCCCATGCTGCGTGCACCGCTCGTGATCTGCAGCGAAGACCTGCATCTGCTGACCGCCGAGCGTCTGGCGTTCTGCGGCGCGTGCGCGCAGATCGTGCTCGAACCGGCGCCGCGCAACACCGCGCCGGCGCTGACGGTGGCCGCGCTCGCCGCACGTGCGGTCGACGGCACCGCGGATGCCGACGATCCCGTGCTGATCGCGATGCCCGCGGATCATCTCATCGCCGATACCGCCGCGTTCGGCGCCGCGCTCGCGCAGGCAGTCGCGCACGCGGCACGCGGTGCGATCGTCGCGCTCGGTGTGCCGCCGACGCACGCCGAAACCGGCTATGGCTACATCCGCACCGGCGAGCCGATCGGCGAGGACGGTACGCAGGGCATGCACGACGCGCGTCGGATCGGTGGTTTCGTCGAAAAGCCGGATGCCGAACTGGCCGGGCGCTACGTCGCATCGGGCGACTACTGGTGGAACAGCGGCGTGTTCGTCGTGCGCGCGTCGGTGTGGCTCGAGGCGATCGCTCAGTGCCGGCCCGCGATTGCCAGCGCGTGTGAGGTTGCGTTCAACGCAGCACGCGCAGACCGCGACGGTACCGTTCACCTGGATCGCGCGGCGTTCGCTGGATGCCCATCCGATTCGATCGACTATGCGGTGATGGAGCGCATCGGCGGCGACGGACTGGAGGGGCTTCAGGGCGTGGTCGTGCCGCTCGTCGCGGGCTGGTCCGACGTCGGCGCATGGGACGCCGTGTGGCAGGTGTCGGCGAAGGACGCGGCGGGCAACGTCGCGCGCGGCCCGGTGCTGTTCGAAGGCGCGACCGACAGCTTCGTGCATTCGGACGGACGGCTCGTCGCGTGTGTCGGCGTCGCGGGCGTGGTGGTGGTCGAGACCGCGGATGCGGTGCTCGTCGCCGCGCGCGATCGCGTGCAGGACGTGAAAGCGATCGTCAGCCGGTTGAAGGCCGAGCAGCGGCCCGAGGCGCAGGACCATCGCAAGGTCCGGCGGCCGTGGGGCTATTACGATTCGCTCGAGAACGGGGAGCGCTTCCAGGTGAAGCGCATCGTCGTGAAGCCAGGCGGCCGGCTGTCGCTGCAGATGCATCATCATCGCGCGGAGCACTGGGTCGTGGTGCGCGGCACCGCGCGCGTCACGCGCGGTGACGAAGCGTTCCTGCTCACCGAGAACCAGTCCACCTATATTCCGCTCGGCGTCACGCACCGGCTCGAAAATCCGGGCAAGACGCCGCTCGAAATCATCGAAGTGCAATCGGGCAGCTACCTCGGCGAGGACGACATCGTGCGCTTCGACGATCAGTACGGCCGTGTGAAGGAGACCGACGATGGACGCACGGGCGGCGACGGCAAGTGATGCGCAGGGGGCCGCGGGTGCGGGCTCGGCAGGTGTGTTCGTAGGGGCCGCGGCTGCGGTCGACACTTCAGCCTTCGACGAACGCCGCTTCCGCCACGCGCTCGGCCGCTTCGCGACCGGCGTCGTCGTGATTTCGGCGGGCAGCGGCGACACGCTGCACGCGATGACCGCGAACGCGTTCATGTCCGGCTCGCTGAAGCCGCCGCTGATCGTCGTGTCGGTCGGTCATCGCGCGCGGATGCACGAGCGGTTGATGCGCGCGGCGAGCTTCGGCGTGAGCGTGCTGTCGCACGCGCAGGAACCGCACAGCCGTCATTTCGCCGGTGAATTGCAGACGCGCTTTGCGCCGCATCTCGCGCCGCGCTTTGCGACTGTCGACGGGATGCCCGATGTGGCGCTGCTCGAACA
Organism: Paraburkholderia sp.; assembly: GCF_050742655.1. Taxonomy (GTDB): domain Bacteria; phylum Pseudomonadota; class Gammaproteobacteria; order Burkholderiales; family Burkholderiaceae; genus Paraburkholderia. Next base: position 366,881 of record NZ_JBOIGG010000003.1, on the reverse strand, counting down.
TGCGGTCGCGCGCTTCGCCGCGCGGCTCGTCGATCGGCATCCGTGCGGCGACCATACGCTGTTCGTCGGCGAGGTGCGGATGTTCGCGCTCGACGAGCGCGCGCCGCTGGTGTTTTTCGGCGGCCGCTACGCGTCGGTCGCGTAGCGGAACCGGCAGGATCTTTCCGGCGGCCCAGTTGGCCCAGGCCACGGAGCCGGCGTGGCGCGGATGCGACGCCCAGGACGTCGCGCGGTGCAACTTTTCCGCGGCGACGCGCCTTGCGCGCAAGCCTGGCGGTCTGTTTCTCGACAGACGTTTCAAGTACGAAACAATTCATCAGAGGGATAACCCTGTCAGGACGTTTCCCAACTGGCGCAACCGTATTGGAGCAAGCAACGTAGCGAAAAGGGTCATACGGAGGGGCCATACGGCGGGGCCAGACGACGAAGCGATACGACGCAACGAGGGCGCGGATTATTAACAGAATGCGGGCGGCCAGGCCGCATCGGGGAGAGGGTCATGGAACAGGGCAACAAGGATCGATCACTGGTCAGCAAGGTGATGGACGGTCTCGTCACCGGCATCGTCGAGGAAAAGTACGGTGCGATACTGCCGCCTCAGGACGTGCTGTCGAAGGACTTCGACGTGAGCCGCACGGTGATGCGCGAGGCGTTGTCGATGCTGCTCGCGCGCGACATGCTCGACGTGCGGCCGAAGATCGGCACGCGCATCCGGCCGATGCACGACTGGCGGATGATCGACGAGGACGTGGTCAACTGGCGCTTTCGCGCGAAGCCGGACCCGCTGTTCCTGCGCGACGTGATCGAGTTTCGCATCCTGATCGAGCCGCGCGCGTCCGCGCAGGCGGCGGCGCGCGGCACTGCGGCGGATATCGCGGCGATCCGCGACGCGTTCGACACCCTCTGCGCGATCCGGCCCGGCGAGCCCGGCTACCAGGCCGCCGACGAGCTGCTGCATACGCGCATCGTGATGGCGAGCGGCAACCAGTTTTTCCAGCAGATGGCGGCGATCATTCGCGGCGCGCTGGCGGCGGTCAACCCGATCGTCAACCAGAAGGCCGGCGTGTGGGAGTCTGTGATGCGCACGCACGGGCGCGTCGTCGAAGCGATCGAGCGGCGTGATCCGAAAGAGGCCGAAGCGGCATCGCTCGCGCTGATCGACTACACCGTCGACGAAGTGGGCAACGCGTTCGCGGTCGATCCGCCGCATCGCTGAGCGTCTGTCCTGATCGCCGATCGCGCTGCGGCGTGTATCGGCGTGTATCGGCGACAATACGGGCCTGTCATTCACTGGACCAGGACCCGAACCCTTCATGACCGATACGACCGTCATCCGCTGGGGGATCGTCGGCGCCGGGCGCATTGCGCGCCGGTTTGCCGACGGCCTCGCGCACGTGCCGCACGCACGGCTCGTCTCCGTGTGGTCGCGCCGCGCCGAATCCGCGACCGCCTTCGCCGAAGCGTCCGGCGGCGCGGCCTGCGAGAGCTTCGCGGCGTTGCTCGCGAGCGGCATCGACGCCGTCTACATCGCGACCATGCAGGACAGCCACGCGGCCTATGCGATCGCCGCGCTCGAAGCGGGCTGCCACGTGCTGTGCGAGAAACCCGCGACGGTTAACCGCGCGCAGCTCGAACGCGTCGTCGCGACCGCGCGCCGCACCGGCCGCCTGTTCATGGAGGCGATGAAGCCGCCGTTCTATCCGCTGTACCGGCAACTGCGCGAGCATCTCCTCCGCGATCCGATCGGCGTGCCCGGCCTCGTGCGCGCGGGCTGCTCGGTGCCGGGCGTGCCGGCGGATCATCCGTCGCTGTCGTTCGATCATGCCGGCGGCGCGCTGCTCGATATCGGTGTCTATGAGATGTTTCTCGCGGTCGACTGGCTGGGTGCGCCGCTCGACGTGCAGACCTTCGGCCGCGTCGGCGCGACCGGCGTCGATACGTTCGCGAGCCTGAACTGCCGGCACGAACACGGCATCGCGCAGCTGTTCTGCGGGCTCGATCTGCACGGCCGCGGCGACGCGCTGATCATGGCGCCCGGCGGCCACGTGACGATCCACGAGAACTGGTGGAACCCGGCGCGCGCGACGGTCCGTTATGCGGATGGTCGCGTCGTCGAACTCGATGCGCCGTTTGAGGGCGGCGGCCTCAACTACGAAACGGCGCACTTCTGCGAGCTGATCCGCGCGGGCGCAAACGAAAGCCTGGTGATGACGCACGCGGTGTCGCTGCAGATGATCGAAATGGCCGATGCGGCGCGTGCGGCGCTCGGGGTTCGGTTTGCGGCGGATGAGGAGGAGGGGGTGTAGGGTCCTTCGCGTGCTGCGACGCGGCCCATGCCCGCGACGGCGCGACCTTTCCCCCGGCAGTGATACGATTTGCGCGGGCAGCCGCGCGTGACGCGGCTGTCGCCTGGCTTTTGCCTGGTTTTCGACCTTCAGGGCGGCCCGCCGGAGTGATATCGGCTGCTACCCGTTTTTTGCAGGAGCTGTTCCCGATGCGCATGCTGGCCCGACTGTGGCGCGAGTACCGGAGTCTCGTCGCCTTTCTCGTCCTGATGGTGCTGTTTCGCAGTGCGGTGGCCGACTGGAACGTCGTGCCGAGCGGCTCGATGCTGCCGACCATTCGCGAGGGCGATCGCATCTTCGTCGACAAGATGGCCTACGATCTGCGCGTGCCGTTGACGCACATCGCGATCGCGCATCTGCACGATCCGCATCGCGGCGACATCGTGACGATCGATTCATCGGCGGCGCACGATCTGATCGTCAAGCGTCTGATCGGCCTGCCCGGCGACCGCATCGCACTGCGCGACAACGTGCTCTTTGTGAACGGTGCGCGGGCGAATTATCAGCCGCTGACGGTCGGCCCGCTGGCAGACGACACGGGATCGCCCGGCGACTATTACGTCGAGCGCTTCGGCGGCGTCACGCATGCGGTGCGGCTGTCCGAATACGCGCCGAGCCCGCGCCGTTCGTTCGGCCCGGTGACCGTGCCGCCGGGCGAATATCTGATGCTCGGCGACAACCGCGACGACAGCGCGGATTCGCGCTACTTCGGTTTCTTTCCGCGCAGCGAGCTGATGGGCCGCACACGGCGCGTCGCGTTCTCGCTCGATCCGGATCACTTCTACCGGCCGCGCTTCGATCGCTTCGGTGTCGCGCTCGATGCGGCGGCGGTGAGCACGCCGCTCGCGTCGCGGTGAGGGGCGGTTAAGCGGCGCGATCTGAGGGGGCGCGTGATTAATCATCGACCGGTTTGCCCGATTGATCAGGCAAACCCACGGGCAAACCGGCTAGAGTCCCCGAATGACTGCCTGGACGCTCTGTGGCGCTTATCCAGAAGGGCAGCGGCTAATCAGAAGCGATGGTCTCGTTCTGTGCCAGGCGTGAAGGAAACGCCACGCAGGACCTCTGCGAATCCCGCTTGACGCAACGTCGCGAATTTCTCGCGTGCGGCGCCGGATGCAGTCGTATTCGCGAGAATGTCCCGCACTACGACCAGTCGATTCGGATCGGCGCCCACATCGCCATTGCCGCTGACGGTCGAGCTAATCGCCCAGATGGTGACCGTGCCGTCGTTCTCGACGCGGCCGATCAGGTTACGAAGCCCATCGGTCGCGGGTGCCCATGGCAGTCCGGTCGCCGCATTGGATCCGGTGGGATAGCCCGGCACCGCGTACTGCTGGCCCAGGTTCAGACCCGCTTGAAGCGTGTACGCCAGCGTCCACTTCTTCGCGCCGGCGTTGTACACCCACTTTTGCAGGCCGGCACCCGTCTGCGCGGTTGCATGCGTGAACAGGTCGGCGCCGCCGGTATATCCGTCTCCCTCGTCGGCGACATAGAGCGTGTTGGCGTTAGCGAACCAGAGGCCAAAGGGATAAGACAGCGTGGTGGCTTTCTTGTTTGGCGTCGAGGGAAAGCCAGCCAGCACACACATATTGCCCGGCAATCCGCTGGTCTGAAGCGAAGCGGGGTTGTAAGCCAGCGGCGTGCTGGGCAACGCTGCATTGGCGGCCGGCACACCCACACCCGACGGACAGGCTTTGCCGGTCGTATCCACGAAGTAAACCGTGTTCACACCGTTGCTGCCACTGCCCTTCGAAAAATACAGCACGTTGTTGAATGCGGTCATGCCGCGGAAATTATCGTCCTTGCCTATCTTGTCCGCTGATGCGCCAAGTTCAGTCACTGAAAAACTGGCGACAGGTGTCGGCGTCCCCGGGTTTTGCCGCGACTCGCGCTGTTTCGTCGCATCGATGAACTGTGCGCCGGCACCGAGGATGACACCGTTGGGCTGCGGATTGGAACCGTTGCCTGCATTGCCAGCGGTGTAGACGATGTCCTGCCCGTTGCGATTGTTCAGAATCGCGGAGCGTCCATTATTGCCGCTATACGCATTGGTTTCGGTAAAGCGGAAGTGACCATTGCGATCGACGCGGGCCACCGCGCGATAAAAACTCTGCCCCACCGGATTGGTCGGATCCACGGCACCCGGGGTATTCGAATTCGAGACGTCCAATGTATTGACCGGCGCGACGTAGCCCATGAATGTCAGGTATCGGCCGTCGGTCGAAAGGTGGAGACCGAGTTCCGATTTGGAGCTGAAGCTGGTGACGAGCTGATCCTCTCCGGATTGACCCTGCAGGCTGTTGGGCACCTCGAGCGAACTCACGCGCTCGCCGGATGGCGTAACCTGGTCCAGAAAAATCCGCGACGTGATACCGAAGCTGCCGTCATAGGCGTCGTTGTTCCATACATAGGGATAGGTGCCATCGCTGGGCGCGCCGGTAGCTGGGGAGCAGCCCCCCTGTGTGCTGGCGCAATCCGGAGGTAATACGCTGCCCGCCTGAACGTTGCTTGACAGATTGTCGTACACACTTCGACTGACGACCAGCAAACCTGGGAAGAACTGGCTGTCGCCGCGAAATTCTGATTGCTGGGCATACGCGCTCAAGCTGGCTGCGCCGAGTGCCAGTGCGACTGTCGTAGCTCGCGGGATAAACGCGGAGCGGTGAGTCATCTTGCGAACGGAAGTCGTTTTCATCGTTAGTCTCCGGATCAATAGGGGATTTTTTCGCAGACGGAATAGCGGGTAAAACCAGTTCACCGTAGCGACACTTGATGAAAACTTGATTGCAACGACTTCGGTGTAAACCAGAATGACTGATCTGCAGGTCCGATGTTTTCCCGTTATTGCTCGGGATCACAAAATGCTTAAGGAAACCTTATGAATTTTACTTTGTTACGTAAAAGGGTTTCTCAATTCACCAGGCGTCATTGCGTTAGTGAATCGAAAGCACGGGTTCATCGGAACAACCTCGGTGAAACAGCCTCCTGGCAATCGTATCGCTGTACCGCCGGCCCGCTATGCCTGCTGCTGTTTGCCCAGCGCCTGCGCGCATTCCGCGATGAGCGCCGGCCCGCGGTAGATGAAGCCCGTATAAAGCTGCACCAGCGCCGCGCCCGCGGCCAGCTTCGCGCGCGCGTCGGCACCTGAAAAAATCCCACCCACGCCGATGATCGGCACCGTCTCTCCGACCTCGCTACGCAGCTTGCGGATCACCTCGTTCGACGCGTCGAACACCGGCCGGCCCGACAGACCGCCGGCTTCGTCGGCGTGCGGCAATCCTGAGACCGCTGCGCGCGCGAGCGTCGTATTGGTCGCGATCACGCCTTCGATCCGATGCCGCAGCAGCGTGTCGGCGATTGCCTTGATCTGTTCGTCGTCGAGGTCGGGCGCGATCTTCAGCGCGAGCGGCACGAGCTTGCCGTGCAGATCCGCGAGCCGTTGCTGCTTGTCCTTCAGCGCGGCGAGCAACGCATCGAGTTCGCCTGCGCTCTGCAATTGCCGCAGGTTCTTCGTGTTCGGCGACGAGATGTTGATCGTCACGTAGCTCGCGAACGGGTACACGCGCTCGAGACAGTACAGATAGTCTTCGGCGGCGCGCTCGATCGGCGTGTCGGCATTCTTGCCGATGTTCAGGCCCAGCACGCCGCGATAGCGGGCCGCCTGCACGTTCTGCACGAACTGGTCGACGCCCGCGTTGTTGAAGCCCATCCGGTTGATCAGCGCGTTGGCCTGCGGCAGACGGAACATCCGCGGACGCGGATTGCCGGGCTGCGCGCGCGGCGTCACCGTACCGACCTCGATGAAACCGAAGCCAAGCGCCGCGAGGCCGTCGGTGCACGCGCCATCCTTGTCGAGCCCCGCCGCGAGACCGACCGGATTGCGGAACGTGAGACCCATCACGGTGCGCGGCGCATCGGGCACCCGCGGCGCCAGCGTGCCGGCGAGACCCGTGCGGCCGACCGCGCCGAGCAGCTTGAGCGTGAGGTGATGAGCGTCTTCCGCATCCATGCGAAAGAGTTGGGCGCGTACGAGCGGGTAGAGGGAACTGAACACGGGGTGGAGGCGGGCGGCCGGAAAATGAAAACCCGCTATTTTACCGGCATCGGCGGAGCGGACCGGCGTGCGGGTGGATTGGAGAACGAACCGCGCGTTAGAAACGCACCGGGCCGCGCCTTCCTTGCAGGACCGCGTCGACGGGCGGCAGATCGGTGTGCGTGGTGTCGAGCGTTTTCCACGTGCTGTCGAACAAGCCTTCGAGCGGCCGGAAATTCGCCTTGTACGCCATCTTCGGACTCTCGCGGATCCAGTAGCCGAGGTACACGTACGGCAGCTTCAGGCTGCGCGCCTGTTCGATCTGCCAGAGGATGTTGTAAGTGCCGAAGCTGGTATGCGGCGCATCGGGCTCGAAGAACGTGTAGACCGACGAGAGTCCGTCGCCGAGGATGTCGATCATGCTGATCATCCGCAGGATGCCGGGCAGGTCCGGATGTTCGTCGACAGGCTCGCGGAATTCGACGAGCCGCGAGTTGATCCGGCTCTGCAGCAGGAACTGCTCGTACTGGTCGCGGCTGTCGCGGTCCATTCCGCCGCCCGCATGCCGGGCGGACTGGTAGCGCATGTAAAGCGCATAGTGCTCTTCGTCGTAGTGGAGCGGCGACACGGTCGCGACAAGCTCGCCGTGTTTTTTCCACACGCGGCGCTGCGTGCGGTTCGGCTCGAACGCATCGACCGGCACGCGCACCGGCACGCACGCGCGGCAACCGTCGCAATACGGGCGATAGGTGAAAACGCCAGAGCGCCGGAAGCCGGCCTTGACGAGATCGGTATAGACGTCGGAGTTGATCAGGTGGCTCGGGGTCGCGACCTGCGAGCGGGCGATGCGCCCCTCCAGATAACTGCAGGGGTAGGGCGCCGTTGCATAGAATTGCAGCGCGGAAAGCGGTGAAAGCGGCAGCTCATTGGGGTGAGTCACGTTGGCAGCTCTCGAAGCGTCTCGGTATTTGGCAGACCCGTTGCCGGCCCGCGGCAGACCCGCCGCATACCCGTCGCGAATCCGTTATCGCAGGCGCTCCGGCAAACTGATCGACGCGCCTGTGCGGATCCGTCCATCACGCCGCGGACGCGACGACGTCGAACAGCACGGTCTTGTCAAAGCGCCAGGGGATCGGCGCGGCATCGACAGACGCGCGAACATGTGCGACGAACGCCTTGCGCGCTATCTCGCGACCGCCCAGCGACGCCAGATGCGACGTGTTCTGCTGGCAGTCTATCATTTCTATATCGTGACGTCGCAAGTGTGCAACAAGCGCGGAGAGCGCGATTTTCGACGCGTCGGTGACCTCCGCGAACATCGATTCGCCGAAGAACATTCGCCCGAACGACACACCGTACAACCCGCCGATCCGCTTGCCGTCGCGCCATGTTTCGATGCTGTGCGCGTCGCCGCGCCGATGCAGCGACGAATATGCATCGATCACGTCGGCGGTGATCCACGTGCCGCGCTGATCGCGCCGCGGCGTTTGCGCGCACGCACGCATCACCGAGGCGAAGTCGTGATCGACGCGGATTTCCCACGTGTCCTCGCGCAGCACCCGGCGCAGCGTCTTTTTGAGCGATGGCGAGATCCTGAATTCCTGCGGACGCAGGACCATCCGCGGATCGGGGCTCCACCACAACACCGGCTGGCCGTCCGAATACCACGGGAAGATGCCGCGCCGGTACGCGTCGATGAGCCGCGACGGCAGCAGGTCCGCGCTCGCGGCGAGCAGGCCGGGCGCGCCGCTCGTCGCACCGAGCGCGCGTTCGACGGACGGAAACGGATCGTCGGGGCCGAGCCAGGGGACCATGCGCGGGTGCCGCTCAGCCTTCGCGCAGTGAGCGGAAGATGTCGCCGGTGTGCAGGCCAAAGGTGCCGGCCGAGCGGTCGGCAAAGAAGAAACGCAGCGTCTGGCCGACCGTCGGGAACGCGATGTCGTCCCACGGAATTTCGGCTTCGTCGAAGAGCTGCACTTCGAGGCTTTCTTCGCCGGCCTCGATGTCGATGTCGAGCAACCGCGCGAGATAGAACAGATGCACCTGATGCACGTGCGGCACGTTCAGCAGCGAAAACAGGCTTTGCACCTCGACGCGCGCGCCGGCTTCCTCGAGCGTTTCGCGCGAGGCCGCTTCCGACGTCGTCTCGCCCATTTCCATGAAGCCGGCGGGGAGCGTCCAGTAGCCGTAGCGCGGTTCGATCGCGCGACGACACAAGAGCACCTTGTCTTCCCATACCGGAACGGTGCCGACCACGTTGCGCGGATTCTGATAATGCACGGTGCCGCATTGGGCGCAGACGAAGCGCTCGCGGTTGTCGCCGGGCGGAATGCTCAGACTGACCGTGTGGCCGCAGACGGAACAGAATTTCATAGGAAGGCGACTCGGATGGGTGAAGGCGAGTGTATCACCGGGCGATGGTCGACGATAAGCGGGGCGGGGTTCTGCGTCAGGACGCAGGCGAAGGCGGTGAAGATTCGCGCGCAGTCGCATTCAGTTCAGGATAACTACGAGTCTCGGCGGCGATTTTATTTTTGATTTTTTTGTGGCCGCGATTCGCGATGTCTTCCGGTCTGGCATGCGAGCACGGCAGCAGGAAGGGGGAGCACAAACAAAAAAGGCCTGCCCGTATGGCAAGCCTTGATTGCGGTTCGACGTGTACTACATGAGCGCTTTGGTTGCGGGGGTAGGATTTGAACCTACGACCTTCGGGTTATGAGCCCGACGAGCTGCCAGACTGCTCCACCCCGCGTCCGTCGAAGAAAAGATTATAGGGGAAATCGTAAGTCGACGCAACACTTTCGACGTTCGAACGAATCGCGCACGCGGAGACGCGCCGGATGCAGTCGATATGCAGGGCACGAACGGAGCCTGCGCTAGAATCGCGGTTCCCTATTGTCACGCGGGCTCACGCGCGACTGGACGGCGACATCGTTCGATCGTGGCGCTTGCTCTCTATCTGTCTTCCGGTGCCTATGGATATCGTTCACGACCTGCAGGCGATCGCCGCGCAGGAAAAAGCGCTTGTGTTCCCTCATTTCGACGCCGACCGTGCATGGCAGGTCGGTGGGTCTCTGCATGAAATCGCGAAGGCGCGTAGCCTCGCGCTCGTCGTCGACATTCGTACGTTCGGTCAGCCGCTGTTCCTCAGCGCGCTCGACGGCGCGACGCCCGACAACGTCGACTGGGCGCGTCGAAAGGGCAACGTCGTCGCGCAGTTTCGCCGCAGTTCGTACGCGGTCGGTCTGCGCTTGCAGCAGTCGGCTTCGACGCTCGCGGACAAGCACGGTCTCGCATCGGCTGACTACGCGGCGCATGGCGGCGCGTTTCCGCTGATCGTGAGCCACGCGGGCGTGATCGGTTCGGTGACCGTGTCGGGTCTGCCGCAGCGGGGCGATCACGAACTGGTGGTCGAGGCGCTGTGCACGCATCTCGGTCTCGACTACGGCAAGCTCGCGCTTGCAAAGGTCTGAGCCGATGCTGCGTCTGCCGCCCTATACATTGCTTGCCATCGCGATCGTCGCTGAAGTAATCGCGACGTCCGCCCTGCGCGCGTCGGAAGGATTCAGCCGGCTCGTGCCCGCGGTCGTCGTCGTGATCGGCTATGGCATTTCGTTCTACTGCCTCTCGCTGACGCTGCGCAGTTTGCCGGTCGGTATCGTCTACGCGATCTGGTCGGGCGTCGGCATCGTGCTGATCACGCTGGTCGCGATCGTGATGTACCGACAGGTGCCGGATCTGCCTGCAATCATCGGGCTCGCGCTGATCGTCGCGGGCGTCGTCGTGCTGAACCTGTTCTCGAAAATGCAGGCGCATTGACGGTGTTGGCTGGGTGTTACTGGTGCGCTACTTGCAGCGCACCACCATCGACCGGTTCTTCACATTGGCCGACACGACGTTCGTGACACCGCCGCCTGCGGCACCGCCTTCGTCGCCGTCCTTCGACACGATGTCGTAGCCGCTCGCGCCGCACGCGTTGCCGGCCTGCACGTAGCACGAGGCCCAGCTCGATCCGGCGTCGGCGCCGCTGCAGTTCACCGCGAAGCCGGTCTCGCCGTTCGGCAGATTGATCAGCGATGTCGTGTTCGACGATGCACAGCCCGCGAGCGCCGCGGCCGACACGGCGGCGAGCGCTACGACGCGCAGCGTGGCGGCTGGCAAGGGGCCAGACGGGCGCAAGCGCCGCGTAAGGTACTTCATGGCGTGTCCTCTCGAGGTGCGAGGCCGGCCGGCATCAATCGACACCGGTTTCGATGCGGATGCCCGCACGGCCGACGATGCGGCGACTCTCGTCACCGGCTTCGGTTGCAGCGTCTTCCCAGATGCTGATGGCTTTCGGAATATCGATGCCGTGATTTCCGGCGTAGTCGAACCATTGGTTCGCGGCTTGCGGTTCGGGGACGGCACGGTCCCCGACGAAGTATTTTCCCATATCACGATCTCAGGTAATTCATACGGTTGCCGGGCCACGGCGCTGCGGCGCCGGGCTTCGTCGGTTCGACCGCGATCGCGCGCACAAGTGCGATGCGGTGGTTCGGTCAGTGATCGACGAAGGCACGACGTGAACGCGGTCAGCGTGCTCGCCTGATGCACGCTCAAGCCGCCGCGGTCTGGTTTCGCTGCGCCGCTTCGAACGACAGCCGGATGCCTTCGTCGTAGGGTGTCTTCGCGATCGGCCCGATCAGCGCGCGCAGCGCGGAGTCGTCGAGCATGATCGGGTCGGTCAGCAGGTAGTGCATCTCGACCAGTTCCCGCGGGATCGGATCGAATAGCCCCAGCATGCGCAGCATCGATTTGCCCGCGACCATCAGCTTCGGTTTGCGGCCGGCGAGCGCATAGGCGCGCGTCGCGATCTCGCGTTGAGTGATCGGGCCTACGCCCGCGAGATGCAGCACGCGACCGAACGCCTCCGGTGTGCGCGTCAATTTCTCGACGACGGGGCCGACGTCCGGCATGAAAACGAATTCGTGCGGCACGTCGATCGGACCGACCATCTGCGCACGTGTTCCGCGCACGGCGCCTTCGAACGTGCCGTGCAGGAGGCTACGTTCGACACCGGGGCCGTAGAAATCCGGCAGCCGCAGCACGAGTGTGTCGAGATCGCCGCGGCGATGCGCATCGAGCACCAGGTTCTCCTGTTCGAGCCGCATCCGCCCTTTGAACGTGTGCGGTTCGCGCGGATGATCCTCGGTGACCGGGCGGCTTTGCGCGCGGCCATACGGATAGACCGTGCCGATCAGGATCAGTCGTTGCACGCCTGCGGCGATCAGGCCGGCGAGCGTCTTTTCCATCAACGGCGGATGCGACGCGAACTGGTCGTACGGCACGCCGACGAGATACACCGCCGTCTGCAGTCCGGCTGCCGCCGCGGCGATCGACGCGGGGTCGTCCGGATTCCACGTCGCGATCTCCGCGTGCGGATCGCGACCGTATGCGGCCTCGAGCGGTGCACGCGACCGGCCGATCACCCGATAGTCGCGGCCCACCGCGCCGAGCGCCGCGGCGATGCTTTGGCCGGCCGCGCCCGCGGCGCCGAACAGACCTGTTTTGCCGATTGCTTCCATGTCGTTTCTCCTGATTCAAAAGTAGGGTGAGGGCCTGCTGATTGAGTGACAGATAATTTATGAACACCGTTCAGTAAACGGTGTTCAGTTTAATTTGACTTTTCAGTTTGTCAACCGGAAAATGCAGGGCATGGGAATTACCGAACGAAAAACCCGCGAGAAGCAGGCACTGCGCGAACGCATCCTCGAGGCGTCGCGCCGCATCGTGATGCGCGACGGCTTCTCCGCGCTGTCGATGCGCAAGATTGCCGACGCGATCGAGTACTCGCCCGCCACGCTGTATCTGCATTTCGACAGCCGCGACGAAATCGCGCGCACGTTGTGTGCCGAGGGTTATGCGCAGATGCTGCAAAGCGTCGCGCCGCTCGCCGACGTGGTCGATCCCGGCGAACGCCTGAAGGCGATCGGCCGCGCATACGTCGCGTTCGGCGTCGCGCATCCGGAAACCTACCGGCTGATCTTCATGGAGGATCCGTCGTACACGGACGCCGCGTTCGTCGGCGTCGCAGCGGACGCCGAGTCCGGCGACGCCGCGCTGCGGTTGATGGTCGATTCGATCGAGCAGATGAAAGCGGCGGGGCGCTTGCCGGCATCCGTGGATGCAGCCGTGTGGACCGAAGCGTTCTGGGCGACGTTGCACGGCATCGTCGCATTGCGGCTCACGTGTCCGGTGTTTCCGCACACGCCGCTCGACACGGTGGTCGATGCCGCGCTCGACGCATGGTTCGGCAGCCCGCCAGCCGCGGAGCCGGCGACCACCGACAACACTGCGGAAATCGTCGCAACCGTCGAAGCAAACCCGGCAACCACGGCAAAAACCGCGAAACGCGTAGCATCGAAGCGGGCGCCCGCGAAGCCGAAAACCGCGCCGGCGTGATACCGTTCAGCTTCCGCCGTTCGCCGGTCATCCGCTTCTTTCCGCCATGTCCACCGTTGCCACCGACCTCGCCAGCGGCGAAGTCCTCGCCACTGTCGCGAATCACATCGGCTTCATCGAACTCAATCGTCCGAAGGCGCTGAACGCGCTGTCGACCGGTATGATCCGCGCGATCCATGCGGCACTCGAACGCTGGCGCGAAGATCCCGACGTGCTCGCGGTCGTGGTGCACAGCCCGCACGAGCGCGCGTTCTGCGCGGGCGGCGACATCCGTTTTCTGTACGACGCGGCACAACGCGGCGACCGCGACGCGCTCGATACGTTCTTCATCGAAGAGTACCGGCTCAATAACGCGATCTTCACCTATCCGAAACCGTATATCGCGCTGATGAACGGCGTCGTGATGGGCGGCGGCATGGGCATTTCTCAGGGCGCGCACCGCACCGGCGGTCTGCGGGTCGTGACGGCATCGACGAAGATGGCGATGCCGGAAACGCGCATCGGGCTCTTCCCGGACGTCGGCGTCGGCTGGTTCCTCGCGCGTACGCCGGGCGCGCTCGGCCGCTATCTCGCGGTGACCGGCGCGACGATCGGCGCCGCCGACGCGCTGTATGCGGGTCTCGCCGATGTCTTCATCGACGAAGCGGCTTTGCCGTCGCTGCTCGAGTCGCTGCGGCACGACCCGTTCGAGCGCGGCGCGGACGTCGTGACGCGCATCGTCGAAGAAGCCGTGCGGCACAACGTCGTGCCGACGCCGGACACGTCGTTGCTCGCGGACGCCCGTGCGTTGATCGACCGGCATTTTGCGAAGCCGACGATGACCGACATCGTCGCGTCACTCGATGCGGAAGGCGACTGCGAGGGCGCGGAGTGGGCCGAGCAGACGGTTGGCATGCTTCGCGATCGCTCGCCGCTGTCGATGGCGATGTCGCTCGAACTCGTCGCGCGTTCGGAAGGGACGATGGCGGATTGCCTGCGACGCGACCTCGACCTCACGCGGTCGACGTTCGGGCACGGCGATGTAATGGAAGGGATACGCGCGCGCATCATCGACAAGGACAACCGCCCGATGTGGCGCTTCGCACGCCTCGAGGACGTGCCGCCCGCCGAAGTGGCGCGGATGTTCGAGAGCCCGTGGTCCGCAGCGGAACACCCGCTACGCGACCTGCAGGACTAGCGCGGGATAGCGCAGAAAGAAGCACGCAGAAGCACGCACAGGCCCGGCGCGTTCAGTCTTCGGTGTCGTCGGTCATGAACGCGCGCATGAAGACCAGCGCACCCCAGCCCCACATTGCATTGGCCGCGAATCCGACCGCGAGGCGCGGCAGCATGTTGCCGCTCGGCCAGATGCCGCGCAACGGATCGATCACGAATACGCTTGCCGCGGTCAGTACGATGCCGCCGAACACGAACGCCTGAACCCACGGCGCCGCGCGCTCCGGTGCGACCCGCAGCAGCCACGCCATCAATATCGCCCACACCGCGCTCCAGATCGCATTCACGATGAACTCGGGCATCCCGAGCGGCAGGAACGGTGCCGTCGAAAATCCGCTCGCGTCGATCAGGGCGGCGGCGTGTAGCAACGCGAGCGTCGCTTCACGAAAGAACAGCGAAGCAAGAAAACCGGACACGAACGGCAAGATCAACTTTTGCATGCATTGCATCGCCAGAGGCACGGACGCGGCGCACCTGCCGCCCGCACCGGGTTATCGGAAAGCGTGCGCCATTATATAGACGGGCCGCGCCGGGGCACGCGCTATGCGGATCGAGCGGACCGTATGCTAAAGCGTCAGGCTAATCACGAAAGTGGAAAACCTAAGCTCAAAAAAATCGTTCAAAAGCTTAGGGCCCGTCCATAGACTGTTTCCCCATGTAGACGGCATTGCCGTCGCCGTTCGTTGGGCGCGATGCCACGCTGCGCGCGCACCGTCGTTCCACAGACGCGCTGCCGATCCATCGTTCGACGCGCGACCCGTCAACGGTTGCGCGACGTCGCCGTGCGTGTGTGTTGTCGCATGGGTGTCGGCAACGACGGGGCACGACGCGATACAGCGAACCGCGCACCGGGCCGCCCGATCCATCAGTCTCGAACAAGCAGGAGCAGCAAATGAATGTGTTCTGGTTCATTCCGACTCACGGCGACAGCCGTTATCTCGGGACCACCGAAGGCGCGCGTGCAGCTGGCTACGACTACTTCCAGCAGATCGCCGTCGCAGCCGATACGCTCGGCTACGAGGGCGTGCTGCTGCCCACCGGACGTTCGTGCGAGGACGCGTGGGTGGTCGCGTCGAGTCTGATTCCGGTCACGAAGCGGTTGAAGTTTCTCGTCGCGATCCGGCCGGGCATCGCATCGCCGGGACTGTCGGCACGGATGGCGTCGACGTTCGACCGGCTGTCGAACGGCCGGTTGCTGATCAACGTCGTGACCGGCGGCGACCAGGCGGAACTCGAAGGCGATGGGCTCTTTGCCGATCACGACACGCGCTACAAGATCACCGACGACTTCCTGCATATCTGGCGTGAACTGCTGGCTGCATCGCATACCAACGAAGGGATCGATTTCGAAGGCGAGCAGTTGCAGTCGAAGGGCGGCAAGGTGCTGTACCCGCCGGTGCAGCATCCGCATCCGCCGCTGTGGTTCGGCGGTTCGTCGCCGGCGGCGCACGAGATGGCCGGTCAGCACATCGATACCTATCTGACGTGGGGCGAGCCGCCCGAAGCAGTCGCGAAGAAGATCACCGACATCCGCGCGCGGGCGAAGGCTCACGGTCGCGAGATCAAGTTCGGCATCCGTCTGCACGTGATCGTGCGTGAAACCGAAGACGAAGCATGGGCCGCCGCCGATCGTCTGATCAGCCGGCTCGACGACGAGACGATCGCGCGCGCGCAGGCATCGTTCGCGAAGATGGATTCCGAAGGCCAGCGCCGCATGGCTGCGCTGCACGGCGGCAAGCGCGGCGGCCGCGAACAGCTTGAGGTCTATCCGAACGTGTGGGCAGGCGTCGGCCTCGTGCGCGGCGGCGCGGGTACTGCGCTCGTCGGCAATCCGCAGCAGGTCGCGGCGCGAATGAAGGAGTACGCGGACCTCGGCATCGACACGTTCATCCTGTCCGGTTACCCACATCTCGAAGAGTCGTATCGCTTCGCCGAACTCGTGTTCCCGCTGTTGCCGAACCGCCAGCGCGCGAGCGCGACCGGTCCGCTGTCGGGACCGTTCGGCGAGATCGTCGGCAACAACTATCTGCCGAAGGCGAGCCAGAGCTGAGCTTTCCGGGTGTAGCGATACCGATACGCAACGACATTGGCAAACAGGAGCAGCCAGTCATGGCCACATTCAACCTGAAACAAGGCGCGGCGCGCCAGCTTGCCGCGCACCTGGCGCCGTGGATCGCGCCGCTCGCGATCCTGCTCGCGTGGGAGTTCGCCGCGCGCAGCGGCGTGCTGTCGACGCG
Organism: Paraburkholderia sp.; assembly: GCF_050742655.1. Lineage (GTDB taxonomy): Bacteria > Pseudomonadota > Gammaproteobacteria > Burkholderiales > Burkholderiaceae > Paraburkholderia. Next base: position 350,607 of record NZ_JBOIGG010000003.1, on the reverse strand, counting down.
TGTGCTGCCCGAGCCGCTTGCGGTCGTGAAGGCCGCGTGGTCGTTGATCCAGTCCGGCGAAATGTGGGCCGACGTGAAGGTGAGCACGTGGCGCGCCGTGTCCGGCTTCGCGGTCGGCGGCAGCATTGGCCTCGTGCTCGGCCTCGCGACCGGTCTTTTCAGGCCCGCCGAAGTCGCGCTCGATTCGACCGTGCAGATGATCCGCAACATCCCCGCGCTCGCGATGATCCCACTCGTGATCCTGTGGTTTGGCATCGAAGAAGAGGCGAAGGTGTTCCTCGTCGCGCTCGGCGTGTTCTTCCCGATCTACGTGAATACGTTCCACGGGATCCGCTCGGTCGACGCGAACCTGATCGAGATGGCGCGCAGTTATGGCGTCAAGGGACTCGCGCTGTATCGCGACGTGATCTTGCCGGGCGCGCTGCCGTCGATTCTCGTCGGCGTGCGTTTCGCGTTCGGCCTGATGTGGGTCACGCTGATCGTCGCCGAAACGATCTCGGCGCAATCGGGCATCGGCTACATGACGATGAATGCGCGCGAATTCCTGCAAACCGATGTGGTGGTGGTCGGCATCCTGCTGTACGCCGCGCTCGGCAAACTCGCGGACATGCTCGCGAAGGCGCTCGAACGCGTCACGCTGCGCTGGCATCCCGCCTATCAACGAGGAGCGAAGACATGAGCGCGACGACACTGGCGGCTTCGTGGAGCGGCATCGCGGGCAGCGATCTGGAAGCCGAACTGGTGCAGCCGCGCACGCACGACCGCGACGCGGAAGAAGCGGCCGCATTCGAACGCGACGACGGCTCGACCGATGTGAGCCGCGTGCCGGGTGCCGCGCCGCTTGCGCGCGATGCGGTGCGGCCTGACGCTCCTGACGACCATGCCGTTGAACTGCGTGGCGTCGGCAAGCGCTACGGCGAGCGCACCGTGCTCGAGAATTTCGACCTATCGATCGAACGCGGTAGTTTTGTCGCGATCGTGGGACGCAGCGGCTGCGGGAAATCGACGTTGCTGCGACTCGTCGCGGGCCTCGAGACAACGAGCGCCGGCAAGCTCGAAAAGCGCGGCACGGACGGCGCGCCGCTAGATACGCGGATCATGTTTCAGGACGCGCGTCTGCTGCCGTGGAAGACGGTGCTGCAGAACGTGATGCTGGGCCTCGGCCGCGGTGCGCGTGACGATGCGCGCGCGGTGCTCGCGGAAGTCGGCCTCGAAGCGCGCGCGAACGACTGGCCTGCGCAGCTGTCGGGCGGTCAGCGGCAGCGGGTCGCGCTGGCGCGGGCGCTGGTGCATCGGCCGCAGTTACTGCTGCTCGACGAGCCGCTCGGCGCGCTCGACGCACTGACGCGCATCGAGATGCACGCGCTGATCGAGCGCCTGTGGCACGAACACCGCTTCACCGCACTGCTCGTCACACACGACGTACACGAAGCCGTCGCGCTCGGCGATCGCATTCTACTGATCGAAGAAGGGCGTATCGCGCTCGATCAGCCGGTGCCGCTTGCGCGGCCGCGTGCGCGTGCGTCTGCGGGTTTCGCTGCATTGGAAGATCACGTGCTGCAACGCGTGTTGAAGACTGCGCCGAACGACGACGTACAGCCGTTCCGCGAGCACCACGAACGCGTCGCGCGGCCGACCGAAGTGCGCTGGGCTATTTGACGTTAGGCGGACGTGCTCGTCCGCCCGATTTTTTATCGATCCACTGGAGCCACTCGCTATGAGCATTTCCGCAATCAATGTACGCAATCAGTTCCGCGGCAAGGTCAAGGAGATCATCCGCGGCCCGGTGGTCTCGGAAGTCGACGTCGATACGCCGTTCGGTGTCGTGACGTCGGTGATCACGACGCGCTCGATCGATGAGCTCGAACTTAAGGTCGGCGCGGAGGTCGTCGCGCTCGTGAAGTCGACGGAGGTGTCGATCGCGCGGCTCTGAGCGTTGGGATGCCGCGCGGCGGCGCCGTTAGTTCGCGTTGGCGGCGCTGGCGGGCGGCGTGCGCATCATCTTCTCGTTGGTCGGCTTGCGCGGCCGCATGATCGGCATGTTGTCCGGATTGTCCGGGTTCGTGCCGTCCGATGTCGCCTGTGGCCGTTTGAGCATCGACGCGCTGTCCTGCCTGGGTGCCGCAGGTGAACTGGCTGATTGTGCGAACGCGCTGCCGTTACCGGCAGCAACGAGAATCGACGCGACGGCAGCCGCTTTTGCGGCGCATGAGACGATCGTGCGATTGGGTGTGCGCAGTGTCATCGGGTCCTCCTGTACGGCCGCGGATGGCCGTCTTCAACGGATAGACCGCGTGCCCCGTTAAAAATTCGGTGCCGGAGGAGCTTCCGGTTGCGGCGCTCCGGAAACGACAAAGCCGGGTGTTCGCGATGAACACCCGGCTTTTTTTCTGCTTTACACCTACCGGCCTGCTTCGGCCAGCTGTCGGCTATCGACTGGCTACCGATTAATGGCCGAAGAACACCGAGCCCGGGCCCGTCGACACGGTTGCACGGCTACCGGCTTGCGACGACGTGTCGCTCACGCCACCGTACGAGTTTGCCGAGTTCGAAGCGGCTTGACGCGCATCGGCGGCGAGGGTTTGCGAGTTCTGTCCTTGTTGCGAAGCCGGAGCGCCAACCGACGGACGGTAGAACGGTGCCGGGCCGTAGCCGCTGGCGAAAGCAGGAGCGGCGATGGCGGCGGAAGCGGCGATCAGTGCTGCAGCAATAAGCTTGGTCTTCATGATGTAACTCCATTCGGTTCGTTCAGAAAGACGCTGCCGCAGGATTTCGATCTGGTTGCAACGTCGATGGAGCTAGTGTATTCCCTTACTATCAAAAATCTATGCCGATAATTCGAAATTACTTTTCTCTAAATCGGAACAATGCAGGGAGCGACTGTGGACGGGGCCTGGCGCCCTCGGCGGGCAGGGCGACGGCCAACGGGCGACGGGACGGCTTGCGGTAAAAACGCGGTTTGATTTACGCGGCCCGTGCCGCCCCGGCCGTTTGGACGCGCTCTATTCGTCGTGTGATCCGCCGGCCGCTGCGAGGCGCCACGTTGAAGCATTTAGCGACAGTTGTCGTTCGCGGCTATCGCAGGAGGCTCGTCCTTCTACGCCTGGCGCGCAAAAGGACAATTTGAGCCACGTGTACTGATGCTGAGCATCGCATGACAGCCTGAATCGCCTACGAACCCGACGCCGGACGTTGCCCGTACACCGTAATCTCGACGCGCCGGTCCGGCTGCAGACACGCGATGACCGCCGCAGATTCACCGCCCGGGCAATGCGTAACCGGTTGGCTAGACCCGACACCTTCCGCGTGAATCAGTTGCGCATCCAGTCCGTGTGCCGCCAGATACTCTCGCACAGTGTCCGCGCGCGCGATCGAAAGCGGACGGTTGACCGCGTCCGAACCGATCCGGTCGGTATGGCCCACCACGTCGATCCGCGTCACGCCGTCTCGCGCCCGGATCTTTCCGACTACGGCGTCCAGCTCGGCACGGCCTTTGGGCAACATTGAGGCCAGGCTGGATTTGCCGAATGGAAACAGCGCCTCGCTCTGTACCGAGAACTGATCCAGCGGGACGGGTTTCGACATATCTTCGACGACCGTAGCCTGCGCAGGCGCCGCTTTCAGTAAATCCGCACATGAAGGATCGCGCCAGTAGGTACCGCTGACCTTCATGTGCCTGTCGAACTGCACCTGGTACTGGCAGGAGACCACTTCGTTGCCGCGACGGAAGTCGAACAGGTAGTTCCACACATGGTTGCCGATGAACCATTCGTGAAATTGCGGCGGCCCGATCAGGTCGTACAGCTGGTCCTTGTTCAGGCCCACCGCGACGTTGCGCAGATTGTCGATATTGACGAACGTGCCGCCCGCAGGGGAAGCCGCCTGCGGGTTGGGAAACACTGGCGGAGACTGGGGTGCCGCACAGCCCTGAATGAGCAGGGTCGCCAGCACACTGATGGATAAAACCGCAATCGATTGAATTTTCATGGTGTACCCGTTTTCCAAAGTGAGAAAGGCAGTGCGCAAGACCGCTCAGGCGCAGCCGCCCTGCTTACCATTGATAGCCCGCACCGATCACGGCGCCGTAGTCGCTTCGCGTATTCGTCGTGACAGCGGCCTTGTAGATCCAGTGATTGTTCTCCGAGATCGTGGAGATGCCGATTGCCTGGCCCGACTGGCTTCGATAGATACTGCCCGCGATCGAGACCATGCTCTTGCCCGGCCCGGACGGTTGCGGCAGGCCTGCAACGGCCATGGCGCTCGCCGTGCCCCCATCCGCGTCGCGACGCAAGCCCTGAATCTGGCTGTCGGTGTAGGCGTTCGCGCTGCCGAGTGCGGCGTTCAACTGCCCGACGTTGACACCATCGGTGGGTGCTGTGCCTGCAGCGACGTTCGTGATCTGCCGCGGCGAGTCCGCCGTGCCGATCGAGACGACGTTGCTGCGTCCACCGTCGTTGCTTCCCGCACCGAGCGCCACCGAGTTGCTACCGGATGCAGTCGAACCGTTACCCACTGCCGTACTGCCCGAACCGGAGGCGACCGCACCGTTACCACCCGCCGACGAGTTCGAACCGGTGGACGCAGGCGGTGTCGTGCTGCCAGGCGTCGACGGGAAACCGCCGTTGCCGCCGTTGTTGTTAACGATGTTCTGGATCTGGGCGGTGAGACTCTGGTCGACGGCCTGAAGCTGGCTGACGTTGACGGCGTCGGTACCGGCAGAGCCGGCTGCAACGCTGGTGATCTTGCGGTTACCGATGTTGACTTCACCCACCGATGACTGCGGGCTGCTCAGGCCGTACGCAATGTAGTTCGACTGTGCGCCAACGGTGGTGACCGACCCGGCGCCGATCGCCACGCTGTTCGCAAAGCTTGCGCTCGCACCGGAGCCTAGCGCGAGGGCATCGGCGGCACTGCTGTTCGCACCCGAGCCGAGCGCCACGCCACCCGCCGCACTGGAGACAGCGTTGGCGCCCTGAGCGATCGATTGAGGACCGGTTGCATTCGCTCCGCTACCCAGTGCGATTGCATCGGCCTGCCCGGAATTCGCAGCCTGACCGATGGCTACGCCGCCTGGCGCTGTTTGCTGAACGATCGCACCGTTGCCGATTCCGATTCCGTTATCGCCATTGACAACCGTCGTCGGACCCACGGCGATCGACTGCGATCCCACCGCCAGGGAATCGGCGGCCGTCGAATTGGCGTGGAAGTACAGCGTCGGTGTCACGGAGAACGACGCGAGCGCACCGGTCAATTGCCTGACTGTCACCGCATCGTGTGCGTTGGTGCCGTCCGCAACGTTAATGAGCTGCCTGTACGTGTTGCCGGTCGTGCTGCCGAACGACACGGCGCCGAGCAGGGTCTCGTCCGACGTGTTGAACGGAACCGTATGGGTACCGGCCGGAATGGTGCCGCTTCCCGCTGCGGTGGTACGGTCCGAGACCGAACCCGAACCGATCGCGACACTGCCGGCTATCGAAGCCGTCGTCTGCGCGCCGAGTGCCATGGCATTGGCCGTTGTCGCCTGCGCGCCGGTGCCGGCCGCGAAGCTGTCCGTGGCGCTCGCGACCGCCTGCGGACCGACGGCGATGCTGTCCGTACCTGTTGCCTGGCTATCTGCCAGCGTGGAGTCCGCGTGGAAGTACTTGATGCCCGAACCGTTGTTGATGTTCGAGATGGCGGTCGTATTTGCATCCACCTGCTGGTTGGTCGCGAACAGTTGCGAGCCATTCACGGCGTCGGTACTGGCTGTGCTCAACTGTCCTGCAGCGACGTTCTGGATCTGCCGGTCTGCCCCAGCTGCGCCGACGCTCACCACGCCGGCAACTGTCGCACCCGCGAAGTTATAGGTGACACCACCGATCACCGCACTGGCAGTCGATACGCCCGCCGTCGTCGTCGTATTCGCGCCGAGCGCAACGGAATTCGCCTGCGTCGCCTGTGCGTTGCCGCCGATCGCCACCGCATCGGCGCCGCTCGCCGTCGAGTCAGGATCGGTCGAATTCGCGTGGAAGTACTTGATGCCGCCGCCGTTGTTGATATTCGATATCGCGGTCGTGTTGGCCGTCACCTGCTGGTTGGTCGCGAACAGCTGCGAGCCGTTCACGGCGTCGGTACTGGCTGTGCTCAACTGTCCGGCGGCGACGTTCTGGATCTGCCGGTCTAGCCCGGCTGCACCGACGCTGACCACGCCGCCAACCGCCGCGCCCGCAAAGTTATAGGTGACGCCACCGATCACCGCACTGGGTGTCGATACGCCCGCAGTGGTCGTCGAATTCGCGCCGAGCGCCACGCTGTTTGCAACGCTCGTTGTCGCGCCCGACCCGAGCGCGACGCCGCTCGTCGCAGCGGCCTGCACAACCGCGGTGTCGCCGATCGCTATCGAACCCGCGATATTCGCCTGCGATGCATTGCCGAGCGCGACCGACCCTTGCCCAGTCGCCACGTTCGTGTTGCCCAATGCGACCGCGCCATTGCCGTTGGCGGTATTGGTCGCACCCATCGCAACGGCGCCGTTACCGGTGGCCGTATTCGGATCGCCGATCGCCACCGCACCGTTGCCGCTTGCCGTTTGACCTTCGCCGAGGGCGACGGCGCCGGTGCCACTCGTGACCTGCGAGTTGTGGCCACCCGCGATGGAGCCGGTGCCTGCGGCCGCAGCCACCGTGCTGGTATCGCCGAAGGCAACAGTCGACACGGCAAGTGCCTGTGAATTTGTACCGAACGCGGTGGCCCTATCGGCCGAGGCAACCGCCTGAGCGCCGGTGGCCAGTGCATTGATGCCGCTCGCTGTCGTCTGTTCGCCGAGCGCCGTGCTCCGCGTACCGGACGCGATCGCGTTGACACCAAGGGCCGATGCATTGTTCACGGCTGAACTGCCAGCGCCCAAAGCCGTGCCGGAAACGCCGGATGCAACGGAATTGATACCAAGGGCAACTGAATTATTAGCGCCTGCGGTAGCGCCTGGGCCCAGTGCGACTGAGGACGTGGAAGTAGCCAAGGCCAGATCGCCGATGGCGACGCTGAAATACCCTGATGCGATGGCGGTAGGGCCCATGGCAATCGAACCCGTTCCGCTGGCCGTTGCCGCGGGACCGAATGCCTGCGCGTATATCGTGCTGGCGATACTGTTGAAACCGATAGCTGTTGCCTCGTCGGCCGTCGCCTTTGTACCCGAGCCCGGCACACCGGCCGTGCCACCGCCTGCGCCGATGGCGATTGAACTCGTCCCCGTGGAACCCGTATTGGTACCGATCGCAACCGCCGAAGGACCGCCCGAGGACGCACCACTACCGACAGCCAGGCCGCCAGCAGCGGCTGTCAGCACCTGTGCCTGATTACCTACTGCAACCCCGCTCACGCCCACGGCAGTTGACTGGTTACCCAGTGCGGTGGATTGCTGCCCCGATGCTGTAGCGGTGTATCCCAGTGCGGTAGCATTGGGACCCGACGCCACAGTACTTCCGCCGACTGCCACGGCAAAATTACCCGCTGCCGCGGCACCACCACCCATCGCAACGCCGAACGAACCCGACGCGCTCGAATGCTCGCCGTATGCTATCGCAAACCCACCGGTTGCTGACGCGTATGCGCCAAGTGCTGTTGCGCCTGATGCCGCAGTAGAAAGGTAACCTACCGACGTCGCGAACTCATCCGACGCATCGGCACCTGTGCCGACCGCCGTGGAGAAATTGCCAACTGCCTGGCTATTGGTGCCTAGAGAAGTCGTGTCAAGCCCGGTTGCCGCTGCATTTTGCCCTACCGCAACCCCCAGGTTTCCCGCCGCATTTGCGCCTGACCCGACTGCCACCGAGTTCGCGCCGCCGGCCGAGCCGCCAGCGACTGCCTGCGCCACCGCAGCCCCCGGAATCAAGACGCCTCCCGCAGACATCAACATAATTCCGACAGCGATAGCTCGTCGCCGATCTACGCTGCTGGTCGGCCCTCCGCGTGGGTCGACCGTGCCGGACGACGATCTCGACTTTCCTTTTCCCGCTGCGGTGTCTATCTCGGATACGGCGACAAAAGCGCCGCGCGCGCTGTTCCAGATCGAGCGATATACCTTGTTCATGTTTTTTCCTGCCAGGCTGTAGTCGACGTGTTCTATTCAATGCACCTGCCCGCTGGCGACCGTCTGCCAACAAGCGTGCGGGCCTGTCTCGCGTCTCCCTCAATTAACGCGAGCTTGTTTCCGGATAAAAAACTTCAGCACAAATATTTTTCTGGCATGCAAATACACGCGGAATTCGGAAAATGAATTCTTATGCATCGGACGCACGCATCCATTGAGGAACCCAATGAACTTCCTCAGTCGAAATAACTTAATTTAATTTATTCACTACGCATTTCCATTCAAATTACCCATGTGGTCCAGGCAAGAATGTGCTGAATCGTAGAGTAATGGATGGAAAGCAGAAAAATGGAACGAATAATTTTGAACAATTGTCACGGAAAAGTGACAAATGAAAACACACACGCCCATCCAACAGGCGATTGAGCGCCACGCGGCAGTTCACAATGTTAAAAAATAGACTGCTCTGCAGTACCAGATCAGGTCGAATTGGCAAACAGATTTAGAATTTGTAACTAGCGCGAAAACCGATCCACACAAGCTATCCTATTAATCATCTGGTGGAGGATTCGCGAATCGGATTGCGCGTCGGCGGAATAATTCGACAAGCTCGCTTCAGCTATATTTTCGATACAATCATCAACCTGCAGTCGATGATTTTGGCAAAAGAAGCGTAAAAACGGATCCTTGTCCCACTCGGCTTTCAACATGAATTTTGCCGCCGAGCGCATCAATGACGCTTTTAACGAAGGCAAGCCCCAGGCCGTGGCCGGGACGATCGTTATGAGCATCGATCCGGGTGAACTCGGTAAACAGATTTGGGATTTGATCGGCGGGTATGCCAATGCCTTGATCGGCAATCGCAACCGTCTGGTATTGCTCGCATTCGCTCGCATTCACCGTGACAGTCGCGTCCTCAGGTCCAAACTTGATGGCGTTGTCGATCAGATTGCCGAACGCGCGGCGCAGCATCGGCGCATCGGCGTCGATCAGGATGCCAGGCTCGGCGATCAGATCGACCCGTGTGCGTTTCGCACTGGCATGTGGCCAGAAGTCATCGATGGTGTCGTGGAGCAGGAACGCCAGATCGACCGTGGTCAGTGACAGCGTGCGTCTCTCTGCGCGGGCGAGTAACAGGAACTGATCCACCAGTGCGAGCGTCGATTCTGCGTACTGACCCACCAGATCGATGAAGCGCGCTTCCGGCATGTCCGTCGGTGCATGGCGTCGCTGCTCGATCAAGGTGAGTATCGCAGCCTGTGGAGCGCGAACGTCGTGCGAAAAAAAGCGCAGTGCGGTGTCCTGCTGGCGTTCGACTGTGTGCCTCTGTACGAGGCGCTGTTGTCGCGGATCGTGCGGGTTCAGGTGAATGGGCGGTCCACATGCGAGTGCCAGTTCGTCCATTACGCTCCCTGCTTGCCGGCTCAGACAGCGCAGCGCCACCCCCTGCCGGCACCACAGCCAGACGGGATACGCCACGAGGCATACGGTAGCCGCGGCGCCTGGAAAGTAGAAGACGTACGCGAATGCGAGCAGGACGAGCGATACCGCATACGTAGCCAGCGCGAGCGTGACGCACGCAAACAATGCGGCGCGCGGTCCGAGCACAAACAGCCCCGCGCACAAAAACGGCAACACGCACAGACTAAGCACCAACTGACCGGTTTGCGATACCGGGCTGACCAGCGATCCGCTTGCCATCCCGTAAGTGGCTTCCGCTAGAAATGCGACATCGGTCAACGGAGATCGATCGCCGCTCGCGTTGATGAAATGCGTGTCCGTCGTACTGGAAGTCGGACCGACAATGACGATCGCCCCTTTAAAAATCGACGCAGCCACTCGGCCCTGCAATACATCGACAAACGCGAAAGACGCGTGCGACGGCTCACGTCCGATCGGCACATACCGACGACAGGCGCCAGCCCCCTCCCGTGTCGGGTTCGGGGATTCCCCGCATCGAACAGCGGTCGAGCCGGCGGCCCTCAGCAGCGCCTCGCTCATATGCATCGAGGTCGTCGCGCCGGTGAACCGTTCGACCCGATAGAAGCTGCGGGACGCGCCGTCCACATCCGCGTACAAATCGGTTCGAGCGATCGCGAAGGCGGCCTCTCTGATCGCGGCAACGGGCGGAACGACATGCGTGCCCTCGGGCGTATCGACAAGCAGAACCGGCAGCACGACTTTCGCATTGCGCATCATCGCCTTCGCGAGCCGGTCATCGCCCCCCGGCTCGATTCTGCCGGGATGCGGCATCGCGATGTCGAGCCCAATCGCCGACACGCCGGCGTCGGTCAGCCTGTCGATGAGTTCGGCGTAGGCACTCCGCTTCACCGGCCATCCGCCTAGCGCATTGACGCTCGCGTCGTCTATGGCAACGAGGACGATCTTCTTCGGCGAAGGCTGCTGAAGCAGCGGTTGTACGGCATCAAAAAAAAACAGATCTGCTCTGCGCAATAGCCTTGAAGCGTCCAATGCGACGCACAGTAGCAGCAGGAAAATGCCAAACACCAGCCATTCCCGCACCGCGCGAGGATAGCCAGCGTCGGAATCGAAAACCAACATCAACGTTCGCCTGCGAAGTCGCAGGCCGGTAGCCCGAAGGGTGGAGCACCCGGACGCCTGGCCTCATTCACAGGTCAGTTCCGGGGTATCACTCCGACCTGACACGGCATTCCGGGACGACCTCGACGGCACCTCGTCCAGTCGGTATCCGTGCGTGTAGACGGCACTCAACCTCAGACCGTTTTCAGGCGCGAGCACGAGCTTCTGCCGGACACGGTAGATGTGCGTATCGAGCGTGCGGGATGCGGGGTCGAGCTCGCGCCCCCACGTGCTGATGCTGACGACCTTGCGCGACAGCAGCTTCCCCAAGTTGCTGAAGAAAAACACAGTGAGATCGAACTCTTTGGGTGTGAGGTCGATGCGCTCGTCGCGCAACGAGACAGTGCGGCTAAGCGTGTTGAGCGTGTAGTCGCCGACGCGTATGCGGTCGGTCCAATCCAGGTCGTGCGTGACCCGCCGGAGCAGCGCGTTAACCCGCGCTGTCAGCTCCCCGACACGAAACGGCTTCACGAGATAGTCGTCGGCCCCTGCATCCAGCGCCAGAACGATATCGTCGTCGAGGACTTTGTTCGTCAGAAAAAGCACTGCGGGCGCGTCACCGAGGTTTCGGCGAATCCAGTACAGCACTTCGAATCCGCTCATCCTGGGAAGCAGCCAGTCCATGACGACCAGATCCACCGGCTGCGACTTGAGAAGACGAACAGCTTCCTCGCCGTCGCCGACCTCGATGGTGTCGTGCCCCAATGGCCCAACGACTCTCACCACCGCTTTGGCATGCACGGGGTCATCTTCAACAATTAGCACACGCATAGGCGCCATCCGTTCATTGGGGCCCGTGCGGCACGATTTGATCGCTAACGCGTGGTCCGGCGGGGCTACCCGTGCAAATGAACGCAACGTGACGAATGGCCGTCGTATTGCGGGATCTGGCACGACCGATCGGACAGCGAACACATCCCGTGACGCAGGTATGGCACAAAGAAGACCGCAACGCTTTGAAAATGAATGCACGCACGCAGTCCGCAACGTCGCGGTCGCGACACACGGGCAAAACTCTCCCGTCTCGCTATACGCGGGTTCCCAACAGCAAAGATCGAGATGAGCGGGCGGCTAGCTACGACGAGTCGTCGTGATGTTCCGGACCTGCGGAAATGGCGTGCAAAGCGGCGGATTGATGCAGATGATTCGGTTCGATCCGCAGACTTTTCCGCCAGCCTGTCCGTCTTACGATGTCCATGGTTAGTGCCCCCACTCATCTGCGCGCAGTAGTGCTATCAGCGCGCCAGATCAACGCATACCTTCGCGGCGCTCATTGGTTTCTTTATCTCGGGAATCTCTAGAACACCTGTCTTGCCGATACTTGAGCAACCCCTTTCTATCGATCACCGCAGTATTTTCCACGGCATCGCTATCAAAAAAGTATGTTAATTTCTTGCAAGAACTTTGACACAAGACTATTAAATTGTCCACATGAAGTACGCGAATAAACCCGCGTATTGCAATACCCAATCATTGGGCATGTCAGCGCTCACTGGCACGCCTTCCGACGTCCGGAGCACCGTCCAGGCGTGATAGCCTGATGACGCCTGTGCGACGGCGTGAGCGTGCCTGGTGGTCAGTTTGCAGCAGGCAGGGACGTGGCTTTGCGATGATCATATCGACAGATCTGCAACGTGTTGAATGAATCTAAACACTCTGGTTTTTTAATCGCATTGCGCTCGAAAACAGCAGGCGATCATTGGAATGAACTGCCAACGATCAATTCAGATATTGTTATTCGCTCTGAATCAAACATTTTGCAATGGCACATTCTCACCCGACTTCAGAAAACGGCGACTGGCGCATCGATGAGAGGCAAAGGAGAAAAGATCAATTGGAAGCGCACGATCGACGGCTAAGGATAGAGCAGATGGACCCTGGCATTCCGCCTGTCAGGCGGTGCGGAATTCATCCACACGCTGGGCTTGCCCTTTAGCAATAGGCCGAAGTGTCAAAAAGGGTCATTTGTCCACGATTTGCCGCATAGGGGTGACTGTCCGGTGTTGGCAGCCGATTGCTGCCGGAGGCCTCGTTTCTGCTGCGCAGTGGGGGTGCCATGGCGGTGCCATGCGCACACACCTATGCCACGCAATCGATCAGATCAAATATTCGATAGCGTTGCCGGTGAGGTTTTCGGTGTAGTCCGAGCGTTGCAACTCTGCAGTAGGGCGCCCGTCTCTCGCTAGTTTCGGCTTCAGCTCAGATCCTTTCTCCTCCGCACTCCCCGTAAATTCCCCACAACCTTGCCAAATACCGTCAGGGCTTTGGGTTCGAGTCCGGTCCCCGGCACCGTCTTCGGCGATTGCCCCGGGTGTTCCTGGTCGGCCGACTACTACCCGACGTAGCCGGCCGAGTTCGACCCATAGCGAAAATTGCGAAAGATCGTCGGCGTAGACTGTGGCGCGAAGCCTTATCTAGCGGGGGGAAGGTATTGCTGCATCAGCAGTACCTTACGTAGAAACAGCCACCGACTCGTCTGTAAGCCCTGCAGGCGGGGCGATCATGTCCAGCCACCTCCATCCAGCCCATTTGTCGCCGTTCTGTCGCAAATGGGTGTAGCACTTCAGGGACGTCCAGCTACGGTGTCCGGTGACTGCCGTGACGTGGGGGATATTCCATCCCATTTCGAATAGCCTGGACGTGCCTTCGTGGCGGAGGTCATGAAAATGTAGATCCTCAGTTTCGAGGAATTTGCAGGCTTTGGTAAAGCTCGCGCTGATGGATCGGTGATGGTGCGGAAAGAACGCCCCGGTCTTGCCGGGCATCGAATCGAGCACGCGCGGCCTCAAGTGGTAGGTCGCACCAGGTGTCGTTGCCGCTCTTTTGACCGAGGTGTTTCATGTCGCGAACCATGACCTGGTCCTGCTGATAGTCTTCGCGGGCAATCGTGGTTATTTGCTCCTGCCGCCGCGTGGAGAAGAGCGCGAAGGCGATAGTCCTCGGCATGGGGATTTCTGCTCGCTCACGTGTTTCCATCTCCACGTAATACTTGAAGATCTTGTCCAGTGCATCCAGGGTCGGGCGACGGTCGCGCTGCGCCGACTTGCTGGTCGTGCCGAGGCGCTTCATTGCCTTGCGGGCGTCGCTCATTGCCTGCTGATTGAGTGGGTAGCCCGACGCCGGCCGTGCGATGGCGAAGACGGTCGCGAGATGAGATATGTAGTTGCCGGCGGTCTGTGGTAGTACGTCCAGACTTTGGGCAAATTGCACGATCTCTGGACTGCCGACCTCGCTGCATCGCATTGATCCGATCGGTGCCTCTTGAATAGTCCGTAAGACCTGCTCCTTGGTTCGACCCAACTTACGCTTCGAGTCCTTTACGTACTGACCGATGGCTTCCTTTAGAAGCGGGTCTTCCACTTTTGCCGACTCGAGTGCGCCGGGTTGTGCCAGTTCCAGTTCACGCTTTTTCAACCGTGCGCTCGCCGCCTGCTCACGGTCGAAAGTCCTTGCTTCGGTGAAAACGACCCGTCCGCCTTGCTTGAGGCGGATCTGAGCGGTGTGCCTTATACTTCCATCCTTACGTTTTCGTGGTGTGATGGTGCCCATAACTCTCCAGTGCTACATGACCTTTTACGGTGCAACATCGGAGCAGTTTGTGAAAAAAATGCCATAAAACCACCGGAAAGCACTGAGAATCACGCAGGCTCTGAAAGCCCGTAGAACCTGGTACTGAAGCGGTTTTCCAATGAATTCAAGCCCCCGCCGCGTTTCTGTGGCCCCGATGATGGACTGGACCGATCGCCACTGCCGCTGGTTTCATCGCGCGTTGTCGCGCCATACGTGGCTCTACACGGAAATGGTGACGACGGGCGCGCTGATCCACGGCGACGTTGCGCGCCATCTCGCGTTCACTGCGGACGAAGCGCCGGTCGCGTTGCAGCTCGGCGGTAGTGAACCAGTCGACCTCGCGCGCTCCGCGAAGCTCGGCGAGCAGTGGGGTTACGACGAGATCAACCTGAATTGCGGCTGTCCGTCGGAGCGCGTTCAGCGCGGCGCATTCGGCGCATGCCTGATGAACGAGCCGCAGCTTGTCGCCGATTGCGTGAAGGCGATGCGCGACGCAGTATCGGTGCCGGTCACGGTCAAGCACCGGATCGGCGTCGATGCGGTGGAGGAGTATGGTTTTGTGCGCGACTTCGTCGGCACGATCGCGGAAGCGGGCTGCACGGTTTTCATCGTGCATGCGCGCAACGCGATTCTCAAAGGGCTGAGCCCGAAGGAAAACCGCGAGATTCCGCCGCTCAAATACGACTACGCGTATCAGCTGAAGCGCGATTTTCCGCACCTAGAAATCATCCTCAACGGTGGCGTGAAGACGCTCGACGAAGTCGACGAGCATTTGCGGCACATCGACGGCGTGATGCTCGGGCGCGAGGCGTATCACAACCCGTATGTGCTCGCGGATGTGGACGCGCGCTTCTATGGCGCAACGGATTGCGCGCCGACCCGGGAGGAGGCCGAAGCGAAACTGATCGACTATTGCGCGGCCGAACTCGCGCGCGGCACGCACCTCGGCGCGATCACGCGGCACGCGCTAGGTCTTTATCGCGGCGTCGCGGGTGCGCGCGCCTGGCGGCGCGTGTTGTCCGACAACAAGAAGCTCACCGCCGCCGATCTGTCGATCTTCGACGAGGCCCGGCAGTATCTGCGGGAGTCGGCCGAGATGGTTGAATAAAGGGCTAGGCAAACGCGGATCATGTTTGTATAATCTCGCTTCTTGATCGGCAAGCCAGTTCTCGGTGAGCCAAAGAGATGTTCCAGTGGTGGCTGTAGCTCAGTTGGTAGAGTCCAGGATTGTGATTCCTGTCGTCGTGGGTTCGAGTCCCATCAGCCACCCCATCGCACCACCTGGTTTTCCTCCCGCATCAAATCCACGCACCGCAATTTTCTCCACGCGTTCGCACGTCGCGCGATGCACACATCGTGTCCGCATGATTGGTTCGCGATAAGGCAACGAATCCGCATCGCTAAAACCCCCAGCCATCCGTCCCATAACGAACGGTGCATTTCCGCAAACAGCACCCGCATGCATCCTTCGAGACACCGGACGTCGAACCCACGCGGATACCCCGCGCATCCGATGCCCCGTTCCTCGAGGAGCCCAGCATGCCCCAGCAAAACATTGCCGTAGAAACTACGTTGCCGTTCGACTTCGGTGTGAACTCGCCGGTGACGATAACGAATCTCGGTCCAGGCAACGTCGATGTGCATATCGACTACAACCGCGGCACCGCGCAAGATCCGCTGTGGAGCAGTGCGCTCACCGGCGCTTCCGGGATTCCCAATCCGAAGATGCTGGCGAGCGGCGCGAACTTCGTCGTGCGACGCACCGACCTCGAAGCCGGGCACGTCAGGATCGGCGTACATGGCGACACCAGCAGTGGCGTGACGGTGGTTTACTGACGCGCGCCAACGCCGGCTTTACATCGGTACTCAACCCCTCCGCAACGGCCCGAGCAATCCCTTCAGGCCGTTGTGATCGATCTCGTGCATCAGCGCGAGCAGACGTCCGAGTTCGCCTGGCGGGAAGCCCACTTTCGCAAACCAGTTGAGGTAGTGTCCCGGTAGATCCGCGAGCACGCGTCCCTTGTATTTGCCGTAGGGCATCGTGTACGTGACGAGCCGTTCGAGGTGTTCAGGGTTCATCGATCACCGTCCTCATGCGCTGCGTCGCACGTGTCCGCTCACGTGCGCGCCGGCGTTGCGGTCGAGTGAGAACACGTCGACGATCGCGACGATGCCGATCGCCGCGACCAGCAGAAACGCAATGCTGAAATCGGCGGGCGTCACGGACTGCGCCGGATGTCCGTGCAGCCACGCGGCCGCGCGCAGCGCGATTGCGCCGACCGCGACGCCCATCCCCATCGTCATCTGCGTGAGCGTGCTCGACAGCGTCGACGCGCCGCTCATCTGCGGCTTGGGCACGTCCGCGAAACTCAGCGTGTTGATCGCGGTGAATTGCAGCGAGCGTGCGAGGCCGCTGACGAACAGCACGGCGACGATCCACACGTACGACGTGGCCGGCGTGAGCAGGCTCATCGCCGCGAGCGAGATCGCGGCGAACGCGCCGTTCACGATCAGCACCGAGCGGAAGCCGAAGCGTCGCATGATCGGCGTCGTGACGAGCTTCATCGCGAGATTGCCCGCGAACACGGCGAGCGTCAGCAGCCCGGAGCGAAACGCGTCCATCCCGAAGCCGAGCTGGAACATCAGCGGTAGCAGGAACGGCACGGCGCTGATCGACACGCGAAACAGCAGTCCGCCGCCAGTCGCGACGGCAAACGTCTTCACGCGAAATGCGGACAGATCGACGACCGGATGTGGCGTGCGGCGCAGATGAAACAACGCTGCTGCGCCGGCGATGCAACCCACAGCAAGAAACACGAACGCTTGAAGCCACGAGGCATCCGCGCGGCCGGTCAGTTCCATCGCGTACATGATCGCTGTGCCGGCGACGCCGCACAGCGCAAAGCCGATGCCGTCGAACGGCCGCCTTTCGGTTTCCCTGCCGTCGTCGAGAAAGCGCCACGCGAGCAGGAGGCCGATTAACCCGAGCGGGACATTCAGATAGAAGATCCAGCGCCACGACGCATGCGTCGTGATCAGTCCGCCGAGCGGCGGCCCGATGACCGGCGCGACGAGGCCCGGCCACGTGATGATCGAGATCGCGCGCATCAGGTTGTCTTTCGGCGTCGCGCGCAGCACGGCGAGCCGGCCGACCGGCACCATCATCGCGCCGCCTATTCCCTGCACGATGCGCGCGGCCGTGAACGCGACGAGTCCGTCGGTGATCCCGCAGACCATCGATGCGGCCGTGAATACCGCGATCGCCGCGGTGAACACGGTGCGCACGCCGAAGCGGTCGGCGATCCAGCCGCTGATCGGGATAAACACGGCAAGCGTCAGCAGATAGGACGTGATGCCGATGCTGAGATCGACCGGATGCACGCCGAACGAGCGCGCCATCTGCGGCAACGCGGTGGCGATGATCGTGCTGTCGAGGTTCTCCATGAAGAACGCGGCCGCGACGAGCGTGACGATCAGCGACGAGCCGACAGGGCGCGCGGCAACGGACGACGATTCTGACATCGGCACGACACTCCCAAAGGCAAGACTGGCTGACGGAAAGCCCCACATTCTAGCGGCGCTGCAGGCGCCGTGCCGTCATGGTAACTTCGACGCTTTCCGCTTCTTTCCGCTTATTCAACTAACAGGAACCGTTCGATGGAATACCGCAGACTTGGCGATACGGACGTGCAGGTCAGCCTGATCGGACTCGGCACCATGACGTGGGGCGAGCAGAACACGGAGCAGGACGCGCACGCGCAGATCGATTACGCCCTCGACCAGGGCGTCACGCTGATCGACGCCGCGGAGATGTACCCAGTGCCGCCGCGCGCCGAAACGCAGGGCTCGACCGAGCGTTTCATCGGCACGTGGATCGCGCAGCATCGCAGCGCGCGCGACCGGATCGTGCTCGCGACGAAGATCGCGGGCCCCGCGCGTCAGCCGCACAATCCGCGTCACATCCGGGGCGAGGGCAACCAGTTCGATCGCAAGAATCTCACCGAGGCACTGAACGACAGCCTCGCGCGTCTGCAGACCGACTACGTCGACCTGTACCAACTGCACTGGCCGGACCGCAGCACGATGACGTTCGGCCGCAGCATGTACCCTTGGCTCGACGACGCGTACACGGTGCCGATCGAAGAGACGCTGGCGGTGCTCGCGGACTTCGTGAAGGAAGGGAAGGTGCGGCATGTCGGCGTGTCGAACGAAACGCCGTGGGGCGTCGCGCAGTTTTTGCGCGCTGCCGAAAAGGCTGGTCTGCCGCGCATCGTGTCGATCCAGAATCCGTACAGCCTGCTGAACCGCACGTTCGAAAGCGGTCTGTCGGAATTTACGCATCGCGAACACGTGGGGTTGCTTGCCTATTCGCCGCTCGCGTTCGGCTGGTTGTCGGGCAAGTACGAAGGCGGCGCGCGACCGGCGGGTGCACGCATCACGCTGTTCGAACGGTTCCAGCGGTATAGCAGGCCGCATACCGTGCAGACGACGAGCCGCTATGTCGAACTCGCGAAGCGTCACGGCCTGTCGCCCGCGCAGTTCGCGCTCGCGTTCGTGAACAGCCGGCCGTTCGTCACGAGCAATCTGATCGGCGCAACGTCGCTCGAGCAACTGAAGGAAAACATCGCGAGCATCGACGTGAAGCTGTCGCCCGAGATCCTCGCCGAGATCGACGCGCTGCACGAACTGCAGCCCAATCCGGCGCCTTGACCGCGCGGTCCCGAGGTGCCGGTCCACATGCGGTCGGTGCTTCGGGCCGCATGCCAGTCTTCTTCTGCGTCACGGTCGCACCCGTCTCCGGATGCGACTTTCTTCTCCTTTGTTGCGCGCTACGCACGTCGCGGGTAAATCTCCCTGCGCGGATCGCCAATCGCGACCTAAACTGGGATAGGCGCTACGGCCAGGGGCGTGCTGCTCATGCCCATCGGCTAATGAGCTGGCACTTGCCGCAATGGTACGATTCAGCCGCGACACGCATTTTTGCGCGTGTCGTGCGGCGCCTTTGCGCTCGACCGGCGACTTGTGCCGGCGTGCTGCCGCTATCACGTTATCGGACTCCAGGATATCGAATGGCCCAACAAAAAACCAATCCGAAACTCGAACAGGCGCTGACGCGCGGCGATCTTGCAATCCGCCAGGCGAACTCGGCGCGGGCTACCTCACTACTGCGCGCGCTGGGCAAGATGATCGTCGAGGCATCGGCGACGATCGGCGTCGAAGCATTCACACTGATTCACGACGGCGATCGCATCTACGACCCGGCCGACGGTCTCTGGCCGCAGGCGCTGCTGGTGTCGCTCGACGGCACCGTCGAGGAATCGGACCCGGACGAACTGCGCACGATCCGTCTGATGGCCGACGATCCGTCGACGGTGTTTCGCGTCGAATGGCAGCGCGCCGATGGAAAGATCGGGCGTCAGGAAGGCGGCCCGTTCGCGACGGTCGCGTTCATCTCGGACGTCGACATTCCGTGGACCGACGACGAGGACTGAACCACGCTTGCAACGATGACGGTATCGGTCGCGCCTAGCGCATCATCCGCCGTTTGAACAGCACCGCTGACACGCAGAACGGCACGACCGCATAGGCCACGAGCACCGCGACGTGCAGCGCCGCGTGCTCGATCGGCCGGCCGAGCATCGCCGGCCGGATCAGTTCGATCGCGTGCGAAAGCGGCAGCAGCAGCGTGACGTGCTGCGCGATGGACGGCAGCTGCGTAAGCGGAAAGAACACGCCGGAGAGCAGCAGCATCGGCGTGAGCACGAGCGTCTGATAGAACATGAAGAAATCGTAGGACGGCGCGAGCGCGGTGACGATCATCGCGACGCTCGCGAACGCGAACCCGGCGAGCACGATGACCGGCAACGCGATGAGCATCGACGGAAAGCTCGCATAGCCGAGCGCGCCCGCGACCAGCATGATCGCCGCGCCTGACAACACCGCCTTGCTGCCGGCCCAGATCGTTTCACCGAGCACGATGTCGCCGAGCGTGAGCGGCGTGTGCATGATAGCTTCCCACGTGCGCTGCACGTGCATCCGCGAAAATCCCGAATACGTCGCCTCGAAGCTCGCCGACATCATCACGCTCGACGCGACCGTACCGGCCGCGAGGAACGCGATGTACGACACGCCGTCGACGTGTCCGACCATCAATCCCAGGCCGAAGCCGAGCCCGAACAGATAGATCATCGGATCGGCGAGATTGCCGAACATCGACGCGAGCGCGAGCTTGCGCCACACGAGATAGTTGCGGCGCCATACCGCGGTCCAGTTCACCGCGTTCGCGGGCAGGGCAGCGAAACGTGCGCCGGTCGGTGCGTTATCGGATGCTTCGAAACGGCTTGCGTCCATGATGCGGATTCGTCTCCGTGGGGCGCGGTAAATTGCGTCCGTTTGTTGTGTCGAGTCTTGCAGGCGAGTTCGGTCAGTCCTGCATTTCGCGGCCGGTCAGGCGCAGGAACACGTCTTCGAGATTCGCCGGCCGATGCAGGTAGCGCAGATCGGTGCGCTGCGCGAGCTTCGCGTGCACCGGTTGTGCGTCCTCGACATAGCAGAACAGCGTCTCGCCGCTGATCTCCGTGCGCACCGCGAGTGGCGCGAGTTCGTCGCGCAGCGCGAGCGGGTCCGGGCCGTAGATCTCGATCACGTCGCAGCCGATCTCCGACGCGATCAGGTCGGCGGGCGCGCCCTCTGCGATCTTGCGTCCTTCCTCGATCACGCACAGCCGGTTGCAGAGCCGCTCGGCTTCTTCCATGAAGTGTGTGGTCAGCAGGATCGTCTTGCCGCGCGCGAGCAGCGAACGCAGACGCTCCCAGATCATATGACGCGCCTGCGGATCGAGACCGGTGGTGGGCTCGTCCATGATCAGCACGTCGGGATCGTTGACGAGCGCGCGGGCGAGCGTGAGGCGCCGTCGCATGCCGCCCGACAGTTCGCTGACGCGTGCGTGAGCCTTGCTCTCGAGCCGAGCGAATTCGAGCAGCGACGGTACCAGCGCGCGCGTCTGCGCAGCGCTCAAACCGAAGTAACGGCCGAACACGAGCAGATTCTCGCTGACCGTGAAATCCGGATCGAGGTTATCGAACTGCGGCACGACGCCGATGCGCATCCGCGCGAATCGTGCGCGTGCGGGAATCGGTTCGCCGCACAGGCGGATCGTCCCCGCATCGGGTGCGGCGATGCCGAGCAGCATCCGCAACGTGGTTGTCTTGCCTGCGCCGTTCGGGCCGAGCAGGCCGAAGCATTCGCCGGTCCGCACGTGAAACGACAGGCCGTCGACGACGGTTTTTTCGCCGTAATGCTTGCGGATCTCGTGAAACTCGATGGCGGCATCTGACATGGGCGACATGGACAATGAAAACTCCGCAAACGATGTGCCGGTGCAACGCATCAAGAAAGCAGGTGACCGGCGAGGGTTGCCATTCTAGGGCATCGGCGTGCCGATCGCGGCGGCCGTTGGGTAGTGTGGGGCGTGTGTGACGTGCGCTTCTGCAGTGCCGCATGCCCCATATCGGGGCCGGACATACCTGGCGTTTTCCATCCCTTGCAACCTGAATTGCGGCGCACCATGATTGGATCAAAGCCCCGCGATAGGCGCGGACGGAGATCATCATGGCGAGCTACCAGAAAATCCTGTTGTGTTACGACGGCTCCCGAGAGGGTCGTAAGGCGTTACGTTGCGGCGCGGATCTCGCGCTGGATCTGAAGGCCGAGACGCACCTGCTGTCTGTCGTCGATATGCGTTCCAGCATCGCGCAGAGCGCCGGCCTGCTGACGGATGTTGCATGCGGCAGTTTCGAAAAGACCGCGCGCGACATTCTTCAGGAAGGAGTCACCTGGTTGACCGAGCGCGGCGTGAGTGCACAAGGTCATTTCGCATTCGGCCATCCGATCGACGAGATCGCGAGTCTCGCCAACGAACTGCAGGTCGACCTGGTCGTAGTCGGGCATCGATGTCGCACGGGTTTGTCGCGCTGGTGGATGGGCGCGGGCAATACGCAACTGCTCGATCGCGTGTCGTGCAGCATTCTGGTGGCGTGCTCGTCGGTAGAGGAGCAGCGCGCGGCGGCGTGAAGCGCCGCGCATATCCGGCGTTAGTGTGCGTTCAGATCGACGGCAGCCAGCTTCCACGAAAACAGGCCGTCCCGATGCAGGATGGCTGAGTACCGCGTGTCGCCGACACCGTGCTGGTATGTAACGACGAACTCGTTGATGCCGCGATAACCGGCCGTGGTCTGCGGCGGTTGGGGAGGCTGCTGAGGCGATTGCGTATCTTTCGCGGCCGGCTGCTGTGGCTGCGCTTGAGCAGGCGGCGTTGCATCGGATGACTGCGGGGGTGACGGAGGCGGGGGCGGACGCTCGCCCGGTTCGCCGCGCGGTGGAATGCCATTCAATAGTGCCGCGACGCCGTCAGGAGTCGCATATGCATCGACGAGCGGACCGATCAGTGCGACACCGATCATCGCTCCAATCGCCGCCAGCGGATTACCGTTGCTCTGCGAATCGAGACGCCGCGTAAGCAGCGCGGTGACCTGTTGTTTGAGGCTCTCACGCAACGCGGGGAAATCGACGTATTGATTGACCGTCGCCGCATCACGTGCATCGGCGGCGCGTTTCAGCCGGTCGAGCGCAAGATACGGCGATGCGTAGCCGAACCCGAGTAGTGCAATCACCACGAGCACGACGAGCGTAATGATCGACGTCCGGCGAAGGCTTCCTCGTTCGGAGCGACGGGTCATGCGTACGGAACCGGCCATTGCGCAACGTTCTCCTTTGAAGCGACGGGGTGGCCCGTGACGACAGGCCCGACATGATGTGGACAGCGCCGGTGACGAAAAATATCCCGAGGCAGGTACGCGGCACACATTCGTTGCGATAACCGTCCCGCCGAACGAAGCACAACGTTACTCGAACAGCGCGCCCTGCAGGCCCGCGCGCTCCTCGGCGATCGCGCGATCGATCATCCGGCATACCGCGTCGACGGTGCCCACCATGATGAGCCGCTTCGGCCCGTGATACACGCGCACCGGTGCACGGCGCGCCGGTTCGGCGTTGAGCGACGCGTTCAACGAGACGCGCGCAAAGGCCGGTAGCGACGAAGGCAAAGAAGACTGACCAGACGGCGCGCTATCGAACAGAGACGGCGTGCCAGCCGTTTCGAGCGGTGCGCAGGGGACGACGCCGCGCAGATGACGCAAACGTCCGAACTGGCGAAAAGGCAGCAGGCGGGCAAAGCGTTCCATGAATCTCTCCAGGCGACAGTTCAGAATTCGGTGGGCCGGATCAGCCCTACCGCGATGCCTTCGAGCGCGAAGTCGCCACTCCCGGCTTCAACAAAAATGTTCTCGTAATCGGGGTTCTCGGCGATCAGCTCGATGCCGTTCGGCCGGCGCTTCAGGCGCTTCACCGTGACGTCGTCGCCGATCCGCGCGACGATGATCTGGCCGTCTTTCGCTTCGCTCTTTTTCTGCACGGCAAGCAGGTCGCCGTCAAAGATGCCCGCATCGCGCATCGACAGCCCTCGGACTTTCAGCAGGTAATCCGGTTTGCTCGAGAAGAGCGCCGGGTCGCATGCGTAGTGCTGCGAGATGTGCTCCTGCGCGAGGATCGGACTACCGGCCGCCACACGCCCGATCAGCGGCAGCTGCATCAGGCTTGTGTGGGGCAACGTGAACTGATGCGGCAGATCGTCCGGGCCGGGAATCAGGCGGATGCCGCGCGACGCGCCCGCCGCCAGCTCGATGACGCCCTTGCGCGCGAGCGCCCGCAGATGCTCTTCCGCGGAATTGGCCGAACTGAAGCCGAGTTCCGCGGCAATCTCCGCGCGGGTGGGCGGGAAGCCGGTGCGCTCGATTGCGCGGCGGATGAGCTCGAAAACTTCTTGCTGTCGTGCGGTGAGTTTGGTCATGGCGCCACTGTATGGATAGACAGGTGACTGTATTTTTATACAGTATCGGGCGCATATCAAGCGTTACTTTAAGTTCGTCGCCGCAGGCCGCCGCCCGAGCACCGGAATCCGCCGTCAAAACATCCGTTTTCATGCCGCAACGCCACGCCCAGCCGTCATTACCACTTTTACGTATTAAAGAATGAAGAAACATTATTTTTAATGATGAAAGCCCTTCGATAGACTGGTTTCGACCTGCTGGACGGGTGCAATAGACGGGTGCAAGGCACGCTCAGAACAACGGCACCGGCATAGACCACACAACGGAGAAACTGGATGACTCATCGGATCACGGGGCTCGGGCAACGGGCGACGCACGGGGCAAAGCATTTCTTCGTCGCACTGGCGCTCGGCGCTGCGGCCGTCGTCGGCGTCGTGCCGCACGCGCATGCCGACACGACGTTGCTGAACGTGTCGTACGACCCGACTCGCGAGCTCTATCAGGACATCAACCAGGCATTCGGCAAGGAGTGGAAGGCGAAGACCGGTGAAAGCGTGACGTTCAAGCAGTCGCACGGCGGCTCGGGTGCGCAGGCGCGCTCGGTGCTCGACGGCCTGCAGGCGGACGTCGTGACGCTCGCGCTCGCCTACGACATCGATGCGCTCGCGAACAAGGGGCTCATCGACAGGAACTGGCAGAAGCGTCTGCCGGACAACGCATCGCCGTACACGTCGACGATCGTGTTCCTCGTGCGCAAAGGCAACCCGAAACACATCAAGGACTGGGACGATCTGACGAAGCCGGGCGTGTCGATCGTGACGCCGAATCCGAAGACCTCGGGCGGCGCACGCTGGAACTATCTCGCCGCGTGGGCGTACGCGCTGCATCAGCCAGGCGGCAATGAACAGAAGGCGAAGGAATTCGTGTCGAAGCTGTACAAGAACGCCGGCGTGCTCGATTCGGGCGCGCGCGGGGCGACGACGAGCTTCGTCCAGCGCGACATCGGCGACGTGCTGATCGCGTGGGAAAACGAAGCGTTCCTGTCGCTGAAGGAATTCGGTCCAGACAAGTTCGAGATCGTCGTGCCGTCGGTGAGCATTCTTGCCGAGCCGCCGGTCGCGGTCGTCGACAAGGTGGTCGACAGGCACGGTACGCGCAAGCTCGCCGAGGCGTATCTGAACTTCCTCTATAGCGACGAAGGCCAGGAGATCGCCGCGAAGAACTTCTATCGCCCGCGTTCGACCAAGGTGCCGGCGTCGCTGACCGACAAGTTTCCGAAGCTGAAGCTGTACACGGTCGACGATACGTTCGGCGGCTGGGCGAATGCGCAGAAGACGCACTTCGCGGACGGTGGAGTGTTCGACTCGATCTACCAGCCGCAGTAGCAGGACGAAACGCGCAATACGTAACACGCAGGACATAACGAAGCGGAACGCGGAGAGCCGGGCTTTGTACACGGCGATTCGCGCGACGATATCAGGCAAGCGCGCCCCCGGGCGCGCTTTTCGGCCAGATGCATCGCGCGAATCGACTGGTACGACACCGGCCCTGACGGGTCCGCGGCACCCAACCCTGACAGAGTATCGGCATGACGACGTTCACTTTCCGCAAACCGAGCGCATTGCCCGGTTTTGGCGTGACGCTCGGCATCACGGTGGCGTATCTGAGCCTCGTGGTGCTGATTCCGCTTGCGGCGACCTTTCTGAAGACCACGACGCTCGACTGGTCGCAGTTCATGCGCGCCGTGAGTTCGCCGCGCGTGCTCGCATCGTACCGGCTGACGTTCACCGCTGCGCTCGGCGGCGCACTGATCAATGCGGTGTTCGGCTTTCTGGTCGCGTGGGTGCTGGTGCGCTACTCGTTCCCGGGCAAGCGGATCGTCGACGCGGTGGTGGACCTGCCGTTTGCGCTGCCGACGTCCGTCGCGGGCATTTCGCTCGCGGCGGTGTATGCGGGCAACGGCTGGATCGGCCAGTTCCTCGCGCCGCTCGGCATCAAGATCGCGTTCACGCCGGTCGGTGTGCTGGTCGCGCTGACCTTCATCGGCTTGCCGTTCGTCGTGCGCACCGTGCAGCCGGTGCTCGAGGAGTTCGAGCGCGAACAGGAAGAAGCCGCCGCGTGCCTCGGCGCGTCGCGCTGGCTGACGTTTCGCCGCGTCGTACTGCCGGCCGTGCTTCCCGCGCTGCTGACCGGCTTCGCGCTCGCGTTCGCACGTGCGCTCGGCGAATACGGGTCGGTGATCTTCATCGCGGGCAACGTGCCGATGAAGTCCGAGATCACATCGCTGCTGATCATCACGAAGCTCGAACAGTACGACTACGCGGGCGCGACGGCGATCGCGGTCGTGATGCTGGTCGTGTCGTTCCTGATGCTGCTGCTGATCAACACG
The DNA here is from genome assembly GCF_050742655.1 of Paraburkholderia sp. Lineage (GTDB taxonomy): Bacteria > Pseudomonadota > Gammaproteobacteria > Burkholderiales > Burkholderiaceae > Paraburkholderia. Next base: position 324,092 of record NZ_JBOIGG010000003.1, on the reverse strand, counting down.
CTGCAGTGGTATCTGCAGCGCCGCACCGGACGCGGTCGCACTGCGCCGTCGCTGCCGGTCGCGAGCACGGGTACGACGGTTGCCGCAGCAGGGGGCGCGCAATGAGCCACGAACTCGCTCGTCGCCCTGATCCCGTCACCGAGTCGCGCGTGGTGCGCTGGCTGCTGACCGGCATCGCGCTGCTGTTTCTCACGCTGTTTCTCGTCGTGCCGCTCGTCGCCGTGTTTGCGCAAGCGCTGAGCAAGGGCATCGGCTTCTATTTCGAGTCGTTAGCCGACCCCGACGCGGTGTCGGCGATCAAGCTCACGCTACTGACCGCTGCGATTGCGGTGCCGCTGAATCTGGTGTTCGGTCTCGCAGCATCGTGGGCGATCGCGAAGTTCGAATTCCGCGGCAAGGCATTGCTGACCACATTGATCGATCTGCCGTTCTCGGTGTCGCCGGTGATCTCGGGTCTGGTCTACGTGTTGCTGTTCGGTGCGCAGGGCTGGTTCGGTCCGTGGCTGCAGGATCACAACGTGCAGATCATTTTCGCGGTGCCCGGCATCGTGCTCGCGACGATCTTCGTTACGTTCCCGTTCGTCGCGCGCGAGCTGATTCCGCTGATGCAGGCGCAGGGCAACGACGAGGAAGAGGCGGCGCACGTGCTCGGCGCGTCCGGCTGGCAGATCTTTCGTCGCGTGACGCTGCCGAACGTGAAGTGGGGGCTGCTGTACGGCGTGATCCTGTGCAACGCGCGGGCGATGGGCGAATTCGGCGCGGTGTCGGTGGTGTCGGGCCATATTCGCGGGCAGACCGACACGATGCCGCTGCACGTCGAGATTCTCTACAACGAATACAACTTCGCGGCGGCGTTCGCGGTGGCCTCCGTGCTTGCACTGCTCGCGCTCGTGACGCTCGGTCTGAAGTTGCTCGCCGAGCGCCATATGTCCGCGGAGGTCACCGATGCGCGGGCCGTGCCTGCGCATGCGGGGCCGGCGACGGGTTTATCCACGCGGCCCGCGCCCGCAACAAATACGTCGCAGCAAGCGGTTCGGAAAACGGTTCAAGGGGAGTGGTAAGTCATGGGCATCATCGTTCGCAACCTGCAAAAGCGCTTTGGCGATTTCGTCGCGCTGGACAACGTGTCGCTCGACTTTCCGCCCGGCGAACTCGTCGCGCTGCTGGGGCCGTCCGGCTGCGGCAAGACGACGCTGCTGCGTGTGATCGCGGGTCTCGAATACGCGGACGCGGGCCAGGTCGTGCTGCAGGGACAAGACGTCGCGACGGTCGGTGCGCGCGAGCGCCAGGTCGGCTTTGTGTTCCAGCATTACGCGCTGTTTCGCCACATGACGGTGTTCGAGAACGTCGCGTTCGGGCTGCGCGTGAAGCCGCGTAAAGAGCGGCCGTCGGAAGCGGTGATTCGTGAGAAGGTGCATGAACTGCTGAAGCTCGTGCAACTCGACTGGCTCGCGCAGCGCTATCCGTCGGAACTCTCGGGCGGTCAGCGGCAGCGGATCGCGCTCGCGCGTGCGCTCGCGGTCGAACCGAAAGTGCTGCTGCTCGACGAACCGTTCGGCGCGCTCGACGCGAAGGTGCGCAAGGAATTGCGCGGCTGGCTGCGTCGTCTGCACAACGACCTGCATATCTCGACGATCTTCGTCACGCACGATCAGGAAGAAGCGCTCGAAGTCGCGGATCGCATCGTCGTGCTGAATCACGGGCACGTCGAGCAGGTGGGTAGTCCGCAGGACGTGTACGATCATCCGCAGACGTCGTTCGTCTATGAATTCCTCGGCGCGGCGAACCGGCTGAGAGGCAGCGTCGCGCAGGGCGGCTTTGTCGTCGACGGTGCGGCAAAGCCGATCGCGATCGAGGCCGCGTTCGAAGGGCTCGCGTTCGCGTATGTGCGTCCGCATGATCTCGTGCTGTACCCACAGGCCGCAGGCCATCGCGACGGCATCGTGGTCGGCGTGCGGCGCGTGGTGACGCTCGGCGGCTCGGTGCGCGTCGAGCTCGAAGGCCGCGAGGGCAACGTGCTCGAAGCGGAACTCGACCGCGAATCGTGGCGTGAGCTGCAGCTCGGCATCGGCGACGGCGTGACTGCGGTCCCGCGCGCACTGCGCGTGTTCCCGGCACCGTGACGCGGCAACACATCGATAACCTGACGAACCCTCTGGCCGAAACGGAGATATAAAAATGAACTTTCAGCAATTGCGCTTCGTGCGCGAGGCCGTGCGCCAGAACATGAACCTGACCGAAGTGGCGAACGTGCTGTACACGTCGCAGTCGGGTGTCTCGAAGCAGATCAAGGACCTCGAGGACGAACTCGGCGTCGACATCTTCATTCGACGCGGCAAGCGCCTCACCGGGTTGACCGAACCGGGCAAGGCCGTGCATCAACTGATCGAGCGGATGTTGCTCGACGCGGAGAACCTGCGGCGCGTCGCGCGCCAGTACGCGGATCAGGACAGCGGCCATCTGGTCGTCGCGACGACGCACACGCAGGCGCGCTACGCGCTGCCGAAGGTGGTGCGCCGCTTCACCGAGATCTATCCGAAGGTGCATCTCGCGCTGCGCCAGGGCAGTCCGCAGCAGATCGCGCAGATGATCATCAACGGCGAGGCGGACATCGGCATTTCGACCGAGGCGCTCGACCGCTATCCGGACATCGTCACGTTCCCGTGCTATTCGTGGCATCACATCGTGGTCGTGCCGAAGGGGCATCCGCTCGTCGGCCGGGAAAATCTGTCGCTCGACGAAATCGCCGAGTACCCGATCGTCACCTACGACCAGGACTTCACAGGGCGCTCGCATATCGATCAGGCGTTCGCGAAAGTGGGCGCGTTGCCGGACGTAGTGCTGACCGCGATCGACGCCGACGTGATCAAGACCTACGTCGAGCTCGGCATGGGGATCGGCGTGGTGGCCGCGATGGCCTACGATCCGAAGCGCGACACCGAACTCGTCGCGCTCGACACGCAGCATCTGTTCGAGGCGAGCACGACGCGCGTCGGCCTGCGCAAGGGCGCGTTCCTGCGCGCGTATGCGTACCGCCTGATCGAAATGTTCGCGCCGCATCTGAACGAAGCTGAAATCGCGAGCCAGCTGCGCGAGGTCGCCTGACGCGGCCGCGTCACTGACCGGACATGGCCGCGCTTCGCTTACAATCGCGGCCATGAATACTTCGATTTCCTCTTCCGCTTCTGCATCCGCCGCATTGCCGCGTATCGTCGTGCTCGCGACCGGCGGCACGATCGCCGGTTCGTCGTCCGATGCGACCAGCACCGCGGGTTACCAGGCCGGCGTGATCGGCGTCGGGGAACTACTCGACGCGGTGCCGTCGCTGTCGTCGGTCGCGCAGATCCAGTCGGAGCAGATCGCGAGCATCGACAGCAAGGACATGACGCTCGAGCTGTGGAGCACGCTCGCGCAACGCGTGAACGTGCTGCTCGCGACCGACGCGGTCGACGGCATCGTCATAACGCACGGCACCGACACGCTCGAAGAAACCGCCTACCTGCTGCACCTGACGGTGAAGAGCACGAAGCCTGTCGTGCTGACGGCCGCGATGCGACCGTCGACTGCGCTGTCCGCCGACGGTCCGCTCAATCTGCTGAACGCGGTGACGGTCGCGGCGAGCCAGGCCGCGCACGGGCAGGGCGTGCTCGTCGCCTTCAACAACCGGATTCACAGCGCGCGCGACGTCGTGAAGACGAGTACCTATGCGATCGACGCGTTCCAGTCGCCGGAAGTCGGTGCGCTCGGCTGGGTGCAGGACGGCCGCGTCGATTTTCATCGCAGCGCGATGCGGCCGCATACGGTGGCAAGCGAATTCTCGGTGGGCGCCAACTGGCCGCTTGTCGACATCGTGTCGAGCTATGCGGGCGCGTCGCGCGTGCCGGTCGACGCGCTGGTCGATGCGGGTGTGCGCGGGATCGTCGTTGCGGGCACCGGTAACGGCTCGATTCACGCGACCGTGCAGCAGGCGCTTGTCGATGCGGTCGCGCACGGCGTCGCGGTCGTGCGCGCCTCGCGCGTCGGCTCGGGCCACGTGATGCGCAACGGCGCCGCATCCGACGATGCGCTCGGCTTCGTCGCCGCGGGTTCGCTGAACCCCTACAAGGCGCGCGTACTGCTGATGCTCACGCTCGCGATGGGCACGAGCGGACCGACCGCGCTCCAACGCGCATTCGATACGTATTGATTTGAACTGACGTGGGAGCGGGGAGCTTGTCCCGCACACAGCACGTGCCCCAAGGCACGTCTGCATGCGGGACGAACGACTGGCGGCGTTACTGCGCGGCGGGGATGACCAGCACCTGACCCGGGTAGATCTTGTCCGGGCTCTTCAGCATCGGCGTGTTGGCCTGGAAGATCAGGTCGTTCTTCGCGCCGCTGCCGTAGTACTTTTCCGCGATCTTCCACAGATTGTCGCCTGACGCGACGGTGTGGTACTGCGGCTCCGGTGCGGGGTTGGTGACGGTCAACTGGTCGTCCACCTTGTCGACGTTCTGCACGTTGCCGGCTGCGACCAGGATCTTCGACTTCGTGTCCTGATCCGCTGCGTTGCCCGACACGGTCACGGCGTGACTCGAGCCGTCGTAGGTGACCTGCAGGTTGTCGGCGTCGAGACCTTGCGAACGGATGTAAGTGGCGATCGCGTCGCCGGCGGTCTTGTTCAACGCATCCAGATCGGCTGGCGCGGCGGCGTCTGCGGCAGGTGCTGCGGCAGCGCCGAACAGTTTTTCGCCGGCTTCCTTGATGAAGCTGAGAATACCCATCGATCATTCTCCTAACGAGGTTGAAAAGACTCGGGAAATCTGCGGCCCGATACGGCTTGTGCGCAACGCTCATCGAGCATCGAATATGCAACGCGAAGCGCAGCGCAAAGCCGGTGTGAAGCCGTTCGATTGTAGGAAGAATGTAGGCGAGGGTCCAGCCGGATAGTGTGAACGTTTGTTAGATAGCGCGTTGCGAATCTGCGATATGCTCGATACGAGCACGCGATGCAGCGGTGGTGACGTACATCTCGATGCTGCCCGTCAAGATTGTGGCAGCGTGATGAAATCCGACAGCCGGACACCCGACGACGACGTCTGACCGACCAAGGCTTCCCCGGCGTCGCCGGGTGCCGCTGCGGACCCCACTCACCGCTCTCAGCCCAGAGCGGTTTGATTAGTCCACTGACGCCATGCGTGCCGCATGCTGTCAGTGGACGCCCCACCTGCAAGCTACCGGATTGCTCCGCTAGCCTCTATACGCTTTGCTCAGGCCGCCTTCGCTTCCTGCGGCGCCTGGGCGATTTCGAAGTTGCCCATCAGTTCGAGCGCGCGAATCATCGCCGAGTGATCCCAGCCTTTGCCGCCGTTCGCCGCGCACACGCTAAACAACTGCTGTGCGCTCGCGGTGTGCGGCAACGCGATGCCGAGCTTGCGAGCGCCGTCGAGCGCGAGGTTCAGATCCTTCTGATGCAACTCGATGCGAAAGCCTGGATTGAACGTGCGCTTCGTCATGCGTTCACCGTGCACTTCGAGAATCCGCGACGATGCGAAGCCACCCATCAACGCGCGACGCACGCGTTCCGGATCGGCGCCCGAACGCGCGGCGAACAGCAATGCTTCCGCGACCGCTTCGATGTTCAGCGCGACGATGATCTGGTTCGCGACCTTGCACGTCTGACCCGCGCCGTTGTCGCCGATCAGCGAGATGTTCTTGCCCATCAGGTCGAACAGCGGCTTCGCGACGTCGAACGATTTTTGCGGGCCGCCGACCATGATCGTGAGCGTCGCTTCGCGGGCACCGACTTCGCCACCGGACACCGGCGCGTCGAGATAGTCGCAACCGAGCGCATTGATCTTCTTCGCAAAGGCCTGGGTGTCGAGCGGCGAGATCGAGCTCATATCGATCACGAGCTTGCCTTTCGTCAGTCCCTTCGCGACGCCGTCGTCGGCGAACAGCACGTTCTCGACGTCGGGCGTGTCCGGGACCATCGAGATCACGATGTCGGCGGCCTGCGCGACCGCGGTCGAATTCGCGGCGACCGTGGTGCTCGCCTGCAGATCGTCGGGCACCGGGTAGGCGCCGTTGACGATCAGCGTGTGGCCGCCCTTCAGAAGGTTACGCGCCATGTGCGCGCCCATGATGCCGAGGCCGATGAAACCGATGGTTGCCATGCGTTGAGTCTCCAGAGTGGGGTCGTGTCGATCGTGTCCGATGCGTGCGGGTGCGTTGCGCTGTCAGGCGGCGGCGTGCGCGCGTTTTGCAACGCGCTGCAGCCAGCCGAGGCCCTCGGAAGTGGTGGTGCGCGGTTTGTATTCGCAGCCGACGTAGCCGTCGTAGCCCAGCGAATCGAGCAGATCGAACAGGAACGGGTAGTTGATTTCGCCGGTGCCCGGTTCGTTGCGTCCCGGGTTGTCGGCGAGCTGAATGTGAGCGATCTGCGGCAGATTCTTTTTGATCGTCGCCGCGAGTTCGCCTTCCATTCGTTGCATGTGATAGATGTCGTACTGCAGGAACAGGTTGTCCGATCCCACTTCGCGGATCACGTCGAGACCCTCGGCCGAGCGGTTCAGCGCGAAGCCGGGAATGTCGTACGCGTTGCACGGCTCGACGAGCAGCCGGATGTTTTCTTTTTTCAGCGCGAGCGCGGCGAAACGCAGATTTTCGACGATCGTTTTGAGCGCGGCGTCGCGTGTCACGTCGGCGGTCGGAATGCCGACGAGGCAGTTCAGCTGCGGCACCTTCAGTGCCTTCGCGTAGTCGATCGCGCGGCTCACGCCTTCCTGAAACTCCGTGACACGCGATGGCAGGCAGGCGATCCCGCGTTCGCCTGCCTCCCAGTTGCCCGCGGGCAGGTTGTGAAGCACGAGCTTCAGGCTATGCCGTTCGAGCCGCTCCGCCAGCTCGGCGGCCGCGAACGGGTACGGGAACAGGAACTCGACGGCGTCGAAGCCGGCGTTCGCCGCGGCCGCGAAGCGGTCGAGGAACGGGACTTCGTTGAACAGCATCGTGAGGTTGGCAGCAAATTTAGGCATGTTGCGGGTTCTCTCTGGTCGGTCAGTAGTTAATGCACTTGCAGGGTCGTTCAGTCGGGCAGGCTGACCGCGGTTGGCGCATCTTCGCGCGTCTCGGCCAGTTCCTCGAACTCGTTGATCGCGTCGATCTCGGCGCCCATCGAAATGTTGGTTACGCGCTCGAGGATCACCTCGACCACCACCGGCACGTTGAACTCCGACAGCATCGATTGCGCTTTCTTCAGCGCCGGTGCGATCTCTTCGGGCTTGAACACGCGCAGTGCCTTGCAGCCGAGGCCTTCGGCGACCGCGACGTGATCGACGCCATAGCCGTTCAGTTCCGGCGCATTGATGTTCTCGAACGCGAGCTGGACGCAGTAGTCCATGTCGAACGCGCGTTGCGCCTGGCGGATCAACCCGAGGTACGAGTTGTTCACGACCACATGCACGTACGGCAGCTTGAACTGCGCGCCAACTGCGAGTTCTTCGATCATGAACTGGAAGTCGTAGTCGCCCGACAGCGCGACGATCGGCCGCTGCGGGTCGGCCGCGCGCACACCGAGCGCCGCCGGAATCGTCCAGCCGAGCGGGCCGGCCTGACCGCAGTTGATCCAGTTGCGCGCCTTGTACACGTGCAGGAACTGCGCGCCGGCGATCTGCGACAGACCAATCGTGCTCACGTAGCAGGTATCGCGGCCGAACGCCTTGTTCATTTCCTCGTACACGCGCTGCGGCTTGATCGGCTCGTTGTCGAAGTGGGTCTTGCGCAGCAATGTCCGCTTGCGCTGCTGGCAATCCGCGACCCATTCGCTGCGGTCCTTCAGCTTGCCGTCGCGCTTCCATTCCTGCGCGACCTGCACGAACAGTTCGAGCGCGAGCTTCGCGTCGGACACGATGCCGAGGTCCGGTCCAAACACGCGGCCGATCTGCGTCGGTTCGATATCGACGTGCACGAACTTGCGGCCCTTCGTATAGACCTCGACGCTGCCGGTGTGACGGTTCGCCCAGCGGTTGCCGATGCCGAGTACGAAGTCGGATGCGAGCATCGTCGCGTTGCCGTAGCGATGCGACGTCTGCAGACCGACCATGCCGGCCATCAGCGGATGGTCGTCGGGAATCGCACCCCACGACATCAGCGTCGGAATCACTGGCACGCCGAGTGTTTCCGCGAACTTCACGAGCAGGTCCTCGGCCGCAGCATTGAGGACGCCGCCGCCGGAGACGATCAGCGGCTTTTCGGAATCGTTGAGCATCGTCAGCGCGGCCTCGACCTGCTTGCGGGTCGCCGCGGGCTTGTAGACCGGCAGCGGCTCGTACGTGTCGATGTCGAACTCGATCTCCGCGACCTGTACGTCGACCGGCAGATCGATCAGCACTGGCCCCGGACGGCCCGAGCGCATCAGATGGAACGCCTGCTGGAACACGCGCGGCACGAGCGCGGGTTCGCGCACGGTCACCGCCCATTTCGTCACCGGCTTCGCGATCGATTCGATGTCGACGGCCTGAAAGTCTTCCTTGTAGAGCCGCGCGCGCGGCGCCTGACCGGTGATCGCGAGAATCGGGATCGAGTCGGCCTGCGCCGAGTAGAGGCCCGTGATCATGTCGGTGCCGGCAGGCCCCGACGTACCGATACACACGCCGATGTTGCCGGGCGCGGCCCGCGTGTAGCCCTCGGCCATGTGCGACGCGCCTTCGACGTGGCGGGCCAGCACATGGCTGATGCCGCCGCCCTTGCGCAACGCGGAGTAGAGCGGGTTGATCGCGGCGCCCGGGACACCGAACGCGGTGTCGATGCCTTCTTTTTCGAGCACGAGTACGGCTGCGTCGACGGCTCTCATCCTGGTCATGGAAATGTCTCCTGAAATATCGCTCTACGTTGCAAATACGGGAAATGCCTGCAAAGGCTGTTGAGCGCACTTTAGGCGCCACTCAAAGGTTTGATAAGATCAGCGCGGGTTGCTTGTTTCGAAACAAAAAGTATGGAATTGCGGTGCGGCCGTCGCGGCGCGCAGCACCGGCAGGAGACAACGATGGACCGCTTCAAGCAGATCGAAACCTTCGTGCGCGTCGCCGATGCGGGTAGCCTTGCCGCGGCTGCGCTGGAGGAGGGCGTATCGCCGGTGATACTCGGGCGGCGTATCGACGCGCTCGAGAAACGACTGGGCGTCAAGCTGATGTACCGCTCGACGCGCCGGCTCGTCGTGAGCGAGGAAGGCGCGGCGTTCCTCGAACGCTGCCGCGGGTTGCTCACCGAATGGGATCAGGCGGAAAACGAGCTGACGGCGGGGCGCCGGGCGGTTAGTGGCCATCTGATCGTGTCCGCGCCAGCCGCGTTCGGCCGCAAGCACGTCGCGCCGCTTGCACCCGTGTTTCTCGTCGACAAACCGGATTTGCAGGTGTCGTTCAATCTGACCGACCGGGTCGTCGATCTGGTGCGCGAAGGCTACGACCTGTCGATCCGGATCGGCGGCGCGGTCGATCCGAACTTCGTCGCGGTGAAGCTCGCGACCAACCGGCGCGTGGTGTGCGGCACGCCCGCGTACTTCCGCAAGCACGGCAAGCCGGGCTCGCTCGACGATCTGCCGCAGCACAACTGCCTCGCGTTCAATCTGCAGGGCGGCCAGAACCGCGGCTGGTACTTCCGGCGCAACGGCAAGCTGGTGACGGTGCGGGTCGGCGGAACGCTCGACTGCAACGACGGCGAGCTGCTGCATCGCTGGGTGTCCGAGGGGCTCGGGATCGGCTGGCGTTCGACGTGGGAGATCCAGCAGCAGCTTGCGCGTGGCGAGCTCGAAACGGTGCTCGACGACTACGCGCTGCCGGACTACGACATCCTCGCGGTGTACCCGCAGCAGCGCTACGTGCCGGCGAAGGTACGTTATTTCATCGACTACCTGAAGGAGGTCTACGCGCGGCCTGACTACTGGAGCAGCGTCGGGTAGCGCGGCCTGAAATGGGGCAAGAGCTGCCCGCCCGCGCCAAGTCGTTGAAAATACGGCCGAAACCGGCGTCCGGGACCAGATAAGCGTTGCCTTTTACGGGCCAGCCGGGTTAGAATCTCGGGCTTCTCACTTGCCACACCGGTTAGACGCTCGGGTGGCTTTAATCCACAAGGAGTGTGTATGCGTCATTATGAAATCGTATTCATCGTGCACCCCGATCAGAGCGAGCAGGTTCCCGCCATGATCGAGCGTTACAAGACCACGATCACGTCGCACGGTGGCCAGATCCACCGCATCGAAGACTGGGGCCGCCGTCAGCTGGCCTACATGATCGAGAAACTCGCGAAGGCTCACTACGTCTGCATGAACATCGAATGCGACCAGGCCACGCTCGACGAACTCGAACACGCGTTCAAGTTCAACGACGCCGTTCTGCGTCACCTGATCGTCAAGCAGAAGAAGGCCGAAACCGGCCCGTCGCCGATGATGAAGGAAGTGCAGCGCGAAGAAGCCAAGAAGGCGGCTGCCCAGCCGTCCGAAGCGCAGGCTTAAAGACACAAGCCATCAGGGAAACGCGTCGCTTACGTGAACAGGCTGCAGCTTAAGGCGAGCGTCGTTGAACGCGAACCGGTGCGGTATACCCCCGCCGGCGTTCCGATCGCGAGTTGTACGTTGCACCACCACGCAGAAGTCGTCGAAGCCGGTATTACCCGGCAGATCGAACTGACGATGCAGGCGGTGGCTGCCGGCGAAGCGAGCGGCAAGCTGGAAAACTGCGCGATGGGCGTCGAAACGCTCTTCACCGGTTTTCTCGCGAAGAAAAGCCGCAACGCCAGAACCCTGGTGTTTCACATCACAGAATTGCAGGACACAGGAAAGGACTAATCATGCCCCGCCCGACTGGTAAGAAATTCGACAAGCGTCGTCAGCAACAAAACCCGCTCTTCAAGCGCAAGAAGTTCTGCCGTTTCACGGCTGCCAATGTCGATCAGATCGACTACAAGGACATCGAAACGCTGAAGGACTTCATCGGCGAAAACGGCAAGATCACGCCAGCGCGTCTGACGGGTACCAAGGCCCACTATCAACGTCAGCTGGATACGGCTATCAAGCGCGCGCGTTTCCTCGCGCTGGTGCCGTACACCGACCAGCACAAGGCCTAACCCGACGACGCTACAAGGAGCATCCGAATGCAGATCATTCTTCTGGAAAAAGTCGTCAACCTGGGTAACCTGGGCGACATCGTCAAGGTCAAGGACGGTTACGCACGTAACTTCCTGATCCCGCAAAAGCAGGCGCGCCGCGCCACGAAGACCGCGATCGCCGAATTCGAAGTCCGCCGTGCGGAACTCGAAAAGGTCGCCGGTGAAAAGCTGGCTGCCGCTCAGGCGCAAGGCGAAAAGCTGGCCGGCCTGACCGTCCAGATCGCGCAGAAGGCTGGTGTCGACGGCCGTCTGTTCGGTTCGGTCACGAACGCCGACATCGCCGCAGCGCTCGGCAAGCAGGGCTTCGCCGTCGAAAAGGCGCAGGTCCGTCTGCCGGAAGGCCCGCTCAAGCTGGTCGGTGACCATCCGGTGCAGGTCTCGCTGCACACCGACGTGCTGATCGACGTCACGGTGTCGGTGCTGGGCGAACACGTGTAAAGCGACTCGCGTCGGCGAGAGCCGGCGCGCAGCGTGAAGCACAGGCAGTACAGGGCAGGGGCCGGGAAACCGGCCCCTGCCTTTTTTGTTCTCCGCGTGGCTTTTGATGTGCTGACCGGGATGTGCAGGCCGGCATGATCGCGATACCCGTCCGACATCCTTCACAGGCATTTCCCGCGGCGGGTATTTGCCCGATAATTCCCCTCCATGAACGCACCGAAAGATCCCCAAATCGAATCGCTGAAAGTCCCGCCACATTCGATCGAGGCCGAGCAGTCGGTCCTCGGCGGCTTGCTGCTGGACAACGCCGCGTGGGACCGCATCGCGGATTTCCTGTCGCAGAGCGATTTCTACCGCTATGACCACCGGATCATCTTCGAGCACATCGGGCGGCTGATCGCTGCGACGCGCCCGGCCGACGTGATCACGGTCTACGAGGCGCTCGGCACGGCGGGCAAGGCAGACGACGTCGGCGGTCTCGCGTACCTCAACGCGCTCGCGCAAAACACGCCGAGCGCGGCGAACATCCGGCGCTATGCCGAGATCGTGCGCGACCGGGCGGTGCTGCGCAGGCTCGTGTCGGTCGCGGACGAGATTTCCGCCGACGCGTTCAACCCGCAAGGCAAGGAAGTCCGGCAATTGCTGGACGAAGCCGAATCGAAGGTGTTTTCGATCGCGGAAGACGGCGCGCGTGGCACGCAGGGCTTTCTCGAGATCGGACCGCTGTTGACCCAGGTGGTCGAGCGCATCGACACGCTGTACCACAGCGCGAATCCGAGCGACGTCACGGGCACGCCCACCGGTTTCGTCGACCTCGACCGGATGACGTCGGGCATGCACGGCGGCGAGCTGATCATCGTGGCGGGGCGGCCGTCGATGGGCAAGACCGCGTTTTCGATGAACATCGGCGAATACGTCGCGGTCGAGTATGGGCTGCCGGTCGCGGTGTTCTCGATGGAAATGCCGGGCACACAGCTGACGATGCGGATGCTCGGTTCGGTCGGGCGTCTCGACCAGCACCGGATGCGTACAGGTCGCCTGACCGACGAGGACTGGCCGAAGCTCACGCACGCGGTGCAGAAAATGAGCGAGGCGCAGATCTTCATCGACGAAACCGGCGCTCTGAACCCGATGGAACTGCGCTCACGCGCACGTCGGCTGTCGCGGCAATGCGGCAAGCTCGGGCTCATCATCGTCGACTACCTGCAACTGATGTCCGGTTCTTCGTCCCAGGGCGAAAACCGGGCCACCGAAATTTCCGAAATCTCGCGTTCGCTGAAGAGCCTCGCGAAGGAACTCGACGTGCCGGTCATGGCGCTGTCGCAGCTCAACCGCGGACTCGAACAGCGCCCCAACAAACGGCCGATCATGTCCGACCTGCGCGAATCGGGCGCCATCGAACAGGATGCGGACATCATCCTGTTCATCTATCGCGACGAAGTCTACAACCCGGACAGCCAGGACAAGGGCACCGCCGAAATCATCATCGGCAAGCAGCGGAACGGGCCGATCGGCCCCGTGCGGTTGACGTTCCACGGCCAGTACACGAAGTTCGACAACTTCGCGGGCGCGCAGCACTTTCACGGCGGCGATTAACGAACCTGCAGCGAGTCTGCAACGAACCGGCCGGTCGCGTCTTTCGCACCGGCCTTGTCAAGGAAGGGGTGCCGCAACGGCCTCGCGACGGTACAATGTTGCCGTTTTGTGACAGCCTTTGACCCCTTCCCAGGATTTCCATGTTCGGTCGATTCATGCCCACCGAGGGCAAGTTCTTTGAGATTTTCAACCAGCACGCAAAGTACATCGTCTCGGCGAGTCACGAACTCGAACTGCTGATCGACAACCTCGCGGACGCCGAAATCCACAAGCAGAACGTGCAGACCGCGGAAAAAGCCGCCGACAAGCTCACGCACGAAACCATCGACCTGCTGCACAAGACCTTCATCACGCCGCTCGACCGCGACGAAATCCACAAGCTGATTACCACGATGGACGACATCCTCGACCTGATGGAGGATGTCGCGACCGCCGTGTCGCTGTACGACGTGCAGGCCGTTACGTCCGAGGCGAGCCAGCTCGCGCACATCTGCACGGCCACGTCCGAACAGGTGCAATCGGCCGTCGCGATGCTGTCCGACATGAAGCAGGCGAGCCAGATCCTGAAGGCGTGCGAGGAGATCGACCGGCTCGAATCGGAGGCCGACCGCGTGCTGCGGTCCGCGATGTCGAAGCTGTTCCGCGAGGAAGACGACGTCAAGACGCTGATCAAGCTCAAGGCGATTTACGAACTGCTCGAGTCGATCACCGACAAATGCGAGGACGTGGCGAACATCATCGAAGGCATCGTGCTGGAAAACGCCTGATGCATTCGATTCAACTCGCCATCTGGACCGTGGCCACGCTCGTCGCCGTGGCGCTCGTATTCGATTTCATGAACGGCTTCCACGACGCGGCCAATTCGATCGCGACCGTCGTGTCCACCGGGGTGCTGAAGCCGCAACAGGCGGTCGCATTCGCCGCCGCGTTCAACGTCATCGCTTATTTCATTTTCCATCTGAAAGTCGCGCAGACGGTCGGCAAGGGCACGATCGATCCGGGCATCGTCGATCACTACGTCGTGTTCGGCGCACTGGTCGGCGCGATCGGATGGAACATCGTCACGTGGTACTACGGCATCCCGTCGAGCTCGTCGCATGCGCTGATCGGGGGTCTCGTCGGCGCAGCGCTTGCCAGTTCGGGCTGGCATGCGCTCAACGTCGATGGCCTGTTGAAAACCGTCGTATTCATTTTCCTGTCGCCGCTGCTCGGTTTCGTACTCGGCTCGTTCTTCATGCTGGCGGTGTCGTGGATCTATTTCCGCACGCCGCCAAGCAAGGTGAACGGGCGCTTCCGCCGTCTGCAACTGGTGTCGGCGGGGCTCTACAGTCTCGGGCACGGCGGCAACGATGCGCAGAAGACCATCGGCATCATCTGGATGCTGCTGATCGCGACAGGCTACACATCGGCCAGCGCCGACGCACCGCCGATCTGGGTAATCGGCGCGTGCTATCTGTCGATGGGGCTCGGCACGCTGTTCGGCGGCTGGCGCATCGTGCGGACGATGGGGCAGAAAATCACGAAGCTGAAGCCGGCCGGCGGGTTCTGCGCGGAAGCGGGCGGTGCGATCACGCTGTTCCTTGCGTCGTGGCTCGGCATCCCGGTATCGACGACGCACACGATCACCGGCGCGATCGTCGGCGTGGGCGCGACACGGAAGCTAAGCGCGGTGCGCTGGGGTGTCGCCGGCAATATCGTGTGGGCGTGGGTGCTGACCATTCCGGCGTCGGCCGCGCTGGCTGCGGCGGGCTGGTGGCTGGGTCACCGGTTTCTGTGACCCGCGTAGACCGCGTTCAGATCAGCGGCGTGCTACCGCCGTCCATCGGGACGAGCGCTCCCGTTACATAGCTCGCGCGGCGGCTGGCCAGAAACAGCGCCACGTCGGCGATTTCCTCCGGCTTCGCGTAGCGCCCGAGCGGCACGCGCGCCTCGCCGCGGGCCTGCGCCTCGGCAGTATCGATACCCTGCGCGTCCGCTTCCAGCTTCAGCGCTTCGCCGACCCGCTCGGTGAGCGTCGCGCCCGGATTGATCGCGTTGATGCGGATCCCGTAGCGCGCGTAGTAGTGCGCGAGCCCGACCGTCGCCAGCATCAGCGCCGCGTTCGCCGCGCCGCCGGCGATATGGATGTCGCTCGCAAACTTGCCGCCCATACCGATGATGTTGACGATCGTGCCGGGCTCGGACCCGTCACCGGCCTTCACGCGCTCGGCCATCCGGCGCAGCACTTCCTGCTGCGGATAGATATACGGAAAGTATTTTGCTTCCATCGTCGCCTTGAACGCGGCGGCGTCGAGCGTTTCCGGGTCGTAGCGGCGCGCGGCGCCGGCGCTGTTGATCAGGATGTCGATCGGGCCAAGTGCCGTTGCCGCTTCTTCGACGACGTCCGCGGCGCTGTGCGGATCGTGCAGATCCGCGCGGGTGAGATGGACGTGCAGTCCTTCTGCCGCGAGCTGTTCGCGGGCCCGAGCGAGATTGGCCGGATCGCGCGAGACGATCGCGACCTTCGCGCCTTCGGCGGCGAATGCGCGGGCGCACGCGAGGCCGATGCCCTTGCTGCCGCCGGTGATCAGAACAACCTTGTTTTCGAGCCCGAGATCCATCGCCGCTACTCCGTTCGAATGATATCGACGACGATAGCAGACGCGCGCCGGTTGCGCGCGCTGCGGCGCATTGCGACGGTCATAAGCGGGGTGAAGGCGGGTTCAGTAACTACCGTTCGCGAAGCGGGCGATCGGGTCGTCGCCGGTCTGCGTGGGGGCGGGCTGCGGACGCGAAGCGGTCGACGCGCGCATGATCTGCACCGGTTCCGCATCCCCTTCCTGCCGTGCCTGTTGCGCCTGGCGGGCCGCGACGGCGGCGGGCGGTGGCGGCTCGAACGCGTCGGCGGCCGAGTCGATCGGGTCGGGTGACGACGGACGGGCCGTGGCGATCGACGGGCCCGGTTCGCTGGTCGTGGCTATTGCGGGGACGTTGGCGGGCTGCGAAGGTGCGGGGGTTGCGGATACGGTCGCGGGCGTCACGGCGCCGGCCGCGCGGGCCTGCATCTGCGCGGCGCTCATGCCGGGCGGCGGCGGTTCGAACGGATCGGCGGCGGCTGCGGCAGCGGTTGCCGGTTGCGGCGGCGGTGCAACGCTCGCGGTGAGCGGCTGCTGAGTCTGGATGACTGCGGTCCGCGGCATGGGCGCCGCGGCCATCGCTGGCGCTGCCACGGCAGCCATCGCTGCCGGAGCAACAGCCTTATCCGGCGCCACCGACGCGTCGTAGGTCGGCGTATCGAACGGCGTGGCCTTCGGCGGCGCGACCCGGCGGATGCCGTCGAAGCGTTTGGCCCAGTACGGATTCGTCAGGTAGTCGAGCCGCACGGTGCCGCCGGTCGACGGTGCATTGACGAAGCGCAGTTTGCCGACGTAGATGCCGACGTGCGAGTGAGCCCGGCCGGTCGTGTTGAAGAAGATCAGATCGCCGGGCGCGACTTCGTCCGGGTCGATCGACTCGCCGCGGCCGCTCATGTCGGCGGTCGTGCGCGGCAGATTGACGGACGCCGACCGTTCGACCACGTAGCGAACGAACCCGCTGCAATCGAACCCGCTCTCCGGCGTATTGCCGCCCCAGCGGTATGGAACGCCGACGAGGCTCATCGCCTGGATCGAGATTTCCTCGCGCCCGACGCTGTGATCGACGAAATGGGGGAAGCCCGGCGGGGCAGTGCGGTACGCGTTGCCCGCGACCGGCGCGCTGATGGATCCGCGCGACGTGCTGCGCTGAGGCGCGCTGGAACACGCAGCGAGCAGCATGACGATCAGCAGCGAAAACGCGAGTCGGCGCATGAAAAACCGGAGCGTGCTAAACGCTCGCTTAAAGCGGACGATGACCGGATGGTAGCCCGTCGATAGGGGCCGGGGCAAGAATTCTTGATAATTTACTTGAAGTTCCAGCGCTAAGTGTTGTTCGACGGGAACGTTGTGGTACGGGCGCTCAATTGGGGCCGGACAAATAAAAACGCCCGGCGATAAAGCCGGGCGCTTGTGCGGACACTGCCGACCGGTCAAAACCGGTCGCGATCCGGGAGACGCTACAGGATGTCGGACGCGTAGTCGGCGAGCCGCGAGCGTTCGCCGCGCGCGAGGGTCACGTGACCGCTGTGAGCCCAACCCTTGAAGCGGTCGACGACGTACGTCAACCCCGAACTGCCTTCGGTCAGGTACGGCGTATCGATCTGCGCGATGTTGCCGAGACAGATGATCTTCGTGCCCGGACCCGCGCGCGTGACCAGCGTCTTCATCTGCTTCGGCGTAAGGTTCTGCGCCTCGTCGATGATCAGATACTTGTCGACGAACGTCCGGCCGCGCATGAAGTTCATGCTCTTGATCTTCAGGCGCGAGCGGATCAGTTCCTGGGTCGCGGCGCGGCCCCATTCGCCGGCTGCGTCGTCGGTTTTCTGCAGGACTTCGAGGTTGTCGTCGAATGCGCCCATCCACGGCTGCATCTTCTCTTCCTCGGTGCCCGGCAGGAAGCCGATGTCCTCGCCGACCGGCACCGTCGCGCGCGTGACGATGATCTCGTTGTAGCGCTTTTCGTCGAGCACCTGCGCGAGGCCGGCCGCGAGCGCGACCAGCGTCTTGCCGGTACCGGCCTGGCCGAGCAGCGTGACGAAATCGATGTCCGGATTCATCAGCAGGTTCAGCGCGAAGTTCTGCTCGCGATTGCGCGCAGTGATACCCCACACGTTGTTCTTGTGATGGCCGTAGTCGCGCAGCGTCTGCAGCAGCGCGGTCTTGCCGTTCAGCTCACGCACCAGCGCGTGGAACGCCGGCTCGCCATTCTGCGGCTCGAGAAAGACGAACTCGTTGACGAGCATCGACGCGCACAGCGGACCCGTGACCCGGTAGTACGTCGTGCCGGTCTTCGTGTCCTGCCAGCTCTCCATGCCCTTCGCGTGCTTCGTCCAGAAGTCCTGCGGCAGCGCGCGAATGCCTGTGTACAGCAGATCCTTGTCTTCGAGGACCTGGTCGTTGAAGTAGTCTTCCGCGGGCAGGCCGAGCGCGTGCGCCTTGATCCGCATGTTGATGTCTTTCGACACCAGCACGACCTGGCGGTCGGCGCGGTCGCGCTGCAGTGCGCGCACCACACCGAGGATCTGGTTGTCGGCCTTGCCTTCCGGCAGGCCTTCGACCGCCTCGATGGTCGTCAGCTTGGTCTGGAAATACAGATTACCGGCGGCCTCGCGGCTGCCGAGGCGCGACAGCGGAATGCCTTCCGAGATCGGCCCCGAGTTCGCGACCAGCGCGTCGAGCGTGCGGCTCACCTGGCGTGCGTTCCGCGCGACTTCCGACATCCCTTTCTTGTGGTTGTCGAGCTCTTCGAGCGTCATCATCGGCAGATAGACGTCGTGCTCTTCGAAGCGGAACAAGCAGGTCGGGTCGTGCATCAGCACGTTCGTGTCGAGCACGAACAGCTTGCGGACCTCGACCACGCCGGACTGCCGGCTGCCTTTCTGTCCGGCACCGCGTGGTGCGGGGGCTCGGGCTGCGGGCGCTGTGACCGTCTGGCTGGCAGGCTGCCGCGTCGAGCGTGCCACGGGCGCTTCGGCGGGTTCGACAAAAGGTGCGGTGACGGGCTGCGCGGACGGTACCGGCTGCAGCAGCGCCGCGGTCTGGCGGCTCTTGCGGCTACGGGCGGGCGCGGCCGAATCGTTGTTGGCACCGGCGGAATCGGCCGTCGGCGGAACGGGGCGCAACGTCGTCGCGGCATTGGCCGCGTGGGTCATCGGAGTGGCGACGTTCGCCGGAGCATATTCGGCCGACGCTGCCTGTTCTGCGGCGCTGCCCGCTTTCCTGGCGGACTTCGCCGGCTGGGCTTTCGCCTTGTATTCCTCAGGCGGCAGCAGATTGCCGAGCTTGCTGGGCGGGGTAGGCAAAGGCATGGTTTCCCTCGAAGAAATCGGGTCGCATATCGTGCGCCGCCTGTCGCATTCTGCCGGTGCTCATGATGCGCACGCAGTTTGCGCCCGGTGGCGCGCTTCGGTTTAGAGATGCCGGTTCGCCTGGTCTTCGATCGACTCCTTGACGAGCGTGCGCCGGCGCATGAAAGAACGGCTGCGCACAATTAAAAAAGCCGCCGTCCCGGCAACCGGGACAAGCGGCTCGACTTCGGTTATCACGGTGCGCCTCGCGATCTCGACGCGGGCAGCGCGAAATCCGGCGCAACGGTGAAAAGAATGGGGTGGACAGGCACTCATCGCGGCCCAATATAACGCGCCTCACAGCGCTTGTACAGCCTCCAGAATTTCATCGACATGACCCGGCACCTTGACGCCGCGCCACTCGTGGCGCAGTACGCCGCCGCTGTCGATCAGAAACGTGGAGCGCTCGATTCCACGTACCTCTTTGCCATACATTTTCTTCATTTTGATGACGTTGAAGAGGGAACACAGCACTTCGTCCGCATCGGACACGAGCGGGAACGGTAATTCGAGCTTCGCCTTGAAATTTTCATGCGAGCGCACGCTGTCCCGCGACACGCCGACGATTTCCGCGCCGGCCTTCTTGAATTTGGGATACAGATCGCGAAACTGCAGACCTTCGGTCGTGCAGCCCGGCGTGTTGTCCTTCGGATAAAAATACAGCACCACCTTCTTGCCCTTCAGACCTGACAGCGTGAAATCTCCGCCGGTGGCGGGCGCGGTGAAGTCGGGGACGGGTTGGTCGACTGCGATGGGCACGAGGTTCTCCGTTGGTTCCGTTTATTTCGTTTGTTATGGCCCGCGCCGCTGCCTTCGTGCGGCGGTGCGCGACCTGAGCGTCGAAGCGGGGCGGGTGCGTGGCTGGCGTCGGTTCGGCCCGACGGGTCGAACGATCGGACGAATGAACGACAGGACAATCAACCAGGCTGGACGATCAGTTCGCCGGAGCGGCCGGGAATTTCGCCCCACGTCACAGGGTACGATGGCAGCGAGTCGCGGTCCAGCGCGGCATGATAGTCGCCCATCGTCGCGAACGTGTGACCCTGCGCGCGCCATCCGGCGAGCAGTTGTTCGAAGACCGGTGCGAGCTTCTGTCCTTCGAGTTCCGCGTGCAGTGTGAAGACCTGGTCGCCCGGATTGTTCGCGGTGCGCTCGAGCATCCATGCAGCGACGTTGTCGGTATCGATACCGTCGACACCCAGCACTTCATCGAGCGTCGGCAGCGTGGTCGGCATTTGCACGTGGTTCAGCGTCCTGCCGTCGAGCACCGGAAAGTAAGGCGTATGGCCGCGCCCGTCGGACGCGTAGCGCATGCCCCACGCGTCGATCTGCTCGAACGCGTGCCCGTTCATCTGCCAGCCCGCTGCGCCGTGCGTCGCCGGCGGCGCACCGAAGATGTCGATGAAGCGCGCATGGCTCTGCTGCATCTGCGCGACGGTCCAGTCGCGCGCGCGGGTGCGCACGTTGTCCTGCCAGTACACGTGATCCCACGTGTGGATACCGCATTCGAAGCCCGCTTCGTGGATTGCGCGCATATCGGCCGCGGCACGCCGCCCGATGTCCGGACCGGGCAGCAGCACGCCGTACATCAGCTGACGCACGCCGTAGTGCTCGACCACCGACGTGCGCGACACCTTCTGCAGAAAGCCCGGCCGCAGCACGCGGCGCATCGCCCAGCCGGTGTGGTCGGGCCCGAGGCTGAACAGGAAAGTGGCGCGCGCCTTGAAACGGTCGAAAATACGCGCGAGATTCGGCACGCCTTCGCGCGTACCGCGCAGCGTGTCGACGTCGATCTTCAGAACGATGCGGGCCAACGTGGGCTCTATGGTTATTGTTCGACGAGTGCGCGCGCTTCGCCGACGTGGCCGCGATACGCTTCGAAAATCTTGCGCAGCGCTTCGTCGAAGGTCGACTTCGGCGCCCAGCCGAGTTCCTGCATCGTGTTGTCGATCTTCGGCACGCGGTTCTGCACGTCCTGGTAGCCCGCGCCGTAGTACGCACCCGACGTCGTTTCGACGAGCTGCACGGTCTTCACGGAATCCGCGTATTCCGGGATGCTGGCCGCGAGCGCGAGCATCTTGTGCGCGAGTTCGCGCACCGAGAAGTTGTTCTTCGGATTGCCGATGTTGTAGATCTTGCCCGACGCAATACCGTCGCGGTTGTCGATGATCTTCATCAGCGCGTCGATGCCGTCGTCGATATCGGTGAACGCGCGTTTCTGCGCGCCGCCGTCGACGAGGCTGATGTTCTCGCCGCGCACGATATGGCCGAGGAACTGCGTGACGACACGCGAGCTGCCTTCCTTCGGCGTGTAGATCGAGTCGAGGCCCGGGCCGATCCAGTTGAACGGACGGAACAGCGTGAAGTTCAGGCCTTCCATGCCGTAGCCCCAGATCACGCGGTCCATCAGCTGCTTCGAGCACGCGTAGATCCATCGCGGCTTGTTGATCGGACCGTACGACAGCTGCGATTCTTCCGGATCGAACTGCTCGTCGGTGCACATGCCGTACACCTCGGACGTCGACGGGAAGACCAGATGCTTGCCGTACTTCGCGGCCGAACGGACGATCGGCAGGTTCGCCTCGAAGTCGAGTTCGAACACGCGCAGCGGTTGCTTCACGTACGTGGCCGGCGTGGCGATCGCGACGAGCGGCAGGATCACGTCGCACTTCTTCACGTGATACTCAACCCACTCCTTGTTGATCGTGATATCGCCTTCGAAGAAATGCATCCGCTCGTGGTTGACGAGGTCGCCGAGGCGTTCGGTCTGCATGTCCATGCCGAACACTTCCCAGTCGGTCGTTTCGAGAATGCGCTTGGACAGGTGATGGCCAATGAAGCCGTTGACACCCAGAATCAGGACTTTTTTCATGAATGGCGGGAGGAATGAGTGAGCTGCGTAAATTCGGCTGGGGAGACGACATGGCTGCCGCCGTCGTGCGGCGTGCGTCGTTCGTGCCAGAGTTCGTGGACGGCGATTGCCCGGCCGTCGCCGCATATCGCGAGGAACGCATTATCGCTTACGTGCAGGCCGGCGGGCAAATCCAGCTGCAGCGCGCCGGGTCGCGCAAGCCGCGCGCGCGCGACGATGAAGCGTTCGCCGGCGATCTCGGTGAACGCGCCGGGATAGGGCGGCGCGACCGCGCGGATCAGGTTGTAGACGCGCTGCGCGGGCTGGGTCCAGTCGATCCGGCCGTCCTCGGGCTTGCGTCCGCCGAAGTAGCTGCCGTGCGCGAGATCGTTCGGCAGATGTGGCGCTTCGCCCGCGAGCAGCGCGGGCAGCACGCGCCACAGCGTCTGTTCGGCGGCGACGGTGGTCTTGTCGAAGACCTGTGCGGCGGTGTCGTCGGGCAGGATCGGCACCGGCGTCTGCGCGATGATCGCGCCGGCATCCGGCTTCGCGGCCATCTCGTGCAGCGTCGCGCCGGTTTCGGTTTCGCCGTTCAGCACCGCCCAGTTGGTCGGCACGCGACCGCGGTATTTCGGCAGCAACGAGCCGTGCATGTTGTACGCGCCATGCGCGGCGATCGCGAGCAGATCGACTGGCAGCATGTGGCGGTAGTAGAACGAAAAGATGAAATCGGGCCGCGCGGCGCTGACCGCCGCGCGCAGTTCGGCGCTCGTAGGATCGGTCGGTGTGACGGTCGCGATGCCGTGCTCCGCCGCGAGCTTTGCGACACTGCCGAACCAGATGTTTTCGTGCGGGTTGTCCTCGTGCGTGACGACGAGCGCAACGTCGACACCGCGCGCGAGCAGCACCTGCAGGCAGCGCACGCCAACGTTGTGATAGGCGAACACGACCGCGCGCGGTTTCATCGCGGCTGCTCCTGGTCCAGTGGCTGATCGAACGAGCGGGCCGCCTGTACGCCTTGCACGACCGCCTGCCGCGGGGCGCTTGCGACCGCTTCGCCGTTGCGCTCCTCGAGGATCGTCTGCACGAGATAGCGCGGCCGCGCGCGCACCTGCTGGTAGATGCGGCCGATGTATTCGCCGAGCAGCCCGAGCGCGAAGATGATCACGCCGAGCAGGAAGAACGTGATTGCGAACAGTGTGAACACGCCTTGCACTTCCGCGCCGATGATGAAGCGGCGGATCAGCAGCAGCACGAACAGCGCGGCCGAACCGATCGACAGGATCACGCCGATGAACGACAACCATTGCAACGGTACGACCGAAAAGCCCGTGACCAGATCGAAATTCAGCCGGATCAGGCTGTACAACGAGTATTTCGATTCGCCGGCGAAGCGCTCTTCATGCGCGACATCGACCTCGACCGGATTCTGCGAGAACGTGTACGCGAGCGCCGGGATGAACGTGTTGATCTCGCCGCAACGATTGATCGTATCGACGATATGGCGGCTGTACGCGCGCAGCATGCAGCCCTGATCGGTCATCTTGATGCGCGTGATGCGTTCGCGCAGACGGTTCATCGCCTGCGACGCCTTGCGGCGCCACAGGCTGTCCTGGCGCTGCATGCGGATCGTGCCGACGTAGTCGTAGCCTTCGCGCATCTTGTTGACCAGCTTGGCGATTTCCTCGGGCGGATTCTGCAGATCGGCGTCGAGCGTGATGACGATCTCGCCGCGCGACTGCTCGAAGCCTGCAAGGATCGCCATGTGCTGGCCGTAGTTGCCGTTCAGCAGGATCGCGCGCGTGGTGTCGGGCCGTACGTGGAACTGTTGCTCGAGCAGCGCGGAGGATCTGTCGCGACTGCCGTCGTTGATGAAGATCACCTCGTAGGTCGTGCCGAGCGCGTCGAGCGCCGGGTAGAGCCTCGCAAACAGTTCGCCGAGCCCGGCTTCCTCGTTGTAGACCGGGATGACGACCGAGACTTCCGGTGTGTCCGTCGCTCGGGAGCGATGTTCGGTTTGACTCATGTCCGCTTATTTTCCGTATTGTTCGCAAATTTCGTCGACCGCGCGGCACACGCGCGCGACGTCGTCTTCGTTCATCAGCGTGAAGAGCGGTAGCGTGACCGTCGTCGCGCCGAAGCGCTCCGCATGCGGGAACATGCCTTCCCTGAAGCCGCGCGCACGATACAGCGTGAACAGGTGGATCGCCGGGTAGTGAACGCCCGAACCGATGCCGCGCTCCTTCAGTTGCGCCATGAAGCCCGCGCGATCGAGCGAGAGCTTGTCGAGCGGCAGCGTGATCTGGAACATGTGCCAGTTCGAATTCTCGAAGTCGGCGACCGGCAGCCCGATGCCGAGCCGCACCGCCGCACCGCCTTCGAGGCCGGCGAAATAGGCCTGTGCGAGCGCCTTGCGCTGCGCGAGGAAACGTTCGAGATGTTTCATCTGACCGAGGCCGACGCGCGCGGCGACGTCGGTCAGGTTGTACTTGCCGCCGAGCACATCGCAGTCCATTCCGTCGAAGCCCGTGCGCGTGATGCCCTGCAGCCGGTACTTCTGCGCGAGCAGCGCTTCGTCCTCGTTGTTCAGCACGAGCGCGCCGCCTTCGATCGACGTGAAGTTCTTGTTCGCATGGAAGCTGAACGACACGATGTCGCCAATTGCGCCGATGCGCTTGCCGTGCCACGTCGAACCGAAGGCCTGCGCCGCGTCTTCGATCACGCGCAGCCGGTGCGCGCGGGCGATCTCGTACAGACGGTCCATATCGACCGGCATACCGGCCAGATAGACCGGGATCACGGCCTTCGTGCGCGGCGTGATCGCTTTCTCGAGCAGATCGAGGTCGATGTTGCGGGTGCGCGGATCGATGTCGACGAACACTGGCGTCGCGCCGGTTTCGATGATCACGTTGCTGGTCGCGACCCACGAAGCAGGGGTTGTGATCACTTCGTCGCCGGGGCCCACGCCGGCGATCCGCAGGCCAATCTCGAGGGTCGCCGTGCCGGAGTTGAACGTGCGCACCGGACGGCCGCCGCAGAACGCCGACAGTTCGGCCTCGAACTGCTGGTTCTGCGGGCCGGTGGTGATCCAGCCGGAGCGCAGCACGTCGGCGACGCCCTGGATCGTTTCTTCATCGATTTCCGGGCGGACGAACGGCAAAAACGGGACGGATGACTGGGACATGAAGGCTTCGCTCAATGAGAAAGGGCTGCAATGTACATGGATGCTTAAGTCGCGTGGGGCGGTTGCGTGGGACGCCTCAGCTGCGCGCCAGCACGAACACGCCGACCAGAATGATGCCGATGCCGATGAGCCGCTGGATCGACAGCACTTCGCCGAATAAATACCACGCGGCGAACGCATTGACGACATAGCCGAGCGACAGCATCGGGTACGCGATCGACACGTCCACCCGCGACAGCCCGACGACCCACACGCCGACGCTCACCACGTAGCACGCGAGCCCGCCGATGATCGGCAACTGGGTGGCGAGCCGCCAGCCGATGGGCAGAATGTTCGCACGGGTGAATTCGAAGTGTCCAACGGCATTCGTGCCGGCCTTCAGCAGCAGTTGCGCGCAGGCGTTCAGCGCGACACCTGCGAGGATGCAGAAAAGCGAGATCGGGTTCATCGACGGTTCGGTTAAAGGATCGGGTCGGACTGACGGCTGTGCTTTACTGCTGCGGCTTTTCGACGATCACGCGGCGCTGGTCGCGTGCAACGACTTCCATCGGCACGTGCTGCTTCTCGAGTTCGGCATAGCGCGACGGCGACATCAGCGCGAGTGCGTAGCGGTCAGCGTTCCAGCGCGTAATCCACGCATCGACGGTCGGTACCCACTTTTGCGGTTCGACCGACACGCCGAACGCCAGTTCGTCCGCATGCTGGACCATGATCATCGTGTGGTCGACGTAGAACGGCAGTGTGTGGTCGAGCACGTCGACCGAATAGAATGGCGTGTCGGGCGGCAGCTTCGCGAGCGCGGCCTTCACGGCCGGCGCGAGCAGCACGCCGGAACTGACGCGGCCGAACACGTCGTGCCCGGTGCCCGCGATGGTGCCTAGCAGCAACCAGCCCGCGCCGAACGTCACGATCGCGCCGACGATGCCCTTGCCCTTGCCGTTTTCATTGCTGCTGCTGCGGCGGCACATTGCGAGTGCCGCGAGCGTCAGTACGAACGCGACGCCGAGAGCCGCATAGACCCAGATCTGGAACGCGCGGTACAGCGCATTCGGATTGCGTGCATCGCCGACCCAGTGCAGGAAGATCGCGCCGAACGCGGCGACCACGAGGAACACCGCATAACCGGCGAGATGGCGGCGCAGTGCATCGCGCGACACGAGCGGCAGGTACATGCCGATCAGCAGCGCGAGCGCGGGCGCGATCGGCAGCGTGTACGACACCAGCTTCGAATGCGATGCACTGAAGAACAGGAAGATGAACGCGGACCATACCAGCATCACCAGCGCCGGCGAGAAGCCGTTCGGCTGGCGCGGCATGCGTACCGCCTGGCGGATGCTCTGTACCGCGATCGAGAGCCACGGCAGGAATCCGACCAGCATCACGCCGGCGAAGTAGTAGAACGGACCGGGACGGTTCTGTTCGGGCGTCAGGTAGCGGTCGAACTGCTGGACGATGAAAAAGAAGTTGAAGAACTCGGGGTTGCGCTGCTGCACGAGCACGAACCACGGCGCGGCGACCGCGAAGAACACGATCAGGCCGCTCACCAGATACAGGCGCTTCCACAGTGCCCAGTCGCGCGCGACGAGCGTATAGATGACGAGTGCGGCGCCCGGCAGGATCACGCCGATCAGCCCTTTCGACAGTACCGCGAGCGCCATCGAGATCCAGCACACCCACATCCACAGCCGGGCCTGCGAGCCCGGCAGGTTAGGGCGCTGCGCGAGCATCAGCGCGCACAGCGTGAGCTCCATCCAGAACGACAGGCCCATGTCGAGCGTGTTGAAGTGGCCCATCAGGTTCCAGTACGGCGCGCTCGCGAGTACGATCGCGGCGAACACACCGGTCGCCGCATTGAAGACACGGGTGCCGGTGTAACCGATCAGCAGTACGCCAGCGAAGCCGGTGAGCGCGGTATAGAGCCGCGCCTGCCATTCGCCGATGCCGAACCACGCGAACGTCAGCGCGTTGGCCCACGTTTGCAGCGGCGGCTTTTCGAAGTACTTGTAGCCGTTGTAGCGCGGCGTGATCCAGTCGCCGGTCGTGAACATCTCGCGCGCCATTTCGGCGTAGCGGCCTTCGTCGCTGGGGACCAGATGACGCCATCCGAGTGGCACGAACCAGATGATGGCGAGTGCGATCACGAACAGCAGGATCGCAGTGCGATTGAGCGGTAGCCTCGACGGCGTATCGTTCATGGATTTACCTGTCTTGTCGACGCCGCCTGTGCGGACGTGCGGAGATTGTTGAAAGCATCGGCGCAGTCTGCCACGCCAGGCGGCGGCGCGTGCACGATGCCTGTCGTGCGCCGCCGCGCAGTGTACGCTATCGACCTTAGCCGAACCTTAGCCTGATCACTGCCCCGAAAGGCAGGCGCAGCGTGCTGCGGCGCCTGTAGCCGACCTGCGTGTTCCGGCTCGCTCAGTTTTCGATCAGCAGCGCGGCTGCGACCTTGCGGCCCTCGGCCATCAGGATGTTGTAGGTCCGGCAGGCCGCCTTGAAGTCCATCGTCTCGACACCGATGCGCTGCGCAGTGAGCGCGGCGATGAGGCGTGGATGCGGGAAGCGCAGCCGCCCGCCGCTGCCGAATACGACGACTTCCGGCGCCGGCCCGACCAGCAGCTCGAAGTGTTCGGGAGCGAGCGCGTCGAACGACGAAACCGGCCACGCGATGACCGGTGTGTCCGGTATGACGATGATGCTGCCCAGATGGCGCTCGAGATTGATTTCGACATAGTCGGCGCCGTAACCGGTCACGGTGTTGAGTGCGCCGCTTGCATCCTGGTGTAATTTCAAATCGCAGTTCCGAGATTTCCGAGATCGTCTGACGCGTCGTGCGCATGGCGCCTGCCGTGCCGCCGGACGCGCGGAACGACGATCGGGGCAGGGGGCGAGCCGTGCGCAGCGGACGCGGGCATGGCCGACAGGGCCCGCCGATGCGGTTGGTGCATTGCGGAAGTCGGCCAAAATCCGCTAAATTATAGCTTTTTAGCCGCCCTGCGGCGCCCCTCGCTTGCCGCGCCGCCACGAGCCGCGCGAATCATGCGCATGCCGGCCAACCTGCCGGCCCGCCGCTCGCCGGCGCCATGCGAGTCGTCCGGTACGATGACGACCGCGCCGGGCATACCCCCTATCGTGCCGATGCGCCGGGACGATACCGGCGAAGCTTGACCCCGCGGCCGCCATTTTCCTGCCTTCGGGCCCGCCCGGCCTGTGTGCCTGGCCTACTTACCTGGATGAAGTGCCCGCCGTGAAACCGATCCTGAAATCCAACAAGCTGCTGAACGTCTGCTACGACATCCGCGGGCCTGTCCTCGAACATGCGAAGCGGCTTGAGGAAGAGGGCCATCGCATCATCAAGCTGAACATCGGCAACCTGGCGCCGTTCGGTTTCGACGCGCCCGACGAGATCATTCAGGACATGATCCGGAACCTGCCGGGTTCGTCGGGCTATTCCGACTCGAAGGGCGTGTTCGCCGCGCGCAAGGCGATCATGCATTACGCGCAGCAGAAGGGCGTGAACGGCGTCGAGCTCGACGACATCTACATCGGCAACGGCGCATCCGAACTGATCGTGATGGCGCTGCAGGGTCTGCTGAACGACGGCGACGAAGTGCTGTTACCCGCGCCCGACTATCCGCTGTGGACCGCCGGCGTGAGCCTGTCGGGCGGCACGCCGGTGCACTACATCTGCGACGAGGCGAACCGCTGGATGCCCGATACCGACGACATCCGCCGCAAGATCACGCCGAACACGCGTGCGCTCGTCGTGATCAACCCGAACAATCCGACCGGCGCGCTGTATTCCGACGAACTGCTGCTCGAGCTGATCGCCATCGCGCGCGAACACGGCCTCGTGATCTTCGCGGACGAGGTGTACGACAAGATCGTCTACGACGGCAAGACGCATACCGCGATCGGCTCGCTTGCCGAGGACGTGCTGACCGTTACGTTCAACAGCCTGTCGAAGAGCTACCGCTCATGCGGCTACCGGGCCGGCTGGATGTTCGTGTCGGGCCTGACCGGCGAGAACCGGCGCCGCGCGAATGACTACCTCGAAGGGCTCGGCATTCTCGCGTCGATGCGCCTGTGCCCGAACGTGCCGGGCCAGTACGCGATCCAGACCGCGCTCGGCGGCTATCAGAGCATCAACGAACTGATCGCACCGAGCGGGCGTCTGTACAAGCAGCGCGAACTCGCGTACGAGATGCTCACCGCCATTCCCGGCGTGACGTGCGTGAAGCCGGAAGCGGCGCTCTACATGTTCCCGCGCCTCGATCCGAAGATGTACCCGATCGAGAACGACCAGCAGTTCATTCTCGATCTGCTGCTCGCCGAGCGCGTGCTGCTCGTGCAGGGCACCGGGTTCAACTGGAAGACGCCGGACCATTTCCGCGTCGTGTTCCTGCCGAACGTGGACGATCTTGCCGATTCGATCAACCGGATCGCGCGCTTCCTCGACGGCTACCGCAAGCATCACACCGCATGAAGTCCGCGGGCGTCGCCGCCCGCAGGCCCCGTTTCTCAATCCTTACTCGAACACACACGCTGCATGGAACCGATCAAAGTTGGACTGCTGGGCTTCGGCACGGTGGGCAGCGGCACCTTCACGGTACTGCGCCGCAACCAGGAAGAAATCAAACGTCGCGCGGGCCGCGGCATCGAGATCACGCGGATCGCGGTGCGCAATCCCGCAAAGGCCACGGCGGCGCTCGGCGCCGACGCGGGCAGCATCGCGCTGACCGATAGCTTCGAGTCGGTCGTCGACGATCCGTCGATCTCGATCGTCGCCGAGATGATCGGCGGAACGGGCATCGCGCGCGATCTCGTGCTGCGCGCGATCGCGAACCGCAAGCACGTGGTGACGGCGAACAAGGCGCTGCTCGCGGTGCACGGCACGGAGATCTTCCAGGCAGCACGCGCGAACGGCGTGATGGTCGCGTTCGAAGGCGCGGTCGCGGGCGGCATCCCGATCATCAAGGCGCTGCGCGAAGGGCTGACCGCGAACCGCATCCAGTACATCGCAGGCATCATCAACGGCACGACCAACTACATCCTGTCGGAGATGCGCGACCGCGGTCTCGACTTCGCGACCGCGCTGAAGGCCGCGCAGGAACTTGGCTACGCGGAAGCGGACCCGACCTTCGACGTCGAGGGCGTCGACGCCGCGCACAAGGCGACGATCATGAGCGCGATCGCGTTCGGCGTGCCGGTGCAGTTCGACAAAGCCTATGTGGAAGGGATCAGCAAGCTGGCCGCGATCGACATCCGCTATGCGGAAGAACTCGGCTACCGGATCAAGCTTCTCGGCATCGCGCGGCGCTCCGACAAGGGCATCGAGCTGCGCGTGCATCCCACGCTGATTCCGGCCAAGCGGTTGCTCGCAAACGTCGAGGGCGCGATGAACGCGGTCGTCGTGCACGGCGACGCGGTCGGCACGACGCTGTACTACGGCAAGGGCGCGGGCGCGGAGCCGACGGCATCGGCCGTGGTCGCCGATCTGGTCGACGTGACCCGTCTGCATACTGCGGACCCGGAACACCGCGTCCCGCATCTCGCGTTCCAGCCCGACAGCCTGTCGAGCACGCCGATCCTGCCGATCGACGAAGTGACGAGCGGCTACTACCTGCGGCTGCGCGTCGCCGACGTGACCGGCGTGCTCGCCGACATCACGCGGATTCTCGCCGACGGCGGCATCTCGATCGATGCGCTGCTGCAGAAGGAATCGGAGCAGGTCGACGCGTCCCACAAGGGCGAGACCGACATCATCCTGATCACGCACGAGACGGTCGAGAAGCACGTGAACGCGGCGATCGAGCGCATCGAGGCGCTGCAGACGGTGGTGTCGAAGGTGACGAAGCTCCGGATGGAAGCACTGAACTAGGCGAGACTCATGAACTACATTTCCACCCGTGGCGCCGGTGCCGGCGAACGGCATACGTTTTCGGACATCCTGCTGGGCGGTCTCGCGAAAGACGGCGGCCTGTACCTGCCGGCCGACTATCCGCGTGTGTCGGCGGACGAACTCGCACGCTGGCGCGCGCTGCCGTACGCCGATCTCGCGTTCGAGATCCTGTCGAAATTCAGCGACGACATTCCCGCTGACGACCTGCGCGCGCTGACGCGCCGCACGTACACCGCGCAGACTTACTGCAACGTCCGCAATGTCCACGATGGCGACGCATCCGGCCAGCTCGCCGCGCAGATCACGCCGCTGAAAACGCTCGGCGTCGAGAACGGCGCGCCGCTGTCGCTGCTCGAACTGTCGAACGGCCCGACGCTGGCGTTCAAGGACATGGCGATGCAGCTGCTCGGCAACCTGTTCGAGTACGCGCTCGCGAAGCACGGCGAAACGCTGAACATCCTCGGCGCGACGTCGGGCGATACCGGCAGCGCTGCCGAATACGCGATGCGCGGCAAGCACGGCGTCCGCGTGTTCATGCTGTCGCCGCACAAGAAGATGAGCGCGTTCCAGACCGCGCAGATGTACAGCCTGCAGGATCCGAACATCTTCAACCTCGCGGTCGAAGGCGTGTTCGACGACTGCCAGGACATCGTGAAGGCCGTGTCGAACGATCACGCGTTCAAGGCGCAGTACCGGATCGGTACCGTCAATTCGATTAACTGGGCGCGCGTCGTCGCGCAGGTCGTCTATTACTTCAAGGGCTATTTCGCGGCGACGAAATCGAACGACGAGCGCGTGTCGTTCGCGGTGCCGTCGGGCAACTTCGGCAATGTCTGCGCAGGGCATATCGCGCGGATGATGGGGCTGCCGATCGAGAAGCTGGTCGTCGCGACCAACGAGAACGACGTGCTCGACGAGTTCTTCCGCACCGGCATCTATCGCGTGCGCAAGGCGGCCGAGACGTATCACACGAGTAGCCCGAGCATGGACATTTCGAAGGCATCGAACTTCGAGCGCTTCGTGTTCGATCTGCTCGGCCGCGATCCGGCGCGCGTGCTGCAGCTATTCCGCGACGTCGAGGAGAAGGGCGGTTTCGATCTTGCGGCGAGTGGCGATTTTGCGCGTGTGCAGCAGTTCGGTTTCGTGTCGGGTCGCAGCAGTCATGCGGATCGCGTCGATGCGATCCGCGACGTGTTCGAGCGCTACGACACGATGATCGATACGCATACCGCGGACGGTCTGAAAGTCGCGCGCGAACATCTGCAGCCGGGTGTCCCGATGATCGTGCTGGAGACCGCGCAGCCGGTCAAATTCGGCGAGACGATCCGCGAGGCCCTGCTGCGCGAGCCGGAGCGGCCCGCGGCGTTCGCGGGCCTCGAGAGCCTGCCGCAGCGTTTCGACGTGTTGCCGGCCGATGTGCAGCACGTGAAGGACTTTGTCGCGAAACACTCCACGGATTGACGAGCGCGGTGCCCTGATGTTCGCGGCCGTGACGCAACGCGCGTCGCGGCCGTTTTCATGAATGTCTTCGTGCGCGACTGCCTTGCTGCGTGCACCATCCGCGGTTCACCAAAGACATCCATAGCGCAGTGCACGCGCGCGGCTCGCGTCCGGCCGCTACAATAGTTCTTCCACCCCAGACCGCTCCGATCGATGTCCACGCCTCCGTCTTCCGCACCCCGTGCGCCGATGCTTTCGACCGCCGACGCGCTCGCCACGCTGCTCGGTGCTGCCGCGCCGGTTACGGGCACTGAATCGCTGCCCACGCTCAATGTACTCAACCGCGTGCTGGCCACCGACGTCGTTTCGCCGCTCGACGTGCCGCCGATGAACACGAGCGCGATGGACGGCTACGCGGTCCGCATCGCCGATCTGTCGCACGGCGACCGACGCCTGCCGGTGTCGCAGCGCATTCCGGCCGGCCATGCGCCGCAGCCGCTTGCCGAGGGCACGGCCGCGCGCATTTTCACCGGCGCGACGGTGCCGCCCGGCGCCGATGCGATCGTGATGCAGGAGCAGACCGAAGCCGCCGGTGACGAAGTGACGATCCTGCATGCGCCGAAGGCCGGCGAATGGATCACGATGCAGGGCGCGGACATTCGTCGCGATTCGGTCGTCCTGCCCGCGGGCACGCGGCTCACGCCGCAGGCGCTCGGGCTCGCGGCCTCGGTCGGCTGCGCGACGCTCGACGTCGTGCGGCGCGTGAAGGTCGCGGTGTTCTTCACCGGCGACGAACTCACGATGCCCGGCGAGCCGCTCAAGCCGGGCGCCATCTACAACTCGAACCGCTTCACGCTGAGCGCGCTGCTGCAGAAGCTCGGCTGCGACGTTACCGATTACGGCATCGTGCCCGACCAGCGCGACGCGACGCGCGCGACGCTGCGCGAAGCGGCCCGCGAACACGATCTGATCCTGACGTGCGGCGGCGTATCGGTCGGCGAGGAAGATCATGTGAAGCCGGCGGTCGAAGCGGAAGGCCGGCTGTCGATGTGGCAGATCGCGATGAAGCCGGGCAAGCCGCTCGCGTTCGGCACGGTGCGCCGAGGTCCGGAGGTTAGTGCAGAGGGTGAGACGTTTTTCATTGGCTTGCCGGGCAACCCCGTGTCGAGCTTCGTTACGTTTCTGCTGTTCGTGCGGCCGTTCGTGCTGCGGCTTGCGGGCGTGCGCAACGTCGCACCGCGTGCGCTGTCGCTGCGCGCCGATTTCTCGCAGCAGAAGGGCGACCGGCGCAACGAATTCCTGCGCGCGCGGGTCAATCCGGCGGGCGGTCTCGAGCTGTTTCCGAACCAGAGTTCCGCGGTCCTGACGTCGACCGTGTGGGGCGACGGGTTGATCGACAATCCGCCGAACCACGCGATCAGCGCCGGTGAGACCGTGCGCTTCATTCCGTTTTCCGAATTGTTGAATTGAGCCGGACGTTCCGGCGGGCGTAGAGATGAAGATCCAGTTGAAGTATTTTGCGAGCGTACGCGAAGCGCTCGGTATCGCGGACGAGTCGGTCGATCTGCCCGACGGCATCGCGACTGTCGGCGACGTGCGCGGCTGGTTGCGCGCGCGCGGCGGCGTGTGGGCCGAGACGCTGACCGAGGGTCGCGCGCTCCGGATGGCGTGCAATCACGTGATGACCGACGCCGGCACGCGGATCACCGACGGCTGCGAAGTCGCGTTCTTTCCGCCGGTGACGGGCGGCTGAGGAGGCACCAATGACAGTGCGCGTGCAAACCGCCGATTTCGATCTGACGACGGAAGTCGCCGCGTTGCGCGCGCGCGATCCGAAGATTGGCGCGGTCGCGTGCTTCGTCGGCACGGTGCGCGACCTGAACGACGGCAGTGCGGTCGACGCGATGGAGCTCGAGCACTATCCGGGTATGACCGAGAAGTCGCTCGAGCACATCGTCGACGTGGCGCGCGAGCGCTGGCCGGGCATCGACGTGCTGATCGTGCATCGCGTCGGCAAGCTGGTTCCGCTCGATCAGATCGTGCTCGTCGCGACGACGTCCGCGCATCGCGGCGACGCATTTGCATCGTGCGAATTCGTGATGGACTATCTGAAGACCCAGGCGCCGTTCTGGAAGAAGGAAAAGACCGCGCACGGCGAGCGCTGGGTCGATGCCCGCACGACCGACGATGCGGCGCTGGCCCGCTGGGGCATCGAACCCGGCGCTATCGACGATACGAAGGCCTAGCGCGCTACGCGCTCACGCGTCGGCCGAGCGACCGATAACCCGGACCGGAAACGGCTCGCCCGGCTTGTCATTCATCTCATGTGTCTCATGCTCGTCGTGGGTCTTGTGCCCATGTCCACGCTCGCGACGCCGCGGCGCGACGCGAGCGAGCAGCGCCTGCTGCTCGGCCGGTATCCGGTAGTCCCACCCGAAGCGGCTCAACTGGAGGCTCTGCGCGAT
Source organism: Paraburkholderia sp. (assembly GCF_050742655.1). Classification (GTDB taxonomy): domain Bacteria; phylum Pseudomonadota; class Gammaproteobacteria; order Burkholderiales; family Burkholderiaceae; genus Paraburkholderia. Next base: position 289,112 of record NZ_JBOIGG010000003.1, on the reverse strand, counting down.
CCGCAGTGCGGGCTCCATGAAACGGACCGCGGCAGCGGGCTCGTAGCGCGACTCCACGGTATCGAGAAACAGATACAGCCAGTGGCTGAAATGCTTCGGCTCGATGCCGGGCAGCGGCTGGTGCGCCTGCTGCACGTTGCCGCGATACGTCTTCGCGCCGAGCACGATGCCGGCCCAGAACGCGCACATCTTCGGCAGATGATCGTCCCATTTCCCGGCTAGCTTCTGCTCGAAGACCGGACCGAGCAGCGCGTCGACCCGCACGCGGTCGTAAAACGCGTACACGAGTTCACGGATGTTGGCTTCGGTCGGTTCGGCGTGGCGAGGGGCAGGCGGTTTCATTCGGGAGGCTCGACGATCGTTGATAGGGCAGAGGTGGCCCGCGGGCATATCCTGTTATTCGGTACGCATAGATGGTCAGCTTTTCGCACGCCGGACAGCGGCAAAACCGGGGTGCCGTAAAGTGTTGAACAATAACGGTCGGCTGAACGGTTAAACATGCGCAAGCGCTGCATGTTAGATGCCCAGACCCCAGGCCGGCAACCCTTGCGACGTCGCGGTCAATTGAGAGACCGCGCGTCGCCGATCGTTTTCGCGAGCCCCTGCGTCATGAGACTGACCGACTACACCGACTACTCGTTGCGCGTGATGCTGTACCTCGCCGTCTGCGGCGAAGGGCTCTCGACGATCCAGGATATCTCCGACGCGTACGGCATTTCCCGCAACCACCTGATGAAAATCGTCCAGCGGCTCGGCGATCTCGGCTGGGTCGACACGGTTCGCGGACGCAACGGCGGCTTGCGGCTCGCGGGACGGTCGCGGTCGCTGACGGTCGGCCAGGTGGTGCGCGCCACCGAAAACGACTTCGCGCTGGTCGGCTGCTTTTCCGGCGAAAGCGCCACTCACCGAACCTGCGCGATTCAGGCGGAATGCCAGCTGCAGCACGTGTTCGGCGCGGCACGCGACGCGTTCATGGCCGAACTCGACCGCCATACAATCGAAGAAGTCGCCCGGCCGGCTGCGCCGCTCGCTGCGCTGCTCGGCATTACGCGGGTCATTCCGGTCATGGCCGTGCCAGGCGAGGGTTAAGCGCACCGCCGCACCGGCCGAAGCCGCACCACTGGCGCTGCTGTCGTGCGGTGTCGTAAAATTCGCCTGAAAACTCAAAAAAGCGCTTGAAAACCGCACGAAACACCTCATTTTGGTGATATTCGAAATCGGAGCTGCTTGATGAGAATCGACAAACTCACCACCAAATTTCAGGAAGCACTCGCGGACGCGCAGAGTCTCGCCGTCGGCCGCGACAATCAATACATCGAACCGGTGCACCTGCTCGCGGCGCTCGTCGCGCAGCAGGACGGCGCCGCGCGTTCGCTGCTGTCGCGCTCGGGCGTGCACGTGCAGGCGCTGCAGACGGCGCTGAACGACGCGATCGAGCGCTTGCCGCAGGTGCAGGGCACCGACGGCAACGTGCAGATCGGGCGCGATCTGACGGGCCTGTTGAACCAGGCCGACAAGGAAGCGCAGAAGCTCAACGACAGCTACATCGCGAGCGAAATGTTCCTGCTCGCTGTCGCCGACGACAAAGGCGAGGCGGGCCGGGTCGCGCGTCAGCACGGCCTCACGCGCAAGTCGCTCGAAGCGGCGATCGTCGCGGTGCGCGGCGGCTCGCAGGTGCACAGCCAGGACGCCGAGAGTCAGCGCGAAGCATTGAAGAAATACACGGTCGACCTGACCGAACGTGCCCGCGCCGGCAAGCTCGATCCGGTGATCGGCCGCGACGACGAAATCCGCCGCTCGATCCAGATCCTGCAACGCCGGACCAAGAACAACCCGGTGCTGATCGGCGAGCCTGGCGTCGGCAAGACGGCGATCGTCGAAGGGCTCGCACAGCGGATCGTCAACGGTGAGGTGCCGGAAACGCTGAAGGGCAAGCGCGTGCTGTCGCTTGACATGGCGGCACTGCTCGCAGGAGCTAAGTATCGCGGCGAGTTCGAAGAGCGCCTGAAGGCCGTGCTGAACGACATCGCGAAGGACGAAGGCCAGACCATCGTCTTCATCGACGAGATTCACACGATGGTCGGCGCGGGCAAGGCCGAAGGCGCGATGGACGCGGGCAACATGCTGAAGCCGGCGCTGTCGCGCGGCGAGCTGCATTGCGTCGGCGCGACCACGCTCGACGAGTACCGCAAGTACATCGAGAAGGACGCGGCGCTCGAACGCCGGTTCCAGAAAGTGCTGGTCGACGAGCCGACCGTCGAGGCGACGATCGCGATCCTGCGCGGCCTGCAGGAAAAGTACGAACTGCACCATGGCGTCGAGATCACCGACCCGGCGATCGTCGCGGCCGCCGAACTGTCGCATCGCTACATCACCGACCGCTTCCTGCCCGACAAGGCAATCGATCTGATCGACGAAGCGGCGTCGAAGATCAAGATGGAAATCGATTCGAAGCCCGAGGAGATGGACCGGCTCGACCGCCGGCGCATCCAGCTGAAGATCGAGCGCGAAGCGGTGAAGAAGGAGAAGGACGAGGCGTCGCAGAAGCGGCTGCAACTGATCGAAGAAGAGATCGACCGGCTGGATCGCGAGTACGGGGACCTCGAGGAAATCTGGACCGCCGAAAAGGCCGCGGTGCAGGGCAGCGCGCAACTGAAGGAAGACATCGAACGCACGCGTGCCGAAATCACGCGGCTGCAGCGCGAAGGTAAGCTCGAAAAGGTCGCGGAACTGCAGTACGGCAAGCTGCCGCAGCTCGAGGCGCAACTGAAGCAGGTCGCGCAGGCGGAGGCGCAGGAGCAGAACAGTCCGACGCGTCGGCGTCTGCTGCGTACGCAGGTCGGTGCGGAGGAAATCGCGGACGTCGTGTCGCGCTCAACCGGGATTCCGGTGTCGCGGATGATGCAGGGCGAACGCGAAAAGCTGCTGCAGATCGAGGAAAAACTGCACGAACGCGTGATCGGTCAGGACGAGGCGATCAGTGCCGTGGCCGATGCGATCCGTCGTTCGCGTGCGGGGTTGTCGGATCCGAACCGTCCGTATGGCTCGTTCCTGTTCCTCGGGCCGACGGGCGTCGGCAAGACCGAGCTGTGCAAGGCGCTGGCGTCGTTCCTGTTCGATTCGGAAGATCATCTCATCCGTATCGACATGAGCGAGTTCATGGAGAAGCACAGCGTCGCGCGGCTGATCGGCGCGCCGCCGGGCTATGTCGGCTACGAGGAAGGCGGCTACCTGACGGAAGCCGTGCGCCGCAAGCCGTATAGCGTGATCCTGCTCGACGAGGTCGAGAAAGCGCATCCGGACGTGTTCAACGTGTTGCTGCAGGTGCTCGACGACGGTCGCATGACCGACGGTCAGGGGCGCACCGTGGACTTCAAGAACACGGTGATCGTGATGACGTCGAACCTCGGCTCGCAGGTGATCCAGGCGATGGTCGGCGAACCGCAGGAAGCGGTGAAGGATGCCGTGTGGGAAGAGGTCAAGCTGCACTTCCGGCCGGAATTCCTGAACCGGATCGACGACGTCGTCGTGTTCCATGCGCTAGACCGTTCGAACATCCAGTCGATCGCGAAGATCCAGCTGCAACGGTTGCACGAGCGGCTCGCGAAGCTCGACATGCAGCTGGTCGTCTCGGATGCGGCGCTCGAGCAGATCGGCAAGGTCGGCTACGACCCGCTGTTCGGTGCGCGGCCGCTGAAGCGCGCGATCCAGCAGGAGATCGAGAATCCGGTGGCGAAGCTGATTCTCGCCGGCAAGTTCGGTCCGAAGGACGTGATTCCGGTCGAACTCCAGGGCGGCAAGCTGGTGTTCGAGCGCGTCGTGCATTGAGCGTATTGCGTCATTGAGCGGCGCGTCGGCGCCGGTGTGACCGGGAAGGGCAACGAAGCGATTCGTTGCCCTTTTTCTTTGGATTTAACCTTGTGATCGCATGGATAATGAGGTGATTTGTATTTTTCTGCCTGAGAATCTGTTCAATCGCATGGATTTTTGTTTCGGCGCTCGCTTTTGTCATTAAATCCTTTAGATCGTACGGATTTTTGACTACCTATCTGCTAAAATAATAAAATCCGTATGAATGCAAGGATTCTGAATGAGAACGGACATCGAAACACCCCGTGATCTCGGCATCGCGATTCGCGCGGCACGCAAGGCGCAACGTCTGCGTCAGGACGATGCGGCGGGCAGCATCGGCGTTAGCGAGAGCTTTCTCGGCAAGGTCGAAAACGGTGCGGAAGGCGTGCACTGGGGCAAGCTCTTTCGCGTGCTTGAATCGCTCGGCGTGAAGGTGAGCGTCGATTTGCCGGATGCGGCCGTCGCGCTGCTCGAGCGTGAGCGCGACAAGCTCGCGAAGCGCGAGGCACGCGCACGGCAGCGTCCTTCCGGGGATACGGCATGACGGCGGTAGAACGCGCGACGGAGCATGTGCCGCCGTCGCGCAGTCTCGTCGCGAGCATCAACGGCATCGACGTCGGCGTGCTGCGCGACGACGGCGATATCTGGAGCCTCACCTACACCGCCGACTGGCTCACCCGCCCGGAAAGCTACCCGCTGAGCCCCGCGCTGCCGCTTCAGTCCGAACCGCTGCGCGACGGCAGCAGTCGCCGGTCGGTGCAATGGTATTTCGACAATCTGCTGCCTGAGGAAGGACAACGTGCGCTGCTCGCGCGCGACGCGAACATCCGTAACGAAGCCGATGCATTCGCGCTGCTCGCGCATTACGGCGCCGAGTCGGCAGGATCGGTCACGCTGCTGCCGCCGGATCTCGCGGACGCTCGCGCGGCCCAAGGCGAAGGACTGCGGCCGCTCGCCGACGCGGATCTCGCCGCGCGGATCGCGGCGCTGCCGCGCGTGCCACTCACGCACGATGCGTTGAAGCGCATGTCGCTGGCCGGTGCGCAGCACAAGCTCGCGGTCGTACTGCAGGACGACCGGCTGCTCGAGCCGGCGGGCGCAACACCGTCGACGCATATCCTCAAGCCGAATCATCAGGAAGAGGGCGACTATCCGCATTCGGTCATCGACGAGTGGTTCGTGATGACGCTCGCCGCGCGTCTGAAACTGGATGTGCCGCCGGTGCATCGCCGCTATGTGCCTGCGCCGGTGTATCTGGTGGATCGTTTCGACCGGATCGAGCACGACGGCGTGTGGCAGCGCCGCCATTCGATCGACGCGTGCCAGTTGCTCGATCTCGCGCGCACGTTCAAGTACGAGCAAGGCAGCGTCGAGCAACTGGCTGCGATCGCGAACGCGTGCCGTAATCGAGCGGCGGCTCGCACACGACTGTTTTCGTGGCTCGTGTTCAACGTGCTGGTCGGCAACCCGGATGCGCATCTGAAGAATCTCAGCTTCTTCGTGTCACACGAGGGCGTTCAACTCGCACCGTTCTACGACCTGCTGAGCGTCGCGGCATGGAGCACACCGACGTATCAGAAGCGGGACTGGCCGGAGCGGGTGTCGTTCGCGTGGGACGTGCTCGGCGTGCGCTACTACGCAGATATGAATCGCGACCTGATGCTGCGTGCCGCCGACGTGATCGGCATCGCGCGCGGCACCGCCGTGCGTCTGCTCGATGCGCAGGTGAACGCGATCGGTCGCGCGGCCGACGATCTTTATGCGGAAGTCGAAGCGGAGAACGCCCGGCTCGCTGCCGGGAATCCGGCACTCGCGGCGACGTTCGGCGGCGAAGCGATGTGTATGCGGGTCATCCGGCACACGATCGTCGCGGACATGGTACGCAAGCTGTCGGTAGCGGGGGCTTGAGCGCGGTCGTGCAGCAGATGGTGCGGTGGCGCCGAAGCGGAGGGTCGACGCGAGGACAGCCCTCGAGGCAGAGGGCGCGCGTGAAGAGGTGAAAAGCAGGGGAGCGCCAGGCGCCCCCCTTCTTTCAACGTTACGCGGTCGGAGTGCCGCCGCCCTTGCCGAGCAGCGACGTGAGGCTGCCCAGCGCGCCGAGCACGCTTTCGCTGTTCACCTGGCCGCCAGCGGGCACTTCGCCTTGTGGCGTCGCGGCGTTGACGACGTGCGGTAGCACCTGCGACAGCAGGCCGGCGGCCTGCTGCGGATCGACGCCGACTTTCGCGGCGAGGCCGCTCACCACGTCCGAGCCGAGCACGCTATGCAGCGTGTCGGGCGAGATTGCCTGATTCTCGCCGTTGCCGACCCACGAACTGATGATGTCGCCGGCGCCTTTTTCCTGGAATTTCTGGATCAGGCCGTTCAGGCCGCCCGGCTGGTTGTTGACGAATTCGAGGGCGGTGGAGATCAGGGCTTGCTGGCCGCCGCCGCCATCGGGCGACTTGCCAAGCAGGGAACCGAGAGTGTCGAGTAGGCTCATGGCGGTCTCACTGGATAGCCGATCTGCGGATTTCGCTGCTGCGACACGCGGACCGGCGGGGGAAAACGCCGCGCGGGGGCGCGGCACGGATAAATCGCAATGCGTCAGCCGCCCGAAGCCGCTGCGGCGGAAGCAGCCTTGCTCTTCTTCGACTTCTTCGTCTTCGTGGTCTTGCCGTCCGATGTTGCCGCAGCCGGTGCGGCAGACGATGCGGTGGCTGCATCGGAAGCAGCCTTGCTCTTCTTCGAACGCTTCGACTTCGTCGCCTTGCCGCCCGATGCATCCGCCGGAGCGCTAGCGGTGGCCGTCGTCGTCGCGGCTGGCGCAGGCGTCGGGGTCGTTGCGGCCGGCGCGGCAGCCGTCGTCGTGGACTTCGTCGCGGCCTTGGTGCCTGCCGGCGGCGGCGCAGAGGAGCCGTTGACGGTCAGCCCGGCGGCCTCGAGATTCGTCACGGACTTGGTGCCGATTCCCTTGACGCGGGTCGCGAGGTCGGCGGCGTCCTTGAATGGGCCGTTTTTCGTGCGTTCGTCGATGATCGCCTTCGCATGGACCGGGCCGATACCCTTGACCGATTCGAGCGACGCCTGATCGGCGGTATTGACTTCGACGGCGGAGGCAAACCCCGCGGACACCGACAGCACGAGGGCAACGCACAGCATCAACAGCTTTTTCAGCATGGCAGGCACTCCATTGAGGGCAAAAAAATGAGCCGGGAACGGATCGCGCATCCAGTCAGCAGGCGCTGCGCTTAAGCATAGGACAAATTGCGCGCCCTTTTTATGAAAGGCCCTCGATTTATACCGATCGATTTGTCGCAAGTAAATCACCGGGGCGCTGATTTAACACTGGTTAAATCTTTGACGGTTTGCAGTGCGTACAAGCGGTTGTGCGCGATTGTGCGGCGTAGAGGCGATGCAAATCGGGTAATGCGGGGGGCTTCGGTGTGCTTAGGCCACAGTGTCCGGTTGTGTCACGCGCGGGCCGCTATAGCGTGCGCTGACGACGCGCCAGTACAGCAGCAGCCCTGTGCCGGCGATCGCGAGGCTCGCCGTATTCGCGACCCAGAAGCCGCGCGCGCCGGTGAGCCACGACGGCACGCCGCCGCCGACGTTATAGCCAAGCAGATAGCCGCCGCCGAGGCCCACGCCCCATAGCGCGATCGCGTAGATGACCGTTGGCACCACCGCGACCCGGTAGGCGCGCAGCACGAACGCGGACGTGACCTGTAGCGCATCGAACACGTGATAGAACGCCACGATCAGCACGAGTGGCATCGCGGCGGCGACCACCTGCGGGTCCGGCGTGTAGCCGGCGACGACGAACGGCCGCAGCGCGAGCACGATAAGGCCGTAGCCGCATGCGAGCGCGACAGCCATCGCGATGCCGTGCCGCGCCAGCGTGCGCGCGGCATCGTAGCGATGCGCACCGAGCGCCTGTGCGACGAGTGTCGACGCGGCGACGCCGATCGACAGCGGCGTCATGTACAGCACCGCGCCGACGTTCCCCGCGATCTGGTGCCCGGCGAGCGTCGTCGTGCCGAAACGCGCGATGAAAAGCGCCATGAACGTGTACGACGTGACCTCGATCAGGTACGACAGCCCCATCGGGATACCGAGTCGCAACTGGGCGAGTTGCCGCTGCCACACCGGCCAGCAGAAGCGCGCGAAGATCGCGAACGGCCGGAAAACGTCGAGCCTTGCCAGCACGGTCATGCCGACGACCGCGAGCGTCCAGTTGATCAGCGTGCTCGCGAGCGCGCAGCCGGGACCGCCGAGCGCCGGCACGCCGAGTCCGCCGAAGATCAGCCACGTGTTGAGCGGAAACTTGATCAGCAGCGCGCCGATCTGCAGGACCATCACGAGTCGCGGTTTGCCGACTGCATTGGTGAGCGAGCTGTAGACGCGAAACGCGAGACTCGCGGGCAACCCGAACGACAGGATGCGCAGATACGAGACCGTCAGTTCGCGCAGCGTGTCGGGCACGTGCGCGAGCCGCAGCAGCGGTCCGGGAAAAAACAGGATCGAGAAGCCGAGCGCCGCGAGCACGACCGCGAGCCACAGCGACTGACGCACCTCTTCGCCGATTTCCTCGTAGCGCCGCGCGCCGTGCAGTTGCGCGGCGATCGGTTGTAGCGCGGTGATGATGCCGGTCAGGCTGATGTAGACGGAAACGTAGATCGACGAACCGAGGCCGAGCGCGGCCAGATCGACCGCCGAATAGCGGCCGACCATCGCCGTATCGATCACACCGAAGGCGACGATTGCGAGCTGGCCGATCAGCACGGGCCACGCGAGCCCGGCGATTTTCCGCACGTCCGCGAACATGGTCAGTCCGGTTGACGGCGCGGCGGACGGCGCTTGACGGGCGGCTTTGGTCGATCGATGCGGACGTACAGACGGAAGCGTTCGTCGCGGTCGGCGACGCGGCGGCCTTCCCAGACCAGCTTCCAGATGTACGACGGCATCGAGCTCGGTTCGCCGAAGTCCTGCGTGTCCTGACGGAGGATCACGTCGCAGTCTTCGTTGAACGAGAAGTGCATGTCGCCGAAATACGCGAAGGTCGCGATCTGCGCATTGCCGAGCCGGACCGGCGAAATGCAGCTGTAGTCGTCCGGCAGATGGCTCGCGATCTGTTCGGCGACGTCCTTGTAGGTCCGGCTGTAGTTGACGAGCGGCAGCCACAGCGTCATCAGCAGTACCCACATCAGCGTTGTGCCGGCGCTCGACAGCACGACGCTGCGCCACAGCACTTTCGGATGCCGCGACAGCCGCCAGCGGGCGAGCGCGAACCAGCAGAGGGTGACGGCGACCGCGCAGACGAACGACAGGATCTTGAACTGCGGCGTGAAGCCCGGCGCGTAGCGCGCGAGGTTGCGTGCGAGCGGCGCGGGGAAGCCGGTCAGGCCCGCAAGCCAGAACAGCCACACGGCCGAGCCGATGATCGTGAAGCTCAGCATCGCGAACCAGTCGATCGCGTTGATCGCGCCGCGCTTCAACGTCGGCAGCGCGAACGTGGCGAGCACTGCGAGCGCGGGCAGCAGCAGCATGTAGAGCCGGTTCGACTGATGGCTCTGCAGCACGACGAGAATCAGCAGCGGCGCGATGACCGACAGCGGGATCGCAACGTGCGGCGCGCGTCTCAGCCCGGCCCAGCTGAAAAACGCCCACAGTGCGAGCGGCCATGCCGGCCACGTGAACAGTGGCAGGTTCTTCAGCGCGTAGCGCAGCACCGGTTCGGGCGAGCCGCCGAACGAGTTGATGCTGCCGTTCATCCACTGATTGAGGAACCACACGGCGTCATCGGGGAACATGGAAAGCGCGACGAGCGGCCACGACACCGACAACGCGAGCGCGACCGGCAGGCCCGCCAGCAGCAGCCAGCGCGAGCGCGTCTCGCGCACGATCACGGTCATCGCCAGCGTACCGACCAGCAGCGCAACGACCAGCACCGGACTGCTCGACAACGCGACGAGTCCGAGTGCGAACCCCCAGACGAGCGCGCCCTGGATGGGCTTGTCGACCATCCGCACGAGACCGTAGACGAGCATCGCGACGCAGACGAACTGCATGATCTGCGGCGTCGTTTCGTGACCGCGCTCGGCGAGGCCGAAGCACGCGAGCAGGATCAGTAGCGCGCCGTCAGCGAGCGTGCGGCCGAAGTCGCGCGGTTCCGGTTCGCCGCCGAACGCGTATTTGAACGGCTGAACTTCAGGGCGGCGGCCGAGCAGATACGCGGCATACCAGACGAACGCGCACGCGGCGCAGAACAACAGCCCGGTGAACACGCGCGACGCGTTGCTCGCATCGACCCATGGCGCGAGCGCACGGATCGAGCTCGCGCCGAGCCAGTAGCCAAGCGGGCCTTCCGATGTGATGTATTTGCCGACGAGGTTCGGCAGCAACCAGTCGTGCACGTGGCCCGTCGCCATCGTCCACATCACGCCGAAACCGGCTGCGTCCTCGTTCTTCCATGGGTCGCGGCCGAACAGGCCGAACGACGCATAGACGATACAGATGGTCAGCAGCAGCCAGCGGGGCAGTGCGCTGGTCGCGGAGGCGGTGAGGCGAACGACAGGTCTCATGCAGATGTCTGGATAACGGAAAGGCGAGGCGGCCGGCCGTGTGAAACGATGCCCGGGACGGTGGCCGGTCTGGAGCATCCGGCATTGTAGACGGGCCGTGCGCCGTGCGTCACGGTGGCGCATGGCATGGAGTCTTGCCGGTGCTTACGGCTGTTGCGCGTGTTGCGTGAACGGTGGGTGGCGAGATCGCGTTGGATATCGGCCGGAACTGCCGATAGCGGATGTCGCCGAAAGCGGCCGGCGATAAAAAAGGGCAGCTTGCGCTGCCCTTCGTGCTTCGTTCCGGCTGCCATCGATCGAGGCCCCGGCAACGCGGCTTTTACTTCACGGCCTTGCCGTTGGCGCGTGCGCCGAACTTCTTGTTGAACTTCTCGACACGGCCGGCCGTGTCCATGATCTTTTGCTGACCCGTGTAGAACGGGTGCGATTCCGACGACACTTCGATCTTCGCGAGCGGATAGGTCTTGCCGTTGAATTCGGCGGTCTCGCGGGTGTGGATGGTCGAGCGGGTCACAAACTTGAAGTCGTTCGACATATCGATGAACAGGACTTCGCGGTAATCGGGGTGAATGCCTTCTTTCATGGTCGTTCCTCTAATCTGGCGGTAGCCAACCCGCGTGCCGTCGCTGCAACACTGCATGCGGACGGCATTTTGGCGCGAGCCACTTACCTACGGTCGAAAAGCGGCAATTATGCCAGAAAATCAGTCGGTTGGCGACTTTTTCGCAAGGCCTTTCACAACCCCCACGCCCCCTTTTTCAGCGCGTGCCAGCTGCGAGCGAGCCGGTGCGCGCGGGGTCCTGCCGGTAATAGCGGGCCAGCAGGCGGTACAGCTCGGGGTATTCGGCCTCGAACGCCTGCGGCCGGACGAATAGCGCCTCGCTGCAGACCGCGAAGAATTCCGACGGATGGTCCGCGGCATACGGGTCGATCAACGATTCGCGTTCGAAGCGCGCCCAGCGGCGCTCCGGCACCGCGTCGACGCGCGCGCAGAAGCGGTCGTAGGCGTGATCGAACACGTCGGCCCACGCCTGCGAATCGAGCGGCGCGTGCCAGCGGCGAAAGAGCGGCGGATGGCCGTCGGCTTCACCGTTCAGCATGTCGATCTTGTGCGCGAATTCGTGGATCACGACGTTGTACGCGTCGCTGCCGTCGGTCATCTGCGCGTCTTCCCACGACAGCACCACCGGACCGCCTTCCCATGCTTCGCCGCTCGCGTCGTGCTCGACTTCGTGCACGACGCCGTCTTCGTCCTCGACGGTCTTGCGGATCACGAATTCGCCTGGATAGACGATCACGCCGACCCAGCCGCGATACAGGTCGAGGCCGAGATTCAGCACGGGCAGGCTCGCCTGTGCGGCGATTGCGACGGTCATTTCGTCGGTGAGTTCGAGGTCGTGCGCGGTCGAGAACTGCTTTTGCGCGAGGAACAGGCTGGTCATTTCGCGTAGTCGCGCGAGGTCCGCCGCGTCCAGATGGGCGAGAAAGGGCAGGCCGTCGAGCGTCGTCCGCCACAGCGCATCGGGAATCGAGTGAGTGCGCAGCGCGCGGTCGCGGCGGCGGGCGTCGAACCAGTGAGTGAGTTTCGAGAGCATCGGTCAATCGATCTGTTTTTGCCACGCGGCGAAAATGCCGCCGCACACGGCGACGCCGATCAGGAAATAAAACCCATCCAGCGACGTGAGGAAGCTCGCCTGCTGCGCGACGATTCGGGCGACCTCGACCGTCGCGAGCGCATGTGCTTGCGCGGGCAGCTGGCCGGTCGCCGCAAAGCCGTTCGTCAGCGACGCGATCGTACTCTGGAACGCGGGATTGAACGGATTCGCGAACTCCGCGAGCCGCGCCTGATGCAGCGCCTGACGATGCTGCTCGACGATGATGACAGACGCCGTCGCGAACGAGATGGTCAGCTGACGCACGATGTTCTTCAGCCGGTAGCCGTGAGTAAATTCCTCGATCGCGAAGATTCTGAACGTCAGATTCGCAACCGGCAACACGATGAACAGCAACAGCAGCCCGCGCAGCAGCAGCGGGGCGATCAGTGCTGCTTCGCCGACGTCAGGCGACATCCGCGTCATCCATGCAGCCGCGAATGCGGCGATCGCGAAGCCCGGCACGATGATCCACTTCTTGCGCGGCAGCAGTTTTGCATAGCGCAGGTAGATGAAGAGCGCGCTCGCGGAAATCAGCGACGTCACGCCGACGAGCCGGCCAGCGTTCTCGACCGGATAGCCGAGCCCACCTTCGAGAAACCGCGCAATCAGATAGCTGAACGCAGTCGACACGTAGTAGTAGAACATGTACAGCACGAGCCCCATCTGGAAGGTCTTTTCGCGCAGCGCGTGCAGCCGCACCAGTGGTGACGGGTGATGCCACTGCTGGTAGACGAACCACACGAGCGCGCCGATGCCGGACACGGTCAGCACGACCAGTTCCGGCGACGCTGTGAAGAGCCTGAAGCGCACCTGCTGCATCACGATCTGCAGCGCGCCCTGTGCGAACGCGAAAATCAGGTACGGCCAGAAGTGGGTGGCGCCGCGCTCTTCCGGCTGCAGGCTGCCGGAATCCGGAAGCGCCAGCAACGCGAGGATCGCGAACAGCACGCCAACGGGCGCCGTGCACGCGAAGAGCGCGCGCCAGTCGAAATGCGCGACCAGCAGACCGCCCGCAAGCGGCGCGAGTGCGCTGCCGAGAAGGATCAGGATCAGAAATGCGCGCGTCGCGGCAGGGCGCTGCTGCGGCGTGAAGCTGATCTGGATCAGGATTCGGCACATGCCCATCATCGGGCCGATGAAATAGCCCTGAAAGCCCCGCGCGAACGCGAGTTCCACCGACGTTTCGCAGAGCGCGGCCGCGACCGCGCCGGCCGCGTAAAGCAGCATGCACGCCGCGACATAGCGCCGGTAACCGATTCGCTCGACCCACCATTGCTGCTGCAGGATGCCGAGCACGGCGGCGACCGCGTACGCGCTCGACGACCAGACGAGTTCGTCCGGCGATGCGTTGATGCCGCCGGCGATATAGCTGGTGAAGAACGAGAAGACGGCGTTATCGAAGTAATCGAGGCCGGTGACGACCGCCAGCACCCACGGGAAGAAGTCGCCGCGTAGCTTGTCGACGCTGAAAAGCGGGACGCGGGACGGTGTTGCGTTCATGCGGACGGATCTCTGGGCTTCGCTTGTTTCGCCGCGGGCGTCCGCTTCCGGACGAGTGCATCGCGCCGCTCTTCGAGCAGCGTGTCGGCGCTTTCGCCGGCCACGCGGCGTGCGACGTAATCGAGATCGTGGCTCAGCTCCGCGCGCAGCGTCCGTGCCTCCTTCAGTTCCCGGCTGACGGATTCGATGCGCGCGTCGAGTGCGTCGATCTGCTGGGTCAGCGCGTCACGCACTTCGCGCAGCGACGCGTCCGACAGCCGGCTGCGGCCACCCTCGTGCCGGTCGAACGGCCGCTTGAGCATTTCGGTAATGCCTTGCAGCGAGAAGCCGAGCGAACGCAGCCGCAAGATCCGCGCGAAACGTTCGAGATCGTCGCTGCCGTAGAGCCGGTAGCGGCCCTCGCTGCGGGTCGGCGTGACGAGGCCGCGTTCCTCGTAGTACTTGAGCGTGCGCGCGGTGACGTGCAGGCGCTTCGCGGCGTCCTGCACGGTGAGCAGTTGCGGGTCGGGGCCTTTGGCCATGGCGCGGTGAGGCGGGTGTGGGTAGCGGCCATTATAGATCAACGTGTACGTTCACGTATATGTTGGCGGAAACGGGTGACGCGTGACATGCGATGCGCTGGCGACAGGCGAAAAAAAACCGTCCGCACGAGGCGGACGGTTTGTGTTGCAGTTCGAGCGATGCAGTGCGGCTTATCAGCTGCTGCGACGCATCATGTCGAAGAATTCGGAATTGCTCTTGGTCTGGCGAACCTTGTCGAGCAGGAATTCCATCGATTCGACTTCGTCCATGTCGTGAATGAACTTGCGCAGCACCCAGATCTTTTGCAGGACTTCGGGCTTGATCAGCAGTTCCTCGCGGCGCGTGCCGGACTTGTTCAGGTTGATCGACGGGTAGACGCGCTTTTCCGCGAGACGGCGCTCGAGGTGCACTTCCATGTTGCCGGTGCCCTTGAACTCTTCGTAGATCACGTCGTCCATGCGGCTGCCGGTTTCGATCAGCGCGGTACCGATGATCGTCAGCGAACCGCCTTCCTCGATGTTGCGCGCCGCGCCGAAGAAGCGCTTCGGACGCTGGAGTGCGTTCGCATCGACACCGCCCGTCAGCACCTTGCCCGAGGCCGGGACGACGGTGTTGTACGCACGCGCGAGGCGCGTGATCGAGTCGAGCAGGATCACGACGTCGTTCTTCATTTCGACGAGGCGCTTGGCTTTTTCGATCACCATTTCGGCGACCTGCACGTGACGCGCGGCCGGTTCGTCGAAGGTCGACGCGATCACTTCGCCCGCCACCGAGCGCTGCATTTCCGTCACTTCTTCCGGCCGTTCGTCGATCAGCAGCACGAACAGCACGACGTCCGGATGGTTCTGTTTGATGGCGTGCGCGATGTGCTGCAGCATCACCGTCTTGCCGGACTTCGGCGACGCGACCAGCAGGCCGCGCTGGCCCTTGCCGATCGGCGCGATCATGTCGATGATCCGGCCCGTCACGTTTTCCTCGCCGCGCATTTCGCGCTCGAGCAGCAGCACCTTGTTCGGGTGCAGCGGCGTGAGGTTTTCGAACATGATCTTGTGCTTCGACGCCTCCGGCGGCTGGCCGTTGACCTTGTCGACTTTCACCAGCGCGAAATAGCGTTCGCCGTCCTTCGGCGTGCGCACTTCGCCTTCGATCGTGTCGCCGGTGTGCAGGTTGAAGCGGCGGATCTGCGACGGACTGATGTAGATGTCGTCCGTGCTTGCCAGATAGGAGGTTTCCGGCGAGCGCAGGAAACCGAAACCATCCGGTAATACTTCGAGCGTGCCGTCGCCGAAAATCGTTTCGCCGGTTTTGGCGCGTCTTTTGAGAATGGCGAACATCAGTTCCTGCTTGCGCAGGCGGTTCGCGCTTTCGATCTCGAGGCCATTGGCCATCTCGATCAATTCAGACACGTGCTGAGTCTTAAGCTCGGATAAATGCATACGGAGAACCCGCGGGAGAAGGTGCGACGAATTGGAATCTGGGAGGAGAGTTGAGCGGAACCGCTCAAGGACTTACACGTCTTTTCGACGTTTTGTAGATTCTAGCATAGCACACGCCGGATTCCGCCGACGTGAGTGAAGAGCACCTGAGCAACGAGCGTGTTGTCGATGGACAACACGCCCGGTACGGTTCGCGGTGAATTGCGCCGCGACAGAAGCTTCTTTACAGGTTGCCGTCGAGGAACGCGGTCAGCTGCGACTTCGACAGCGCGCCCACCTTTTGTGCGGCGACCGCACCGTTCTTGAACAGGATCAGCGTCGGGATACCGCGCACGCCGAACTTGACCGGCGTCGATTGATGCTCGTCCACGTTGATCTTCGCGATCTGCACGCGACCGTCGTATTCCTTCGCGACTTCGTCGAGGATCGGGGCGATCATCTTGCACGGACCACACCATTCCGCCCAGAAGTCGAGCAATACGGGTTTATCGGATTTCACGACGTCCGTTTCGAACGATGCGTCGCTGATATGCTTGATTTGTTCGCTCATTGTATGAATACCTCTTTCGGATCGAGGCCGGCCTGAATTGCTCGCCACGATACACCAAAACCGGAAAAACTTCTGTTCGTGTAGCCGCACGCCGAGCCCTGTTCGAGTCCGTTCGAGAAACTGCGGATGCAGTCTCGGAAGGGCGCTAGGGGACCTGTATTGCGGGACATCTGGCCGCCAGTTTAGCTTAATTCGCTATGCGTTGCCCGCCGCGATAGTAGTCATCAGGGCAGTGGGGCTTTATCCTCGCGCGGGGATTTCCACGACCCTTATCTGGTGGTTTTCGCAGCAAACACAAGAGGGGCTGATAACTGCGCGGTGCCTTTGCGGATAAGCGTTACGCGGCGGCCGTTCACTTTAGCTGTCGCGCCGCAGCAGCACCGATGATAGAATGCAACGTGACGGGCCTCCTCGCATGGAGGGATGGTCAACCTGGTCAGGTCGGGAACGAAGCAGCCACAGCCGTTTTCCGCCAGTGCCGAGGGTCAGGCTCGTCACCTCCCGCTTTTTTCTGTGTCGTTCTTCCGCTGGTTTCGGGCCGCATCGTTCAGTGGCTGCTCATTTTCAGCACATCAGTTTTCCAATTTCAGCTACATCCAGTCAGCGAAATTCAATCGTGCAGACGCATGTTCCTGCCACCCGGTCGGGCGCTTTCGATTCGTCTGTGCGGACCAACGTTGCTGATACAATTTCCGGATGACCTACCAAGTTCTCGCACGCAAATGGCGGCCGAAGGATTTCGCTTCGCTCGTCGGACAGGAGCACGTGGTGCGCGCGCTCACGCACGCCCTCGACGGCGGCCGTCTGCACCACGCCTATCTGTTTACCGGCACGCGCGGCGTCGGCAAGACGACGCTGTCGCGTATCTTCGCGAAGGCGCTGAACTGCGAGACCGGCATCACGTCGACACCGTGCGGCGTGTGCCGGGCGTGTCGCGAGATCGATGAAGGGCGGTTCATCGATTACGTCGAGATGGACGCGGCGAGCAACCGCGGCGTCGACGAGATGGCGGCACTGCTCGAACGCGCGGTCTATGCGCCGGTCGATGCGCGCTTCAAGGTCTACATGATCGACGAAGTGCACATGCTGACCAACCACGCGTTCAACGCGATGCTGAAGACGCTGGAAGAACCGCCGTCGCACGTCAAGTTCATTCTCGCCACCACCGATCCGCAGAAAATCCCGGTTACCGTGCTGTCGCGCTGCCTGCAGTTCAATCTGAAGCAGATGCCGGCGGGGCACATCGTGTCGCATCTCGAGGGGATTCTCGGCGACGAGCAGATCAGTTTCGAAGCGCAGGCGCTACGGCTGCTCGCGCGTGCCGCCGACGGCTCGATGCGCGATGCGCTGTCGCTGACCGATCAGGCGATCGCCTATTCGGCCAATCAGGTGACCGAGGAGGCCGTGCGCGGCATGCTCGGCGCGCTCGACCAGAGCTATCTGGTGCGTCTGCTCGATGCGCTGGCCGCGGGCGACGGTGCCGCGGTGCTCGCGGTCGCCGACGAGATGGCGCTGCGCAGCCTGTCGTTCTCGACGGCGCTGCAGGATCTTGCGAGTCTGCTGCACCGTATCGCATGGGCGCAGTTCGCACCGGCGTCGGTGCTCGACGAATGGCCCGAGGCTACCGATCTGCGCCGCTTCGCCGATGCGCTGAACCCGGAGCAGGTCCAGCTTTACTATCAGATCGCCACGATTGGCCGCAGCGAACTGGGTCTCGCGCCGGACGAATACGCGGGCTTCACGATGACGCTGCTGCGGATGCTCGCATTCGAGCCCGCGCCGAATGGTGGCGGCAACGGCGGAGGGACGGTGCCGGCTGCGCGGCCGTCGACGTCTTCGTCTGCCGATGTACGGCGAGCGTCCGCGCCGGTGCAGGCCGCGGACTCCGCGCAGACACCAACGGTGCCTGCAGCGAAGGCACCGGGCGCCGCTGTACGGCAGGCGAGCGGTGAAGCGAATGTGCACGTCGGCAAGACCAACGATGGTGTGCCTGTGCGTGAGGCTCGGGTCGCAGCGTCTCCCGAAGCAGGTACGTCCGATGGCTCGATCGTCGAACCACCGGCCGCAGCTTCGCCTGGGACGGGTACATCGGTCGACGTGGTCGTTGAAGCGCAAGCCGACGCTTCGCCGGAGACCAGTGCGTCCGATGACGCGATCGTTGAGCCGCAGCTCGTGGCTTTGCCCGAGATCATCGAAGCGCAAGTTACCGACATCGCGGAACTGGCCTCGCCGCTAGTGCTGAAAGCAGAGCCGGAGGCCATCGTAACCACGCCAGCCGCCGCAACCGCACAGAAAAGAACCGCCAGCCCCCCCGGCGTCGCTGATGCCGCTATAAACAAGGCTGCAGCAGAAACAGCCGCATCGCATCGCGCCGGTGGTGGCGCAAGCGCTGCACTCGACGTGCTGCGCAACGCGGGCCTCAAGGTTTCGTCGACGCGCGACCGCATCAGCCCGGCGCCTCGAGCGGCATCGCCGGCCGCGCCTAAGGCCGCTGCGCCACGCGTCGTTGTCCCGGTGCCGTCAGTACCATCGGCACCCGCGTCACGTCCCGCGCAAAACGCCCCGGCAGCCCGCCCGAACGCCGCTCAGGACAAGCGCGAACAAAGCGCCGCCTCGGTCCCGCCGTGGGACGACATGCCGCCCGACGACTACATCCCCGTTTCAGGCGACGACGCTTTCTTCGCAGCACCCGACGACGGCTTCGTGCCGGTCTTCGACAGCGGCCTTGACGACGTTCGGCTCAACGGCGCAGTACCCGTGCGTGCCGAAGCACCACCGGTCGTCGATACGCGTCCGCTGCCGCCGGCGATACCGCTCGATCCGCTCGGCTTCGAGGGCGACTGGCCGGCGCTCGCCGCCGGCTTGCCGCTGAAGGGCATTTCGTACCAGCTCGCATTCAACAGCGAACTGATGGCGCTCGATGGCGCGACGCTGCGGCTCAACGTGCCGGTGCCGCAATACGCGGAGTCGTCGCAGGTCGCGAAGCTGAAGGCGGCGCTCGCCGAGCGCCTCGGTCGCGACGTCGACGTGCAGGTGGAAGTCGGCCCCGCGCGCCGCACGGCCGCCGCGCTCGATGCCGCCGAGCGCGCGCAGCGTCAGAAAGAGGCCGAGCGCGAAATCGGCGCCGATCCGTTCGTGCAGTCGCTGATCCGCGAATTCGGCGCGAGCATCGTGCCGGGTTCGATCCGGCCTGTCGCACAGGACGGCGCGTCGTCCGCGCATTGACATCGAGCGCTTGCCGCCTGCTGCTGCGTGTAGCAGGAACGCAGCGCCACACCATAAGACACCACCGCTTTCACACGATTACGATCCACAAGGCAAGGAGCACTCCCATGATGAAAGGCCAACTCGCCGGGCTGATGAAGCAGGCGCAGCAGATGCAGGAAAACATGAAGAAGATGCAGGAACAGCTCGCGCTGATCGAGGTCGAGGGCCAGTCCGGCGCCGGTCTCGTGAAGGTGACGATGACCTGCAAGAACGACGTGCGTCGCGTGTCGATCGATCCGAGCCTGCTCGCCGACGACAAGGACATGCTCGAAGATCTCGTCGCCGCCGCGTTCAACGACGCCGTGCGCAAGGCCGAAGCCACCGCGCAGGAAAAGATGGGCGGCATGACCTCTGGCCTGCCGTTGCCGCCGGGTTTCAAGCTGCCGTTCTGAGCCCGCATCCGGACGGCGGGTCGCCATCGGCTTTGCCGGGCACGACGTCGTCCGCTTCACTGGTTTCCCATTCGCCACTTTCCAGCGCCGTCGCCGTCATCGAATGAAACAACCGTCCGCACTGTCGGCGCTCGTCGAGGCGCTGCGCGTATTGCCCGGTGTCGGGCCGAAGTCCGCGCAGCGCATGGCGTATCACCTGATGCAGCACGATCGCGAAGGCGCCGGAAAGCTCGGCCGCTCGCTGCTGTTCGCGACCGAACATCTGCAGCACTGCGAGAAGTGCAACACCTTCACCGAAGCGCAGATCTGCGAAGTCTGCAGCGATGAGGCGCGCGATCCGACGCTGCTGTGCGTCGTCGAAACGCCGGCCGACCAGATCATGCTCGAGCAGACGATGACCTACCGCGGCCTGTACTTCGTGCTGATGGGCCGGCTGAGTCCGCTCGACGGCATCGGTCCGAAGGAGATCCATTTCGACCGGCTGGTTAAGCGCGCGTCGGACGGGATCGTGAAGGAAGTCGTGCTCGCCACCAATTTCACGAACGAAGGCGAGGCGACCGCCCACTACCTCGGGCAGACGCTGAAGGCGCGCGGTCTCGCGGTGACGCGGCTCGCGCGCGGCGTGCCGGTCGGCGGCGAACTCGAATACGTGGACGCGGGCACCATCGCCCGCGCGATGCTCGACCGCCGCTCGCTGTAGCGGCAGCGGCACGGCGAACGCGTCGCACACCGCACGTCGCACGCCGCCCGCGGCCAGCCCATCAGAACGAAGGAGACAGATGAACACGACGACCCCCACCGCCGCCGCCGTGGCGCCCGGCCCGCTCGCGGGCGTCAAGGTGCTCGAACTCGGCACGCTGATCGCGGGCCCGTTCGCCGCGCGCTTTCTCGGCGAGTTCGGCGCGGACGTGATCAAGATCGAGGACCCGAAGGGCGGCGACCCGCTGCGCAAGTGGCGCAAGCTCTATCCGGAAGCGGGCGGCACGTCGCTGTGGTGGGCGGTGCAGGCGCGCAACAAGAAATCGGTGACGGTCAATCTGAAAGCCGACGAGGGCAAGGAGATCGTCCGGCGCCTCGCGCGCGAAGCCGATATCGTCGTCGAGAATTTCCGGCCTGGGCTGCTCGAAAAGCTTGGCCTCGGCTACGACGTGCTGTCGGCCGGCAACCCCGGTCTCGTGATGGTGCGTCTGTCGGGCTACGGCCAGACCGGTCCGTATCGCGACCGGCCCGGCTTCGGTGCGATCGCCGAATCGATGGGCGGGCTGCGGCACATCACCGGCTATCCGGATCTGCCGCCGCCGCGTATCGGCATCTCGATCGGCGACTCGATCGCCGCGCTGCACGGCGTGATCGGCGCGCTGATGGCGATGCATCACAAGAACACGAACGGCGGCAAAGGTCAGATCGTCGACGTCGCGCTGTACGAGGCGGTGTTCAACATGATGGAGAGCGTGGTGCCCGAGTACGGCGTGTACGGCATGGTGCGCGAGCGCACCGGCGCATCGCTGCCGGGCATCGTGCCGTCGAACACGTACCCGTGCCGGGACGGCAGCATCGTGATCGGCGGCAACAGCGATCCAATCTTCCGCCGGCTGATGCTCGCGATCGACCGCTCGGATCTCGCCGACGATCCATCGCTCGCACACAACGACGGTCGCGTGCCGCGCACCGCGGAGATCGACGGCGCGATCGCCGCATGGCTCGCCGACCGCACGATCGACGAAGCGCTCGCGGTGCTGAACGCGGCAGACGTGCCGGTCGGCAGCATCTACAGCGTTGCGGATATGTTCACCGATCCGCAGTACCTCGCGCGCCAGATGATCCAGCGTTTCAAGTGGCAGGACGGTCACGAGATCGCGTTACCCGCGGTCACGCCGAAGCTCTCGGACACTCCCGGCGACACCCGCTGGCTCGGTCCCGAACTGGGTGAACATACCGATGAAGTCCTGCAATCGCTAGGTTATGATGCAGAGCGCATCGCGCGGCTGCACGAACAACAGATCGTCTGAATAGCGGCGACGGCGGGCAGCAGCGGGCACCTGCGCCCCGGCCCATGAAACACCGGCGCGCCGGTTTCATCGCGCGCACGAACAATAAAGACAGGAGACTTCGACGATGCAACGCAGACGCTTTCTCGCCGGTACCGCCGCGGTCGCGGGCGCGGCTTTCGCCGGTACGCCGCTCGCCTTTGCGCAGGGCAAACCCGAAACGCAGAAGGTTGCGATCGCGGTGGGCGGCAAGAACCTGTTCTACTACCTGCCGCTGACAATCGCCGAGCGGCGCAATTACTTCAAGGACGAAGGACTCGACATCGAGATCTCCGATTTCGCGGGCGGCTCGCAGGCGCTGAAGGCCGCGGTCGGCGGTAGCGCGGACGTCGTGTCGGGTGCGTTCGAACACACGCTGCTGCTGCAGGCGAAGAACCAGTCGTTCCGCGAATTCGTGTTGCAGGGACGCGCGCCGCAGATCGTGCTCGCGGTGTCGAAGAAAACGCTGCCGAACTACAAGTCGATCGCCGATCTGAAGGGCAAGAAAATCGGCGTGACGGCGCCGGGTTCGTCGACGTCGATCATGGCGAGCTTCGTACTCGCGAAAGCCGGCCTGAGCGCGAAGGACGTCGCGTTCATCGGCGTCGGCGCAGGCGCGGGGGCGATCGCCGCGCTGCAGTCCGGGCAGATCGACGCGCTTGCGAATCTCGATCCGGTGATGACGAAGCTCGAACGCTCGGGCGACATCCGCGTCGTGTCCGACACGCGCACGCTCGCCGACACGCACGCGGTGTTCGGCGGCAACATGCCGGCCGGCTGCCTGTACGCGTCGCAGTCGTTCATCACGAAGAATCCGAATACCACGCAGGCGCTGACCAACGCGATGGTGCGCGCGCTCAAATGGCTGCAAGGCGCGACCGGCAGCGACCTCATCAACACAGTGCCCGAGTCGTACCTGCTCGGCGACCGCGCGCTGTATCTGGCGGCGTGGGAGCACGTGAAGGAAGCGATGTCGCCGGACGGACTGATGCCCGCCGACGGCCCCGCAACGTCGCTGAAAACGCTACAGGCATTCGACGAGAACGTGAAGGGCAAAACGCTCGATCTGTCGAAGACGTGGACCAACGACTTCGTGAAGAAAGCGCTCGCGACCGTCAAGGCCTGACCTCCCGCGATCCGTTACCCGAAGGGAGCCGACCGATGACCGTTGCCGCCCTGGCACTCGAAAACATCACCTGCACGTTCGCGTCGCGCGACGACCGGACGCAACGCTACACAGCCGTCAAGGACACGACGCTGCGCATCGCGCCCGGCGAATTCGTCTCGGTCGTCGGCCCGACCGGCTGCGGCAAGTCGACGCTGCTCAACATCGGCGCGGGGCTGTTGCAGCCGTCGTCGGGCACCGTCAGCGTGTTCGGCGAACGGCTCACCGGACTGAATCGCCGCGCCGGCTACATGTTCCAGGCGGACGCGCTGATGCCGTGGCGCTCGGCAATCGATAACGTCACGGCGGGCCTGTCGTTCCACAACGTGCCGCGCGACGAAGCGCGCGCACGGGGCGACGAGTGGCTGAAGCGCGTCGGGCTCGGTGGATTCGGCGATCGCTATCCGCATCAGTTGTCCGGCGGGATGCGCAAGCGGGTGGCGATGGCGCAGACGTTGATTCTCGATCCCGACATCATCCTGATGGATGAGCCGTTTTCCGCGCTCGACATCCAGACGCGCCAGCTGATGGAGAACGAGCTGCTCGATCTGTGGGTCGCGAAGCGCAAGGCGGTGCTGTTCATCACGCACGATCTCGACGAGGCGATCGCGATGTCGGACCGCGTCGTCGTGCTGTCGGCGGGGCCGGGCACACGGCCGATCGGCGAATTCCCGATCGACCTGCCGCGGCCGCGCGACGTTGCCGAAATTCGCGCGCATCCGCGCTTCGTCGAACTGCACGCGCAGATCTGGGCCGTGTTGCGCGACGAAGTGCTCAAGGGCTATCAGCAGCAGCTGACCGCGGTGTGAACGCGACGCGTCGACGCAAAGAGACGCTAGAAGGCAAACTCCATGTGGAAAACGATGCGCCCGAACCGCGCGAACCTGGTGATCTGGCAGTGGCTGCTGCTCATACTGAGTTTCGCGCTCTGGTACGTGCTGACAAGCCCCACGCTGCTGCCGGCGTTCTATTTCGACGACCCGAACAAGGCAGCGTTCTTCTTCGGCGAGCCGCAGAAGGTGCTGGTGCAGATCTGGGAATGGTTCGCGTCCGGTGAAATCTATCTGCACCTGTGGGTCACGCTGATCGAGACGGTGCTCGCGTTCGTCATCGGCACCGCGCTCGGGCTTGGCATCGGACTGTGGCTCGCGCTGTCGCCAATGGCGAGCGCGCTGTTCGATCCGTACATCAAGGCAGCCAACTCGATGCCGCGCGTGATTCTCGCGCCGATCTTCGGCGTGTGGTTCGGTCTCGGCATCTGGTCGAAGGTCGCGCTCGGCGTGACGCTGGTGTTCTTCATCGTGTTCTTCAACGTGTACCAGGGCGTGAAGGAAGTGAGCCCCGTCGTGCTCGCGAACGCCCGGATGCTCGGCGCGAACCGCAAACAGCTGCTGCGTCACGTGTACCTGCCGAGCGCGACGAGCTGGGTGTTTTCGAGCCTGCATACGTCGGTAGGGCTCGCGTTCGTCGGCTCGGTGGTCGGCGAGTATCTCGGTTCCGCGCGCGGCGTCGGCTATCTGATCCTGCAGGCCGAAGGTACCTTCGACATCAACGCCGTGTTCGCCGGGATTCTCGTGCTGACCGCGTTCGCGCTGGTGCTCGACGCGCTCGTTGGGCTGATGGAGCGGCGCCTGATGAAGTGGCAGCCGAAGAGCGGCGACACCGAGAAGCTGTGAGGGCGCGTCGTCCACCCACGCGCCGAATAAAACACCATCAAGGCTCGATCACGATCTTGCCCGTCACGCGCCGCTCGACCATGTCGCGCAGCGCGCGGCCCGTATCGGCGAGCGGATAGCGTGCCGACACGTACGGACGCAGTTTGCCCTGCTTGATCCAGCCCATCAGTTCCTTGAAGCCGGCCGCATCGCGCTCCGGTTCGCGCTTCGCAAAATCGCCCCAGAAAACACCGACGATGCTCGCGCCTTTAAGTAACGCCAGGTTCAGTGGCAGCTTCGGAATCTCGCCGTTCGCGAAGCCGACGACCAGATAGCGCCCGCGCCAGCCGATGCTGCGAAACGCCGGCTCCGCATAGATACCGCCGACCGGGTCGTAGATCACGTCCGGTCCCCGGCCGTCGGTCAGCGTCTTGATGCGCTCGCGCAGATCGTCGCGCGTGTAGTTGATCGTCGCGTCGGCGCCGTGTTCGACGCAGACCGCGAGCTTGTCGTCGGTCGATGCCGCCGCGATCACGCGCGCGCCGAGCGCCTTGCCGATCTGGACCGCAGCGAGGCCGACGCCGCCCGCCGCGCCGAGCACGAGCATCGTTTCGCCGGCCCGCAGCGCCGCGCGATCGACCACCGCGTGATGCGACGTGCCGTATGCGAGCTGGAACGCCGCCGCGAGCGCGAAGTCGACGTCGTCCTCGAGCGGCACGCATGAGGAGACCGGCGCCGCGACCTGTTCGGCAAAGCCACCCGAACCGGTGAACGCGACGACGCGTGCGCCCGGCTGCAACTGCGTGACGCCTTCGCCGACCGCGCGCACCACGCCCGCGACTTCCGAGCCCGGCGTGAACGGCAGCGGCGGCTTGAACTGGTACTTGTTCTCGATGATCAGTACATCCGGGAAATTGACGCTTGCCGCGCGCACGTCGATCACGACTTCGCCGGCCTTCGGTTGCAGATCGGGCAGATCCTCGACGGTCAGGCTTTCGGGGGGGCCGTATTGATTGCAGCGAATCGCGCGCATGGTGTCTCCGCAGATAGATGAGGGGCGGTGGAGCAATGGCCTGGATGAAGCAGCGCTCCACTTCGCCAGGCATTCAACGCAGTGTAAAACATGCCGAACGACCGTACGGTTCCATCGTGAAAATACGGACAAGAGGGACCGGCCCGGCGTGTCGTTCGCGTGCCTTCCTTCCTCGGTTACAATCGTCGGATGCGAATCCTACTCAGCAACGACGACGGTTATCTGGCGCCCGGCCTCGCCGCGCTTTATGAAGCGCTGAAGCCGCTCGCCGACGTCACCGTGATGGCGCCCGAACAGAATTGCAGTGGCGCATCGAATTCGCTGACGCTGTCCCGGCCGCTGTCGGTGCTGCGCTCGTCGAATGGCTTCTACTACGTGAACGGCACGCCCACCGACTCCGTCCACGTCGCGCTGACCGGCATGCTGGACCACACGCCGGACCTCGTCGTGTCGGGCATCAACAACGGCCAGAACATGGGCGAGGACACGCTCTATTCAGGTACCGTCGCCGCCGCGACCGAGGGCATCATGTTCGGCGTGCCGGCCATCGCGTTTTCGCTCGTCGACAAGGACTGGGGGCATCTCGAAGACGCGACGCGCGTCGCGGCCGAGATCGTCGCGCATTATCTCGCGCATCCGCTGGCTGGCCATCCGCTTCTGAACGTCAATATTCCCAATCTGCCGTACGGGCAGCTGCGCGACTGGCAGGTGACACGGCTCGGCAAACGTCATCCGTCGCAGCCGGTGATCCGGCAGACCAATCCGCGCGGCGAGCCGATCTACTGGATCGGTCCGTCGGGGAGTGCGCGCGATGCGAGCGAAGGCACCGATTTCCATGCTGTCGCGAACGGTCACGTGTCGATCACGCCGCTGCAACTCGATCTGACTCATACACATATGCTGCCCGCGGCGCGCGAATGGGCGCGCGCCGGGAGCGGCGCTTCATGACCGGCGAGCGCGCCAAGCGCTTTCCGCTCGGGCTCGAGGATCTGGTACGCGAGCCGCGCAAGGCCGACGGCCGGGCCGGCGAGTTGCGCGCGGCGAACGTGTCTGGCGGGGCGGGCACGTCCGGTCATGCGGACACGCGTGCGCGCACGACCGCATCCTCGACCTCTCCCGCACGCGGCGAAGCGGCCGGCCATCGCGCCGGTCGCCATCCAGTGAATACGGCCGGCAAGGCCGGCACAGTCAAACCCACCGAACGCAGCGGCGCGCCCAACGTCGCGCTGAACGGCGCGATGGCGCTGACGTCGGAACGGGTGCGCGAACGGATGGTCGAACGCCTGCGTGCGAACGGTGTCGCCGATCCACGCGTGCTGCATGCGATGTCCGTCGTGTCGCGCCATATGTTCATCGACCCGGGGCTCGCCACGCAGGCCTACGAAGATGCGGCGCTGCCGATCGGTCATCACCAGACCATCTCGAAGCCGTCGGTGGTTGCGCGGATGATCGAGCTGGCCGCGGCCGGCCGTGCGCTCGCGAACGTGCTCGAGATCGGCACGGGTTGCGGCTACCAGGCGGCGGTGCTGAGCCAGGTCGCGCGCGATGTGTATTCGATCGAACGTGTGAAGCCGTTGTATGAGCGCGCGAAGATCAATCTGCGTCCGCTGCGCATTCCGAATATCCGGTTGCATTACGGCGACGGACGGCTCGGTCTGCCGTCAGCCGCGCCGTTCGATGCCATCGTGATCGCGGCCGCCGGCCTCGACGTCCCGCAGGCGCTGCTCGAACAGCTTGCGATCGGCGGGCGGCTCGTCGCACCCGTCGGCACGCAGGACGCTCAGGCGCAGGTGCTGACGCTCGTCGAGCGCACCGGGCCTGCGCAATGGCGCGAGTCGAGGCTTGATCGCGTTTTCTTTGTACCCTTAAAATCCGGAGTGATTTGATACCGATGAGTATGTTGCGCTCGATGACAAGAACCCGCCTCGATGTCCGCCTGACCGTAGCCCAGCGTTGCGTGTGTGTGGTCGCGCTCTCCCTGTTGACGGCCTGTGCGACACGGCTCGATCAAGCGCCCGTCGTCGATCGCTCCGGCACGCTCGGCACGCAGGCGGCGCAGCCCCCGGTGCCGCTCGGTCCGCCGCCACCCGGTTATTACCGCGTCAAACCAGGTGACACGCTCTACCGCATCGCGCTCGAGAACGGCCAGAATTATCGCGATATTGCGACGTGGAACAACCTGACCAACCCGAACCAGATCGAAGTCGACCAGCTGCTGCGCGTCGCGCCGCCGGGTGCGAACGTCGCGGCGCTGACGCCGGGCGTCGCGACGTCGCCGGTCGCAGGTGGTGGCGTGCAGAGCGCGCCGCTCGTTTCGAGCGGCGTGGCGACGACGGGCGCCGCAACCGGTGTCATGGCAGCGCCGCCGGTCTACGGCTCGGGCGCGACCGCGACGACGGTTCCGCCGCAGACGGGCGCGGCCGGCAGCGACACCGCGGCCGCGGGCGGCCCGATCGCGTTTGCATGGCCCGCGCGCGGTCCGATCCTCGGCACGTTCGACGACGCGAAAAACAAAGGCGTGAATATCGGCGGCGCGGCGGGCGATCCGGTGACGGCATCGGCCGATGGCCGTGTCGTTTATGCCGGAAACGGGCTGCGCGGATACGGCAATCTCATTATCATCAAACATGACGCGACTTATCTCACCGCGTATGCACATAACCGCGCTTTGATGGTAAAAGAGGGTGACGCGGTGACCAAAGGGCAGAAGATCGCCGAAATGGGCAACACGGATTCCGACCGCGTGATGTTGCACTTCGAAGTTCGCCGGCAGGGCAAACCTGTCGACCCGCTGAAGTACCTGCCGCCTCGATAATCGATACGACCATGCCGAAACCGAAGCGCCGTTCGCAGCAAGCCGAGACTGAGAAGGTCCGCCGCGGAGCGCGTGTGCCGGTGGAGGGCGACGCCGTGTCGGAACCGGATGAAGAGAACGTCGAAGAGCTCGACGCGCGCGATCCGGACGAAGCAGCGGCAGTCGTCGACGACGCGGACGATGCGCGCAGCCCAAGCGCCGCGCCCGCCGACGCCGACGATTTCCGCGCGCTGCTGCAAGCCGAGCTCACGGCCGATACGATCCAGCATTATTTGAACCGCATCAGCGTCAAGCCGCTCCTCACCGTCGAGGAAGAGCAGCGCTATTCGCGGCTCGCGAAGGCAGGCGAGTTCGAGGCGCGCCAGGTGATGATCGAGCGCAATCTGCGGCTCGTCGTCAGCATCGCGAAGGGCTATCTGAATCGCGGCGTGCCGCTGCTCGACCTGATCGAAGAGGGCAACCTCGGGCTGATGCACGCGATCGAGAAATTCGATCCGACGCGCGGCTTTCGTTTTTCGACCTACGCGACGTGGTGGATCCGTCAGAGCATCGAGCGCGCGATCATGAACCAGGCGCGCACGGTCCGGCTGCCGGTCCACGTGATCCGCGAGCTGAATCAGGTGCTGCGCGCGAAGCGCCATCTCGAAAAGAATTCGATGAACGCGGGCGAAGCGGCGGACCGCCGCGACGCGAGCATCGACGATATCGCGTATCTCACCGGCAAGACCACCGAGGAAGTCACCGACATCCTCGCGCTGAACGAGCACACCGCGTCGCTCGACGCGCCGCTCGATCTCGACCCGGCGAGCAGCCTGCTCGATTTACTATCCGACGACCAGAGCCAGTCGCCCGACGCGGAAGTGCAGCACCGCGAGCTGGAAACGCTGACGCGCGCCTGGCTCGCGCGGCTTTCCGACAAGCACCGCCACGTGATCGAACGCCGCTTCGGCCTGAATCACATCGAGCCCGCGACGCTCGAGGAACTGGCGGACGAAATGGGCCTCACGCGCGAACGCGTGCGGCAGATCCAGCAGGAAGCGCTGGTGCGGCTGAAGCGCTTCTTCGCATCCAACGGCGTGCGCAAGGACGCCGTTCTGTAAAAACCGATGACACCGATTCTTGTATTCGACATCGAGACGATTCCCGATGTCGCCGGCATTCGCCGCCTCGACGATCTGCCCGCGACGCTGACCGACGCCGAAGTCGCCGAGCACGCATTCGCCGCGCGGCGCGAGAAAACCGGCGGCGATTTTTTGCCGCACCATCTACAGCGCATCGCGGCGATTTCGTGCGTGTTTCGCGACAACACCGGCTTTCGCGTCCGTTCGCTCGGCACGCTGGAAGACGGCGAGGGCGCGCTGATCCAGTCGTTCTTCCGGACGATCGAGAAGTACACGCCGCAGCTCGTATCGTGGAATGGCGGCGGCTTCGATCTGCCGGTGCTGCACTACCGCGCGCTGCTGCACGGCGTGCGCGCGTCGCGCTACTGGGATCTCGGCGAGGACGACCGCGAGTTCAAGTGGAATAACTACATCAGCCGCTATCACTCGCGACATACCGATCTGATGGACGTGCTCGCGATGTACCAGGCACGCGCGAACGCGCCGCTCGACGCGCTCGCGAAGCTGTGCGGCTTTCCCGGCAAGCTCGGGATGGACGGCAGCCAGGTCTGGCATGCGTTCGAGGAAGGGCGCATCGAAGAGATCCGCAATTATTGCGAGACCGACGTCGTCAACACGTATCTGCTGTACTGCCGCTTCCAGCTGATGCGCGGCGGACTGTCCGCCGCCGAATACGACGACGAGATCGCGCTCGTGAAGAACTCGCTCGCGGTCGAGCCCGCGCCGCACTGGGCGCAGTACCTGGCGGCGTTCGGCGCTTAAGCG
Source organism: Paraburkholderia sp. (assembly GCF_050742655.1). Classification (GTDB taxonomy): domain Bacteria; phylum Pseudomonadota; class Gammaproteobacteria; order Burkholderiales; family Burkholderiaceae; genus Paraburkholderia. The sequence continues at coordinate 258,794 of NZ_JBOIGG010000003.1, read as the reverse complement.
CTTAGGGAAGTGGCGCGGGGCGTGTACGTCCCGGCTTGCCGTTCGTCTACAATCTCGCCTTTCCCCACAGTCTGTCAGGAAGCCGCAGGTGTCCGAAACTGCTCGTCATCGCGTGCGCAAAGGCAAAAGAAAGCCGGCTCATGCGAACCCCCGCTCCCACTCTGTCGCCGCCGACGGTGCGGCCCCCATTCTGGAAATCGACTCGCTCGATATGGAAGCGCGCGGCGTCGGCCGCACGGTCGGCGAGGACGGTGCGCCGGGCAAGGTGATCTTCGTCGAGGGTGCGTTGCCCGGCGAGCGCGTCACCTATTTAAGTTATCGCAGGAAGCAGAATTTTGAACAGGCGGAAGTCGTCGATGTGTTGCGCGAAAGCGTGATCCGCACGAAACCGAAGTGCGCGTTTTACGGCACCTGCGGCGGCTGCTCGATGCAGCATCTCGACGTGCGTGCACAGATCGCAGTGAAGCAACGCGTGCTCGAAGACAACCTCGCGCATCTCGCGAAGCTGCGCGCGGAAACGATGTTCCGGCCGATACACGGGCCGTCGTGGGGGTATCGGTATCGTGCGCGGCTGACCGTGCGCGACGTCGCGGAGAAGGGTGGCGTGCTGGTCGGATTCCACGCGCGCAAGAGCAGCTACGTCGCCGACATGACGAGCTGCGAGGTGCTGCCGCCGCACGTGTCGGCGATGCTGGTGCCGCTGCGCCGGCTGGTCGAAGGGCTGTCGATTCACGACCGCATGCCGCAGATCGAACTCGCGGTGGGCGCATCGGTGACGGCGCTCGTGCTGCGCGTGCTCGAGCCGATCAATGCCGACGACGAGCAATTGCTCCGCGATTTTGCGGATGCGCACAACGTGCAGTTCTGGCTGCAGCCGAAGGGCCCCGATTCGGTCGTGCCGTTCTATCCGCTCGACGCGGTGCTCGACTACACGTTGCCGGAATTCGCGATCCGGATGCCGTTCAAGCCAACCGATTTCACGCAGGTCAATCATCAGATCAACCGTGTGCTGGTGGGCCGCGCGCTGCGGCTGCTCGCGCCGGCGCGCACGGATCGCGTGCTCGATCTGTTCTGCGGGATCGGCAACTTCACGCTGCCGCTTGCGCGTGTCGCGCGCGAGGTGGTCGGGATCGAAGGGAGCGAGGTGCTGACCGCGCGTGCGCTCGCGAACGCGCAGGAAAACGGCGTCGACGCGCACACGTCGTTCGCCAGCCGCAATCTGTTCGAAGTGACCGCCGACGACATTCGCGCACTCGGCGCATTCGACAAGTACCTGATCGATCCGCCGCGCGAAGGCGCGCTCGCGGTCGTGAAGGCGCTCGCCGGGATCGCGCAGAGCGGCGACGGTGAGGGCATCTTGCCGAAGCGGATCGTCTACGTATCGTGCAGCCCGGCGACACTCGCGCGCGACGCGGGACTGCTCGTGCACGAAGCCGGCTACCGGCTGAAGGGCGCGGGCGTCGTGAATATGTTCCCGCATACGTCGCATGTCGAATCGATCGCGCTGTTCGAGCGGGACTGACGCGTAACGTGGCGTAATACCCCGTCCACACCACGCGCACAAACAAAAACGCCACGACGATGTCGTGGCGTTTTTTCTTTACTGCGTCTTTATCGCGTGGCGAAAAGCGTATCGCCCTAGAACTGCCACCACGATTTTTCCTTGCCGGGGCGAGCGTGGCCCGTGATATACGGGCTGTCCGGGAAGGTGCCGACGAGTACGCGCTGGGTGTCGTCAGCGAGCTGCGGTTCGTTCAGCTTCTGGTACGACAGCATCATGATGTGCAGCGCGTCTTCGATCGCGGGCGCGTTCTTGTATTCCTTGATCGCGAGCTGCGCACGGTTGATCGCTGCGACATACGCGCCGCGCCGGTAGTAGTAGTCGGCCGCGTGCACTTCGTGCGAAGCGAGCGCATTGACGATGTAGCGCATCCGCTGCGCGGCATCCGGCGCGTATTTGCTGCTCGGGTACTTGTCGACGACCACCTTGAATGCATCATACGATTCGCGCAGCGACTTCGGATCGCGCTCGCTCATGTCCTGCCCGGAGAAGCGGCCGAACAGACCGAGGTCGTCGTTGAAGTGGATCATGCCCTTCAGGTAGTACGCGTACGGGATGTCCGGATGATCCGGATGCAGCTGGATGAAGCGGTCGATCGCCTGGTCGGCCGCCGCCGTTTCGCTGTCTTTCCAGTTGCAGTACGCGACGTTGATCTGGGCCTGCTGCGCAAAGTGACCGAACGGGTCGCGGCCTTCGAGCGCTTCGAAGTACTTCGCGCACTTGCCCCAGTCGCTGCCGTTCAGCGCGTCCTGCGCCTCCGTATATAATTTGGCGTTCGGCCACGCGGCGGTTTCGTCGGTCTTCTGCGGCAGACCGTGGCAGGCCGCGATCAGCACGACGGCTGCGGTGCACGCGATATAGCGGGCCACTTTCATGATCGTCTTTCGGGCGGTCGTTTCGCGGATGGCCGGCTGTGCGGTCGACATCTCCACGCCCGCCATTTCTTTGCCCGCTGTCTCTACGCCCGTATTCATAATGGTGTTCAAGGCTCGCATTTCCCAGTCTAGCTTTACGTCCAGGTGACCCAGACTCGATGACCCGCTCACATACTCCGGTTGCCGCTGCCGGCGTCCGGAACAGCAACGAAGATTATAGCCCAAGCACAGAGGCCGCCGACGCTACGGCCGGTGAACTGGCGGCTGGCGATCCAGGTAACGACTCGCTCGACGACGATCTGACCAGTGACGCGCTCGTGCCGTCCACCGCGAACGTCGCGTCGCGCGTGCGCGCGGCGGTGGACGCGGAGCCGCCGCGGGTCGTCAGGGTGCCGCCTGAACTGGCCGGCGAACGGCTCGACAAGGTGCTCGCGAAAGTCTTTCCGGAGTTTTCACGCAACCGGCTGCAAAGCTGGATCGAAGCGCAGCGCGTGCGTGTCGACGGCGTGCCCGCGAAGATCCGCCAGCCGGTGCCGCTCGACGCGACGATCGAACTCGTCCCCGATCTTCTTCCCGAACAGCTTGCGTTCACGCCGGAACCGGTCCCGCTGACGATCGTCTACGAAGACGACGCGCTCGTCGTGATCGACAAGCCGGCCGGTCTGGTCGTGCATCCGGCGGCCGGCAACTGGAGCGGCACGGTGCTCAACGGACTGCTGCATCGTTACGGCGAAGCGGCCGCCGGTCTGCCGCGCGCGGGCATCGTGCATCGGCTCGACAAGGAAACATCGGGTCTGATGGTGGTCGCGCGTACGCTCGAGGCGCAAACGGATCTCGTGCGGCAGCTGCAGGCGCGTACCGTGAAGCGGCGCTATCTTGCGCTCGTGTGGGGCACGATGCGCGAGGAGGGCACGATCGATGCGCCGATCGGCCGCGATCCGCGCGAGCGCACGCGCATGGCGGTCGTGACCGGCGCGTCGGGCAAGCCCGCGCGCACGCATTTCCGACGTGTCGACACCGCGGTGTGGGAGCGTCAACCGGTATCCGCGATTCATTGCGATCTCGAAACCGGACGCACCCATCAGATCCGCGTGCATTGCGCGCATGTCGGCCATCCGCTGCTCGGTGATCCGGTGTATGGGCGCGCGCGCGGCAAGCGTTCTGTGATGCCGCTGCCCGGCGGCTTCGCGCGGCAGGCGCTGCATGCGTGGCGTCTCGGGTTGATCCACCCGGTCAGCGGACGCACGATGCAGTGGCGCGCAGTTGTGCCTGACGACATCGCGGCGCTGTCGGAAGCGCTTGGCTTCGGCGGCGGTGACGCGAGTGGCTATGACGACATGGACGACTTCGACGACAGCGAATACACGGACGACTACGATGACGGAGACGAGGCGTCCGGTCACGATAACCATAACGAACATAGCGAACACGACGAACCCGATCGCAAGGACAAGCGCGGATGACTTTTCCCGACCTGATGAAGGCTGACGTCCTTGAACCCGGATGGCGTGTATCGCCGCGCGTGCGCGCGCTCGTCACGACGCGTAACGGCGGCGTGAGCCTTCCGCCGTTTGGCCGCTGGCACGAAGGCGGCAAAGGTATAGATGGACCCGGTGGCCTGAACCTCGGCAAGCGTTCGGGCGACGATCTCGCGGCGGTCGAGGAGAATCGCGCGCGGCTGCTGCGCTTTGCCGACATCGTAAACGTCGCGTGGCTTCAGCAGGTGCATGGCGCGGACGTCGTGCGCGCGGACGATGCACTCGCGCGCACCCGTGCGGACGGTGCATCGACGCTCGCCGACGCGAGCGTGACCGCCACGCCTGGCACCGTTTGCGTCGTGATGATCGCCGACTGCATGCCGGTGCTGCTGTGCGATCCCGATGGCCGCGCGGTGGGTGCCGCGCATGCGGGCTGGCGCGGGCTCGCGGGTGGCGTCGTCGAGCACACTGCGCAGCGCGTCGCGGAACTTGCGCATATCGATACGTCGGCGTTGCACGCGTACCTCGGTCCGTCGATCGGTCCGCGCACGTTCGAGGTCGGCGCAGACGTGCGTGACGCGTTCATGAATGCAGCCGCATCCACGGAACGCGAAGCCACTGCGCAAGCCTTCGTCGAGCATCCGCTATCGACGGGTAAATATCTCGCCGATCTTCCCGCACTCGCGCGCGTGCGGCTGCAACGTCTCGGCATCGCGCAGGTCACGGGCGGTGATCGTTGTACGGTGACAGAACGCGAGCATTTCTATTCGTATCGGCGCGATCACGAGACCGGACGCATGGCGGCGTTGATCTGGCTGACCGAATGATCGCGAGCGTGAATGCAGGCGACCCGCACGAAGTACGATGAACGACGCGCATCGATGCGCGATGCAACGCACCTGGCTACGCGAGGGCCCCCGCACAAAACGCGCATCGAAAGACACGGCATCATCGTCACCCATCGTTACATTACGCCCGACAGGGCCTCGTTGAAGCATCGTTTCGCGCCCCGAATCATGCGCTCCGGTTTTACATTTTCGAGCCTTCGATCGCCTGCAAACCCGCGCCACGAGCCGCACATGGGGAAAACGATAATTATAAAAATATCGCACTGCGGCAAAATCGGGCACAAGCATTGACATGCCTTGCGATGGGGAGCAAGAATGTTTCCCACACACGGGACAGGGCGTGACGAGGTCGCGAGCAATCGCCCACGTGCGCAAGAAACCTGCCTCTCAACCGTCCGCAAGGACTCACTGGTCAAAAGCAGGTATGGCTGCATCACAACAATCCCCGTCTTCTTCCCGTGCAGATCAAACGGAGCGCCGAACGGAGCCCCAAACGGAGCCCGACGCGCAGCCCGCTAACGCGTCGGCCGCCGGCGCGCAGCAATGGTTCGACGCGTGGATGAATGCGTGGCGCTCGGTTATTCCGGCCGGTGCCGCCCCGCTCGCAGCGACGCCGGGTGCAGCGAACGCAGGCGCAGCATTCCAGTCTTTCACACAACCCTTCATGCAATCGCTGGCGCCGTCTTTTGCGCAGCCGCTTGCCGGTATGAAACTGCCGGACGCATCGATTCCGCCTGAACGTCTTCAGCAGTTGCAACAGGACTATTCGCGCGAAGCGATGCAACTGATCCAGCAGGCATCGGAAGCGAAGCCCGCGGTCCCCGAACTGAAAGATCGCCGGTTCAGCGCAGAGGCGTGGAGCGAGACGCCCGCGTATGCATTCACCGCGGCGTGGTATCTGCTGAACGCGCGTTATCTGCACGAACTGGTCGACGCGCTCGATACCGATCCGAAGACCCGCGAACGCATCCGTTTCTCGGTGCAGCAATGGACGGCGGCCTCGTCGCCGAGCAACTTCTTCGCGCTGAATCCGGAGGCGCAGAAAACGCTGCTCGAGAGTCAGGGCGAAAGCCTCAAGCAGGGCGTGATGAATCTGCTCGGCGATCTGCAGCGCGGCAAGATCTCGCAGACCGACGAATCGCGTTTCGTCGTCGGCAAGAATCTCGCGAACACCGAAGGCTCGGTCGTATTCGAGAATGATCTGATCCAGCTGATCCAGTACAAGCCGCGCACGGCGACCGTGCGCGAACGACCGCTGCTGATCGTGCCGCCGTGCATCAACAAGTTCTACATTCTCGACCTGCAGCCCGAGAATTCGCTCGTCGCGCATGGGCTCGATTCGGGCCATCAGGTGTACATGATCTCGTGGCGCAACGCGGATGCGTCGATCGCGCACAAGACATGGGACGACTACGTCGACGAGGGCGTGCTCACTGCGATCGATACCGTGCGCGCCATCAGCGGACGCGAGCAGATCAACACGCTCGGCTTCTGCGTCGGCGGCACGATGCTCGCAACGGCGTTGTCGGTTGCCGCGGCGCGCGGCGAACATCCGGCCGCGTCGATGACGCTGCTCACCGCGATGCTCGACTTCAGCGACACCGGCGTGCTCGACGTATTCGTCGACGAGTCGCATGTGCAGATGCGCGAACAGACCATCGGCGGCAAGAACGGGTCGTCGCCAGGCTTGATGCGCGGCATCGAATTCGCGAACACGTTCTCGTTCCTGCGCCCGAACGATCTCGTCTGGAACTACGTCGTCGATAACTATCTGAAGGGCCGCACGCCGGTGCCGTTCGATCTGCTGTACTGGAACAGCGATTCGACCGGGCTGCCGGGACCGATGTACGTCTGGTATCTGCGCAACACGTATCTCGAGAACAAGCTGCGTGTGCCCGGCGCGCTCACCGTCTGCGGCGAAGCGGTCAACCTGGCAAGCATCGATGTGCCGACGTTCGTCTACGGATCGCGCGAGGATCACATCGTGCCGTGGAAGACCGCGTATGCGTCGGTGCCGCTGCTCACCGGACCGCGGCGGTTCGTGCTGGGTGCGTCTGGCCACATCGCTGGCGTGATCAATCCGCCGGCAAAGAACAAGCGCAGCTACTGGGTTGTGAAGGAAAACGCGAAGGGCGGGCACAAGGCGCTGCCCGATACCGCGGACAGCTGGTTCGACGTCGCCGACGAAGTGCCGGGCAGCTGGTGGCCCGAGTGGACCCGCTGGCTCGATCAGTACGGCGGCAAGAAAGTGAAGCCGCGCGCGGAACCCGGCTCGGCCGATTACCCGGTGATCGAACCGGCGCCCGGGCGTTATGTGTTGAAGCGCGACTGAAGCATGAGCCGCGCATGAACCGCATCTGCGGGTAAGTGATACCTGCACGGCGGAGAGAGCAGTGACAGAGTGTGGTTTTTTAACTTGACGGGTGGCGGAGCAACTGGCCGCGACATCCGGAGGAAACGGAAATGACTGATGTAGTGATCGTATCGGCAGCCCGTACGGCGGTCGGCAAATTCGGCGGGTCGCTTGCGAAGATTTCCGCACCCGAACTCGGCGCCACGGTTATCCGTGCAGTCCTCGAACGCGCGGGTCTGAAGCCCGAGCAGGTCAGCGAAGTCATTCTCGGTCAGGTGCTGACCGCGGGTTCCGGCCAGAACCCCGCGCGCCAGTCGCTGATCAAGGCCGGGCTGCCTGCGGCGGTACCGGGCATGACGATCAACAAGGTGTGCGGTTCCGGCCTGAAGGCGGTGATGCTCGCGGCAAACGCGATCATCGCGGGCGACGCGGACATCATCATCGCGGGCGGCCAGGAAAACATGAGCGCGGCGCCGCACGTGCTGCCGGGTTCGCGCGACGGCTTCCGGATGGGCGACGCGAAGCTGATCGACAGCATGATCGTCGATGGCCTGTGGGACGTGTACAACCAGTACCACATGGGCGTCACCGCCGAGAACGTCGCGAAGGAATACGGCATCACGCGCGAACAGCAGGATGCGTTCGCCGCGCTGTCGCAGAACAAGGCAGAGGCCGCGCAGAAGTCGGGCCGTTTCGACGCCGAAATCGTGCCGGTCGAGATCCCGCAACGCAAGGGCGAAGCGCTGCGCTTCACGACCGACGAGTTCGTGCGCCACGGCGTCACCGCCGAATCGCTCGCGGGCCTGAAGCCGGCGTTCTCGAAGGAAGGCACGGTGACCGCCGCTAACGCGTCGGGCCTCAACGACGGCGCGGCGGCGGTCGTCGTGATGTCCGCGAAGAAGGCGGAAGCGCTCGGCCTCACGCCGCTCGCGCGGATCAAGGCGTATGCGAGCGCGGGCGTCGATCCGAAGGTGATGGGCATGGGACCGGTGCCGGCCTCGCGCCGCTGCCTCGAACGCGCGGGCTGGACGCCGGGCGATCTCGACCTGATGGAAATCAACGAGGCGTTCGCCGCGCAGGCGCTCGCCGTGCACCAGCAGATGGGCTGGGACACGTCGAAGGTCAACGTGAACGGCGGCGCGATCGCAATCGGCCATCCGATCGGCGCATCCGGTTGCCGGATTCTCGTGACGCTGCTGCATGAAATGCAGAAGCGCGATGCGAAGCGTGGCCTGGCTTCACTGTGCATCGGCGGCGGCATGGGTGTTGCGCTCGCGCTCGAACGCGCGTAATTGCTGAGCGCCCGCTGGCCTCGGGCGCATTCATCCGGCAGGCGGCGGCCCGGGTAAGCGGAACCGGCCCGGCCGACGCAGCCGAAGCGGTAAAGGCGGGGACTGGGGCGGCCGGGCGGCCGCCCTGAAAAACGATAATGGAGTGTGTTTTATGTCTCAGCGAGTTGTGTATGTAACCGGCGGCATGGGCGGCATCGGCACGAGCATCTGCCAGCGCCTGCACAAACAGGGCTTCAAGGTCGTGGCCGGCTGCGGACCGAACAGCCCGCGGCGCGTGAAGTGGATCGAAGAGCAGAAGGCGCTCGGTTACGATTTCGTCGCGTCGGAAGGCAACGTCGGCGACTGGGATTCGACCAAGGACGCATTCGACAAGGTCAAGTCCGAGGTCGGCGAGGTTGACGTGCTGGTCAACAACGCGGGCATCACACGCGACGTCGTGTTCCGCAAGATGACGCGCGAAGACTGGACCGCCGTGATCGACACGAACCTCACGAGCCTGTTCAACGTGACGAAGCAGGTGATCGACGGGATGGTGGAGCGGGGCTGGGGGCGCGTCATCAATATCTCGTCGGTGAACGGCCAGAAAGGGCAGTTCGGACAGACCAACTACTCGACCGCGAAGGCCGGCATTCACGGCTTCACGATGTCGCTCGCGCAGGAAGTGGCAACGAAGGGGGTCACTGTGAACACCGTGTCGCCGGGTTATATCGGCACGGACATGGTGAAGTCGATCCGCCCCGACGTGCTCGAGAAGATCGTCGCGACGATTCCGGTGCGCCGTCTCGGCCAGCCGGAAGAAATCGGGTCGATCGTCGCGTGGCTCGCATCGGACGAATCGGGGTTTTCGACGGGTGCCGATTTCTCGCTGAACGGCGGCCTGCACATGGGCTGATCCATGCGGCGCCCACCGGGTGCCGGATGGTTCAGATGTTTCCGGCGGCGTTTCGCGCGCACGACGATCGGTCGTGCGCGGCGGGGCGCCGTCATTGCGCTTTACCGGCGCTCAAGGGCGTTAAATGACGACTACTACAAAGAAGACGGCCGAACGACTCATCAAGAAATATCCGAACCGTCGGCTGTATGACACTGAGACGAGCACCTACATCACGCTGGCCGACGTCAAGCAACTGGTGCTTGACCAGGAAGACTTCAAGGTCATCGATGCGAAGAGCAACGAGGACCTGACGCGCGCGATCCTGCTGCAGATCATTCTCGAAGAAGAGAGCGGCGGCCTGCCGATGTTCTCGTCGTCGATGCTGTCGCAGATCATCCGTTTCTACGGGCACGCGATGCAGGGCATGATGGGCACGTACCTGGAAAAGAACATCCAGGCGTTCATCGACATCCAGGCCAAGCTCGCCGACCAGTCGAAGAATATGTACGAAGGCAAGGCGATGAACCCCGAGGTCTGGTCGCAGTTCATGAACATGCAGGCGCCGATGATGCAGGGGATGATGACCAGCTACATCGAGCAGTCGAAGAACATGTTCGTGCAGATGCAGGAGCAGATGCAGAGCCAGGCGAAGAATATGTTCAGCAACTTCCCGTTCACGCAGCCCGCGCCGAATAGTACGGAACCCGAGAAGAAGTAGGGGGTTGGTGTGGGGTGATGGGGTACTGCTCGTGCCTGTCCCGTAGGTGCGCGGGGCTCGTGCGTTGTGCGTGGCCAGTATGAAGACGGCTTGAGCGGAGCGTGAGGACCCCGGGGGGCACACGCTCCGCGGCACTCCATGCTCACGCACGTGTATGGCGAGACACGATCGCTGGTGCGTTGTCCATGCCGGCATGGCTTGACGCTGGCGGGGGCAAGATGTTGCGGGTCGGTTACGGAACGATGCTGTGGCTATCCGTCAGACGTGCTTCGAGTGCGCATATCTGCGAGGCAAAATCGTCGGGCCGGCGTTTACTGAAGGTTTCCAGATTGCTCAATTTCCATCGCAACGCCGGTAATTCGGCTGCGTGCTGGCATTGCAGCAGCGACCAGTCGTCGTTGAGATCCTTGCTGCGAACCGAACGCGTCCGAACGCCAAGCGGTGCTGTACGCTCAGCGATGGCGGCCAATTCCTGGTCGATCGCTTTCATTGCTTCGTCGCGCGCAATCTGCCGGGGGAGATACACCACGTCGATGTCGACGGACAGACGCGGCATGTCCTGTACGAACAGGTTGATAGCCGTGCCGCCTTTCATGGCGAAGATATCGTTGTCGAACACGGCGGGCGCGACCGCGAGCAGCAAACGCACCGTGTCCGCGTAGATCTTATCCATGTGGCTTCAGGCTCAATAGCGTGCCGTCATCGAGCCGGCTCATCCAGCGCTTGGTGCTGCCGGTGCGAACCGCATGCTGTTCCAGCAAGGCGTCGACGTCGACCACGTTTGTCTCGCGGGCCCACGTGAGAAACAGTCGAACCGCCTTCACGCTGGTGCAGCAGGAAAGGAGTTGCCCGAGCCATTCCTTGCGCGGTGTACGGAGGCCGTCGAACAGATTGCGGGCTTCCTCGAGCCCCTCCTTGACGCCGACGTCGTACAGCAGTTCGAGCACAGCGCGTTCGGGGATGGAAACCCGCAATTCTTCGGCTGCGCCGGGTGGTGTGACCAGTGATTTGTTCGCGAGGCTGGTGTCGGGCCATGCAAACAGCCGCGCATGGACGTAGCGCGCCGGAAAGCGCGAGGTGAACCACGTGGGCACCACGAAGCGGGAGTCTCCCCACAGGACCATCGTGTCCCGGTTGGTCAGGTTATGCCTTACCCCCTGCAGGGCGAGCGCGCTTTTCCCGCCGATATGCAGGCCGGGCACACGCCTTTGAAGGAACAGGATGGCGCCATGGACACCGAATTCGTCGTTTGGAAAGGCATAGATGCCCTGTGCCAGGCGCACCAGCCACCCCCCCTCCGCATATCGCGCCGCGAGCTGGGGGGAGACACCCAACTGATCGAGGATGGCCAGATCGAACGGAGCCCCGCGGGGGAGTTCCGCCTGCAAGCGCTTGATTACATCATGTCGTGAATTTAGCCTCATGATGTAAAAATAGCACAAAATCCAATCCAACAATTGGATGAAACAGGAACTGGCGGGGAAATTAGCCTCATGGTGTATGTTTTCAACAAGATCTAATCATGCCCTCGGGGCTCCTGCCATTTGGTTCTTCGCACACGGCATAGTTTGCAAGTCTTTTCCGGTTGCCGGGGCCCCAGGGCGCCCCGAAGGTAAAGTACCCGAACTTCACAAGCCCTCGGCCTCGCCGCGCGGCCCCCCGTACAGAACTGGATGTGACCGTTGAAAACCCAAGCGGAATCAAATGGCAAGCCCGCTTCCCCGCCGTAAGTGGATTTCATCTCCTTCGGCTGTCCTTGGGGTAGCCGATATATATTCAAGCGTTCCGCCTACGCGTGACGAGGTGGTTGTCACGCTGATACAAAATTTTGTATAATTCGCTGCATGGCCGAACTTAAGCCTGTCGTTTTCACCGGTTCGTCACTCGACGATCTGCGCGCCTTCCCTGAAAACGCCCGTCGCGAGGCAGGTCATCAGCTGGACCAGGTACAGCGCGGCTTCGAGCCGGACGACTGGAAGCCGATGTCGACCATCGGGGAGGGGGTCCGCGAGATTCGCATTCGCGAAAAAGCCGGTGCGTTCCGTGTGGTCTATGTCGCGAAGTTCGACAGCGCTATTTACGTATTGCATTGCTTCCAGAAGAAAACGCAAAAGACTGCACAGCAGGATCTTGAACTGGCATCGCAGCGCTTTCGCGAACTGCGCCGGGAAATGATCAAAGTGATTGAGGTGAAGCCATGAGCAACGAACGATTCGGCAGCATCTGGGATGCTCTCGAGGACACGCCAGCCGAGGCAGAGAACATGAGGCTGCGCTCAGAGCTGATGATCGCTCTGAAGCGGAGGATAGAGGCTGCAGATATCAACCAGTCGGATGCAGCGAAGTTGCTCGGCGTGACTCAGCCGCGCGTCTCGGATTTGATGCGTGGCAAGATCAATCTGTTTGGACTCGATGCATTGGTGAATATGGCGGCAGCAGCGGGGCTGCACGTGGTGATGAGGGTAGAGCAAGCTGCATAACATAAGGAGACGGCGCTGCAGCGTTGTTTCCTTATGCTTTCCGTTTGATAACGGGTTTTGACATTACGCGCAGCTGCCCCGCAGGTGCCCACGACCTGCCAGAAGAAACCGGCAGGACGCTTTTCCCGATTCGACGGGTCACTGTGCGCCGCGAAGGTAAAATAGCGGAAATTCACAAGCCCCCGGCTTCGCCGCGCGGCCCCCCGTACAGAACTGGATGTGACCGTTGAAAACCCAAGTGGAATCAAATAGCAAACCCGCTTCCCCGCCGAAAGTAGGTTTCGTCTCCCTCGGCTGCCCGAAAGCCCTGGTCGACTCCGAGCAGATCATCACCCAGCTGCGCGCCGAAGGCTATGAAATCTCCGGCACCTACGACGGCGCCGACCTCGTCGTCGTCAACACCTGCGGCTTTATCGACGAAGCCGTCCAGGAAAGCCTCGATGCGATCGGCGAAGCGCTGACCGAGAACGGCAAGGTGATTGTCACCGGTTGCCTCGGCGCGAAAAAGAGCGCGAGCGGCACGGGCCTGATCGAGGAAGTGCATCCGAAGGTGCTCGCCGTCACCGGCCCGCACGCGCTCGGCGAGGTCATGCTGGCGGTGCACAACCATCTGCCGAAGCCGCACGATCCGTTCGTCGACCTCGTGCCGCCCGCGGGCATCAAGCTCACGCCGCGTCACTACGCGTACCTGAAAATTTCCGAAGGCTGCAATCACCGCTGCACGTTCTGCATCATCCCATCGATGCGCGGCGACCTCGTGTCGCGCCCGGTCGCGGAAGTGATGCTCGAAGCGGAGAACCTGTTCCGCTCCGGCGTGAAAGAGCTGCTCGTCATTTCGCAGGACACGAGCGCGTACGGCGTCGACGTGAAGTACCGCACCGGCTTCTGGAACGGCCGTCCGCTGAAGACGCGAATGACCGACCTTGTTGCTGCGCTCGGCGAACTCGCCGCGCAGTACGGCGCGTGGGTCCGGCTGCATTACGTGTACCCGTACCCGAGCGTCGACGAAGTGATTCCGATGATGGCCGAAGGCCCGCTGAAGGGCCACGTGTTGCCGTATCTCGACGTGCCGTTCCAGCACGCGCATCCCGAGGTGCTGAAGCGGATGAAGCGTCCCGCGAACGCGGAAAAGGTGCTTGAGCGCGTGCGCGCATGGCGCGAGATCTGTCCGGACCTGACGATCCGCAGCACGTTCATCGCGGGCTTTCCGGGCGAGACCGAAGCGCAGTTCGAAACGCTGCTCGACTTTATCCGCGAGGCGGATCTGGATCGCGTCGGCTGCTTTGCTTATTCGCCGGTCGAAGGCGCGAGCGCGAACGAGCTCGATGGCGCATTGCCCGACGACGTGCGCGAAGATCGCCGCGCGCGCTTCATGGAAGTCGCCGAGGAAGTGTCGGCGGCCCGCATGGCGCGCAAGGTCGGCCGCACGCTGAAGGTGCTGGTCGACGAAATCAACGAGGACGGCGGCATCGGGCGCACCGCGGCCGATGCGCCGGAGATCGACGGCGTCGTCTACATCGATCCGGCGAAGAAGGCATCGAAGCGCTACAAGGTCGGCGATTTCGTGTCGGTGAAGATCACCGGCGCGGACGGCCACGATCTGTGGGGCGAGGTCTGATCGATGGCGCCGCAAGCAGACGCGTTGCCTCAAATCCTCGCGCTCGGCGAGGCGATGATCGAATTCAACCAGGCGTCGAAAGACGAACCGAACTACCTGCAAGGCTTCGGCGGCGACACGTCGAACTTCTGCATCGCCGCGTCGCGGCAGGGCGCATCGACGGGCTTCGTGTCCGCGGTCGGCGCCGATCCGTTCGGGCGTCTGCTGCTCGATCTGTGGACTCGCGAGCACGTGCGGACGTCGTTCGTGCGCGTCGACACGACGGCGCCGACCGGCGTCTACTTCGTGTCGCACGGCGCGCGCGGGCATCAGTTCGACTATCTGCGCGCGGGCTCTGCGGCTAGCCGTTACGCGCCCGCCGATCTGCCGCTCGACGCGCTCGCGGCGGCGCAGGTCGTGCATCTGTCGGGCATCAGTCTCGCGATCAGCGTGAGTGCCTGCGACGCTGCGTTTGCCGCGATCGCGCATGCGCGTGCGAACGGCGCGCGCGTGAGCTTCGATACGAACCTGCGGCTCAAGCTGTGGCCGCTCGTGCGGGCGCGCGCGGTGATGCTCGAGGCGCTGCGCCAGACGGACATCTGTCTGCCGAGCTGGGACGACGTGACCGAATTGACCGGCCTCAGGGGCCGTGACGAGATCGTCGATTTTCTGCTCGCACAGGGGCCGCGCGTCGTCGCGCTGAAGCTCGGCAAGGAAGGCGCTTATGTCGCGACGCCGGACGAGCGTCGTGTGGTACCGGGCTATCCCGTGGACGCGGTCGATGCGACCGGCGCGGGCGATTGCTTCGGCGGTGCGTTCATTGCGCGGATCGTCGCGGGCGATGATCCGTTCACGGCCGCGCGCTATGCGAACGTCGCCGCGGCGCTGTCGACTCGTGGCTTCGGCGCGGTCGCGCCGATTCCATTGCGCGAAGAGGTTGATAAGGTACTGACGCGCTGACGCAGGTATGACGCAGGCGCTGTCCTGAATGAGCTACACATTGGGAGAGAAAGCGATGCAACGTGAAGTAGTGGTGGTAAGCGGTGTCCGCACCGCGATTGGCGACTTCGGCGGCAGCCTGAAGGATTTCTCTCCGACCGAACTCGGCGCGCGCGTCGTGCGCGAAGTGCTCGCGCGCGCGAACGTTGCCGGCGACGAGGTCGGCCACGTCGTGTTCGGCAACGTCGTGCATACCGAGCCGAAGGACATGTACCTCGCGCGCGTCGCCGCGCTGAATGGCGGGGTCGCGCAGCACGCGCCCGCGTTGACGGTGAACCGGTTGTGCGGCTCCGGGCTGCAGGCGATCGTGTCGGCCGCGCAGGGCATCCTGCTCGGCGACACCGACATCGCGATCGGCGGCGGCGCGGAGAACATGAGCCGTGCGCCGTACACGATGCCGGCCGCGCGTTTCGGACAGCGCATGGGCGATGCGAAGATCGTCGACATGATGCTCGGCGCGCTGAACGATCCGTTTCAGTCGATCCACATGGGCGTCACGGCCGAGAACGTCGCGAAACAGTACGGCATCGGCCGCGACGCGCAGGATGCGCTCGCGCTGGAGTCGCATCGTCGCGCGGAGCACGCGCTTAAGGCCGGCTATTTCAAGGAACAGATCCTGCCGGTCACGATCGCCTCGAAGAAAGGCGACACGGTGTTCGACACCGACGAGCACGTGCGCATCGGCGCAACCTCCGACGACTTCACGAAGCTCAAGCCGGTGTTCGCGAAAGAGAACGGCACGGTGACGGCCGGCAACGCGTCCGGCATCAACGACGCGGCCGCGGCGGTCGTGCTGATGGAGCGCAGTGTCGCGGAGCAGCGCGGCGTACGGCCGCTCGCGCGGCTCGTCGCGTACGCGCACGCGGGGGTGGACCCGGCGTACATGGGCATCGGTCCGGTGCCCGCGACACGCAAGGTGCTTGAACGCGCGGGACTGACGGTTGCCGATCTCGACGTGATCGAAGCGAACGAGGCGTTCGCCGCCCAGGCGTGTGCGGTAACCCAGGAACTCGGGCTCGATCCGGCGAAGGTCAATCCGAACGGCTCAGGCATTTCGCTCGGTCATCCGATCGGCGCGACCGGCGCACTGATCACCGTGAAGGCGCTGTACGAACTGCAGCGCATCGGCGGACGCTATGCGCTCGTCACGATGTGCATCGGCGGCGGGCAGGGCATCGCGGCGATATTCGAACGGATCTGAATCACGTGGGACCGTACGCGATGAAAGAACGAAGCAAGCGAGGAAAGCAAGGCATGCAGGATTGGAAATCGACTAATCGTGCGGGCGCGATGCGGGTCGTCGCCGCGTTGTGTATCGCATCGGGCATGGCATTCGCGACGGCGCCCGTTCACGCGCAGAGCGACGCGGTGAAGGAACTCGCCGCGCCTGCGCCGATTCAGCTGCCGCTGAAGCCGAGCCCCGAGTTTGCGAAGTTCCCACGTTACGCGGGCACACTCGGCGGCCGGCAGATCGTGCTGCGGCTCGGACCAAAGACCGACGATCCGTCGGGCGTGCACGGCGAATATCAATACACCGATACCGGCGAGGTGATCCTGATCGCCGGCGACCGCGTGGACGACACCCTCGAAGTCGAGGAATCGAACGACGGTACCCGCATCACCGGCAACTGGGTCGGCAAGTTCGCGGCGGACGGCTCGCTCGCGGGCGACCGGATGAACGTCGACGACTCCGATCCGAAGCCGTTCGATCTGCGGCCGCTCGCGGCCGGGCAACCGGTGCCGGCTGCATCGGCTTCTGCTTCGACGCCAACCGCCGCCGCAGCGAAAGCGGCGAACCCGGCATCAGCCACGCCCCCGCCTGCGGGGCATGCGGTTGGCGGCGTCAGCAATCTGACTATCGGCGACTGACTGGCGCGACCCGCGACGCACGTCCCCCGGAATTTTTCATACTGAACTCACCATGACGAAACCTTCTTCCCCCCGCGACCTGCAGACCCGTATCGTGCATCCCGAAGACGATCTGCCGCCGGGCTTCGAATCGTTCTCGGTGCCGGTTGCGCGTGCGTCGACGGTCGTCTTTCCGGACCTCGCGACGCAGCGCGCGCTCGACTGGCGCAACGACGCCGCGTGGCGCTACGGCCTGCATGCGACACCGACGTCGATGGCACTCGCGCAGCGCCTCGCCGCGCTCGAAGGCGGCGAGCATGCGTTGCTGCAACCGTCGGGGTTGTCGGCGATCTCGAACGTCTATTTCGGGCTGGTCAAGGCCGGCGACGACGTGCTGATTCCGGACAACGTCTATTCGCCGAACCGCGACCACGCCGACTGGCTCGCGCGCGATTTCGGCATCACCGCTCGCTACTACGACCCGATGATCGGCGCGGGCATCGCCGACCTGATCCTGCCGAACACGCGCCTGATCTGGGTCGAGGCGCCGGGCTCGGTGACGATGGAAGTGCCCGACGTCCCCGCGATCACGACGGTCGCGCGTGCCCACGGTGTCATCACGGCGATCGACAACACGTGGTCGGCGGGCCTCGCATTCCGGCCGTTCGAGCACGGCGTCGACATCTCGGTGCAGGCGCTGACGAAATATCAGTCGGGTGGCGCCGACGTGCTGATGGGTGCGACGATCACCGTCGACCGCGAGGTCTATCTGAAGCTGAAGCTCGCGCGGATGCGCATGGGTGTCGGCGTGTCATCGGACGATTGTTCGCTCGTGCTGCGCAGCCTGCCTTCGATGAAGGTGCGTTTCGAACAGCACGACCGCAGCGCGCTCGCGCTCGCGCAATGGCTCAAGACGCGGCCGGAGATTGCCGCCGTGCTGCATCCGGCGCTGCCCGATTGCCCTGGGCACGAGAACTTCAAACGCGATTTCACCGGCGCGGGCGGGCTGTTCTCGGTGGTGTTCAACGAGCGTTACAGTGCCGCGCAGGTCGATACGTTCTGCGAGTCGCTCGAACTGTTCGCGCTTGGCTGGAGCTGGGGCGGTGCACAGAGCCTCGCGATGCCGTACGACATCGCGTCGATGCGCACCGAGGCGCAATGGCCGCATCGCGGCACGCTGGTGCGTTTCTATGTGGGTCTGGAGGCTGAAGCGGATCTACGCGCGGATATCGAGCGGTGTCTCGCGGCGCTGGGGTAACGGCGCAGTTTGACGACAGCGGCGCGCGAGCGTGAACATGGCGCTCGCGTTGCCGCCCGCCGCAGGTTGCAAGGAGGGCTAGCCTTAGCGTTAGAACAACCGCAGCAATCCATCCAGCCCCACGTGATTGAACGCGACGCTCGCCGCCTCGCGCACCACCGGCTTCGCGCGGAACGCAACTGACAAACCCGCCGCGGCCATCATCTTCAGATCGTTCGACCCGTCGCCCATCGCGATCGCACGCGACGGCTCGATGCCGAGTTGTGCGCAGGTCTCGCGCAGCGTACGCGCCTTCACTTCCGCATTGACGATCTCGCCGGTCACGCGGCCAGTCAGCTTGCCGTCGATGATCTCGAGCGTGTTCGCGAGGGCGAAGTCGAGGTTCAGGCGCGCACGCAGTTTCTCGGTGAAAAACGTGAAGCCACCCGATACGAGCAGTGTCTTTAAACCGGCGGCCCGCACGCCCGCGAGCATTTTTTCGGCGCCCGGCGACAATTGCAGCCGTTCGTCGTAGACGCGTTCGAGCGCTGAAGCATCGAGCCCCGCAAGCAGCGCTACGCGGCGCGCCAGACTCTCGTTGAAATCCTTGATCTCGCCGCGCATCGACGCCTCGGTGATCGCCGCGACTTCCGCTTTCAGCCCGCAGAAATCGGCGACCTCGTCGATGCATTCGATCGTGATCAGCGTCGAGTCCATGTCCATCGCGACGAGGCCGAAGTCGCGCAACTGCCGACCCGGCTCGACGAACGCGTAGTCCAGATCGTGCGTGCTGCAGTACACGTCGAGGTCGCTGCGCTGCGCCGGGTCCGCGCCTTCGATGCGCACGGCGTACGCATCGAGCGTCGTGGCGCGGGTGCCGCGCGAGAGTCCGATGAGCGGTCTGCGGTGTTCGTCGGCGAGGGGGGCGGAACTCTGGATGACGAGGTTCATGAACAGGAGAAAGAGACCGGAACGACCAGCCCTAAGAGCCGGTACCCGACGCGGGATGCGCGGAAAATCCGGCTATTGTACCGGGCGCGGCGCGGCAGACCGAAGCCGGGTCTACCCCTGTGTGTGGTCCGCGCGGGCGGTTCATACTGGCGCATCGAGCGGCATCGGAACCGCAGCGCTTACTGGAACGACGGAGACACGTATGACCGCGCAACCCGCCGCCGGAACGGCACAGGCTCACAACGACAACGACAGCGACGACCGCACGCTCGCCCGCGATTTCGATCTGCGTCATCTGAGCCCGTCGTTCCACGCGGACCCGTACCCGGTGTACCGCGCGTTGCGGTCGATGAACCCGACTGCAGTCCATCGAAGTATCTGTCAGCCCACCGGCTCCCGATCCCAATACGGCGGATCGCCGAAATGCGCGGCGATGAAATCGACGAACGCGACCGTCTTCGGCGGCACGAACGCACGGCTCGGATAGACCGCCCAGATCGCGACGGTGTCCGCGAGCGGATAGCTGTCGAGTACCGTGACGAGTTCGCCGCTGCGCAAATACGGCGCGACGTCCCACGTCGATTTGAGCGCGATGCCGAAGCCGGCCAGCAGCGCGTCGCGGATCACTTCGCCGTTATCGACGTCGAGCCGGCCGCTCACACGCACGCCGACCGTGCCCGCCGGCGTAACGAACGACCAGTCGCGCTGGTTCGACAGCACGATGCATTCGTGCCCGGCGAGATCCGACGGATGGCGCGGCGTGCCATGTTCGGCGAGGTAGGCGGGCGAGCAGCAGATCACGCGGCGATTCGTCGCGAGCCGCCGCGCGACCAGCGACGAATCCTTCATCGCGCCGAGCCGGATCGCGACGTCGATGCCCGCATCGACGAGGTCGACCAGTTGATCCGTGATGCGCAGATCGACGCTGACACCGGGATGGTGCCGCAGGAATTCGGGGATCACCGGCGAGATGTGTTGCCGTCCGAACGACGACGACATCGCGACGCGCAACCGTCCCTGTGGCTCGGCCCGTCCGCGCCCGACCGACGCGCGCGCGGCGTCGGCCGTGTCGAGCAGCGTCTGCGCCTGCGTCATGAAGACTTCGCCGTCCTGCGTGAGACTGATCCGGCGAGTGGTCCGGTGCAGCAGCCGCGCGCCGAGCAGCCGCTCGAGCTGCGCGATCCGCGCGCTCGCGACCGCGGCAGACAGCCCGAACTCGCGCCCGGCCGCCGACACGTTCGCGAGCAGCGCTGCGCGCACGAACAGCGCAACGTCCAGCAGATCGAGGCGGTCGCGCTCGACGCGGCCGGCCGAAGCGGCAAGCGGAGAACTGGAAGAAGTCGTCATTCTTCTGAAAATCAAAAAGATGTTTCAGTCATTATGACGGTTTTAAAAGAATAACGGACGGCCTACGATAAGAGTTATCGGGTCGGCGCATGTGTCCGCACTTGTTGCCAGCCAAAGGTCTACCTATCCGTTTCCGTTATTCGCATCACGAACCAGGAGTCATCATGAAAGCCGTCGGTCTCTATCGTTATCTGCCCATCGATCATCCCGAAGCGCTGCTCGATGTCGAGTTGCCGCAACCGCAGGCGAGCGGTCGAGATCTGCTCGTGCAGGTCGAGGCGATTTCCGTGAACCCGGTCGACTACAAGGTCCGTTCGCCGAAGGACACCGTCGAGTCCGTGCCGCGTGTGCTCGGCTGGGACGCAGCCGGCACGGTCGCCGCCGTGGGTCCCGACGTCACGCTGTTCAAGGTCGGCGATCCGGTGTTCTACGCGGGCAGCATCACGCGGCCGGGCGCGAACAGCGAATATCACCTCGTCGACGAACGGATCGTCGGGCGCAAGCCGGCGTCGCTCGATTTCGCGCACGCGGCCGCGTTGCCACTGACCGCGATCACTGCATGGGAAGCGCTGTTCGACCGGCTCGGCGTGTCGCCGCAGGGCGACGACGCAGGGTGCTCGGTGCTGATCATCGGCGGGGCGGGCGGCGTCGGATCGATCGGCATCCAGCTCGCGAAGCAGCTCGGCAAGCTGAAGGTGATCGCGACCGCATCGCGGCCCGAGTCGGCGAAATGGGCGACCGAACTCGGCGCGGATCACATCGTCGATCACTTCGGCGACATGCCCGCGCAGTTGAAGCAGCTCGGCATCGAGCAGGTCGACTACGTGCTGATGTTCAACGACACCGACGCGCACTTTCCGGCGGCGGCTGCCGTCGTCAAACCGCAGGGCGGCATCTGCACGATCGTCGAAAACGCGAAGCCGATCGCGGTGGAGCTGCTGAAGGCGAAGAGCGCGGCGTTTCACTGGGAGTTCATGTTCACGCGTTCGATGTTCGGCACGCCCGACATGATCGAACAGCACAAGCTGCTGACCGAAGTTGCACGGCTCGTCGATGCGGGCACGCTGCGCACGACGGTCGGCGAAAACCTCGGCGCGATCAACGCGGATAACGTGCGGCGGGCGCATCGTCTGCTCGAGGAAGGGCGCGCGATCGGCAAGCTGGTGTTGAGCGGTTTCTAACCGTTAGGTTCGTCGCTTCGCGGAACGGCAACATTCGCGGGAAGGAAAGCGCGAAGCTTGGAAAACGCACGGCCGCAAGCGGGGTAACACCTGATCCGCGCGAGGCGCGCAACGCATCGCCTGGAGGTAGACTGGCAGGGCATCATGGTCGAGACAGCCGCGCGGCGTTGTGAACCCACGGACCGCGCGGCGGCACAACAACGAGGTGACAGTATGAGCCCCAGCTCCAGACTTTTCGCCGCGCCCGCCGTTCGCATCGCCGCTTCGTTTGCGTTTTCGCTTGCCGCCTGTCCACTGGTTACGCTCGTCGCGCTCGCGCCTTCGGCGGCGCTTGCCGCTCCACCCATCAAGATCACTTCCCAGGCCGCCACCGACGGGCCGATCCGCTACACCGTCAAGGTCACGTCGAAGCAGTTCGGCAATGCGCAGGACACCCGCACGATCCGCTCCGGCGAGTCCGACGACTACACGTGGAAGATGGTACCGCCCGGCGGTCCCGTCGCCGCGCCGGAACAGTGTCCCGATTATTCGTCGTTAGCGCTCGACGCGAACGGCGCGATGATCCGCCAGATCCAGGTGCGTCTCGCACCGGTCGTCGCCAGCGATGGCACGGCGACCGTCCAGCTGAGTTTCCAGGCGCAGACGCCGCACGGCACCCGGGCGGTGACGAAGTCGGGCAAGACGCTGAAGTGTCCGAACGCCGTGACCACGAGCCAGATCACGCGCTTCACGATGCCGACCAACGGCAGCACGAAGACGCTGACGCTCGCGGACAGCACGCAGATCGCGATATCCGCGCGGCGGTAGTCGAGCGCGGTTTCATGACGGTGCGGTAACGGCAAGCCCACACCTTTACCGCCGCGCCGGCGCCGCCCGTTCGATGAGCCGCGACGCGAGAAACCGATGCTCCGCGGAGAACACGCGCCGGTACGTCATCAGCACTGCACCGACGGTGCCGAGCGCCGACGACGCGGCGATCAGGAACATGATGACGATCTGATAGCGGACTGCCTGCAGCGGTGACTGGCCGGCCAGCACCTGGCCCGTCATCATGCCGGGCAGGCTCACGATACCGACCACCGCCATCTGGTTCAGCGTCGGAATCATCCCCGCGCGTACCGCCTCGCGCGCCGGTCCTTGTGCCGCCTCCCAGCGCGTCGCGCCGAGCGCGAGCGCCATGTCGACGCGATCGCGCCGCGCGGTCAGTTCGCCGAGCATCCGTTCGATGCCGAGCGACACGCCGGTCAGCGTGTTGCCGAGGATCATCCCGAGAATCGGAATCGCATACTGCGGCTCATACCACGGGTGGATGCGGATCACAGCGAACAGACCCACCGCGGCGACGAGCCACGAACTGATCCAGATCGACACGATGCTGTCCACGCGCTGACCCGCGTAGGTCCGCGAACCGCGCTGCGCCCCAGCGATGCCGGCGATCAGCGTCATCAGCGCCATCAGCGGCAGCACGACGAACCAGCGGTCGTAGCGGAACACCCAGCCGAGCACGTAGCCGATTGCGAGCAGCTGCACGACGGTGCGCGCCGCGGCCCACGCGAGCTTGCGTTCGAGGTCGAGCTTCAGTACTACGGACAGCGCGCCGTTCACGACGATCAGCAGCGCGGCAAGACCGATGTCCCACAGACTCAGATTCTGTAGCGTCATTGAATGGGTTCCTCGCCGGTGGAACGAACAGCAGGGAGGGGAGCGGCTTCGTTGAGCACGCCGGCGCGCATCGTCAGATGGCGCGAGGCCATCCGCATCGCCTGCGCCGGGTCGTGCGAGACCCATAGCGACGCGTGCCTCGCAGTGTCCGCGGCAAACCACGCATCGATGAGCACTTCGATCTCATGCGACGATTCGGGATCGAGCGACGCGGTCGGTTCGTCGAGCAGCAGCACGTCGGGGTCGAGTTGCAGCACGCGGATCAGCGCGGCGATCTGCGCCTCGCCGCCGGACAGCTCGCTTGCGCGCTTGTCGAGGAAGTCACTGGAGCGGCCCGCCTGGGTGGCGAGCGACGCGGCACGGTCGCGGTTGAAGCGCACGTCGCGATACGCGCGCAGCGTGTATGGATAGCGCAGGTTGTCCTCGACGGTGCCGTCGAGGAGCGCCGGACGCTGCCGGATGTACGCGATGCTGCGCCGGTAGCGCGGAATCGCGGCGCGCGCGATCGCGTTGCCGCGCCATAGAATCCGACCGCCGTCGAGCGGATCGAGCAGCGCAAGCGCGCGCAGGAACACGCTCTTGCCCGAGCCGGACGGTCCGGTGATCGATAGCCGTTCGCCGCCGTGCACCTCGATGCGCGTCGGCTGCAATAGCCACTGG
Source organism: Paraburkholderia sp. (assembly GCF_050742655.1). GTDB lineage: Bacteria > Pseudomonadota > Gammaproteobacteria > Burkholderiales > Burkholderiaceae > Paraburkholderia. Next base: position 234,834 of record NZ_JBOIGG010000003.1, on the reverse strand, counting down.
ACGCGCTGCGGGTCGCGCCGTGCGATATCCTCGGCGGCGATCTGGGGAGTCGTGGAGTTCGCTGGTGTCATTGGGTCTGGCGCGACTTTTGCGGTGCGCCGCGCAACTTTGCGCGAACTGGGCACGTGTCGTGCTGTCGTATGAATAACGAAAAAAACAAGGGAGTGTTCATGGCGTCGTCGCGCAACCTCGGAAAAACGATGGGCAAGATCATCGCATGGCTGGTCGCGATTATCGTCGTCATCGTCGCCGCGCTTGCGGTGTTCATTCTGACGTTCGACTGGAACCGCGCACGGCCGTGGGTCAACGACAAGGTGAGTCAGGCGATCGGCCGGCCGTTCGCGATCGAAGGCGATCTGAAGGTCGGCTGGCAGCATCCGGTCGGCGAGACCGGCTGGCGCGGCTGGGTGCCCTGGCCGCGGTTCTCGGCGGCCAGTATCACGGTCGCCAATCCCGACTGGACGAAGCAGAAGCACTTCGCGACGCTCGACGAAATCGATTTCGAGGTCGAGGTGCTGCCGCTGCTCGCGCACGACATCGTGATTCCGGCGATCAATCTCGTCAATCCATCGGTCGACCTCGAACGGCTGGTCGATGACCGCAATAACTGGACGTTCAAGCTTGCGTCGTCGTCGGGGCCGTCCGAATGGAAGCTCGATCTGCACGACATCGTGTTCGCGAAGGGCTATGTCGCGCTGTCCGACCAGAAGTCGAAGACCGACGTGCAGGTGAGCATCGACACGCTCGGCCAGCCGATTCCGCTCGGCGAAGTGATGAAGGAGCAGGAGACGGCGTCGCACAACGCGTCCGCGCAGGTGGTCGGCAAGCAGGGCGCGCGTCGGCTCGCGGCGCAGTCGCAGGCGGTGGCGGCGTCGGAGGCTTCTGCGGCGTCGGCTGCTGCGGCCGCTTCGGCCGCTTCGGCTGTGGAGGCTGCCAGCGCCGGGACTGTTGCGGGTGCTTCGGGAGCAAGCGGTGTGTCCGTCGCTTCAGCCGCATCCGGCGCCTCGGGCGTCCCCGCTACCGCCACGACGAAGCCCGACGTGCAGGCGTATGCGCTCGGCTGGACCATCAAGGGCACCTACAACCGCACGCCGCTGTCCGGCACTGGCAAGGTGGGCGGCGTGCTCGCGCTGCAGGACGCGGACCGGCCGTTCCCGGTGCAGGCCGACGTGAAGGCCGGCGACCTGCGCGTCGCGCTGGTCGGCACGCTGACCGATCCCGCGCATCTCGCCGCGGTCGACCTGCGCCTGTGGCTGCAGGGGACGAGCATGGCGCATCTGTATGCGCTGACCGGCGTGACGCTGCCCGACACGCCGCCGTACGCAACCGACGGCCATCTGATCGGCAATTTCAAACGCGGCGGCAGCACGTTTCGCTATGAAAATTTTACAGGCCGGGTCGGCGGCAGCGACCTGAACGGCACGCTTACCTATACGCAGAGCGAGCCGCGGCCGCTGCTGCAGGGCAAGCTCGTGTCGAATCTGCTGCGGTTCGCCGATCTCGCGCCGATCATCGGCGCGGACAGCAACGCCAGCAAGGCGAAGCGCGGCGACACGGTGAAACAGCCGACCGGCAAGGTGCTGCCGGCCGAGGAATTCCGTACCGACCGCTGGAAGGCGATCGACGCGGACGTCGAGTTCACCGGCAAGCGCATCCTGAAAAACGACAACCTGCCGATCACCGACCTCTACACGCACGTGGTGATGACCAACGGCATGCTGTCGCTGACGCCGCTGCGTTTCGGCGTCGCGGGTGGCACGCTCTCGACGGATATTCACCTCGACGGCAGCAGCACGCCGCTGAAGGGACGGGTGTCCGCTTCGGCACGGCATCTGAAGCTGAAACAGCTGTTCCCCGGCTTCAAGACGATGCAGAGCGCGCTCGGCGAAATCAACGGCGACGCCGCGCTGTCCGCGACCGGTAACTCGCCGGCGGCACTCGCGGCAACGTCGAACGGCGAGGTAAAGGCGCTCGTCACCCAGGGCACGGTGAGCCGTCTGCTGATGGAAGCGGCGGGTCTGAACGTCGCGAACGTCGTGTACGAGAAGCTGTTTGGCAACCGCGACGTGCGGATCAACTGCGCGGCCGCGGACTTCGTCGCGACGAACGGCGTGCTCGATTCGCGCGTATTCGCGCTCGATACCGACGACGCGGTGATCAATATCGACGGCCACGTCGATCTGCGCGACGAGTCGCTCGATCTTGCCGTGCATCCGCATACGAAGGGTTTCCGCGTGTTCACGCTGCGCTCGCCGCTGTACGTGAAGGGCACGTTCGCGAACCCGCACGTCGGTGTCGATGTGGCGGCGCTCGCGCTGCGCGGCGGCGCGATGCTCGGCCTTGGCCTGCTCAATCCGTTCGCCGCGCTGATTCCGCTGATCGCGCCGAGCAATAACCAGCCGCTGCCGTGCAATGAGCTGCTGGCCCAGGTGAATACGCGGCCGACTGCGCCGCCGCCAGGTCAGAAGGAAAAGGCGCAGCCGCCGCTGAAGGGGGCGCCGGGCGCGGTGCCGTCATCGGCGCCGGCCGCCGCTGCGGGAAAATCCGCGAAGCCGGCCGTGCCGCGGACGCTTTCCCCGGCCGAGGCATCTCAATACAAGGGTAGTTGAACGGCACGCAATGCGCCGACGCCAGGGTGGCCGTGCGTTCGCGAGAGGTTGTCGAACGGCCGCCTCAGGGCGGGCGGTTCGATAACGGTGCGGAAAGGGAATCGAGGGGGATCGACGGGAATTGACGACTAGGGCAACGACAACCCTCGAACGAACAGCAAAGACGCAGGCGCCCGGCGCCTACCTACACCTGCCTGCAGGTCAGCGCAGCGAGCGCGGTGTCGCGTCGCCAGCGGCATCGCGGCGCACGCCGCGCCGTGCACCGATGCCGGCCGCGCGGGTCGCGCCGAACTCCGGCAGGATGCGGCCGCGGGCGCGGCTCGCGAACACGAGGAAACCGAAACCGTCGGCTTCGTACCAGTAACCTCCGTTCTCGAGCCCGTCGAGCGGCTGTTCCAGGGCATTCGCAATCGATTCGATACAGCGCCGCCGCAGTTCGGCGCCGGCCGGATACGGCGGCTGCGCGCCGCGCACGCTGCACAGGAGCACGTCGAGCCCCGGCAGCACGTGCGCATACAGCACCGGCTCGTCCTGCGCGCGGGCCCGTGCGATCTTCGCATCGAGCTGGCCGAACGGCTTGAAATGTCTGAGCACGGCAAGAAACGACTCGTCTCCGTCCGCCTTCGCGCGCCTACGCTTCTTCGGGAAGGACATAAAAATTCGCCTGAAAAAGAATTGCAAAAACCGCAGCGTTCTCATGCGACCACTCCCGGCTTCGCGCGCCGCACGTCGATCTTTTATAGCATATGAAAATGCCGGATTCACGGTCATTCGACGTTTCGCTGCGACCCAACGTGAATCGCGGGTCGCACGAAGCATGCCGAAGCGGCCCTACCGTACCTTCGCGCTCCCAGTCCATTGTCTTCATAATAGACTCACACATCGCGCCTTGCCTTCCGTCACCGTAAAAAAAGCGCTGTTTTATGTTCGTCGTCGCTTGTCCGGTCTACGTTGAAATATCCCAAAATCACGTCGATAATGGCTCTCGATCCGATGATTCAGCCGCACGAATCCGTCACGCAACCCGCATTGAGACTTGCCTTCGGCGCGTCGCCGCGGCTCAAAAATCTGCCTGGCGAACATGAAACTTTTCACTAAAGGTCTGCTGCTGATCGCGGTGCCGAGCGCCGTCGAGCTGGCACTGCTCGGCGTCGTGTTCGACGCGCAGGAGCGCACGACGCAGGCCGCGCAGTGGTCGACGAACAGCAAGCAGATTCTCTATCAGGCATCGTCGGTGATCGATCCGCTGTTGCGCCAGGCGGCGCGCGTGCGCACGGGGATCGTCGTCGGCGATGCGTCGTTCATCGACCGCCATGCGGTGTGGGTCGATCTGTCGGACCGGCTCACGCATCTGGAGCAACTGGTCGCGGACACGCCGCAACAGGTCGCCCGCGTGCAGCGGATGCGCGCGGAGATCGAGGCTTACCGCAAGCAGGCGACCGAAATCGCCCAGGCGCTGCGCGAAGGCCGCAGCATCGGCCCGTTCGCCATCGACGAGGGTCGCGACATGCCGACGCAGATCGCGGCGTTCAGCGACGAACTGAACGCGCTAATCGTCGAGGAATCGCGGCTCGATGCCGAGCGCAGCGCGTCGCTGGCGCATACGCGCGAGCGCCAGCAATACGCACTGATCGCCGCAGTGGTCGGCTCGATGCTGATCTGGGCGGCGACCGCGGCCGCGTTCGCGCGCAATATCGGGCGCCGGCTCGACGTGCTGACCGACAACGCGGAGCGGCTCGGCAGCGGCCAGCCGATGACCGCGCCGCTGTCCGGCAACGACGAAATCGCCGCGCTCGACACGGTGCTGCACCGGACCAGCGCGCGGCTGCGGGTCGCCGAGCGTGACCAGACGGTGCTCAAGGCCCGGCTCGAAGCGCGGGCCGCCGAGCTGGCCGGCGTCAACGAGGAACTGCGCCAGGAAACCCAGGATAACGAGATGTTCATCTATAGCGTGTCGCACGATCTGCGCTCGCCGCTCGTGAACCTGCAAGGGTTTTCGAAGGAACTGCAGGTCTCGTGCGACGAGCTGAACACGGTGGTCGAAGCGGCGCATCTGCCGGAGCCCGAGCACAAGCGTCTCGCGCGGGTGCTCGACGGCGATATCCGCGAATCGCTGCAGTTCTTGCGCACGGCGGTCACGCGGGCGGCGTCGATCATCGATGCGCTGCTGCGCATCTCGCGGGCGGGGCGGCTCGAATATCAGTGGCAGCGTGTGAGCGTCGGTCGCGCGGTCGCGCGGGTCGTCGATGCGCTGCAGACCGCGATCCACGAGCGCTCAGCCCTCGTCACGGTGCGCGATCTGCCGCCCGCGTGGGGCGACCCGTCGGCGATCGAGCAGGTGTTCAGCCAGCTGATCGACAATGCGGTGAATTTTCTCGATCCCGGCCGGCCGGGTAGGATCGAGGTCGGCGCGCTCGAGCCGGAAACGGTCGACGCACAGCCTGTGGGTTCGCCGTCGCCGGGCCTGCACGGCTCACCAGGCTCGCTCATCCCGGCCGTGACGCGCATGCGCACCTATTACGTACGCGATAATGGGCTCGGCATTCCAGCCGCCTATCTGTCGAAGACGTTCCGCGCGTTCCAGCGGCTGCACGGCGATATCGCGAAGGGCGACGGCATCGGCCTCGCGCTGGTGCGGCGGATCGTCGAACGGCACGGCGGGCGGGTCTGGGTGGAATCGGCGGAAGGGGCGGGCTCGACGTTTTTCGTCGTGCTGCCCGAACAACCAGTGCGGTTCTCATGACCTGGTCGATTACTATCGCGGCGCGGACGGATCAAAGCCACGGAGGCAACAACATGACAACGACACACGGGGAAACAGTGGGCATCATCCTGATTGAGGACGACGACGGACACGCGACCCTGGTCGAGCGCAACCTGCGGCGCGCGGGCATATCGAACGGATTCATGCGTTTTTCAGACGGCCAGGAAGCACTCGATTATTTTTTCGGTGGTGCCGCCAACGGCGACACGGACACGCGCCCGCCGCCGGCCGAACTGACCAATTTCGTCGTGCTGCTCGATCTGAAGATGCCACGCGTCGATGGCTTCGAGGTGCTGCGCCGGCTGAAAACGTCGCCGTCGACCGCCGCGGTGCCGGTCATCGTGCTGACCACGACCGACGATCCGCGCGAGATTGCACGCTGCTACGAACTGGGATGCAACGTCTACATCACGAAGCCCGTCGAGTATGACGCGTTCATCGAAGCCGTGCGCCGGCTCGGCTTTTTCCTCCAGGTGGTGAAGCTGCCGCCCGGTCATCCGCTTTCGAAACCGTAAGCGCAGGCCAGGCGCATTCCGCTACGCTACGGGTTGAACGGGGGCGTGGCGGTCTGCCCGATGCGCGGCGCGAGGCCCGCCGCGCCGCCATTCCAATCGACACCGGCCGACTCCGGGAAGAGCCCGCATGACCGAAGAAGTCTTCACGCATCCCGCTGCCTACGTGCTGGTCGTCGACGACGACGAGGGCATCCTGCGGCTCGCGCGCAAATCGCTCGAGCGCGCCGGCTGTCGTGTGGCCGCGAGCCGTTCGGTCGGCGACGCACGTGCGCGCATCGTCGACGGTGCGCCGGATCTGCTCGTGCTCGACTACCAGCTCGACGGTCCCGAATCGGGCCTCGATTTCTTCCGTCGTCTGCGGGGCGAGGGCGTGCGGATTCCGGCGATCCTCGTCACCGGTTTCACCGACGAATCGCGCGTGATCGAAGCGTTGCGCGCGGGTGTGTCGGACGTCGTGCCGAAGTCCGGCGACTATCTCGACTACCTGCCTGAAGCGGTCGAGCGCGTGCTGTTGCAAGTGCGTTTGCAGAAGGCATCGGCGGACGCGCAGATGCTGCGCGACCGCGAGGCGCACTACCGGACGCTGTCCGAAGCGTTGCCTCACCTGGTGCTGACCTGCGACGCCGAAGGCAGCTGCGATTTCGTGTCGAAGCAGTGGCGCGAGTACACGGGTCTGAGCGAAAGCATGTCGCACGGCCTCGCGTGGCTAGACGCTGTGCATCCGGAAGATCGCGACGAAATTCGCCGCACGTGGCTGAAAACCGTGCGTAGCGGGACGACCGACTACCAGCACGAACTGCGGATTCGCCGCCACGACGGACCTTACCGATGGTTCGATGCGCGCATCGTCGCGATGCGCGATGCAAACGGTACCGTGACGAAGTGGTTCGGCAGTTGCACGGACATTCATCAGCAACGCGAAGCGACCGAAGAACGCGAACGGCTGCTCGAGTCCGAACAGGCCGCGCGGCAAAACGCCGAAGACGCGAACCGTGCGAAGGACCGCTTCCTCGCGATGCTGTCGCACGAACTGCGCACGCCACTCACGCCGGTGCTCGCGGGCACGCGCGTGCTCGAGCTGATTTCCGAGCTGCCCGACAGCGCGCGGTCGAGCGTGCGGATGATCCGCCGCAACATCGAACTCGAAGCGCGGCTGATCGACGATTTGCTCGACCTCACGCGGGTGGCGAACGGCAAGCTGCGGCTGTCGCTGGAAACGGTCGACGTGCACGAGGTGATCGACAGCGTGCTCGAACTGTTCCGCAGCGAGATCCAGGTGAAGCAGCAGGACGTGCACATCGAGAAGCACGCGGCGAATCACTACGTGCTCGCCGACCGCGCGCGGCTGCAGCAGATGCTGTGGAACCTGATCCGCAATGCGGCGAAATTCACACCGGACGGCGGCCACATCTACGTGCGTACCGTCGACGAGCGGATGCAGATCCATATCTCGATCGAGGACACCGGCATCGGCATCGAGCCGGAGCAGATCGGCAAGCTCTTCAATGCGTTCGAGCAGGGCAGCCAGCAGATGACGCGGCAGTTCGGTGGCCTGGGTCTCGGGCTCGCGATCACGAAGGCGCTGACCGACGCGCACGGCGGATCCGTCACGGCTCGTAGCCCGGGCCCGCATTGCGGCGCGACCTTCTCGATCACGATGCCGACCGCGGCTGCGCCGATCGAGGAGCCAGTGGTCGCGCCACCGAGCGCGCCACATCCGGCGGGCCTGCTGACCATCCTGTTGATAGAAGACCACGTCGATACCGCCGAGGTGATGGCGCAGCTGATCCGCGGGCTCGGTCACGACGTGACGGTCACGGGCTGCGTTGCGGACGCGCTCGCCGCGACGCAGACCAGGACCTTCGATCTCGTCGTCAGCGACGTCGGGCTACCCGACGGGACGGGGCTCGATTTCATCAAGGCGTATCGCGAGCATTCGAACGTGCCCGCGATCGCGTTGACCGGCTTCGGCACCGACGAGGACGTGCGCCGCTGTCTCGCGGCCGGTTTCAGTTCGCATTTGACGAAGCCGGTCAACTTCACCCAGCTCGAACAGCTGATCGAAGGCGCGGCGAACGCGAAGGCGCTGGAGAGTGGGGACAGCGTGGAATGAAAAAAGCCTGCTCGCGTTGAACGCAGCAGGCTTTTTTGAGATGCAGGAAGCAGCGGTGTGCGTTAGCGCGGTGCCTTCAGCGCATCGCGGATTTCACGCAGCAGCACGACGTCTTCGGGCGGTGCCGGCGGCGGTTCGTCCGCCTTGGGCTTGCGCAGGTTGTTGATGAACTTGACCATCAGAAAGATGATGAACGCGAGGATGATGAAGTTGATCAACACCGTGATGAACGAGCCGTAGCCGAACACGGCGACGCCCGCAGTCTGCAGGTCCTTGAACGATTCCGGGCTGCCCTTGAAGTTGTCGGGGATGCGGCCGAGCAGGATGAACTTGTTCGAGAAATCGAGGCCACCAGTGACGACCCCGATGATCGGCATGATCAGGTCTTTCACCAGCGAAGTAACAATGGTGGAGAACGCGCCGCCGATGATCACACCGACCGCGAGGTCCATCACGTTGCCCTTGAGGGCAAATTCCTTGAATTCCTTGATCATGCTCATATGGGGTTCCTCCCTGAAGTGGATGGCGTCATGATAGCCAACCCTCCACGCGACGGGTAGTGTTTTGCTTCAGCCCCGCCGTCCCCATGTGCGCCCGGGCACACACCGTGCACGCTGTGCAGCCCGCTCAGTGAGCACTCAATGCGCCGTGCGAGCGCGTTCGATGTGAGCCGCGAAGGTCTGTGGATCGGTATTCGTCCCGCATAGCAACACGCCGACCCGCTTGCCCTGCAGCGTCTCGCGCAGCGGTCCGAGCAGCGCGGCGGTGGCCGCGGCGCACGCGGGTTCGACCGCGAGCTTCAGTTGTGCGAACAGCGTGAGCATCGCCGAGCACAGCGCGTCGTCGCTGACGGTGACGATCCGGTCGATATGTCGACGACACAGCTCGTAGCTGTATTGCTCCGTGTGCGGTGCCATCAGCGAATCGGCGATGCCGTGCATCTGACCCATCTTGATCGTGTGATTGGCCGCGAAGCTGCGGCTCATCGCATCCGAGCCCTCGGGCTCGACGCCGTACACGTGCACGCGCGGATTCGCGAGACGCAGCGCGGTCGAGACACCGGCCGCGAGACCGCCGCCACCGATCGGCACGATCACCGCGTCGAGGTCGGGCGTTTGCGTGGCCCATTCGTAGCCGAGCGTCGCGGTGCCGAGCACCGTGCGATAGCCGTTGAACGGGTGCACGAAGTAACGGCCTTCCTCGGCCTCGATGCGACGCACGATCTCGAACGCTTCGGCTGGGTTGTCGGCGATTACGATGTCGGCCTTGTACGCCTTGCACAGCGCGACGCGTGCGGGGTTCGCCGAGCGGAACAGCACGACCTTCGCGCTGATGCCAAGGCGCATCGCCGCATACGAGACCGCGACCGCGTGATTGCCGCCCGACACGCAGGTCACGCCCGCGTAGCGCTGCGATTCGTCGAGCGCGAGCAGGTTCGTGAACGCGCCGCGCGCCTTGAAGCTGCCCGCCGACTGCAGCAACTCAAACTTGAAGTTCACCACCGTGCCTTCCAGCGACGGGAAATCGAGCCGGTCGAATACCGGTGTGCGCACGACCCATGGCGTGAGCGCGAAATGCTGGGTGGCGATGTCGTCGAGCGTGGGGATTGGTTCGCCGTCGATGGTGTGGTCGGTGGGTTGCGGTGTGGCGGTGGACATGGTGGGTTCGAGTGCGAGGGCGTGTGTGGGATGAATCGTCTTTCGCTCCGCTCGCTATCCGCTTGAGGTCAGCTTGAAGTCAGCGCGCGGCGGGAACGGCGGCCGGTATGCCCCGGCCGCGTGGCAGGCTGCGTCGTCAGTGCGGGTGCGCGTCGACGGACATGCTGTGCACGAACTTGTGCAGGAAGCGCTCGCAGGCCACGAGCTGGTCGAGCGCGACGAATTCGTTCGCCCTGTGCGCCTGCTGGATGTCACCGGGGCCGCAGACAATGCTCGGAATGCCCGCGAGCGAGAACAGGCCGGCTTCGGTGCCGTAAGCGACCTTGCGCCTGTCCTGGTCCGCGGTGAGCGCGCGCACGAGTTGCGTGATCGCGGCCTGTTCGGTTGAATCGAGGCCGGGCGCTGCGGCGATCTTGCGGAACTCGATCGCGGCCGACGGATGTTCGGCGAGCATTTTCGGCAGCAGCGTGTCGCGCGCGTACTGGTCGATGCGCGCGAAGATCGGGTCCGGGTCGAGCGTCGGCAGGTTGCGGAATTCGAACTCGAAGTGGCATTCGGCCGGTACCGTGTTGATCGCGTTGCCGCCTTTGATCGTGCTTGTCTGCGCCGTGGTGAAGGGGACGTCGTAGAGCTCGTCGAACGGGCCTTCGGCGCGGAACTGGTCGGCCATGTCGCGGATGTAGCAGATAAGCCGCGCCGCGTATTCGATCGCGTTGAGACCCTTCGGCGTCAGCGACGAATGAGAGGCTTGACCGCGCACGCAGCACTGGTACGCGTTGATGCCTTTGTGCGCGACGATCGGGCGCATGCTGGTCGGCTCGCCCACTATGCAGCCGTCCGGCTTGATGCCGCGTTTCAGCAGATCGGCGATCAGCAGAGGTGCGCCGACGCAGCCGACTTCCTCGTCGAACGACAGCGCGAAGTGGATCGGTTTCGCGAGCTTCGTCTGCTGCATCTCGGGCACGAGCGTCAGCGCCGCGCCGATAAATCCCTTCATGTCGCAGGTACCGCGGCCGTAGAGCCTGTCGCCGCGTACTTCCGGTTTGAACGGGTCGCTGTCCCACTGCTGGCCGTCGACCGGCACGACGTCCGTGTGACCCGACAGCACGATGCCACCGTTGGTCTCGCCGTCGTCCGCGGGGATCGTCGCGAACAGGTTCGCCCATTTGCCGCTTGCGTCGTGCGTCAGCGTCGCTTCGATACCGCGCTCGCGCAGCGCGTCGCGCACCGTCTCGATCAGCCCAAGATTCGGATTGCGGCTGACCGTATCCATCGACACGAGGCGGGTAACCCAGGGGAGCGAAGCAGGGGAGGATGCGGCGGAAGACGAGGCAGAAGAAGCGGTGGTCTGTGTCGATTCAGCGACCTGGGACATGACGAAACTCCGGCGGAAGGGTCTTTCGATCATACCCAAAAAGCACGGAGCCAGCTATGTAGCACGCATGCGGCGCGCCTGGGTGGCGCGCCGCAGCATTCGTTTGAAACGGCTTCTGGCCTTACATTCCGCGCACGGTTATCTGCCCGGCGAGCGGGCCGGCGCGGTCGCGCGAGCAGGCGCACCGAGCGCGCGCAGCGTTTCCTTGACGGTTGCGACACGCACGGACAGGTCCGGGCTGCGCGTTTCGATGCGCAGCTTGTCCTGGCCCGCGAGCCTGATGTGTTTGTGCTTCTGCACCATCTCGATGATCCGCATCGCGTCGATCGGCGGATTCGGGATGAACTGCAGCCCGATCACGGCCTCGCCCGCATCGATCTTCGAGATGCCGAGCGGCTTCGCGGCGAGTCGCAGCCGGTGCGTTTCGACGAGCGCATGCGCCTGCGGCGGCAGTTTGCCGAAGCGGTCGATCAGCTCTTCCTGGATGCCGTCGATCGAATCGTCGTGCTCGCAGTTCGCGAGCCGCTTGTACAGCGACAGGCGTTCCTGCACGTCGCCGCAATAATCCGCAGGCAGGATCGCGGGCGCGTGCAGGTTGATCTCGGTCGTCGCGGCAAGCGGCGCAGTGAGGTCGGGCTCGCGGCCTTCCTTCAGTGCCTTCACGGCGTCGTTGAGCATGTCGGTGTACAGCTGGAAGCCGATCTCGTGGATCTCGCCCGACTGTTTGTCGCCGAGCACTTCGCCGGTGCCGCGAATCTCGAGGTCGTGCATCGCGAGATAGAAACCCGCGCCCAGTTCCTCCATCTGCTGGATCGCTTCGAGCCGGCGCTGTGCCTGCTTCGTGAGCCCCTGCGGATCGTGCACGAGCAGATACGAATACGCCTGGTGATGCGACCGGCCGACGCGGCCACGCAACTGGTGCAGCTGCGCGAGACCGAACTTGTCCGAACGATGGATCAGGATCGTGTTGGCGGTCGGCACGTCGATGCCGGTTTCGATGATCGTCGTGCACAGCAGCACGTTTGCGCGCTGCGCGACGAAATCGCGCATCACGCGTTCGAGTTCACGCTCGTGCATCTGGCCGTGCGCGACGGCGATGCGCGCTTCGGGCACGAGCTCTTCGAGCATCGCGCGGCGGTTCTCGATCGTCTCGACCTCGTTGTGCAGGAAGTACACCTGGCCGCCGCGCTTCAGTTCGCGCAGCATCGCTTCGCGGATCACGCCGTCTTCCTCGCGGCGCACGAACGTCTTGATCGCGAGCCGCTTCTGCGGCGCGGTGGCGATCACCGAGAAATCGCGCAGCCCTTCGAGCGCCATGCCGAGCGTGCGCGGAATCGGCGTCGCCGTGAGCGTCAGCACGTCGACTTCCGCGCGCAGCGCCTTCAGCGCTTCCTTCTGGCGCACGCCGAAGCGGTGTTCCTCGTCGATGATGACTAGCCCGAGCCGCTTGAACTGCACATCCGACGACAGCAGCTTGTGCGTACCGATCACGATATCGACGCTGCCTTCGTTGATCTGCTGGATCGACGCGTTGACTTCCTTCGTGGACTTGAAGCGCGACAGCTCCGCGATGCGCACGGGCCAGTCGGAGAAGCGGTCGGTGAAGGTCTGCGTGTGCTGTTCGGCGAGCAGCGTGGTCGGCGACAGCAGCGCGACCTGCTTGCCGCCCATCACCGCGATGAACGCGGCGCGCAGCGCCACTTCGGTCTTGCCGAAACCGACGTCGCCGCACACGAGTCGGTCCATCGGTTTGCCGCTCGTCATGTCGCCGATTACGGCGGCGATCGCCGCGGCCTGGTCGGGTGTTTCCTCAAAGCCGAAGCTCTCGGCGAATTTCACGTAGTCGCGCGGCTCGAGGCTGAATGCGTGCCCCTCGCGCAGCGCGCGGCGCGCGTACAGGTTCAGTAGTTCGGCCGCGGTGTCGCGGATCTGCTGCGCGGCCTTGCGCTTCGCCTTTTCCCATTGACCCGAGCCGAGCGAATGCAGCGGCGCGCTGTCGGGATCGGCGCCGCTGTAGCGCGAGATCACGTGCAACTGCGCGACGGGCACGTAGAGTTTGGCGTCGCTCGCGTATTCGAGGTGCAGGAACTCGGTCTCGCCTTCGCCGAGATCCATCGATACCAGCCCCATGTAGCGGCCGATGCCGTGCTGCGCGTGGACGACCGGATCGCCGATCTTCAGCTCGGACAGATCGCGCACCATCGAATCGACGTTGCTTGCCTGCTCCTGGCGACGGCGTCCCGCGCGGCGCGCGAGCGGGCCGTACAACTCGGTTTCGGTGACGACCGCGAAGCCTTCGGACGGTACCGAGAAGCCGTTCGCGAGCGGCGCGACGCCGAGCGCGAAGCGCGCATCGGACGTCAGCCAGTCTTCGTAGCTGTCGCTCGAGCCAGGCCGCAAATGGTTGTCGATGAGCAGTTGCGCGATGGTCTCGCGGCGTCCCGCGGATTCGGCGGCGAACAGCACGCGGTTCGGCGTCGTGTCGAGGTATGCGCGCAGCGCCGAGACGGGGTCGTCCGCGTGACGATCGATCGCGAGGTTCGGCAGCGATGTGGCCCAGCCGCCCGCGGCCGCCGGCAGCGCGAGGCGCGCGAACGGCTTCGAGAACGCAAAGAAGTCTTCGTCCGACAGGAACAGGCGCGCGGGCTCGAGGATCGGCCGCTCGCGGTCGTGCGACAGGAAGTTGAAGCGCTGCTTCGTGTCGGCGGTGAAGCGGCGGATCGCCGCCTCCAGATCGCCGACGAATGCGAGTTGCGCGTGCTCGGGCAGATAGTGGAAGAGCGTCGCGGTCTCTTGGAAAAACAGCGGCAGATAGTATTCGATGCCCGCCGACGGCACGCCGTTGCCGATGTCCTTGTAGATCGACGCGCGGCTCGGGTCGCCTTCGAAGACTTCGCGCCAGCGGCTGCGAAACGCGGTGCGCGCGGCTTCATCGAACGGGAATTCGCGGCCGGGCAGCAACCGCACGTCGCGCACCGGGTAGAGGCTGCGCTGCGTATCGGGGTCGAACGCGCGGATCGAATCGACCTGATCGTCGAACAGATCGAGCCGGTAAGGCAGCGGCGAGCCCATCGGGAACAGATCGATCAGCGAGCCGCGCACGCAGTATTCGCCGGGCCGCACGACCTGGCTTACGTGTTCGTAGCCGGCCAGCGTGAGCTGCGCCTTCAGCTTCGTTTCGTCGAGCCGCTCGCCCTGCGTGAACGAGAACGTGTACGCCGCGAGAAACGACGCGGGCGGCATCCGGTACAGCGCGGTGGTGGCCGGCACGAGCAGGATGTCGCAACGGCCCTCGCCGAGATCGTGCAGCGTGGCGAGCCGCTCGGAGACGAGATCCTGGTGCGGCGAGAACGAATCGTAAGGCAGCGTTTCCCAGTCGGGCAGCAGCCGGATGCGTGCCTGCGGCGCGAAAAAGGCGATCTCCTGCGTGAGCCGCTGCGCGTCGACCGCGTTCGCGCACACCACCGCGAGGAGCGGCACTTCCTGCCGGTACGCGAGGTGATAGCGCGCGATCAGCAGGGCGTCGGACGAGCCGTGCGTGCCGTCGAATGCGAAACGCTGGCCGGCCTTGACGAGGGCGACGGGAGGCAGGGAGTGCAGGGAAGCGGCAGTGTCGGGCATAAAGAAAAAAGCGGCCGGGGGCGACGAATGAGCGGGAAGTCTACGCGTGTTGCCCACGGATTGCCCATCTTCGGGCGTGGACTCGAAAGACCTATTATAAAATCCGTCCTTCACTTTCACTCACGGCGTTTGCCTTTCGTGACTTCACGTCTCTTTGCCCTGATTCCGTGCGCGGGCACCGGCAGCCGTTCCGGCTCCACGGTGCCCAAGCAATATCGCATCGTCGCCGGGCGCGACCTGCTGCATTATTCGCTCGCCGCGTTCGACGCCTGCAGCGAATTCGCGCAGACGCTCGTCGCGATCGCCGCCGACGATCCGCACTTCGACGCCCGCCGGTTCGCGGGGCTGCGCTTCGCGGTGCGCCGCTGCGGAGGCGCGTCGCGCCAGGCAACGGTGCTGAACGGACTGCGTGCGCTCGCGGAGTTCGGCGCACACGACGACGACTGGGTACTCGTGCATGATGCCGCGCGCCCAGGTATCACGCCGGCGCTGATCCGCACGCTGGTCGCGGCTGTGAAGGACGACCCGGTGGGCGGCATCATGGCGCTGCCGGTCGCCGACACGCTTAAGCGCATCGCGCCGGACGGCGACGGACGGATTGCCCGCACGGAAGCGCGTGACGGACTCTGGCAGGCGCAGACGCCGCAGATGTTCCGCATCGGCATGCTGCGCGACGCGATTCTCGCCGCGCAGCGCGAAGGCCACGACCTGACCGACGAAGCGAGCGCGATCGAATGGCTCGGCCATGCACCGCGTCTCGTGCAGGGCAGCTTGCGCAATTTCAAGGTCACTTACCCGGAAGACTTCGGCCTCGCCGAGGCGATGCTCAGCCGGCCGCCGGCGCCTTAGGCCTTACTTCATTTTCAACGAACGGACTCACGCATATGGATTTCAGGATCGGACAAGGGTACGACGTGCATGCGCTGGTGCCGGGGCGGCCGCTGATCATCGGTGGCGTGACGGTGCCGTACGACCGCGGCCTGCTCGGCCATTCCGACGCCGACGTGCTGCTGCACGCGATCACCGATGCGTTGTTCGGCGCGGCCGCGCTGGGCGACATCGGCCGTCACTTTCCCGATACTGATAAGCAGTTCTTCGGCGCGAACAGCCGTGTGCTGCTGCGCGAATGCGCGGCACGGGTCGCGAAGGCGGGGTTTTCGATCGTCAATGTGGACAGCACCGTGATCGCGCAGGCGCCGAAGCTCGCGCCGCACATCGATGCGATGCGCGCGAACATCGCCGACGATCTCGGGCTGCCGCTCGAGCGCGTCAACGTGAAGGCGAAGACCAACGAGAAGCTTGGCTATCTGGGTCGGAGCGAGGGCGTCGAGGCACAGGCCGCGGTGCTGTTGAATCGCGATTAAGACATGCGGCACGGCCCGCGCGGGCTCGTGCGAAAGACACACTCCGCGCGGCCGTTTATACGATGCGCCGGTTGCCGGCGCAGCCGCTTATTTCCCTTCTGCTTCGAGCACCAGCGCAGCGGCATTGACGACCGCCGCGATGCGGCCGACGTCGCGCACCTGCGTCGAGCTCATGCCTTCGGCGAGCAGCGTCTCGAAGTGCGACTTCACGCAGAAATGGCATTTACCGATAATCGACGCGGCCAGCGCATACATTTCGAAGCGGCGCTTGTCGATGCCGCCGTGCGACGCGTAAGCGTTCATCCGCAGACCGGCCGGTTGCGACTTGAGGTCGGCGTTGCCCGTCATCTCGACGTACGGGTACCACACGTTGTTCATGCCCATCAGCGCGGAGGCGGTCAGCGCGGCGTTCGTTTCTTCCGGTGACAGCACGCCTGCGTTGCGGATCGCGTCGATCAGCGTCTTGCTCTTCGCGGCAAACGCGGCGGCCAGCGCAACACCGACGGCGTCGTTGCCTTCGAGCGACGAGCGGCCAATCGTGCCGTCGAGGTTCAGGCGGATGTCCTTTGCGTAGTCGGGGATGAGTTCCTTAATCGCGCCCAAGAATTCCATTAACTTCTCCTATCAATCTGTCGCAAAAAAAGCCCGCCGGCTCTTTCAAGCGTAGCGGGCTCCGGTTGGCCACGCTTACAGCGTTGCGCCACCGACTGTACGGTTGCACGGGCACAGTTCGTCCGTTTGCAGACCGTCGAGAATGCGCAGAACTTCGTCCGGGTTACGGCCGACGTTCAGGTTGTTCACCGACACGTGCTGGATCGTGTTGTCCGGATCGACGATGAACGTCGCGCGCAGTGCGACGCCGGCTTCCTTGTCGCGCACGCCGAGCTGGTCGATCAGTTCGCCCTTGACGTCGCCGAACGCGTAGTGGTTCAGCTTGTCGAGGTCCTTGTGTTCACGGCGCCATGCGAGCTTCACGAATTCGTTGTCGACGCTGCCGCCGAGCAGCACGGCGTCACGCTCTTCGAAGTGCTTCGTGAGCTTGCCGAATTCGACGATTTCGGTCGGGCACACGAAGGTGAAGTCCTTCGGGTAGAAATAGATGATCTTCCACTTGCCCGGGAACGACTGTTCGGTGATTTCTTCGAACGCCGACACGCCGTTTTCTTCATGATGATTGAAGCCCGGCTTCGCTGCAGTGACGGTGAATGCTTCGAGTTTATCGCCGACGGTTTTCATGCAGATGCTCCTGTAGAGAGGTTTCAAATGGGTGAGTCAAACAGATGTTCAAGCTACCTGCGCGGTGTAACGAAGGCGTTACATACTTGGACTATAACTCTATTGATTAATGGCATCAATAGGTTTTGACTAATAAACTGGATAGTTTTTATTCAATGCGCCGATAGGGAACTCCGGCGCATTGCGTGATTGGTTCAACTTGAGAAAAAACGGCTCGGTTGCCGTTGGGTGCCCTCAGGTGCCCTTGGCGAGCGGAAACTCGATCGTCACCTCGAGGCCCGGCCCCGGTGACCGGTTGCGCAGCCGGAGCGTGCCGCGATAGCGGCCGACGAGCCGCTGCACGATCGCCATGCCGAGCCCGGTGCCGTTTGCCTGGGTTCGCGCGGAATTGACGCGATAGAACGGTCGCGTGACGAGCGCAAGCTGGTCCTCTGGAATGCCGGGTCCCTCGTCGACCACCGATAGCTCGACGCGCGAATGCGAGACGCGCGTTTCGAGGATCACGTGCGGAATGCCGTCGGCTTCGCTCAACCCATACTTGCGCGCATTCTCGACCAGGTTGCCGACGACGCGCCGCATGTCGGTCTCGTCGGCCTCGATCACCGCTGACGGCGCGAGGCGCGTGATCAGCCGCATGCCATCCTCGTTCGACATCCGGGCCGCCAGTTCGCCGGCGATCACCGACAGGTCGACCGGCTCGAGCATACGTTGCACCGGTCGCGCGTAATCGAGGAAGCGGCCGATGATCATATCCATCTGCTCGATGTCGTCGACCATCGCGTCTTTCGTCGTCTGATCCGATGGACTCATTTCGGTTTCGAGCCGCAGCCGCGCGAGCGGCGTGCGCAGATCGTGCGAAATGCCCGCGAGCATCAGCGCGCGATCCGCCTCGAGCTGATCGAGGTCCTGCACCATCTGGTTGAAGCTGCGATTGGTTTCGGCGGCGACGCCCATGCCGCGTTCGGGCAATGGCTCGGGCGACTGTCCCGAACCCACCTTGCGCGCGGCCATCGCGAGCCGCGCGAACGGACGGTTCACGAGACTCGTGATGAACGCCGCGCCGAACAACGACAGCGCGAGCGCGAAGACGCCCCAGCCGGCCCACTGCAGACCGGTCGCGTTATCGAGCTGATCGCGGTCGAGCGCGACCCAGTAGTCGTCGTCGTCGATCTTGAAGCTGATCCACACGCCCGGGATGTCGTTGACCGATTGCGCGATCACTGTGTCGTCGCCGAGCCGGCCGCGGATGTCGTGTTCGATCAGCCGGTTCAGCGCTTCGTCCGGCTGGAGGCGGTACTTGTCGGTGGTCTCGCGCGGATAGACGCGCACGCCCTCGTTGCTCTCCAGATCCTGCAGCAGTGCGCGCCGCAGATCAGGATCGGAATAGAGGAGTGCGGTACGCGTGAGCTTCACGATCGCGACGAGCTGCAACGCGACCCGCTGCGCGCGCGGTTCGCGTTCGATGACGCGGAAGCTCTGGAACCAGGCGGCGAGACTGACTGCGATCAGCAACGCGATCAGTAAAAAAGTCCGCCAGAAAAGGCCGCCGAACGCGAGCGTCAGGAGGCGCCGGTCAATCCGCATGGGCCCTTCATGTCGAGAGAAAGCAAACAGACTCAGGCTGCGCCGTCGGGGATGAACACGTATCCGAGACCCCACACGGTCTGGATGAAACGAGGGCTGCCGGGATCGGGCTCGATCAGTTTGCGTAGCCGTGAAATCTGCACGTCGAGGCTGCGGTCGAACACTTCGTATTCACGGCCGCGCGCGAGCTCCATCAGTTTTTCGCGCGACAGCGGTTGACGCGGATGACGCGCAAACACCTTCAGCACGGAGAACTCGCCCGTGGTGAGCGGAATCTCCTGACCGGCCTTGGTGAGCGTGCGCGTGGCGAGGTTGAGTGCGAACTCGCCGAACTCGAACACCTCGGTGGTTTCGGACGGCGCACCCGGCAATTCCGACGGCGACTGCCGACGCAGCACCGCATGAATGCGCGCGACGAGTTCGCGCGGATTGAACGGCTTCGGCAGATAGTCGTCGGCGCCCATCTCGAGCCCGACGATACGGTCGACGTCCTCGCCCTTTGCCGTGAGCATGATGATCGGCGTGCGATCGTTGCTGCCGCGCAGACGCCGGCAGATGGAAAGCCCGTCTTCGCCTGGCAGCATCAGGTCCAGCACGAGCAGATCGAAACGCTCGCGAACCCACAGCTTGTTCATTGACGGAGCGTTTTCGGCGACGTAGACGTTGAAGCCCTGTTCGCCGAGATAGCGGCGCAGCAAGTCGCGAAGACGCGGGTCGTCATCGACGACGAGGATTTTCGAAGGGTTTTTGGTTTCCATGGTCGGCATCTTAGCGCGATTAGAAAGGGGTGCGCGGTCGCAGCAATTCGCGGGTTACAGTCAGTTACAAAATTTACCCGCATCGTGGCACGGCGTAAAGCGTCGACGCGTAGACTCCTTTACTGATTGCGGCTGTTCGGTGGATACTTCACACGACTAAAACTCTCGCACCCGGCTTTGCAGCGGGGTCTGTACACGCATTTGAGGTAGCCGGTTGCCGCGCGACGAAGGGAACAAGATGAAGGGAGGGGGCTGGCCGAACGTGCGGCTGAGCATCACTGCGCTGGCTGTAGCCGGCACGCTCGCAGGCACCCTTGGCCCGCAATCCGCCCATGCCCAGTCCCCCGATCACGCCGCGAGTCCTCACGTCCACCCGCACTTCAAGCTCAATCGTCAGTCACGCAATCCGGATCGTTCCGCCTCTGCTTCGGATTCGATGATGCGCCCAGTGGTTCCTCCCGATCTCGATCAACGTCGCCGTGACGGTCACATGACGCCCGAAGAGCGGCGTCTGTTACGCCAGCATATCGAAGACGCCGTCCGCGAGCTGTACAAGCGATAGATGCCGCGCGCGTCGTGTGCCGCGGAATGAGTTGCCGACGAACGTCCTGTTCCTTTCGAAGCGATTGCATCGTCAACGGAAGTCCGCACGACTCCGTTGAATCCGGCAGACGAACGCATCGCCCCTCGCACGGGCCCGAGCCGTGCGGTACGACGGCGTGAACGGAACACACGAACGATGAACCTCTTTCAGCGGCTCGCCCGATCGGTACTGACCGCTGTGCTCGTGGTCGTCGCGGTAACCGCGGCCAGTGTCTTCGCCGCGCCGCACAGGTCGTCGCATCGGGTCGCGACTGCGCCTGCGAGCGCCGCTTCCGTCGAAGATCAAACGCTGCTGGATGCGGACGACGCACGTTTCTTCCTGACCCGCACCGGCTTTGCACCGGACGCCGCCGAAGTGGCGAACTATGTCGGGCTGACGCGCGAACAGGCGGTCGATCGCGTGCTGGCCGCGACGCGGACCGACGCGATCACGCCGCTGCCCGCATGGACCAGCGAACCGATTCCGACGCGCGCCGAACGCAGCGCATGGACGCCCGACGAGCGCCGCGACGAACAGCGAACACGCGGCCAGCGTTACGACGAATTACGCGCGTGGTGGGTCCGCGAAATGATCGCGACGCCGTCGCCGCTCACTGAGCGCATGACGCTCTTCTGGCACAACCACTTCACATCGGGGCAGGACAAGGTTGGCTATCCGCAACTGATGGCGAATCAGAACGCCCTGTTGCGGCGCGACGCGCTCGGCAACTTCGGTGCGATGTTGCACGACGTCGCGAAAGATCCCGCGATGCTGCTGTATCTCGACGGCGCCGGCAGCCGCAAGGGCAAGCCCAACGAAAATTTTGCCCGCGAGGTGATGGAGCTGTTCACGCTCGGCGAGGGACACTATTCGCAACGCGACGTGTCCGAGGCCGCGCGTGCCTACACCGGCTGGACGCTCGATCCCGACACGCAGGCCTACGTGTGGCGCGCGGCCATGCACGACGACGGCATCAAGACCGTGCTCGGACAGAGCGGTGCGTTCGACGGCGATGAAACACTCGATATCCTGCTCGCGCGCCCCGAAACGTCGACGTTCATCGCGACGAAGCTGTGGCGCGAGTTCGTCTCCGACACCCCCGATCCGGCGCGCGTGGCTATCGTCGCCGAGCGTTTCCGTGCGAGCCGTTATGACATCAAGACGGCCCTGCGCGCGCTGTTTCTGAGCGACGCGTTCTGGAGCGACGACAATCGCGGCGTGCTGGTCAAGTCGCCGACGGAATTCGTCGTCGGTGCGTTGCGTGCATTCGATATCGGGTACGACACGACCGCGCCTTTCGCCGCGACGATCCGCAATCTCGGCGAGAACCTGTTCTATCCGCCGAACGTGAAGGGCTGGCCCGGCGGCGAGACGTGGATCAACAGCTCGACCTTGCTGGCGCGCAAACAGTTCGTCGAGCAGTTGTTCCGTGCAACCGAAGCCGCGCGGATGCCACGCCCGAAAGCGGTGGCCACTGGCATGCAGACGATGCAGCCCGCGCCGCACGTTGCTGCTCGCACGGACCGTGGCGGAGTACGCTTCGATATCGACAACTGGCTCGCGCACTACAACACCACGCCCGGAGCCAAAGCGGGGCTGTCGACCGAACTACAGTTGCAGCATGCGGTGCTGCCCGTCGCGCCCGTCGATGCGATCGAAACGAATTCGACCGGCAGTACGTATCTCGAGGCATTGCTGATGGACCCTGCATACCAACTGAAATGACGGTCATGGTTACCGCAGCGATGACGACGATCACGGATGAGGCGACAGCATGAAGCGACGCAATTTTCTTTCGATGACAGCAGCGGTGGGCACGTCGCTCTGGTTGCCGGGCGCGTTTGCCGCGCAGCAGGCCGCACACGCCGGCGGCGGGGCGACTGCGCAGGGCTACGGCAATCTGCTGATCCTCGTCGAGCTGAAGGGCGGAAACGACGGCTTGAACACCGTCGTGCCTTACGCGGACCCGACGTACTACGCGCTACGCAAAAACATCGGCATCAAACGCGAACAGTTGATCCAGCTCGACGAACGCACTGCGCTGCATCCGTCGCTGAAATCGTTGATGCCGCTGTGGCAAAGCAGGCAGCTCGCGATCGTGCAGGGCGTCAGCTATGCGCAGCCGAACCTGTCGCATTTCCGGTCCATCGAGATATGGGACACTGCGTCGCGCTCCGATCAATATCTGCGCGAAGGATGGCTCACGCGCGCATTTGCGGAGCGGACCGTGCCGACCGGTTTCGTCGGCGATGGCGTGGTGATCGGCAGTGCGGAGATGGGGCCGCTCGCGAACGGCGCGCGCGCGATCGCGCTCGTGAATCCCGCGCAGTTCGCCCGGGCATCGCGACTCGTGACGCCCGTATCGTTGCACGAACGCAATCCCGAACTGGCGCACATCCTCGACGTCGAGAACGACATCGTGAAAGCCGCAGACCGCTTGAGACCGCGCGCCGGTCAATATGCGTTGAAAACGACCTTCCCCGCAGGCGCGTTCGGTACGTCGGTGAAGACCGCGATGCAGGTGCTTGCCGCGAGCGGCACACCGCAAGGTATGCCGCTCGCCGGGCAGGGCGTGGCGGTGATCCGTCTCACGCTGAATGGTTTCGACACGCACCAGAACCAGCCGGGTCAGCAGGCTGCGCTGCTGAAGCAACTGGCCGACGGACTCGCGTCGATGCGCGATGCGCTCATCGAACTCGGCCGATGGAACAGCACGCTGGTGATGACGTATGCCGAATTCGGCCGGCGTCCGCGCGAGAATCAAAGCAACGGTACCGATCACGGGACGGTCGCGCCGCACTTCGTGACGGGTGGCCGGGTGCGCGGCGGTCTTTACGGCGTGGCGCCGATGTTGGCGCAGCTCGACGGCAACGGCAATCTGCCGGTGGGCGTCGATTTCCGGCAACTGTATGCGACCGTGCTCGGCCCGTGGTGGGGACTCGACGCGCCGTCGATCCTGCAGCAGCGATTCGAACCGTTACCGCTGCTGCGCGCGTGAATACGGTCGAGCGGGCAGGTCAGGCCGCGCGCCACGCGAGCCACAGCTTGCGGATCGGCGTGAGCGCGATGCGCTGGTGCAGTACCTGATAGCCGTCGCGCTCGATTTCGTCGAGCAGCGCGAGGGCATGCGCGGCTAGCGCGCGCAACGTGCGTTGCGTGCGGCGCTCTTCTCTGGGCAGCGCGGCGAGCGCAGTGCGCAACGCATCGCGGGCACGCTCCGTCTGGAAGCGCATTAACGCGGTGAACGCATCGCTGTAGCGGCGATTGATCAGATCCGCTGCGGTCACGTTGAAGCGCTGCAGCTCGTCGATCGGGAGATAGATGCGACCGTGGCGCGCGTCGTCACCGACATCGGCGATGATCTGCGCGAGCATCAACGCATGGCCGAGCGGCGCGGCCCACTGCGACGCCTGCTCGGGCGCACGCGCGGTCGCGCGTGCGACGATCGACGCGAACGTGCTGCCGACGCTGTCGATATAGCGCCGCAGATTCGGGTAGTCGAGATAGCGCGCCTGATCCAGATCCATTTCGAAACCGGAGAGCAGGGACTGCAGCGCGGGCGATTCGGTCGCCACGTCGTCGAGATGAGCGGCCAGCGCTTTCGACACCGGATGCGACGGCGAGCCCGCCTCGAGCGCAGCCATTTCCTTTTGCCACCACGCGAGACGGGTGCGTCCGATGGTCGGGTCGCTGGTTTCCTTCACCGTCTCCTCGAACTCGCGACGCAGCGCGAAGAGGGCGGTCAACAGCGGCTGGCGTGCGAACGGCGCGCGGCGCAGCGCGTAGTAGCTGCTCGATCCGGGCGGTGCTGCTTTTTGCTGGCAGTAGTCGTCGAAATTCACTTGGGCGGGACGTGGGGGACGCGGACACAGGCCTGCGCGCAGACGTTGTTTGCTGCCCGGCGCGGCCTTCGACGAAAGCCGGAAATTGTAGCATCGGACCTGGCTCGGACATGCAGACAAGCCGGGGACGATCAGTTAGAATTTCGGCCTTACGCTTTCAGGTGCCGCTTCCAGCATGCACCTGCGGGCAAGCCAGACATCGGACGCACGTGCTGCATGCGTCGTCCGGCTGCGAGGATGGCGAAATTGGTAGACGCACCAGGTTTAGGTCCTGACGCCAGCAATGGTGTAGGGGTTCGAGTCCCCTTCCTCGCACCATACTTCTCACGAAAACCCGCCGGTCGAAAGACCGGCGGGTTTTTGCTTTTGGGGCGCCAGATAAACGGTCAGTAACGGGTGACCGAGCGACGCGGGCCGGGATTCACTCGATTTTAAGCAACAGTGATTTTCATGAATAAGGGTTTACCCTATATCAATTGTTCTTTAGAGTTCTGGTATCGGCGAGGGGCGTTTTCTGACGGCTCCCGTCTCAATAAAGAATCCCGGAGGTTAAGAGCATGAAATCGCTGTTTGAAGCTATCGCCATTGCTGCATTGATTACCGCGCCGCTCGCGGCGTTTGCCCAGTCGACCAACCAGCCGCTGACCCGTGCGGAGGTTCGCGCCGATCTCGTTCGCGTGGAGCAAGCGGGTTTCGATCCGACCGATCGGCTTCATTATCCGCAGAACATTCAGGCTGCCGAAGCGCGCATTGCTGCGCAAAACGCGGCGCACGACAGCGGCGTTGGGGCATCGACGAACGGTTCGTCGCAGTCGGGGCAGTAACGCGTTGTCCGTTGTTCCCTCCGCTTGGCGCGAATTTCAAGCCGGCGCGGCAAGTTGGTGATTCTTCAGTCGATTCGATCATGGCGTGCAAGATTGGACCTGAGAGTGAGCCGGCGTAAAGCAGCACGCGAAGTTAGTTTTACTCCGGGTCGGGCGACGCCAAGCCGTTGCGATGGCTGTTCGAGCAATTCTTGCCGTTGCTTCGTTGCAACAAAATGCGTAATCGGTATTTGTACCCGTTGCTGTGAAATTGCTTGCCGTGCAATCTCGGTATGCCTTCCGAGGGCATGGGCATACAGGAGAAGAAGCGCACAGCCATCCAGCCCGGTTGTAAAACCAAAAAACGGTCGAGAGAATGCGAAAACGCGCCTCGCCGCCCAATCAAGCCCGCTCTGCGGGCTTTTCTTTTTGATGCGCCGCGATCAGTTGCACGCAGCATTTCAACGCCGACCATGACGCGGGAGCATTTTCGCCATGATCCGCGGCACGCAGGATGGCGCGCGCAGGAGCGGGGCGCCTGCGTGCTTCATCGTCGATGTCTCTCGGTGTAGCTACGTCGAATCTCGTTGCACGTGCAACCATATGAGATCATTCTGTAGAATGAGGGAAACGCTGTTCGATATCCCCACCCAGATCGTCGAGAGTCAGGAGGTCGTCATGCAAGCAGTCGATTCCCCATCCGCAAATGCCATCAAAAACTCCGATCCAGCCGACGGCGAGCGTGCGTTGCGCATCCAGCTGGCCGGCACGTATCGTCTGTTCGCGATGCTCGGCTGGACCGAGTTGATCTACAACCACATCACCGTGCGTGTCCCGGGCCCGGAGACGCATTTCCTGATCAATCCGTTTGGCCTTCATTACACCGAGGTCACCGCGTCGAATCTGGTCAAAATCGATCTGGAGGGACGCGTGATCGGCAACGCGGACTATCCGGTTAATCCGGCCGGCTTCGTCGTTCATGCGGCGATTCATCGTGCGCGTCCCGATGCGCATTGCGTGATGCACACGCATACCACAGCCGGTCTCGCGGTCGCGTGCTCGCAGGCGGGCCTCGAGAACTCGAACTTCTATTCCGCGCAGCTCGACGGGATGGTCGCGTATCACGACTTCGAGGGCATCACGATACGTGCCGACGAAGGTCCGCGTCTCATCGAGCATTTCGGCGACAAGTCGCTGCTGATCCTGCGTAACCACGGTCTGCTGGCCGTCGGGACGACGATCGCCCTGGCCTTCTCGCGACTATGGACGCTCAACCGCGCCTGCGAGATCCAGCTGGCGACCGCCGCGCTCGGTCCCGCGCGCGTGATTGCGGACGACATCGCCGCGCGCTGCACGCGCGATTCGCTGCAGTTCGACCCGCGTCACGGCGCCGGCCGCGACGTGCTCGATGCACTGCTGCGTCAGGTCGACCGGCTCGATCCGTCCTACCGCGACTGAGGCAGACATGAGCGTTTCTTCTCCCCGTACCGTCGTAGTCGGCGCCGGAGCGATCGGCGGTCTGATCGCGGCGACGCTCGCGCGCGCCGGTCATACCGTCGGCGTGCTCGCGCGCGGCAAAACACTCGATGCAATTCGTGCGGATGGCATCCGTGTGCTCGACGGCGATCGCGAATCGAAGGTCGACGTTGCAGCCGACGACGATCCCGCCGTATTGGGCGTTCAGGATTTCGTGGTGGTCGCGTTGAAGGCGCAGGCGCTGCCATCCATCGCGGCGAGCCTGCGCCCGCTCGTCGGTCCGCACACCGTGATCGTCTCTGCGATGAACGGTCTGCCGTGGTGGTTTCTCGACGGCGTCGGCGACCCGCTCGCCGGCGGGCCCATCGAAGCGGTCGATCCCGCCGGCGTCGTGTCGGCGGCGCTGCCGTGCGCGCAGTCGATCGGTTGCGTCGTGCATCTGTCGTCGTCGACCGATGCGCCCGGTGTGATCCGTCGCGGTCGCGGCAATCAGTTGATCGTTGGCGCGGTGCGCGACGATCTGTCCGCGACGGCTCGCGCATTGGCTACGTCGTTGCAGGAGGGCGGCTTCGACGTCACGGTAACCGGCGATATCCGCACGGAGATCTGGGCGAAGCTGTGGGGCAACATGAACATGAATCCGCTGAGCGCGCTGACTGGGTCTACCGCGAGCCAGTTGCTCGACGATCCGTTCACGCATGCTCTCGTGCTGCGCATGATGGAGGAGGCGGAGCAGATCGGCGAACGACTCGGGCTGTCGACCGGCATGAGCGCGCCGGAGCGCGTCGCGATGACGCGCAAGCTCGGCGCGTTCAGGACCTCGATGTTGCAGGACTTCGAGGCGGGCCGCGCGCTCGAGATCGGCCCGATCCTCGGTGTGTTTCCAGAGCTGGGTCGTCGGCTGAATGTGCCCACACCGTATTGCGATGCGGTGCTCGGGTTGTTGCAGCAACGAGCGGCGAATAGCGGACTCTGATTCTGGAAGCCGATCCGCTCGAATCGATAAGCCCGCGCAAGCGGGCTTTTTTATCTGTGCGAAAAGCGCGCCGTCGGTCGATTCCATCGCGGGCAATATCACACGCTCCGTTGGTTATCCAGAAAATAGCCAGGCGGCATACGAGATATGCACCATTGCCAGAACTGGACGCTCACGAATAAATCGGTCATATTTCGATGCGTTGGAGAATGTGTGGGGAAAATATATCGATCTTGCCCGGACGCCTTTGTCTGGGCGGCAAGGCAACCGACTCAGGCACAGTTCGAAACAATAGACCGAAAGAAAACCAACTAACGTCAATGTCTAGAATCGGACCAGTTAAATCATCGCTAATCGAGATAAGCACGACACCGCGCCATTCTTCACGCCGATTTCCGGTCGGACAGCGCAAATGAGCGCGAATGCCACCGGCCGCCACGCGACGTACTCAATCCGTTTCGCCGGAGTTTCGAGTGCTATCGCGATGCCAGTTGAAAATATCGTCGTGAATGGCCGTTCGGAGTGTGTCGGTCGACGGATATTCCCGTCGACATCGCGAGGGGGGAGAGAACAACGATGATATGGATTCTGGGGATTGCCGGTCTCGTGATCGGTTCGATCGCGGCGTTCGTGAACGACTGGTCGATCGGCGGCACCGCTGCGGTTGGAGCGATCGCAGGCGCGCTGCTCGGCCGTCTGCTGCGGGACCGTGGAGCGGCCGATCGCCCACCGGGCGATGCGAGTTCGACGGGGGCACCGACGACGGGGGCACCGACGGCGCCGTCAGCGTCGAGGTCAGCGGCTCTCAATGACTGGACCACGTCCGGTTCGCTCGCCGCGCGCGTCGAACGGCTCGAATGGGAAGTGTCGACGCTCAAGCGCGAACTCGGGCAACTGCGCGAGCAGCCGGGAGCGGCGGAAGCACATTCGGCCGTGCAAGCCGGGGAACCCACGCTTCCAGCGGACGAGCCCATCGAAACAAAAGCAGCCACAGCCGATGCGGACACGACGACAACCGTACCGCTCGCTGTCACACCGTCATCAGCACGCGCCACGGCCGCCACACCCGCGCCCGCACCCACCGCCGAAGCATCACCCGCACTCACCGCGAGCGCCTCGCCGGCATCCGACGACGCACCTGCCGCCACACCGGTATCCCTGCCGCGCCCGCCGCAGATCCCCGCCGGCCCCAATCTCTTCGAACGGGGGTTCAAGGCCGCCCGCGACTGGCTGTTCGGCGGCAACACGGTGGTACGCGTCGGGATCGTCGTGCTGTTCTTCGGCGTCGCGTTCCTGCTCAAATACGCAGCCGACAACAACATGCTGCCGATCGAATTCCGGCTCGCCGGGGTCGCGCTCGCGGCGGCTGTGCTGCTTGGCATTGGCTGGCGCATCGGCGATCGTCGCGGCGCCTATGGGCTCGTGCTGCAGGGCGGCGGTGTCGGTGTGCTGTATCTCACGGTGTTCGCTGCGACCCGCCTTTACCATCTGCTGCCCGGCGGCGCTGCATTCCCGCTGATGGTCGCGATCTGCGCGCTGAGCGCGTTTCTCGCGGTACGCCAGGACGCGCGGTCGCTCGCATTCATGGGCAGCGCGGGCGGTTTCCTCGCGCCGGTGCTGCTTGCGACCGGCGGCGGCAGTCACGTGATGCTGTTCGGCTACTACGCGTTGCTGAACGCGGGCATCTTCGCGATCGCATGGTTCAAGGCGTGGCGTCCGCTCAATCTGCTCGGCTTCGTCTTCACGTTCGCGATCGGCACCGCGTGGGGCGTGACCGCGTATCGTCCGGCACTGTTCGCGAGCACCGAGCCGTTCCTGATCCTGTTCTTCCTGATGTACGTCGGCATCGCGCTGCTCTATGCGGTGCGTCGCGAGATCGCGTTGCTGCACTACGTCGACGGCACGCTCGTGTTCGGCACGCCGGTCGTCGCGATCGGTCTGCAGGCGGCGTTGCTGAAGGACGTCGAGTTTGGACTCGCGTGGAGCGCGGTCGCGCTCGCGGCGTTCTATCTGGCGATCGCCGCGTGGCTCATGCCCCGACGCGCGCGCCTCGGACTGCTGTTCGAATCGATGCTCGCGGTCGCCGTGATCTTCGCGACGCTCGCGATTCCGCTCGCGTTTTCCGGCCCGACGACGAGCGCCGCGTGGGCGATCGAAGGCTCGGCAGTCGTGTGGCTCGGCGTACGCCAGCGGCGTCATGCGCCGCTCGGTTTCGGGCTCGCGATGCAGGTCGCGGCGGCGGGTGCATTCGTGGTCGGCATCGCGTTCGATCGGTCGGCTATGGGGCTGCCGATACTGAACAGCGCGTATATCGCCACACTGCTGATCGCGCTGGGCGGGCTCTTCACGGGATGGCTGCTGCACGGCCGGAGCGACGCACGTGCGTGGCATGGATGGCTGCCCGACATCGGGGTCGCCGCTGCAGTATGGGGGCTCGCGTGGTGGATCGGCGGCGGGGCGAACGAGATCGTCGTCCACATGTTGCAGCATGCACCCGTCGACCCCGAGCATGCGACGACTAACGCCTTCACGCTGTTCGCGTTGCTGACCGCGTGGCTCGCGCATACGGTCCGCCGGAAGTTCGCGTGGCCGCTGGCCGAATGGCCGGCGCTCGCGCTCGTCCCGGTGTTCGCGCTGCTCGCCGGCAGCGAGTTCGTGACCTACGGTGCGCCGTTTGCCGCGGTCGGCTGGATCGTGTGGCCGCTCGCGCTGGTCTGTGGCTATCTGCTGCTGTGGCGTCAGCAACGCGACGTCGGCGAACCGCTGCTCGCGCCGCTGCATACGTTGATGTTCTGGACGCTCTGCGGACTGCTTGCACTCGAAGGCTATTGGCAACTGCGTACGTATGTGCCGGAGGGCGCGTGGGCCTGGAGCGCATGGGCGTACGGCTTCGGACTGCTGCTTCTGCTCGTCGCGGGTATCGGTTCGCGGTTGCGCTGGCCGGTGGCGCATTTCGCGCGCGCCTATCAGTTGTGGGGCGCGCTACCGCTCGCCGCGCTGCTGTGGGGCTGGAGTATCGCGAGCACGATCAGCGATGGCGACGCGTCGCCGCTGTTCTGGCTGCCGATCTTCAATCCGCTCGACGTCGCGCAGCTGCTGGTGCTGACCGCAATCGCCGTGTGGCTGCGCCGGCTTGCTGCTCTCGGTGTGCGCTGGCATTTGCGCGCGTTCGACTACGCCGCACTCGCGACCGTCTTTCTGTGGTTCAACGCACTGCTGCTGCGCACACTGCATCACCGGTTCGGCGCCGCTTACGACATCGACGCGGTGTTCGATTCGTTCGGCTTCCAGCAGGTGTTTCTGGTCGGCTGGAGCGCGTTCGCCTTCGCCGGCATGTGGCTCGCGCGACGCGACAGTCTCGTGCGACTCTGCGCGATCGCGTCGACGCCACTCGTCGCCGCGATGTGGCTGTGGACCTTCTATGCAAACCTGACGCAGGACGGCGGCAGCTGGGCGCGCGTGCCGCTCTTCAATCCGCTCGATCTCGTCCAGGTCGTCGTCTATGCGGTCGCGGCGCTGTGGTTCGTGCGCGTGCGACGTCTCGGTGCGCCAGGCAGAGACCCGTTGCACGAGTTCCGGCTGCCGCTGCAGGTGCTGGTCGGCGCAACGGCGTTCCTGTGGCTCAATACGATGCTGCTGCGTACGCTGCACCACTGGACCGGCGTACCGTACGTGTTCGACGACATGGCGCAGTCGACGCTCGTGCAGGCATCGGTGTCGGTGTTCTGGACCGTCTGCGCGCTCGCGACGACGATCTGGGCGACCCGTAGCAGGCAACGTGCGTTCTGGTTCGTCGGCGCGGCGCTGCTGGCGCTGACGGTGGTCAAGCTGTTCCTGTTCGATCTGTCGCACGTGACGGGTCTCGCGCGCATCGTGTCGTTCATTGGGATCGGTGTGATGCTGCTGCTGATCGGTTACTTTTCGCCGCTGCCGCCGAAGCGCGTAGAGCGCGGCGAGGCTGCAACCTCCACGGGGGAAGGGGATCGATGAAGCGTTTTCTTGGTGGATTCGCATCCGGAGTTGCACTCGTACTCGCAGCCGCATCGTCGACCGCGAGTGCCGCGGATCAAGCGGCCAGTGCGGCCAACGCCTTCGCACACCGGTTCGCACTTGAGCTCGACGGCCACGCCGCGTACTACACGCTGACTGTGCCGGACGCAGTCTACGCGGCGAGCCAGCGCGGTGACCTCGGCGACGTGCGCGTGTTCAACGGCGCGGGCGAGCCGGTGCCATACGCGCTCGACATGCCGCTCGATGTGTCGCAGGCCGGTGCACCCGTGCCGACGACGCTCCGCTCCGTGAAGTGGTTCGCGTTGCCTGCGTCGGCCGCCCAGACACCGTCGGTGCCGCTCGGCGTGACGATCGGCGCGGACGGATCGTTGCGCGCATCGCCGGCGGGAACGGACGCCGCAGGGCGGCAGGTCGATCTCGTCGATCTTGGATCGGGTGCCAGCCCCGCGGTCGCGTTGCAGGTCCACCTGCGCAACGACACGTATCAGGGGCGCGTCGGCGTCGACGCGAGCGACGATCTGCAGAACTGGCAGCCGCTGCCCGACGGACAACTGCTGAAAGCGAGTCGCTCCGGCGACACGATCGCGCAGGAGCGCATCGCACTCGACGGGCTGCGGCTGCGCTATCTGCGGCTGCGCTGGCTCGACGATGCGCCCGATATCGGATCGATCGACGTCGAAGTGCTGGCGGGCGATGCCGCGGCGAAGGACAAAGCGGCCGACGCGGCCGTGTCTCGAGAATGGCACGAAGGCATCGTCGCGCAGGCCGGCACGGCAATCGGCGAGTTCCGGTTCGATACCGGCGGCACCTATCCGGTCGACCGGTTGCGCTTCGGGTTGCCGCAGCCGAATACCGTCGCGCGTGCGACCGTCTATTCGCGACCAGACCCGCAGACGTCATGGCGCGAAGTGTCCGACACGACGCTCTACCGGCTGCAGGGCAAAACGGGCGAGCAGAGCAATGCGCCGCTCGATTTCGCACCGGATGCGGATCGCGAGTGGCGTGTGTCAGTCGATATGCGCAACGGCGGGCTAGGCAGCGGCGCGTTGACGGTGGCGATCGGCTGGCGTCCCGCGTCGCTGACGTTCGTTGCACGCGGCGCGGGACCGTTCACGCTGTCGGTCGGTAACGCGGCGCTGCTGTCGGCTGCCGCGAAGCGCCAGGACATCGTGATCGGCCAGACATCGGATATTGCGACGGCGCGCATCGGTGCGGCACTTGCACCACTGCCGCAAGCCGTCCCGGCACCCGTCGACGACCACGACGCAATGCGCCGCTACGTGCTGTGGGCTGCGCTGGTACTGGCGGTAGGGTCGCTCGCGGCGATCGCATGGCGTCTCGCGCGCGGGACTCGAGCGTAGTCGGACAGATTCGTTCGCCGCAGTACGCGATACGGCACGCGTATCGCTAGTCGCCGCGGCCTTGCGCGTTCGCGATTACCTTGTCGAGTGCGCGGCTGAGCACGGTCTTTTCTTTCTCGTCGAGACCAGCGAAGAAGTCTTCATTCCACTTGCGCGCGATCGGCATCACCTTCCGGTACAGCGCGCGTCCTTCGGGCGTCAGCGACACGAGGACGACGCGGCCGTCCGTGTCACTCGATTCGCGCTGCACGAGACCTTGCCGGATCAGCGCTTCCGCGGCACGGCTCGCCTGACTTTTGTCGAGGTTCGCGTGACGCGCGAGATCCATGATCGAGAACGGCCCGAACGATCCCACCGACGCGATCACGCGCGCTTCAGGCACCGTCACACCGAGCTTCTCCTGGTACCGCACGCCGATGCCCCGTTCGGAGAGTTTGTTCAGCACGTGCAGTCGATACGTCAGAAACTGGTCGAGTCCGGCTTTGGCGGATGCCTTCATGGTCTTCCCGGGAGTGAGTGGAGGCGGCTGGCGCGGTGTGATTGTTGCCGCATCCGCGTGGCCGGTCAACGCACTGTGTGCGGCATCGCTCGATGCGCCGCTCAACGCGTGCCGTACCGGAGGCGCGTCAGCTGTTCGGCTTCGTTCGCGAGCAGGATCGCCGCATCGCGAATCGCGACGTCGAGCGTGATCGGACCAGGCGCCGGCGAGAAGCAGCCGCTGAAATGTTCGGCAAGCCGCGGCAGCGCGGCCGGATCGACCGCGCCGGACAGCAGCGACGCCGGCACGCCCGCCGCGCGCGCATGCCGGCACGCGATGAACGGTGCCTTGCCGTGCAGCGTCTGCACGTCGGAGCGGCCTTCGCCGGTGATCAGCCAGTCGGCACCCGCAAGCGCAGCATCGAGGCCGACCTGGCGCGCGACCACTTCGGCGCCCGGTTCGAACTGCGCGCCCAGCATGTGCAGCGCAAAGCCGAGGCCGCCCGCCGCGCCGGCGCCGGGCGCGTCACGCGCGGTACGGGCGAGTGCTGGTTCGAGCAGATCGGCGAAATGGGCGAGGGCGGCGTCGATCGATTCAATCTGGTCGGGCTGCACGCCCTTTTGCGGACCGAACACGGCCGTTGCGCCGTGCTCGCCGGTGAGCGGATTGTCGACGTCGGACATGCCGGTGAAGCTCGCTTCGACTAGCCGCGGATCGAGTTGCGATGCGTCGATGCGCGCGAGCCGCGGCAGTTGGGCCGGTGTCGGCTCGAGCAGCTTGTCCTGTGCGTCGTACAGCTTCAGACCGAGGCCGACGAGGAGACCCGCGCCGCCGTCATTCGTGCTGCTGCCGCCGAGCGCGACGAAGAAGCGCCGCACGCCCGCGTCGAGCAACGCAACGATCGCTTCGCCCATGCCCTGCGTGTTGCGCGATTCGACCGGTACGCCCATGCCGACCGGATCGGTGATGCCGACGACCTCGGCCGTTTCGACAATCGCGCTGCCGTCCGCGAGCAGGCCGACTGCCGCGTCGCGTAGCGGGCCGGCCGCGCCGCGCACCGCCAGCAAACGACGCTCGCCACCGTGCGCGAGCAGCGCGTCCAGCGTGCCTTCGCCGCCGTCCGCCATTGGGCACAGGCGCGTCGTCACATCGGGGCGCGCGCGGGCGATGCCCGTCGCGATCGCCTCGGCGACCTGCGCAGCGCTGAGCGAGCCTTTGAACGAATCGGGAGCGATGACGATGATGGGTGTGGGCT
Organism: Paraburkholderia sp.; assembly: GCF_050742655.1. Lineage (GTDB taxonomy): Bacteria > Pseudomonadota > Gammaproteobacteria > Burkholderiales > Burkholderiaceae > Paraburkholderia. The sequence goes on along the minus strand of NZ_JBOIGG010000003.1, from coordinate 200,452 downwards.
GCAAGGACTGCGGAGTGGGCATGGTGTCTCTGGTGGTTGGAGTCGTGGCTCGGGCAGCGGCCGGCGGATGCCGTGCGTCCGCTAGCTTATCAGCATGCCGCGCGCGGCTGAATATGTGGGACGGCATGGCGGCCATCCGGCGGCAGACGATGCGGACAGCGTAACGTGCAGCGGCGGAACAGGGAAAAGCGGCAGGTGGAAAACGGCCTGGAAACCGGATGGATTGCGCGTATGGACCACGCCGCGAAGCGACTGAAAGCGCCGAAAAACTGCATCAAAACGGGTGAAACGGCTTCGCAGCCACCGATTCCCGGCTAGCCGCGCAAATAGTTTGCTAAAATATTCGGCTCTTTTGACCCAAACCGTGCTGCAGGCGGCCTGAGAGCCCGCGGCGACAGGCATACGATCGACGCGAAGCCATTCGGACCGACGCGGACATCGACAGACGGCACGGCAAAGATAACTGATTCGCTCGAATAAATTTTAGGACGATTGAAGCCATGGCTAACGCTGTTGAAAACCTCGGCAAGCTCGAACGCCGCGTGACGATTTCCCTGCCGAAGGACGTCGTGCAGAAGGAAATCGATTCCCGTATCCGCCAGCTCGCGAAGAACGTGCGGATGCCGGGTTTCCGGCCGGGCAAGGTTCCCCTCAAGATGGTCACCCAGCAGTATTCGGGTCAGGTGGAAGCCGAGGTGCTGAGCGACAAGGTCGGCAAGGAATTCTTCGACATCAGCCGCGCGGAAAACCTGCGCGTCGCCGGTCAGCCGAGCTTCAGCCCGAAGATCGATGCCGCCGAAAGCGACTACGCGTTCGACGCAACGTTCGAGGTCTATCCGGAAGTGAAGTTGGGCGACGTCGCCACCGCTGAGATCGAGCGCACGACGACCAGCATCACCGAAGCTGAAATCGACCGCACGCTCGACATCCTGCGCAAGCAGCGCGTGCACTACCACGCGCGTGGCGAAGCCGGCGAACACGGCGACGGCGGTGCGGACACCGCGGCGAAGGACAGCGACCGCGTGACGGTCGACTTCGTCGGCAAGCTCGACGGTGAAGTGTTCCAGGGCGGTACTGCGGAAGACTTCGCGTTCGTGCTCGGCGAAGGCCGCATGCTGCCGGAATTCGAAAAGGCGGCAGCGGGCCTGAAGATCGGCGAAGCGCGCGAATTCGACCTGACGTTCCCGGCCGATTATCACGGCAAGGATGTCGCCGGCAAGACCGCGCAGTTCACGATCACGATGAAGAAGATCGAGTGGGCACACCTGCCGGAAATCGACGGCGAATTCGCGAAGTCGCTCGGCATTGCCGACGGCGATCTGACGAAGATGCGTGCCGAGATCAAGGACAACCTCGAGCGCGAAGCGAAACGTCGCACGCAGTCGATCGTGAAGAACCAGGTGATGGACGCGCTGCTGAAAATCTCCGAACTCGAAGTGCCGAACGCACTGATCGAACAGGACCAGCAACGCCTCGTCGAAATGGCGCGTCAGGACCTCACGCAACGCGGCGTGCCGAACGCCGAAACCGCGCCGATTCCAGCAGAAATGTTCAAGGAACAGGCCGAACGCCGCGTGAAGCTCGGCCTCGTGCTGGCCGAACTCGTGAAGACCAACGAGCTGCAGGCGAAGCCCGAGCAGATCCGCGCGGAAGTGGACGAATTCGCGAAGAGCTACGAAGACCCGAAGGAAGTCGTCCGCTGGTATTATTCGAACCAGCAGCGCCTCGCCGAGATGGAAGCGTACGTCGTGGAAGCCAACGTCGTCGACTTCGTGCTGGGCAAGGCCAAGGTGACGGACAAGGAAGTGAGCTTCGAAGAACTGGCAAGCGCGACCGCGCAGGCATAAGCGGCGCTGAAACGGCGTGCCGGCTGTCGAAGCGACAGTCCGCACGCCGTTTTTTCATGTGTTGCGAGAGATTGCGTTTTTAACCGTTCGTCTCCGTGCAGGCAAGCATCGAGGCAGGCAGTTCGCCCACTTGAATACGGCGTTGTCGCACTCACCTGTCCAGTCTCGTACCGATCATCCCAGACAAGGATCCATTGCATGACCTTCCGCGCTCAAATGCTGGACACGCTGACCTCCCAGTCGTCGAGGGATCTCGAAGCGCAGGCGCTCGGGCTCGTGCCCATCGTCGTCGAGACGAGCGGCCGTGGCGAGCGTTCGTACGACATCTATTCGCGGCTGCTGAAAGAGCGCCTCGTGTTTCTCGTCGGCGAAGTGAACGACCAGACGGCGAATCTCGTCATCGCGCAGTTGCTGTTCCTTGAAAGCGAAAATCCCGACAAGGACATCAGCTTCTACATCAACAGCCCGGGTGGTTCCGTATCGGCCGGCATGGCGATCTACGATACGATGCAGTTCATCAAGCCGGACGTCTCGACGCTCTGCATGGGGCTCGCGGCCAGCATGGGCGCGTTCCTGCTGGCGGCGGGCGCGAAGGGCAAGCGGTTCACGCTGCCGAATTCGCGCGTGATGATCCATCAGCCGCTCGGCGGCGCGCGCGGTCAGGCGTCGGACATCGAAATTCAGGCACGCGAAATCCTGTACCTGAAGGAACGGCTCAACCAGTTGCTCGCGCATCATACCGGCCAGCCGGTCGAGCGCATCGGGCGCGATACCGATCGCGACAACTTCATGTCCGGCGAGGACGCGCAGGCATACGGCCTCGTTGATCAGGTGCTGCACAAGCGTCCCTGAGCGATTGAATAGATCGGATCTGGCACCCGTTGCCCCGTTTTGGGGCGACCGCCGGTGAAAATCTGAAACGAGAAGCCCGCCCCGAGCGCCTGCGGTTCACGCCGCCCTCGCTGCTGCCCAGTGCCCCTGCGACGATCGCGGGGGTAGGGCAAACGGCGTATCATGTCATTCGAGTGTCCGGAGGCTCATACATCTATGGCGGACAAAAAAGGTTCCAACAGCGAGAAGCTGCTGTATTGCTCGTTCTGCGGCAAGAGCCAGCATGAGGTCAAGAAACTGATTGCGGGCCCGTCGGTATTCATCTGCGATGAATGTATCGACCTGTGCAACGAGATCATTCGCGACGAAGCGGCAGGTGCAGGCGTCGAGGCGGGTTTGTCCCGATCCGATCTGCCGAGCCCGCAGGAAATCCGCGAAATCCTCGATCAATACGTGATCGGCCAGGAACGCGCGAAGAAAATTCTCGCGGTGGCGGTGTACAACCACTACAAGCGGCTGAAGCACCTCGACAAGAAGGACGAGATCGAGCTCTCGAAGAGCAACATCCTGCTGATCGGCCCGACCGGGTCCGGCAAGACGCTGCTCGCGCAGACGCTCGCGCGCCTTCTGAACGTACCGTTCGTGATCGCGGACGCGACCACGCTGACGGAAGCCGGCTACGTCGGTGAGGACGTCGAGAACATCATCCAGAAGCTGCTGCAGAACTGCAATTACGAAGTCGACAAGGCGCAGCGCGGGATCGTCTACATCGACGAAATCGACAAGATCAGCCGCAAGTCCGACAACCCGTCGATCACCCGTGACGTATCCGGCGAAGGCGTGCAGCAGGCACTGCTGAAGCTGGTCGAAGGCACGATGGCATCGGTGCCGCCGCAGGGCGGCCGCAAGCACCCGAACCAGGACTTCATCCAGGTCGATACGACGAACATCCTGTTCATCTGCGGCGGTGCGTTCGACGGCCTCGAGAAGGTCATCGTCGATCGTACCGAGAAGACCGGCATCGGTTTCGGCGCAAGCGTGAAGAGCAAGCAGGAGCGCGATGCGGGCGAAGTGCTGCGCGAGGTCGAGCCGGAAGATCTGATCAAGTTCGGTCTGATTCCCGAACTGATCGGCCGGTTGCCCGTCGTGGCGACGCTCGGCAAGCTGGACGAAGTCGCGCTGATGAAGATCCTCGTCGAACCGAAGAACGCGCTGGTGAAGCAGTATCACAAGCTGTTCGCGATGGAGCGGGTCGAACTGGAAATCCGTCCGGCCGCGCTGCAGGCCGTCGCGCGCAAGGCGATCCGCCGCAAGACGGGCGCTCGCGGGCTGCGTTCGATTCTCGAACAGGCGTTGCTCGACGTGATGTACGACTTGCCGGCGATGAAAGGCGTCAGCAAGGTCATCATCGATGACAATGTCATCGATGGGGACGGAAAGCCGCTGCTGATCTACGAAGACGCGCCCAAGGTCGCGGGATCGAATTAATTGATCGGCTTAAAGAGTTCCGGAAAAAAGCCGTTCATACGAGTGATGAACGGCTTTTTCGTTTATCTTGTGGTCGTGCAGTAAATTTTGTGGTCACTGAACTTTTCCCACCCGCGGAGGCTTGCAATCTTTTTTGCTGGCCTCAACTACCGAACGAACTGATTCCACTCATGGGGAAATGAAAATGTCAGGAACCCAACTCCTTCCGCCGGAACGCATCACGCTCCCGCTGCTCCCGCTGCGTGACGTCGTCGTGTTCCCGCACATGGTGATCCCGCTTTTCGTGGGTCGACCAAAATCGATCAAGGCGCTCGAAGTCGCGATGGAAGGCGGCAAGCACATCATGCTGGTCGCCCAGAAAACGGCGGCCAAAGACGAGCCGACCGAAAAAGACATGTACGAAGTAGGGTGTATTGCCAACATCCTGCAGATGCTGAAGCTGCCCGACGGTACCGTGAAGGTGCTGGTCGAAGGCTTGCAGCGCGCGAAGACGCTCTCCATCGAAGAGCAGGAAACCCAGTTTTCGTGCGAAGTCATGCCGCTCGAACCCGACCACGCCGACAGCGCCGAAACTGAAGCGCTGCGCCGCGCGATCGTGTCGCAGTTCGACCAGTACGTGAAACTGAACAAGAAGATTCCGCCGGAAATTCTTACCTCGCTGTCGGGTATCGACGAAGCGGGCCGTCTCGCGGACACGATCGCGGCTCATCTGCCGCTGAAGCTCGACCAGAAGCAGCACATTCTCGAAATGTTCCCGGTCATCGAGCGCCTCGAGCATCTGCTCGCGCAACTCGAAGCCGAGATCGACATTCTTCAGGTGGAGAAGCGTATCCGTGGGCGCGTGAAGCGTCAGATGGAAAAGAGCCAGCGCGAGTACTACCTGAACGAACAGGTCAAGGCGATCCAGAAGGAACTGGGCGAAGGCGAAGAGGGTGCCGATCTCGAGGAACTCGAGAAGCGCATCACCGCGGCCCGGATGCCGAAGGAAGCGAAGAAGAAGGCCGACGCCGAGCTGAAGAAGCTCAAGCTGATGTCGCCGATGTCGGCGGAAGCGACCGTCGTGCGCAACTACATCGATACGCTGATCGGCCTGCCGTGGCGCAAGAAGAGCAAGGTCAACAACGACCTCTCGAATGCGGAGCGCGTGCTCGACGAAGACCACTTCGGTCTCGAGAAAGTGAAAGAACGCATTCTTGAGTACCTCGCGGTCCAGCAACGTGTGGAAAAGGTCAAGGCGCCGATCCTGTGCCTCGTTGGGCCCCCGGGCGTCGGCAAGACGTCGCTGGGCCAGTCGATCGCACGCGCGACGAACCGCAAGTTCGTTCGCATGGCGCTCGGCGGGGTGCGTGACGAAGCGGAAATCCGCGGTCACCGCCGGACGTACATCGGTTCGATGCCGGGCAAGATCCTGCAGAGCCTCACGAAGGCCGCAGTGCGCAATCCGCTCTTCCTGCTCGACGAAGTCGACAAGATGGGCATGGATTTCCGCGGCGATCCGTCGTCGGCGCTGCTCGAAGTGCTCGATCCCGAACAGAACCATACGTTCGCCGATCACTACGTCGAAGTCGACTTCGACCTGTCCGACGTGATGTTCGTCGCGACGTCGAACTCGCTGAACATCCCGCCGCCGCTGCTCGACCGGATGGAAGTGATCCGTCTGTCGGGTTACACGGAAGACGAGAAGGTCAGCATCGCGCAACGCTATCTGTTGCCGAAGCAGAAGAAGAACAACGGCCTGAAGACCGACGAGATCGATGTCATGGAGCAGGCTATCCGCGACATCATTCGTTACTACACGCGTGAAGCGGGCGTGCGTTCGCTCGAGCGTGAAATATCGAAGATCTGCCGCAAGGTCGTGAAGATGCTTCTGCTGAAGAAGGTGGAAGGCGCGGTGAAGGTCGACGGCAGCAATCTCGATACCTTCCTCGGCGTGCGCAAGTACGACTTCGGTCTGGCCGCGAAGGAAAACCAGACGGGTCAGGTGACCGGCCTCGCGTGGACGGAAGTCGGTGGCGATCTGCTGACGATCGAAGCGGCGGTGATGCCCGGTAAGGGTGTCGTGATCCGCACGGGTTCGCTCGGCGACGTGATGAAGGAGTCTGTCGAAGCGGCGCGTTCGGTGGTTCGTTCGCGTTCGCGTCGTCTCGGTATCAAGGACGAAGCGTTCGAGAAACAGGATATCCACATCCACGTGCCGGAAGGCGCGACGCCGAAGGACGGTCCGTCTGCCGGTGTCGCGATGACGACGGCGCTGGTGTCGGTGCTGACGGGTATTCCGGTTCGCGCGGACGTCGCGATGACGGGTGAGATCACGCTGCGCGGCGAAGTTCTGCCGATCGGCGGGCTGAAGGAAAAGCTGCTCGCGGCGCATCGCGGCGGGATCAAGCTGGTGCTGATTCCGGAAGAGAACGTCAAGGATCTGACGGAGATTCCGGACAACGTGAAGAACGCAATCGAAATCGTGCCGGTCCGCTGGATCGACAAGGTGCTCGAACTTGCGCTCGAACGTGTGCCGCAGCCGCTGCCGGAAGAAGAGCCGAAAGCCGCGGCGCCTGTCGCAGAGCCGGCAAAGGACACTGCCTCCACCGAGGTCGTGAAGCACTGACCTCCGGACGTTGCAGTCCAGAAACCCGCGGCCTGGTCCGCGGGTTTTTTTATGTCCGCCGCTTTCTCGCAACGCTTCGACGTGGTACCCAGATCCGTTGCGCGTGCATCGGGCACGTGCAATATCCGGTGACGAAAATGCGGGCGTGAGCCGGGCCGTATCAGGCTCAACCCCGCTTGACACAAGGGTTTCGGCCCATTCTAATTAGCTGGCCCGGCGTTCGGGCCGGGCCACTTCATACCTCTTTGGCGCATGCATGCGCCGTCACGATTGCCCAAAACATTCTCGGGGGCTGGAATGAACAAAACGGAATTGATCGACCATATTGCACAGCAAGCTGATATTTCGAAGGCTGCGGCAGGACGCGCACTCGATGCAGTGATCGGTGGCGTTAAAGGCACGTTGAAGAAGGGCGGTTCGGTCACGCTGGTCGGCTTTGGCACGTTCGCGGTCGGCAAGCGCACCGCACGCACTGGACGCAATCCGCGCACGGGCGCGGCGATCAAGATCAAGGCAGCGAAAGTGCCTAAATTTAGGCCTGGAAAAGCATTGAAGGATGAGCTAAACTAGCGGGCTCCGTTGCCTTGGTCCAGTTCTCGATCAGGTAGCGAAGATACCGCGAAACGGGTGCTTAGCTCAGTTGGTAGAGCGGCGCCCTTACAAGGCGTAGGTCGGGAGTTCGAGCCTCTCAGCACCCACCAGTTTCGCGTCGCTACTGCCTCGGCGGGCAGCGAAAAGCAGGCTTGAAGGAGTGGTAGTTCAGTCGGTTAGAATACCGGCCTGTCACGCCGGGGGTCGCGGGTTCGAGTCCCGTCCACTCCGCCAGATAAAGCGAAACCCGCCGATGTTCAGCGGGTTTTTCTTTTAGGGCTTCGCCCAACCGTCTTTTTTATTGCCCGCTGTTGTAATATCGGGCGTTCTGTTTTTGGCACCCTCACGCATGCTCGATTTCTTCCGCAATCACCAACGCCTGATGATGTTCATGCTCATCCTGGTCATTCTGCCGGGGCTGGGTTTCGTGGGCATTCAGGGCTTCCGCGGTTTCTTCGACGAAAGCGCGAACGTGGCAAGCGTCAATGGCCACAAGATCGCGCGGGCCGACTACGACAACGCGATGCGCCAGCAGCTCGATCGCGCACGTCAGGTACTTGGCGCGCAGTTCGACGCGAAAGCGTTCGACACGCCGGATCGTCGCAAGGACGTGCTCGACGGCCTGATCCAGGAGCGCGTGCTCGCCGACGAGACGCAGCGCCTGAATCTGACCGCATCCGACGACGCAGTGCGCCGCGTACTGTTGAGCGACCCGATCATCTCGTCGATGAAGAAACCTGACGGCTCGATCGACGTCGAGCGCTACACGCAGCTGCTCGCGATGCAGGGCATGACGCCGGACCAGTACCAGGAGCGCGTGCGCTACAGCCTCGCGACGCAACAGCTGCCGACGAGCATTCTGTCGAGCGCGTTCACGTCGAAGACACTGGCGCAGCACCTCACCGAACTCGCCGACCAGCAGCGCGAAGTGCAGGGGCTCGCGTTCCATCCGCGTGACTACGCCGCGAAAATCCAGCCGACCGACGCGCAACTGCAGGCGTACTACGACGCGCATCGCACCGACTTCGCGACGCCCGCGACGGCGACGATCCAGTACCTGGTGCTGTCGCCGACGGTGCTCGCCGCGTCGGTCCAGCCGACCGACGCCGATGTGAAGAAGTACTACGAGGACAACATCGCGAACTACTCCACCAAAGCCGAGGTGCGCGCAAGCCACATCCTGATCTCCGCGCCGAAGGATGCAAGCGCAGCGGACAAAGCGAAGGCAAAGGAAAAGGCCGAGGCAGTACTCGCTCAGGTAAAGGCGCACCCCGATCAGTTCGCGCGGATCGCGCAACAGGATTCGCAGGACCCGGCCTCGGCATCGAAGGGCGGCGACCTCGGGTACTTTTCCCGTGGCGGCATCGCGGGCGGCGCGGCCTTTGACGACGCCGTGTTCAAGCTGAAGAAGGGCGAGATCAGCGATATCCTGCAGACGGACTTCGGCTATCACATCGTCATGGTGACGGATGTGAAGCCGGCGGGAACGACGCCGTTCGACGAAGTGAAAGACGCGATCACGAGGGAAGTGAAGGCGGCCCAGGCGACGAAGGCATTCACCGACGACGCGGAAGGCTTCACGTCGACGGTCTATGAACAGGCGAAGAGCCTGCAGCCCGCTGCGGACAAATACAAGCTGCAGATCCAGACCGCGACGGTCACGCCGCAGCCGAACGCGGCGCTGCCGCCCGATAGCCCGTTGAACAATGCGAAGTTCCTCACCGCCGTGTTCGCGAACGACGCCGCGAAGGATCGCAACAACACGCAGGCCATCGACGTCGGCAACAACACGCTGGTCGCCGCGCACGTGACCGACTACAAGCCGGCTGATGTTCCGCCGCTCGACAAGGTCAAGGACGTGGTGCGTCAGAAGGTGGTCGCGGTGCAGTCGGCCGAGATGGCGCGCAAGGACGGAGCGGCGAAACTGGCCGAGTTCGAGAAATCGAAATCGACCGCGGGATTTTCTTCTGCGCTGAAGGTATCGCGTAGCGACGCGCAGGGCGTTCCGCCTTCCGCACTGAGTGCAATCTACAAGGTCGACGCGCAAAAATTGCCGGCGTACATCGGCGTGGATCTCGGCGACGACGGTTACGCGATCTATCGCATTAATGCAGTGCTGCCGGGTGCGACGGTCGATGCGCAGCGTCTCGCAGGCGCACAGCAGCAGATCGCGCAAGTAGAAGCGCAATCGGAAGTCGAGAGCTATCTCGATGCGCTGCGTGAGCGCTCGAAGGTGAAGACCTATGGCTCACTCGATAATGGCGCGCAGAACGGCGGCGATCAGTAACGGTTCGCATCGACGCGAGTGCGTCTGAGCAAAACAGGAAGCCCCGCACATGCGGGGCTTCCTGTTTTGCGATACATCTTGCGTTACATCGATACACCGATACGTCGTACCCTCAGACGTTACAGGCAGGCGTTGATGCTGCCCGCTGCATTGCCGTCGGCCCCACCTCCTGCCGAGCGGAAGCCCACCCACGAACCCGGACCGCTGCGCGACGGGCGCACAACCGCAGCGGAGCCGTTCGGCGGCTGCTGGCCCGGCACATACACATCGACGGCCTGATCGTTAGCCAGCGCGTCTTGCGACACGACCTGTTGTTGCGACGTATCAGCCCACTTCTTCGCGATGCACTGAGCGACAGCCCCCGGGGGCTGCTGACTTTGTCCGACGGATTGCACGCCAGCCGGCGGTTGCGCGGCGCATGCAGAGATTGCAACGGTCAGCGCGATAAGCGGTAAGTATTTCACGTTATCTCCTTCAGGATCGCTCGAATCGAGCCGGATTTTCAAGGTCACGCGAGAGTGTCTGATCGAGCCTCGCTCATCGTGTTCCTCCCATTTCGCAACAAGGTGTTAGCAGACGTTTCAGCGCGCGGAGCCTGTGCGGAGCAGCGGCTTGAGGGTCGGCCACACGTTGTCGAGTAGCAGGTGCTGTGCCTGCCCATTGGGATGCATCTGATCGGCCTGGAACATCTCGGGCTTGTCTTCGATGCCTGCGAGGAGAAATGGAACCAGCGGTACGCGCATCTGCTTCGCGAGCGTGGTGTAGATCGCGTGGAACTTTTGTGTGTAGTCGGGGCCGTAGTTGGGCGGCACGTACATGCCAACGAGCATGACCTTCGCGTGACCTTGCTGCGCGAGCGAGACGATCGTGCGCAGGTTGTCCTCGGTGGTGGAGAGCGGCACGCCGCGCAACGCGTCGTTCGCACCGAGTTCGACGATGACGATCGACGGCTTGAGCCGCTGCATCACCGCTGGCAGACGCGCGAGGCCGCCGCTGGTGGTGTCGCCGCTGATGCTTGCGTTGCCGACGCTATAATCGATTCGCTCGTCCGCGAGACGCTGGCGCATCAATGCAACCCAGCCGGTATCGCGCGGCAAACCGTATTCGGCCGAGATGCTGTCGCCGAGCACGACGATCACCGGCTTCGCGGCGGTAACCGCGGCAGGGACTACTGCGGGCGTCGTAGCTGCGGTAGCCGCAAATGCGGATGCGGCGCTCGTAGCCGCGACCAGTGCGATCAGTGCGGGAACGCACGCTTCCAACCGACGCTTCAGCATGCAAAAGAAAATTGATCCAGTCATTGAAGTACGGGGTTTGTGCAAGAGGGTCCAGGATGCGACGGGCGAACTGACGATCCTCGATGATATCGATCTTTCGATCGCGCCCGGCAGCAGCGTCGCAATCGTCGGTGCATCGGGTTCGGGCAAGTCGACACTGCTCGGCCTGCTCGCGGGTTTGGACAGCGCGAGCGCCGGATCGGTTCGGCTGCTCGGGCGCGAGCTCACTGGGCTCGGCGAGGACGAACGGGCGGCGCTGCGTAACGGCTCCGTTGGTTTCGTGTTCCAGTCGTTCCAGTTGATGCCGCATCTCACCGCGCTCGAAAACGTCACGCTGCCGCTGGAACTGCAAGGCGGTCTCACTTCGCGCGATACGAGCGCACGCGCGAGGGCACTGCTCGAACAGGTCGGCTTGGGCAAACGCACGGGCCACTATCCGAAGCTTCTATCAGGCGGCGAGCAGCAGCGCGTCGCGCTGGCGCGCGCGTTCGTCACGCATCCGGCGATCCTCTTCGCCGACGAGCCGACCGGCAGCCTCGACGCGGCCACGGGTCACGCGGTGATCGATCTGATGTTCGAGATGAATCGCGCGAACGGCGCGACCCTGGTGCTCGTTACGCACGACATCGAACTCGCACGCCGCTGCGACACCACCGTGACGATCGAGGCAGGCCGCCTCGCCTGATTCGCGTAACCCGCGTAGTCGCGTAAAACAGAATGGCCCGCGCGAAGGCGGGCCATACGAGACATCAAACGCAACGACGCCTACTTCTTCAACGCCGCCCGCGCACGCGCGATCAACGCCGACGTCGACGAATCGTGCTTCGCCTTGTCGGTGGTCGCGGCCGTCAGATCCGCTTCGACGACCTTGCCGAGAAGCTTGCCGAGCTCGACGCCCCACTGATCGAACGGATTGATGTTCCACACCGACGCCTGCACCAGCACCTTGTGTTCGTACAGCGCGATCAGCGCACCGAGCGAGCGGGCGGTGAGCGCGTCGACGAGCAGCGTCGTGGTCGGCCGGTTGCCCGGGAACACGATGTGCGGCACGAGTTCAGGCTTGTCCGGCCCCGCGATCTTCTTCGCTTCTTCGACGGTGCGGCCGAGCATCAGCGCTTCGCTTTGCGCGAAGCAGTTCGCGAGCAGCTTCGCATGATGATTCGGGAGCGGATGTTCCGGCGTGAGCACGGCGACGAAATCGATCGGTACGATCGTCGGTCCCTGGTGCAGCATCTGGAAGAACGCGTGCTGACCGTTCGTGCCGGGCTCGCCCCAGGTGACTGCTGAGGTCGGGTAGTCGACGAATGCGCCATCGAGGCGCGCCGACTTGCCGTTGCTTTCCATCTCGAGCTGCTGCAGATACGCCGGCAGGAAATGCAGCGCCTCCGAATACGGCGCGACCAGATAGCTCTGCGAGCCAAAGAAGTTGCGATACCAGATGCCGATCATGCCGAGCAGCACCGGCAGGTTGCGTTCGAGCGGCGTCTCGCGGAAATGGCGGTCCATGTCGTTCGCGCCCGCGAGCAGTTCGTCGAACTGCTTCGGTCCGATCGAGATCATGATCGACAGGCCGACCGCCGACCACAACGAATAGCGGCCGCCGACCCAGTCCCACATTTCGAACACATTTTCTTTCGCGATGCCGAACTTCACGACCTCGGTCGGATTCGCCGATACGCCCACGAAATGCTTCGCGAGCGCATCTTGCGGACAGCCGTTCCGCGTGAACCAGTCGCGCATCGAAAGCGCGTTGGTCATCGTTTCGAGCGTCGTGAAGGTCTTCGATACGACGATCGCGAGCGTCTCTTCGGGATCGATGTGCTCGATCACGCGATAGAGATCAGCGCCGTCGACGTTCGACACGAAGTGCGCCGTGATATCCGGCGTCGACAGATGGTCGAGCGCATGCACGACCATCTTCGGCCCGAGGTCGGAGCCGCCGATGCCGATGTTCACGATGTGCCGGATGCGCTTGCCGGTATAGCCGGTCCACGCGCCGCTGCGCACCTGGTCCGCGAACGCGGCCATCTTCGCGCGCTCGGCGACGATCTCGGCGTGAAAGGGCGCGTTGGGATCGGTTGCGCGCAACGCGGTATGCAATGCCGCGCGGCCTTCGGTCGGATTGACGACTTCGCCGGCGAACATCGCGTCTCGGCGCTTCTCGACGCCAGCTTCGCGCGCGAGCTGCACGAGCAGCTTCAGGGTTTCTTCGGTAATGCGGTTCTTCGAAAAATCGGCCGCGAGACCGCCGCCTGCGAACGTGAAACGTTCGGCGCGGGTCGGCGCGGGGTCGTTCTCGGGGGCAAACCAGTCGCGCAGGCGCGCATCGCGGATCTGTTCGTAATGCGCTTGCAGCGAGGACCAGGCGGGGAGCGAGTTCAGCGTCATAAACTGTCCGTCTAACGAAGAGGCAAGTGAAGGGCGGTGTGGCGAACGGACCGCCCGAGGTGCGGCGCCGATGCGTGCCTGCCCGATAGCGTGTGCGTTCGGGCGACAGGGGCGATCTGGCGGCGCAGTGTTCCAGTATAGCGGCGTTGAATGACAGCGGGCAGGCGTGTCACGTCAGGTTCACGCACAGGTTCAAGCGCGCATCGGGTAGAACAAACGGTTCAGCAGCGTGCGTACCATCGGCGCGAGTTCGCCGGCAGTGAGGCCCGCAGGGCCGTCGCCGTGGGCGGTCAGCGTGTCGGCGGCGAGCCCATGCAGATAGACGCCGGCGAGCGCCGCTTCGTAGCGAGGCAGATGCTGGGCGAGCAAAGCGCCGATCAATCCGCCGAGCACGTCGCCGGTGCCGCCGGTCGCGAGCGCGGCGTTGCCGGTCGGGTTGATAGCCACGCGGCCGTCGGGTGCCGCAATCACCGTGCCGGTCCCTTTCAGCACGATGACGCTCGCGAAGCGGGCCGCGAGCGTGTGCGCCGCGGCGAGCCGGTCGCGCTGCACGTCGCGTGCGTCGGTGCCGAGCAGGCGGGCCGCTTCGAGCGGATGTGGCGTGAGCACACAGGGGTCGCCTTGCGCGCCGCGTGCGCGCACCGCGTCGGCGAGCGTGGCGTTCTGTGCAAGCAGATTCAGCGCATCGGCATCGAGCAGCTTCGGTACGTCGAGCGGCAGTGCGTCGAGCAGCACACGCGTGGCACGTTCGCGTGAACCCATCCCGCAGCCGATCGACAACGCATCCATGTCGCCGCGTGGCAGATCGTCGAGCGCGTGCAGCATCAACTCGGGATGCGGCGGATCGTAAGCCGGCGCCCCCGCGCCGAGGAACGCGACGTGCACCTTGCCCGCACCCGCATACAGCGCCGCGCGCGCCGCGAGGATCGGCGCGCCGCACATGCCGGTATCGCCGCCGACGACCGCGAGACTGCCGAAGGTCCCCTTGTGAGTCGCGAAATCGCGTGCGGGCAGATGTGACGCGAACAGCGCGGGTGCGTTGAGGCAGGGCGCGGTGCGATGTTCATTGGCTGAGGCAGTCGCAGCGGTCAGGCCCAGTGGCGCGACGAGCAGGCTACCCGCGAGATCGCGCCCGAGGCCCATGAAGAGTCCGGGCTTTGCGCCGATGAAGGTGACCGTGTGTGTCGCGCGCACCGCGGTGCCGGCGACGTTGCCCTCGCCAACGACATTGCCGGTATCGCTGTCGAGTCCGCTCGGTACGTCGAGCGCGAGCACGCGGCCACCGTTGAGCGTGCGTTCCGACAACAGTTCCGCGAGTGTCGCGAATACACCGTCGAGCGGCCGCGCGAGCCCGATACCAAACAGCCCGTCGACGAGCCACCCATACGGTTCGAGCGACGACGGCACGGTCGTTTCGATCGGTACGCCTGCCGCGCGCGCGTCGTCGAGCGCCCAGCGCGCGTCGTCGGGTTTGACGTCGACCGGCATGCACACCTGCACCGGGATGCCCGCGCGATGCAGGGCCGTTGCGACGACGAGCGCATCGCCGCCGTTGTTGCCAGGGCCGGCCGCGATCCACACCCGATGCGGTGTGCCGGCACGCGTGCCATGGCCGATCTGCTCGAGCAGGAAGCGCGCGGCGGCGTCACCTGCTCGCGCCATCAGCGTATGCGGCGGCAACGCTGCGGCCGCCGACACTTCGAGCGTGCGCAGCGCGGCGACGTCGAAGAGCGGTAGCGGCTGGCCGTCGGGATCGAGCAGGGAGGGGGAGACAGCGGAGACAGCGAAGGCATCGGTCATGGCGTGCACGGAAACCGGAGAGAGCGGATCGTGCTCATGGTAGTGCGAACCACGGCCCGCTGTCGCGTTGCGGACGAACCAGCGAGAACCGCGTTCAGCGCCCGAACCGCTCCGGCCGCAACGCGGCGACGGTATCGGCGGGCAGTCCGGATGCGTTGCCGGACACGAGATCGGCGATCAACCGCGCCGATCCGCATGCCAGCCCCCAGCCGCTCGGACCGTGACCCGCATTGACGAAGAGCCGCGGATGCAGCGCATTGCCGACCGCCGGCAGTCCATCGGGCGACAGCAGCTTCACGCCTTCCCACGGTAGCGCGGCCGAGATCTTCGCGGCCCCGGGAATCCAGTCGTGCGTCGCCTGGCCGAGCAGCGCGAGTGCTTCCTCGGTCAGCGGTTCGCCGAGCGGCTTGTCGATCTGCGCGGCGCTCTGGAGTACCGCGCCGCCCGCGATCCGCAGCCGGTGGTGGGTCCGCGTGATCGTGATGCGTTTCACCGCATCGACCATCGTGATGTGCGGCGCGCATTCCTCATGCGCGATCGGCGCGACGAGCGTATGCAGACGCAGCGGATGCAGCGGCAAACGCAGCCCGAGCCGCTCGAGCAGCGGCAGACTGCCGGCGCCCGCGGCCACGACGACCGCGTCTGCGCTGATCACGTCGACTTCGCGGGCGCGCCGCGGCTCGCCCGCGCGCGGCGCGAGTTCGACCGCCGCGCGTTCGCCGTCGAGACGGATCGCCGTGACCTCGCGGCCGGTCTGGAACTGGACGCCGCCTTGCGTATCGAGCGTCTGCTTGATCAGCTTCGCGAACAGCGGGCAGTTCGCCGTGCGCTCCGTGTCGAACAGCACGCCGCCGGCGAACGCCGGTTCGAGCGGCACCGAATGTTCGAGGGTTGCGCATTCGGCGGGCGACAGCACGTGGTGCGGCACTTCGAACCGGCGCAGCAGGTCGAGCGCGGGCTGCGTGCTTTCCCATTCGTCGGCGCCGCGGACGAGATAGAGCTGGCCAGTCGTCTGTTCGAATTCGAGACCGAAGCGCGCCTCGATGTCGGCGAGGCTTTCGCGGGCCACGTCGATCAGCGGACGCAGCAGCGTGTACTGACGGCCGAACGCTTCGGGGTCGTGCAGCGCGGCGAGGCGCTTGAGGAAATCGCGTGCGGCGCCGTTGAAGCCGGTTTTGCGGATCACGCCGTTCTTCGAGTCCTGACGATGCGCGAGGAAGGTCGGGCCGAACCAGACGTCGAGCGGCGTCGGCAGCATGTTGCCGCTGTGCCCGTAGGTCGCGCCTTGCGCGACCGTTGCATGACGTTCGACCACGCACACCCGGTGACCGGCTGCGCGCAGCTGATAGGCGGTGGCGACGCCGACGATCCCGCCGCCAATGACGATGACATCCATGAGATTGTGCAAGTGACCGGCACGACGCGAGACGTCCGGCGCTCCCCGTATTGCGTGGCTTGCCGGGCATACGGCAGGCCGCTACGCTGCGTGCGGCGCTGTCTGCCGATACACCGGACGGTGAAAGGCCGAATGATAGCAGCCAAACGCGGTGCCCGGCGGCTCGAACGCAGGCTGCATGGCGCGATGGAGAGAGGGCGTTGCGCCACGTCACGATGCGTCTGCGGCGGCTTTGGGCGGCCCGTCCCGGGGTATAATCCCGGACTTCCTTTCCGCCTCACGTCGCCTCGCGCGCGACTCCCGCGCGACCCCGCGACGCAACTGAACGACGCAACGTCAAGTCCATGGCCCACTTCTCGTGTTTCCCCGGTGCTTCGGCCCTTTCCGATTTCCGTCAAACCCGCCTGCTCGACACCCTGACCCGCATCGACGCGAACATCGTCGGTGTCCGTGGACAGTATCTGCATTTCGTCAATGCGCAGACGCCGCTTACGGCTGAGGACAGCGCGAAGATCGATGCGCTGATGCATTACGGCGATCCGTTCGAGCCGGCGAAGGAACGGGGCGCGGTCGAAACCTTCCTCGTGGTGCCGCGCTTCGGCACGGTGTCGCCATGGGCGAGCAAGGCCACCGACATCGCGCATCACTGCGGCCTCACGCAGGTGCGGCGCATCGAGCGCGGCATCGAGTACACGGTGACGCTGAAGTCGGGGCTGCTCGGCGGCAAGAAAGCACTGTCCGATGAAGCGCGCGACGCCGTCGTGGCCGCGCTACACGACCGGATGACAGAGAGTGTCGCGCCGTCGCGCGATCACGCGATGCATCTGTTCGACGAACTGCCCGCGCGGCCGCTGCAAACCGTCGACATCCTCGCGCGTGGCCGCACCGCGCTCGAAACGGCGAACGCGGAACTGGGCCTCGCGCTCGCCGACGACGAAATCGACTACCTGATCGACGCATTCACGACGCTCGGCCGCAACCCGACCGACGTCGAACTGATGATGTTCGCGCAGGCGAACAGCGAGCACTGCCGCCACAAGATTTTCAACGCGCAGTGGACGATCGACGGCGAGCCGCAGGACATCTCGTTGTTCAACATGATCCGCAACACCGAGAAGCTGCATCCGGAAGGGACGATCGTCGCGTACTCGGACAACTCGGCGATCATGGCGGGCGGCACCGCCGAGCGCTGGTTCCCGCGCAAGCCCGGCGTTGATGGTTCGAACGCGCTGGCCGAGCACTACGGCCGCCACGTCGAGCTGACGCACACGCTGATGAAGGTCGAGACGCACAACCATCCGACCGCGATCTCGCCGTTCCCGGGCGCCGCGACCGGCGCGGGCGGCGAAATCCGCGACGAAGGCGCGACCGGCCGCGGTGCGCGCCCGAAGGCCGGCCTCGCGGGCTTCACCGTGTCGAATCTCGAACTGCCCGACGCGCGCGAAGCATGGGAAAACGCCCGCGACGCGGCCGAGCCGCTTGCGCACCGCAAGCCCGATGCATTGGGAGACGCGTACGGCCGGCCCGATCGCATCGCGTCGCCGCTGCAGATCATGATCGACGGGCCGCTCGGCGGAGCCGCTTTCAACAACGAATTTGGCCGGCCGAACCTGGGCGGCTATTTCCGCGCTTACGAGCAGAATGTCGCGGGTCTCGTGCGCGGCTATCACAAGCCGATCATGATCGCGGGTGGCATCGGCAACATCTCCGATCAGCACACGCACAAGCACGATCTGCCGGAGGGCACGCTGCTGATCCAGATCGGTGGTCCCGGCATGCGGATCGGCATGGGCGGTGGCGCCGCGAGCTCGATGGCGACCGGCACCAACACCGCCGAACTCGACTTCGATTCCGTGCAGCGCGGCAACCCGGAAATCGAGCGGCGCGCACAGGAAGTGATCAACGCGTGCTGGCAACTCGGCGAACACAATCCGATCCTCAGCATTCACGACGTCGGCGCGGGCGGTCTGTCGAACGCGTTCCCCGAACTCGTCGACGGAGCGGACAAGGGTGCGCGCTTCGAGCTGCGCAAGATCCAGCTTGAAGAAAGCGGACTGTCGCCGCGCGAGATCTGGTCGAACGAAGCGCAGGAGCGTTATGTCCTCGCGATCGCGCCGGCCGATCTCCCCGCATTCGAAGTGATGTGCGAGCGCGAGCGTTGCCCGTTCGCGGTGATCGGCGTCGCGACGGCGGAGCGTCAGCTGAAGCTGATCGACACCGACCTGAAGAACCAGAACAAGAACGACGGCGCCGCGCACGAGCCCGTCGACATGCCGATGGAAGTGCTGCTCGGCAAGGCGCCGCGCATGCATCGCGACGTCACGCGCGTTGCGGCGACGCTGCTGCCGGTCGACGTCACCGGCATCACGCTGTCGGAAGTCGCGGTCAGCGTGCTGCGCCATCCGACGGTGGCGAGCAAGTCGTTTCTGATCACGATCGGCGATCGCTCGGTGGGCGGCACGACCGCACGCGACCAGATGGTCGGTCCGTGGCAGGTGCCGGTCGCCGACTGCGCGATCACGACGATGGATTACGCCGGCTTCCGCGGCGAAGCGATGACGATGGCCGAACGCACGCCGCTCGCGGTGATCGACGCGCCCGCGTCGGGCCGGATGGCAGTCGGCGAGGCCGTGACGAACATCGCCGCGGCGCCGATCGAGTCGCTTGGCAAGCTGAAGCTGTCGGCGAACTGGATGGCCGCGTGCGGCAGCCCCGGCGAAGACGCCGCGCTGTACGACACCGTGAAGGCGATCGGCATGGAACTGTGTCCGGCGCTCGGCATCAGCATTCCGGTCGGCAAGGATTCGCTGTCGATGCGCACGAAGTGGGACGACCGCGGCGTCGCGAAGGAAGTTGTTGCGCCGGTGTCGCTGATCATCTCGGCGTTCGCGCCGGTCGACGACGTGCGCGGGCATCTGACGCCGCAACTGCGCCGCACCGATGACGCGGGCGACAGCGTGCTGATCGCGATCGATCTCGGCCGCGGCAAGCTGCGGATGGGCGGCAGTATTCTCGCGCAGGTCACGCAGCAGGTCGGCGACACAGTGCCTGACGTCGACGATCCGGAAGACCTGAAGCGCTTCTTCGCCGCGATCCAGGCGCTGAATCGCGACGGGAAGCTGCTCGCGTATCACGACCGTTCCGATGGCGGCCTGTGGGCGACGGTTTGCGAAATGGCGTTTGCGGGACACGTCGGCGTATCGCTGAACGTCGACATGCTGACGCTCGATCCGGATCACGAGTCCGACTATGGCGACGCGAAAGACTGGACGAAGCAGACGAGCGGGCGCCGCGAAGACCGCACGATCCGCGCGCTGTTCACCGAAGAACTGGGCGCCGTGGTCCAGGTGCGTGCCACCGACCGCGACGCCGTGCTGGCCGCGCTGCGCGAGCATGGGTTGTCCGCATGCTCGCACGTGATCGGCAAGCTGAACGATCGCGACACGATCGAAATCTACCGCGACGCGAAGAAAATCTACGACGCACCGCGCGCCGAACTGCAGCGTGCGTGGAGCGAAGTGAGCTGGCGCATCTCGCAGTTGCGCGACAACCCCGCTTGCGCGGACGCCGAATACGACACGTTGCTCGACGCGTCGGATCCGGGCATGACGCCGCATCTGTCGTTCGATCCGGCTGATGACGTGGCCGCGCCGTTCATTTCGACGGGCGCACGGCCGCGTGTCGCGATCCTGCGTGAGCAGGGTGTGAACTCGCACCTCGAGACCGCGTATGCATTCGATCGCGCGGGCTTCGATGCGTACGACGTGCACATGAGCGACCTGCTTGCGGGTCGCGCGACGCTGGCCGATTTCGCGGGCGCGGTTGCCTGCGGTGGTTTTTCGTATGGCGACGTGCTGGGTGCGGGCGAGGGTTGGGCGAAGACGATCCGCTTCAATGCGCAGCTCGCGGACATGTTCGCGGCGTTCTTCGGGCGCAGCGATACGTTCGCGCTGGGTATCTGCAATGGTTGCCAGATGATGAGCAGCCTGGCATCGATGATTCCGGGCGCCGACGCATGGCCGAAGTTCACGCGCAACAAGTCGGAGAAATTCGAGGCACGGACGTCGCTGGTCGAAGTGCAATCGTCGCCGTCGATTTTCTTCGCCGGCATGGAAGGCTCGCGGATCCCGGTGGCCGTTGCGCACGGCGAGGGCTATGCGGACTTCTCGCAGCAGGGGGACGCGAACCGTGTGGCGGTCTCGATGCGTTTCGTGGACCATCGAGGTGAGGCTAGTGAACGTTATCCGTTCAATCCGAATGGTTCGCCGGAGGGGATCACGTCGGTGACGACGGCGGATGGGCGGTTCACGGTGTTAATGCCGCATACGGAGCGGGTGCATCGGACGGTGCTGTTGAGTTGGGCGCCGGATGAGTGGAAACGTTCTGGCGACGACGGTAGCCCTTGGATGAGGGTGTTTCAGAATGCCAGGAAGTGGATTAGTTAAGGTTTTCTCTGTTCAGGTTTTGTGGTTCTTCTTGCCCGTGCGGGCGGCTATGATTTGGCGCCTTCGCGGGGCGGGCGTTGCCTTTTGCTGTTTGCCCTGGCAGGCGGCTACGATTTCGCGCCTCGCGGCGCAGGCGTTGCCCCTGTGCGGGGCGGCACCTACTTTTCTTTGCAGCGGCAAAGAAAAGTAGGCAAAAGAAAGCCGCTGAGACGAAGCTTCTCTTTTCCGGAGGCTTGCCGCGGTGGCACTCGCCTAAGTGGGCACCTCGTTCACACAGCGTAGTGGTCCGAGACGAGACCAGCCCTCGCGCCAGCCACTTTAGTGACAAGGCCGTCATCCGTTCCGGCGGGCTTCGCCGCCGACGGGCATAACAACCTCGGTCAATGCCTCTTCTCAATGCACTCGCTCAGTGTGGTCACTGATGCGGCCACGTAAAGCGATCGCTGTTCTGCCCCGCCCCTCTCATTCCCCGACGGTTTCCCACGCAAACCCGTCCGCGCGCACACCAGTGCGCCGCGGGGTGGGCGGGCCCTTTGTCACTTCGGTTTGTTATATGGGGGACGGTCTCGTCTCGGACCACTGTCCAAGGTGAGCGAGGACGACACTTAGGCGAGTGCCACCTGGGCGAGCCCCCGGAAAGGAGAAGCTTCGTTTCGGCGGCTTTCTTTTGCCTACTTTTCTTTGCCGCTGCAAAGAAAAGTAGGTGCCGCCCCGCACAGGGGCAACGTCTGCGCCGCGAGGCGCCAAATCAGCACCGCACAGCGGAAAAAAACCAAACCCAAATTCAAACCCAAAAAAAGCCGCTCTGCGAGCGGCCACTTAGTTACTGGATCTTGGCGTTCTTCTTCAATCCTTCTTCAAACGCCTGCAGCTTTTCCTGCTGCAACTGCTGCACGATCTGCGGCCGCACCTGCTCCAGCGGCGGTGGCGTAATCGGCCGCGTGTCATCCAGCCGGATAATGTGCCAACCATATTGCGTATGCACCGGCGTGTCCGTCATCTGGCCTTTATGCAGCTTCGTCGCCGCGGCCGCGAACTCCGGCACGTAAGCCTTCGGGTCCGACCAGTCCAGGTCGCCGCCGTTCTTGCCCGATCCCGGGTCCTTCGAATATTGCTTCGCCAGATCCTCGAAGCTCGCGCCGGCCTTGATCTTCGCGATCAGATCCTTCGCCTGCTGCTCGTTGTCGACGAGGATGTGATGCAGGTGATACTCCTGTCCGCCCGCACTCTTCACCAGCGAGTTATAACGCGCGGTCACTTCGGCGTCGGTGGGCTGGTTGACCTTCATCACGTCTTCGATCAGCGCGCGCAACACAACCGTCTGCTGTGCGACCGCAATCTGTGCCTTGACGTCGGCACGCGTCGGCAGGCCGCGGCGGGCCGCTTCCTGCATCAGGATTTCACGGTTGATCAGTTCTTCGCGCACCGCGGCCTGCAACTGCGGCGTGTCCTGCTGCCCCTGCTTCACGAGCTGCGTGACAAGCGCGTCGACGCGCGACTTCGGAATCGGTGTGCCGTTCACGACGGCGATGTTCTGTGCAAAGGCAGGCGCGGCCGCGAACGCAGCCAGCAAGACCCAGAGGCGGGTTTTGTTCGAGATCATCGGAGGTTTCCTAACGGGACAGCAAATTGAATTCTTCTGGCGTATAGGCCGTGATGGCGAGAGCGTGAATGCCGCGCTGCATGGCGTCGGCCAGCGCATCATACACCATGCGATGGCGCGCCACGCGTGGCTTGCCGGCAAATGCCGCAGCGACGATCGTTACGCTGTAATGGCCGCCGGCAGACGCGCCGGCATGGCCCGCGTGCTGCGCGCTGTCGTCGCGCACGTCGAGCGAAACGACCGGCGCGAGCGCCGCGCGCAACCGTCCATCGATCAGCGCAATGCGCTCCGCGGCCGCGGCGTTCAGGAACACGTCGCTCATGTCACTCTTCCTTCATGTATTTCGCGAGCCACAGGCTCTGGCAGAGGATGAACACCACGAGGCAGCCGGTCGCGCCGAACAGCTTGAAGTTGACCCATGCGTCGGTGGAGAAGTTGTATGCGACGAACAGGTTGACGATGCCGAGCAGCACGAAGAACACCGCCCACACGATGCTCAGCTGGCCCCACACGCGGTGCGGCAGCGTGATCTGCTTGCCCATCATCGCTTCGATCAGGTTCTTGCCGAACGCCAGTTGCGACACGACCAGCGCGACGGAGAACGCCCAGTACAGGACGGTCGGCTTCCACTTGATGAACGTATCGTTGTGCAGCACGAGCGTCGCGCCGCCGGTTACCGTGACGACTCCGAGGCTCACCCACAGCATCGTGTCCACCTTGCGATGGCGGAGCGCGACCCATGCGATCTGCACGAGCGTCGCGACGATCGCAACTGCCGTCGCAGTGAAAATGCCCCATATCTTGAATGCGACGAAGAACAGGATAATCGGGAACAGATCGAACAGAAATTTCATTATCGGGCCGGGAGTCGAAGAATGAAGGGCGTCGAATGCGGGCGCGGCACGCGGCATCGCCGTGCGTCGCATCGGTGAGGGCCGCTGGAGGGTCGGAAGCGGTGGAGCATGTCTGCGTGCGCTGCGGCTGCCGAGCCGTTTCGACAGGCACGACCCGCACGGGCGGCACAACCAGACACGCTGCACAAACCTTGCCTTGCACCGGCAGGCGGCCGTCGAAGCGGACCCGCCCCGTCACTTGGGCTCGAATTGTAGCGCAGCCGAGTTGATGCAGTAACGCAGCCCGGTCGGCGCCGGGCCATCTTCGAACACGTGACCGAGATGCGAGCCGCAGTTCTTGCAGCGCACCTCGATGCGCAGCATGCCGTGCGCGCGGTCGGTCTTCTCTTCAATCACTTCGCCGTTGATCGGCTTGAAATAGCTCGGCCAGCCGCAGCCCGCGTCGAACTTCGTGTCGGATTCGAATAGCGGCGTGCCGCAGGCCACGCAGTCGTAGATGCCGCGGTCCCAGGTGTCCCAGTAGCGGCCGGTGAACGGTCGCTCGGTCGCCGCGTGGCGGGTCACTTCGTATTCGATGTCGGATAGCTGCTCGCGCCATTCGGCATCGTCGTTCTGCACGGGATACGTATCGGGCGCATCGGTGTGGGCATCGGGATGTGAAGCGGGATGTGAAGCGGTTTTCTGATCGTCGGAGTTCATGGTCGGGTCCTGTCTCTGGGGACGTCGGTGTGGGGGAGCGAGCGCCGTGCCGGTTGTCGGCGGGTGGCGTCGCGCCAGGATCGGGTGAGGTACATCACGAATGCATCACGATGAGCAACTGACTTCGAGCGAGCCCGCCCAGTCGGGCGGCAACGCGGCGTATGCGGCGTGTTCGGGCTGCTCGTCGAACGGGCGGCGCAGCACCGCGGCGAGCCGCTCGACTTCCGAGAAGTCCTTTTCCTTCGCGTGCCGGATTGCGATTTCAGCAAGATGGTTACGCAACACGAAGCGCGGATTCACGCGGTTCATCGCGACCGCACGCGACGCATCGTCGCGTGCTTCTTCGGACAGCCGCGCGCGATAGTCGTTCACCCACGCGTCGAACGCCGCGCGATCGATGAACAGGTCGCGCACCGGCGCATCGCCGCTCGCATCGTGCTTCGACACCTGCGCGAGATGGCGGAACGTCAGCGTGAAGTCGGCGCGGTTCGCCTGCATCACGTCGAACAGCCGGTTCACGAGCGCGTCGTCGCCGGGGCGCTCGTGTTCGAGGCCGAGCTTCGCAAGCATCCGGCTCTCGAGCGCGGGCGCGAAGCGGGTCTTGAAGCCTTCGAGCACGCGCTGTGCGTCTTCAATCGCGCGCGCGTTGCGCGTGCTCTCGTCGTACTGGCCGCCGAGCAGCGGCAGCAGTCCCTGCGCGAGGCAGAACAGGTTCCAGTACGCGATCTGCGGTTGCATCCGGTAAGCGTAGCGGCCCTGCGTATCAGAATGATTGCAGATGAAGTTCGCGTCGAATGCGTCGAGGAAACCGAATGGGCCGTAGTCGATCGTCAGTCCGAGGATCGACATGTTGTCGGTGTTCATCACGCCGTGGCAGAAGCCGACAGCCTGCCATTGCGCGAGCAGATCGGCGGTCGAGTGTACGGCTTCGCCGAGCAGCGCGACGTAGGGATCGTCGGCTGACCTGCAGTGTGGATAGAAGCGGTCGATCACATGATCGGCGAGCGTGCGCAGCGCATCGACACGGTCGTTCGAATAGAAGTGCTCGAAATGGCCGAAGCGCACGAAGCTCGGCGCGACCCGCGTGACGACCGCGGCCGTTTCGATCTCTTCGCGCCGCACCGGCTGGTCGGAACCTGTCACGCAGAGCGCGCGCGTCGTCGGAATACCGAGATGATGCATCGCCTCGGAACACAGATACTCGCGGATCGACGAGCGCAGCACCGCGCGGCCGTCGCCCATCCGCGAATAGGGCGTGCGTCCGCCGCCTTTCAGCTGCAGTTCGTAGCGCGTGCCCGCATGTTCGATCTCGCCGAGTCCGAGCGCGCGGCCGTCGCCGAGCTGGCCGGCCCACACGCCGAACTGGTGGCCCGAGTACACCGATGCGTATGGCATCGCGTCGGCGGGCCAGTCGCGCGTGGTGTTGCCGGAGAAGAATTCGGCGAAGCCCGGATCGCGGGCAATCGACGGGTCGAGGCCGAGCAGCGCCGCGGTGTCCTCGGAGAAGCCGACGACGTAGGGTGCGGGCAGCGGCGCGGCGGGCAGGCGGGTCAGGAACGTTGTTCCGAGCTGCGCGAACGCGCCTTCGCGCGGATCGCCGAGCGCATGGGCCAGCGCCGGTATCGATGCGGACAGCCCGGAACTGCTTGGGGAAAACGACATGTTGAGCGCCTCTGGGTTAGCCGATATTGTAAGACGGCGCTCGCCGCCCCGCTGGACACCGATCCGCCGCGCATACGGCGCATGCGGGCAACACATGCAAGGCCCATGCGGGCGCACCGTCCCGGCCGGGACCCATCCGGCCTTCCAACAAAAAGCATCGCAAGGAAACACCCTGATATGACGCCGCCGCTGCTGGGACAGATGATGGATGTGCCGCTCAACGTGTCGTCGCTGATCGCGCACGCCGCGCGGCATTTCGGCAAGACGGAGATCGTGTCGCGGCGCATCGAAGGCGACATTCACCGCTACACGTGGCGCGACTGCGAGCGGCGCGCCAAACAGCTCGCGCAGGCGCTCATCGCGCTCGGCGTCGAGCCCGGTGAGCGCGTCGCGACGCTCGCATGGAACGGCTACCGCCATCTCGAGGCGTACTACGGCACGACCGGCTTTGGCGCCGTGTGCCACACGATCAATCCGCGGCTCTTCCCCGAGCAGATCGCGTTCATCGTCAATCATGCCGACGACAGCTATGTGCTGTTCGATACCACGTTCGCGCCGCTCGTCGATG
The DNA here is from genome assembly GCF_050742655.1 of Paraburkholderia sp. Classification (GTDB taxonomy): domain Bacteria; phylum Pseudomonadota; class Gammaproteobacteria; order Burkholderiales; family Burkholderiaceae; genus Paraburkholderia. Next base: position 174,111 of record NZ_JBOIGG010000003.1, on the reverse strand, counting down.
GGCTCGCGCCGCATTGTCCGAAGGTGCGCGGCTGGATCGCGATGTGCGACGAAGCGCATCTGCCGTCGATGCAGACGCCCGCGATCAGCTACGAGACGCTGCTCGCCGCGCAGGACGGCGCGTTCGACTGGCCGTCGTTCGACGAGCGCACCGCGTCCTATCTCTGCTACACGTCGGGCACGACCGGCAATCCGAAGGGCGCGCTGTACTCGCACCGTTCGACCGTGCTGCACGCGTTCGGCGCGGCGTTGCCCGACGCGATGGGACTGTCCGCGCGCGATGCCGTGCTGCCCGTCGTGCCGATGTTTCACGTCAACGCGTGGGGCATTCCGCACGCGGCCGCGCTCGCCGGCGCGAAGCTGGTGTTTCCGGGCAAGGATCTCGACGGCAAGTCGCTGCACGAACTGATGGAGGCCGAGCGCGTCACGTATTCGGCCGGCGTGCCGACGGTCTGGCTCGGGTTGCTCAATTACTTGAAGGAGGCGGGCGTGCGCTTCTCGACGCTGGAGCGGACCTTGATCGGTGGCTCCGCGTGTCCGCCCGCGATGCTGCGCACGTTCGAGGACGTGTATGGTGTCCGCGTGGTTCACGCGTGGGGGATGACCGAGATGTCGCCGCTCGGCACGCTCGCGCAGCTCACGTGGGAGCAGTCGCAGCGGCCGCCCGACGCGCAGCGCGCGCTGCGCGAGAAGCAGGGCCACGTGGTATTCGGCGTCGACATGAAGATCGTCGGCGAGGACGGTCGCGAGCTGCCGTGGGACGGCGTCGCGTTCGGGGATCTGCACGTGCGCGGGCCCTGGGTCATCGATCAGTATTTCCGCAAGGACGATTCGCCGCTCGTCGACGGCTGGTTTCCGACCGGCGACGTCGCGACGATCGATCCGGACAGCTTCCTGCACATCACCGATCGCAGCAAGGACGTGATCAAGTCAGGCGGCGAATGGATCAGTTCGATCGATCTCGAGAACATCGCGATCGCGCATCCGGGCGTCGCGGAGGCCGCGTGCATCGCGTGCTCGCATCCGAAGTGGACCGAACGGCCGTTGCTGGTCATCGTGCGGCGGCCCGATTCCGACGTGACGCGCGACGAACTGATCGCGTTTTACGAAGGTAAGGTCGCGAAGTGGTGGATCCCCGACGACGTCGCGTTCGTCGACGAACTGCCGCACACCGCGACCGGCAAGCTGCAGAAGCTGAAGCTGCGCGAGGCGTTTCGCGATTACGCGCTGCCATCGGCGCTCGCCGACGACAATTGTCCGCTGGACGAAACCGCTGCTGCGAAAGGCCCAGGCGAGGGCGCCTGAAATCACGCCACCCTGGTCCAGCGAAGGTCTTTGCGGGCTTCGTTGAACTCCGTGCGAAATGCCGCGATCTCGATTTTCGTCACCTCGGGAACCGGACGAGTCGCGAACACTTCCTGCCCGGATTGCGATAACTGAAACTGCGCATGATGGACAGTGGACGACTCGGAACTACTGAGGGCAAGCGTGTCGAAGGGGACGCCCAGTAGCCTTGCGACGAAGAGGATGAACCGCTCGCCGACGGCATGGGGAGTCACCCCGCCAGGGATGCTCACCGAATAGTGGTGGATAAATCGATCGTCCCGCTGGACGATCGTGTACACCAATGCCAATCCCGCGGTCGTGACCTGTGCTCTGGGGTCGTCTGCCGGGCGATATCCGTCGTCGCCATGCTGCTCTAGCGCAGCAGCCTTTATTTGCGCGACATTTCGAGCCACCTCTACGAAATGTCTGTCGGCGAAGACAGGGCGATACCGCGTAGCGCCCCAGACGATGAAGCCGGCGGCCAGCAACGCTATAAATATCCAGGTCATCATCCGTCCACCGAAATGGAAGTAGGGGGTGAGCCTTGCTCCTGCCCCGGAGTGTACGGCGTTGAAATGTCGATCTTGTTCTCGACGTCTGCTATGCACGGCGCAATTCCGAATCACGCCGGCCTCGGATGGGGACCAGGACCCATTTGGGGGTAATTCCGAAAATCGAAATTCACCGTTGCGAAGAAGGCGCTTAATTATCAGCGACCGCTTTCCTAAACTGGGTATCGCGTACGTATAACGACATCTATGCAGAAATACGAATGGATCGTTTGCGTCGAAATTCCAATCCGGTCAAGGAGGCGCAGGTCATGAACAAGGCAACCAGCACATTAATCGCGGCAGTCGCCGCACTCACGCTGTCGGGCGGCGCTTATGCACAGAACAACACGCTGGCGACTCCGAGCGTAGTGTCGCCGGCCGCCAACGCAACGAGCGGCTATGGCACGCCTGGCGCCACCAAGTCGGACAGCGGCACGGGCGCCGGGTCGCCGAACTCGGGCCTGCCGAATAGCACGAGCAATAGCTCGACGTCCCTCACCAACCTTCCGGGGAGTCACAACACGCTGGCGACCCCGAGCGTAGCGTCGCCGGCTGCCCAATAACAGCAATCAAGGACGACACCTCGCGAAATCTGCAAATCTGGCGTTCGAGTCCCTCATTCGCCACCCGTCGTAAGAAAGACCGCTGCCCTCACGGACAGCGGTCTTTTGTTTCTCCCGGACCTTTTCCTGGGTTGAGCAGGCGGCGCGGTTGAAAAAGTCAGAGACTCATTGATTCAATCTCGAATTGAACGAGCGTGCTTTTCTGTGTATCCTGCTTGCTGGCCCGCGAATGACGGACAGGATGATGGACAATGAGCCGGAACGGGTGCGGCGCAGCGCCGCGTCCTCTCCGGAGCGCAGCATCGAGGCATGGAGGCAGACAGATGGCAGTGGACTACACGACTCATGACGGCGTCGCCGTCATTACGCTCAACAATCCGCCGGTCAACGGCCTCGGTCTGTCTACCCGGGCCGGCATCGTCGACGGATTGACGCGAGCCCAGGCCGATCCGGCCATCAAGGCCATCGTGCTGACGGGCGCCGGCAAGGCGTTCTCCGGCGGCGCCGACATCACCGAATTCAACACCCCGAAGGCCACCCAGGAGCCGACGCTCGCGACCGTCATCAAGGCAGTCGAAGGCAGCGCGAAGCCGGTCGTCGCCGCGATTCACAGCGTCGCGATGGGCGGTGGCCTCGAACTCGCGCTCGGCGCGCACTACCGGATCGCCGCACCCGGCGCGCAGATCGCGCTGCCCGAAGTGAAGCTCGGCATCCTGCCTGGCGCCGGCGGCACGCAACGCCTGCCGCGCGCGATCGGCCTCGAAGCGGCCCTCAACATGATCGTGTCCGGCGCGCCGGTCCTGTCGGAGAAACTCGCCGGCAGCGGTCTGTTCGACGAAATCGTGCAGGGCGATCTCGCCGAAGCGGCCCTCGCGTTCGCAAGCAAGGTCGGCGGGCAGAGCGGCCCGCATCCGCGCGTGCGCGATCGCAAGATCGAGCATCCGAACGCGGAAGGCTTCATCCAGTTCGCGCGCAACAGCGTCGCGACCATCGCGAAGAATTTCCCGGCGCCGCACAAGTGCATCGACGCGGTCGAGGCGGGCGTGAAGAACGGCTTCGACAAGGGCCTCGCGTTCGAGCGCGAATGCTTCATCGCGCTCGTGCAGACGCCGGAAAGCCGCGCGCTGCGTCATGCGTTCTTCGGCGAGCGTGCAGCGAGCAAGATTCCCGATGTGCCGTCCGATACGCCGGTGCGCGAGATCCGCCGGGTCGGCGTGATCGGCGCGGGCACGATGGGTGGCGGGATCGCGATGAATTTCGTCAACGCGGGGCTCGCGGTGACGCTGCTCGAAACGAAACAGGACGCGCTCGATCGCGGCCTTGCGACGATCCGCAAGAACTACGAAGGCACGGTGAAGAAGGGCAAGCTGAAGCCCGAGGCGCTCGAAGAGCGGATGGCGCTGATCCGCCCGACGCTGTCCTACGACGACCTGAAAGACGCCGACCTGATCGTCGAAGCCGTGTTCGAAGAACTCAGCGTGAAAGAGCAGGTGTTCAAGCGGCTCGACGAAGTCGCAAAGCCCGGCGCGATCCTCGCGTCCAACACGTCGACGCTCGATCTGGACAAGATCGCCGCGTTCACGAAGCGTCCTCAGGACGTGGTCGGCATGCACTTCTTCAGCCCGGCCAACGTGATGAAGCTGCTCGAAGTCGTGCGCGGCAAGGACACCGCGAAAGACGTGCTGGCCACCGTGATGCAGGTCGCGAAGAGGATCCGCAAGACGGCGGTGGTGTCCGGCGTGTGCGACGGCTTTATCGGCAACCGGATGATCGAGCAGTACATCCGTCAGGCGCTCTTCATGCTCGAAGAGGGCGCGTTGCCCGCGCAGGTCGATCGCGCGATCGAGAAATTCGGCTTCGCGATGGGCCCGTTCCGGATGAGCGATCTCGCCGGCAACGACATCGGCTGGGCAATCCGCAAGCGCCGTTATCAGGAACATCCGGATCTGCATTACTCGAAGATCGCCGACCGTCTGTGCGAGATCGGCCGCTTCGGTCAAAAGACCAGCGGCGGGTGGTACGACTACAAGGCCGGGGACCGCACCGCGCATCCGTCGCAACTCGTCGACGACATGATCGTCGCGTACGCGAAAGAGGTCGGCGCCACACGCCGCAAGATCGCCGACGATGAGATCGTCGAGCGTCTCGTGTTCGCGCTCGCCAACGAAGGCGCGAAGATCCTCGAAGAAGGCATCGCGTCGAAGGCGTCGGACATCGACATGGTCTATCTGACCGGCTACGGTTTTCCGCTGTGGCGCGGCGGCCCGATGCTCTATGCAGACACGGTCGGGCTGTACAACGTCGAGCGCGCGATCCGGCGCTACGCGGCGCAGCCGAACGGCGACGGATGGCAGATCGCGGCGAGCATCCCCGAACTGGCCGCGCAGGGTCGCGGCTTCAACGGCTGAGTTGCCACGAACCAGTCACGCGCGAGCGAACGAGGTGAAGCGATGAAGGATGCCGACGAAGTGCTGCTCGTCGTCGACGTGCAGAACGATTTCATGCCGGGCGGGGCGCTTGCCGTCGCGCGCGGCGACGAGATCGTGCCGGTCGTGAACCGGCTCGCGCATGAATTCAGTCACGTCGTATTGACGCAGGACTGGCATCCGGCCGCGCACCGCTCGTTCGCTGCGAATCATCCCGGGCGTCAGCCGTTCGAGACGATCGCGCTGCCGTACGGCAACCAGGTGCTGTGGCCGGTGCACTGCGTGCAGGACACGCCGGGCGCCGCATTCCATCCCGAACTCGACGTGCCGCACGCGCGGCTCGTGATCCGCAAGGGTCTGCGCGCGGAGGTCGACAGTTACTCCGCATTTCTCGAAGCGGACCGTACGACGCCGACGGGCCTCGCCGGTTACCTGCGCGACGTCGGCGCGAAGCGCGTGTGGTGCTGCGGGCTCGCGACCGACTACTGCGTCGGCTGGTCCGCGCTCGATGCGCGCGCGGCCGGTTTCGACGTCGCGCTGATCGAAGACGCGTCGCGCGCAATCGATCTCAACGGCTCGCTCGATGCGGCATGGCGCGAGCTGAAAGCGGCAGGCGTTGCGCGTGTGCAGGCGGCTGACGCGCTGCGCTGAACGCGCGGCGAACCCCGAACCTTATTTCCAGACATCATCGAAAGCGAAAGTATCAACCGCCTTACATGGGACCGCAGTAAGCGCTGAAGCGCCAACTGCGGTCGACACAGGAGACATCACACCATGACTGACGCCGTAATCGTATCGACTGCCCGCACGGGTCTCGCCAAATCGTGGCGCGGCGCTTTCAACATGACGCACGGCGCGACGCTCGGCGGTCACGTCACGCAGGCCGCGGTCGAACGCGCGAAGATCGACCCGGCACGCGTCGAGGACGTGATCATGGGCTGCGCGAATCCGGAAGGCGCGACCGGCGCGAACATCGCGCGGCAGATCGCGCTGCGCGCGGGTCTGCCGGTCAGCGTGCCGGGCATGACGGTGAACCGCTTCTGCTCGTCGGGGCTGCAGACCATCGCGCTCGCCGCGCAGCGCGTGATCGCGGGCGAGGGCGACGTGTATGTCGCGGGCGGTGTCGAGTCGATCTCGTGCGTACAGAACGAGATGAACCGCCACATGCTCGCCGATGGCTGGCTGAACCAGAACAAGCCCGAGGTCTACTGGCCGATGCTGCAGACCGCCGAGACCGTCGCGAAACGCTATTCGATCGCGAAGGAGCGTCAGGACGAATACGGCGTGCAGTCGCAGCAGCGTGCGGCGGCCGCACGCGAAGCCGGCAGGTTCAACGATGAGATCGTGCCGATGACGGTGCTTGCCGGCGTCGCGGACAAGGCGAGCGGCCGACTCTTCACGAAGGAAGTAACGATCGATTCGGACGAGGGCATTCGCGCGGACACGACGCTTGAAGGCGTATCGAAGATCCGCACCGCGCTGCCCGGCGGCGTGATTACCGCGGGCAACGCGAGCCAGTTTTCCGATGGTGCGTCGGCATGCGTCGTGATGAACGCGACCGTCGCGGAACGCGAAGGGCTGCAGCCGCTCGGCATCTTCCGCGGCTTCGCGGTCGCAGGCTGCGAGCCCGACGAGATGGGCATCGGCCCGGTGTTCGCGGTGCCGAAGCTGTTGAAGCGGGCGGGTCTGAAGGTCGAGGACATCGGCCTGTGGGAACTGAACGAAGCGTTCGCGGTGCAGGTGCTGTACTGCCGCGACAAGCTCGGCATCCCGAACGAGCGTCTGAACGTGAACGGCGGAGCGATCGCGGTCGGGCATCCGTACGGCGTGTCCGGCGCGCGGCTGACCGGCCATGCGCTGATCGAAGGCAAACGGCGCGGCGCGAAGTTCGTCGTCGTGACGATGTGCATCGGCGGTGGCCAGGGCGCGGCGGGGTTGTTCGAAATCGTCTGAGCGTCCCGGCTGCGGGGGGTGAGTTGCGGGCTCGGTTGTCGTTATCAGTACCCGGCACCGAGTGCGGGCAGCGACAACGTGCCGTGGTCGGTGAAGCGGGTTCCGCCGAGCAGGCCGCCTGCGAGGCGCCCCTGCAGTTCGTACGGAAATTCGCCGCTCTGTGCCTGGCCGGCGAACGCGAACGCCTGCCTCACCGCCGAAAATGCCGACACCGTGACCGGCACGCTCAGCGTCGTTTCGCCGAAGCGCGGCACGACGCCGCGCTGGTCGCTGACGCCGCTCGCGAACGGTTTGCCGTTCAGCGCGAGGTCGAGTGAAATGCCGTCGTAGTCGATCGGTGTGTCGTTCGGATTCTGCACACGCAGCTTCACGTCGAAGCGCATTTCCAGGCCCTGGCCCTGCAGCGGTTCGATGCCCGCGACGGCAACCCGCAGCGGATCGCGGCCCAGCATGCCGGCGCAGCCGCTGAACGTCGAGATGGCCAGTGCAGCGAATGCGACGGCGGCGAAGGTACGCACGCGACGTGCACGAAACAAGGTGTGGACGGACAGCATCGGGGCACATCTCCTGAAAACGCAGGGCGGCCGATCATTGTACGCACCCCCGGTTTGCGCCCTGTGCGAGATCCCTGGCAAGCACCCGAACGCGACCACCCGGGCAGGCCTGCGCAATGAAGCGGCCGGTGTATGCTTCGCTCATTCCGCGCCGTTCCACCATCACGCCGATGCCCGCTTCCATGAGCGAGTCCGATTGTCCGTCTCCTTCAAAGCCCGTCGATATGGCGTTGCTCGATGAGTTCGTCGTGGCGGCATCGCGTCCGTGACCATGCCGATGAGCCGCCTGCCCGAGTTCACATCGACGTCTTTACGTCCAGCGCCTCATGCGACTGCGCAGATTCGCGAACCACACCCGCACCCACGTCGTGGGAGGCTGTGCGTACGCGGTTCGCGCGGATTCCGCATGAACGACACAAGGTCCGTTTGCGTGCGTCGTCGCGGTGAGCCAGATCGCGCCGCGCTGTTCGATCCGGTAGCGTTCTCCCTCGCGCACCGTTACGCGGACGATCGGCATGTCGGCGCCGAGCCACGCGAGCGCATGATCGCGAAACGTCAGATCGATATCGCCGGTCACCGCGACGATCGACGTGTGTGCCGCGACGTCGTGCATCGCGATCTGCCCGCGTTCGAGTTGCCATCGTGCAGGCGGCCTCGGGGAAGCGATGGAATGGGAGCGATCGGAAAACGGTCTCGCGGACATGAAGGGGCCTCGTCGATGGGAACAGGATGCCCCCAGCTTAGGGTGACCCCATCGCGCAAAACAGCCACAACGGCGGTCGATCTGCACCGGTGCAGCGCGGCCCGACAAGGTGCTGTACCGGTCGGAAAACAGGCGACGTGTATCTGTCGTGCAGGGTCGTCCTTCCGCACCATCGATCCATGACCGACAAGACTTCGATTCATATGGCGGTGCAGTCCGACGCGCCGCTCTATCAACAACTGGCCGACCAGTACCGTCGCGCGATCGACAGCGGGATCCTGCGGCCGGGCGATCGCATGCCGTCGATGCGCGCATTCATGCAGCGGCATAGTGTGAGCCTGTCGACCGCGACCGAGAGTTATCGCGCGCTCGAACGCGCGGCGCTGATTCACGCGCGGCCGCGAGCCGGCTACTACGTGCGTCAGCAACCCGCCGCGACACTGCCCGCCGCGCTCGAACCCGGTTCGGACAGCGTGCCCGGCGACGCGCAGTTCGTCGGTATTCATACGGCGGTGTCGTCGATCGTCGCGCGGTATCAGCGGTTTCCGGATGCACTGAATCTCGGCGGCGCTACGGCCGCGCCGGACCTTTATCCGACTGCCGCTCTGCAGAAGACGGCGCTGCGCGTGCTGCGTCACCGGCCGTCGCTGCTGACGACACCGGGCCACGACCGCGGCGACCCCGACCTGCGTGCGATCGTCGCGCGGCGCGCGCTCGAAGCGGGCATCGAAACGACCGCCGACGAGATCATCGTCACGCACGGCGGCATCGAGGCGATCAACCTCGCGCTGCGCGCGGTCACGCAGCCCGGTGATACGGTCGCAGTCGAATCGCCGTGTTTCTTCGGCTTGCTGCAGGTGCTCGAGAGTCTCGGTCTGCGCGCGCTCGAAATCCCGGCGAGTCCGACGACCGGCCTCGTTGTCGAGGCCCTCGAATTCGCGCTGCAGACGCATCGCGACATCAAGGCGGTCGTCGTTGTGCCACATCTGCAGAATCCGCTCGGCAGCGTGATGCCCGATGCGGACAAGGCGCGGCTCGTCGTGCAGTGCGCGCAGACGGGCGTTGCGCTGATCGAGGACGACCCGTATCGCGAGCTGGTCGATCCGCTGCCCGGGCAGCGCGCCGCCCCGCTGAAGCCGTTGAAGGCGTGGGATACCGATGGCACGGTGATCTACTGCACGTCGTACAACAAGACGCTCGCGCCCGGCATGCGGGTCGGGTGGATGAACGGCGGCCGCTGGCATTCGCGGGTCGCGATGCTGAAATTCGCTCAGACGCGGCCCAACGAGCCGCTGTCGCAGGCCGTCCTCGCGAGCTTTCTCAAGACCGGCGCGCACGAGCGGCATCTGCGGCGGCTACGCGAGCGTCTCGCCGTGCAGCGCGACCGGATGGCCCAGGCCGTTGCATTGTCGTTTCCGCACGGGACGCGCTTCACGCCGCCGCGCGGCGGGCTGTACTTCTGGATCGAACTGCCGCGAACGGTGTCGTCGGAGGCGCTGTTCGATGCGGCGCTGGCGGTCGGAATTCGCGTGATGCCGGGCTCCGTTTTCTCGAACGCGGGCCGCTTCGACCACTTCGTGCGACTGAGCTGCCCGGCCGCCGATCTCGATGCGACCGACGACGCGATTGCGACGCTCGGTGCGCTCGCCGCGACGATGGCGCGAGCGGCTCCATGACGCGTCGCGGTCGAGGCGATGCTCGATGAAAACACCGTCGCGATCGGGTATGCTCGTTAGCCTCCGTGTCTTTTCTGAAACCTGAGCAAAGGTCATACCGTGATCCGTCATATCGTGATGTGGAAGCTGAAGGACAACGCCGAAGGCGCAACGCGCGAACAGAACGCGCTCAAGCTGAAGGAAAAGCTCGAAGGTTGTCGCGACATCGTGCCCGGCATCCTTCATCTCGAAGTCGGCGTGGCGACGCCCGGTCTCGAATCGAGCTACGACGTCGTGCTGATTTCCGATTTTGCCGACAAGGCCGCGCTCGATGCGTATCAGGTGCACCCCACGCACGAAGCGCTAAAAGGATTCGTCGGCGCGGTGCGCGAAGCGCGTCAGGCCGTCGACTTCGAAGTGTGATCTGCGGCAATGACTGATACCCCTTCGTCATCATCTGCAGGCGACGATAAGCGCACGTCGCCGCCCGCGATCGAGAGCCCGTTCGTCGATCATCTCGGTGTGCGGCTCGTCCGCGCGGTCGACGGCTCGAGCGAAGTCGTGCTGCCGCTCGTGCACGATCATCTGAATACGTGGGACGTGGCGCACGGCGGCGTGACGATGACGCTCGCCGACGTCGCGCTCGCGATGGCGGCCCGCAGTCTCGCGGCTGACGGCGTCGGCGTCGTCACGGTCGAGATGAAAGTGAATTTCATGCAACCGGGTCGCGGCGAACTGCGCGCGTATGCGCGCGTACTGCACCGCTCGACGACGATGGCCTATTGCGAAGGCGAGATCCGCGACAGCGAAGGCCACTTCGTCGCGAAGGCGCTCGGCACGTTCAAGTACATGCGGCGGCTCGCGGTAGGCCGGGACGTCGTGCATCAGCGGCTGCGCAGCGACCCATCCGCGACACCCGGACCGAGCGACGGCTGACGGCCGCGCGGTACGTTCCTTTTTATTTGTGACCCGACTACACAATCAATCAACGGAGACGCCCGCCATGACCCAGATCAACCGGCAGGTCCTGCTCGTTTCGCGCCCGCAAGGCGCCGCGACGACCGATAACTTCAAGCTCGTTCAAACGCCGCTCGCACCGCTCGCCGATGGCGAACTGCGCGTGCGCAACCACTATCTGTCGCTCGATCCGTACATGCGCGGCCGTATGAACGACAGCAAGTCGTACGCGCCGCCGCAGCCGCTGAACGAGGTGATGATCGGCGGTACGGTCGGCGAGGTCGTCGAATCGAAGAACCCGAAATTCTCGGCCGGCGATAAAGTGGTCGGCATGTTCGGCTGGCAGGAATACGGCACGTCGAACGGCACGAATCTGTACAAGGTCGACGATACGCACGTGCCGCTGTCGGTCTACCTCGGCTCTGTCGGCATGCCGGGCGTCACCGCGTGGTACGGAGTGAACCGGATCATCGCGCCGAAGGCCGGCGAAACGGTGGTCGTCAGCGCGGCGAGCGGCGCGGTCGGCAGTGTGGTCGGCCAGTTGGCGAAGCTCGCCGGCTGCCACGCGGTCGGTATCGCGGGCGGTGCCGACAAGTGCCGCTATGTGGTCGACACGCTCGGCTTCGATGCGTGCGTCGACTACAAGGCGGGCAATCTCTATCAGGACCTGAAAGCTGTCACGCCCAATGGCGTCGATGGCTACTTCGAGAACGTCGGCGGTGCGGTGCTCGACGCCGTGCTCGCGCGGATGAACTCGTTTGGCCGCATCGCGCTGTGCGGGATGATCGCGAACTACGACGGCGAGCCGCTGCCGCTGAAGCACCCGGCGCTGATGCTCACGCAGCGTCTGCTCGTGCAGGGCTTCATCGTCGCCGAGCACATGGACGTGTGGCCCGAGGCGCTGAAGCAGCTGGGCACGCTGGTCGCGCAGAGGAAGCTGCATTATCGCGAGACGATTGCGCAAGGGCTCGATGCTGCGCCCGAGGCGTTTTTGGGTTTGCTGAAGGGGCTTAACTTCGGGAAGCAACTGGTCAAGCTGATCTGACGCAAGCCGATCTTTGCGACGCGTGCGGCTTGCATCAATGGGAGACACGATGTTCGAATTCAACAACAAAGTCGCCGTAATCACCGGCGCAGCAAGCGGTTTCGGCCGCGCGTTCGCAGAGAAGGCTGCGTCGCTCGGCATGAAGCTCGTGCTCGCCGACGTCGACGCGGCCGCGCTCGCGCAAACCGTCGACGCGCTGCGTGCAGCCGGCGCCGATGCGATCGGTGTGCCGACCGATGTCTCCGATGCGACCCAGGTCGAGGCGCTCGCGCTCGCCGCACTCGATGCGTTCGGCAAGGTCCATCTGCTGTTCAACAACGCGGGCGTGGGCTCGGGCGGATTCGTCTGGGAAAGCAGCGCGAACGACTGGGCGTGGGTGTTCGGCGTCAACGTGATGGGCGTCGCGCACGGTGTGCGGACCTTCACGCCGATCATGCTGCGACAGGACGAACCCGCGCACATCGTCAACACGGCGTCGGTCGCCGGGTTACTGTCGCCGCCCGCGATGGGCGTCTACAACGCGTCGAAGCATGCGGTCGTGTCGCTGACCGAGACGCTGTATCACGACCTGAAGCTCACGGGCGGTCCAGTCGGCTGCTCGCTGCTGTGTCCGGCGTTCGTGCCGACCGGTATCGCCGACGCGGAGCGCAGTCGTCCCGATGCACTGCGCAACGACGCCGCGCCCACGCATTCGCAGATCACCGCGGGCAAGCAGCTGCATCGCGCGGTGCAGTCGGGCAAGCTGAGCGCCGCCGACGTCGCGGACCTCACGTTCGACGCGATCCGCGCGCGGCGCTTTTACATCGTCACGCATCCGCCGATCATGGCGACGGTCAGGCTACGTCACGAGGACATCGAGCAGCTGCGCGACCCGACCGATCCGATGTCGCTGAAGCCGGACGTGAAGACTTCGGTGTAGTGGGGGTGCTTTTATCCGGTCTCATGGCATCATACGGCGCTGTTTTTCCGCTTCCCTTCTTCATCGTGCGGCGCGCCTATGCCGCACTGAACGCCGATGCCGCTGAATCCGAAGATCGCCCAGATACTCGACATGGTCGCGCGCGCCGCGCGTCCCACCTATCCGACGCTGACTGTGCAGCAGGCCCGTGCGTCGTACGAGAAGAGCGCACCGATCCTCGAGATCGCGAGCGCGCCGACGCATGCGATCGAAGACCTCTCCGTGCCGGTGCGCGACGGCACGACGATTCGCGCGCGGCTCTATCAACCGTCCGAGCCAAGCTGGGCTGAACCGTTGCCCGCGCTCGTCTATTTTCATGGCGGCGGCTTCACGGTCGGCAGCGTCGACACGCATGACGCGCTGTGCCGGATGTTCGCGCGAGATGCGGGCTGTGCGGTGCTGTCGGTCGATTACCGGCTCGCGCCTGAATACCGCTTTCCGACCGCCGTCGACGATGCGTTCGATGCGCTCTCCTGGCTGTATACGAACGCCGCGCTATATGGCATCGACCCGGCACGGCTCGCGGTGGCGGGCGACAGTGCGGGCGGCACGCTCGCGACCGTCTGCGCAGTACTCGCGCGCGACGCGGGCATCGCGCTCGCGCTGCAACTGCTGATCTATCCGGGGACGACCGCATATCAGCAGACCGGTTCTCACACGCGGTTCGCAGAAGGCCATCTGCTGACGGCCGAAACCATCCAGTGGTTCTTCGGGCAGTACGTGCGCGACGCGAGCGATCGCGACGACTGGCGGTTTGCGCCGCTCGACGGCACGCGCGGTGAGCCGGATTTTCGCGGCGTCGCGCCTGCATGGATCGCGACCGCCGAGTACGATCCGCTCGCCGACGAAGGCGCGGCGTACGCGGAGAAGCTACAAACCGCGGGCAACGCGGTCGTGCACGTGCGCTATCACGGGATGACCCACGAGTTCTTCAAGATGGGCGGCTATGTGCCTGAGGTCGCCGGCGCGCATGCGGATGCGGCGGGTGCATTGCGCGAAGCGTTTGCGGGCCGCGGCGAGCATTAGCGCTCGACGTCGAACGCGAAGCGTCGCTCGAAATTGCCGGGACGAACGACCCGATGCGAACCGTCGTCGTCGCTGCGCTCGGCGACGCTCACACTAATCCGCGTGTTCGGCTCGCCGGGTTGCACGACGACCCGCAACGCTGTCGTGCCGCGTGTGCCGTACTCCGGCGTCTCGATAAACGCCGCCGACAATGCCCGCTCGCGTTCGAGCGGAATCCCGGTGGCCGGTAACGTGTCGTCGCGTGCGATGCGCGGGTCACGCATCAGGTCGATCAGCCGGTCGAGCGGCGCAGCGGATTCGTTGACGAGCAGCGCGTCGAGTTCGGCGCGCTTGCGTACGAGCTTCGGCCACGGCGTGTCGAGCACAGCGTTCGAGATACCGTGCGCGCCCGGTGGCAGCAGCGCCGGCTCGACGTCCCCACGATTGCAGTACCACGCAAGCTCACGCCGGGTCCAGTCGCCGACCAGCAGGTTGAAGCCGTTGTACAGATCGCCGGTGCGCGCGACGTCGTTCAGATAGTCGAGCGGCGCCTCTGCAGCACCCGTCAGATAGTTGCTGACGAGCGCGCCGCGCGTGGGCGCATCGGCGCGCATCTCGTGCGGCGCGCGGTAGTTGGTCAGCGCGGCGAAGCGGCCGTCGCGCGTCATTCCAAGCCACGTACCGCCGCCGACCAGATCGCGACCCGCCAGCAACGTCGGCGCGTCGGCCCACCATTGCAGCGGATCGGCAGTGCGGCGGAAGAATTCGTCGCGGTTCGCGGCGAGCGTGAAGAGCGCGCCGCCGTCATTGGCGTCGGCATCGGGCCGCCAGTCGAATACGATCAGGCACATCGGCGGAGCCTCCTCACGTGCACGAACGGTGTCCGCACGACAACAGATTGAACCGCGGGTTCAGACACGCCCGTCAGACTTCGGTCGGCAGCGCGTACGGCAGCGGGAGGAACGACAGCGCCGGGCCGTCGGCGGCGGCAACGTGCACCGAACCGGCCTCGAGCGCGGCGAGCTTGATCTCGACCAGCACGTCGACGCCACCCGCCGGCGCCCACGCGGCATTGACGACCATCCCGCACGGCTGGCCAGGATCGTTCGAATGGAACAGTTCGGTGCCGGGTGCGACCGCGGCGAGGTCCGCCGCGATGTTCGCGAGCGCGGTGCGTCGCTTGATCGTGCCGCGATACTGGCTGCGCGCGACGATCTCCTGTCCCGGATAGCAGCCCTTACGGAAATTCACGCCGCCGAGCACGTCGAAGTTAACCATCTGCGGGACGAATTGCTCGACGACCGGCTGCGTGATGCGCGGCTCGCCGGCGCGGATGTCGAGCCAGTCCCAGACGGCTGGCGACACCTGCTCGAGCTTGCCTTCGAACGCGGGCAGACGCGCCTCGACCTCGGCCTTCGGTCCGACCCACAGGTAGCGCAGCCGTCCTTCGGCATCGGGCACGCGGATCAGCGAGCCGGCCGGACCGTCGACCTTCACGTGCACGCCATCGGGAAGCGCATCGAACACCGACGATAGTGCGGCGCGCACGTCGCCCGCGAGACCCACGGCGAGCAGTTCGCCGGTCGCATCGACGAGCTTCGCTTTCGCGCGCAGTACGAACATCGACAGCCGCTTCTGCACCGCGGCCTGTACGTCCTTCGACAGCAGCAGGCGGATCGCGTCGCCGCTGCGCCAGACGAGGAACGATGCGAGCAGCCGGCCCTTCGCCGAGCAGTAGCCGGCGAGGCGCGCGCCTGCGCCATCGAGATGCTCGGTGTCGTTGGTGAGTTGCGCGTGCAGGAACGAGGCCGCGTCGTCGCCGGTCGTGTCGATCACACCGAACTGGTCGAGCAGCGCGTACGCGCCGCGCGTGCGCACGGCATCGAACTGGGCGTCGGCGGGGCGCGACGGCAGGGGTAGCGCGGAGGAGACGATGGCCGGGGTGCCAACGGAAGCGAGCGGGGCAGTCATGGATTTGCGGAACAGTCAATTCTGACTTTAGCTGAGGCAAGCAAGTATTATATGAGGTCCAACCCAGCCATGTTTCGCATGTCCCTCCTGAAGAAATGTCTCATCGTCGGCACGGCGCTCGTCGTGCTGGCCGCTGCCGCAACCGGCGGCGGGTATCACTGGGCTACGACGCCGCTGGTGCTTTCTCCCCCGGACCTGGACGTTACGATCAAGCCGCGCAGCAGTCTGCGAAGCGTCACGCTGCAACTGAACCGCGGCGGCGTGCCGGTCGAGTCCGAGCTGTTCGTGCTGATGACCCGGCTGCTCGGCCTGCAGAGCCAGCTGAAATCCGGTAACTACGAATTCAAGAACGGCATCACGCCGTACGACGTATTGCAGAAGATCGCGCGCGGCGACGTCAACGAATACGTGGCGACGATCATCGAGGGCTGGACCTTCCGGCGGATGCGCTCGGAACTCGACATGAACCCGGCGCTGCGCCACGATTCGGCCGGCATGACCGACGCCGATCTGCTGAAGGCGATCGGCGCGCCCGAAACGTCGACCGGCAACGGCGAAGGACTGTTCTTTCCGGATACCTATCTGTTCGACAAGAACACCAGCGATCTCGACGTGTACCGTCGTGCGTACCGGCTGATGAAACTGCGCATCGACGAAGCGTGGGCTGCGCGCGCTCAGGGGCTGCCGTACAAGACCCCGTACGAGGCGCTGACGATGGCGTCGATCGTCGAAAAGGAAACCGGCAAGGCATCCGACCGCTCACTGGTCGCCGCGGTGTTCGCGAACCGGCTGCGCATCGGTATGCCGCTGCAGACCGACCCGACCGTGATCTACGGCATGGGCGACAGCTACACCGGCCGTTTGCACAAGCGCGACCTGCAGACGGACACTCCTTACAATACGTACACCCGTACCGGCCTGCCGCCCACGCCGATCTCGCTGCCCGGAACCGCGTCGCTGCAGGCGGCGCTGAATCCGGCGCAGACCGCGGCACTCTATTTCGTGTCGCGCGGCGACGGCAGCAGCATTTTTTCTGACACGCTCGGCGATCACAACAAGGCCGTCGACAAGTACATCCGAGGTCAATGATGGCGCGGGGCAAATTCATCACGTTCGAAGGCATCGACGGCGCGGGCAAGACGACGCACCTCGCGTGGTTTCGCGAGCGCCTCGAGGCGAAGGTCGGCACGACCGGCCCCGGCGTCGTCATGACGCGCGAGCCGGGCGGCACCGCGCTCGGCGAGGCGTTGCGCGAGATCCTGCTACACCGGTCGATGGATCTCGAAACGGAAGCGTTGCTGATGTTCGCCGCCCGTCGCCAGCATCTGGCCGAAGTGATCGAGCCGGCGTTGACGCGCGGCGACTGGGTGCTGTCCGACCGTTTCAGCGACGCGACGTTCGCGTATCAGGGCGGCGGTCGCGGCCTGCCGCGCGACAAGCTCGAGACGCTCGAGCGCTGGGTGCAGGGCGGTTTTCAGCCGGACCTGACCATCCTGTTCGACGTGCCGCCGGCTACCGCGAGCGAGCGACGCAGCAGCGCGCGCGACCCGGACCGCTTCGAAAGCGAGTCGGATGCGTTTTTCACCCGAACGCGGGCCGAATACCTGCGGCGCGCGGAAGAGGCGCCGTACCGTTTCGCGATCGTCGATTCGACGCAGAGCATCGCCGCCATTCAGAATCAACTGGAGAAAATCGTCTCAACCCTTTGATTTTTCGATGATATAAAGAAAATTCAATGGTGCTGGAATAGCTCGGCCTATACACGAAGAATGACGCTCAACCCACTGATTTAAAAGATAAACGATGATTTACCCGTGGCAGATCGACGACTGGAACAAGCTTCAGCAACTGCGCGCGCACTGGCCGCATGCGCTGCTGCTGCACGGTCAGGCGGGCATCGGCAAGCTGCGCCTTGCGCAGCATCTCGCGCAGGGCATGCTGTGCGAATCGCCGCGCGATAACGGCGAGCCGTGCGGCGCGTGCGCCGCGTGCACGTGGTTCGTCCAGGGCAATCATCCGGATTACCGGATCGTGCTGCCGGAAGCGCTGGCGGCCGAATCCGGTTTCGTCGCGAGCGCCGACGACAAGGCCGAGACGAATGGCAAGGCCGACCGCGCCGATGCCGACGACGCCAAGAAGAGCCGCGCGCCGAGCAAGGAAATCCGCATCGAGCAGGTCCGTGCGCTGCTGGACTTTTGCGGCGTCGGTTCGCATCGCGGCGGCGCCCGCGTGGTGGTGCTGTACCCGGCCGAGGCGCTGAACGTCGCGGCGGCCAACGCACTGCTGAAGACGCTCGAAGAACCACCGTCCGGCGTTGTGTTCCTGATGGTTTCCGCGCGGATCGACCGGCTGCTGCCGACCATCATCAGTCGCTGCCGCCAATGGCCGCTCGCGACACCGGCACCCGCGGTGGCCGCCGCGTGGCTTGCAGAGCAAGGTATCGACGATGCGCCGGCACTGCTCGCGCAGGCCGGCGGTGCACCACTCGCCGCACTGGCGCTCGCCGCTGACGACAATCGCGTGCTGCGCGACTGGACGCTTGGGCAACTGGCCGCTGGCGCCGACTGCGACGCGTTCGCGTGTGGCGAGGCGCTGCAGAAGCTGCCGGTGCCGCTCGTGCTGGGCTGGCTGCAGCGCTGGCTGTACGACCTGCTGGCGCAGCGCACAGCAGGCACGCCGCGTTACTTTCCCGATGCGTCCGCCGCGCTCGCGCGCTGCGCCGCGCAGGTCGACGCGAGCGCGTTCGCGCGCTTCATGCGCACTGTGACACGTCAGCGTGCGGTCGAGAATCATCCGCTCAACGCGCGGCTGGTGTTCGAGGAGCTGTTCCTCGGCTATCGGGCGTTGTTCGGCTGAGCGGCTTGCGGTCTGCGGCCGGAGCAATGGGCGCAGGCCGTGATGGAATATCTCTTTCATTGACTTCATCTGCGACCATGAGCTTTTCCTACCGCGACGCGACCCTCGACGACCTGCCCGCGATCGTCGCCATCTACAACTCCACGGTGCCGTCGCGCAGCGTGACCGCCGATCTCGAACCGGTGAGCGTCGACAGCCGCATCGAGTGGTTTCACGAGCATGGCCCGGACACGCGGCCGCTGTGGGTCGTCGAGCAGGACGGGGCGGTGATCGCATGGCTGAGCTTCTCGGATTTCTACGGCCGTCCGGCGTACCGGCGCACCGCCGAGGTCAGCATCTATCTGGACGAGGCTGCACGCGGTAAAGGGCTTGGACGGCAGTTGCTCGCTGAATCGCTGGCAGCCGCGCCCAGGCTTGGCATCGACACGGTGCTAGGCTTCATCTTCGGCCACAATGAACCGAGCCTGCGCCTGTTCCGCGGCTTCGGCTTCGACGTGTGGGGCACGCTGCCGCGCGTCGCCGTGCTGGACGGCGTGGAACGCGATCTCGTGATCCTCGGGCGACGCCTCCCGGCCTGATCCTGGCCACTGCTTTCAGACTATTGCCCATCCGGTTCACCGCAGGACACCATCATGTTCGTCGACTCGCACTGCCACATCAACTTCGAAGGACTCGCCGAGCGCCTGCCGCAGGTGCTCGACAACATGCGCAGCCACGCGGTCACGCACGCGCTGTGCGTGTCAGTGGATCTCGAGACGCTGCCGTCGGTGCTCGACATCGCGCGGACGTACGAGAACGTGTACGCGTCGGTCGGCGTGCATCCGGACCACGAGGACGCGCGCGAACCGGACGTCGCGGAGCTGGTCGAGCTGGCGCAACATCCGAAGGTCGTCGCGATCGGCGAGACCGGGCTCGACTACTACCGGCTAGAAGGCCGCTCGATCGCCGACATGGAATGGCAGCGCGAACGCTTTCGCACGCACATCCGCGCCGCCCACGCGACCGGCAAGCCGCTGATCGTCCATACGCGCGCGTCGGCGGACGACACGCTGCGGATCATGGACGAGGAGCACGCGAGCGTGCCGGGCGGCGTGATGCACTGCTTCACGGAGGCGTGGCCGGTGGCCGAGCGGGCGCTCGCGCAGAACTTCCACATCTCGCTGTCGGGCATCGTCACGTTCAAGAGCGCGACCGATGTGCAGGACGTCGCGCGCCGCGTGCCGCTCGACCGGCTGCTGATCGAAACCGACTCGCCGTACCTCGCACCGGTGCCGTATCGCGGCAAGCCGAATGAACCTGCGTACGTTAGCCATGTCGGACGCTTCATCGCGCAGCAGCGCGAGATGCCGGAAGCGGACCTCGGCGCCGCGACGACGCGGAATTTCTTCCGGCTCTTCAAGATTCCGCAACCCGGTTAGCGGATTTTTATTATTTAATATTCAACAGGATAGGGAATAAACCTAAAGTAAAATATGCGAAACTATTCCAGCCAGATGTCAACGTCCCATCCCGTTCCGATGCTTTCAATCTCCATGCTTTCCGCGTCGGGCCGCCTGGGCCGCCTGGGTCGATTCGCGGCACGTACCGTCCACCTCGCGCTCGCCGGTGGTCTCGCGTGCGCGGCGCTCGGCGCGCTGCCGGCGCACGCTGCGCCTGCGGACACGATGATCAAAGCCGTGAAGTTCGACGACGTGAAGGAAGTGAACAAGCAACTGGCGAACGGCATGAACCCGAACATGACCGACGATCAGGGTATGCCGCTGCTCGTGCTCGCCGCCCGCGAAAAATCCGACAAGGTCGCGGCGGCGCTGATCGCCAATCCGAAGGCCGACATCGAGATCCAGGACAAGGCCGGCGAAAACGCGATGATGCTGGCCGCGCTGAACGACGACCTCGAACTGGTCAACCTGCTGATCTCGAAGGACGCCGAAGTCAACAAGAAGGGCTGGGCGCCGCTGCACTATGCGGCCTCGAACGGCAACGACGACATCGTGAAGGTGCTGCTCGACCATTCGGCCTATGTCGACGCTGGTTCTCCAAACGGCACGACGCCGCTGATGATGGCCGCGCGCGGTAACCACGTGTCGACGGTAAAGCTCTTGCTCGACAACGGCGCCGACCTCACGGTGAAGAGTCAGATCGGTCTTACGGCGCTCGATTTCGCGAAGCACTACAAGGCGCCGGACGTTGTCGCAGGGCTCACCGCACGCCTCCAGCAAATGCAGAACCAGGCACCGGCGGCCCCGCAAAACAGTGCAAAATAACGGGTGCAGCGCGCCGGTGTCCAGCCGGCCGCGCGGCCGGACGCGGCACGAGACCGCCCGACAACCGCTTGCTCACATGAAAGGAACACCATGCTGCGGGTTTTGATTTGCGCGAGCGCGCTGGCCATCCCATTGTCGGCAGCCGCGTTTACCGCGAGCGACCTCAACAAGCTGTGCACGAAGACCGACGTGGCGTCGCGAAGCGCGTGCGCGGCCTACATCGAAGGCGCGGCCGACGGTGTCTTCAATACGATCGATGCGATCGGCGGAACGACGGGGCCGCGCGTCGGACAGTACTTCTGCCTGCCGCCCGAGGCCCGCTCGCAACAGCTGACCGATGCGGTGCGCCGCTACATCGCGGAGAATCCGAACGTCGCCGGCTACAACGCGAGCACTGCGATTTCGCTCGGCCTCGGCAAGGCGTTCCCGTGCAGGACGGGCGGCTGACCGCGGTCTGACCGGCCGGCGCACGCGGGCTGCGCGATGTGCCCGATCACTGGTTTCGGGCACGTCGCATCGGGCTCGCCGATGTGCCACGGCGTATCGAATCACCGTTGCCGTCGTCCCCGCGTAGCACCATTCCCGCCCGTCGCGGGCCGCCTCGTTTCCTTGCCATTCACGAAGAAAACGCCTGTCATGCTGACCACCGACGACCTCGCCCGCATCGCCGACGCGCCGCTCCATACGTGGCCCGGTGCGATCGTCGTGTCCGTGCTGGTACTTGCATTCGCCGTCGCGCTGCACCGCGTCGGCGCGCGCATTCTGATGCGCATCGCGCGGCCGTATCCGCTGATGACGGTGATCCTGCGCTACATCAATCAACCTGCACTCGCGGTGCTGGCGATCCTCGGGCTCGAGTTCATCTGGTGGGAAGCGCCCGACGCGCTGCCCGTGATCGGTCCGCTGCGCGACGTCGCAGCGATCGCGCTGATCGGCGTGCTGACGTGGCTGTCGGTGCGCTCGGCTGCGGCGATCGGCGAGGCGATTATCCAGGCCCATCCGCTCGATACCGCCGACAACCTGCAGGCCCGTCGAATCCACACGCAGGCGCGCGTGCTTGCGCGCTCGGTGATGGTCGTCATCGTGATCGTCGGGATCGGCGGTGCGCTGATGACGTTTCCGAACGTCCGGCAGATCGGCGCAAGCCTGCTGGCGTCGGCGGGCGTTGCCGGTCTGGTCGCCGGTATTGCCGCGCGGCCGGTGCTCGGCAATCTGATCGCCGGGCTGCAGATCGCGCTGTCGCAGCCCATTCGTCTCGACGACGTCGTCGTCATCCAGGGCGAGTGGGGGCGCATCGAGGAGATCACCGGCACGTACGTGTCGGTGCGTCTGTGGGACTTGCGCCGGCTGATCGTGCCGCTGCAGTGGTTCATCGAAAACCCGTTCGCGAACTGGACCCGCAACGATTCGCAGATCATCGGCACGGTGTTCCTGTACGTCGACTACCGGATGCCGCTCGCGCCGCTGCGCGAAGAACTCGGACGCCTCGTCGAAGCGGCGCCCGAATGGGACCGCCGCGTGCAGGTGCTGCAGGTCACCGACGCGACCGATCGCGCGCTGCAACTGCGGGTGCTCGTCAGCTCGGCGGATTCGGGGCTGAACTGGGATCTGCGCTGTCGCGTGCGCGAAGGGCTGCTGACGTTCGTGCAGACGCACTATCCGCAGTATCTGCCGCGGGCGCGCGCCGAGGTGTCGGCGGAACTGGAGAACGTACCGGGCACGCTCGACTGGCTGCCTTCGCACGCGCCCGCGTCGAGCACGGCGGCGCATACGGCAGCCGATCCGGTCGCAAGCCGGGGCGGACCGCGTGCGGCAACGGATCGAACAACTGAGCGCACGACCGGCGGTGCAACCGATCCTGCGGGCGGACGGTCGAACTGACTGGAACAGACTCGAAGTGACAGGCGCCACCCGCGGCGCACCGCATCGAACGAATCCGCAGGAGAGCGTCCATGGGCCGACTGATCGTCGTATCGAACCGCGTCGCCACGCCGACTGAAACCAAAGGGTCCGCAGGCGGCCTGGCGGTCGGCGTATTCGGTGCGCTGAAAGACACGGGCGGCGTATGGTTCGGCTGGAGCGGCGACGTGGTCAGCGAAACGGTCGCGCATGCAGGCCCGACGCTCGAACAGGACGGCCGCGTGACGTTCGCGACGATCGGCCTCACACGCAAGGACTACGACCAGTACTACCGCGGCTTCTCGAACGCGACGCTGTGGCCGGTCTTCCACTATCGCAACGACCTCGCGCGCTACGAGCGCGACGAATACGCGGGCTACCGGCGCGTCAACGCATGGCTCGCGCACAAGCTGATCAAGCTGCTCGAACCCGACGACATCATCTGGGTCCACGACTATCACCTGATTCCGTTCGCCGAAGCGCTGCGCTCGGAAGGCGTGACCAACCGCATCGGTTTTTTCCTGCACATCCCGTTTCCGGCGCCGCAGATCCTGTTCAGCATTCCGCCGCACGAGGAACTCGTGAAGTCGCTGTGCTGCTTCGATCTGCTGGGTTTCCAGACCGCCACCGACCAGCTCGCGTTTCACGATTACGTGACGCGCTACGGCCGCGGCACGGTGTCGCCCGACGGGCACGTCGATGCATTTGGCCGCACGCTGCGCACCGGCGTGTACCGGATCGGCATATTCCCCGACGAAATCGCCGAACAGGCGCAGCGCTATGAAAGCCGTCAACACGTGCTCGACCTGAAGCAGAGCCTCGAGGGGCGCAAGCTGATCATGAGCGTCGACCGGCTCGACTATTCGAAGGGGCTCGTCGAACGGTTCCGCGCGTTCGAACAGTTGCTGGAGCGCTCGCCGGAGTGGCGCGGCAACGTAACGCTCGTACAGATTGCGCCGCCGACGCGCTCCGACGTCGAGACGTATCAGCAGATCCGCCAGGAGCTCGAAGGCGAGGCGGGGCGGATCAACGGTCGTTACTCAGGGCTCGACTACACGCCGATCCGCTACCTGAACCAGCGCTACGATCGCTGGAAATTGATGTCGCTATTCCGCGAATCGCAGATCGGCTTCGTGACGCCGCTGCACGACGGCATGAACCTGGTCGCGAAGGAATACGTCGCCGC
The DNA here is from genome assembly GCF_050742655.1 of Paraburkholderia sp. GTDB lineage: Bacteria > Pseudomonadota > Gammaproteobacteria > Burkholderiales > Burkholderiaceae > Paraburkholderia. Next base: position 150,240 of record NZ_JBOIGG010000003.1, on the reverse strand, counting down.
ACAGAATCCGGACGATCCGGGCGTGCTCGTACTGTCGATCTTCGCAGGTGCCGCCGCCGAATTGACCGGTTCGCTGCTCGTCAATCCGCACGACGCGCTCGGCACGTGCGAAGCACTGCAGATCGCGTTGTCGATGCCGCTTGCCGAACGTCAGCGGCGCTACCGGATCAACATGGACGCGCTGCGCGAGAACGATCTTGGCAAATGGCGCGACTCGTTCCTGCGCGATCTGCGCAGCGTGCCCGCGGGTGTTGCCGCCGATCGCAGAGGGCGTTGATGATGCCCGGGATCGCGCGCACGTTCATGTTCGCGATCGAGGGGTGCTCATGCTGACGACGCTCGCCATCGCCGGCTACCGCTCGCTGCGCGATCTGATCGTGCCGCTCGGCAAGCTCAACATCGTGACCGGGCCAAACGGCAGCGGCAAGTCGAGCGTGTATCGCGCGCTGCGGCTGCTCGCGATGACTGCGCGCGGCGGCGTGATTCCGTCGCTGGCGCGCGAGGGCGGTCTGCAGTCCACGCTATGGGCCGGCCCCGAGCGCTTCTCCAGCGCGATGCTGACCGGCGCGCAGCCGGTGCAGAGCACGCGCCGCAGCGAACCCGTGAGCGTCCGGCTCGGCTTTGCCGGTGACTCCTTCGGCTATGCGATCGATCTCGGGCTGCCGATCGTGAAACCCGGTACATCGGAGTTTTTGCTCGACCCGGTGATCAAGCGCGAATCCATCTGGAGCGGGCCGGTGCTGCGCCCGTCCGCGCTGCTGGTGGACCGGCAGGGCGCGGTCCTGCGCGCCCGCGACGTGGAAGGCGAATGGCAGACCGTGGCGCAGCCCGTCGCGAGTTTCGACAGCATGATGACCGAGTTCTCCGATCCGCGAAGCGCGCCGGAGATGATCGCGGTGCGCGAGCAGATCCGCTCGTGGCGTTTCTACGATCACTTTCGCACCGATGCGGAGGCGCCCGTGCGGTTGCCGCAGATCGGCACGCACACACCCGTGCTCAGTGACGACGGCACCGATCTTGCTGCCGCGCTGCAGACGATTCGCGAAATCGGCGATGTGGCCGCGCTGGATGCTGCCATCGACGATGCGTTTCCCGGATCGCGCATCGAGATCGTCAATCACAGCGGCCGCTTCGAAGTGACAATGCATCAGCACGGACTACTGCGTCCGCTCTCCGGCGCGGAGCTGTCCGATGGCACGCTGCGCTACCTGCTGCTAATCGCCGCGCTGCTGACGCCGCGGCCACCGCAACTGCTGGTGCTGAACGAACCGGAGACGAGTCTGCATCCGGACCTGCTGCCGGCGCTCGCGCGGCTGATCGCGCAGGCGTCGCAATACTCGCAGTTACTGGTCGTGTCGCATGCAACGCGGCTCATCGCGGCGCTCGAGCGCGAAGCGGGCGGCCAGCCGATCGTGCTCGAAAAACACTTCGGCGAAACCCGTATCGCCGATGCCGACGACTTCGACATGCCGCCGTGGAAATGGCCGTCGCGTTGAGTGCGATCCTGCTGCGAACGCGAATGTTTCCTGTCTGTAACAGCACACAGGAAATGCAATCGACCGGGCTTTTTCACGGGCGTTCGAGAATAATCGCTTCATACCGTCGCGTCGCATACGGCGCTGGCCGCCTCTGCCGATGTGGTATAGCCGCATTGCCCGGCCGTCGCGGCGCTGTCATACTCGTGCGCCATACGCCGCTGTCAGCAGACGGCCGAAGCGACGGTCCGATGGTGCGGCTGCCCGATTTATAGCCGCGCCGCACGGGCCGCGACGCCGGATTCATGGAGACGCCCAATGAGAATTGCCCAGATCGCCCCGCTGACCGAATCGGTGCCGCCGAAGCTCTATGGCGGGACCGAACGCGTCGTGTCCTACATCACCGAAGCGCTCGTCGAACTCGGCCACGACGTGACGCTGTTCGCGAGTGGCGACTCGGTTACCAGCGCGAAGCTCGAAGCCGTCTGGCCGCGTGCGCTGCGGCTCGATCCGGGCATTCGCGACCGCGTCGCGCCGCACATGCTGCTGATGGAACTCGTGCGCCGCCGCGCCGACGAGTTCGACGTGCTGCATTTCCACATGGACTACTACTCGTTTTCGGTGTTCAAGCGCCAGGACACACCGTTCGTGACGACGCTGCATGGCCGGCTCGATCTGCCCGAACAGCAGCCCGTGTTCGACACGTTCAACACTGCGCCGGTGATCTCGATCTCGAATGCGCAGCGCCATCCGCTGCCGCAGGCGAAGTGGCTCACGACCGTCTATCACGGGCTACCCGAGACGCTGTACACACCGCAGCCGGTCGAGCAGAAGTACCTCGCGTTCCTCGGCCGGATCTCGCCGGAAAAGCGCGTCGATACCGCGATCCGCATCGCGGGCCGCTGCGGGATGCCGATCCGCATCGCCGCGAAGGTCGACGCCGCCGACCGCGAGTACTTCGAGCGCGACATCAAGCCATTGCTGAGCCTGCCGTATGTCGAGTACATCGGCGAGATCGCGGACGACCAGAAGGCCGCGTTCCTGTCGGGCGCGCATGCGCTGCTGTTTCCGATCGACTGGCCGGAGCCGTTCGGCCTCGTGATGATCGAATCGATGGCGTGCGGCACGCCGGTGATCGCGTTCAATCGCGGGTCGGTGCCGGAGGTACTCGACGACGGCGTGTCGGGGTTTATCGTCGAAGACGAAATCGGCGCGGTGGCCGCGGTGAACCGGTTGAACAAACTGCCGCGCGATGGCGTGCGGAAGCGCTTCGAGGAACGCTTCACGTCGCACCGGATGGCACAGCAATACGTCGAGGCTTATCAGTCGGTGATTCGCGCGCAGAAGCGCTCGCGGTTCAAGGTGATCGATACGTCGTCGAACTCGTAATCGCGATGTGCGCGGAGCGGGGAACCCGCTCCCGGCCGGCATGAAAAAACGGCGTTGCCTTCTCGGGCAGCGCCGTTTTGCTTTCCATCTCCAGCGAGACTTCGTGCGCGCCGGCATACGGGCGATCACGCCATCCGCATGGGCATGCCGGCAGCCCGCCGCCGGAGCGGGCGCCGCGTCAGATCTTCAGGCGCGACACCTTCGTGCCCGCGAGCGACAGGTCGCCCATCAGGCCGGCGTTCGTCATCACGAACACTTCGACGGGAGCCGTCGCGGTGTTGCTGTCGATCGCGCCGTTCGCGCCCATCTTCACGAGCGCCACCGACGCGTCGCCACCGACCGCCCAGCCATCTGAATTGCGGAATTTGTCGAGCGCATCCTGCGTCATGAACAGGAAGATGATCGCCTTCGACTGCGCGCCGGCCTGCAGGCCGAACGAGCCCGACGCGGTGCTGTAATAGCCGACCGTGCCGCCGCCGACCCGCAGCGAGCCTTCGCCGTACTGCCCGCCAACGATCAGGCCTGCCTGGATGACGGACGGGAACACGAGGACGCCACGCGCCTTCGACACCAGTTCGCGGGAGCCCGGAATGGTCGAGTAGAGGCGGGAAATCGTGCCGTCGACGCTGGCGTTGATCGATTGCCGCTTCGACGCGTCAGTGGACGGCGACGACTGGTCGCCGGTCGTCGTGGTACAGCCCGCGAGTGCAAGGCCTCCGAAAGCAAGTGCGGTGGTCGTCTTCAGAATGAAGTTTCGTCTTTGCATCGTTTTTTCTCCATCGTGGTTCCAGGGCAACCTGATCTGATTTGACGGGTTGATCCATTAGTTATAACACACGAAGGCAGAAAGAGCGCGCTGCCCCGTATCGCGAAAAGCCTTATGTGGCGGGCGTTTGCGGCTGATAGAAAGATTGCACGACGTAACTTTGACCGATTTCGGGGAGGCGTAAAACCGTGACAGAACTAACGGTCGTGCGCAATTTTGTGGTCAGTCGACCCGCTTTCAGCACCGCGTCTGACCCGCTGCGAAACCGCTCAAAACCGGGTGTTTTTACCGGGAAAACGACTTGCTCACTCCAATTGAAACAATCCTGAAAGCGTTGTATCAAGGCTAAAAAAGCGCGGCCGATCTCCTGAAAGCGCTCCCAAGGGCGCACGCTCAATGCGGCGCACCGCTCTTGACCGGCGGCCGGCGCAGTGCGCGGCGAATGCCGGCGATCACAAGGCCGATGCCGAACAGCACCGCGGCCGGCACTACCCAGTAGCCGACGAACGCGTGCCACAGGTAGCCGGCGAGGGTGCTGCGGCGGACGGAATATTCATTGATCGCGTCCTGCTGACGCGGCGCGTTCGCGGCGAGGACGTCGGCGGGACAGCCGGCCGCGCGCGCGTCGTCCGGCTTGCCGTGACAACGCGCGGGGGCGCCCGCGGCGCGCTGCGCATCGGTGAACTCCCAGGTGGTGAGCGCGTTCTCGAGATCGACGGTGTTATAGCTCATCTCTTCGTGGATCTCGCGGACCGCGACGATCAACACCGGCACCGCCCAGAACACGATGACGATGAGCCATCGCCTGAACCAGCGGTTTTGTCTCCATGCCATTCTTGCCTCCGTTCAATGCGCTTTGGCATCAACGACAAGACGGCGGCCCGATGGCGCATTGTTTTATGTGGGGTGGGCCGTCTCCGCAGCCATCATAGAAGAAAACCAGCCGGGGCGGGCAGGCCGGTACGGCGGCGGCGCGAGAAGCGGCGAGGCCGATGCGGGCTGGATCGTGCCGGTAGCGGCCGGGTGTGCACGACGCAACCGGCGCCGTGGCGAAGCGGACCACTCCTGACGAAACACGGGCCCGCATAACGATGCAATCGCACCGCCATGCGGGCCCGTCTCGAGCACTGATCTCAAGCCCTGGTCTCAAGTCTCGAGCAACCGCAATCAGCCCTTGTTGCTAAGGCAGGTCTTCATGAACGCCTTACGGTCGTCGCCTTTCTTGCCGGTCGCCTGGGTGTTGCACATCTTCATCTTGTCCTGCTGGCTCATCGGGCCGGACGCTGCGGCAGCGGGGGATGCGGACAGGCAGCTCTTCATGAACGCCTTGCGGTCGTCGCCTTTCTTGCCGGTCGCCTGGGTGTTGCAGGTGGCCATCTTCGATTGCTGGGTGTTTTGGGCAAAGACGGGCGCGCTGGTCAGAAGACCGCCGAGCACGAGGGCAGCGATTGCGGATTGGATTTTCATTTGACACTCCCACGGTGTTGAGAATTATTGGTAGTCGTTGCGACCGGCGTGTCGGGCAACCCAAGCCCATCGCGACGACCATTATGGCAAAGCTGTCTGCCAGAACGGCTAAATAGTTGGTTTGGTTGACACTGCGCCTGGCAGGGTATTCCCCGTCCTACGCCGGCGCGGTCTACACTGGGACGAACCTGTAGCGGTAGCGCGGAATGGATAGGCCACGTCGCGCCGCTCCCCGATCATGGAGACCCGACGATGCACTACCTGATGTTCTACGAACTCGCTGACGACTACCTCGAGCGTCGCGGCACCTATCGCGCGGAGCATCTGAAGCTCGCGTGGGAAGCAGAGGCGCGCGGCGAGATCGTGCTGGCCGGCGCGCTGGCCGATCCCGTCGACGGCGCGGTGCTGCTCTTTAGCGGCGACTCGCCCGCCGTCGCGGAAGCCTTCGCGAACGCCGATCCGTATGTCCGTGCCGGACTCGTCAAGCGATGGCACGTGCGTGCATGGACGACGGTAGTCGGAGAAGAGGCCGCGACGCCGGTACGCTGACTACGCACCACTAACAGAACGCCCAGGAACGCCTATACTTTTCGCGACACATGCACCCGCAGAAATCGCAAGGAATCCAAACGATGATGCAACCCGCATGCGACAAGAAGTCATCCAGACGATCATGTCGCGCGTGTGAAAAACGCAGTTGGACACACTGCTGAAGTCATTAATAAGTACCGTTGTACCGGCCCAACGGCAATCTCGCCGGATTCGGGCCGTTGCAGATCAGATGCACCGCAAAACCGCCGTTCCAGGCGCCTCAACTGACAGATTCGCTGCTATCGCCGCGCGTTAATCAACGCCGCGCAACGCAGTGAAACGGACAAGTTTGTTTCTTTCAGTAACACTTGTCTCTGTCATATTCATGCAAACCCTGGTGGTGGTATGCTTCGTGCACAAATTCTCCCATGCACGAGTGAGACCACGTTTTGTGCTTCGTCGTTGGGAAAGTCCGCACTAACGCTGTGCTGATTTTCGCAAACTGGCCAGAACGTATAAGCATATTGTGCAACCTGGGGCATTACGTGAATACAGACAGCATCGATATTCGCGACTGCCCCTCGCCGCGGCCAGGCCAGGCTGCGTGGAGAAACGCATGTTTTTCGATGAGCTAAGCAATGACGAATGGGTGCAGCTTTCCGCGCTCGTTTCCGATGAGCCGGCCGTCCGTCTGAACAGACGGGGTCGACCCCGAGCCGAACCGCGCATCGTGGCGAATGCGGTCCTCTGGATCCTCACAACCGGCGAACCCTGGTCGAAGCTACCGGGCCGTTATCCGTCCGGGCCGACCTGCCGGCGCCGCTTCGAAGAGTGGCAGCAAAACGGTACGTTGACCGAAATGGTCCGCCTGTTATCGCAGGGCGGCCGTACCTTCGCGTACGTCCCCGAGCCGGGCGCTCCCGTGTCCACCCCGAAGCCTGCCACCGAGGCGCAGCCGCATACACCGGCACAGCGCGACGACGGCATGCGCGGCGTGTTCTGGAAGAGTCCCGAGTCGTGGCAGACGACGTCAGCGGTCGCGCATCGCGCGCACGTGTGGCGTTCGCTCGACCCGATCGCCGATATCACACGGCAGTTGTCCGGCGATACCGCGGACGAATCGGCCGATGAAGAGCTGCGCGAAGATCGTGCTCATATTGGGAGCTCGCGCGCAATCGATTGCGAGCACCGTCCGGTATGGATGAACATGTCGTCGCGCGGCATGCAGATCGCCGATCAGCGCGGCTATGTGATCTATGTCGCCGTCGAGCAGGTACCGAACGCGATGTTCCGCGCATGGGCCGAGATCATGAAGGATGGTCACCGCGTCGAACGTTCCGGGCTGATCGGTCCGCGCTTCATGCAGGCCGACGCGGCACGCGAGTTCGCGCTGGAGTGGGCAGGCGACTGGATCGAACGTCATTGCGACACGCTCGCCGCGGTACCGGGCGCAGCTGAAGCGGTGGCGGACGCCATGAACGCGAACGGCGCGCTCACCGCGATGCCGGCCGTGCCACTGGAGTCGGTAACAGGCATGGAACCGGCAAACGACGAACGCACTTCATTGCCGTCGGTGCAGCACGCTCCGCGTACGCTGCCTGCGGTGCGCACCGTGCCGGAAGTCGTCAATCATCCGGCCAACGCCCACGTCGCTGCGTACACGAACGCATGCAGGGTCGCGCTGCGCCGCTACCCGACCAACGCAACGACCATCACCGAAGACGCAGCAGACAACGCGGCCGATCGATTCCCGAAGGCCCCAGAACTCGTCTCCCACGCGGGATGAGCACAGCAGCATCCCGCGGACGGCAGGAGACGCCGCCGCAGGTCCTGAAGAAACTACCGCAGCAGCACCTGGCTCATTGCCGTCCGTAGGTATCTTCGAAGCGCACGATGTCGTCTTCGCCCAGATACGAGCCGGACTGCACCTCGATGATTTCAAGCGGCATCTTGCCGGGATTCTCGAGTCGATGAGTGACGCCGAGCGGGATGTAGGCCGATTCGTTTTCGGAGACGATGAAGCGCTCTTCACCGCGCGTGACGAGCGCCGTGCCGCGCACGACGATCCAGTGTTCGGCGCGGTGGTGATGCATCTGCAGCGACAGGCGCGCACCCGGCTTCACGACGATGCGTTTCACCTGAAAGCGTTCGCCCGTGTCGACGGAATCGTAGTGGCCCCAGGGGCGGTGGACCTTGCGATGGTTCACCGCTTCGGAACCCGCTTCACTGCGGATCCGGCTGACGATCTTCTTCACGTCCTGCACGTGCGCCTTGTCCGCGACGAGCACCGCGTCGTCGGTTTCGACGACCACCAGGTCGCGCGTACCGACGCACGCAATCAACCGGCCTTCCGAATGCGCGAACGTCGAGTCCGCGCCTTCGAACATCACGCGGCCGCGGCCCACATTGTCATTGCTGTCTTTCGGCAGAATCTGCCAGATCGCGTCCCACGAGCCGACGTCCGACCAACCCGCCTGCAACGGCACGACGACGCCCGTGCATACCGACGTGTCGCCGCCTAGTTTCTCCATCACCGCGTAGTCGATCGAATTCGACGGCGACGCAGTGAACGCGTCGCGCTGCAGCCGGAAGAAGTCGCCGTCCGACGTGCCGCCAGTGAACGCGGTCTTGCACGCTTCGTGAATTGCCGGCTGGAAGTGGGCGATCGCGGCGAGCCACGTCGACGCGCGCATGATGAAAATGCCGCTGTTCCACCAGTATTCGTTCGATGCAACGTACCGCTGCGCGAGCTCGAGATGCGGCTTCTCGACGAAGCGATCGAGCCGGTGCGCACCAACAGTCGACACGCCCGACGTATTTCCTTCAAGCGCCTCGCCGATGCGAATGTAGCCGTAGCCGGTTTCCGCATGCGTCGGCACGATGCCCATCGTCGCGATGTGTCCGTTCGACGCGTACTGCACGCCTGCCGCGACCGCCGCATGAAAACCGGCGGTGTCGGTTACCGCGTGATCCGCGGGCATCACGACCATGATGCCGTCGCCGTCTTCCGCGACGACCGACAGCGCCGCCACCGTCAACGCGGGCGCAGTATCGCGGCCGACCGGCTCGAGAATCAGCCGGCTCGTCTTGCCGCTCGTGCGCAATTGCTCGGCGGTCGTGAAGCGATGTTCTTCGTTGCTGACGACGACGAGCCGCTCCGCGAGCGGGTGGCCCGCTTCGAGGCCATCGAGTCTGTGCGTGGTGGACTGAAGCAGCGAATCGTCGCCGAGCAGACCGATCAACTGCTTCGGATATTGCTCGCGCGACATCGGCCACAGGCGGGTGCCCGAGCCGCCGGCGAGAATCACCGGATGCACTTTCAGCTTGACGTTCTGTGACGCGGCGGTCGAAAACCGGGTGTCGGCGGTGGGCGCCGTAACCGGAGCAGTCATGGTGTACTCCTCGAGGCTGGGTCAATGCGTCGAGTTGTATCACGTCGTAAATATTCAATAAAATATCGGGGAATTTTTATCGAATGACTGGAATAAGCAAATAGCGAGGACGAGTAAGCGCGCGACGCTTTTATTTCAATCGATGCGAAAAACACGAAAATAAAAAAGCAAATAAAGCACAGAAATTTTCTGCAACATCTGCGGCAGCGCACCATCAGGGGTGGCAGCGTTTGCAACTCACACCATTTCATACGTCAGATCGACATGCGAAACACGTGAAATACCCGTCTGGCACGTCATTTGCACCCGAAAACGGTAACTCTTGCCGAACAAAATTCAGCAAAAATGGAGCAAGGATTACCGATACATTTTGAGATATTTTGCGGCCTTGCAGCGCGAATTTTAATGCCGCTTTATTTATACCTGTACAAGGGTATTCACTCATTCGGACAACGATTCCCGTACGACGCAGACAGGTAACGGAACTTGAATGACGAACTGAGGTGCGGCTCATGCTGAGCGTTTTATCGAGAATCATCGACATCGCCATGGTGGCGCTAGGCGCGTGGATCGCGTCGGCGATCCATAGCGAACAGTTCGGCTGGCTGAACGATATGCAGAGCGTCACGCTCGCGTTCAACTGCCTGCTGGTCGTCGTGTTCTTTCCGGCGCTGGGTATCTACCAGTCGTGGCGCGGCAAGCCGCTGTACGACCTCCTGTGGCGCGTGACGGGCGGCTGGGTGATGGTGGAAGGCACCGGCATCCTGATGAGCTTCAGCCTGCATCGCGCGGAGTTGCTGTCGCGGCTGTGGCTCGGTTACTGGGCGCTCGCAACGGTCGTGTTGCTGGTCGCGACGAAGGCGATCGTCTACACGGTGTTGAAGGGCCTGCGCCGCGAAGGTTTCAACCAGAAGGCGGTTGCGATCGTCGGCGGCGCGCCGTACGGGAAGTTTCTGATCGAGCAGATCCGCAGCCGGCCGGAGGCGGGTTTCAGCCCGGTCGTGGTGTTCGACGAGGACAGTCCGCGCAGCCACCACGAAGACCCGGACGCGGCCGAATCGATCGAAGGCGTGCCGGTGGAACGCGACTACGCGGAAATGATCCGGCTCGTGAGAACCCGCGCGATCCGCGAACTGTGGCTCGCGCTGCCGATTTCGAAGGAGCGCACGATTCATCGCTTCGTGATGGAGCTTCGCAACGACTTCGTGAACATCCGCTTCATCCCGGATGTGCGCAGTCTGACGCTGTTCAGCCAGCCTATGGTCGACCTGCTCGGCGTGCCCGCGATCAATCTCGCCGCGTCGCCGATCACCGATCTGCGGGTGTTGCCGAAGCGCGTGTTCGACCGGCTGTTCGCGCTCGGCGCGTTGACGGCGCTCGCACCGCTGATGCTCGTGATCGCGCTGCTGGTGAAGACGACGTCCCGGGGCCCCGTGTTCTTCCGGCAGAAGAGGAAGGGCATCGACGGCCATCAGTTCGAGATCTACAAGTTCCGCTCGATGAAGGTTCACGCGGAGACGGCAGGCAAGGTGACCCAGGCGACGCGCCACGATCCGCGCATCACGCCGGTCGGTGCGTTCCTGCGACGCACGAGCCTCGACGAGCTGCCGCAGTTCATCAACGTGCTGAAGGGCGAGATGTCGGTGGTCGGGCCGCGGCCGCATGCGCTCGAGCACGACGACATCTACAAGGATCTGGTGAAGGGCTACATGCACCGCTACCGGATCAAGCCGGGTATCACCGGCTGGGCGCAGATCAACGGCTATCGCGGCGAAACCGATCGCATCGAGAAGATGATGGGCCGCGTGAAACTCGATCTGTACTACATGCAGCACTGGACCTTCTGGCTCGACATCAAGATCGTCGCGCTGACGCTGTGGAAGGGATTCGCCGGTCGCAACGCTTATTGACCGGCTTGCCGGACAGCATCGATCACGGGGTACGCGGCGTCCAGCGCGTCGCGTACCGGCATTTTCGTTTTGAACACGTTCAATCTCCGAGGTGTAATTCATGAACCTGACGATCATCGGTAGCGGCTACGTAGGACTTGTGACGGGCGCCTGCCTGGCGGACATCGGCAACGATGTGTTCTGCCTCGACGTCGATCCGCGCAAGATCGACGTGCTGAACAACGGCGGCGTTCCGATTCACGAACCGGGTCTGCAGGAGATCATCGCGCGCAACCGCAAGGCCGGCCGGCTCAAGTTCTCGACCGACATCGAGGCTGCCGTCGCGCATGGCGACGTCCAGTTCATCGCGGTCGGCACGCCGTCCGACGAGGACGGTTCTGCCGACCTGCAATACGTGCTCGCGGCCGCGCGCAACATCGGCCGGCACATGAAGGGCTTCAAGGTGATCGTCGACAAGTCGACGGTACCGGTCGGCACCGCGCTGCGTGTGCATGCCGCGATCGCCGAAGAACTTGCCGCGCGCGGAGAACAACATCTGTTCTCGGTCGTGTCGAATCCCGAGTTCCTGAAGGAGGGCGCGGCCGTCGAAGACTTCACGCGTCCCGACCGCATCGTGCTCGGCTGCGATGAGGACATGCCCGGCGAAAAGGCGCGCGAAGTGATGAAGCGCGTGTACGCGCCGTTCAACCGCAATCGCGAACGCACGCTGTACATGGACGTGCGCTCCGCCGAATTCACCAAGTACGCGGCCAACGCGATGCTCGCGACGCGCATCTCGTTCATGAACGAGCTCGCGAATCTCGCCGATCGCGTCGGCGCCGACATCGAAGCGGTGCGCCGCGGCATCGGCTCCGATCCGCGCATCGGCTACGACTTCCTGTACGCGGGTTGCGGCTACGGTGGCTCGTGTTTTCCGAAGGACGTGCAGGCGCTGATCCGCACGGCCGACGAATACGACGAAGGGCTGCGCATCCTGCAGGCCGTCGAGGCCGTCAACGAAACGCAGAAGAAAATTCTCGCGCACAAGATCGTCGCGCGGCTCGGCGACGACCTGACGGGCCGCACGTTCGGCGTCTGGGGCCTCGCGTTCAAACCGAATACCGACGACATGCGTGAAGCGCCGAGCCGTCCGCTGATCGCGGCGCTGCTCGCGCGCGGCGCCACCGTCAAGGCGTACGACCCGGTCGCGATCGACGAAGCGAAGCGCGTGTTCTCGCTCGATCTGCAGCACGCACCGCAGCAGCACGCACGTCTCACGTTCTCGAACGAGGAGATGGAGGTCGCGGACGGCGCCGATGCACTGGTGATCCTCACCGAATGGAAGGTGTTCAAGAGCCCCGACTTCGACGCACTGAAACGGCATCTGAAGAACCCGCTGATTTTCGACGGCCGCAACCTGTACGAACCGGATGCGCTCGCCGAACTCGGCATCGAGTATCACGCGATCGGTCGCCGACCCACGCCGGCGGGTGCATTGCACCAGGAAACTCGCGCACCGTCCACGCACACCACGGCCGCGCTGTAACGGGCCGTACAAGGAATCGCCGATGTTTGCCAATGTCCTGATCGTCTGCCACGCGAACGTGTGCCGGTCGCCCGCCGCGGAGGCGCTGTTCAAGGCCCGTCAGCGGGACAGTTCCGCCGCGCCGATCGCGTTCCAGTCGGCGGGCCTGCGCGCGTTCGACGGCGAAAGCATCGACCCGGTGATGCAGCGCCTGCTCGCGGAGCGCGGCATCGCCGCCGGGTTTCATCGCGCACGGCGCCTCACGCGGCGCATCGTGCGCGGCGCCGATCTCGTGCTCGTCACCGAGCGGCGTCAGGTCAAGGACGTCGAAACGCTCGATCCGACCGCGCGCGGCAAGGTTCACGCGCTCGGCAAGTGGGAGGACTCCGACGTCTCCGACCCACACGGCTGCAACGAATCCGATTACCGCGAAAGCCTCGTCTTCATCGAACGTCTGGTCATGGGATGGCTAAAAAAAATATGCTGATGCGTAAATTCTCGCTCCTTTCTTTACCGACGCTGCTGGCCCTGCTGACGACGTTGCTGTCGGCATGCGCGACCGCGCCGGGCAATTACCTCGACACATCGCGGCTGAAGGAAACGCCGAGCCAGACGCCCGCCGAAACCTATCCGGTAACGCTGATCGACGCGAATGTCGTGCTCTCGCAGGCGCAGGCTGCCGCGGCACCGCAACTGCTGCCGAAGTCACGTTTCGCGGATCCGTCGCACTACGTGTACCGGATCTCGCCGCAGGACATTCTTGGCGTGACCGTCTGGGATCACCCTGAACTGACGACACCGAACGGCACGTCGCTGTCCGCCGGCGGCAACACCACGCAGTCGGTTGCCGGCGTGATGCAGCAGCCGTACACGACCGCGCTGCCGGGCCAGGCTGACCCATTCGGACAGACCGTCGCGTCCGACGGCACGATCTATTTCCCGTTCGTCGGCCGGATTCGCGCGGCGGGCAAAACCGTCGGCGAACTGCGCGATCAACTCGCCGCGGGCCTCACGCCGTACATCAAGAACCCGCAGGTCGACGTGCGCGTGCTGTCGTACCGCGGACAGAAAGTGCAGGTAACCGGCGAAGTGAAGACGCCTGGGCCGCTCGCGATCAGCGACGTGCCGATCTCGCTCGTCGACGCGATCACGCGCTCGGGCGGCACGACCGGCGATGCGGATCTGCAGCGCGTGCGCCTCACGCGCAACAACCAGCTGTACGTGCTCGACGCGAACCGGCTGCTCGATCGCGGCGACACCTCGCAGAACGTCATGCTGCAGGGTGGCGACATCATCAACGTACCGGACCGCACCGACAGCCGCGTGTTCGTGCTCGGCGAAGTCAAGACGCCGATGCCGATGAACATGCTGAAGGGGCGCCTCACGATCGCCGATGCGCTCGCGCAGGCAGGCGGCATTCTCGATACCGACGCGAACCCGCGGCAGATCTACGTGATGCGCGGCATGAAGGACAAGCCGACGCAGCCCGAGGTGTACCGGCTCGACATGACGCAGCCCGACTCGATCATGCTGTCCACGCAGTTCCAGCTGAAGCCGCTCGATGTCGTGTACGTCGGCACGGCAGCGTCGGCGACGTTCAACCGCGTGCTGCAGCAGGTGCTGCCGACAATCGAAACCATGTTCTACGTGAAGCAGTTGACTCGCTAAACCTTGAAACGCTAGACCCTGAACCGCCGCACGGCGCGCGCACCGACCGGTGCCTGCGCCTGCGGCGACCCACACGGGACAGAATCATGAGCACTCAAACAAATCCGCACCTCGCGCTGATGGCGAAGACCGAAGAGGAAGACGTCGTCCTCGGTCAACTGCTGCAGGTCATCATCGACGACATCTGGTGGCTGATCGCGATCGCCGCGACCATCATCGCGATGGCCGTCTTCTACTGCTACATCGCGAAGCCGGTCTATTCCGCCGATGCACACGTGCGCGTCGAGCAGTCCGACAGCACGTCGCAGGCGCTTACGCAGACGCAGACCGGCGCGGCGATCACCAGCGGCTCGACGTCGCTGCCGACCGACGCGGAAATCGAAATCATCAAGAGCCGCGGCGTCGTGGCGCCGGTGGTCCAGCAGTGCAAGCTGAATTTCTCGGTATCGCCGAAGATGCTGCCGCTGATCGGCAGTTTCGCCGCGCGCCTCGCGACGCCGGGGCAGCCCGCGCGACCGTGGTTCGGCCTCGGCTCGTATGCATGGGGCGGCGAAGAGGCCGACGTCGATTCGGTCGAAGTCACACCGGCGCTCGAAGGCCAGAAGATGACCATGACCGCACTCGGCAACGACCGCTACCAGTTGCAGGCACCGAACGGTACCGTGCTGCTGACGGGCGAGGTCGGCCAGCAGGCGCAGGGTGGCGGCGTGTCGATCCTCGTGAACAAGCTGGTCGCGCGGCCCGGCACGCAGTTCAACGTGATGCGTGCAAACGACCTCGATGCGATCACCGCATTCCAGTCGGCGATCCAGGTAACGGAGCAGGGCAAGGCAACCGGCGTGATCCAGATATCGCTCGAAAACGGTGACCCGGCCCGCGCCGCGATGGTCGCGAACGCGCTCGCGCAGTCGTACCTACGCGAGCACATCGCGACGAAGCAGACCGACGCCAGCAAGATGCTCGACTTCCTGAAGAGCGAGGAGCCGCGCCTGAAGAGCGATCTCGAACGCGCGGAAGCCGCGCTTACCGCGTACCAGAGCAAGTCCGGCTCGATCAACGCGAGCGACGAAGCGAAGGTCTACCTCGAAGGCAGCGTTCAGTACGAACAGCAGATCTCCGCGACGCGGCTGCAGATCGCCGGGCTCCAGCAGCGCTACGGCGAAGACCATCCGTTGCTGAAGGCCGCGCGCGAACAGCTCACCGAACTCGAAGCGCAGCGCACGAAATACAGCGACCGCTTCCGCGACCTGCCGGCGACCGAAGTGAAGGCCGTGCAGCTGCAGCGTGACGCGAAGGTCGCCGAAGACATCTACGTGCTGCTGCTGAACCGCGTGCAGGAACTGTCGGTGCAGAAGGCGGGGACGGGCGGCAATGTGCACATCGTCGACGCTGCGCTGCGCCCCGGTTCGCCGGTCAAGCCGAAGAAGATGCTGATCGTGTCGGCGGCGACGATCCTCGGGCTGATTGTCGGCACGGGCTTCGTGTTCCTGCGCCGGAACATGTTCAAGGGCATCGACGATCCGGAACACATCGAACGCGCATTCCATCTGCCGGTGTACGGCCTCGTGCCGATGAGCGCGCAGCAGGCTGTGCTCGAACAGGCGGTCGAGCGCGGCGGCGACCGTCAGCGCGTGATACTTGCGACGGCACGGCCGAAGGACGTCTGCATCGAAAGTCTGCGCAGCCTGCGCACGTCGATCCAGTTCACGCTGCTCGATGCGCGCAACCGCGTGATCGTGCTGACCGGCCCGATGCCAGGCGTCGGCAAGAGCTTCCTGACCGCCAACCTCGGCGTGCTGCTCGCGCATTCGGGCAAGCGCGTGCTGATGATCGACGGCGACATGCGGCGCGGCGCGCTCGAACGGCATATCGGCGGGCCGCAGGAAAACGGCCTGTCGGAATTGCTGTCCGGGCAGATCTCGCTGGAAGAGGCGATCCGTCCGACCGACGTCGAGGGCCTGAACTTCATCTCGTGCGGCCGGCGTCCGCCGAACCCGTCCGAGCTGTTGATGTCGCCGCGGCTGCCGCAATACCTCGAAGGGCTCGCGAAGCGCTACGACGTCGTGCTGATCGATACGCCGCCGGTACTCGCGGTCACCGATGCGTCGATCATCGGCGGCTACGCAGGCTCGACGTTCTTCGTGATGCGCTCGGGCATGCATAACGAAGGCGAGATCGGCGATGCGCTGAAGCGCCTGAAGGTGGCCGGCGTGCACGTGCAGGGCGGCATCTTCAACGCGATGCCGGCGCGTGCGCGCGGCGGCTACGACCGCAGCTACGCGGCGGTGCAGGAGTACCTGAGCACGTGATGCGCAACGTCCTTCTATCGCAATGCCTGGCCCTGGAGAACATCCGATGAAAGTGACGGTCCTGGTTCCGACCTTTCGCCGCCCCGCGGATCTCACGCGCTGCCTCGCGGCGCTGCAACGGCAACTGCGCGCGCCCGACGAAGTCGTCGTGGTCGCGCGGCCCGACGACGACGCGACCCATGCCTGCCTGCGCGATGTGTCGGTGACCGGCACGCTGCCGCTGCGCGTCGCACCCGTCACGCAGCCCGGCCAGGTGGCTGCGCTCAACTGCGGGCTCGATACCGCGACCGGCGACGTGATCGCGATCACCGACGACGACGCCGCGCCGCACCCCGACTGGCTGCAACGGATCGCCGCGGCATTCGCGTTCGACCCACAGCTCGGCGCGCTCGGCGGCCGCGACTGGGTACACGAGAAAGGCGCCATCCTCGACGGCTCGCGCTCGCTCGTCGGCAAGCTGACGCCGTCGGGCAAGATCATCGGCAACCATCATCTGGGCGTCGGCGAAGCGCGCGAAGTCGATCTGCTGAAAGGCGCCAACATGAGCTACCGACGCGCCGCGATCGGCGCGATCCGCTTCGATTCGCGGCTGCGCGGCGCGGGCGCCCAGGTGCACAACGACATGGCGTTCAGCCTGAGCGTGAAGAACGCCGGCTGGAAGCTCGTCTACGACCCGCGCGTTGCGGTCGACCACTATCCGGCCGAACGCTTCGACGACGATCGCCGCGACGCGCAGACGCTCGCCGCCGTGCGTAACGCCGCCTACAACCTGCATCTGATCCTGCGCGACCAGCTGCCGCCGGCACGCCGCGAGGCCGTGTGGTGGTGGTATGCACTTGTCGGCACGCGCGTTTATCCGGGTTTCGCACATGCGTTGCTCGCGCTCACGTCGAAGCGCGGCCCCGCGCAATGGTCGCGCTGGCGCGCGGTGCGCACCGGCGCGCACGAAGCGCGGCGCGCACTGTCGTCGCCGTGACGGTGACTCGTATCGACGAGCGCGCAGTTCCGTCGATACGTGTCGCTCGCGTCCCTTTACCGCTGCACTGACGGTCCGGAGTCCCTGCATGACGACGAACATTCACGTTCACCTGTTCTACGGCGCCGATCCGCGCTACTACCGAAAAGGCGAGAACATCGGCTGCCTGTACGGCTATCACCACGCCGAGTCCGCCGATTTCGCGTTGACCTATTCGCAGGACGCGCGCGAACGCGCGCCGATGCGACTGCTGCGCCGCGCGCTGAAAGCGACGCTCGGCTTCGATCTGATTCACACGCTGCGCAACCGCGCGGAAATCCTGCGCTCCGACGTGATCTGGACGCACACCGAGCAGGAGTACCTGTCGGTCGCGCTCGTGCTGCTGCTCGCGGGCCGGCGCAAGGCGCCGCCGCTGCTCCTCGCGCAAAGCGTGTGGCTACTCGACAAATGGCCGCACTATGGCGCGCTGCGACGCTGGCTGTATCGCAAGCTGATCGCGCGCGCGGACGTGCTGACGACGCTAGCGAGCGAGAATGCCGACCTGGTTCGCCAGTATTTCGGCCGCGATGCGACTCACGTCTACTACGGACTGAACACGCAGGACTTCCCGGTGCAGACGCCGGCCGAGTGGAAGCCGCATACGCCGCTGCGAATCGCGGCGATCGGCAACGACCGCGACCGCGACTGGGAGACGCTGATCGGTGCATTCGGCAACGACCCGCGTTTCGCGGTGCGGCTCGCGACGCGCCGTCGCATCCCGAAGTCGCTGCGCGCGCTGAACGTCGAGATCGCGCCCGCGTCGGGGCTGCGCAAACAACACGAACTGTACGACTGGGCGGACGTCGTCGTCGTGCCGCTGCGGCCGAACACGCACGCGTCCGGTATCACCGTGATGCTCGAGGCCGCCGCGGTCGGCAAGCCGATGATCGTCACGCAGGTCGGCACGCTGGAGGATTACTTCTCGCCGCAGGCCGCCGCCTACATTCCGCCGTTCGACGCGGCCGCGCTACGCGCCGCGGCCGACCGTCTTGCGAAGCATCCTGCCGACGCGTTGCGCCAGGCACAGACGGCGTCATTGCAACTGATGTCGCGCGACTTCACGACGCAGCAGTTCGCGCGCCAGCACGTGCAGATCACGCAGGAGTTGTTGCAGCGCCGGCAGCCGGCGACACGTGCGAGAACCGCAGCCGCTGCCACCAAAGGGGCGACCGAAGCCCGCGGAGGACTGTAGACGATGTCGACGCTCATGCGAGCCGCCGGCGCGGCGCGACCCAGCGGCAGCCCGCAGGAATGGCTGCCGCCGATGCTGCTGTGGGTCGTCACCGCCGCGTTGATCGTCGCGCATCAGGGCGCCGTGCTCACGCTCGCGTTCCCGGTGCTGGCGATCCTGACGGGCCTGTGGCTGTACTTCAAGAGCCCCGTGCGCTACATCGGTTTCATGTGGTGGCTGTGGTTCCTGAGTCCCGAAGTGCGCCGTCTCGCGGACTGGACGCGCGGCGGCTTCACACCGACGAGCCTGATCCAGATCGCGCCGCTCGCGGTGACGATGATCAGCGCGCTGTCGTTGCTGCGCTACTACCCGGTGCTCGCGCAACGGCGCGGCCTGCCGGTGCTGCTGATCCTGCTCGGCCTTACTTACGGCTTCCTGATCGGCGTGGTCGCGAGCGGACCGCTCGCCGCGACCTATGACCTCGCGAACTGGATCTATCCGATCCTGATCGGCTTTCACATCATGGCGAACAGCCGCCAGTACCCCGAGTACCGCGACACGATCGTCAATACGTTCATCTGGGGCATGCTCGCGATGGGCGGCTACGGCCTCATCCAGTTTTTCATCATGCCGCAGTGGGACGCGCTGTGGATGATCGGCTCGCAGATGAATTCGCAGGGCGACCCGGTGCCGTACGGCGTGCGCGTGTTCAGCACGATGAACTCGTCGGGACCGTTCGCGTTCGCGATGATGGGCGCAATGGTGTACGTGATGGCGGCGACGCATCGCGTGCGCTGGATCGCTGGCGCGCTCGGTTTCCTGTCGTTCTGTCTGAGCCTCGTGCGTTCGACGTGGGGTGGGTGGGTGATCGCGCTGCTGATCCAGCTCGTGAAGTCGAGCAACCGCATCCGTATCCGGATCCTCGCGAGCGCGGTGCTGCTCGCGGGGCTGTCGGTACCGCTGCTCGCGGTCGGCCCGGTCGCGGACCGGATGCAGGCGCGGCTGCAGAGCCTCACGAACCTCAACGACGACGCCAGCTACGCGGCGCGCAACGAGTTCTACGCGTCGTTCGCGAAGACCGCGTTCACCGACGTGTCCGGCGAAGGACTCGGCGCGACCGGCACGTCGACGAAACTGTCGAACGACGGCGGCGAACTCGGCAAATACGGCAACTTCGACAGCGGCGTGATGAACATCCCGTTCGTGCTCGGCTGGCCCGGCACGCTGCTGTACATGTCGGGGATCCTGTGGCTGCTTGCACGCGCGATCCGCGCGTCGTTCCGGCTGCGCGACGACAAGTTCGCGTCGGCGTGCCTGAGCCTCAGCATCGCGATCTTCGCGATGCTCGTGTTCACCAATTCGCTCGTCGGTACCGGCGGCCTGCTGCTCTTCATGAGCGCGTTTTCGATCCTGTCCGCGGCGCACTACCAGAAGCTCGTCCGCAGACGCAATCTCATACTCCATGGAGGCACCTGATTGAGAGTCGCCATCGTCACGCACGTCGTCCGGCACAACGACGGTCAGGGGCGCGTCAACCACGAGATCGCGTGCGCGGCGCTCGCCGAGAATATCGGCGTGACGCTCGTCGCGTCGCACGTTGCACCGGATCTGCTCGCGCATCCGCTGGTCCGCTGGGTGCCCGTGAAGATCGGTCGCTGGTGGCCGACCAATCTGCTGCGCCAGCAGGTATTCGCGCTGCGCAGCGCGCTGTGGCTGCGGCGTCATCGCGACGAATACGACGTGCTGCACGTGAACGGCTTCATCACGTGGGCCGCCGCCGACGTCAACACTGCGCACTTCGTGCATAGCGGCTGGCTGAAGAGCCGCTATTACCCGTTCGGCCTGACGAAGGGACTGTGGTCCGCGTACCAGGCCGTCTATACACGCGTCAACTCGTGGCTCGAAGGCTGGGCGTACCGCCGCTCGCGCGTGATCACCGCCGTGTCGCAGAAGGTGGCAACCGAGATCGACGCGATCGGGCTCACGCCGGACAACCGGCTCGACGTGATCTACAACGGCGTCGATACGCAGGGCTTCGCCGCCGCGCATGGCGATCGTGCGAAGTTCGATCTGCCGGCCGATGCGTTCCTGCTGCTGTTCGTCGGCGATCTGCGCACGCCGCGCAAGAACCTTGGCACCGTGCTCAACGCGCTGCGCCATCTGCCGGCGCGCGTGCATATCGCGGTGGCTGGCTATCTGCCGGGCAGCCCTTATCCGGACGAAGCGCGTGCACTCGGTGTCGCGGATCGCGTGCATTTTCTTGGCCTCGTGAAGGAAATGCCGGTGTTGATGCATTCCGTCGACGCGTTCGTGTTTCCGTCGCGCTACGAAGCGATGAGCCTGTCGCTGCTCGAAGCGATGGCCGCCGGCTTGCCGGTCGTCACCGCTCGCACGGCGGGCGGCGCCGAGATCATCACACCCGAATGCGGGATCGTGCTCGACGATCCGGACGACCCACACGCGCTTGCGGCAGCGATCGCGCGACTCGCCGACGCGGACGATGCGCGCCGCGCGATGGGCATCGCCGCACACGAACTCGCGACCGGCTTCGGCTGGGCGCGGATGGCCGCGCAATACATCGCGCTGTACCGCCAGTTGGCCGGACAGCGCAAAGACCGCCGGCGCACGGCAGGAAGCACCGATACGGCCGATGCCGAACCGCTCGCGGCAAATGTGCTCGCGGGCCACAAAGGAGCCGAATGATGCAGGCCACGATAGAGAAATCGAATAACGCAACGCATCGGTCGGACACGGGGAACACGCGATCGATCAAGTCGCTGCAGATCGGGATGCACTGGTTTCCCGAACGGGCGGGCGGACTCGACCGGATGTACTACTCGCTCGTCGGTGCGCTGCCGGCAGCCGGCGTCGCGGTGCGTGGAGTGGTCGCGGGTTCGGCGCGGGTCGCCGCGGACACGGACGGTGCGATCGAAGGCTTCGGATCGGCTGCGCAGTCGCTGCCGTTGCGTCTGATGGCCGCGCGCCGTGCGCTGCGCCGGCAGATCCACGTGCAGCGGCCGGACGTGATCTCATCGCACTTCGCGCTGTACACGTTTCCGGGACTCGACGTGACGCGCGGCATACCGCAGGTGTCGCATTTCCAGGGACCGTGGGCTGACGAGAGCCACGTCGAGGGTGCCGATTCGCTGGGCCAGCGCGCGAAGCGCTATCTCGAGCAGACCGTCTATGCGCGTTCGTCGCGGTTGATCGTGTTGTCCGAGGCATTCGGCAAGATCCTGACGACGCGCTACGGCATTCCGCAGGATCGCATTCGTGTGGTGCCGGGTTGCGTGAACGTCGACCAGTTCGACTTGCCGATGTCGCAGAACGAAGCGCGTCTGAAGCTGCAACTGCCGCTCGGCCGACCGATCGTGCTGGCGGTGCGGCGCCTCGTGCGCCGGATGGGACTTGAAGACCTGATCGATGCGATCGCGCAGTTGAAGCGTCGCGAGCCGGACGTGCTGCTGCTGATCGCGGGCAAGGGAAAACTGGAAGGCGAACTGCAGGCACGGATCGACGAAGCGGATCTCGCGGACAACGTGAAGCTGTTGGGTTTTGTGCCGGACAATCATCTGGCTGCGCTGTATCGGGCGGCGACGATTAGTGTTGTGCCGACGGTTGCGCTCGAGGGTTTTGGACTGATTACGGTGGAGTCGCTGGCTTCTGGCACGCCGGTGCTGGTGACGCCGGTTGGCGGGTTGCCGGAAGCGGTTGCTGGATTGTCGCAGGATCTTGTGTTGCCGGAGACGGGTGCGGCCGCTATCGCGGATGGGTTGATGCGTGCTTTGAATGGGTCTTTGAAGTTGCCGGATGCTCAGGCATGCAAAGCGTATGCGCGGGCGAATTTTGATAATTCGGTTATTGCGGGGAGGGTGGCAAAAGTTTATGAAGAGGCTATCGCGGTAGGGTAGGTTTTTGCCTGCGTCGGCGCGCCGGGTTGATTTTTCCTTGCAGGTGGCTACGTTTTGGCGCCTCGCGGCGCAAGCGTTGCCCCTGTGCGGGGCGGCACTTACTCTTCTTTGCCGCGGCAAAGAAGAGTAAGCAGAAGAAAGCCGCTGAGACGTTACCGAGTCCTTTCCGTGTGATGCCGGGAATGGCACTCGCCTAAGTGGGCACCTCGTTCACACAGCATAGTGGTCCGAGACGAGACCTGCCCTCGCACCACTCACGGTAGTGACACAGCAGTCATCCGCTCCGGCGAGCTTCGCCGCCGATGGGCATAACGCCGGCCGCATTTTCCCCTGATTTCTCCGATGGTTTCCCACGCAGACCCGTCCGCGCGCACACCGGTGCGCCGCGGGGTGGGCGGGCGCTTTGTCACTCCGGTTTGGGGCGCGGGAGACGGTCTCGTCTCGGACCACTACCCAGTGTGGACGAGGCGGACACTTAGGCTAGGGCCATTCCCGGTATCACACGGAAAGGACCCGGTAACGTCTCGGCGGCTTTCTTCTGCTTACTCTTCTTTGCCGCGGCAAAGAAGAGTAAGTGCCGCCCCGCACAGGGGCAACGCTTGCGCCGCGAGGCGCGAAATCGCAGCCGCCTGCCAGGGCAAACAGCAAGGAGCAACGCCTGCGCCGCGAGGCGCCAAATCGTAGCCGCCTGCCAGGGCAAACCAAAATCAAACCCAAACCCAAGTCAGAGAAACGAAAAACCTAAAACGTCTCCGCGTTCTGGTTCCGAGAGATGTCGGCTGCCACCATCATCTGGCAAAGCTGCTCAAGCGTAGTCTCAGGCACCCAGCCGAGCCGATCTCGCGCCTTATCCGCGCATCCTATCAACAACTCGACTTCAGCCGGCCGGTAAAACCGGGGATTAACCCTCACCAACACCTTGCCCGTCGCGACATCCACACCCGTTTCGCTTTCCGCCTTGCCCGACCACTCCAGCTGATAACCGGCCGCCGCAAACGCCATCCGCACGAAATCTCGCACGGTCTCCGTACGGTTCGTCGCGAGCACGTAAGTGTCCGGTTCGTCGGCCTGCAGCATGCGCCACATCCCGTCCACATATTCCTGCGCAAAACCCCAGTCGCGCTTCGCGTCCATGTTGCCCAGCTCAAGCACGTCCTGCTTGCCGAGCTTGATCTTCGCGACGGTGTCGGTGATCTTGCGCGTGACGAACTCGCGTCCACGCAACGGCGACTCGTGATTGAACAGAATGCCGCTCGCGCCGAAAATGCCATACGACTCGCGATAGTTGATCGTCGTCCAGTGCGCAAACAACTTCGCGACACCATACGGGCTGCGCGGATAAAACGGCGTGTCCTCGCGCTGCGGCACAGCCTGCACCTTGCCGAACATCTCCGACGTCGATGCCTGGTAATAACGGATGCGCGGATTCAGGATGCGAATCCCCTCGAGCAGATTCAGCGCGCCAATGCCGGTCACTTCGGCGGTCGTCACCGGCTGGTCGAACGACACGCCGACGAAACTCTGCGCCGCGAGGTTGTACAGCTCGTCGGCCTGCGCCTGTTCGATCAGCCGCAACGTCGATCCAAGATCGGTCAGATCGTGTTCGACGAGCCGCAGATTCGGATGACCGGTCACGCCGAGTTCGTCCATCCGCCAGAAATTGACGGAACTCGTGCGGCGATACGTGCCCGTCACCTGATAGCCCTTGCTGAGCAGCAGTTTCGTCAGGTACGCGCCGTCCTGTCCGGATACCCCGGTGATGATCGCCTTGCGCTGGTTGGTCATGGTATGCCTTCGGTCTAGTGATAAAAAATCTGTGTGCTAGTGCGCCGGTCGCTACGCGTCACTTCTGAACGCTACGACGTGCCATCGAGCAGCCGCTTCACGAGCGGGTCGATCACGCGAAAATCCTGCTGCGCTTTCAGCCTGTACAGATCGGGCTTCGGATGCGCGCCGTCGGACATCATCGTTTGCCACGCGGGCAACGTGAGGATGTACGCGAACTGGTCGACGAGCGGCACGTGCTGTTCGGCGGCCACGCGTCGTGTCATCGCAACCATCTCGGCGAGTCGCGCATTCCGGCGGCCATCGGGCATCGGGTTCGATGTCTCGAGCACCGGCAGCTTGCCCTGCGCGCGCGCCGTCTTGACGAGTTCGGTTTCCGCTTCGTAGAACTGCTCAGGCGTCAGGTTCTGCATCACTTCGTTGATGCCGTAGTTGATCGTCACGATCTGCGCATGCGATGCGGCAAGGCGTTCGCTCCACGACAGGCCGCCGCGCTTTCCGGTGCCGTCGCGCAGTTGCGTGGCCATCGTTCCGCCGATGCCGAGATTCGTCACGCTGACGCGGTCGCCATATGCGCTGCGCAGTTCGTCCTGCAGAAACGTCACCGCGTTGTCGGGCTGCGGTCCGCAACCGCCGTTGCGGCATGTGATGCCGAGCGTCGTCGAATCGCCGTACGCTTCGATCAGCACCTGCGGCGCGCCAGCAGCTTCGCCCGGCGTCGCAGTCGCGATCGCTGCAAACGCGACCGTCACAGCCATCGCGCCGAACGCAGTGCGGCGCATCTGCATCGCAGCCCAACGCGTCACGGCCCAGTCCACCGGGACGCGCCTCATGCGCGCGTCCTCGATGCATCGGTGCGCGTGGATTCGACCGCTAGCCCAGCCGCTGGCCGTGTCGCGCGATGTGCAGACGATGCGTGGCGTGGCCCATGAATCAGCCGCCGTTCAAACGCGAACCAGCTGATGCTGGCGTAGACGAGCGTAATCGCGAGCGCGAGTGCCGCCGTGACGAGACGCCCATGATGCAGCGGCCACAGCGCGTACAGCACGGTCAGGTGAATCAGGTAGATCGTGTAGCTGATCGTACCGATGTAGACGAGCACCGGATTGCACAGCACGCGCTTGACGATGCCCTTGCTTTGCAGCGCGATCACGACGAGCGACGTGCACAGCACGAGTGACACGCTGTACAGCGCGGCATTCGACAGCGGTGTGTTGGCTGCGCGAAAGCGCGGGAAGTGCAGATGCAGCCAGGCGAGTACCGCGAGCGCGGCAATCGCGCCAAGCACGGCGAGCGGTTTGAACGGCTCGAGCGCATCCGGGTCCTTGCGCACCGCGACCGCGAGCAGTGCGCCCGCGGCGAGCAGATCCATCCGGAACGGCGTCAGGTAGTAGATCGGCCAGAACGAGTCGAACCACGGCGTCGCTATCGCGCGCAGGACCGGCACGCCGACGATCAGCGCGAGCGCGACGTAACCGAGCGCGCGACGCGGCACGAGCAGGATCACGAACGGCCAGAAGATGTAGAACTGCTCTTCGACGGCAAGCGACCACAGCACGTTCAGGCTGTCGTGTCCGCTCTGGTTCAGCGCATCGCCGATGTTCGTCGCGAAGAACGCATACCACTGCCAGTGTTGCGCCCAGCCGAGTCCGAACAGCAGCGACGATACGACCATCAGCAGCACGTAGGGCGGCAGGATGCGGCGCGCACGACGCGCATAGAAGTAGCCGAAGTAGCTCTCTCCGCGTGCCTTGCGCTCGAGCAGGATGCCGGTGATCAAAAAACCGCTTAGTACGAAGAACAGATCGACACCCATCCATAGCGGCGCTTTCAACGCGTGCTGCGCAAACACGGCAAGCACGGCGATCGCGCGCAGGCCGTCGAGTTGCACGATGCGATGTCGGTGAGAGGGCGCGGCAGGCAATGCGCTGGCTGTCATGGAGCGTCCTGGAAAATTCTGGGTTGACTGCGAAATCCGGAACCGGTGGTGCTGCTGCGCCACTGCAACAGGGCAGCGCGGCGGGTCGTGTATGCACGCGACGAACATCCTCCACGCGTCCACGGAAGCGAAACCCATTCTAAGGAAAAGAAATTGCGAAAAAACCGTAATGAAACGTGTGAATGTTTTGAATGACATCGCGACGTCATCAAATGAATGGCCATGATTATTTCCATATTCCATATCGTGAATCTGCAAAAACTGCAAACCCGCGTGGCGTATGGCGGTAAAAACGATCGACTGCGGCGGCCACAGGCATCGCAATCGGGCATCGTTTCATTTCGATTCATTTCTTCATGCGAATCGTGTGCATTTGGTAAGCGTTTGAATATTTTTGAATTATTTTAGATTTTCTTCGCGCCGGATCTTGCGCGTATCGTAGGTCGCAATCAGGAGAGTTTCGTCCTGCGTCCCGCCGTGCCTGCGTGTTTCCACGAGATCTCACCACCTTCGCTACAGGAGAACCCCGTTTGCCGCGTTCCAGGTTTGCCCGGCTCGTCTGCGCGAGCTTCTCGAGCCTCTGTCTCGTCGCCGCATCGGTCGCGTGTGCCGAGACCGCGCTGAATGCGCGAACTTCGTGGATCGGCAATACGTTCGGTTTCGGCGACGGCACGTGGACACAGATCGACATTACCGCCATCGCAGTGGCGCCGAACGGCAAGGTCTACACGAATGCACCATGGGACGAGAGCGGTGCCGAAGCGAGCGTCTATCAGGACGGCAAGATGCTCGGCTTCGCGGGCGGCACGCACGGCTGGGGTAACAGCGGCGGCAACGCGGTCGCGGTGAACCGGCGCTATGCGTTCGTCGCGGTGTCGGTGGGCAACGAGAAAGGGCATCTGGTCGGGCAGGGCATCTGGCCTCAGAAGGGGCGTCAGTGGTACGGCATCTCGCGGCGCGAGATCGGCGACATCAAGCAGAGCGCGCCGTTCCAGCCAGCAGCGAACCCGACGGACCCGCGCGCGAAACTCGCGGCGAGCTTCCTGACGGTGAACGACGTACCGACGCCAACACCTGCTGCGGCGAGCGATACGAACGGCAAACGCACGGTGACGTCCGGCGACATCGGCGGCCTTGCAGCAAGCGACACCACGCTGTACGCGGCGAACACGTCGCGCGATCGCATCGAGGTGTACGACGCCGAATCGATGCTGAAGAAAACGGAGTGGGCGGTCCCGCAGCCGGGCCGTCTCGCGCTTGCACCGGATGGTTCGGTGTGGGCGTTGACGGACACGCTCGGCGATGGGTCGAACCCGATCCCGGACCTGACGTCGAGCAAGACGAGCAATGCCGTACCGCATGTCGCACATTTCAGTGCGAGCGGCAAGCGTCTCGACGACACGCTGCCGCTACCCGCCGATACGGTTGCAGTGGATATCGCCGTCGACGGACGCGGTCGTGTGCTGATCGCGGACAACGGGCCGCGTCAGCAGGTGTTGTTCTTCAGCAAGACGAACGGGCGCTATGCGTTGTCCGGCACGCTCGGCGAACGCGGCGGCATTTTCGCGGGCGTCGCGGGCAAGCCGGGACCGCAGCGCTTCAACGGATTGACCGGTGTCGGCGTCGATGCGAGCGGCAATGTGTACGTGTCGACCAACGGCATCGGGCCGCGTTTTGCGCCGATCGGCGCGGGCCTCGGTGCGACGCTCGAAAGTTACGCGCCCGACGGCAAGCGGCTGTGGCAGGTGGAAGGGCTGCTGTTCGTCGATGGCGCGTGGATCGATCCGTCGCGACCGGACAGCGTCTATACGGGCAACAAACGCTTCGAACTCGATCTGTCGAAGCCGGCGGGGCAGGACTGGCGCTATGCGGGTTTTCTGTCGAACCGCTTCCGCTATCCGCAGGACCCGGTGTTCCACACCGGCCAGTGGCCTGGTCTGCCGGTTGCCCGCAAGTTGAAGGGACGGACGTTCCTGTTTCTGACCGACATGTACGCGGACCAGTTGAAGATCTATCGCTTCGATCCCGCGCGCGAAGGCGAGACGGCGATTCCGTCGGGCTTCATCGCGGGACGTCCACGCGGCGTCGCGAACATTCCGAACGCGCCTGCGGGCGGCGACTGGATCTGGCGCGACGCGAACGGCGACGGTCGTTTCGACGCCAACGAATTTACGCAGAACACGACGAGCATGAAGCTCGTCGGCGGCTGGGGCTGGTGGATCGATACGAACGGCGACATCTGGCGTGCACGCG
Organism: Paraburkholderia sp.; assembly: GCF_050742655.1. Taxonomy (GTDB): domain Bacteria; phylum Pseudomonadota; class Gammaproteobacteria; order Burkholderiales; family Burkholderiaceae; genus Paraburkholderia. The sequence continues at coordinate 121,755 of NZ_JBOIGG010000003.1, read as the reverse complement.
ATTCGAAGGGCGTGTTCCGGTTTCGCTTCGGCGGGCTGGATGCGCACGGCAACCCGATCTACTCGTACGCGGACGTGACCGCGTACCCGGTGCCGCAGCCGTTCACCCTGCTGCGCCGCGCGGTCTACGACCCGGCCACCGATTCGCTGTACGTGACCGGCTATACCGCCGATCTGCTGTTCGAACCGGGCTTCTGGAAGGAAGTGGGCCGCCAGCTGGTGCGCTACGACCACTGGTCGACCGGCAAGCCGGTGCCGCGCTATACGGTGACGCTGCCGTGGGACACGAAAGCGAAGCCTGTCGTGACGACGATCGGGATCACCGTCGAAGGGCAGTACGTGTTCACGGTCGAGGCGGTCGGCGCGGTGCATGTGTACGACCGCGATTCGGGCAAGGAAATCGGCGTGATCCGGCCGGGACCGGAAGTGGGTCGCGCGTCCGGCTGGGTCGACGTGCCGAACGGCATCAGCGCGTTCCGCCGCAGCGACGGCGAGTACCTGATCTTCGTCGAGGAAGACGCGCGCGGCAAAGTGATGATGTATCGCTGGAAACCGGCCTGAACGCGCGCGCGGCGGGATTTTTTTTCGTTTTCCGCACCGCACCAAAGCGCTTTTTTACGTGCTCTACTCGATGCGGCAGCTGTAGCTACGCACGGCGCATGAACGAACCGGAAGGGAATCGATGGAAAAAGGCATCCTCAAGAACGTAGCGATCAATTTCTTCGGACTGGTGCTACCCACGTTCGTGTCGCTCGTCACGGTGCCGGCCTACATCAAGCTGCTCGGCGTCGAGCGGTATGGCGTAATCAGCCTCGTGTGGACCTTGATCGGCTACTTCGGCATCCTCGATCTCGGCATGAGCATGGCCGCGCAAAACCACATCTCGAAGGCGCGCGCGAGCGACGACACCAGTGCGAGTTCGCGCGTGTTCTGGAGCGCGACGTGGCTCAATCTCGCCACCGGCATCGCGGGCGGCCTGATGATCTACTTCGGTGCGTTCCTGTACACCGCGTATTTCACGAAGGTGTCGCCCGAGCTGCAGCACGAGGTCTACATGGCGCTGCCGTGGCTCGCGGTGGCGATGCCGATTGCCAACGTGTCGTGGGTATTCGCCGGCGCGATCAACGGCGCGGAACGCTTCGGCGTCTACAACACGAACCAGACCATCGGCACGTTCCTGTTCCAGTTGCTGCCGCTCGGCGCCGCGTGGTATTTCGCGCCGACGCTGCAATACGTGCTCGCGGCCGCGGTCGTCGCGCGGCTGCTCGCGGCGGTGTTACTCGGCCGCTCCGCGCTGAAGGTGCTCGGCATCCGCCGCATCGAGCCGCCGCAGCTCGGCGTCGCGAAGGGGCTGTTCAGCTTCGGCGGCTGGATGCTGATCACGAGCGTGACGAACATGATTGCCGAATCGCTCGACCGCGTGATGCTCGGCACGTCGCTCGGCGCGCGCTTCGTCACGTACTACACGGTGCCGCAGAACCTCGTCACGCGTCTGAACATCGTGCCGACCGCGCTTGCACGCACGCTGTTTCCACGTCTGTCCGCAGTGGGCCGAGATCATGCGGACGTGATCACACGGCAGTCGCTCGAATTCCTGAACGGCGTGTTCACGCCCGTCGCGCTCGTCGCGATCATCGTGCTCGAACCGTTTCTGCATCTGTGGGTCGGCAACGAGATCGCGACCGCGGCGGGGCCAGTGGGACGCATCCTGATCGTCGGTGTGTGGCTCGTCGGCCAGGCGAACGTGACTCGCATTCTCGTGCAGTCGCAGGTGACGCCGGCCGCTACTGCACGGGTCGGTCTGTTCGAGCTGCCGTTTTTCGCCGGCGCCTTGTGGTTCGGCATCTCTCACTTCGGACTGACCGGCGCGGCGATCGTCGTGGCTACGCGCGCGCTGTTCGATTACGCCGTGCTGCTGTGGCTGTCCGCGATCCGCGCACGGCCGATCGTGCTCGACATGCTCGCGCATCTGGTGTTTCTGCTCGGCACGCTGTGGCTCTCCACGTTCCTGTCCGGCCTCGCGGCCGTCGTCGTTGCGGTTGCGCTCGTGGTCGGCGCCAACGTCATCTGGTCGATCACGATGACGCCGGCGCTACGCGATCTCGCCCGCTCGCTGCTGGTGCGATTGAACCCGAGGAAAAGCGCATGAACCACGATCTCGTCGAACAGGCGGCACTGCGTCCTGTCACGCGCAGCGCGCTCGCCGATCCGGTATCTGCACCGACCGCGCCGACCGTCACGCCTGCAAGCACAACGAGGCCGCGACGCGGCGCGCGCGGCAACGTCCGGGTCGCGATCGTGCACGACTGGCTCGTCACCTATGCGGGTGCGGAGCGCGTGCTCGAGCAGATCGTCGCGTGCTTTCCGGACGCGGACCTGTTCAGCCTCGTCGATTTTCTCGACGACCGCACGTTCGTGCGCGGCAAACCGGTAACGACGTCGTTCATCCAGAAGCTGCCGTTTGCGCGCACGCGCTACCGCGCATGGCTACCGCTGATGCCGCTCGCAATCGAACAGCTCGACGTGTCCGCGTACGACGTCGTGATCTCGAGCAGTCATGCGGTGGCGAAGGGCGTGCTGACCGGGCCCGACCAGGTGCACATCAGCTATGTGCATTCGCCGATCCGCTATGCGTGGGATCTGCAGCATCAGTACCTGCAGCAGTCGAAGCTGACGAGCGGTCCGAAGTCGGCGCTCGCACGCCTGATCCTGCATTACATCCGCAACTGGGATATCCGCACGTCGAATTCGGTCGATTCGTTCGTCGCCAATTCGGCGTTCATCGCGCGCCGCATCAAGAAGGTGTATCAGCGCGAAGCGGACGTGATCTTTCCGCCGGTCGACGTCGATGCGTTCACGCTGAACGAGCAGAAAGACGATTTCTATCTGACCGCATCGCGGATGGTGCCGTACAAGAAGATCGACCTGATCGTCGAGGCTTTCGCGAAGATGCCGGAGCGCAAGCTCGTCGTGATCGGCGACGGCCCCGACATGCAGAAGATCCGCGCAAAGGCCGGCCCGAACGTCGAGATCATGGGTTACCAGCCGTTCGCGGTGCTGCACGACCGGATGCGTCGCGCAAAGGCGTTCGTTTTCGCTGCCGAAGAGGACTTCGGCATTTCGGTGGTCGAAGCGCAGGCCTGCGGCACGCCGGTGATCGCCTACGGCAAGGGCGGGGCGCTCGAAACCGTGCGCGACCCGTCACAGCCGCAACCTACCGGTCTTTTCTTCGACGAGCAGAGCATCGAGTCGATCGTCGGCGCCGTCGACGCGTTCGCGAGCGGTGCGCATCGCTTCGTTGCTGCTGACTGCCGGCGCAACGCCGAACGTTTTTCCGCCCCGCTTTTCCGCGAGCGCTTTTTCGCGCACGTGCGTGCCGCGGTGCCTGCGTTGCAAGGTGCGACGTTGCCTGCATTCGTTGCGCCGCGTGACGTGCCTGCGAAAGTTTCTTCGGAAAATGCACCGCGTGTGCTGGCCGTCGATCAAAGCGGCGTGCTCGGCGGTGCAGAACTGTCGTTGCTCGAAATCGTGAAGGCGCTGCGCGAGCGCGTCGAAGTCGTGCTGTTCGACGATGGTCCGTTCCGCACCGCGCTCGATCAGGCCGGCGTCGCGGTTAACGTGTTCGATTCGGGCGCGCTACGCCATGTCCGCAAGCAGGGCGGCAGTGTGCCGAAATGGCGGGCTGCAAAGGATCTCGTTGGACTGGTACGCAACGTGATGCGCCGCGCACGAAACGCCGATGTGATCTACGCGAACACCCAGCGCGCGATGGTGATCGGCGCACTCGTCGGGCGGCTCGTGCGTAAGCCCGCTGTCTGGCATCTGCGCGACATCGTCAGCGCCGAGCATTTCGGTTCGCGCCAGCTTGCAATCATCAAGTGGTGCGCGAAGCTCGGGCTCGCGCATGTGATCGCGAATTCCGGCGCGTCGAAGCGCGCGTTCGTCGAGTTGACGAAGTTCGATAGCCGGCGCGTCGACGTCGTGTTCAACGGCATCGATGCAGCGCCGTTCGATGCGCTTGCCGACGTGCCGCAAACGACGCTGCGCGCGTTGCTGAATCTGCCGCAGGAAGGCTTCCTCGTCGGTTCGTTCAGCCGTCTCGCGCACTGGAAAGGCCAGCACGTGCTGCTCGAAGCGGTGGTGCTCAATCCGCACATGCATGCGGTGCTGGTAGGCGCGCCGCTGTTCGGCGAGGACGAGTATGAAGCCTCGCTACACGCATTCGTCGTCAATCACGGGATCGGCGACCGTGTGCATTTTCTCGGCTTCCAGAACGACATCGCGGCCTGCATGCGCGCGGTCGATATCGTCGTGCACACGTCGATTACGCCGGAGCCGTTCGGCCGGGTGATCGTCGAAGGCATGCTGGCGCGCCGGCCGGTTGTCGCGGCACGTGCGGGCGGTGTGATCGAGATCGTCGAGGATGGAGTGAACGGAATGCTGTGCACGCCGGGCGATGCACACGGCCTCGCCGACATGCTCGCCGAACTGCGTGCCGACGCAAGCCTGTGCGAGCGGCTCGTCGCGAACGGCGAGCGCGATGCGCGGCAGCGCTTCGGGCCGGCCGCGTACGTCGCTTCGGTAGAGAGGATTCTGCAGAACGTCGTGGACCGCTGACCGCGCCAGAGAGGTCAGGCGATCAGACCTGCGCGGCAGCACTCCCGGACGCAGCTGCGCTGCGATTGCGCGGCTTGAGACTCGCGGACCATTTCATCGCGGGCAGTTCGACCAGCCGATGGAACGCATACGCGACGACCAGCGCGACCAGCATGTAGCCGAACGTCGGCCAGATCGTCATCTGCAGTGACGAACGGAACAGCAGCGACGACAGCAGCACGAAGATTGGCAGATGCACGACGTACAGCGAAAAGCTGAAATCGCCGACGCGCGACAGCGCACGCATCGCGATACCGCCGGCCGTGCGGACCGTGTCGAGCGCGCGGTACAGATAGCACGCGAAGCCCAACGCCCACAACTGGAAAGCGCCGTACTGCCCGAAATGGAACGCGATACAGCCGAGTGCCGTAAAGACCGCCGCCGCGACGTAGAGCAGCACGGAGGGCGTTTGCTTCGTGGGCGCGGCGTGCGCCTTTACATCGGCGATCCATGCACCGAGCGTCCACGACAGCCAGTACGACGTGAAGAACTGAAGGTCATGACGCTCGAGCACGAACGCGGACACGACGTTCACGAGCGCGACTGCCGCGAGCACCGGACCGATGCCGATGCGTCGGCGCAGCGCGAACAGCAGCGGATAGATCGCGTAGAACTGCACTTCGAGCGACAGTGTCCACAGTGCGCCGTTCGATCCGTAGGTCTTGCCGGCCACGCCTTGCAGCGAAAAGAGATTGACGAGGAACGCCTGCACGCCGATCTCGCGCACCTTGTGGCTGACGGGCGGCAGTTGCAGGCTGAACCAGTCGAGCGCAAACGTCAGCACCAGTGCGGCCAGCAACACGGGGTAGATGCGCGCGAAACGGCGCGCCCAGAAATTCGTCGCGTTGAGCCGATAGCCGGGGTTCTGCGCGATGCGCAGTGCGGCGCCGCGATGGATGCAGTAGCCGCTGATCACGAAGAAGACCGGCACGCCCGCCGATCCCCATGCAATCGGAAACGTGAGGTACGCGACGATTGCGTTGAAATCGAGCGAGTGGCCCATCGCTGCGTGAAAGCTCTGCATGCCGACCCATTCGACCTGCCGGCAATGGAAGTACGCGACCAGCAACGCCGCGAAGCCGCGCATCGTGTCGATCACGTGGTCCTTGCCCACGGCGTCCACGCGGACTTCGCCGTGCGGGCGGGTCTGGAAGGTCAATGGAGTAGCGGTTGCCTCGAAGGCGGTATTGCTCATGCGGCTCATGCGCGCTCCGTAATCGTGCTGCGGAATTTACTTATGTACGGCGCGCGGTCAATGCCGCGGGCGCCGGCTCACATGGCCATCGTAGAGCATCGGCAAACCGTAAAAATGAATAAAAATTCATTCCGGAAGGAAATGATGGAAATGAAAGTTGAATGAATTCCGTGAAACAGTTAGTAAATTCCGTTACCCAGCAGTAGCTAACTGCGGTCGACACAATTATTTGTCGATTTTGTCGTGATAATTTGAGTCTCGGGTTCCTTTGACAGGAGTAAAGCCATGAACATGCATCTGCTCGCAGGCATCGCTGTCCTGCTGGTTCTGGTGGCGGTGTCCGCCTACCGCGAAGCGCTCCGAAACGAGCCGATCGGACGTTTCCGGATGACCCCGGGCAAACTGCCGCCGTTCGACGAGAACGAATAACTGCTTTGAATATCGCAGCGGATTTAATGCGTAATATTTGCGCGATCCGTTAATCTCGCTGCCGGCGGGTCGCGTAATTGTTTCCGGCTTCATTTCATCATGCGACAACAGCGGATCGAATGGTCCGATTCAAGACGATCCGATGAACTCCAGGCGGAAAAACGAATAATTTTCCGCTAGTCTTTTTGAAGCGGTTTCCAGCACGCGTGCCCCCGCCACGGCGGGCGCAAGAAGATTGATTAACCGATGTGGGAATGCAGACCATGCTGAAAGTCACCAAAGCCGTGTTTCCCGTGGCGGGCCTCGGAACACGCTTCCTGCCGGCCACCAAGGCCAGTCCGAAGGAGATGCTGCCCATCGTCGACAAGCCGCTGATCCAGTATGCGGTCGAAGAAGCGATCGAGGCGGGCATTACCGAAATGATCTTCGTGACCGGGCGCAGCAAGCGCGCGATCGAAGATCACTTCGACAAGTCGTACGAAATCGAAGCCGAACTCGAGGCACGCGGCAAGGAGCAGTTGCTCGAACTCGTTCGCGGCATCAAGCCCGCAAACGTCGACTGCTTCTATGTGCGCCAGGCGACCGCACTCGGCCTTGGCCATGCGGTGCTGTGCGCCGAAAAACTGGTCGGCGAGAGCCCGTTCGCGGTGATCCTCGCGGACGATCTGCTGCACAGCACGCAACCGGTGATGAAGCAGCTGGTCGACGTGTTCAACCACTATCACAGCTCGGTGGTGGGCGTCGAAACGATCGCACGCGAAGACAGCCGTTCATACGGTGTCGTCGATGGACGCGAGTGGGAAGAAGACGTGATCAAGCTGTCGGGCATCGTCGAAAAGCCGGCCCCTGAAAAGGCGCCGTCGAATCTCGGCGTGGTGGGCCGTTACGTGCTGATGCCGACGATCTTCAAGCACATCCGCGCGTTGAAGCCGGGTGCGGGTGGCGAACTGCAGCTCACCGACGCGCTGCAGTCGCTGCTGGCCGAGGAACAGGTGCTGGCGTACCGCTATTTCGGCACGCGCTTCGACTGCGGCAGCAAGCTCGGCTATCTGAAAGCGACCGTAGAATTCGCGTTGCGCCATCCGGAGGTCAAGGCGGAATTCGAGGAGTACTTGCAGAATTTTCTGCCGGTACAACTTACGGCGGCCGCTGCGTAACAATCTCCGAAGTTTCAGCCGACGCGTGGCGCGCGGGCGCGAACGATTGGTCCGCGTACTGCGTCGTCGGCTGTATCGCCTGAATCTGCGTAGAAGTGCCCGACGCTGAGGAACTGCGCGGGCGTCAACGCGCGGGCGAAATTGTTGACCGCGTTGACCACGTCGACCACGCCGGCCCGTTTCCGCGCGGTCGACACCGGCTCGCACGAGCATGATCGTGCTCTGGACGTCCCCAGCCATTTCCTGCGGGTAAAGACAGTCTGCCCCGTCGGCACAAGACCGTTGAAAGCCTCTCGCGTGCAATCCGCAAGCCTCACCGGCTACGCAGCGGCAGATTCGTACGCGCATCTCCCGAACCCGCGCTGTTTCGTCGAATTGACGCCGCTTCCGTGCTCTCATCGATTCTTTGCGTCGCGGCACACGCTGCTAGTCTGACTGCACGGTCCTTGCCACCGGGCACGAACGAACGGCGACCTTGCGTATAGCTAACGCATTTCTTTCGACATCCCTCACAACGCGCGACGATGTCCAACGCACTCAATTTTTCCGGCGGTCCGGGCGCATTGCCTGAACCGGTCCTGCGGCAAACCCGCGATGCGATCGTCGCACTGCCCGAAACGGGGCTCTCGGTGCTCGGCATGAGCCACCGCTCCGACTGGTTTCGCGCGCTGCTCGCCGAAGCGGAGCGGAACCTGCGCGCGCTGCTCGATCTTCCGGACGACTATGCCGTGACGTTCCTGCAGGGCGGGAGCAGTCTGCAGTTCGCGATGATCCCGATGAACTTCGCCGCGCACGCGGCCGCGCCGCCGGAATACATTGCGTCGGGCTACTGGAGCGCACGCGCCGCGGCGGAAGCGGTACGCGTCTCGGCAGCAAAGATCGCATGGGACGGGCGCGACACGGGGTACCGCCGTCTGCCGGATCTGCATCGTCTCGACGTGGCGCGATCGGCCGCGTATCTGCACTACGTGTCGAATGAAACGGTTGAAGGGCTGCAGTTTCCCGCGTGCGAAGGAGCGTTACCGGTGCCGCTGATCGCGGACATGTCGTCGGATTTCCTGTCGCAGCCGATCCATGCCGGGCACTTCGCGATGATCTACGCGCACGCACAGAAGAACCTCGGTCCGGCAGGCGTGACGGTCGCAATCGTCGACCGCGCGATGCTCGAACGCATTCCCGATAATCTGCCGGCGATTCTCGATTTCCGCACGCACGTCGAGCACGGTTCGAACTACAACACGCCACCGGTGTTCGCGATCTACGTGCTGACGCTGATCACGCGCTGGCTGCGCGACGAGATCGGTGGCCTCGATGCGATGCGCCACATCAACGTGCGCAAGGCCGCGCGGTTGTACGCAACGCTCGACGCACTCGGCGGCGCTGCGACGATTCATGCGGACGCTCCATGGCGTTCGCGGACCAACGTCGCGTTCACGTTCGGCGACCCGCGTCTCGATGCGGCCTTCATCGACGCCGCGCGCGAACGCGGCATAGTCGGTCTGGAAGGGCACCGGTCGCTCGGCGGATTGCGTGCGTCGCTGTACAACGCGGTCACCGAAACAGCGGTCGATACGCTGTGCGACGCATTGACCGAATTCTGTCTGCAACGCGTATGAACGCTGTGACGACACCGGTCATTCACCGGGACACCGGGCAGATCAAACGGGCGCTCGACGCCGACCCGCTCAACCTCGAACTGCACACGGCGATGGCCGAAGCGTTGCAGGCGGCCGGCGACGAGACCGGTTTTCTCGCGCACCGGATCGCGGTCGCGACCTTCGACACGATCGTGGCCGGCGCGCCGGAACTCGCATCGATCGCGCTCTACAACCTCGCGACCGTCTACTACATGCGCGGCGACAACGATGCGGCGAAGCACTGGTACGGCCACACGCTGAGCGTACATCCCGATCTCGCGATAGCGCATCAGAATCTCGCGGCGATCTGCGACGCACAGGGGCAGCGTGCCGACGCGGAGCAGCATCGCAGTCGTGCGTATACGCTGCAGCGCGTGTTCATCGAGCCGGCGCAGAACCCGCGGCGCCGGCTGCTGATTCTCTGTTCGGGGTACGCGTCCGGCAATGTGCCGGTCGATACACTGTTGCCGTCCGACACCATCGACCGGATCAAGTACGCAATCGACTACGCGCCGGACGCCGAAGACGCGCAGTTGCCGCCGTTCGATCTGGTGTTCAACGCGATCGGCGAACCGGATATCGCGCAGCCGCTCACTGCACGGCTCGAACGTTTTGCAAAACGCTGCGGACGCGCGTTGCTGAATCGCCCCGACGCCGTCGCGCGCACACAGCGTCACCGGATGGCGTTGCTGCTGGCGGGCATCGACGGCGTCGCGGTTGCCCCGTGCATTCGCGTCGTGCGGATGCCGGAATCGCGGCGTGCATTCGCGGAGCGACTCGAGGTCGCGAACCTCGTGTTTCCGTTGCTGATGCGACCACTCGCGACGCATGGCGGCGATGGGCTCGTGCTGCATACGTCGTTCGACGCGCTATGGGCCGCACTGAAGGAGACCGACGAACCGCGCTACGTGACCCGCTTCGACGATTTTCGCAGCGCGGACGGACAGTATCGCAAGTACCGGATCGTGTTCGTGGACCGGAAGCCGTTTCCGTATCACCTCGCGATTTCGCCGCACTGGATGGTCCATTACTACACGGCCGGCATGCTCGAGAACCCCGACAAGATCGCCGAGGAACGGCGTTTTCTCGAGGATCCGCGCGCCGCGCTGGGTGAGCGTGCGATGCGGGCGATCGAAGCGATCGGCCGCCGGCTCGATTTCGATTACGGCGGGATCGACTTTACGATGCTGCCCGACGGCCGCGTGTTCGTATTCGAAGCGAATGCGACGATGCTGATTCATCGCGAGACGGCCGACGGTCCGCTCGCGCACAAGAATGCGTTCGTGCAGCGCATCGTCGATGCGTTCGAGCAGTTGCAGGACGAGCGCTCGCATGTTGCTACGTAGCGTGCAGTCGCGATCATGACGACGTACGAAACCGGTCGCCTGGAGCAGGGCAGCGTGCTCGATCCTGAGCGTTTGGCAAAGGCAAAAGCGTTGCACGTCGCCGGCGATCTCGATGCGACACGTGCATGCTACGAAGCGATGCTCGTCGACGACCCCGCGCACGCCGACGTGCGCTTCCGGCTCGGCATTCTCGAACTGCAATGCGGTCGACCCGTACAAGCGCTTGCGTGCGTGGAGCGCGCGCTCGAACACGCGCCGCACGAATCGCGCTACCGCCTGGGCCGTGCACGGATTCTCGCGACGCTGCAGCGGTTCGACGAGACGGTCGACGCATGCCGTGCGTTGCTCGCGGACGATACTGCGGTCACGGATGCCCGCCTGCTGCTGGCCGATGCGCTGCACGCGCGTGGCGACTGGCGTGACGCCGCTGCCGCATACGAAGCCATACTCGCGCTCGAGCCGGTTCACGTCGACGCGCTGAACAACCTCGGCAACACGTATCGACTGCTCGGCGACGCCACGCTTGCGGAAGCCGCGTATCGTCGCGCCCTGGCATGCGACCGGCACGCCGGCGCGCTGACGAATCTCGGCACGCTGCTGCGCGCGGCTGGACGCAACGACGAAGGGATAGCGATGCTGCGCGAAGCGGTCGACACCGATCCGCACAGCGCGGCCGCACACGCGAATCTCGGCGTCGCGCTGCTCGAACGCGGCGACGCCGGCGATCCGGCTGACGCGTTCGTGCTGATCGAGCGGGCAGCCGCACTCGATCCTTCTGCGGCCGATATCGCCTACAACCTCGGCAACGCCGCACACGCGCTCGGTCGTCACGACGACGCGCTCGCCCATTATCGTCGCGCGATCGCGCAGCAGCCGGACCACGCGGACGCGCACAACAATCTCGGCAACGTGCTGAAGCAGCGCGGTGCGTTCGACGCTGCCGCGGATGCGTTCGAACATGCGCTACGTGTGCAGCCGACGCACGTCGCGGCGCACAACAACCTGGGCAATCTGCATCGGACACTCGGCCGCATCGAAGAGGCCGAAACTTGCATCCGCCGCGCGCTCGCGGTCGCACCCGCGCATTCGGTGAGTCACAACAATCTCGGCAACGTACTGAAGGATGGCGGCGCGCTGAACGACGCGATCGCGAGCTACCGTCGTGCGGTCGATTGCGACGCGGACAACGTGGTCGCGCACAGCAATCTGCTGTATGCGCTGACGTTCGAGTCCGAGGACGCGCGTGCGGTGCTGGACGAAGCGCATCGCTGGTCCGCACGGCACGAAGCGCCGCTGCGGGCCACGCGTCTCGCACACGAGGATTCACCGTGCACGCATGCATCCGCGCGACGGCTGCGCATCGGCTACGTGTCCGCGGATTTTCGCGACCATTGCCAGGCGTTGTTCCTGATGCCGCTGCTCGCGCATCACGACCGCAGCGCGTTCGAGATCGTCTGCTATGCGAACGTCGAGCGGCCCGATGCGATGACCCGGCGCCTCGCTCACCACGTGGACGTGTGGCGTGACATTCGCGCGCTCGACGACGAGCGTCTCGCGCACACGATCCACGCGGACGGCATCGACATCCTCGTCGATCTGACGATGCACATGGCTGATGGACGTCCATTGGCATTCGCGCGCAGGCCTGCGCCGGTGCAGGTCGCGTGGCTCGCATACCCGGGCACGACCGGGCTCGACGCGATTGACTACCGGCTCACCGACCCGCATCTCGATCCGCCGGAGCACGATGGTCACTACCGCGAACGCTCGATGCGGCTCGCGGACACGTTCTGGTGCTACGACCCGCTGGTTGCCGACCCGCTCGCGCGACCGGAACCCGGTCCGCTGCCGGCGTTCGCGAACGGCTACATCACGTTCGGTTGTCTGAACAATCCGTGCAAGCTGACCGACCGCACGCTGCGGATGTGGGCCGGCGCGATGCACGCGTTGCCCGATGCGCGGCTCGTCCTGATGGCCGCGCCCGGTATCGCGCGCGAACGGCTCGCCGCACGCGCAGCCGGGCAGGGCATTGATGCCGCGCGTCTCGCGTTCGTGCCGTTCCGGCCGCGCGCCGATTACCTCGCGAGCTATCGCGACATCGACATCGGGCTCGACACGTTTCCGTACAACGGCCACACGACGAGCCTCGACGCGCTATGGATGGGTGTGCCGGTCGTCACGCGCGTCGGAGAGACAGCGGTCGGCCGCGGCGGTCTGAGTCAACTGACGAATCTTGGCCTCGCAGAATTTGCGGCCCCTACCGACGAAGCATTCGTGCGCACCGTGCTCGCGCTCGCCGGGGGCCTGCCGGCGCTCGCGGCGTTGCGCAACGGCCTGCGCGCCCGCATGGAACGCTCGCCGCTGATGGATGGCGCACGCTTCGCGCGGCAGATCGAGGCCGCCTACCGGCAGATGTGGGCGACGCACACCGAGCGTTGAGCGTGCGCATTTGCTAGACTGACCACGGCAACGGTGCGCGATGGACAGTTCGGCGCGCCGCACAAAAAATGGCCGGCAACCATCGGAGTAAGCGCTAAAGCACTAACTGCGGCCGACCTAGGAGACATCGATGAAAATCGCTTTTGCCGATTTCGAGCGCCAGGTGGTGCAACGCCATCTGATCAAAGGACATGTCTACGAAAACGCCGCGGCGCTCGTCGAGCGAGCGAACATCTGGATCGCGGAACACGGGGTCGACGTGATCAACGTCGAAAGCCTGTCGACATTCGGTAGCGGCGACGACACCAGCGTCAGCCACTGGTACTCTGGCATCAGGGTCTGGTACAGGACGGAATGAACATCGCCGGGGCGCGCGGTTTGCGCAACGACTGGCCCTCCACGCAACGCCGTCATATAACTTGAACAGGCAAAGATGTGGCACATGGCCGCACGTACGGCAGGAACTGCCGGCGTTCGCGGCAGTCCAGTAGATACTGGCGATGCGCGGGTTGTCGCGTCGTCCGTTGTCCGTCAGTGGTCTATGCGCAGCGCCACCGCGGACGTGACCGCGTTCTGAACTTCACGCATACAGGAGATTCGACATGACCATCCGGATTGGCGACGAAGCACCCGATTTCACGGCCCAGACGACCGAAGGCACGCTCCACTTCCACGAGTGGATCGGCGACGGCTGGGCGATCCTGTTTTCTCACCCGAAAGATTTCACACCGGTCTGCACGACTGAGCTGGGCTACATGGCGGGCTTGAAGCCGGAGTTCGACCGGCGCAATACGAAGATCGTCGGCCTGAGCGTCGACCCGGTGAGCGACCATAAGAAATGGGTCGGCGACATCGCGGAGACGCAGGGTCATGCGATCAACTACCCGATGATCGGCGACGACGACCTGACCGTCGCGAAGCTGTATGACATGATCCATCCGAACGCGAGCGGCGGCGGTCCGCGCACCGCGACCGACAACGCGACGGTGCGCTCGGTGTTCATCGTCGGGCCGGACAAGAAGGTCAAGGCGATGCTGGTCTATCCAATGAGCGCGGGGCGCAATTTCGACGAGGTACTGCGCCTGCTCGACGCATTGCAGCTGAACGCGAAACATGCGGTCGCGACGCCGGTGAACTGGAAGCCGGGCGACGACGTAATCATTCCGACGTCGGTATCGGACGACGACGCGCGCAAGAAATATCCGCAAGGCTTCAAGACGCTCAAGCCGTACCTGCGCGTGGTGACGCAGCCGAAGTAAGCCGCGGCCTGACGCTGTTTCGAACATCGATGCCGGTGCTTCATGCGCCGGCTTTTTTTGCTTCCCATTCTCCGTATCGTATTCGGGAACGACGCTTGCTTGAAAGCGTTTGCCGGACCTGCAAATCTGACTTGCCGTCGTGCGGATCGATGCGCGTGCATCCCGGTTGCGGCAGGACTTGCATTCCGGCCGCGTCGTTCTTACGCGATGGCGATCGCATCCGGCATCCCGGTACGCGAACAATCGCCGCTTTTTGCCGGCAACACCGTCGGCGCCTCGCCGGGAGTTCAAAGAATGCGGATCGAAACGGCAGTAGCGACACGCAAGCGGGCAGGGAAGCGGACACAAAAGCGAGCATGGCGAAAAGGCGGTCGTAGCGCTGCCACAGTGGCAACGATCGTGTGCGGCTATGCGATATCGGTCTGCACGCCCGCGCACGCGCAAACCCCGTCACCGCTCGCGGAATGGCAGTATTCGTCCGGCATTCCGCTGCAAAAACTGTATGGCGAGAGCCAGCCCGACTGGCAGTTCCGCCTCGGTGCGGCGACGACGTTCCAGCCGCGCTACGATGGTGCGGACCGCTACCACATGATGGCCGGCCCCAGCTTCGATCTGCGCTACCGCGACCTGTTCTTCGCGTCGACGGGCGACGGTATCGGCGCGAACGTGATCAACGGCACGCACTGGCGCACCAGCATCGCGATCGCCTACGATCTCGGCAGGCGTGCCGCCGACGACCAGCAGCATCTGCACGGCCTTGGCAACATCAATGCGGCGCCGGAGATCAAGATCGCGACCGACTACGTGATCTCGAAGGATTTCCCGCTCGTGCTGCGCGCGGACATTCGCCGCAGCCTCGGCGGCACCGACGGTTGGGTCGGCGATCTGGGTGCGTACATGCCGCTGCCGGGCAGTTCGGAGAAGTTCTACTGGTTTGGCGGCCCGACGATGACGTTCGCGGATTCGCGCTACATGAACCGCTGGTTCGGTGTCAGTTCCGAACAGTCGGTGCGCTCCGGCTACCCGCGCTACTCGGCGAATGCAGGGCTGAAATCGGTCGGCGCGGGCATCACGATGGTCTGGTTTTTTCGCAAGCACTGGTTCATGACCGCTGACGGCGCGATCGAGCAGCTGGTCGGCCGCGCGGCGCACAGCCCGATCACGCAGAGTTCGACGAACGCGGTGGTCGACGTGTCGGTGAATTACGCGTTTTGAGGGGTTCTGAACGGGTAGGGCGCGCACTGCGTGGAACGAGACGGCCTCTGTACAATGTGCGCTTTTCGCTCCGTCGACAGTCCACCGCCTCGCAGTGAACCTCCTCATGAATCACGATATCGATCAAGCGCTCGCCGCCGCGCAAAGGCACCTGATGAGCGGCCAGTTCGACGCGGCCGCGCAACTGCTGCACGGCATCCTGTCGACTGTTCCGGACCACGGCGATGCGCTGGCGGGGCTCGGTTTCATTGCGGCGAAGCAGGGCGATCATGCGCGTGCGGCTGACTACATGACGCGGGCGTCGTCGCGGATGTCGATGTCCGCGGAACAGCTGAATTTCTCGGCACAGGTGTGTCAGCTCGCGGACCGTCATGCCGACGCGGTCGCGCTGTTCGAGCGCTGTGTCGCGCAGGCTCCGGGTCAACTGCCGTCGTTGCACGGCATGGCGATGTCGCTGATCGCGCTGGACGAGTTGCAACGGGCACTCGACATCCTCACGCAGATCTGTACGAAACAGCCGCAGCTCGCCGAAGCGCACTACAACCGCGGCTCGCTGCTCGGCCGGATGGAGCGTCACGACGAAGAACTCGACGCGTACCGCAAGGCGATCGCGCTCAAGCCGAATTTCGTGCGCGCGTACGTCAATCTTGGTGTAGCGCTGCGTGACCTGCAGCGCTTCGACGATGCGTTGCTGCAATTCAAAAAAGCGCTGTCGATCGATCCGAACGATGCGGGCGCGCGCACCAATCGCGCCCAGACAAATCTGCTGCTCGGCGAATTCGAGCACGGCTGGCGTGAATATGAATGGCGTTGGCGCGACGGGACATCAAGCCACGGTTTTCCCGTCGATACGCTCTGGACCGGTGCGCAGTCGCTCGCCGGCAAGACCGTGTTCGTGCATCACGAGCAGGGGTTCGGCGATACGCTGCAGTTCGTGCGTTTCGTCGATCGGCTGAGTGCCGCTGGCGCGCGGGTTGTATTGCGCGTTCAGGATGCGTTGCTGCCGTTGCTCCAGCACTATCCGGGCACTGCGGAAGTCATCGGCGAAACGGCACCCGTGCCGCCGTTCGACTTTCACGTTCCGCTGATGAGCCTGCCGTTTGCGCTGAAAATCCGCGCGGGCGATCTCGCGATGGTGGGTCCTTACCTTGGTGCTGATGATGCACGCGCCGCGCAATGGGACGATCTGTTTGCGTCAGATGCACATGTTGGTCGGAGGCCGCGTGTCGGGATCGTGTGGTCGGGGAGTCGAACGCATGTGAACGATCGCAGGCGCTCGATCCCGCTCGAACAACTGATGCCGCTGTTCGATGCCGATGCGGATTTTTTCGCGCTTCAGCAGGATGTGCGCGATGGCGACCGTGCGTGTGTGGTCCAGCTGGAACAGCGCGCGGTGCTACGGGATTTGTCTGCGCGGCTCGTCACATTCGCCGATACCGCGGCATTGATCTCGCGTGTCGACCTCGTGATCAGTGTCGACACAGCGGTCGCGCACCTGGCCGGCGCGCTCGGCAAACCGCTATGGCTCATGTTGCCGTTCATGCCGGACTGGCGGTGGCAACTCGGTAGAAGGGATAGTCCGTGGTACCCGACGGCGCGTCTGTTCCGGCAAACTTCGCCGGGGGATTGGGCGGGTGTGGTTGCTGTGCTGCGGATGGGAATCGATGCGTTGTCGCGTGGGTGAAGCAGTGCCGTCGAGAAGCTGCTTTGGCTGCGTTCGGCAGTCGATGTAGCTTGGGCATAGTATTTGACATAAGATAAATTATCAACTTTAAATCTCGCCAGGCATCTCGTCGGAATCGGATGGATTTCGTCAAACTGGCCGACCCGTTGTGCGCCCAAACCACGGTCGTACGACGCAGCTTCTTCAACTCGACGCCTCAGAGTCCAGCGCCCGTTCTTCCTCCCCAGTCGCCTTATCCAGCTCACGTTCGATCTGCTGTCTATTCGCATCGCCCCACGCGCAAAGCGGCATCAGCGCCTGCGCGAGCGTTCGTCCGAAACCCGTCATCTCGTAGTCGACCCGCGGCGGCACCTCGCGGTAGTCCCGCCGGATCACGATCCCGTCATCCACCAACTCTCGAAGCTGCTGGGTCAGAACCTTCTCACTGATCGCACCAACGAGGCGCCTCAGTTCGCCAAAACGCCGCGGTCCGCCATTGAGGTGATAGAGCACAAGCGGCTTCCACTTCCCGCCCACAACCGAGAGCGCAACTTCAAGTCCACAACCCTGCGATCGCTGTTCCATCGAATCATTCTCCGTACTTACCTTTTGGTAGGTACTAGCATATCAGATCGTGCGTACCCATAATCACGACTCCAACCGAATCGGGAGATTGCAAGATGGGTAAGCTGACAGGAAAGGTCGCTGTCGTGACAGGAGCGAATAGCGGCATTGGTCTCGCTACGGCAAAGCGTTTCGCACAGGAAGGTGCGCGCGTCTACATGAGTGGGCGACGCCAGAAAGAGCTCGATGCAGCAGTCGCCGAAGTCGGCGACAACGCGTGCGGCATTCAGGGCGACGTGTCAAATCTTGCCGACCTGGACCGTCTCTTTGCGACAATTAAAAAGGAAGTTGGCACCATCGACGTGCTTTTCGCGAACGCCGGCGGCGGCGAATTTGCGGCACTCGGGGAGATCACGGAAGAGCATTTCGACAAGACCTTTGCGACCAATGTGAAGGGCACGCTCTTCACGGTGCAAAAGGCGCTACCGCTGCTCAAGGACGGCAGTTCGATCATCCTTACCGGTTCGACTACCCAGGTCACCGGGGCGCCGGCTTTCAGCGTCTACAGTGCGAGCAAGGCAGCCATTCGCAATTTCGCGCGCAGCTGGATTCTCGATCTGGCGCCGCGCAAGATCCGCGTCAACGTGCTCGTGCCGGGTGCCACGTCGACACCGGGCTGGCATGCGCTCGCGTCGTCGGACGAGACGAGCAAGGAGATGATCCGATTCGTTGAGACGACCACCCCACTCGGTCGTCTCGCTGACCCGGCCGAATCGGCAAGCGCCGCCCTCTTTCTCGCCTGCGACGACAGCAGCTTCGTCACAGGAAGCGAACTCTTCGTGGATGGCGGATCGGCGCAGGTCTAGGGGCACCGGTCGAGACCCTACCGCGGAATTGCTGCTACAGCCTCAACTTCGACAAGGACTCCAGGAAGGAACAGGGCGCTAACGCCAAGTAGCGTGCTTGCGGGAGGACGTTCCATATTGATGTAACGTCCCCGGACAGATCGGATCGTCGACAGCATCGATTGATCGTAGTCCACCACATAGAGGGTTAGACGTGCCACATTCTCGAACGTGGCACCGGCCTCATGCAAAACGGTCCGTAGATTCTTGAACGCCTCGTCGAGTTGAGTCTCCAGATCAGTGCCGATGACCCCTTCAGTTCCATATGCCACTTGCCCGGAAATGAACAGCAGGTTGTCGCCGGAAACCAGCATGGCCTGCGAAGGCTGGGGAATCGATTGTCCAGCCGGGTTGATTGCTCGCATCATGGATTCGTCTGTAGAAGGTTTAAGTTCTGGCCGCCACTTCCGCTCCACCTCACGCTCGATGCTGCGCTGGATTTTCAATCCTGGGGTGAAGCTGGAAATGCTTTTACCTGCGTAAAGAAAGCGAGCCAGTCCTCAAGATGGTAGGTGCGTGCAACCCGTCCGTCCCGAATCTCGTGAAATTCGTGCAGTGCGATGTTGAATCTGGCCTGCTTGCCCTCCACGCCAAACAGCGAGCCGACGTGGAAACCGCTCATTCGCGCACGCACACCGACGCGATCGCCATCGACCAGCACATCGTCGACGATGACCTCAAGGGAGTCGAATGCGTTTGACAGCATCGCGAACACCGGACCGACTCCGTCGGATCCAGGGGTCTGCGTCGGCGCGAGCGGAATATCCTGCCAGTCTTCAGTCACTACCGCCCTGAGCGCATCGACATCCTGCTTTTCAAATGCAGCGTAAAACCGCTGCATCAACCGGGAAACGTTGTTGGAAACCATGTTGTTCACCATGCCGCCGGAGCGGATTCACGAAAAAATTGACCAGTCGGACCATCATCGGGAAGTAACGCGGCATGTATCACAGCAGTCGCTCCCTCCTCCACCGATAGCGGTGCATCCGGGCCACCTTGCGCGGTTCGCACATGACCAGGCGATGCTGCATTGACCAGGATTCGCTCGCTGTGCAACGCGTCTGCGAGTTTCACCGTGAGCATATTCAGCGCTGCACGAGAAAGGCTGTAACCCGGTGCTCCCGGGTAATGCAGACTCAACGAGCCCATATCGCTGGACACGTTAACGATACGGCCGCGGCCGCTTCGATCCATCAGCGGCAGCAATGCTGTCGTGATGCGCCACGTACCGACTACGTTGGTCCCGAATGCCATCTCCGCAGCCGCCAGATCCGGTGCAAGCACATCGTTCGCGAAATCGAAGTGCGCCCCGGCATTGTTCACAAGCACATCGATCGTTCCAAAGCTGTTCTTAAGCCAGCCCGCGAATTGGACAACCGATTCTTCATCGCCAATTTCAAGGGGGTATCCAGATACTTTCACGCCCTCTTTCGAAAGCGCCCGCGCGACTTGCCCGGCTTCGTCCGCACGACGTCCGGTAATCACGACGGTAAAGCCACGTGCAATGAATTCACGAGCCAGGGCAGCTCCTATGCCGCGCGTACCGCCCGTGACTACCGCGACCTTCGCTCTTACGCCATTGCCTGTCGTTTCAGTTAACACCGTCAATTTGACCTCATCTATGTTTATTCATTGCCCAGCAATCCACCGCCAGGATGACTTCACTACCCCGCACCTTCGATACTCGGCCGCAGCAGGTCTTCAACGCCCAACCGACGGAAGTAGTCACGCTGCAGTTCGGCAGTGACGTCATTGATGCGACCAACATTTCGACCTTGCGGATCGACGTCGACTCGTCTGGGGCGTGTCCCAGGCGTCATCGAGACGATGTCGCGAACGGCTTCAGCCACCTCCTCGACGTCGTGACGTCGGTCCGGCAGATTGGTCCGATCAAGACGTTCGGCCAGCTCTCCAGCAAGACCCTCGAGACGGCCGTACTGCGACACCACTTCCGTGTCGATCGGGCTCACCGCATGCTTGAAGTGGTTGGTACCGGTGGTGTATGCACCGGGTTGAACGATGACGGTCTCAATACCGTAGCGTGCGACCTCCAGTCCCATGACTTCAGCGAGCACATCGCCGGCGGCCTTGGACGCCGCGTACGGACCAGTGAACGGATCAGGCAACCGGTTGATGCCGCTGCCGATATAAACCAGCAGGCCACGGCCCGCGCGACGCATCGCAGGCAATGCGGCCCGGTTCACCCGCACCCAGCTGATCGCGTTGAGATCGATAATTTCCGCAACTTGCTCGGGTCGAAACGCCTCGGTCAGTCCGTGCATCATCATCGCGGCATTGTTGATCACCACATCGATGCGCCCTTCCTGCGCAAGAATCAGATCGACCGCAGCCCGTGCGCTCTCCTCGCTTCGCACATCGAGTTCAACCGGTCTTAGCGCAATCTTTTCGTTGTCGGCGACGGCACGCAATTCCGAAGCCCGTTCTTTTGAATGCCCGCCAACGTCGCGCATTGACGCGTAGACGATGTGCCCTGCCCGCGCAAGCTCAAGAGCGATGACCTTGCCGAAGCCGGAGCCGGCTCCCGTGATCAGGATGGTCTGTTGCTGGCTCATGAAACGATGCCTCCATTGACCCGGATAGTCTGTCCGTTGATCCACGCTGCAGCAGGCGTGCCAAGGAAAGCGATCACGTTGGCGATGTCATCGGGCTTGCCCAAACGACCGAGCGGCGTCATGTCGCGAAAACTTTGCGTCCGTTCCGGTGTGTTCGCATCGTGGAGCAGTTCGGTATCCGTCGGCCCTGGCGCCACGGCATTGACGCGAATTCCGCGCGCGCCCAGCTCCTTCGACAAGCTGCGCGTGAGTGCCTCGACAGCCGCCTTGCTAGCGCAATACGGACCGTATCCCGGCGGGGACATGCCGATCACACTCGTCGAGAGGTTGACGATGGCACCACCGTCGACAAGCCGGGTCGCGGCGAGACGGCAGCCATTGAGCGTGCCCCGCACGTTAATCGCGAACAGCCGGTCGAACCATTCATCGTCGACCTCCGCGATACGCTTCGCAGACATGAGGCCGGCGTTGTTGACGAGCAGTGCAACAGGGCCTGCCTTCGTCTCCGCCTCGTCGAACAATCGAGCAAAGTCATCCGCCTTGCTGATGTCGGCCCGTATGGCATATGCAATGTCGCCGGCCCCGGTGATGGAGGCGACAACGTTGTCTGCCTCCTCCTTATTTGAAACATAGTTGACGATCACAGCGAAGCCGCTTGCGGCCAATCGGCGCGCAATCGCGGCACCGATACCACGCGAAGCGCCTGTGACGATCGCGACATTAGATGGAACAGACATCGGCAACCTCTCCTTCGATATTTCGACTATCTCGCTGACTGAGCCATCAGCTTCGAATGGAGTATGGAAGTGCACCGGCATATATCCAACAAATGACGTTTATTTGATATTATTCACCGCATGGATATTGAAGGCTTCGATCTGAACCTGCTAGTGGCTTTCGACGCGTTGATAGCAGAGAGGCACGTCACTCGCGCGGCGGCGCGCATAGGGATTAGTCAGCCGGCTATGAGCGCGGCCCTCGCTCGATTGCGGAAAGCAACCGGGGATCCGCTATTTGTGCGCAGTTCGCATGGGCTTGCTCCCACGCCTCGAGCAAGCGATCTCGCGCTTCCACTTCGGCAGGCGCTTGAAACTGTCCGCACCGCCCTTCATCTGGAGCCGGCTTTCGATCCAGCGACCAGCAACCACGTATTCACGCTTGCGCTCGCCGATCACCCTGCCTACGTTCTTTTGCCCCAGCTCGCCGCAAAGCTGTCCGTCAGCGCTCCGGGCATCGATTTGCGGGCACGCTCCTTCGTTGATCGCCGGGATGCCATCGCGCTTCTCGATAGCGGGGACGTCGACCTCGCAATCGGGGTAGCGCCGGGAAACGAGACGAGAATTCTTCACTACCCGTTGTTCGATGAGCCGTTCGTCGGCATCGCGCGTGCGGGCTCGCCCGCTTCTTCGTCGTTCGATACGGTGGATGGGTTCGTCGCAGCCACTCACGTCCTTATTTCTCCGGAAGGCGACGGCAAAGGTGTCGTCGACATCGCCCTCGCAGAGATGGGTCGCGCCCGGCGCGTGGGTATCTCCGTGGCACATCCCTACATCGCCCCTATCGTGGTCGCGGAAACCGGTTACATCGCGACCGTGATGTTCGGAATCGCAGCCAACTGCAGTGTCGCGGAACGACTGAGCATCCATGCGTTACCGATTCAGGTTGCCCCGGTAACGTTCCATCTTCTCTGGAATCGACGGACAGATGCTCACCCGGCTCATCGGTGGCTACGCAACCTGCTGATCGAACTGGCAGAGCCGATCCGCCAGACGGGTGCGCGGAAAATCCACGGCGGCTGAAGTTTCAGCCGGTTAAATGTTCAACCACCGGCAATACGTTCCGGCCATGAAAAAGCCGACCTCGCAGGGTCGGCTTGGGCCATCGGTTCCAGCTATCAACTCATGCTGCTGCAAGAGTGCATCGTACTTCCGGCCCGATGCAGGCGAATACATCAATGTGTGAAAAGCCTTCGTCAGGCAGGTGTACTGTACGCGGCGTTGCTTAAAGAGAACTTAAATTGCCGCCCCTGCCGATCCGATCACACGCGGCAGACAACCCCGCCGCTTTCAGCACCCTCGCCGGCCACTTTTGCGCCTTCGATCCCGGATTCGCGCGGATGTACTATTCAAGGACACGCCCACAGGGTTGCCCGACGCGCCCACCGACATGGAAACGACCATGAGCAGCAAATCCTCAGGACCGTCCGACGATCTGGTGCAAGGCGGCCGTCGTCACCATCAGATTTTTCCGGTGCTGGACGACAGACAGTTTGCGTTGCTGGAAAGATATGGCGAGCGGCGCAGGCTGGAAACGGGCGAGGTGCTGTTCACCGAGGGTGAACGCCACATCTCCATGTTCGCTGTCGTCTCCGGATCAATCGAGGTGACGAGAAGCGCCCCCGATGGTCCTCACGTGCTGGGCATACATGGGCCGGGAAATTTCACCGGCGAGGTCGGGACACTGGCCGGTCGTGCCGCGGTAGCCACTGCACGCGCGATTTCGGCGTGTGAAGTCATCGTCATCAACGAGGAGTCGTTACGCGCGCTGGTGATCGCAGAAGCTGAGCTAAGCGAAACCATCATGCGTGCCTTTATTCTTCGCCGGGTCGCATTTATCCAAGGTCAGTTCGGGGGCGTCCTGGTGATTGGCAGCACATCGTCCGCCGCTACGCTCGGCCTGCGTCATTTTCTCAGCCGCAACGGTCAACCTTCGGCTTACTTCGATATCGTCGAGCATCCAGAGGCAACCGAACTACTCACTCGCCACGGTGCAACGGGTGCCGATGTCCCGGTCATCATCACGTTGCAAGGCGTGGTGCTCAAGCAACCGAATACCCGCGAACTGGCTGATGCAATCGGTCTGAGTCCCGACAGGTTAGATGGCGAGCACTTCGACGTCGTCGTGGTCGGCGCCGGACCGGCAGGCCTCGCGGCCGCGGTCTATGCAGCCTCCGAGGGATTGAAAGTCGCGGTCGTGGACAAGAAAGCGCCGGGCGGCCAGGCCGGAACCAGTTCGAAGATCGAAAATTACTTTGGATTCCCAACCGGCATCACGGGGCAAGCGCTTGCCGGCCGGGGTTTGTCTCAATGCCGAAAATTCGGCGCCGAGGTGGGCGTGCCTGTCGAAGCGCTCGGAATAGAGTGCCGGGGCGCACCGCCCTTTCATATCAGGCTCAATTACGACGAGAGCGTTTTCGCGCGCGCCGTCATCATCGCGACCGGCGCACGCTATCGAAAGCCACCGCTTGCCCGCATCGAGAACTTCGAGGGACGAGGTGTTTACTACAGCGCGACGTTCATGGAAGCCGCGCTCGCACGCAACGAAGAATTGATTGTCGTCGGCGGTGGGAATTCAGCGGGACAGGCCGCGGTGTTCCTGTCAGGATTTGCGCGCCATGTTCACGTCATGATTCGGGGCGACGGACTCAATGCAAGCATGTCCGACTACTTGATCAAACGAATCGGCGCTGCGGCCAATATCACGCTTCATCTACATACACAGCTTGCTGAATTGTGCGGCGATACAGCACTGGAATCCGTCAAATGGGATCGACAGGGGCGCATCGAGCACAAACCTATCCGGCATGTCTTCCTGTTTCTCGGAGCGCAGCCCAATACCGGCTGGCTCGGCGACTGCGTTGCCCTCGATAAAACAGGTTTCGTACTAACCGGAGCCGGCACGGACGACAAGTGGACTTCAGAGCGCCCTCCGCACTGTCTGGAGACAAGCCAGCCGGGAATCTTTGCAGTGGGCGACGTTCGTAGCGGCTCGGTCAAGAGGGTCGCTGCAGCGGTGGGCGAAGGAGCGGCCGTCATGCAGTCGCTCCACCAGTACCTGGCCGCAGACGTTCGGTAGCGCCTGTCAGCCGGCGGTCATCCCGGCAACTTCACCCTGAAAATGGTGAACGGTCCGGAACGCGGCAGACGATTCTTGAATGCCACCTCCCAGAGGTGGGAGTCCGCGATGTAGAGGTAGCCCTGGCTGATGGCGAAACCATCCGCCCAGGAAAGCCGCCCAGGAGCGCGCACGAAGAGGCGCGATTTCACGTGGTGTGTAGCGGGATCGATGTCCAGCGCAACGACGGTGCTGTGTTCGAGATCGCCACCGTAAAGCGTCCCATGCCGATCCATGATCAAACCGCCGGTCAGTTCGGCCGAGCCGAGATATTGCACCTTCCGCGATAACTGGTCGGCGGTCAGCCCGATGTCGATCAGCGCACGGGTTGGCACCCGCCAGTAGTGGTGATCGGTCAGCGGTCGGTAGTAGACCCATCTGGCGTCCGGAGAGAGGGCGATGCCATCGGCGTGGATCGCAACCTGCTTGCCCGCGTCAGTTTCCGCAGGCTGATCCCCGATCATCAGATGCTGCTGAGGATCGGCAAAAGTCGAGCGATCGCCGACCAGAACCTGCCGCGATTGACCTGTTTTGAGGTTCAGCACGATCAGACTACCGCGACTACCGACGTTGGTCAGGTACGCGTACTGATGGACCAGGTCGATGCGTACGTCGTTGATGGAGTCGGTCGCGGAAACTGTGCCCTCGAAGCCATAGCTGCGGATGATCGTGTTGCTGCCGAGGTCGAACTCGACCAGCTTGGGCTTCGCTCCTGGACCCGCGGCCGCCAGCACAGCCCGCCCGGAATCGAGCACCCACAGGTGGTCGGCTTTGTCGACCCACATCGCCTGAGGGACCGCCCACTCATGCTCCGTGTCGGTGCCGGACGTGTTCCAGGCCTGATCGGGGTACGGGGTCACCGCGCCGGTTTGCGCATCGACCTCGACGAGCCTGTCGCCGGACTGGGCTGCGGGGGCACTGGCAAAGATACGACCTTCGTGAGACACGCCGATACCCACGAGCTTGAACGTGTCGAAGGTCTTGACGGTTTCGAGAGGTGGTCCGTAATCGCCCTGCGCCTCGGCCGATACAACCGGTGAGATACCGCCAGCCATGGCGGCACACAACACCGCGTTTCCCGCAAGCTTTGCTATCTTCACTTCGTGTCCTCTTGTCAGGTGGTCTGCCAGTTCGGACTAGCTGAACGAACGCGGATTAAATAATAAACCTCCGCGCTGCCATCAGTCTTGCCACCGCGCACTACCGTGCCACAACCGGCGCAATCGCGGCTCACACGGGCATGAACCCTGTTGCAGCGGACCGGGTCGAAATCGCACCTGCAATCAGCAAGGAGTCGGCGAGATCATGCCATTGCGATTTTTCGTGTCCTCGCCCACGCGCCGGATCATTTCCCCCAATGTCTAACCTCGAACGCCATCGCGTCGCGCACGACCTCCAGAAAACTGTCGACGATCGGGTTCGTGTACTGGAGGTTCGGACACACGGTAAAACCGCGGAACATGACGTCCGGTGAAAACGGCCGGAACGCGATCTTCGCGGGATTCGCGTCGACAGTTGCAAGCGGATTCACGACGCCGATTCCCAACCCGCGCGACACCATCGCGCAAATCGTCGCACCGTATGGCGTTTCGATCGTCGGCACCTGGTTGACTTCCGCCTGCCGCAGCACGCGATCCAGCGACGAACGCGTATCGTCCGCATACGACGGCAAGATCAAACTCTCGCCGCGCAGATCGCGTGCATGGATGCGTTTGCGTGCCGCGAGTGGATGTCCGGCCGGCAGTGCGCACACGCCAGGCAGCCGGTATAGCTCGGCGCTCGTGACACCGAACACGTCGGGCGTCGTCGTGGCGAATCCGACATCGCAATAGGCCGACGACGCCCAACGCTGGATCGTTCCCTCGCTACGCATCTCAAGCGATATCACGATGCGTGGATTCGTCGAGAGAAACCGCTCGATTACGGTGGGCACAAATGACAATGCAAGCACGGGCGATGCGACCAGCCGCAGACGGCCGCTTCCTAGCTCGCGAATCTCGCGTGCGGAGTGCGCGAGTTTCTCGAGGCCTACAAAGCTCCGGTCCACTTCGCGATAGAACGCACTGCCGGCATCCGTGGCCTGAATGCGTCCACCGTTGCGCGTGAACAGCGCCAGCCCCGACGACTCCTCCAGTTCCGCAATCAGCCGGCTGATACTGGGCTGCGACGTGCCCAATTCCTCGGCGGCCGCGGTCATCGAGCCACGCAACATGACCAGCCGGAACGCTTCGATCTGACGTTGATTCATCCACTCGCCTCGTCTGCTTTCGTTGCTTCCGCCTTCAGGTTGCCATATCAAAATTGAATAGCATGCCTTTTTGGCGGTATTTGACCGGATGGACGGCGCAAATCTAGACTGGTTCGCAACCCGTCCCCTGCACTATCCGATGCGCTCCGATGCCCTGCTGTTTCACGACGACTTCCGTGCGGCTCCGTACTGGTGGGACGCGGCGCCACCCGAGACGGTGCGCGACGCGTTGCCGTCCAGCGTCGATGTGGTAATCGTCGGCAGCGGGTATTGCGGCTTGTCAGCGGCAGCGGAAGCCGCGCGACACGGTGCCAGCGTCGCCGTGCTCGACGCCGCCGAGATCGGCGCAGGCGGCAGCACGCGCAGCGGCGGCATGGTGTCGAGCGGACAGAAACTTGCGCTGACCAACGCGATTCGCGGGGTGTCGGCGGAACGGCTGGGACGGCTGATGTGCGAGTCGATGGCCAGCTTCGACTATCTGAAGCGCCTCGTCGCCGATGAATCGCTCGACGCCGATCTGCAGATCACTGGCCGCTTCTTCGGCGCATTCACCCCAGGCCACTTCGAGCGTTTGCGCCGCCAGGGCGATTTGCTGCGCGACAAGACCGGCGTCACGGTCCATGTCGTGCCGCGCGCGGAACAGCATACGGTGATCGGCTCGGACTACTACTACGGCGGCATTCTCGTCGACGAATATGGCGGCCTTCATACGGCTAAATATCATCGTGCGTTGCGCGATCTCGCGCGGCGTTGCGGCGCGAGTCTGCATTCGCATGCGGGCGTGGAGCGAATCGAACGGAATGAGCACAACACGGGCTTTCGGATTCACACCGTACGCGGCACGGTCGACGCAAAGCATGTGCTGGTCGCGACCAACGGCTATACCGGGCGACTGTTACCGTTCTTCTCGCGACGCGTGCTACCGGTCGCGAGTTACCAGATCGCCACGGAACCGCTGCCGCCAGGCCTGATGGCTGTGCTGAATCCGGGGCGCCGGATGATCAGCGATTCGAAGCGCAATCTGTTCTACACGCGGCCATCGCCCGACGGCACGCGGATGCTGTTCGGCTCCCGCCCCGCGATGCGCGAAGTCAGCGAGCGCGACGCGGCCAGGATGCTGCACGCGAAGATGATCGAGTTGTGGCCCGCTTTGCGCGACGTGCGCATCACGCACGCGTGGAAGGGCTATGTCGCGATGACGGGCGACAAGCTCGCGCACATCGGCGAGCAGGACGGCATTCACTACGCACTGGGTTGCAACGGCAACGGCGTCGCGCTGATGAGCTATCTCGGCACGCGCGTCGCGAAACATATGCTTGGACTCGATGCGCAACTCGGCGCATTCGGCGAAGGCGCATTTCCGGTCAGCCGCGCGGGTATCGCCAGCCGCCTGACCGTGCCGGTCGGCACGGCCCTCTATCAGTTCGACGATCTCTGGAGCGGCCGCGTACGTGCCGCTCTTTCCTGACAGCATGTCCACCCTTTTCCTTGCATCGCAAGTCCAGGTCCTCTCGACGGAGCAAACATCATGCGCTTACGCCACCTTCTCAGTCTCATCGCGGTCATCGTACCGCTATCGCTTGCGTTGACAGGCAACGCGCGTGCTGACGACGTCGGCACGCTAACGCCGGGCAAGCTGATCGCCGGCGTCGATGCGAACAACAAACCGTATTCGTATATCGACAACGGCAAGATGACGGGCTTCGACGTCGAGCTGCTTCGCGCTGTCGCAGCAAAGCTCGGCCTGAGTACGGAGTTCCGTGCGCAGGACTTCAGCGGCTTGCTGCCGAGCGTCGCGAGCCAGCAGATCGATCTGGCTGCCGGCTCGATTTCGATCACGAAGGAGCGCCTGAAGATGGTCGATTTCTCAGAAGGCTATCTGACCGGTCTGCTTAGCGTTGCGACCTTACCCGACAGCGTGATTACCAGCGATCCCGCATCGGTGAAGGGCAAGCGAATCGGTGTCGTGCAAGGCACTATCGAGGACACGTATTCGGACAGCTATCTGCCGGGCGCGCAGATCGTGCGCTTTCCGAACCTGAACACGGGGTTCCTGTCGTTACGCTCGAAATACATCGACGGCTACTTCGTCGACAAGACGCTCGTTGAAGGATTGCAGGCGAAGTATCCGCAAATGAATATCGCCGACAAGCTCGACATCTCGGCGGTCAATCTGCCCGCCGGTTTTCCGGTACATAAAGGCAACACGAAGCTGGAGGCCGCTCTAAACAAGACCATCGACGAGCTGGTCGCCGATGGAACATGGGTGAAGCTGTATCTGCAGTTTCATCCGGGCTATCCGAAGCCCGCGAGCCTTCCGCCGTATGCGATGAAAACCGGTAGCTGAGCGCGTCTGATCGCACGTTGTCGACGCTCAACACGGAGCGCACCATGAATGCTTTCCTGCAGAATTTTCTCGACTGGCCATTGCTCGTTTCGTCGATGCCGTCCTTGCTGTGCACGGGTCTCGTCAACACGCTCGTGTTGTCGATATTTTCGACGGTGCTTGGGATCGTCGTGGGCATGGTGCTCGCGTTGATGGCGGTATCGCATACCCGCTGGCTGATGCTACCCGCGCAGGTGTTCATCGACGTGTTCCGCGGGCTGCCCGCGGCCCTCGTGATCCTGCTGGTCGGCCAGGGACTCGCGCCCATCGGACTCTCGATCTTCGGGCCCAATCCCTATCCGCTCGCGATCGTCGCGCTTGGGCTGATCTCGTCCGCGTATATCGCAGAGATTTTCCGCTCCGGTATTCAAAGCGTGGGACGCGGGCAGCTCTCCGCGTGTCAGGCGCTCGGCATGACGTACTGGAGCAGCATGCGTCACGTGATCGTGCCGCAAGGCGTGCGGCGCATTTTGCCGGCGCTAGCGAACCAGTTCATTTCGATCGTCAAGGATTCGAGCCTGGTCTATTTTCTCGGCCTTCTGACGTCGCAGCGTGATCTGTTTACGATCGGCCAGAATACGTCGGTGAATACCGCGAACCTGTCGCCGCTGGTCGCCGCGGGCGTGGTGTATCTGCTGGTCACGGTGCCGCTCACGCACGCGATCAACCATATCGACCGCTGGACCAACCGCTATTCGAACCCGACGCGCGGCAACACGAACGCGGGCGCGTCGCGCCGGCAACGCAAGGCGCAGGCTTCCGCAATGACAGGCATCGCCGACCAGCATAACTAGCCACTACGAGCGGGACATCGACCACTATGGGACCTCAAGTAGAGACGGTCGCCAACGACACTATCTTGCCTTCGCAGGTCGACGTCGTTGTCATCGGCGGCGGCATTATCGGCGTGAGTACGGCGCTTTATCTAAGCGACAAAGGATTGCAGGTTGCGCTCTGCGAAAAAGGCCATATCGCAGGCGAGCAATCGAGCCGCAACTGGGGCTGGGTGCGCGTCACTCATCGCGACATGCGCGAATTCGAGCTGAGCATCGAAAGCCTGAAGCTCTGGCGAAAGATGGATGAGACGCTTGGCATCGACACCGGCTTCAATCAATGCGGCATTCTCTACATGACTGAGGAAGACGACGTCATGAACCAGCATCGCGTGTGGCTCGACAACGCACGTCACGTCGCTGGCGATGCGTTCGACACACGCGAGGTCGATGGAAAAGCGGTCGCCGCATTGCTACCGGGCGCGACGAAAGCGTTCAAAGGCGGACTCTATACCCCCGGCGACGGCCGTGCCGAACCGCAAAAGGCTGCGCCCGCGATCGCCAATGCGCTGCGCAAACGCAGCGTGAAGATCCTGACGCCATGCGCGGCACGCGGCGTCGAAACGAGTGCGGGACGTGTCAGCGCGGTCGTCACCGAATACGGCACGATCCGCTGCAACAGCGTCGTCGTCGCCGGCGGCGCATGGTCGCGGCTGTTCTGCGGCAACCTGGATATCGATGTGCCGCAACTGCTGGTTAGGGCATCGGTACTGCGTACCGAACCACTGGACGGTGGCCCGACCTGCTCCGCGAGCAACAAGCGGTTCGCGTTTCGCAAGCGGGCCGATGGCGGCTATACGGTCGCTCCCGGCTTTCGCACGTATAGCGATCTCACGCCCGATTCGTTTCGCCTGTTCTTTAAATACATCGAGGCGCTCAAGAGCCAGCTGGGTTCGCTGCGGATCGGCATCGGCGCGCGTTTCTTCGATGAACTGCGCCGTCCGCGTCACTGGCCGCTGGATCGCCCTACGGCATTCGAACAGGTTCGCACGCTCGATCCCGAGCCGATCGTCGAGTACACCGATGCGGGTCTACGCGAGTTCACCAAGGCTTTTCCGCATCTGTCGCATGCGCGTATTGCGCAGCGCTGGGCAGGCTACATGGATGTGACGCCCGATGCGATTCCCGTCATCTCCGGTGTCGATACCGTGCCGGGCCTGTTTATCGGCACCGGCTTTTCAGGGCATGGATTTGGCATCGGGCCAGCCGCCGGAAAACTGATGGCGGATCTGGTGACGAACGATACGCCGCTCGTCGATCCGCATGCATTCCGCTTCAACCGCTTCAGCGATGGGACGAAAATCGTCATCGACGCGGGCTTCTAAGGCCACGCTTCCGAGGAGAGCCTCATGCAAAAAGTAGCGATGATCTCCGGGGCGAGTCGCGGCATTGGACTCGCCATCGCCACCGAGTTGTCGCGACGCGGCTACCTGCTGTCGCTCGGCGTGCGGGATCCGTCGACGCTCGGTGGTCTTTTCGATGCGTTCACGTTCTCATACGAGGCACGCGACACCCACGCGGGCCGCCGCTGGGTCGACGCGACGATCGAGCGCTTCGGCCGCATCGACGTGCTGGTGAGCAATGCGGGAATCTGCACGCACATCGGCCTGGAAGACGGCACCGACGAGCTGCTCGAGGAAACGCTCGACATCAACGTGAAGGCGCCGTTCCGGCTCATCCAGGCGGCGCTGCCGCATCTGCGTCGTGCAGACGATGCACGGTTCATCCAGATCGCGTCGCTATCGGGCAAGCGCGTGAAGAACCTCAACGCGGGCTATCCGATGTCGAAGTATGCGGCGGTCGCACTCACTCATGCCGTACGGCGCGCCGGCTGGGATGACGGTCTGCGTGCAACCGCGATATGCCCCGGATTCGTCAACACGGAAATGGCGGCCGGTATCGCGGATCTCGCGCCGGAGGCGATGACCCAACCTGACGATATCGCGCGTCTGGTTGCCAATACGATCGAGATGCCGAACTCCGCGAGCGTCGCCGAGATTCTCGTCAATTGCCGGCACGAGGATATGTTCTAGCGGCATAGGCGTAGCGCGACTCGCCTTCTTCGTGCCAACGTCCAGACCCGCGGACTCGCCCACGCGGCAAATCATGTAGAACCCCATGCATCGATAAACCCGGCTGATGCAACGCGGGCTAACGTGCATCCCCCATGCACGCGATTCATATCGCGCATTTTTGGCCTGAATTTGACCGGCGCCTGCGCGACTCCTATCGTTGAGCCATGTCGTCTCGATGTGACTCGCCCCTGCCGCCCGGAACGATGGAAAAGCGGGAAACACAACTCATGCTCGCCCTCCACCATGAACCATGACGCCGTGAATCCCAACCTGAGCGCGCCGCTCGTCGCGCCTCGATCAGCTTACCGGCCAAGCGCGATGCGTCGCGCGGTGACCACCGCCGTGCTCGGGCAAATCCTCGAGTGGTATGACTTCTTTCTCTATGGCACCGCTGCCGCGCTGGTGTTCGGCAAGCTGTTTTTTCCGGTCGGAACCGATCCGCTGATTGGCACCGTCGCGGCGTTCGGCGGCTTCGCGGTGGGCTTCATCGCGCGACCGATCGGCGGCGTGCTAAGCGGTCATATTGGCGACCGCTATGGCCGCAAGGTCGTGATGATGTTCACTCTCCTCGCGATGGGTACTGCGACCACGCTGATGGGCCTGTTGCCGACCTATCAGCAGATCGGCATCGCGGCACCTGTCCTGCTCGTGTTGCTGCGTATTCTGCAGGGCCTCGCTGCAGGCGGCGAATGGAGCGGCAGCATTCTGCTCATACACGAAAATGCGCCGGCGTCGAAACGCGGCGCACTCGCAGCATGGAGTCCCTGCGGTGCAGCGTTCGGATTCGTTCTGTCGACGGGCGCATTTCTGCTCGTGCAAAATCTCGCGCCTGCCGATTTCCATAGCTGGGGCTGGCGCGTGCCGTTCCTCGGCAGCGTCGCACTGGTTGCGCTCGGTTTATGGATGCGTCGATCGGTTGGAGAAAGCGCCGCATTCGTCGAAGCGAGGGCAACGCGTCGCCAGAGCCGGATGCCGGTCGTCGACGTGTTGCGGCAGTGTCCGCGCGAAGTGCTGACTGTCTTCGGCCTGCGTTTCGGCGAAGGCGGCGCGTCATACATCTTTTTCGCCTTCTCGCTCGCGTACAGCCAGTTTCTCGGCATCAAATCGAGCTGGGTACTCGGAGGACTCACCCTTTCGATGCTGCTGATGATTCCCGTCTCGCTGCTCGTCGGACATATCACGGACAAGGTAGGACGAAAGCCCGTCTATCTGGTCGGCTCTATTGCGATGGTGCTCGTCGCGTGGCCCTACTTCGCGCTGCTCGGTTCCGGAGAGTACTGGAAGATCATCACCGCCCTCCTGCTGGCCAACAGCCTCACGCTCGGCATTCTGGAAGGCGCGCAGCCCGCGTTTATCAGCGAGATGTTTCCGGTGCACCTGCGCTTCTCGGGGCTCGGCGTCGGACGGGAAATCTCCTCGGTGCTCGGTGGCGGTCTCTCGCCGATGATCGCCACCGCGTTGCTCGCGCATTATCGAAGCGCGGTGCCGGTCGCGCTCTACCTCGGTGCGCTCGGTCTCGTCACCGTCATCGCCACCTGCTTCGCCCGCGAGACCTTTCCCAAAGCGATGCGTATCAAGGCGCAGCAGAGCGCCGAATGACATCGCCGTCACTTCAGATTTCCCACGAGGTATCGCATATGCACGTCCTGCACACTGCACACTCCGCCGCCCGCGTGAGCGACGATTCGATCAAGGACTTTCCCGAGTATCCCGGTTCCCTGTCGCTCGATGCGTTGATCGATGAAGTCGAACGCCGCAGCGACGAGTTCGATCGTCTGTCGCACGTTCCGCGCGACATGGTCGCGAAGATGAAGCGTGCCGGCATTTTCCGCGCGAGTACGCCGAAGCGTTTTGGTGGCGATGCGCTCCCGCCGCCGCGCTTTCTGGAGATACTCGAACGCATCGCCGTCGTCGATGGTTCGACTGCATGGGTCGCTGCGTTCGGCTCCGCGAACACGTACCTCGCGGCACTGCCGATCGAAACGCAGGCACGCATCTACGCGTCCGGCCCGGATCAGGTTTTCGCGGGCGGGCTCTATCCGCTGCAGAAAGCCGTGAGCGCGCCCGGTGGCTTTCTGGTCAGTGGACAGTGGCGCTTCGCGAGCGGTTGCAAAGGCGCCGACTGGATCGGCGTGGGGATCGGTGGCGTGCCGGGCGACGCAAGCCAGGGGGGCAACGCAGGCAAGCCCTTTACAGCAGTCTTCCCGCCAAGCGAAGTTGAGATCGTCGAGAACTGGAATGTCGTCGGTATGCAGGGAACCGGCAGTCACGATTTGCGCCTGAAGGACAAGTACGTCGACGAGCAATGGACCTTCGTGCGAGGTGGCGCCGCGCTCATCGACGAGCCGCTCTATCGCTACCCGGCAGTTGCCTATCAGGCGCAGGTGCATGCGTCGGTGAACATCGGCCTTGCGCGCGCGGCGCTCGATCTGCTCGCAGGCATGTCAGGCGTGACGCAAACCACCACGGGTGCACCACGCCTCGCCGATCGCGCTTACTACCGCACCGGTCTCGCTCAAGCCGAGGCGCAGCTGCGTAGCGCGCGGGCGTTTTTCTTCGAGTCAGCGGAAGCTGCGTGGCGCACCGTCAGCGCCGGCGATCCAGTGTCGTCCGCCGAGGCGAACCTCCTGCGCCTCTCCGCGACGCACGCGGCGCACACCTGTGCCGACGTCGTGATGCAGGCCTACAAGATGGCCGGTGTGGCCGCCATCTATCGCGAGAATCGTTTGCAGAGACTTGTGCGGGACTCCATCGTCGTGACACAGCACGCGTTCCTCGGCGAGGGCACGTACGACGCATCGGGTGCGCTCTTCGTCGGCATCCCGCCGGTCACGCCCTATCCCTGATCGACACGGAGCCCCTGCGATGACACGGGACGACACACCGGACGAAACACGCACCATCTTTCGCGACGCAATGGCCCGCCTCGCGGCAGCGGTCAACGTGATCACGACCGACGGCCCGCGTGGCCGTTGCGGCATCACGGCGAGCGCAGTCTGCTCGGTGACAGACACCCCGCCGACGATGCTCGTGTGCATCAATCAGTCCAGCTACGTGCACGACGTACTGCATGACAACCGGCACGTCTGCATCAACGTGCTCGGCGCACGCAGCCAAGCTCTTGCGCGTCTGTTCGCCGGCATGACCGGCTGCACGATGGATGAACGCTTCGACGGGGCCGCGTGGAAGCAAGGACATTTGCCCGTCCCGGTACTCGCCGATGCGATCGCGAGCCTCGAAGGCACGCTTTGCGAAACCACGACCGTGGGCTCGCATTCGGTGATGTTCGTGCGCATCGAACACATATCGCTGCGCGACGAAGGCGACGGCCTCATCTACTTCGGCAGGCAGTTTCACCGGCTAGTACGCGCGACCGAAGCGTGCACGGCGAGCTAGCGATGGAAGTCTGCCTGTTTCTGATCGGAGCGCACGGTCGCACGTCGTCGCTCGACATCCCTGCGTTGCGACACGCAGCGAACGCGATCGATGGTTTGCGCCGGCTCATCGTGCATGAGTCGATCGAAGCCCATGTCGATCCGCGTATCGCCGCGAATCCGGACTCGCCGCCGTGCGTGCTCCAATGGTACTTCGACGACCTCACGGCGCTGGAAGCAGCGCTCCGGCCCGCGGGAGCCGTCCAGGATGCGCTGTATGCAGCGTCGCTTGCGACAGTCGATGCACACGCGTTCTCGCAACAGGTCATGGCCGTGCGCGCGCTTGCTCCTCCACAGATCGTGTCCGCAGGAGACGCCGCCCAGCGATGCACCTGCCTCGTCGCTTACGAGGGCCCAGCCGAAGATTTCTCCGCGTGGCTCACCCATTACCTGGATCATCATCCCCCGTTGATGCTGCAATTACCTGCGCTCCGGGAGCTCGAGATCTACACGCGTGTGGACAGCCGCAGCGGCTTGCCTTTCGCGCAGGCTAACGCCATGCAGCGGAACAAGGTCGTATTCGACGATCCTGCCGCGCTTGCCCGCGCGCTCGCATCCCCCGTGCGCGACGCGATGCGCCGCGATTTCCACGCGTTGCCTGCCTATGGCGGGGCGACCCCGCACTACGCGATGCGGAGCTTTTACGGTAATCTCGCGTCACATTGACTGGCCTCCGCCAAGCCATCGACCGTCATGACAAACAGCCACGGCGCGACAACAAAACGCTTGATTCGCGGATCGCCGCTCGTCCGGGAGGCAAGCGCAAGATGAAGCCGAACCTCGGCATCGCCGATCTGAACCTGCTGCGCGTATTCCTCGCCATCTGGGATTTACGCAGCCTCACCGCCGCGGGGGACCGTCTGGGCCTCACGCAGTCTGCCGTGAGCCACGCGCTGCGCCGGCTGCGTACGCTCTTCGAAGACCCGCTCTTCGTGCGTACGCCAGGCGGCATGGCGCCGACCGATGCCGCCCACCACCTCTACCCTCCGCTCGCGCAGGCGTTCACGATCATCAACGAGGCCGTGCAGCAGCTTGCCAGGTTCGAGCCGGCCACCGCTCAACGCGTGTTTCGCATCTCGATGTCGGACATGTCGGAGTTTTATTTCCTGCCGCCTCTGCTCGCGCTGCTGGATCGCGAGGCGCGCGGCATTCACATCGAGGCGGTCAACGTACCGGTCGCATCGGTGAGCGCGGCGATGCGCGCCGGCGAGGTCGATCTCGCACTCGGCTATGTGCCGGGACTCGACGCGGGCTGCGTGAGCCAGACGCTTTTCATCGATGAACACGTCTGCGTGGTCCGCGCGGGACATCCGTTACGCAAGACGAAGCCGACGCGCGAGGATCTCATGGCGCTGCGTTACGTCTACGCCAGTACCAACGCAACGGGCCACCGGATGGTCGAACAGTGGCTCGACGAGCTACACCTCAAGCGCGAGGTCGTGCTCAGGATGCCGCATTTCGTCGTCGCGCCAGAGATCGTGATGAACACGGATCTCGCGGTTATCTTTCCGAAGAGCATCGCGCAGCGCTTCAATCGCGGCAAGGCATTCCGGATTTTGCCGCTGCCGTTCGTGCTGCCGCCCATCGAAATTCAGGTGCATTCGCACACGCAATTTGCCGCGGACCCGGGCATTGCGTGGTTACGCGAAACCATCCGCGGCATGTTTTATCGGCCCGCGGCCTAGCGCCTGTTGACCACACTAAAGGAATATTCCCCATGACCGACACTCGAAACCTGCCGTTGCGCGTGCTGTTCTGCTGCGCCGTCTCACAGAATTTCTTCGACTTGCCGCGCGACCGGATCGGCGAGGTATGGCAAGCCTACGGCACGATGCTCAGCTCCGTCGAATCGATGGAAAACGTGCGTGTACTCGGCGTAATGGATGACGACCGGCTCGTCGTCGGTCAGGCCGACAGTGCGCCCTGGACTTTCTACATCATGGCGGATGTCGCCGACTTCGATACCGCCGTTGCCGTCTGCAATCTGTACCGCACGACGCCCGTCGGCGAGTACAACCTGTGGCGCTACGGCAAGATCGAAGCACGGGTTGGCCGTGCGCTGACCGTTCCGCCTGTCGCTGCCGGCAACGCCTGACGAGATCTTCAACATGCCAAACAGAACCGCGCTCATTACAGGCGCCGCACGAGGACTAGGCGCAGTCGTTGCCCGTCGTTTTCATGAAGCCGGCTATAACGTCGCGCTGGCCGATATCGCGATCGCACCCGTGCAGGCCCTCGCACGTGAGCTAAGCCAGGACGAATCGACCGCATGCGCCATCGAACTCGATGTCACGTCGAAAGCGGATTTCGAAACCGCGCGCGATGCGTTGCTGACGCGCTGGGGCACCGTCGACGTGCTCGTCAACAACGCGGGCGCGTCGAAGATCGTACCGGTCATGGAGATCACCGCCGAACAGTTCGATCAGGTCATCGACGTGAATCTGCGCAGCGTACTGTTCGGCTGCCAGGTGTTCGGCCAGTATTTCGCTAACCGCGGTGCGGGACGGATCGTGAATATCGCGTCGCTTGCCGGACAGAACGGGGGTTCCGCTACCGGTGCGCACTATGCCGCCGCGAAAGGCGGCACACTCACGCTGACCAAGGTCTTTGCACGCGACCTGGCTTCCCGCGGAGTCACAGTCAATGCCATCGCGCCGGGGCCTCTCGATCTGCCGATCGTCCACGAGAGCGTTCCCGCCGACACACTGCAGAAGGTGATGGCCGGCCTTCCCGCGGGAAGGCTCGGGTCTGCCAGCTATATCGCCGATGTTGCCGTGATGCTTGCCTCCGCCGACGCCTATTTCGCCAATGGCGCGTGCTGGGATGTGAACGGCGGCCTGTACATGCGCTAACGATTGCCTGTCGTGGATGACACGCGCTAACCCTGAGAAAGCTTGATTGCCCACGTAAGCTCATCGTCGCCGAGCATCACCATGCTATCTGCATCGTTGACACAGACGAATGAGGGAGGCCGTGCGCCCGCGACATAGAGCGGATAGCCATCGGCAGTTACGGGGCCTCCTGGACTGAATCTGGACGCATAAGACTCTTCCATGGTCAGCAGAAGCGGAACCCCGGTACGGCCAGGAAGCGCAGCCCAGTACAAGCCTTCGAGGCTGCTAATGACCGAAGGCTCGAACGTTCCCTGTGTGATCTGTTCCGCGGTCGCGCCCCTGATGTCCCATTGAAATGGAGCATTCACGAAATGCGGCTCGTTGTTTTCGACACCGATAAATTGCCCGGATTGCTGATTCTTGATCGTAACAATGGCCATGGAAATCTCCCTGGAGTTTCTACCGCTGCCGCGTTCAATGATAGGAAGAAATCAATCATCCAGCGAAAAAGAAATTGAACGTCACTAGCTACCCCGGCTTCGCAAGCGACACCGGCCGGTGCCGCAACCAGTTCAGCGCCTGCCGCAACATGAAATCGTTCGGTTCGCCGAACGCAACCGGCACGCGATGTTTGCGCAGGTTGTGCGCATCATCAGTCGCGCGCACCTCGTGTTCGCGCAATTGCTCGACCACGTCGTGCTCGCGAAGCACCTCGTGCGCGGCTTCATCCGGATCCTGCGGATTATCGAGGTGGTGCGGCAGGTCGATCTCGCGAATAGCCGGCAGATCGTCCGCGTTGCCGTCCGGGTAATCGTCGACCGGCAGGTCCGGTACGACGCCGAGGTTCTGGATCGAGTGTCCATCCGGTGCGTAGTAGCGTGCGACCGTCAGCGTGATGCCCGTGCCGCCCGGCAGGCCGCCCGTGACCTGGATCGAACCCTTGCCGAACGTCGGCCGACCCATCACGACCGCACGATGCGAAGCCTGCAGCGCGGCTGCGACGACTTCGGTCACCGAGACCGACTGCTCGTTCGTCAGCACGACGAGCGGCAGCGTCTTGAACATATCGGGCAGACCAGCAAGCGGATCACTTGCGAACGACGGGCGGCGATAGTCATCGAAAGTGTTGCGATACGTCTTCCGCTTGCCGGGATCGTCCCGTTCCTGGACTGTCACTATGGCTGCGCCGGTGGGCAGAAACGCGCCCGCGACACCCACTGCTTCTTGCAGAATGCCGCCGCCGTTCGAGCGAAGATCCAGCACGAGTCCCTTCAACCGAGGCTTCGCGGCGACTAGTGCATGCAGGCTCGTCACCAGATCGGCAATCGCGCGGTCGTCGAAGGTGCTCACGCGGATGTAGCCATAACCCGGCATCGGCACGCGCGACTTTGCGCTCGGCGCATGAATGAAAGCGCGTGTGATCGTGATGGTCCGGGTTGCGTCGTCGCTGCCACGATAGACGGTGAGCTTCACCTGCGTACCGGGCTCGCCCCGCATGCGCTTCACGGCGTCGGCGACCGTGAGTCCCTGTGTCGGTATGCCGTCGATGCGCGAGACGATGTCGCCCGCGTGGATACCCGCCCGGGCGGCGGGACTGTCTTCGATCGGCGCGTACACGCGAATCTGGCCATACTCCTCGCCGACCGTCAGCCCGACGCCGGCGAACCCGCCCGCGAGCTGTTCCTGCAGCCGCGCGAATTCGGCACGGTCGTAGAACGTCGAATGCGGATCGAGGTCGCCGACCATGCCCTTGAGCGCGCCGGTCATCAGCTTCTCGTCGTCGGGAGGGACGACGTAGTCGCGCTTGATCAGCGCGAAGGCCTGTTCGAGTCGATGCTGGTCATCGGCGGGGAGCGTTGCGGGCGGCGTGGGCGATGCAGCCGATGTCTCGGCCGTAACGACGGCAGGCGCACAACCGAGCCACGCCGCGCACACGAGTGCAAGCGTGTGCGCGGCGGCGCGTATCGTGCATCTGAACGAACCAGCGATCATGCAACTCTCCTGAGTCCGACGCGCTCCTCCGGGCGGCTGCATGAGAGGTTACAACACCGACGTTACGCGCAGCCATACTGCACGGCGCACTCGCTCACCCCTTCTACGCGTTCGCATGGTCGCGCCACATCGCCGATCGCTCGAGAAAAAAGCGTTGACGCCCGACGGTGTCGAATGCGCGCCTGTTGCGCAGTCGAGGTCGGGCGGGCGTGTCAACCGTTTAACCATGCATCACTGGCACGTATAACTGGCCGCGAGACTCTGGTCACCCGAACCGGCGTAGTGCTGAACCAGCGGATAGGCGCAATCCGGCAGCGTGGCTATGACGCCGCCTTGCGCATTGAATTTCGTCAGCAGCAACTGCCCAGGCGCGTTGCCCTGCTCGACCCACGCGATCATCGCGCCGAGATAGTCGGTCTGATCCGGACCGTTCCCTCCGAGCACATGGCCGACGCCTGGCTCGAGATAGAACCTCGTATTGGTTCCCGCCGCACCCGCGAGCTGCACGACCGTCTGCCAGTTGCGTAGATGATCGCGCGGCGAAATCAACGGGTCCGCCCCACCGTGGAACGAGATGATCTTCTTGCCCGACGTCAGGTACTGCGCGATGGCCTGCAGATTGTGATCCGCCCCGACGTTCTGGAGCCCGGCGGCAATCACCGGGTACGACGTGTCGACGCTGAAATTTGCCTGCAGACTGCCTAGCGCCGTTGCCGGCAGCAGCCACCCGCCATTGCCGGTCGCGATCGCGGCAAAGCCGCCACCGAGCCCGCCATACGACGGGACACCCAGCTGATAGCCGAAGTCCGCCCAGTTATATCCGGAGAACAGCAACTGGCCGCCACTCGATAACGGCGCGAGCAGATTCTGTACGGTTTGCAGTTGAGCCGACGACAGGCACGTCGCCGCGGGTGCGCCCGACGCGCCGCACAGCAAGGTCGATGGATCGAACGTGCACGACGCGGGATTCAGGATGACGCCGTTCGCGTTGCCGCATTGCGCGGTCGCCGCGTTGTAGGTCGCGGTCCATTGCGCGTTCGAAGGCATCGCAGCCGAGCCCGCAAGCGACGCTGTCTTCAGCATCGCGGTGACCTGCGTTGCCATGTTCATCGTTTCGTCGCCGGCGATGATGCCGTCGTAATCGCCGGGCAGATTCTGCGCCGCCAGGTAACCCTCCCGACCGCCATTCGACGCTCCGTTGAAGTACGTGTATTTCGGCGCGACGCCGTAGAACGCCGCGATCACCGCCTTCGCGAAATGCACCGTGATGCCCGTCGATGCATACGCGTAGTCCTGCAGCTCGGTCTGACTGGTCAGAAATTCGGCAGGGTTGCCCGTGCGATTTCCACCGTTCGACGCGGTGTACGCCATACCCCGTTGCAACGGCGTGATCAACGGAAACTGCGCGGACGTTGCCTCGACGGTGGGAATACTGCCATCGAAGCCGCCGCCGCCCTGGTGCAGCAGCCGGTTCGACCAGTTGTCGGGTAGATCCACCTCGATATCCAGTTGCGTGCCGCTTGCACCGGTTGCGGTTACCTTGCAATAGCCAGGTGTGCCGGGCGTGCCAGACGTGCCATTAACCGGTGCGGTCCGAACGCTCGACGTGACCGCGATGCCGTTGAACTGTTGACCGCCTAGCCTCGTACAACGCGCCGCATAGTCGACGACGGGTACGGGCGCCGCGGCGGTCTCCGTATCGCCGCAACCTGCCAGGCCGAAAACGCTCCCTCCTGCTGCCAGTGCGAACATGAAACGCACGGCACTCCATTTGATCCACGTGTCCACGATCTCTCCTCCGGGTTTTGATATCGCGCTTATCGCTACGTTTATCGTTACGTCGTCGACTGCTTGACCCTTTGCTTTACGCGGCACGAGCAGGATCCCTGCGCGTCGGTAGGCAGTAGATGGGTAATCCGGAAGGGCACGGCATCAACCGAACGACACCGGGCTTCGGTTAATAATAAACCGTCCGGTCGTTCAATTAATGAGGGAGACAATAAGTGGGTTCGGGGATAGCGCCAAGCGGGGTTAACCCTTTTTCATGCGACACCTGGGAGGTCTACAGATGAATCGACTGCTGGAAGTCCGCACGTATCGCCTGAAGCCTGGCGCGCTGGATGCGTTCCATACCGTCATGCAGCACCAGGCTGTTCCGATGCTCCGCGCACGCGGAATGGACGTGGTGTGTCATGGCCGCTCGGACCACGAAAGCGAGAGCTACTACCTGGTACGGGCTTACGCGAGCCGTCAGGCGCTGGACGCGGAGCAGACAGCTTTCTACAACTCCGCGGAATGGATAGAGGGTCCACGTAAAGCGCTGGTCGTGCACATCGACACGTACGTCAACACGCTGCTATGGGCATCGGATGATGCGGTCGACAGTCTGCGGCGGCTGAATCCCTAGCGGGACCGCTGCGACGCAAAGCGGATCACAGCAGCGAGCTTGCCTCGGCCCGCGCGAGCGCACCCGTGCGGCTCCTGACCCCCAGCTTGGAAAAGATGTTGTGCAGATGCCATTTGATCGTCGCCTCGGACAGAAAGAGGCTTTGCGCGATCTCGCGATTGCCGAGACCGGCCTTCTGTGTTCCTCCCTCTCTGTGTTATGTGCCGCGATGATTCCGGACCTGTCGACCCTGTCACCACATGAGAGCCGCTGACAAGAACCGGCTGCGAGTAGATTTCGCTGGCCACGTGCCTGGCACGCACGGAATACAAGTTGTCGCGCTTCGCTAGTTACATGGCGCGGTTCCACTGTCATCATGATTTCCATCCTTTCTCTCCAGGTTGGCAAGCATGAATATCGACAAAAACCTTCCGGTCATGGTGACCGGCGCGACGGGCTACGTCGCGGGCTGGCTGGTCAAGCGGCTTCTCGACGAAGGCTTGACCGTCCACGCACCCGTCAGGAATCCGGACGATGCGAGCAAGCTGAAATACCTCAATGAAATCGCGGCAAACGCGCCGGGGAAGATTCGCTACTTCAAGGCGGATCTGATGCAGCCCGGTTCCTATCAGGAGGCGATGGCCGGTTGCCAGATGGTGTTCCACACCGCGTCGCCGTTCAGGATGGACGTCAAGGACGCACAGAAGGAGCTGATCGAACCCGCCCAGATCGGCACACGGAATGTTCTGGAGACCGTCGACCGCACACCGTCGGTCAAGCGTGTCGTGCTGACCAGCAGTTGTGCGGCGATCTATGGCGACAGTGCCGATCTCGACAACACACCGAATGGGATATTCACCGAGGAGATCTGGAATACCAGTTCATCCCTGAAGCATCAGCCGTACTCCTACTCGAAGACGCTTGCCGAGCAGGAAGCCTGGAAAATCGTCAAGAAACAGAATCGCTGGGATCTGGTGGCGATCAATCCCTCGTTCGTGATCGGCCCGGGCATCAACCCGGACGGCACCTCCGAAAGCTTCAACATCATTCGTCGCATGGGTGACGGTACGGCGAAAGGCGGTTTGCCGAATATCCGACTGGGTCTGGTGGATGTGCGCGACGTCGCTGAAGCGCATTTCCGCGCAGCATTCACCGCACAGGCCAACGGTCGCTACATCACGTCCGGTCACAACTCCAGCTTCCCGGAAATGGCCTCCACCCTGCTTGATCGATACGGCCGCGACTACCCCATTCCCCGCCGCACGCTGCCCAAATGGCTCGTCTGGCTGGTGGGTCCGATCGCCGATAAATCGGTCACGCGGAAAATGATCGCGCGCAACGTCGACCGCCCGTGGAAGGCCGATAACAGTCGCAGCCGCAACGAACTGGGGATTCGCTATCGCCCGCTCGCCGACTCGATGAACGACTTCTTCCAGCAGTTCGTGGAAGCGGGACAGTTTGCCAAATGAACCGCTTCGCGATCATGCCCGGTTGGAAAATCCTGCTTATCGACATCGGCATCGCGCCCGATGCGGTCCTGCGACGCGCACAACTCCCCGCGGATCTCT
Organism: Paraburkholderia sp.; assembly: GCF_050742655.1. Taxonomy (GTDB): domain Bacteria; phylum Pseudomonadota; class Gammaproteobacteria; order Burkholderiales; family Burkholderiaceae; genus Paraburkholderia. The sequence goes on along the minus strand of NZ_JBOIGG010000003.1, from coordinate 77,068 downwards.
TCGCGCAGAACGACGCCAGTCTCGCGAGCCGGGAATATTTCCGCTTGTGCCAGGCGGTGGAAGATCTCGGCGGTGGATCAAAGCTCGCAACCCGCATTCTCGAGAAGATGTCGGTCGAAGCGTTCGATCCAGCGATCTTCGCCGCGCTGTGCAGCCCGAACCTGGAAGTTGCGACCAGGCGCATCAGCGAGTTCAAGCCGTTGATCGGACCGATGCGGCTGGACGTCGAGACTGGAGCGGACGCACTTACACTGAAGATCGATTTCCTGGATCGGGAGGCGGTTGTCCCGGGCAGCGTGGTCGCCATCGAGCTGGGGTTCTTCGTGCAACTGGCGCGGATCGCGACGCGTGCCCGGATCAATGCCCGCAGCGTCACGACGCCGGACGATCTGCCTCATCTCGACGGATATGCCGATTTCCTCGGTGTCACGCCGCGACGTGGCGATTCGATCACCATCAGTTTTTCGCTCGCCGATGCGCGTCGACCGTTCGTGACGGAAAACGACGCGATGTGGCAAGTCTTCAAACCCGAGCTGCGCAGAAGGCTCGCGCATCTGTCGTCGAAAGCGACCATGTCGGAACGGGTTCGGGCGGCATTGCTCGAATCGATTCCCAGCGGCCAGAGCAGTGCCGACGACGTCGCACGCAAGCTCATCGTCACCAAACGCACGCTGCAGCGGCGGCTCGAGCAGGAGAACGTCAGCTTCAAGGCGATACTCGCCGATGTCCGCGAACAGCTTGCGCGGCACTACGTCAGCAACTCGCATTTACCGTACAGCCAGATTTCATTCCTGCTCGGATATCGCGATCCGAACTCGTTCTTTCGCGCGTTCAATGCATGGACCGGCATGACGCCGGACACCGCACGCGACCGGGCCAGGCACTGATATGGCGATGCGGCGCGACGCTGATGGCGCCCAAACCGTTCCCCTCGAGCACTGTCCGGCTCATCCACACCGGCAGGCTCCCGATCGAGTCTGGCGAATTTTTTACCGCGCATCAACCAAGGTGAGGCGCGGTCTTTTCACGGAGTCTGGTTATGACAATTCGTACATGGTTTATCACCGGCATCAACAGCGGCTTCGGCCGTTCGATGACCGAGCATCTGCTGGCCCGAGGCGATCGCGTAGCAGGTACCGCACGCAAACTGGAGGCGCTCGACGACCTGAAAGCCCGCTATGGTGAACAGCTGTGGCTCGCGTCGCTGGACGTGACCGACACCCCGGGTATCCGTCGTGTGGTGGATAAGGCTTTCGCTGAACTGGGCCGCATCGATGTCGTCGTCAACAATGCCGGCTACGGTCTGTTCGGGGCCGCCGAGGAGATCAGCGACGAGCAGATCGCGCATCAGATCAACACCAACGTAATCGGCTCGATCCAGGTCGTCCGCGCCGCATTGCCTCATCTACGCGCACAAGGCGGTGGTCGTATCGTGCAGCTTTCCAGCATGGGCGGACAGATTGCGCTGCCCGGCCTTTCGCTGTACCACGCCACCAAGTGGGCGATCGAAGGATTCTTCGAAGCGACGATTCAGGACATCGCACCGTTCAACATCCAGGTCACGCTGGTGGAACCTGGCAGCGCGCGTACCCAGTTTTCAGGCTCCAGCGCCGTTGCCGGCGCCGCACTGGACGTCTATGCGGATACGCCAGCGGGGCAGATGCGGCGCTACGCTGCCGCGGGCCAGTACACGCCGCCGGGCGATCCCGTCAAGATGGCGCGGGCCATCATCGCATCCATCGATCAGGAACCCGCCCCCAAACGCCTGCTGCTCGGAAGCGACGCCTATGCCCTGGTTCACGCGGCCCTGACCGAACGTCTTGCGGCTCTGGAGGCCCAGCGGGATCTGGCGTTCTCCACAGACTTCGGTGCCCCGGCACCGAGCGCATAGAGGACTTCACTCCGTCAGACGCGCGGCCATCGTCGTCAGCACCGGGCCAGGCACTCACGCCGCGCAGCTTACTTCGCCTTCTCGACCGCCTTGACCAGCGTGAAGCCCGACGGCTGCAACTGGTAGTAGTACACGCCGCCGCCCGCTTCATTGCGACTGCCGTGCACGACGATCAACCGGCTATCGGGTTTGAAATCGATCGGCTCGGTCACGTCCATGTCCCAGCAGCAGACGGTGAACGGCAGCCATGTCACGTGGCCGTTCTTCGCGTCGATCGCGGCGGTCATCACGCACGACGCGCCGCACCCCCAGTTCACCAGCGAGTAATGTCCGGCGAAGTTGGGCTTCTGCCCGCTCAGTTCGCGCAACCGCGTGGCGAACTTGCGATCCTGAGCCGACACGATCCGCACTTTCGCGGGCTTGCCGCTGAAACCGTCCGTCACCTTGTAGTCGTCGAACGCGGGCACAGCGTCGTCCGCGCGCACCTGGCCCGCGCAGAAAAGCGCGGCGGCCAGTGCCGCGATAAGAAATGTCCGCATCGGATCAGTACCAGTAATGTTTTTGCCAGAACAGCTTGGCGGTTTGCGTGCTGTGATAGCGACCGAGAATATAGTGAATGCCGCCCTGGCATTCCTCGACCGCATTACCGAACGATTTTTCTCCGTGCGGATTCAGGTCGTATTGCGGTCGCAGCAACTGATATAACCCACGCGCCGTCGAACTGTTATTGCGTGCGTTCACGACGCCCTCGGACTCCTGAGCCATGATCCACAGGAAATCGTCGAACTCGGTCGCCGGCCTCTGCTCGATCGTCATTGCCTTGCGCAGCGCATCCTGCGACGAAGCAGGCACGCTTGCCGGATCTTTTTCTTCCCATTTCTTTTTGGCCGGCTTGGGTTGCCGGTGTTTATGCACAGGTTTTTGCATGAGTCTTCCTGCATCGATTGACAATATTGAGCGCCACCAGAAAACAGACCTGGCCTGTCAGCATGACGATAATCGCTGGTGCTTTTTCAAAGCGGTCAGCTTTATCTATCAAACCGGATCAAAACCACAGACACAGGCAGCAATATATCGCCATTGATTCCGGTTCGTCTATCGGATACAAGGTTAATTCCGTTCTTTACAACTCTGAATATAACCGTCTCCGGATGACGATCCGGTGACGGTCACTGATTAGTCAGATCGCGTCGTCGAGATCGTTCAGGTTGCGTCCGCGCGTCTCGGTCGAAAGAAACACGCCGGTCAGCGTCAGCAGCGACAGCAACGCGGTGTAGACACCCATCACCCAGAACGCGCCGTCCGCCTGCTGGACCAGATAGATGCCGAGCACCGGCGCGAGACCGCCGGACAGCACCGCGCCCAGTTCGCGCGCGAGCGCGACACCCGAATAGCGATACCGGTTGCCGAACAGTTCGGCGAAGTGCGAGCACTGCGCGCCGAGCATGCTGTTCGCGCCGATCGCGAGACCACCGAACATCGCGAGGACGATCCATAGCGGGTCGCCGGTACTGACCATCCACCACGACGGAATCGACCACAACGCCATGAAGATCGCGCCCGCGCGATACACGGCAATGCGCCCGACGCGATCCGACAGCGCGCCGAACAGCGGCGTCGTGACGACGCTCGCGAGCGTTGCGATCAACGCGCCGGTCGTGCCGATCGCGGCGAGGTCCGACGGTCGCGCGCCGAGTTTGGCCGCCACCGTCCCGCCGAGAAACGCGATCACGATGGTCGTGTAGATCGTCGAGCCGCCCTGCTCCGCGAAGCGCATCAGCACGGCCGCGAGTACTGGCCGCCGCGCACTGCCGAGCACCGCCCGCACCGGCGAACGCACGACCTTCTGCGCGCCCTCCAGGCTAAGGAATACAGGGCTTTCGCGCAGCCGCAACCGGATCCATACCGCGACGCCGATCAGCACGATGCTCGAGAGAAAAGGAATGCGCCACGCCCACGCGAGAATCGCTTCGTTGCCGAGCGTGTGCTGCATCACGCCGAACGTGGCCGTCGCGAGGCCAAAGCCCGCGAAGATGCCGACGAACGGCAGCGCCGCGAAGAATCCGCGGCGCGGCACCGGCGCGACCTCGGCCATCAACGTCGATGCGCCCGCCTGTTCCGCGCCCGCGCCGAAGCCCTGCAGCAGTCGCAGCAGCACGAGCGCAACCGCGCCGACGGTGCCGGTCGGCAGCAGACCGATCAGCGTGGTCGAGGTGCCCATGATCGCGATCGTCACGAGCAGGACGAACTTGCGTCCCTTGCGATCGCCGAGCGAACCGAAAAAGAGTCCACCGAACGGCCGCGCGAGAAAACCCGCGCCGTACGTGCCGAAACTCGCGAGCAGACCTGCCTTCGAACCAAGCGCCGGGAAAAAGATGTGGCTGAACACGAGTGCCGTCGCGAGCCCAAAGATCGCGAAGTCGTAGTACTCGAGCGCGCTGCCGACCGCACCAGTGAGAATCGCGCGCCGCAACTGCTCGGGCGGTACGACCGCGGTCGTCGTGTCGGGGCGTTCGACGGCCACGCCCGCATGCTGCCCTCCTGACAGGCTTCGATGCGCATCCATGCATGTCTCCTTGAAAACAAGGGTGCCCGGTTGATGGGTTCATCGGGCGTGCGTTTTTCTGGTTGTTATTAGTTGTTATTGGTCGTGCGTTTCTTGTTGTATACGGCCGGATTGTGCCGCTGGACATGAACCGGCAAACGGGGCAAACTTGAAATTAAGGTTACCGGTAACCAAAAATGAATCTAACATGCGGAGATAGCATGCACAAGGCGGATTTGTTGGTAGCCGCGCGAGATCCCGATGCAGACATGGTCGGACCGGAGCGCGACAATCCGCAGATGCTTTTCGCGAACGCGGCGCACGGCCCTTCGCACGAAACACGAACTACGATCATGGAGACACGATGACCGACGCCCGCTCCCCTCAAGACCACCACGCCGACGCAACGCAAGCAGGCGACACTCCCGCCCAGGCTCGCCTGCGCAGCCGCCGCTGGTTCGACGATCCGGCCGATCCCGGCATGACCGCGCTGTATCTCGAGCGCTACATGAACTACGGCATCACCCGCGAAGAGCTGCAATCGGGCAAGCCGATCATCGGCATCGCGCAGACGGGCTCCGATCTCGCACCGTGCAATCGCCATCATCTGCAGCTTGCGCAGCGCGTGCGCGACGGCATCCGCGACGCGGGCGGCATTCCGCTCGAATTCCCGGTGCACCCGATCCAGGAAACCGGCAAGCGCCCCACCGCCGCGCTCGACCGCAACCTCGCGTACCTCGGTCTCGTCGAAATCCTGCATGGCTATCCACTCGACGGCGTCGTACTCACCACCGGCTGCGACAAGACGACGCCCGCGTGTCTGATGGCAGCGGCGACCGTCAACATTCCGTCAATCGTGTTATCCGGCGGTCCGATGCTCGACGGCTGGTGGAAGGGCAAGCTCGCGGGCTCCGGCACGGTGATCTGGGACGCGCGCAAGCGGCTGTCCGCCGGCGACATCGACTACGACCAGTTCATGGACGAAGTGTCGGCCTCGGCACCGTCGGCCGGCCACTGCAACACGATGGGCACCGCGCTGTCGATGAACTCGCTCGCCGAAGCGCTCGGCATGTCGCTGCCTGGATGCGCCGCGATTCCTGCACCGCATCGCGAGCGCGGCTGGATGGCGTATTACACGGGCAGGCGCATCGTCGAGATGGTCGCGGAAAATCTGCGCCCGTCCGACGTGATGACGAAACACGCCTTCGAAAATGCAGTGGTCGCCGCCGCGGCGCTCGGCGCGTCGTCGAACTGCCCGATCCACATGGTCGCGATCGCGCGGCACATGGGCGTCGACCACACGCTCGACGACTGGCAGCGCCTCGGTCCGGACGTGCCGCTGCTGGTCGATTGCCAGCCGGCAGGACGCTTTCTCGGCGAAGCATTTCATCGCGCGGGCGGCGTGCCCGCGGTGATGCGCGAACTGCTCGCAGCCGGCAAGCTGCATGGCGACGTGCGTACGGTCAGCGGCCGCACGCTCGCCGAAGACCTCACGTCGGTGCAGGAACCGGACCGCGAAGTGATCCGGGCGTACGACACGCCGCTGAAGGAAGCGGCGGGCTACGTGGTGCTGTCCGGCAACCTGTTCGACAGCGCGGTGATGAAGATCAGCGTGATCGACCCGTCGTTCCGCAAGCGCTTTCTGTCGGACCCGGCGCACCCCGAGGTGTTCGTGGGTAAGGTCGTCGTGTTCGAAGGACCGGAGGACTATCACGCGCGCATCGAAGACCCCGCGCTCGGTATCGACGAGCGTTCGGTGCTCGTGATCCGTAACTGCGGACCGGTCGGCTATCCGGGCGGCGCCGAAGTGGTCAACATGCAGCCGCCCGCAGCGCTGCTCAAGCGTGGCATCGACGTGCTGCCGACGCTTGGCGACGGACGGCAGAGCGGCACATCGGCGAGCCCGTCGATTCTGAACGTGTCGCCTGAAGCTGCCGTCGGTGGCAATCTCGCGCTGCTGCGCACCGGCGACTCGATCCGTATCGACCTGAACGCGCGCAAGGTCGACGTGCTGATTCCCGATGCCGAGATGGCGCAGCGACGCGCGGATTACCGGCCACCGAAGCTCGACCATAAGACGCCGTGGGAAGAGATCTATCGGAGCATGGTGGGCCAGCAAGGCAGCGGCGCATGCCTGGAGCCCGCGACGCTGTACCTGAACATTCTCGAAACGCGCGGCGAGTCGCGGCACAACCACTAAACCACCTGCATTGGCGTAGGGCTGGACGAGGTCGTCACGCGCTCTCGCGCGCGATGACCTCATAGTGGATCTCGAAGACCTTCGGCATGTCGGCCGGTTCGGTCGGCACCGCGTCGGTTTGCACCGCCTTGTGCTCGCGACGTGAACGGTTCGGCTGTTCGCGGTCGTCGAGCGCGGCGAGCAGCGACAGTCCCGCGGAATGACCGATGCCATATGCGTCGACCGATACCGTCGTGATGCTCGGATAGCAGTGACGCGACACCTCGAAGTCGCCGAATCCAGCGACCGCGAGATCGCGCGGCACCGACAGCCCGCGCCGATGACACGCCATGATCGTGCCGAACGCGTGAATGTCGCTCGCGCACATCACCGCGTCGGTATCGGGCCAGCGCTCGAGCAGCTGTTCGAGCGCCGCCGCGCCGTGGCCCATCGCCACGCCGTGCGCCATGTCAGTCGTCCATTCGATATGCGTGATGTCGCGCGGTTCCGCGAGCCCTGCCGCCTTCACTTCCTTCAGATAGCCGCGGCGCCGGTCGATGCCGCGCAGATCCAGCTTCGATGGGCTGCTGACGAAGGCGATGCGCCGATAGCCGCGCTCATACAGATGGCGCACCATCGCGCGTGCTGCATCGGCGTTCGAAAAGCCGACGACACGATCGATCGGATCGCCTGGCAAGTCCCACGTTTCGACGACCGGGATGCCTGCGCGCGCGAGCAGCGAATGCGTGTCGGCAGTATGGTGACCGCCTGTCAGCACGACACCGCGCGGCGCGTAGCGCAGCAGCGCGCGCACGAGCGATTCCTCGCGTTCTTCGCGATAGTCGGTATAGCCGAGCAGCAGCTGCATGCCGCGCGCTTCGACCGCATCGCTGATGCCGCGCACCGTGTCGGCGAAATTCGAACTGGTGAGCGACGGCACGAGCACGACGACGAAACTCGAACGGCCCGACGACAGCGCGCCCGCCGATGCATCGGCGACGTAGCCGGTTTCCGCGACCACGCGCAACACCTGCTCGCGTGTCGCGGCGCCGACCCGCTGCCCCGTCAGCACACGCGACACCGTCATCTTCGACACGCCCGCCAGCCGCGCGACGTCCGCCATGCGGACCGGAGTGGATGCGTCGGGAGTCGTGGAAAGCGTCGGGAGCGGTGCCTTGTCGTCGTCGTTCATCGCACTGCGCGCAAAGGAAAATAACGCTCGAATCTTACCGTAACCCCATGTCCACCTGGATGCGGTCCGTTCACGCCTGCAGTGCGAGCGGTTCGGCATTTTCGTACAGACGGTTCAGCAGTTTGCGCAGCACGTCGACCTCCGCTTTCGTGAAGCAGCCGAGTGCGACGGTTTCATAGTGCCTGTATCACCGGCGCTGTACCGGGGACCCTCAAGCAACGGATTTTTTCGTGCGTTAAGACAAGACGGCGGCCCGGACGTGTCTTCAGTTTCTCACTATGCGTCGATAGCGGGCATCTCGCCCTGGCCGCGTAGCCATCCATGATCGGCAAGCGCGAGCATTTCCCTGTCGCCCGCGCTATCGCCATAAGCGAAGAGCACGCGCGGGCGTTCGCTACCAAACCACTGTTGGAGCCTGCGCACTTTTTCTGGTCCCCAACAATTCGGCGAGGCCAATCGACCAGAAAACCGGTCGTCGCGGAATTCGAGTTCGGTTGCGAGCACCGCGTCAAATCCCGCACCCTGAGCCCAGAGCTTCAGGTAAAGCGCAGGCGACGCGCTGACCAGGACCAGCCGATGGCCGCGGCGCTTGTGCTCCTGGACTCTTACTGCCATTTCCGGGCGGATCAGCATGAGCAATCCGTCCGCTGCATATTGCTGCGCGGCGTCCGCCAGTTCGCGCCGCGTCATGCCACCGAGCGTCGCGGCAAGAAAATGCGCCTTCGCGGTCCCCCGTTCGCATGTGCCGATCAGCATGCCCGCCAGCCATGGCGCTGCGCAAATCGCCCCGAAGATCAGTCTTGTACGACCGACCGTACAGCGCACGAAATCACGGAGACTGTCCGACGTGGTGATCGTGCCGTCGAAATCGAAGGCGGCCACGACAGCATCGCGCGGCATTGATCGATCGGGAGAGGCGCCGCTGTGGCAAGCCTCGCGCACATCCTCCACACGATGGTCCCTTTCACGGGTCAACGCATGTTCCCGGTGTGGCCGAGCGAATAACGCCCCGGTTGCGGCCAGACCGTGAGGCCATGGGGTTCCATGCCGACCGGAATGGACTTCACCGAACCAGTCGCCGTGTCGATCGCGTAGACCACGTCGTCGAACCGTCCCGACAGCCACAGCATCTTGCCGTCGGCGCTGACGTTGCCCATGTCCGGGCTACCGCCGCCCGGAATCGGCCAGTTCGCGACGATCTTGCGAGTCGCGAAGTCGATCACCGACACGCTGCCTTTGCCATGTCTCGGCCCATGAACGAGATTGGAACCGCGATTGGACACATAGAGCCGGGTGCCGTCGCGGCTCGGGTACAGGCCGTGCGTACCGACGCCGGTCTTGATGAAGCCGAGCTTCGTGAAGCCGTCGCCGTCGACCACGTAGACGCCGTCGGCCATCATGTCGGCGACGTAGAACACCTTACCGTCCGGCGAGATGCGGATGTCCTGCGGCATGCCCTTCCTGTCGAGTTCGAGGTAGCCCACGACCTTGCGGTCGACGAGATCGATCTTGGCCAGCTTGCCGCCGAATTCACAGGTGAAGAGCGCGTACTTGCCGTCAATCGAGAAATCGGCGTGATTGATGCCCTTGCACTGCGGCACATCCAGACTCGATTTCAGCGCCATCGTGTGCGCATCGCGAAAGTCCAGTCGCGCGTGCGCTTCGGCCACCACGATCGCTTCCTTGCCGTCCGGCGTGAAGTACATGTTGTAGGGATCGTCGACCATGATCTCCCTGCCCGGTTTGCCGGTCTTCGGATCGATCGGAGTCAGACTGCCGTCGGGCCGGCCTTCGGCGTTGTTGGCCACCCACAAAGTCTGCAGATCCCATGCGGGGACAACGTGCTGCGGACTGAAGCCGACCTTGAACCTGTCGATCACCTTGAACGTGGCCGGATCGATCACATAGACGTCGTTCGAACGCAGGTTCGGCACGTAGACGCGCGGCAACGCGCCGGCGACCGCGGGGCTCATATGGCCCGCTCCCGCTTCGCTGTACAGATTGCCGGGGTTCACCACGGGCGGCATGCCGGCCACCGTGGCGACAGCCGATGCAGCCGATGCAGCGCCGGCGGCACAGTAGCCGGCCAGCGCAACCGCAGCGGTCATTGCAAGGCGCGAAAAACGACCAGAACACAATTGCATGGCGAATTCCGTTATCGAGAGAATGGGGGATCGGGCGATCGGGCGCGGAAGCAGAAGTGCGTCAAATGCGTCAACGGCTTGCGGTCTCTTTCTTGATGGCATCGATGGTCCGCGACACGATCGCATCGACGCCCAGTTGACCGAGTTCGACGCTCGAGTGCCGCGGGTCGCCGCCATAGACGCCGTCGGCAGCGCCCAGTTTCGGACCGCTTCGCAGGCGGTCGAGCCGTACCATCTGCGGCGCAACGGCCAGTAGCAGCGATGTATCCGCGAGTCCCGCGTGGGTGCCGATCTCGGCGTCGCTGACGCCATGTTGCCGCAGGATCTGTGCGTAGCCGTCCGAGCTCATGCCGTAGTATTCCGGCGGCAGGAATGCGCGGGCGCTCGAGCCGGTCCAGCTCTTGTTGAGCCGGGCTACGACGTGCCTGATGTCGTTCTGGTAGCCGCCGTGGTCGCCGAGAAAGACGATGTTGGTGAATCCGTGAACCTTGAAGCTGTTCGCAGCGGATTCCAGCGTTTTCTCGAACACGTCGTCCGGCACGGTGATCGTGCCGGGAAAGCGCATGTGTGAGGTCGTCGGAGCATAGCCGCCCTCCGGCACATAGGCGATGACCGGTGCGACGAACGCATTGCCGAGGCCCTCGGCGATGCGCTGCGACAGCACTTTCACGCGTGCATTGTGCTTGCCGAGTGCGACGTCCGGGCCGCTTTGCTCAGTCCCGCCGATCGGGATGATGATGGTGGTTTTGCCAGCGTGAATCTGGTCGCGCAGTTCGGTCCATGTCAGATCCTCCAGCTGCACTGTTTTCGGTGTCTGCGCCATGGCAGCCTGGGTCGCGACAAGCACCATGGCGGACGCGAAAGCCCGTCGGAGCAGGAAACGCATGAAGAGTCCTTGGAGAAAATGTGTGTCTCGATTTGAGACAGAGTATTACCGAAGTGCGGCCGCGATGCGTCACTTCCTGCGCACTGCCGCGTCTTCGGGACCCGGCGCAGGCGCCTCGCTCCTGCCGGGTTCACCCGATTCAACAGTCTCCCGGCTCCAGGCCTCGAGCAATGTCCGCGTCTGGTCCCGCGTCGTCGCTTTCAGCAACTCGACCTTTTCCGCGTCGAACGAATCCCAGCCGAGCAGCGTCAGTGTCGAGCGATGCGCGACGTGGAAAATCAGCAGTTGCCCGTGCAGACTGAACATCCGGATCAGCATGACCGGATCGTCGATGGGCCGGCCCGTGATGCGCGCGATCAGCGCCGAACTCACGTCGTTCAGCGGCACGCGGATCCGGCACATCAGGATCTGCGTCGCGCTCTCGGGCTCGTAGCCGGCCTGCTCGCGCGCGAAGAAGAGACGGCGGCCTGGCGTCTTCGCATTCGTCAGCATTTTGTCCGCCATCGTCGACTGGATGCGCAGGAACGCTTCGATCAGCACGTCCTTGTCCGCGCCGGCGCGCAGCACGTCGTGCCCGTGCTCGATCGCGGGGCCGAAGGTTTGCCACGCTTCGTCGGCGAGCATCTCGACGCACGCGCGATAGACGCCTTCCTTGTTCTCGAAGTAGTACTGCAGCGCTGGCGCGTTAACCCCCGCCCGTGCAGCGATGTCGCGGGTCGACGCGCCTTCGAAACCGCTTTCGCCGAACAGGTCGACGGCCGCGTCGATGATCCGGCGCCGTGTCTCGTCGCCACGCGCATAACCGCCTTCCGGCGGGCGGCGGAGCTTCTTTGCGTCGTTCATGCCCTTCCTCACTCGTGATACATCGTGAAATATAACACTTGACACAATTTGAACGGCTGGAATAATTATGCCGACTGGAAAATATTGGACCCAAAACGATGTCAACGACCGCAGGTACTTCTCCCGGCAGTGTGCCCAAGGACGACGCTTCGGCCTCGCCCGCCCGACGTCCGTCGCGACGCCTCGTGCTGATCGTGCTCGGCCTCGCCGCGCTGATCGCCGCGGCGGTGTGGGGGGCGCGCTGGTGGACGGTCGGCCGCTTCATCGAAAGCACCGACGATGCCTATCTCCAGGCCGACAGCGTGACCGTTGCACCGAAAGTCGCAGGCTACATCACTGAGGTTTACGTCGCGGACAACCAGGTCGTCAAGCCCGGCGACCCGCTCGTGCACCTCGACGCGCGTCAGTATCAGGTTTCGCTCGACCAGGCGCTCGCCACCGTCGACGCCCGCACGGCCGACATCGAACGCGCGCAGGCCGACATCAAGCAGCAGCAGGCCAACATCGAACAGACGCTGGCGCAGCAGCAGGTCGCGCGCGTGAGCGCCCGTCATGCGGGCGACGAGGTCCGGCGTTACGCGCCGCTCGCCGCGACCGGCGCCGAAAGCAGCGAACGGCTCGCCGAACTGACGAGCACGCGCGACCAGGCGGTCGCGACGCTCGCGGCGAATGCCGCCGCCGTCGACGCAGCCCGCACGCAGATCGCGTCGAGCACCGCGCAACTTTCGCAGGCGCGCGCGCAACTCGAAGCGGCACGTGCGAGCGCGCAGCAGTCGCGTCTCGATCTCGAGAACACGGTGGTCCGCAGCGTGCTGGGCGGCAAGGTCGGCGACCGCACGGTGCGCGTCGGCCAGTACGTGCAGCCCGGTACGCGCATGTTGACCGTCGTGCCGGTGCAGAGCACCTACCTCACCGCGAACTTCAAGGAAACGCAGATCGGCCGGATGCGCGTGGGCCAGCCGGTCGAGATGCATATCGATGCGCTGTCCGGCCAGACGCTGCATGGGGTCGTCGATAGTTTCTCGCCGGGTACGGGTTCGCAGTTCGCGTTGCTGCCGCCGGAAAACGCGACCGGCAACTTCACGAAGATCGTGCAGCGTGTGCCGGTGCGCATCCGCCTCGATACCGGTCCGGAAACGCGCAGCGTGCTGCTGCCGGGTCTGTCGGTGACCGCCGACGTCGACACGCGTTCCGCACGCGATCGCGACGCGCGCATCGAAGCCGAGAACCATCGTGACTGAGTCGACTACTGCGCCGAACGCCGCGGCTCCCGCGCCGGCGAGACCCTCGGCGGAACCGGAACGCGCGAGCGTTACCGACTGGATCGCCGTCGCCGCGGGCTCGCTCGGCGCCCTGATGGCGACGCTCGACATCTCGATCACGAACTCCGCGCTGCCGCAGATCCAGGGCGAAATCGGCGCGACCGGCACCGAGGGCACGTGGATCTCGACCGGCTACCTGATGTCCGAGATCGTGATGATTCCGCTCGCCGCGTGGCTCACGCGCGTGTTCGGGCTGCGCAACTTCCTGCTCGCGAGCTCGGTGCTGTTTATCGCGTTCTCGATGATGTGCGGCTGGTCGCATTCGCTGCCGATGATGATCGCGGGCCGCATCGGCCAGGGCTTCACCGGCGGCGCGCTGATCCCGACCGGTCAAACCATCATCCGCACGCGGCTGCCGCTGTCGCAGATGCCGATCGGCATGACCGTGTTCGGGCTGATCGTGCTGCTCGGGCCGCTGCTCGGGCCGGTGGTCGGCGGCTGGCTCGCGGAAAACATCAGCTGGAGCTGGTGCTTCTTCATCAACCTGCCGGTGTGTCTCGCGCTGATGACGCTACTGGTGCTCGGCCTGCCGTCGGACCGGCCGCATTGGGAAACTTTCTTCAAGGCGGACTGGCTCGGTATCGTCGGCCTCGCGATCGGCCTCAGCTCGCTGACCGTCGTGCTTGAAGAAGGCCAGCGCGAGCGCTGGTTCGAATCGTCGATGATCGTCTCGCTGACGTGGGTGACGATCGCCGGCATGTTGCTGATCGTGGCGTCGCAGCTCACCGCGAAAAAGCCGATCGTGCGCCTGAGCCTGATGCGCAATCCGCGCTACGCGAGCGTGATCGTGATCGTGTCCGCGGTCGGCGCCGGGTTGTACGGCGTGTCGTACCTGCTGCCGCAGTTTCTCGGCATCGTCGCTGGCTACAACGCGGAGCAGTCGGGCGCGATCATGCTGCTGTCCGGATTGCCCGCGTTCATGGTGATGCCGATCCTGCCGCGCCTGCTCTCCAAGGTCGATTTCCGCATTCTCGTGATCACCGGCCTCGTGCTGTTCGCGATCAGCTGCATGCTCGACATCAGCCTGACCGCGCAGAGCGTCGGACACGACTTCGTCTGGTCGCAACTGATTCGCGGCACCGCGCAGATGCTCGCGATGATGCCACTGAACCAGGCATCGATGGCCGCGGTATCGCGCGAAGATTCCGGCGACGCCGCGGGTCTCTACAACATGGCGCGCAACCTCGGCGGATCGATCGGTCTCGCGATCATCGGTACCGTGATCGACCGGCGCACCGCGTTTCACACCGCGATGATCCGCGAATCGGTCAGCGCGAATTCGCTGATCGGCCAGGACCGGCTGGCGGCGAACGCCGCGAACTGGTTCGCGCATACCGGCGACATGGCGTACTCACAGATGCGCGCGCTCGGTCAGCTAGGCGCGCAGATCACGCAGCAGGCCATCGTGATGACCTATTCGGAAACCTTCTTTCTGCTGGGCATTGCGCTCGCCGCCTGCATTCCACTCGCGCTGCTGCTGAAGACGCCGAACCGGGGCGCTCCACCGCCGCCGTCCGACGCCCATTGATGTTTTTACCGACCGCCATGATGTCTTTTCGTCCTTTCCGTTTTGCGCCTGCCACGCTTGCCGTGCTTGCTGCGATTGGCACTATCGCCACACTCGCAGGCTGCACGGTCGGCCCCGACTACCACGGCTCGCCGCCGGTCGCGGACGGCGCATTGCACAGCGACGGCTTCGTACGTGCGCCGGCCACCGGCATCGCGACTACTCGCGCACCGAACCAGTGGTGGCTCGCGTTCGACGATCCGCAGCTGAACGACCTGATCGGTGCCGCGTTCGAACACAATCCCGATCTGCACGTCGCGCAGGCGCGTCTGCGCGAATCGCGCGCGCAACTGCAACAGCAGCGCGCGAACGAGTTGCCCAAGGTGTCCGCCGACGCAGCCGCGCTGCGCACGCGCGCGCCCGACGTCAGCGCACTCAGTCCGTCGCAGGGCGGCGCTTCGCCGTCGAGCGGTCGTGGGCCGCTGCAGCTTTACACCGCCGGGTTCGACGCCACGTGGGAGATCGACCTGTTCGGCGGTACGCGGCGCGCAATCGAGGCAGCATCGGCGGAAGCCGAAGCGGTCGATGCCGATCTCGCCGACACGCAGGTGTCGCTTGCGGCCGAAGTCGCGCAGGCCTACATCGATCTGCGCGACCAGCAGCAGCGCCTCGCGCTCGCGCAGCAACAGGCCGACGTCGAACAGAAGATGCTGACGCTCACGCAGCAGCGCCGTGCGCGCGGCACTGCGGCCGACGTCGACGTCGAACGGCTCACGACGCAGGTCGAGAACACGCGCGCGACGCTGACTCCGCTCGACGCGCAGGTGACCGATTCGCTCGACCAGCTCGCCGTGCTGACGGGCCGCGCACCCGGTGCGCTCGACGCGCAGCTCGCGGCCTCGCAGCCGCTGCCCGCGGTGCCCGCCGAAGTCGCGATCGGCGATCCGTCGTCGCTGCTGCAACAGCGCCCCGACATCCGCGCGGCCGAACGCCGGCTCGCGTCGAGCAACGCGCAGATCGGCGAACACGTCGCGGACTTTTTCCCGAAGGTGTCGCTGCTCGGCGATCTCGGCTTCAGCGCAAGCGATCCGGGGCACCTCGTGCACAAGAGCAACTTCAGCTGGCTCGCCGTGCCGTATCTGCAATGGAACCTGTTCGATTTCGGCCGCACGCTCGGCACCGTGCACGCAGCCGAAGCATCCCGCGACGAGGCCGAAGCACGCTATACGAAGGCCGTGCTCGGCGCACTACAGGATGCGAATTCTTCGCTGTCGCGCTACGGGCATCAGCGCGAACATCTCGTGACGCTGCAAAAGGTGGAAACCTCCGCCGATCATTCGGCGACGCTGATGCGCCAGCGTTATACCGCCGGCGCGTCGAGCCTGATCGATCTACTCGATACGCAGCGCGAGGAATTCAGCGCGCAGCAGAATGTGGTCGCCGGGCACGCGGAATTGCTGAAGGATTTCGTGTCGCTGCAAAAGAGCCTCGGGCTCGGCTGGCGCGTGCAGCAGGGGTAAGCAGGAAATAAACCGCGGGCTTCGCCATGCGTTGCGCGATGGCAAAGCCCGCGGAGTAGTTGCGAGTGGCGCGGCCTGTTGTGACCTGTTGCGGCCTGTTGAAACGGGTTACGGCGAAACGGTGAACGCCGGGTTCGGGCTGACCGACAGGCTGTTGACCGTGCAGTTGCCCGTCAGCGGCTGGGCGCTCGCGCTCAGCGTATTGGTCGCGTTGCTCCACGCGCCGTTGATCGTCGACGGACCGCAGTTCGCACCGAGCACGCTGAAGCCGACGTTCGCGACGTTGCCGGTCGTCGTGCTGGTCGCGACCAGCTTCCACGGCAGCCCGATGATCTGCGGCACACCGCATAGTCCGCCGCCGGTCACCACCACCGAGTTGATCTGCGCATACGTCCCATCGCTCGCGACCACGCCGCTCAGCGTAATGCCGCAGGCCACGTTGGGCGCGATCGGCGTACTCACATTGATCGTGCCGGGCGCGCTGAACGACGCGCCTGCCGGCCCGATGGTCGCCGCCGATGCCAGCGACGAGAAAGCAACGAACACGACCGCGACAGCACCACTGCATGCACGCATCTTGAGGGTTCTCATGATTTGCCTTCCTGGTAAATGGCAACGAAGTTGCCGGGCGAATGACCCCACGACAGCAGTGCCGTGCGCACCGCTTTCCCGAGGTACTGACGAACTGCACTGCTGACGACTACCGATACCGGCGCGGCAACGCACGCTTCGTCGTCGTGCTGCCGCCGGTGTCGCCCGATCGTCCGGATATCGGATAGATGTCCGGACTGCCGGGCCGCCTGCCTGATGCGGAAATTCAACGGTTCAATGCGGGAACGGGTCGGCCTCGATGCAACGCAGCACCGCTGCGCCGGACGCGTTCGATGGATTCATCACAGGTGGACAGCGAGGATCAGGCGCGGGCTCGCACGCGGATCGCGACGCGAACCCCGGCCAGCAGCGTGGACAGGTCATCGGTGTCTCCATTTCAGCGATTATTGGTAATTCCGCTTTTTATTCGTTCTGCATTTGTTCAGCGCTTGTTTTGTACTTGTTTTGCATTACTGGCTGGCGTCTTAAACTGCTTTTACAGAAACGGCGTCATGATTTTCCGCACGCTTCATCCTTCTTTATCGAAGGGTTATCGCACGGCAACAAAATGCCCATTGCATCGACTCGAATGCAGATTCGACCGCATGCATCGGAACGCGCGCCACAGCAAGGCCGTGGCGCTCGAAAGGGCTTCCCTCAAGGGGTTCGGGCGTCGCTCGTAGACAGTCCTCGTTGGCCTGATATTCGGATATTTGTGTTGGGCGTACATTAGTCCGAGTGATCGGGCGTGTACATAGAGCCTTTGATCCAAACTAAGTGCAATCGCGAAGCGCATTGTCTGGATTCGATTTGCACGATGTTTCAAACGAATGAATTAATGCGTGCATGGGCCGATATGCATTTGCCACTACGCCGCAGGATGCGATCCGGGTTATCTTGAGCATCGCAGGAAGCGAATCGTTCGGTGAAAATCGGGACAATGATGCTTCGGGATCCGTCCTATCGGCCGTATGAAAGAAGAAGCACGGCGAACGTCGAGGAACGCGCATGACGTCATCACCCGAAGCCGCAAAGCGCACGGCCACGAACATCGCGCAATGGATAGCGTGGCCCGTGTGCGGCATGATTGCCGTAGCGTTGACGCTTGCGTGGATGGGACGATGGTCGCTGCCGTCGGAAAGCGCGTCGGTGCCCGCGCCTGTACCCGTCGCGGCAGCGCACCATGAACGCGCGGTCGCCGAACAGACGCTCAACGCTACGCTGCCCTCGCCCGCTTCGCCGCCAGTCGCCGCGCACACGGCGATCGACGCGCTCGCGCGCCTCGAAAAAGCGCACGCCAATGCGCTGCCGCCGGATGTCGCCAACGCGAGCCAAACGTTCGACGAAGCGCTGCAACATGCCCTCTCGTATCCCGCATTCGATGCGCTCGACGGTCGGTCGGATCCGGAGGGACTGTTCGAAGCCGCCGCGTGGGCCAACGCCTGCGCGCGCTCGACGCTGCCTGCGCAGGACCGCGCGTTGCGCTGTGGCGATGCGCGTCTGCGCGACCCGCACTATGCGGACATGCTGCTGCGCAAGGCGGCCGAAGCCGGCCAACCCGCCGCGACGTTGACGCTCGCGAGCCGCTACCCCGCGCAATGGATGGACGTCCCGCTCGGCGACGACGATACGCTCGGCGAGCACATCTTCACACTGGCGGCGCACGGCAACGGCAGCGCGCTCGCGATGATCACGCAGTGGTGTGCCGCATCCGATGCGTGTACCGACACCCGGCTGACGCGCAACACGCTCGCGTTGCTACAGCTGGGTTTGTACAAAACCGGTACGTCGGACGCCAGCCAGTATCTGACCGGCGACGCAAACGAACGGCGCGCGGCGACCGATCGTGCTGGCGCGTTGCGCAAGCTGCTGAAATGGCCGTCGTGATACCGATGCACGCGTGGTCAATACCGGGAAAAATCGGCATCCCGACAGGTGCCATTAAAATGGCGCGCATTATATTTATCTATTTTTTATAAAATTATAAGAAATGAAACGTCGAAACAAATTTCAACAATTGTGCTTCATGCGATTGCAAATATTTGAAAAATTCGTCGCGTACTAAACACTTTGGCACAATCGAATTCCCCTTTAACGGACTGCAAATCATATAATTTGCCCGTTCCTTCTTCTGCTGGGCAACAAGCCGACAAGCTGTCATCCGGCGTAGGAAGCCAGGCGGTTCGCTGTGCATCAGCATATGAAAGACGCCCGCCGCACCCCCCGCGTCCATCGATAAACTTGATATCGAATTTACCTTTTTTCGCAAACGCGTTAATTTCACTACGCGTCGAAACGCAGGGCATGCAGTAACAAATCCGATTAAAAGTTAATTCGGCAATTTCTTCGCGAAACCATGTTTCAGAATTTCCGGCATCGGGTCAAAAAACCAAAACCGAGGCCAGATTGATATGGGGTAATCATGCAGATACTGTTGGTAGAAGACGACTCGCCCCAGGCGGAGGCAGTCAGGGCTGCGCTGACCAACGCCCGACACGAAATCACGCGGGTCGACACGGGCGAGAAAGCGGTGATCTTTCTCGAAAAAAACTTCGTCGATCTCGTCATTCTCGACTGGCGGCTCCCGGGAATGTCCGGACTCGAGGTGCTCGGATGGATCCGGCATCGGCTCGGCGATCAGCCCGGCGTGCTGTTCCTCACGAGCAAGGTGCTGGAAATCGACATCGTCCAGGCACTCGAAAGCGGCGCCGACGAATACATCGTCAAGCCGTTCCGGCAGTCCGAACTGATCGCGCGCGTCAACGCGCTACGGCGGCGTCTAAGCAATGACGCGCAGTCGAGCAGCACGCTCCGGCTCGGCAGATACGTGCTCGATATCCATAACCGCCATTTCTTGCTCGACGGCCAGCTCGTCACGCTCACCGACAAGGAATTCGACATGGCGGTCGTGATGTTCAAGCATCCCGGCCGGATCATTTCGCGCGATCTGCTCGCGCGCCTCGCATGGGGACGCGAGCATGACGGCGCATCGCGGACCATCGATACGCACATCTCGAGAATCCGCAGGAAGCTGTCGCTCGGCTATGCAAGCGGCGTGCGCCTGGTATCGGTCTACACGCACGGCTATCGGTTGATCGAAAGCGACCTCGAAGCGCCCGGGGCCCCTGAAACCTCCGAGGCTGGCGACAACCACGACACGACATAGCTCCCCCCGCGCAGGGCAGTGGGTAACTAACGGGTAACGGGTAACCGCTACCCCCGCCGCACCGTCAACGCGCGTTCGATCGCGACACAACGTCGATCCACACGGCCAGCACGAGGATGCCGCCCTTGACGATCATCTGCCAGTACGCGTCGACGTCGAGCATCGACATCCCGTTGTCGAGGCTCGCCATTACGAGCGCGCCGATCAGCGCGCCGTGCACCGTGCCCGAACCGCCGCGCATCGACGTACCGCCGATGAAGCACGCGGCGATCGCGTCGAGTTCGCCCATCGTGCCCGCCGACGGCGAGCCGGCCGCGAGTCGCGCGGTATTGACGATCCCCGCGAATGCGCACATCAGCCCCATCAGCGCGAAAATCGCGAGCTTCACGCGGTTCGTGTTGACGCCGGAAAAGCGCGTCGCCTCCAGGTTCGAGCCCACCGCGTAGATGCGCCGGCCGAACACCGTCTGCGTGGCGATGTAGGTGAACACGCCGAGCAGCGCGAGCAGCAGCAGCACCGGCACCGGAATGCCGCCGTAGCGGTCGAGCGTCGCGACGAACGCGAGCAGGATCGCGCCTGCGCCGGCGATCTTCACGATGTCCTGCCACAGCGGCACGACCGGCAGTTGATAGCGCTGGCGGCTGCGTCGCTGCACGATGGTCAGCACGGCGAGCAGCACGAACAGCGCGACCGCGAGCGTATCGCCGGCCACGCGCGGCAGATATCCCTGGCCGATAAACACGAACGAGTCGGACACGGGCGCAATGGTCGAGCCGCCGGTCAGCCCGAGCAGCACGCCGCGAAACGCGAGCATGCCGCCGAGCCCGACGATGAACGACGGCACGCGCCGGTAAGTCGACCACCAGCCGTTGAACATGCCGACCAGCACGCCAAGCACCAGCACCGCCGGCACCGTCGCCGCGATCGGCCAGTGGCGATTCACGTCGAGGATCGCCGCGACACCGCCGAGCAGACCGAGCAGCGAGCCCACCGACAGATCGATCTCACCCGCGATGATCACGAACACCATCCCGCACGCGAGCATCCCTGTGATCGACATCTGTCGCAGCAGGTTCGACAGGTTGCGCGGCGTGACGAACGCGCCCTGTGTCAGCAATGAGAAGAACAGCCAGATCGCCGCCACCGCAATCAGCAGCGCGAGGATCTTGTAGCGCGAAAAGAATTGCTGGGCCTGCGCCGTGCCGAAGGAAGCTTTCGGCGTCGCCGGTTTCGCGTCGTGCGTCGTCGCGTCGGGCGTCATGCTGGGCTCGCTGAAGAAGATGACGAAGATGTCGTGGAAGGCTGCGCGGACTGCAGCGCGGCGGTGAGAATCGATTCCTGCGTGAGACCGTCGTTCGCGAAATCGCCGCGCAGGCGACCCTCGCCGATCACCAGCACGCGGTCGCTGATACCGAGTACCTCCGGCAATTCGGACGACACCATCACGATCGCGACGCCGCGCTGTGCCAGCTCGAAAATCAGCTTGTAGATTTCGTACTTCGCGCCGACGTCGACGCCGCGGGTCGGCTCGTCGAGGATCAGCACTTTCGGATCGGTCAGCAGCATCTTCGTCAGCACGGCCTTCTGCTGGTTGCCGCCAGACAGGCTCGAGATCGACAGCATCGGATTCGCCGCGCGCACCGACAGGCGCTTCATCTGCAGATGGATCGCGTCGAGTTCCGCACTCGAATCGATCCGCCCGCCGCGCGCGAAGCGGTTCAGCACCGCGAGCGTGATGTTGTAGCCGACGCCCAGTTGCGGCACGATGCCGTGCCGCTTGCGGTCCTCCGGCACCATCGCGACGCCGGCGCGGATCGCGTCGAACGGCGAACGGATGCGCAGCGGCCGGCCCTCGAGCGACAACGTCGCCTCGCTCGCGCCGGGCCACGCGCCGAAGATCGCCTGCATCAGCTCCGTGCGCCCCGCGCCGACGAGGCCTGCCACTCCCACGATCTCGCCGCGCCGCACGTTGAACGACACGTCGTCGACGCGCTTGCGGCGCGGATTCGTCGTGTCGAACACGGTCACGTGCTGTGCTTCGAACACGACGTCGCCGATCGTATGCGCGACGCGTGGAAACAGGTTCGCGATCTCGCGGCCGACCATCAGCGCGATGATCCGCTCGGTGGTGAGCGCGCGCATCGGTTCGGTCGCGACATGCCGGCCGTCGCGGATCACGCTGACCGTGTCGCACACCGCTTCGACTTCGTCGAGCTTGTGCGAGATGTAGACGCACGCCACACCACGCCGCTTCAGGTCGCGGATGATGTCGAGCAGGATCCGTGTTTCCGTCGACGTCAACGACGACGACGGCTCGTCGAGAATCAGCAACCGTGCTTCCTTGGCGAGCGCCTTCGCGATCTCGATCAGTTGCTGATGGCCACCACCGTAGTTCATCACGGGCTGCGCGACGTTGATGCCGGTAATGCCGAGTCCGCGCAGCAATTCGTCGGCGCGACGATACATCGCCGCGTAGTTCATCCGGCCGCCTGGCAGCGTGATCTCGTTGCCGAGAAAGATGTTCTCGGCGACCGACAGCTCCGGCACGAGCATCAACTCCTGATGGATGATGACGATGCCGGCGCGTTCGGTGTCGCGCACGCTCGACGCCTTCAGCGGCGCGCCGTCCCAGAGGATTTCACCATCCCACGTGCCGTGCGGATAGACGCCCGACAACACTTTCATCAGCGTCGATTTGCCGGCGCCGTTCTCGCCGCACAGCCCGACGCATTCGCCGGGCTGCACGGCCAGATCGATGCCGTCCAGCGCTTTCACGCCGGAAAACGTCTTGACGATGCCGCGCATCGCAAGCAAGGGGTGAGCCATTCGCAGTTCCCGTTGCAGGAAAAAAGCGGCGGACCAGCCGCCGCCCTCATGCGCCTGTCGCGCCTTACTGGCCCGCGAGCTGCGCCTGCGTATAGAAGCCGTCCTTCACGACGACGTCGACGTTGCTCTTCGTCAGCAGGGTAGGCTGCAGCAGTATGGTGTCGACCTTCTTTTTGCCGTTGTCGTATTGCGCGTTATAGGCGGGCTTTTCGCCCCTCGCAAGCTGCACGGAGAGTTTGGCCGCTTCGCCGGCGATCAGCTTGAGGGGTTTGTAGACGGTCATCGTCTGCGTGCCGGCGATCAGCCGCTTCACCGCGGCGAGGTCCGCGTCCTGACCCGAGATCGGCACCTTGCCCGCCATATGCTGCGCGGCGAGCGCCTGGATCGCGCCGCCCGCGGTGCCGTCGTTCGATGCGACGACCGCATCGATCTTGTTGCTGTTCGCGGTCAGCGCATCCTCCATGATGCGCAGCGCGGTCGATGCGCTCCATTCGGGCACCCACTGCTGGCCGACGACCTTGATGTCGCCACGGTCGATTGCCGGCTTGAGCACCTTCATCTGGCCTTCGCGCAGCATCTTCGCGTTGTTGTCGGTCGGTGCGCCGCCGAGCAGGAAGTAGTTGCCCTTCGGCTGCGCATCGTAGACGCCCTTCGCCTGCAGTTCGCCAACCTTCTCGTTGTCGAACGAGATGTACGCGTCGACGTCGGCATCGAGAATCAGCCGGTCGTACGACACGACCTTGATGCCGGCCTTCTTCGCTTCGGCGACGACATTGCCGAGCGTCTTCGAGTTGAACGGCACGATCACGATCACGTCGACGCCGCGCGAGATCAGGTTTTCGATCTGCGAAATCTGCCGTTCCTCGCTCGCGTCGGCGGATTGCACCGACACCTTCGCGCCGAGTTTTTCCGCCGCGGCGACGAAATAGTCGCGATCGCGCGACCACCGCTCGACACGCAGATCGTCGATGCAGAAGCCAATCTCCGGATGCTCCTTGCTCGCATGCGCAAGCGGCGCCGCAAGCGACAGCCCGGCCAGCACCGCTCCACAGACGAGCGATCCCAGCACGGAACGACGGGTAGCCAATTTCATGTCTCACTCCTCTCTTTCTGATCACCGGGGTACCGGTGTGGGCGGCTCGCACATGTCATGCGGCCGGGTATCGTTATATTGCGTTGTATTACGTTGTAGTAGATCTCCTCGCCAGCTTCACTCAATGCGCGGCGACGCTCAGGCGCCGCCGTAAATCGCCCGGTTCACGACGCTTTCCAGCCTCTCCTGCTGGCCGCTCGCGTGATGCGGATCGAGGCCGCGTGAAAGTGCCTCGTCGGCGAGCGCGCTTAGCGAGTGTTCGCCCGCGAGAATCGCCCGGCCAAACGCGGTGTCCCAGCCCGCGTAGCGTTCGCGCCGGAACTGCTCGAGCAGATCGCGCTCGATCAGCTTCGCCGCGCGCTCGACTGCGAGCGCGAGATTGTCGATTGCGCCGATGTGGCCGTAGAACAGGTCCGTTGCATCCACGCTCTGGCGTCGCACCTTGGCATCGAAATTCATCCCACCGGTCGTGAAGCCGCCGTGCCGCAGGATCTCATAGAACGCGAGCGTCAATTCCTCGACGCTATTCGGAAACTGGTCGGTGTCCCAGCCGTTCTGCGGATCCCCGCGATTCGCATCGACGCTGCCGAAGATACCGAGCGCGAACGCCGACGCGATCTCGTGATGAAACGAGTGCCCCGCGAGGGTCGCGTGATTCGCTTCGATGTTCACGCGGAACACGTCCTGCAGCCCGTACTGCGTGAGAAAACCGTGCACGCTCGCGACGTCGTAGTCGTATTGATGCTTGGTCGGCTCCTGCGGCTTCGGCTCGATCAGCAGCGTGCCCTTGAAGCCGATCCGCTGCGCGTGGTCCGCGACCATGTGCAGGAAACGTGCGAGCTGCTCGCGCTCGCGCTTCAGTTCGGTATTCAGCAGCGTGTCGTAGCCTTCGCGGCCGCCCCACAGTACGTAGTTCTCGCCGCCGAGACGCTGCGTCGCGTCGAGCGCATGACGCACCTGCGCCGCGGCATACGCGAACACGTCGGGGTTCGGATTGGTCGCCGCGCCCGCCGCGTAGCGCGGATGCGAGAACAGGTTCGCCGTGCCCCACAGCAGACGCACGCCGCTGTCCTGCTGCTTCATCGCGAGGTAGTCGGTGATGCGCGCGAAGTTCTCGCTGTATTCCTTCAGGCTGCTGCCTTCGGGCGCCGCGTCGGTATCGTGGAACGTGTAGAACGGCGTGCCGAGCTTCGTGAACAGGTCGAATGCCGCGTCGGCCTTTTGCCGCGCGCGCTCCATCGGGTCGCCGGGTTCCTGCCACGGACGGCGAAACGCGCCTTGACCGAAGATGTCCGCGCCCGGCCACACGAACGTATGCCAGTAGCACACGGCGATCCGCAGATGCGCTTCGAGCGTCTTGCCGAGTACCCGTTTCGTTTTGTCGTAATGGTGAAAGGCCAGCGGGTTGTCCGATTCCGGTCCTTCGTAGGCGATCGGTGGAATGTGCTCGAAGTACGACATACACGTCTCCATTTTATGTTGCGCTGCAGTGCGTTTCGGCGATCGCGTCGGGCGCTTCGCCAGGTGACGCCATGCTGCCGCTCACGCACCGAGCCCGCAATTATGAAATTGCGCAAGCGGCTTGATGTTTCTCACCGCCCTCGCCGCACGTCCATACCGTCGCGGAGTTCCCGGACTAGAATAGCCGCACGCTTGCCCACTCACGGCGCTCCGTTATGCGCCGTGCCAGACAGCCACCCTCTTGCATGGGACCGCCCGGCCAGCCACGGCAATGACCCGAACCCAGACGCCCCCGCCACCCCAGACCGCGCACCGGATCGCGCTGCTGTTCAACGCGAACAAGGTCTACGACCGCGAGATCATCACGGGGATCGGCAAGTACCTGCTGTCGACGCGCGTCGCGTGGGACCTGTTTCTCGAAGAGGATTTTCGCTGCCGGCTCGTCGGCATCGAGCGCTTCGACGGCGACGGCATCATCGCCGACTTCGACGACCCCGCGGTGTCCGACGCGCTGCGCGGCTGCGCGCTGCCGGTCGTCGCGGTGGGCTCGTCGTTCGAACATGCAGCGCACTATCCATCCGACCTGCCCTACATCGCCACCGACAACGCGAAGCTCATCTCGCTCGCGTACACGCATCTGATCGGCGCCGGGCTCGAGCATTTCGCGCTGTACAGCCTGCCGGTCGCGCAGGAAAACCGCTGGGCGCAGCAACGCGAACTCGCGTTCGCGCATCTACGCGCAACCGACGGCCGCAGTGCCAACGACATCGACGCCGAGATCTACCGCGGCCTGTCGACCAGCGCGCCCTCATGGAACCAGGCGATCGAGCAGTTGACCGCGTGGCTCGCGAGTCTGCCGAAGCCGGTCGGCATCATCGCGGTCACGGATGCACGCGCACGGCATCTGCTGCAGGCGTGTCTGATCGCGGGCATCGCGGTGCCCGAGCAGGTCGCCATCATCGGCATCGACAACGATCCGCTCACGCGAACGCTGACGCGCATTCCGCTTTCATCGGTGATTCAGGGCACCGAGGAAATGGGTCGCACCGCCGCGCACTTGCTGCACCAGATGCTGCGCGGCGCGCGCTTTCCGGGCCGGCGCATTCTCGTGCCGCCGGTCGGCATCAACGTGCTCGAATCGAGCCGCCATCAGCCGCTCGCGAGTCCCTACGTGATGCGCGCACGTCACTTCATCCGGCAGTACGCGTGCCAGGGGATCCGTACCGAACAGGTCGCCGATTACGTCGGTGTGTCGCGCTCGTCGCTCGAAGAATACTTTCGCCGCGAGCTGAACTGCACGGTGCATCAGGAGATCCTGCGTCACAAGCTCGATGCGGCGAAGGCGCTGCTCGAGAAGCGCGACGTATCGAGTGCCGAGGTGGCGATCCGCTGCGGCTTCACGTCGCTGCAATACATGTATGCGGTGTTTCGCCGCGAACTCGGCTGCACGCCGCGCGAATATCAGGAGCGTTCCCTCGCCGGAACTGAAACCGCGACGGGTACAGATAAAACAACGACCTGACACACGCCCTCTCTTTCTCTCTCGACGACATGATCAGCACAGCCCAGGTGTCTTCCGAATCGTGGGGCCGGTTGCCGGGCGGCGACCCGGTCCGCCTTTTTACGCTGCGCAACGCGCACGGGATGAAAGTCGCGATCAGCGACCTCGGCGCGACGCTCGTGTCGTGGCACGCGCCCGACCGCTCGGGACGGCTCGCCGACATCCTGCTCGGCCACGACACGCCCGCCGACTATCACGCGGCCACGACCTACATGGGCGGCCTGATCGGACGCTGGGCGAACCGCATCGCGGGCGCGCATTTCGAACTCGATGGCATCGGTTACGCACTCGACCGCAACGAGGGCAACAACTGTCTGCACGGCGGCGCGGCGGGTTTTCATCGCGCGCTCTGGAGCGTGCAAGATGACGACGGCGCGCTGCTGATGCGGCTCGACTCGCCGGAGGGTGACGGCGGTTTTCCAGGCAACGCGACCGTGCAGGTGCGCTATGCACTCGACGACGACGGCGTGCTGACACTCGACTATGAAGCGCTCGCCGATGCACCGACGCCGCTCAACCTGACCAGTCATCCGTACTTCAATCTGACGGGCGTGGCCGGCGCCGACGTGCGCGGCCACGTCGTGTCGATCGACGCGGACGCGTTCTTCGAAGTCGACGCGTCGATGATTCCCTGCCGTCGCGCGGACGTCGCGGGCAATGCGTTTGATTTTCGCCAGAGCGCGCCGCTCGGTGCGCGGCTCGACTGGCCGCACGCACAGCTGGCGCGCGCCGGCGGCTTCGATCACTGCTACGTGCTGCGCGATGCGCACACCGACGCCAGCAGCACCGACGAAACACCGTGCCGTCGCGTCGCATCCGCCTACGACCCAGGCAGCGGCCGCGAGCTAAGCGTAGAAACCGACCAGTGGGGATTGCAGTTCTACACCGGCAATCATCTGCAAGGCGTGCGCGGACGCCGCGGCATCGTGTACGGGCAACACGCCGGACTGTGCCTCGAAGCCGGCGCGTTTCCCGACCAGATCCACATGCCCGACGCCGCGCGGACTGTGCTGCGCCCCGGCCACGTGTACCGGCAGCGCACACGCTACTGCGTCGGCGTGCGGGCAACCTTCTGAACGAGGCACGGTAGAGCGCATCGCGTGGTTCCAGGAAATCGGCTGGCGCTGGGTCTGGTGCCGGCGCCATGGGTTGCTTATCCTGCGGGCAGGATCATCAAAGGAGCGCAATTCGTGGATGAAGTGAATCAAAAAACCGGCCCCCTGTCGGAGCGCGCACGCGTGCGTCGCGAAGCGCATCGCGCGGACTACGATCGCACGATGCTCGACGCGATCGTCGATGCGGCCTACGTCTGCCACGTCGCGTTCACCGATGCACGCGGCACCCACTGCATCCCGACCGCCTGCTGGCGTCAGGGCGACTACCTGTATCTGCACGGCTCGAACGGCAGCCAGATGCTGAAGGCGGCAGCGAGCGGTGTCCAGGTATGCGTGACCGTCACGCATCTCGACGGCCTCGTGCTCGCGCGCTCCACGTTCAATCATTCGATGAACTATCGCACCGCGGTGATCTACGGCGTATGCGAGACGGTAACCGGCGAGCACAAGGCGGAATCGCTCGACGCACTGGTCGAGCACATCGCGCGTGGGCGCTCGCACGAGGCGCGACGCGGTAATCCGAAGGAACTCGCGGCGACGACCGTGCTGCGCCTCCCGCTGACCGAGTTCGCGTGCAAGATCCGCGCGGGCGGCCCAAACGATGACGAAGACGATCTTGATCTGCCGGTCTGGGCCGGCGTGCTGCCGTTCGAGCTCGCACAGCGGCCGGCGATCGCGGACACGCCGCAGATCGACGAGCCGGTGTACGTGGCGAAGTGGGCGAAGGACGGCAACTGACGCCAGGGCATGGAGCCGGCGCCGCGCCGGTGCTGCATCAGTCGCGGACCGCATGACGTGAACTAACGCCCCCACCGTTAGTTCAGAAAATCCTGAAGTAATTGTTTTGTTTCCAGGATTCTTCGCTTTTTCGGTCTTCTGCACCATGGGCCTCGATCCGTCGGCAACCGGCCGGCGATAAAGAGACACAGCGGGGCACGAGGCCGACACATGCAGCTCGACATCTTCCGTTCGCTCTGGGGCTATCACGGCAGCCGCCGCACCGCGTTCGAAGCGGCGCGCGACGCCGGGGTCGCCGGCATCGAGACGCGTCTGCCGCTCGACGTCGAAGGCCGCATCGCGCTCGCGCAGGATCTCGCTGACCACGCGCTCGACTACATCGCCGTCTGCTTCACCGACAGCGCCGTGCTGCCCGACCAGCGCGCAACGCCCGCGATGCATCTCGCCGACCTGAACCGCAAGCTCGACTGGGCGTCGGAGCTCGCGCCACGCTTCGTCAACGTGCTCGCCGGCAACGATCGCTGGCCGCTCGCGCAGCAGGTCGATTTCTTCGGCTCGGCGCTCGACATCGCGCAACGCCACGGACAGACCTGCAGCTTCGAAACGCATCGCGCGCGCTCGCTGTACAGCCCGTGGGTCACGCTCGATCTGATCCGCCAGTTGCCGGCGCTGCGCTTCACGACCGACATCAGTCACTGGGTCGTGGTCTGCGAGCGCCTGCTCGACGATGCCGCCGACGATCTCACACCGTTCGTCGAGCGTGTGCATCACATCCAGGCGCGGGTCGGCTACGACCAGGGGCCGCAGGTCCCGCATCCCGGCGCGCCGGAGTACGCGGGCGCGCTCGGGTTCCACCAGCGGCACTGGGAAGCGGTATGGCGCTCGCAGCAGGCGCGCGGCTATACGCACACGACGCTCACGCCGGAGTTCGGCCCCGACGGCTATCTGCACCACCTGCCGTTCACCGACGTACCGGTCGCCGATCTTGCCGCCCTCAACGTCTGGATGGAGCACGCGGAGCGCGCGCACTTCAACCAGATCATGGGCTCACGCTGAACCCCAGGACCACAGGAGACTCCCGCGATGCAAGCTTCCGCCACAGCGCCGGCCGGTCCGGCGAATCACTTCACGTCGATCCCGGTCGTCGACATCTCGGGCCTGTTCAGCGACCGGCTCGCGGACCGCGAAGCCGTCGCCGCGCAGCTGGGCGACGCGGCGCGCGATGTCGGCTTCCTCTACATCTCCGGACACGGCATCGAGCAGCAGGTGATCGAAGGATTGCGCACGGCCGCGAAGGACTATTTCGCGCAGCCGCTCGACAAAAAGATGACGCATTACATCGGCACGTCGGCGACGCACAAGGGCTTCGTGCCCGAAGGCGAAGAGGTCTACGCGAAAGGCAAGCCCGACCACAAGGAAGCGTTCGACGTCGGCTTCGAGCTGCGCCCGGACGACCCGCTCGTGCTGGCCGGCACGCCGTTGCTCGGTCCGAACGACTGGCCGGCGCTCGACGGCTTCAAGCCCGCGGTCCAGCGCTATTACGAGCAGGTGTTCGCGCTCGGGCGCCGGTTGTTCGGCGGCTTCGCGCTCGCGCTCGGGCTGCCGGAAGATCACTTCGATCCGCTCGTCACGCGGCCGCCGTCGAAGCTGCGCCTGATCCACTACCCGTTCGACGGCGCCGCGCAGGACGCGCCCGGCATCGGCGCGCACACCGACTACGAGTGCTTCACGATCCTGCAGGCCAACGCCCCGGGCCTCGAAGTGATGAACGGCCTCGGCCAGTGGATCGACACGCCGCCGTTGCCCGGCACGTTCGTCGTGAACATCGGCGACATGCTCGAAGTGATGACCGCCGGCGCGTTCGTCGCGACCGCGCACCGCGTGCGCAGCGTGCGCGAAGAACGCTATTCGTTCCCGCTCTTCTATGCGTGCGATTACCACACGCAGATCAGGCCACTCCCCGCGTTCGCCAAAGACGGCGAGCACTACGAGGAGATCACGATCGGCGAACACATGTACGGGCAGGCGTTGCAGACGTATCAGTATCTGCGCCGGCGCATCGAGCGCGGCGAAGCGACACTGCCGACACGCGCGCGCAAGCCCGCGAGCTTCGGGCATCTGAAGAAAAGCGGCCACGCGGACTGACACCGCGCGCCTCGTGTCTGAAACCTACCTTCCCTACTCTGTCCGGAGCACGACCATGACCTTTCTGCACAACAAGACACGTGTGCTCGCCGCACTCGTCGCTGGCGCTGCCCTGCTGCTCGCCAGCGGCGGCGCCAACGCGCAGACCGATTCCGCCACCCTGACGCCAGGCCAGCTCAAGGTCGGCATGGAGATCACCTACCCGCCGTTCGAGTCGTACGATGGCGACAAGGTCGTCGGCTCCGACCCGGACCTCTCGCGGGCACTCGCAAAGCAGCTGAACGCGCAGACCAGCTTCGTCGATACGCGCTTTTCCGGCCTGATCCTCGGACTGAACGCGCGCCACTACGACGCGATCATTTCCGGCATGTACGTGACACCCGAGCGTGTCGCACAGGCGCAAGCAATCCCGTATGCGCAGACCGGCGCGGCGATCATGGTGCCGGCCGCGGGCACGCTGCGTCCGAAGTCCGCGGAAGATCTGTGCGGGCTGCGCGTCGGGCTCGAACAGGGCACGACGTGGGTCGCGCAGTTGCAGACGCTGTCGAACACCTGGTGCAAGACGAACGGCAAGGGGCCGATCGTCGTCAGCGAATATCCGTCGGCACCCGAGGTGTTGCAGGCGCTGCTGTCGAACAACGTGCAGGCGCAGATGGAAATCGCCGGTGCGGCGCACGCGCTCGCGGCGAAATCGTCGGGGCGGGTGGTCGTGAGTTCGAGCCAGCTGATCTATCCGCAGACGCTCGGCATCTACGTGCGCAAGGACAACAAGCCGCTGTTCGACGCGCTGAACCGCGCGCTCGACCAGTTGAAGAAGAACGGCGAGTACGACGCGGTGCTCAAGAAGTACAACCTCGCGCCACCGGTCGCGAAGGCCTCCTGATGCACCTCTGGCACGCGTGACGACGCATCGCGGGAGATCCCATGCACTTCGATTTCAGTTATTTCCTGTCGCTGTTCGCGCTGCCCGCTTTCTGGCAGGCGAGCGTCACGGTGATCGAGCTCAGCACGCTGTCGTGGGCGCTCGGCCTCGCGCTGGGCTTTCCGCTCGCCTCGGCGAAGATGTCCAGCCGGCGCTGGCTGGCCGTGCCCGCGTCGATCTACATCTGGTTTTTTCGCAGCGTGCCGTTGCTGGTGCTGGTGGTGTTCGTCTATAACCTGCCGCAGCTGATTCCGTCGGCGGGCGTCGCGCTGTCGCATCCGTTTTTCTCGGGGCTCGTCGCGCTCGTGCTGACCGAGACCGCGTATATGGCGGAGATTCATCGCGGCGGCCTGCTCGCGGTCACCAAAGGACAGCACGAAGCGGGCGCGGCACTCGGCTTCGGACCGATCGGGCTGCATCGGCTGATCGTCGTGCCGCAGGCGTTCCGCGTCGCGTTGCCGACGCTCATCAACGAGTTCGTCACCAACGTGAAGCTGACGTCGCTCGTCTCGGTGATTTCGCTGACCGAACTGCTGATGGTCGGTCAGCGTCTCTACTCGCAGAATTTTCTCGTGATGGAGACGCTGTCCGCGATCGCGATCTACTACGTGCTGATCGTCACCGTGTGCGGCTGGCTGCTGAATGGTTTCGAGCGGCGCCTCGATCTCTCCCGGCGCAAACCGCCGACGCTCGATAGCGCCGCACTGGCTGCCCTGCTCGCCTCGCTTGCCATCCCCGTCAAGCGCGGCGCGCGCCTCCCTCGCGACGCGGATGCGACACAACGCCCGCCGTCGGGCCGCGGCACCCCAGATGCGCTGCTGCTGAAAGACGTGCACAAGCGCTACGGTCAGCACGAAGTGCTGAAGGGCATCGATCTCGCGGTGCGTCCGGGCGAAGTCGTGTCGATCATCGGGCCTTCCGGCTCGGGCAAGACCTCGCTGATCCGCACGATCAACGCGCTGGAATCGATCGAGCGCGGCGAGATCGTGCTGTTCGGCGAAGCGTTCATCACCGCCACGGACCGGCCGGGCAATCGCCGCGTGCGCGCGGGCGTAAGCCGCATCGGCATGGTGTTCCAGAGTTTCAACCTGTTTCCGCATCGGACCATCGTCGATAACGTCGCGCTCGCGCCGCGCTATCACCGTCGCGGCACACGCGACGAGACCACCGCGCGGGCGCTGACGCTGCTCGACAAGGTCGGTCTGCTTGCGCATGCGTACAAGTACCCGCATCAATTGTCCGGCGGTCAGCAGCAGCGCGTCGCGATCGCCCGTGCGCTCGCGATGGACCCGGCCGTGATGCTGTTCGACGAGCCGACGTCCGCGCTCGATCCCGAACTCGTCGGCGACGTGCTGAACGTGATCCGCGATCTTGCGAACGAAGGCATGACGATGCTGATCGTCACGCACGAAATGGATTTTGCGCTGTCGCTGTCGGACCGTATCGTGTTCATGGAAAACGGCACGGTGCAGTTCGACGGACCGCCGCATGCGATCGACGCATTGCCCGACACCGACCGTGTGCGCCGCTTCATCGGACTCGAGCGGCGCGATGCGGGTATCGCACACGATGCCGTGGTCGCTTGACGCAGGCGCCATTCACGCGCCGGCAAGCTCCCGCCGCAGCGTGTCGCGGAACTTCACGACAAGCGGCTCTTTCGACCGGCCGCGCCGCACCACCAGCGAGAACGACGCCTGATAGCCGAACGCGGCCGGCGACAGCACGCGCAGGCTGCCGCGCTCGACCCACGACTGCGCGAAATGCTCGGGCAGAAAACCAATGTACGCGCCCGACAGGATCAGGATCAACTGACCTTCCATGCTGTCGACGGTCGCCTCGCTACGCTTGAATCCCTGGCGCGCGAGTTCCGTCTGGCTCCAGTACGCGCGACCGACCATCCGCTGTTGGCTGATCACCTCGGGCGGAATGCTGCGCTCGCTGAACAGCGGATGACGGCTGCTGCAATAGAGCCAGTGCTGCTCGCGATGCAGCGCGTGATAGACGAGTCCGTTCATGCGGATCGAAAACGCGCCGATCGCCATGTCGAGCCGGTTGCCGAGCACGCTCAACTGCAACTCATACGGACTCTGCACGTTCAGGTGCAGGTGCACGGCCGGATGCTCGCGCGTGAATGCGCCGACCACATCTGCGAGCGGCAGCGCGTGATCGGTGACGGTCGCATCGAGCACGCCGAGCCTGAAACTGCCGCGCACCTCGCCGCGCAAGCCCGCCGCATAGCGCTCGAAACCGTCCACTTCACCGAGCAGCCGCAGCGCCTCCTGATGAAACTCGTCGCCCTTCGCCGTCAGGTTGAAACCGCCGCGGCCACGGTGGCACAGCACCACGCCGACCAGCGCTTCGAGCTGGCTCATGTAGGTGCTGATCGCCGACGTGGACAGATTCAGTTCCTGCTGTGCGGCCGCGAATCCCTGATGACGCACGACACACGTGAAGATGCGCAGCAGCCGCGCTTCCGGCATGACAGTGTTCAAACGCGGTCTCCTTGCAGGTTGATCGATGGCATCCCGGCACATGCTTGTCGCATGTTCCCTGTTGCCGATACTTTAGAAATAACTGAACTAAATTTTTCGCGCCAGCCATTTTCCACTGACGCCAGGCGCGTCAGTATGGATACCGCACCCATGAAGGAACACGAGGAACGCCATGGAAAAGGAGTTGTTTCAACCGCTCGGCGGCAACGTGATGCCGCGCTTCGGCGGTATCGCGACGATGCTGCGGCTGCCGCATCGCGAATCGGCCGCGGGACTCGACGCGGCGTTTGTCGGCGTGCCGCTCGACATCGGCACGTCGCTGCGACCGGGCACGCGCTTCGGGCCGCGCGGGATTCGCGCGGAATCGGTGATGATCCGGCCGTACAACATGGCGACCGGCGCGGCGCCGTTCGATTCGCTATCGGTCGCGGACATCGGCGACGTGCCGATCAACACGTTCAATCTGCTCGACGCGGTGCGCATCATCGAAGTCGCGTACGACGCGATCCTCGCGCACGGCACGGTTCCGATGACGCTCGGCGGCGATCACACGATCACGCTGCCGATCCTGCGCGCGATCAAACGGCGGCACGGCAAGGTCGGGCTCGTGCACATCGATGCGCACGCGGACGTCAACGATCACATGTTCGGCGAGAAGATCGCGCACGGCACGACGTTTCGCCGCGCGGTCGAAGAGGAATTGCTCGACTGCGAACGCGTCGTGCAGATCGGCCTGCGCGCGCAGGGCTATACAGCGAACGATTTCAACTGGAGCCGTCAGCAGGGGTTTCGCGTCGTGCAGGCGGAGGAATGCTGGCACAAGTCGCTCGCACCGCTGATGGCCGAAGTGCGCGAGAAGGTCGATGGCGGACCGGTGTATCTGAGCTTCGACATCGACGGTATCGATCCCGCGTGGGCGCCGGGCACCGGCACGCCGGAGATCGGCGGTCTGACGACCATTCAGGCGATCGAGATCATCCGCGGCTGCCAGGGGCTCGAGCTGGTCGGCTGCGATCTGGTCGAGGTATCGCCGCAGTACGACACGACCGGCAACACGTCGCTGCTCGGCGCGAACCTGCTGTACGAAATGCTCTGCGTGCTGCCGGGGGTCGTGCGGCGCTAGACGGACTGGCCGCGTCCGCTCGCGGCATCACTGCGGCACCAGCGACGGCACGGATAAAATATGACGCGACATCCGGCACCAGGCGTGCCGGATGTCGTGCCTGGTCCCCTCACATTGTCGACCTGGCCGGCACCTTCGACACGAACTTGCGCAGCCGTCCCGCGAGCCGGTGCGACGGCCGCTCGACTGCGAGATAGAACACATAGCTGAGCGCGAACGCGAAGACCATCGTCGTCACCCAGACGAGCGGACGGCCGGGCACGAAGCCGAGCACGTCGAGCACCGCGGACGCGAACTTGTGACACAGGTACAGGCTGTACGACCACGCGCCGAGCGCGCCGATACGTGCCCACAACCACGCGCGCATGCCGGGGGTCGATGTCGCGGCGGTCGACGTCTCGGCCGCGAGCCACACGGCGACGAGAAACTGGAATAGCGTCAGCGTGACGTCGGGGCCGACCGATGGCAGAAACGCCGGCTTGATATGCGACGTCGACGCGAGCACGAACGTCAGCGAGCCCCCGGCGATCACCGCCCAGCGCGCGATGACGAGATGGTTCGACAGTAAGCGCGACGCGTCACGCAAGCGCCGTACGAGCCAGGCGGTCAACGCCGATGGCGGACGCGCACCGTCGCCTGCGGCGAGCGAGCGCAACGCATCGGTGCCCGGCACCGCGGCGACAGCGCTCGGTGCAGCCGCACGGCGGGCATCCGCACGCTGCGCATCCGCGATCAGACAGCCGAGCAGCCAGCCCGGCAGATACAGCAGCGCCGTGCCCGCAACACCGTAGTTCTGATACACGCAATGGTCGCAGACCATCTGTCCGTGCAGGTGCGTGAACCACACCATCGCCGCGCCGAGCAGCGTCGCGCCGGCGATCATCTCGCCGATCCGGTGGAAACGCATCCGCACCAACGGATACAGCGTGTAGTAGACGATCTCGCAGTACAACGACCACAGCACCGACTGCAGCAGCGTCGGTGCATCGCCGACCGGCTGCGACACCAGCGCGACGATCGCGAGCGGCACGCCGATCCGCACGTAGCGGGACGCGAAATAATTGATCGGGCGCAGCGCGGCGTCCCGGTGATACGCGTTGTGGATGCAGTAGCCGGAGATCACGAAGAACACAATCACCGCAGCCGGCCCCGCGAACAGCACCACCAGCGACGACCATAGCGCTCCGCCGAGCGGCGCGAGATGGCCGGTCAGGATCGCCTTGAACGGGGGCGGTCCGAAGTGATAGAGAACGACCCACGTGGCCGCCATGAAGCGAATCGCGTCGATTTTCAGCGACTTCGCGGACGGGGCCGAACCAGACAAACTCAACGGATTCGCACGCATGCTGGCGCCCTTTGGACGCCCGTAGCGCCCTCCTTTGAAAGTTCTGGGAAGGTTAACGCGGGGGGGGTGGGAAAAAAATCTGAAATAAATCGGAAAGGTGATTGGGGTCAAGACGACGAAATTGGGTACGGGATCGGATGGGGGCTCGAGCGGGTCCCGCACGCGCAACCGCCGAAGCACGCCGCACGGGGCTGCGCGTGCTCCAGCGGCCCCCGCGGTCGACTCGATTCGCTCCGCCCCTTGCCGATCAAGGGTTTACCGCCGGTTAACTCCAACCCACCGGCCTGGGTGTCCGCTACGCAGGTACTCTGCGGCGGCGCCCGGCCCAATCCGTCGCCGGCTGTTGGCTCGATGCGACAAACCGCCCCGCCCGGCCGTCTCCACAAGGCTCCGGCCGCACGGCTGACCGAACGGGAATCGCGGTTTGTGAGATCATGCCGGATGGTCGGAAAACT
Organism: Paraburkholderia sp.; assembly: GCF_050742655.1. Lineage (GTDB taxonomy): Bacteria > Pseudomonadota > Gammaproteobacteria > Burkholderiales > Burkholderiaceae > Paraburkholderia. Next base: position 40,006 of record NZ_JBOIGG010000003.1, on the reverse strand, counting down.
GGATCCGGCAAGCCATCCAGCGTCATATCGGCAATTCGGCGGTCAGCCGGGGGCGACCCCACTGGGCGCCCCGCAACGGCGGTCGCACAGCAAGCGGCAACAGAAGCGGCGAAAGAACGGATCACGGCAGGCGGTCGACATTACGCACACCCCGCCGTACACCGCCACCCGCCGCACCAGCCCTTCCGCCCCACGCCGTTTTGCCGCCATGGCGCGACACAGACTATCGAGTGAAAGCCGCCGGCGTTGAAGCCCGCGGCGCAACAGGTTATTGAGGAGAATCCCCAGCATGGCAGTTCCAATTTCGCAGGCATGGACGGTCGCCACCTATGTGCTGAAGCAGAAACTGATGGGCCGGAAGCGTTATCCGCTGGTCCTGATGCTCGAGCCGCTGATGCGCTGCAATCTCGCGTGCGCGGGCTGCGGCAAGATCCAGTACCCGGCGCACATCCTGAAGTCCGAGTTGACGCCCGAGCAATGCTTCAAGGCCGTCGAGGAATGCGGAACGCCGATGGTCGCGATTCCGGGCGGCGAACCGCTGCTGCATCCGCAGATGCCCGAGATCGTCGCCGGGCTCGTCGCGCGCAAAAAGTATGTGTACATGTGCACGAACGCGCTGCTGCTCGCGGAGAAACTGCATCTCTTCAAGCCGAGCAAATATCTGTCGTTCTCCGTGCACGTCGACGGCCAGCGCGAGCATCACGACTTCGCGGTGTGCCGCGAAGGCGGCTACGACATCGCGATGGAAGGCGTGCGCGCAGCGGTCGCAGCGGGCTTCCGCGTCACGACGAACACCACGCTGTTCGACGGCGCCGATCCGAACAGCGTGCGCCTGCACTTCGACGAAATGATGGAAGTGGGCGTCGAGAGCATGATGGTCTCGCCGGGCTACACGTACGACAAGGCACCGGACCAGCAGCACTTCCTCGGCCGCGCCCGTTCGAAGAAGCTGTTCCGCGCGATCCTGTCGAACCGCAAGAAGACCTGGCGCTTCAACGCATCGCCGATCTTCATGGAATTCCTGATGGGCAAAAAGCAGCTGACCTGCACGCCGTGGGGCATGCCGACGTACAGCATCTTCGGCTGGCAGAAGCCCTGCTACCTGCTGCAGGACGGCTACGCGGACACCTTCGCCGAGCTGATGCAAAGCGTCGAGTGGGCGAACTACGGCACCGAGAGCGGCAATCCGAAGTGCGCGAACTGCATGGTCCACTCGGGCTACGAAGCGAGCGGCGTGAACTACACGTTCGGTTCGTTCAAGGGGTTGTTCCAGACCGTCAAGGCGATGCTGCTCGACAGCTACAAGGATCCGGAAGCAAACACGATTCTGGCTGACTGGAAAACGCCGTCGCGCGAAGTGCCGATGGTGTTCGTGCCGAAGCCGGTGCGTCAGGAACAGGCTCAGGCTGCCAGGGCGATCGAAGCCGTCGAGCCGGCAGTGCAGCCCGCAGTCGCCGAACAGGTCGACCCAGATCTGATTGAAACGGCCAGCGGCACGGTGCACGAAAAGCTCGAAGGCTGGACGCCGTCGCTCAACACTGAAGCCGAAGTACGCGAAGCGCTCGAAAAAGCGTTCGACTATCGCGGCGACGTGACGGTCACGCGCCGCGACGGTACGTCGGTTACCGGCTATCTGTACGACCGCCAGTACGGTGCTGCCTTCAAGGACTGCTTCGTGCGGATCATCGCGAAGGGCGAAGAGGCGAAGCAGGTAATCCCTTATCCGGAAATCGCGAGTCTCGGCTTCACCGGCAAGGACACCGCAGCCGGCAAGTCCTTCGAATCGTGGATCAAGCGTTACTGGGAAAAGAAGGCCGCAGGCGAGAAGAACATCCAGATCGAGCCGGAATATCTGGGCGAGTAAGCTCACGATAGTTGCCATCAGCGCTGCGTTGTTCGCCAGTCCTCACTGGTGAACGGGCAGCGTGATAGAAGCAAGACCCCACGCAGGAGGCGCAGACGATGCAGATCCGCTCCAAGTGGATTTTTGAATGCGAGCCACAGCACGTGTGGCCGCATTTCCTGCATGCACGGATGGACGCGTCGCGTCCGCTGCTGTTCCGCCTCGGCATTCCGAAACCGATGAGCTGCCGCGTCCTCGAAGGCATTCCCGCGGTCGGCAATACGCGGCAATGCACGACCGATCGCGGCACGATCGATCAACGCATCCTCCAGCTCGAACGCAACCGTCTGCTGCAATACCAGATGCAGAACAGCACCGTGTGGTGTCGTGCGTGGGTCGGCAAGCTGGTCGATACGTTCACGCTCGAAGCACTCGACGACCATCGGACGCTCGTGCGGCGCACAACCGAATTCGACGCTGCCGGTCCCGGTCCGCTCAAGACGTTGCGCCTGATTGGTCTCTGGGTCGCGCTGAGCCAGGCGCATAGGTACGCGGCGAAGAACTGGCGGCGTCTCGCACAGGAAGCGCGTGGTGCGAGCCGGCAGCTGGCCTGACATCTAAGCATGTCCTTCGATGGCAGTCGCTCGAAGTTCATCGTCGTACCGCTCGCGCCATCAGCGGCATATCGGCAGACGCCACTCCCCCTCACGCGCTTCGCGCAGCCTCTCCAAACGTCAACGTCACCGCGAAACCGCCGCCCGCCACGTTCGCCGCGGCGAAGCTGCCGCCGTTGTAGCGCGCGAGGCGTCGCACGATCGCAAGACCCAGCCCACAATGCGCGTCGCCACCGCGCGCCGCGTCGAGCCGCACGAACGGGCGCAACGCGCGCTCGAGTTGATCGGGTGGAATCCCCGCGCCGTGATCGCGCACGGTCAACGTATAGCTGCCCTGACGAGACACCGTCGCGATCTCGACCGGCGCGTCGCCGTACGTGAACGCGTTCTCGATCAGATTCGACAGGATGCGGTCGAGGTCGACGAGCGGCAGACTGAACCCGTCGCCCGCCTGCAGCTTAAGCGCGACGAGCGCTTCATCGGCGAGGCTGTCGCCGTAGTGGCGCCGGCAATGCTGGTCGACCTGCGTGCGCGGCGACGGATCGGCGGCGTCGCGCGCGAAGTCGAGAAACTGCGTGACGATGCGCGACAGCGATTCGGCGTCGCGCATGAAGCCCGCACGGTTCGCCTCGTCGGGCAGCAGGTCGGCGCGCACCTGCATCCGCGTGATCGGCGCACGCAGGTCGTGTGCGAGACCGGCCAGCATCACGGCCCGCTCCTGCTCGCTCAGTTCGAGTTCGTGAACCATCTCGTTGAAATCGCCGATCAGCTCGCGGACCTCGCGCGGGCCGCTTTCCTGTACCGCGGTCGCGCGATGGCCGACGCGAAACTCGCGTGCCGCATGCGCGAGTTGCCGCAGCGGACGTTGCAGCCGCCATGCGCCGAGCACCGCGACGATGATCGCCAGCGCGAGCGTCAACGTCGATGCGCCGAGATAACGGCTCACCGGCAGCACCACGTTGCGCAGCGCGATCCACTCGTTGCCTGAAGCATCGCCGCCCTTCGCATGGCTGGCCGGTGGAAACTGCACCCACAACGTGTCGCCGCCGGCGACGACATGACTGCCGGCTGGCAGCCGCCGGCGCAGGTCGCGTTCGAACGGCCCGTACGTATCGGTACACGGCGCTGGACAGCCGGTCGCGAGCGCCGCGTGCGGATCGACGAACGACAGCCCGAGCAGCGACGCAACCGCCGCCGACGCGTCGCGGTGCTTCGTCTGCACCTGGTTCGCGAGCGTCAGCGCACGCGCGGCCTGAGTGACCGCGAGCCCCTCGCGATCGCGCTCCACCAGCAATATCGACGTGATGTGCACGAGCACGATCAGGCTGACCGTCATCAGCGCGAGGCGACCGAACAGCGTGTTAAACGGATTGTTCATCGTCGCGTTGTTCGGCATCCCGGTTTTCGGCATAGCCGTAGACATCCCCTTCATCGTCGGGCACGAACAGGTAGCCGACACCGCGCACCGTGCGGATCAGCCGCGGCTGCGACGGGTTCACTTCGAGCAGACGGCGCAACCGCCAGATCGGCACGTCGATGCCGCGCTCGGTCAGTTCCGCATACGGGCCGTGCAGCAGATCGAGCAGCGTCGCGCGCGACAGCGTCTCGCCCGGATGCCGGGCCAGCACGTCGAGCAGTGCATATTCGCTGCCGGTCAGCTTCAACGGCTTGCCGTCGCGAAAGAGCGTGCGCTTCGCGAAGTCGATCCGGTGGCGGCCGAAGGACAGCGGCTCGTTCGTCGCCGGCATCCGCGTCGGGGGCGCCGGCGTGTGACGCCGCAGCACGGCGTGGATGCGCGCGAGCAGTTCCTGCGGCATGAACGGCTTGCCGAGATAGTCGTCGGCACCGAGTTCGAGCCCGACCACGCGATCGACGCCCTCGGCGCGCGCCGTCAGCATGATCACCGGAATCGTTTCGCCGGCGGTGCGCAGCTGCCGCAACGCGGTCAGCCCGTCGACACCCGGCATCATCAGGTCGAGCACGACGATCGACGGCCGCTCGCGTTCGATCCGGCGCTGCAGATGCGTCGCTTCGTGCAGCACTGAGAATTCGATGCCGCGTTGCTGAAAAAACGTTCGCAGCAGATCGCGCAATTCGGCGTCGTCGTCGACGAGCAGCACCTGGATAGACGTGTCGGACATGGTCGTGGCGAAGAATGAGCAACCAGAGGGAGGCGGCCTGTGGCGCGTCTTGTGGCAACAGCAGGCAGCAGCGGCCAGCAGCGGAATGGCAAATGCGCCGCCCGCCATCGCTGCGCCACACGTAAAAGTGACTATAGCAAGCCCCGCGGGCGGGATGCTTGCGCGTCCTTAGCGAATATTAATGTGGATTACAGCGGTTAATCGCGGCGACGTGGACCCGTAACGTCAGTGCACATCGAGCAGCGCAGCGCCCTTCGGCGTCAGCACGACGACCGCGGAAGCGAGCGTATCGCCGGGCGTGCGCTGCATGCCGACGAGCCCGTCGGCGGTCGCATCTTCCCATGCGGACAGCCGCGGACACGTGGTGCGCCACGCGTCCATCGTATCGGCATAAGTGCGCGGTCGTTCCGCCACCCACGCCAGAAACTGCAGCAGGTTGCCGACCTGCGACGTGCCGGACTGCATCGTGGCAACGCTGGACATGATCGAACTCGTATCGTGATCGCGTGCCTTTAGTATAGACCCGCGAGCACGATCGCCTGGCCCTGCGCGGCGATGCCGTTCAGACGTCCTTCCATTCGCGCCACGTCGCGGCCTGCCCGCGATAGACACCGTCCGCATCGACGAGATTCCACACCGTCACGTTCTCGATCCAGAAGCGCCGGCCCGACTTCGCGATGCGCAGCCCGCGATAGTCGCGTGTGAAGCCATGCGTACGCACCGCGTCGAGCAGACGCGCGCGCTCTTCGCGATCCGGCTGCTCGGCCGACAAGCGCGAGCGCAGTGCGGTGATCCCGGTCCAGTCGTATTCGAAGCAACGCTGCGCGGAACGGTTCGCGTAGATGAAGCGCGGATCGTCGTCGGTGTTGTGCGCGAGGACGCAGAACGGCGCATCCTCGTAGAGCCAGCGCGCGGCGTCCGCGGGCTGCACGTGCGGATGATCGAGCAGCGGGACGCCGGTGACCCGACGGTAACTGCCGTCGAGCAGGGCGCAGAAGTCGGCATCGAGTGCCAGTGAGGTCGTCATGAGAGCGGGTCCTGAATTCAGGCGGAGATGAGGTTCGAGTCGGGCGAAGCGACCGTCATGTTATCCATGTCTTGCGAACCACGCTTTATAAGCCCCCTGTTATGCGGGCGATAACGGATCGGAATATTTCCGCGAAAATTGGCTCGCGACCATGCCCGCTGACCGCACGCCTTATCGTGGCTCCGTGGTCCACACCTGCCCCCGCCCTTCGTTCCACCCGCTACCGGAGAGTCCATGAAAGCACAGACGGCTCGCGCCTCCCGTCATCCACTGCGCATTGCAGCCGCCGCGCTTGTCACCTCCACAGCGCTCTTCAGCAGCGCTGCATCGGCGGCCACCGACGCGCCGCTCGGCATCGCGTTCGTCTACCTTGGCAATCCGGGCGACGCGGGCTGGACCTATGCGCACGAACAGGGCGTCAAGGCGATCGAAGCGAAGTTCGGCAACAGGATCAAGGTCACACGCGTCGAGAACGTGCCTGAGTCGGCCGATTCGGAACGCGTGTTCCGCGATCTCGCGAACCGGGGGAACAAGATTATCGTCGGGTCGAGCTTCGGCTTCCAGGACTTCGAACTGAAGGTCGCGAAGGACTTCCCCGACATCGTGTTCGAACACGCGACCGGCTACAAGAAGGCAGCGAACTTCGCGACCTACGACGTCCGCACGTATCAAAGCGCATATCTCGCCGGGCTGATCGGCGGCTATACGACGAAGACCAACACACTCGGCTTCGTCGGTTCGGTGCCGGTGCCCGAAGTCGTCCGCAACATCGACGCGTTCACGATGGGCGCGCGCTCGGTCAATCCGAATGCGAAGGTGAAGGTGCTGTGGATCAACAGCTGGTTCGATCCGGGCAAGGAGAAGCAGGCGGCCGAAACGCTGATTGGCGAAGGTGCCGACGTGCTGATCCAGAACACCGACTCGACCGCGACGATGCAGACCGCCGAACAGAAGCACGTTCACGCGTTCGGCTGGGATTCGGACATGAAGAAGTTCGGCCCGAACGCGCAACTCGGCGCATGCGTGAGCAACTGGGGGGTCTACTACTCGCATCTGGTCGAGCAGGTGCAGTCGGGCACGTGGACCAACGCGCCGACCTGGTGGGGCTTGAAGGAAAAGGCGATCGACCTCGCGAACATCAATACGGCCGCCGTATCGCCGACCGCGCTGAAGGCGATGCAGCAGAAGCGCGACGACATCGTCGCCGGCCGCTTCGATCCGTTCGCCGGGCCGATCCGCGATCAGTCGGGCGCGGTGAAGATCGCGGCCGGCAAGTCGCTCGCCGACGCCGATCTGCTGCGGCTGAACTGGTTCGTGCAGGGCGTCGACGGGACACTGCCGAAATGACGTCGACAACAAAACAGGAGACTGCACCGCCGCAGCGTCAAACGCCGACCCGCGAACAGATCGTCCGGCATCTGCTGCGCGCGAGCGCCGTCGCCGAACGCGCGACGCTCCTCGGACATCATCCGTTCGGCGCGATCCTCGTCGGCCCGGACCATGAGACCGTGCTGATCGAACAGGGCAACGTCGACACGGTCAATCACGCGGAAGCGGTACTCGCGCGGATCGCGGCGACGAACTTCACGCCGCAGTACCTGTGGGGCTGCACGCTCTATACGACCGTCGAACCCTGCTGCATGTGCGCGGGTACCGCGTACTGGGCGAACATCGGCCGCGTGGTATTCGGCCTGACCGAAGCGAGGCTGCTCGAAGCAACCGGCAATCACGCGGAAAATCCGACGATGAGCGTGTCGGCGCGCTACGTGTTCGATCACGGGCAGAAAGCGGTCGAGCTGATCGGCCCGGTCGCCGAAGTCGAGGTCGATGTGATGCGCGTGCAGCGCGCGTTCTGGGCAACGCGCGGCACGCACGACTGATAGACCAGGTTTTGCAAGACGCGTGTCAGACAGATGAAATAGAAGACGCGTGAGAAGACCCGAGCATGCCTGCACTCCCCCTCGATCCTGGCAAACGCGCAACGCCAGGGAAAGTCCCACTCACGACAACGTTGACGCCACCCGATTCACCGGAGAACATCATATTCACCAATAAATTCATACCAATCCAGATTTGAAGCGATTCGTCATGCGGTGCGGCACCCTCGAATGCCAGAAAACTGGCCGGTAATCAGGAGACAAACGAATGACCAGAAAGGCTGCCTGCACTGCACTTGCCGCCGTGCTCTTATGCACGGGCATCGTGACCCGCGCCGACGCACAGACGGCGACCGGCAATACCTCGTCGATGAAGATCGCGCTGTCCAACAACTACGCCGGCAACAGCTGGCGTCAGATGATGCTGAAGAGCTGGTCGAGCGTCGCCGACCCCGCGGTCAAACAAAAGCTCGTCGCCGCCGCACCGACCTTCACCACCGCAGAGAGCCAGGCCACTGAACAGGTTCAGCAGATGCAGAACCTGATCCTTCAGGGCTTCAAGGCCATCGTCGTCGATGCCGCCTCGCCCACCGCGCTCAACGGCGTCATCAAGCAGGCATGTGGCGTGGGCGTCACCGTGGTGTCGTTCGACGGCATCGCCACCGAACCCTGCGCGTACCGGATCGCCGTCGACTTCCAGAAGCTCGGCTCGATGCAGGTCGACTATCTCGCGAAACGCCTGAACGGCAAGGGCAATCTACTCGAAATCCGCGGCCTCGCAGGTGTCTCGGTCGACGATCAGATCCATACGGGCATCGTCGACGAGCTGAAAAAATATCCGGGCTTCAAGCTGGTCGGCTCGGTGCATGGCGACTGGACGCAGACCGTGGCTCAAAAACAGGTGGCAGGCATTCTGCCGACGCTGCCGAAAATCGATGCGGTCGTCACCCAGGGCGGCGACGGCTTCGGCGCGGCGAAGGCCTTCGCGGAAGCCGGACGTCCCACGCCGATCATCATTCTGGGCAACCGTCAGGAAGAACTCGCGTGGTGGGCCGAGCAACGCAAGAGCGGCTATCAGACGATGTCCGTGACGATCCCGCCGGGTGCGTCGACGTTCGCTTTCTGGGTCACGCAGCAACTGCTCGCGGGCAAGAAACTGCCGCACGATATCCGCATGCCGCTGCTCGAAGTCAAGGCCGACGAACTCGATGCCGTGCTCGCGAAAACGCCGCCCGGCACGCTCGCCAACAAGGAATACACGCGCGACGAAGTCGTGAAGATCGTCGACACGCAATAGCACACCGTCGACACAGAAACCTACACCGGCGTGATCCGGTTCTGGCCTGACGAGGGAGAAGACACATCGTGGTCGATGCAGCAGGATCTTCTGGCAGTAGTCCGGGTACGGCGCTGATCGGCCTCGCTGGAATCGGCAAGACCTTCGGACAGGTCAAGGCGCTGAGCGGTATCGACTTCGTATTCCGCAGCGGTGAATGCGTCGGCATTGCCGGGCACAACGGCGCGGGCAAGTCCACGCTGATGGCCGTGCTAGCCGGTGTGTACGCGTCCGATCAAGGCACGCTGTCGATCGACGATCGACCCGTCACGCACTACGACGCCAACGTCGCACGCGAGGCGGGTATCCGCTGTGTATTTCAGGAGCTGTCGCTCTGCGCGAATCTCTCGGTGATCGAGAACATGTGCATTCCGCATCCCGAACTCAAGGGATACGGCTGGCGCAGAAAAGCGACGGCACTGATGCTCGAACAACTCGATGCGATCTTTCCCGGTCATGGGCTCAACGGCTCCGAGCTGGTCGCGGATCTGACGCTCACGCAGCGCCAGATGGTCGAGATCGCCCGTGCGTTCACGGTCGTGCGCGCGCCGGTCAAACTCGTCATCCTCGATGAACCGACCTCGAGCCTTGACGGCCATACGGCGGATCAACTGCTGACGTTCGTGCGTGCAGCGGCACAGCAAGGTATCACCTGCATACTGATCAGTCACATGCTGCGCGAGATCGAACGCGTGGCCGACCGCGTGCTCGTGATGCGCGACGGCATGACGGCTGCGTTGCTGCCACGTGAGGGGCTCACTCAGGACGCCATCGTTCGTGCGATGGGCCAGCACGTCGAGGCCGACGCCCAGGCATCGACATCCGGCCGCGCTCCGCGCGACGCCGTGCATTTCACATGGCACGTCGGCCCTCCCGCACAACGCTCGCTGATCGAAAGCGCGCGCGGCGAGATCATCGGTTTCGCCGGTCTCGCGGGACAGGGGCAGACAGAAGCGCTGCTCGACATCTATCGGAGTGCCACGCGACGTGGTGCAGCGGAGCGCGTTGCGTTCGTCGCGGGCGATCGTGCGAGCGACGGTGTGTTCCCGTTGTGGTCGATCAGCGAGAACCTGGTATTGCGCTGGCTGAATGGCACGACGAACACTGCGCAGCCTGGACGTCGCAAGCGCCTCTTTATCGATGCAACCGGTGCACGCAAGCTGACCGCAGACTGGCAAACGAAGATCGGCATTCGCGGCACGGCGATGAACGCAGGCATTCTGTCGCTCAGCGGCGGCAACCAGCAGAAGGTGCTATTTGCCCGCGCGCTTGCGTCCGACGCCGACCTGATCCTGATGGACGATCCCACCCGCGGCGTCGACATCGGTACCAAACGCGACATCTATCAGCTCGTGCGCGGCGAGGCGGCGCGCGGCCGCACCTTCATCTGGTACACCACGGAAAACGACGAACTCGCGCATTGCGACCGTGCCTACGTATTCCGTTCCGGCCGCGTCACCCGCGTCCTCGCCGCAGAAGAATGCGACGAGGAAACGCTGCTCGCCGCCAGTTTCGAGGAGCATGCCGCATGACGCCGACATCCGGAATGCTGCGACAGGTCCCCCTGCGTTCGCTGTTGCCGATGTTTTCGCTGATCGTGATTCTGGTACCGATCTTCATTCTGCAACCGGCCACGTTCAGCTACTTCGGTCTGGGGCTGCTGCTCAATCTCGCGGTGCCGATCGTATTCGCGACGCTCGCGCAACTGGCCGTGATCACCGTCAACGACCTCGATCTGTCGATCGGTTCGTTCGTGAGTCTCACCGCCTGCATCGGCGCCACGCTGCTGGTGCGCGACCCGTGGCTCGGCATCGCGGCACTGGCGGGCTGCGTGCTGCTGTACGCGGCAATCGGTGCATTGATCGAGTTCCGCCAGATACCGTCGATCGTCGTCACGCTGGGCCTGTCGTTCGTCTGGACCGGGTTAGCGGTCTTGCTGCTGCCCTCGCCCGGCGGCACGAGTCCCGCGTGGCTCACTGGCCTCATGACGTTCCAGACGCCGTTCGTTGCCGCGCCCATCGTGTGGTCGGTTGCGATCGCGCTGGTCGGGCATCTGTTGCTGATGCGCTCGTCGGCGGGCGTGCGTGTGCGCGCCGCGGGCGGTAACCCGCGCGCGATGAGCCGCTTCGGCTGGTCGATGATCAGGAGCCGCGCGATCCTGTATGGCATCGCCGGCATCTTCGGTACGCTGGCCGGGCTCTCGCTGCTCGGCCTCACGACCTCCGCCGATTCCAATCTCGCGCTCCGCTACACGCTGCTGTCGATCGCGGCGGTGATCCTCGGTGGCGGCGAGTTCGTCGGCGGACGTGTCTCGGTATGGGGTGCCGTGCTCGGCGCGATCACGCTGACCGTCGCCGCATCGTTCCTCGCCTTTCTCGACATCGCACCCGACTGGCAGGTCGGCATGCAAGGCGCGATCCTGATCGTCGTCCTGTCGCTGCGGGTATTGCTGCAACGCCGGGGAGACCGCCGATGAATCCGTCCTCTCCGCTGCAATCCGGCGTGCCACCGGGCCCCGCGTCGAGTGCCGCGTCCCGCAAACGCCTGGGCAACCTGCGCGCGCCGTGGGCGTGGTCGTTTGCCGGCGCAATCGTCGTCGGCGTCGTGATCGCGAGCGTGTTCGGGCTGTCGATCGCGGGCAATGTCGTACTGACCGCGCTGGTGTTCGGCGTCTTCATGGTGCTGGTCGGTCTCGGACAGATGCTCGTCATCACGTCGGGGCCGGGCAATATCGATCTGTCCGTGCCGTCGGTGATCGCCCTCGCCGGCATGACCGGCATGCACGTGATGGCGGCGGCCGGCGTGATCGCGGGCTTCGCTGTCGCAATAGCAGCCGGTGTGGCCGTGGGCTTCGCGAACTATCTGTTGATCCGGGCGCTGCGCATTCCGCCGATCATCGCCACGCTGTCGTCGAGCTTCATCGTGCAGTCGGTTGCGATTACGCAAAGCCACGGCATGAATGCGCCGCCGGCCGCGCTGGAGGCGTTCGCCAATGGACGCCTGCTCGGCGTGCCGCACCTTGCGCTGATCGCGCTGCTGCTGTCGGTGGCGATCGCGATCCTGCTGCATCTGAGCGTATTCGGGCGCGGCCTTTCCGCCGTGGGCCAGAATCCGCGTGCCGCGTGGCTCGCCGGTGTCGGTGTCGAAAAAACGCGCTGTGCGGTCTACCTGATGTCCGGCGCGATCGCCGCACTCACAGGTGTATTGCTGTCGGCTGTGTCCGGCGGCGCGACGCTCGACATGGGCGTCGAATACATGCTGATTTCGATCGCGGTGGTCGTGATCGGCGGCACGCTGGTAACCGGAGGCCGGGCGACCGTGACCGGCATCTGGGGCGCGTCGATGTTCCTGTATCTCACCAATGCCGTGCTCAACGCGCTTGGCGCGGGAGCCGGCATACGCTCGATCGCCTACGGCGTGCTGATCATCGCCGTGGTCGTCGCAGCCGGCGGCCGGACCGCGCGCTGATCCATCCCGGCGGCCTCTTCAACCAACGAGACCCACGATGAACCCACCCGATTTCGAAATTCACGACGCGCGCTTCCGTGCAATGCTGCAACCGGACGCACCGCTCGACAAACTCTATGGCGACTGTCTATGGGCGGAAGGCCCGGTCTACTTTCCAGCCGGCGACTACCTCGTCTGGAGCGACATTCCGAACAGCCGCATGCTGCGCTGGGTGCCCGGCATGGGCGTCAGCACGTTTCGCGCGAATTCGAATTTTTCTAACGGCAATACCCGCGACCGGGACGGCCGCCTGGTAACGTGCGAACACGGCACGCGCCGCGTCACGCGAACCGAACACGATGGCAGCATCACGGTGCTGGCGTCGGCCTGGCAGGGCAAGCGGCTCAATTCGCCGAACGACGTCGTGATCAAATCGGATGGTTCGGTCTGGTTCACCGACCCCGACTACGGCATCATCAGCGACCACGAAGGCGGTCTCGCCGACAGTGAGATCGGCCGCTGCAACGTCTATTGCGTTTCGCCCCGCACCGGCGAGGTCGCGCTGATCGCCGACGACTTCGTCAAGCCCAACGGCCTCGCGTTTTCACCCGACGAGAGCCGTCTGTATATCGCCGATTCGGCCGCCTCGCATATCAAAGGCGCGCCGCACCACATCCGTGTCTTCGATGTAGTCGACGGCACATTGCGCAATGGCCGTGTCTTTGTCGAGATCGCGCAAGGCGTGCCGGACGGCATGCGCGTAGACGAGCACGGCAACGTGTGGACCAGTGCGCTCGACGGCGTGCATTGCTATGCGCCGGACGGCACGCTGCTCGGCAAAATCCTGATTCCCGAAGTGGTCGCGAATCTGACCTTTGGCGGCGTGCAGCGCAATCGCCTGTTCATCACCGCCAACGCTTCGTTGTATTCGCTTGACGTGGTGGTGCGAGGGGCCGCGGTTTGAATAACGCGCGGCACGCACAACTAACACACTCTTCTACAGCTTCTGCACCTGGACCGGCGTACCCGGCTTGCCGCTCATTGAAGGCGCGATCACCAGATAACGCCGGTGGTCGGTCGTCGTCGTATCGCCGGGCGCGACGACCTGGCGGATCTGCCCGATCGCATTAACGATCGCCGAGCCTGCCGGGTTCGTCATGAATGTCGCGAGCGCTTCGATCGAGCCCGAACCGTCCGGTGTATCGGCGAGACCGAGCACGTAGGGCGACTTCGGTTGCAGTCCGGTCGCTGACGCCTGCAAGACCTGCAGCAGACCTTGATCGAACAATGCGACGCTGGTCGGCGCAGTCGCGCCCTGCTCACCCGCACGTACGAGCGACAGATGCGCAGCCTGCCCCGCGACGCCCAGCGGCTGCGTATTCTGCCGGCCGTCGCCCTCTGGCACCGCGTCGGGCACATAGACTACGGCCTGCGGCGCCTGGCCAATCGGCACCGTCGCGATCACGGTGTTCGTCAGCGTATCGATCGCGGTCAGCCCATCGGCGTTTTCGAGCCCGACGTAGACCCGCGTGCCGTCGCCCGACGGCCAGATGCCGTGCGGCAGACTGCCGACCGGGATCGTCGCGACCTCGGAGAAATCGTCGGTGCGGAATACTTTCACGACGTTCAGCCCGCCGACCGTCACATACGCGAACGTGCCCTTCGCGTTATGCACGATGTTCACGTGATTCGTGATCGGGCCGGTGTCGAAGGTCTTCAGCAGCGCAAACGGCGGACGCGCGTCGAACACCTGGGTCTTGCCGACGTCCTTCAGCGTGAACCACACCTGACGACCATCCGGCGTCGCCGCGATATTCGGGCAGAACGGGCTCGCCTGCACGACCTTGCCGACGATCCGGTGATCCGCGACCGAGATCACATCGGTCTCCGGATTGAACGACGAACAGACGTAGCCGTACTTGCCGTCCGGCGAGAAAATCTGCATGCCGGGACCGGCGGGCACGGTGATGCGCGTCTTTTCCTCGAAGGTCTTGCCGTCGAGCACCGCGACGTAGTTCTCGCCGCGCACGGTGACCCACACTTCGCTGCCGTCAGGCGTAAAGAACGCTTCGTGCGGCGAGCGGCCGACGTAGGTTGTGTGCTTCACGGCGTTCGTCGCGGTATCGATGAAGGTCACCGAATTCGAGCCAATCGATACGACCGCCAGCGTGCGATGGTCCGGCGAGAACCCCATGCCGTGCACCAGCACCTGGCCGCGGTACAGCGGACTGAAGTTGCCCGGCGACGGATCGCCCAGGCGGATCACGCCGACCAGCGTGTTGTCCGCGGGATCGGTGACCGACACCGTGTTCGAGAACTGCTCGGCCGCATACACGCGGTCGCGATGGCTGATGGGCACGTCGGGCGCGGACGCCGCGGCGGGTGCCTGGCCGGCCCACGCCGATTGAGCGACGACAAACGACACGGCGAGCGCGACCGACGTCAGCGTCGCGGCGAAAAGAGAGGACGGTTTCATGGCGATTCCTTGGTGGGGGTTGTCGGTGCGCTCATCGACATGCCGTGCATCGCGTGGCTGGATGATGAAGATGGCGCGGCCTGCTGCTGATCGGGTGCCGGGGCCGACGGCGGCAACGGCTGACCGAGCGCGACGTGCATCGCGACGATCTCCTGCTGCTGCTCGACGACGATCTCCTGCGCGATGCGCCGCAACTGTTCGTTGTGACCGTAGCGCAGCTCGGCCTGCGCCATATCGATCGCGCCTTGATGGTGCGGCACCATCATCGCGACGAAATCGCGGTCCACGTCGCCGCTCGGCGACACGGTCATGTCGTTCATCATCTTCGTCATCGCAGCATCGTTCTCCGCGAGGAACGGGGCTTCGGGCGATGCGGTGGTTGAAGCCGTTGGGGTCGCGCCGGCGGCAAACACTGGCGTGGCGAACATTGCGCTCAACGCGACGGCAAGCACCGTGCAGCGCGTGCGCCACGCGCTCCGGAGCTGCGCAGGGAAATAACGCATGATCTGTGTCTCCTCGAAAGAACATCGACGATGTCATCGAGGTGAACGCAACGATGCGCGAGTTATTCCATCGCGACTTCGTTCGATGCATCGATCTATCGCGACTGCATCCGCGTCGATGGGATGCAACGAAAAACGCCTGCCTGCGCGACTGAAATCGCACAGACAGGCGTCCCTGGAAATGCGACAGTCGTCTTATTCCTGCTTCGTCGCCCCGCTACCGTTCGCAGTCAACTGCTCGTACACGTCGTGCGCGAGTTCGAGCAATTCCTTGCGGTCGATGCCGCCCGACACCGCGTAGCCAAAGTCACCATCGATCCAGTAGAACACGTTGACCGGGCCGTCCTGATACAGCTTGAACGCGGTCATGTCGGTGCTGGTCTTGCGGTGCGAGATGCACAGCGTGATCCGTTCGCCGCGCGCGTCGTGATACATGAACTGCGCGACCGGGCCGTCGTTGCCCGGCAGCATCCGCCCGCCCATCAGATCGAAGCCGGTGCGCGTAAGTATCGGCGGCCGCACGTTGGTCCCAAGCCGGCTCGACACCCACGTGACGAGTTCCTGTTCGCGATCCGCGCCGAGCTCGACCGGCCGCCACACTTCGGGCGCGTACATCACGTGCGCAATCGCCGACTGCTTCGCGAACGATTCGCCCTCCGTACCCACTGCGCTGACCGCGCGACTCTGCGCGCCGTTGGGCGCATACGCAGTCTGCAACTGACCGCCCATACCCGCACCCATCCTGGTCCCCATCGTCGTGCCGACCCCGATGCCGATACCCAGCACGAGCGCGGCCGCCATCCCTGCGAACTGCGGCCAGTTCGCCGCGTCGCGCCAGCGCTTCTTCGCGGACATCTGCAGCCGCGCGGGCACCGGTTCGGCGAGCACGCGGTCGTAGCGTTCATGGAACATGTTGTTCAGCGCGAAGTAGTCGCTGATGCGCGCGGCCAGCTCGTCGTTGGTCTCGAGCAGCCGGTCGATTTCCTCGCGGCGGTGTGCGCCTAGCGATCCGTCGACGTACGCGTGCAGTTCTTCGTCGCTCACTGCGCCCGGTTGTTCGTTCATCGCACCACCTTCAGTTTCACGCCGGGCTGCGCGCCCGCCATCAAGGTCCGCAGCCGCTCGCGGCCGCGCGACAGACGCGACATCACCGTGCCGATCGGCACGCCGAGCGCGAGCGCGACGTCCGCATAGCTCATTTCCTCGAGACCCACCAGCAGCACGACCTCGCGCTGATCGTCGGGCAGGCGCTGCAGCGCGTAGTCGAGATCGCGGACCTCGAGCGACTGCGCCTGGTTGCCGGGCACCGCGAACTCGCTTTCGTGCACGTCGTCGTCGACCGATAGATGGACCGCACGCGTGCTCGCCTTGCGGACCTGGTTGACGAACACGTTGTGCATGATCGTGAAGAGCCACGCGCGCAGGTCGGTGTCGGGCCGGAACTGGCCCGCGTTGCGCAGCGCGCGCTCGAGCGTGTCCTGGACGAGATCGTCAGCCAGCTCGCGATTGTTGATCAGCGCGCGCGCATAGCGTCTCAGACGCGGCACGTGATCCATCAGTCCGTCACGGACGTTCATCGTCCTTTCCTTTCCTGTCTTCCGTTCCAGTTCGCACGCCGCCGGGACCTGCCTGGCGCCTGTCGATAGCGTATGAACACTACGCCGTCGCGCTTATTCCCGCTGCGCTGAAAATATTTTGCGGTGAACTTGCCTCGTACTGCGATCGGCAAATGCGTCGCTCAATGCGGTGCCATTTCGTCCGCGGCGCGCATCAGGCCCGCCATCTGTGCGCGCCCCGCGAGCAGGTAGCGCGTATGCGTGGTCGTCCAGCCCAGCAACCGCATCCCACCGACCCGCCGCGCCTGCCATTGCGGCTGTGACGCGGCTGTCCAGTCGCGCACCGTCAACAGCACCGCGCGATCCCCTGCGCGGTTGCGATAGACGAAGCCGGTTGCGCGCGTCCACGGTCCGACCGGCGCCGACGTCCGCGCGACCGGCTGCCAGCCGAGGTCCGACAGATTGGGGGCGGCTCGAGACAGGCCCGCAGCGTTGGCCGCGGAAGCATCGGACGACATCGTGTGCTCCAGCACCATCAGCGCGGCGGCGTCGAGTACCGGCGCGGGCACCCGCAGCGCCCACAGCGCAGCGCCTGCGATCGTAGCCAGCAGCAACACGAGCGCGATGATCGCGCGAACGTGCGCGCGCAGCCAGCCGAGCACGGCGGCGGCGCGCAGCGCGCGTTGTGCGAATGCGGCATGTGCCGTGAGCATCGACGGCCCGGGCGACGCGCCGTCTTCGAACGACGCGCGCATCCGCCGGTTCAGCTGTCCGTAGAACGCGACGCGACGCGCCTCGTCGGGACGCGCGCTCAGATAGAGCCGCACCTGCGCGGCGCGCTCGGGCGCAAGACTGCCGTCGACGAAGGCCTGCACATCGACCTCCGACAACATCGTGGAATCGAATGGTGGAACGGTTCGCATGACGCATGGGTAGTGGAAACTGCCATGACAGGGCGAACACGGCGGCGCCGCGTTTATTCCGGGTTTATTCCCGTTTTATTCGGGCATTTATACCGTGAACGCCGGTCGGCTGATGCAGTACCCTCGCCACGCGAATTTTTTACCTTCCGCAGCCCTTCACCAGGCTTACGACGCAACGGCAACTTACCTGCTCCGTCGCCGCTGATCCCTTTGATCGCGAAGTTTTTTCTGCTGCTCGGCGATCCGCGGAATCTTTTGCCGGGCTCTGGTGGCCGCGTACCGGACCTGTCGTGCCCACCCCGCATCGCCTCGTCGAGTCCTACGAATTCCTTTCCTATTATTTTTGTCTTTTTTTCGTCTACCTTCTCCTTGCGACAGTCCCCGGTGCACCCGGTGGATCCGTCGCGTCCTACAGGATCGAGATGAAGACCATGACGAACCAGCCCAAGGTGTCCATCTGCGTGCCGACGTACAACCGGCCGGAATTGATCGCGCAGTGCATCGATTCGTGTCTGGCGCAGACGCACGCGAACATCGAAGTCGTGATCGGCGACGATTCGAAAGACAATCGCACGCGGGACCTGATCGCCACCCGCTACGCACACGATGCGCGCGTCCGCTATCAACGCAACGAGCCGTCGCTCGGCCAGGCACGTAACGTTGCGAGCCTCTTCGCGCGCGCAACGGGCGACAAGATCCTGCTGATTCACGACGACGACTACCTCGCGGTGGAAGGTGTCGAACGGTTGCTCGCGCCGTGGCAAACGCATCCGGATCTCGACGTCGCGTTCGGCAACCAGTATGAAGTCGCACTCGACGGCACCATAGACATCGCCGTCAGCGACCGGCTCAACGCCGACTTCCATCGCGTGAAGGAAGCAGCCGGCATCCAGCCGCTCGCGGGCCGCACCGGGCTGATCCAGATGTTCCCGAACAACGGCTGGCTCGCGAACGCGGATCTCGTGAAGCGCGTCGGGTATCACGAAGAGTACGGAATGTGCTGCGACTACGCGTTCGGCGTCGAGCTGTGCGTCGCCGCGCGTCAGGTCTGTTACGTGCACGAGTACGTGTCGTACTACCGGAAAACGGAGGTGTCGATTTCGGCGAACACGCGCGGCTCGACCACGGCCGCGTCGGTCAGCGCGTATGCGTTCGTCGCGCAGCTAAAGCTGCCGCTGGAACTCGAACCCGCGCGCCGGATCGCGCTGCGGCGGATCGTGCCGATCGTCGTGTCGGTGTATGCGAAGAATGGTCGCGCGTGGGCTGGTCTACGGATCGCGCTCGCGCATCTGTATGCGTACAACTATGGCTTCAGTGCGCGCTTCGCTTATCACGTCGCGATGCTCGCGCGCGCGACCGTCTCGGCGAAACCGAAATCGAAGCCCCCTGCGAGCGATATCAAACCGGCCGCGCCTTCGAACAACCTGCCGAGGCGGCGACTCGACAAGCCGCTGTAGGCGGCGATGCTGCGGCCTCTGCGCGGGCCGTAAAGAAGCTCGTGCTGCGGTCTGCGGTCAGGGTCGCCGCCGCTACGCGACGACGTCATCGTGCGTGACGGGTGCCTTATTCCGAACGGACATCCGTCCGCATCGCGTCTGCAGTACGGCCGCTCGCGACTAACTGGCCGCGAGCGGCCATCATGCATTCGCCCAGAAGCACCAACAGAATCCCGGTCTAGCCACGAGCACGCGTCTAGCGATGCACGTGGCCGCTGCGACTTTGTCGTGACGCGCTGCTATTTGAACTTGACGAGATCCTTGAAGATCAACTTACCCCAGGTATTGCCCCTGGCCTGGACGAGCGAGCCGCCATCCTTGAGCGGTCCTAGCGCAATCGGCGCGAAACCGAGTTGTTCGGCCAGAACCGCGACCGGTGCCATCGCATTTTCGTCATCGCTCGACAGAAACACGACGCGGCTGCCGCCATTCACGCCCGGATCAGCGGCCAGAACGGCAGCGGGCAGATGGTTAAAGCCCTTTACGAACAGGGCGCCGGTAAACGCCCTGGCGACAACTGCGGACGATGGCTGACCCTCCAGGTCTTCAACGGGAACACCGAAAGCATTTGTCGCATCGATGATCGTCTTGCCGTGCCAGGTTGTGATCTGCTTCGCGACTTCGCGATGTTCCCAAAACGGAACCGCCAGGAAGATCGTGTCGGACGCGATTGCATCCTGCAGCGTCCTGGGGAAAACGGTGGGGCCGATCGCTCGCGCCTGCTGCATCAACATCTCGGGAGGGCGCCGGCTGGCGACGATCACATCGATGTTCTTTCTTGCAAACGCTCGGGCGAGTGCCTGGCCCACCGCGCCAAAGCCAATAATCGAATAGCTCATGCGAACTCTCCATTCAGCATTGATCAGGGATCCATATTTATCGACACAACCCGAACCATCTTCGTCAAGTTGACAGGCCCTTCTACACGCTTTTCGGCGCGATTTCAGATGGCCGAGAAGCCGCCGTCGACAGACAACTCCACCCCATTCACGAAGCTCGAATCGTCTGAAGCAAGAAACAGCGCGACGGTCGCAATTTCCTCAGGACGACCCATCTTTCCCCGCGGGATCAGGGATTCGAACATCCGCTTCGCCTCCTCGGTGAGAACCTGGTCCTGCATCGGTGTCGCGATCGGCCCTGGGCTCAGCACGTTCACCCGGATATTCCTGCCCTTCAGTTCGTTAAGCCAGGTGCGTGCGAATGAACGCAACGCCGCCTTGCTCGCCGCATACACGCCGTAACCAGGAAAACCCTTCACCGAAGCAACTGACCCGGTCATGAAGATCGATCCGCCATTGTTGAACAGCGGCAACGCCTTCTGAACCGCAAACAGCGTTCCGCGCGTATTCAGACCGAAGGTCGCATCGAAGTGCTGCTCGGTAATCTCGCCCAGAGGGACAGCTTCGCCCGTGCCTGCGCTCGCGAACAGGATGTCGATCTTGCCCTTTTCCCGCCTGACTGTATCGAACAGGCGGTCGAGGTCGTCCAGACTGGCCGCGTCGCCGCGCACGCCGGTCACGTTCCGGCCAATCAGCTTGACAGCCTCGTCGATCGCCTCCTGCCTCCGGCCCGTGATGAAAACATAGGCGCCTTCTTCAACGAACCGCATGGCGCTCGCCAGCGCCATGCCACTCGATCCACCCGTGATGACTGCAACCTTACCGTCTAGCTTTCCCATGACTTTTCCTTTCGTGGTGTCGTACTGCGCCGCTGTTCCCATTTGCACGAATGTGCGGTATCTTGTGGATCACTGATCCAGATACAGGTTCATTATATTCGGATCACCGATCCGTTTGTCAAGGCGATTTATGCGAGCCGACGCCAGAAAGAATTACAGCCACCTGCTTGAAGTCGCGCGTGACGTCGTCACCGAGCATGGCGCCGATGCGTCCATGCGAGATATCGCCCGCCGGGCCGACGTCGGGTTGGCCACACTGTTTCGCCATTTCCCGACGCGAGAAGCCTTGTTCGAAGCATTGCTGCGTATGAGCGTGGACGAACTGATACAGCAGGCAGCCGAACTCGAAACGTCGAATCCACCTGACGAAGCGCTGGTGTCCTGGTTTCGCGAAGGGATGGCATTCGTTCGTAGCTACAACGGCATTTGCGCGTTGTTTGCGACCGCGCACGCGGACCCGGACTCAGCGCTTCACGCTTCGAGCACAGCGCTGCGTTCAGCGGGCGCGCGACTACTGCTCCGTGCTCAGGCCGAGGGAACGGCGCGCGCCGATATGGATGGGGTCGACCTGTTCGCCCTGATGTCGGCGCTCGGCTGGCTCGCCGACCAGCCCGGATTCGCGCCACGGGGGGATCATCTCTTTCACGTTATTACGAGCGCCATCCTGACAAATCGGTCGAGCAACGATGTCAGGAAGGCGACGTAGCAGAGTGCAGCGAATTGTTGTCTGCATTGCGTCGGATGGCGTCCGCTATGACCGGCGCCGGCAACCCTATGCACAAGAGTCTTGGCAAGGGTGACGAATGCAGCTAATCGTGTCGGGAGTTTTGAGCGGCTGTTGACGAAGGCGATAGGACGTTGGAGCGGCTGAGCTGTCGCACTAGCCAGCGACCGCACATGGCCGAAGGCGCCCAAACAGCACGCCGTTGAGAATTTTCATTGTCTTCGACATGAGCGGCGGGATTTCTCGCATTACACCGCAGCCGCCTCCCTACGCCTGCCACTCATGGTAAAAAACACTTTACGTTCAATAGCGCCGTATTTCACTCACTCCGGTCGCACGACAGCGCATAGCGCCGCGCCCCGCTCAACGCGTCTGCGGCTACGCGTCAAACCATAAGTCGCGAGCCGATCAAGCGCCGTGCACATCAGCAGGTAGATGACGCCGACGAACAGAAAAATCTGCGCGGGATAGACCATCAACCGGTTGCTGATCTGCGTCGAGTGGCAACGACAACTAGTAAGCGCTCTGCGTGGGACCAGAGTAAGTGCTTTGCATGGGACCTGAGTAAGCGCTAAAGCGCTGACTCAGGTCGACAGCTAAAGCGCCAACTCCGGTCGACACCGCTCGTGGCGATGCACGGGCCGCCACCATACCAGCCGCCGCCTGAACGCCGAACCAACAAATGGTCCTGTAAAAAGCGCCTTTTCTGCTAAGCGGGCTGCTCGTGCAGCACACCGTACCGCGCTCATTTACATACGTGGATTTCTCGTTTGGACACGCGTGCGTGCGCGTCTACGATCAGCACATGCCATCATGGATGAAAGGAGATTCGCGATGTCCGAGAGTGCCTGTTTCACACCGCGCGTCGTCGAACCGGTGACCGACAGCGGTCCCGATGGTCTCGGGCTCGCGGTCGAATTGTGGTTCGCGCGTCCCGTCGACGGCGTGGCCGGCCGCGCACTGCGCATTCATCTGCGCAGCGGCGCACGGATGACGCAGGCCGAAGCGTTGCGCGACCTGCTGCACGAACTCGCAACCGATCTCGTCGTCGCGTGACGGTTCACGTAACGGCTTACGTCACGGTGCTAGTGCTGGACACCCCAGCGGCGCACGGTCACGCGTTCGAGCGTATCGAACACCAGATGCTCGACCAGCAGCCCGATCACGATCACCGCAGCGAGCCCCGCGAACACGCGATCCGTATAGAGTTCGTTGCGGTTCTGGAAGATGTACCAGCCGAGGCCACCGTTGCCCGAACTTGCGCCGAACACGAGTTCGGCCGCGATCAGCGTGCGCCACGCAAACGCCCAGCCGACCCTCAGCCCCGCGAGAATCGCCGGCAACGCGGCCGGCACGAGAATCAGCAGCACGTGACGCAGCCCGGTCAGGCCATAGTTGCGACCGGTCATTCGCAGCGTCGCGGGCACCGACTGGAAACCCGAGTACGTGTTCAACGCGAGCGGCCACAGCACCGAATGCACGAGCACGAACAGCAGGCTGCCGGTGCCGAGGCCGAACCACAGCAGCGCGAGCGGCAGCAGCGCGATCGACGGCAGCGGATTGAACATCGCGGTCAGCATCGACAGCAGATCGCGGCCGATGCGCGTCGACACCGCGAGCGACGTCAGCACGAACGCGCATGCGACACCCAGCAGATAGCCGCGCAGCAGCACCGACAGCGAGATCGCAGTTTTCTGCAGCAGTTCGCCGGACAGCACGCCCTGCACGAACGCGCTCAGCGTCGCGCCAAAGGTCGGCAGCAGCAGATCGTTCCCGACCGCGCGCGCGGCGATTTCCCAGCCCGCGACGATCACGAGCGCGATCAGCGTCTTGCGTACCCACGCGTAGCCCGCGATGCGCCGCGCGAGCGGCAGCGGCGCTTCGACGGCAAGATCGCCGAGCGGCTCGAGCGGCCGCTCGTATTCGTCGCGCACCGGCGGCACAGCGGCCGCGGACGTGAATGTCGTGCTCATGTCTGCGGCTCCGTTTCGTCGATTGCTTCGATTTCGTCGAACAGCAGATGGTGAATCCGCTCGACGCTGCGTTGAAAATCGACGCGACCGAAGCTGTCATGCGTGTACTGATGGCTGTTGATTTCGGCGCGCACGCGTCCCGGATGCGGTGACAGCAGCAGGATGCGATTGCCGACCACGAGCGCCTCTTCGATCGAATGCGTGACGAACAACAGCGTGAAACGCGACTCTTCCCACAGGCCGAGCAGTTCCTCCTGCATCTTGCGGCGCGTCAGCGCATCGAGCGCGGCGAACGGTTCGTCCATCAGCAGCACACGCGGCTGCATCGCGAGCGCGCGGGCAATCGCGACGCGCTGTTTCATGCCGCCCGACAGCGTGTGCGGGTACGCATCCGCG
The DNA here is from genome assembly GCF_050742655.1 of Paraburkholderia sp. Classification (GTDB taxonomy): domain Bacteria; phylum Pseudomonadota; class Gammaproteobacteria; order Burkholderiales; family Burkholderiaceae; genus Paraburkholderia. The sequence goes on along the minus strand of NZ_JBOIGG010000003.1, from coordinate 15,996 downwards.
AATGCCGCGAGCCCGACGCGGTCGAGGTAATGCAGCGCTTCGTCGCGTGCCTCGGCGCGGCTCAGCTTGCGCGCAACACGCAGCGGAAACGCGACGTTCTGCAGCACCGTCTTCCACGGCGGCAACTGATCGAACTCCTGGAATACGACGATGCGATCGGGACCGGGGCCGCGCACGGGCTGACCATCGAGTGAGATCGTGCCGGCGCCCGGTTCGACGAAACCGGCGATCGCCTTGAGCAAGGTCGACTTGCCGCAGCCCGACGGTCCGAGCAGCACGAAGCGGTCGCCGCCGTAGACGTCGAAGCTCACCTGATGCGTCGCGCGGACGATGCGTTCTTTTGTTCGGTACGTGAGGTCGACGCGATCGACCGTCAGCAGTTTGTCGCTATGCACGGCGACCGCGTCGTGAGAATCGTGAGGATCCGGCGTGACCGGAAAGAGGTGCGAGGGGTTAGCCACCATGACGGCGCTGGCTCCGTTGATGCAAAGCATCAACATACGATCGCCGCGCCACCCGTGACAAACAATGATTCTGCATATTCAATGCGCTCTGCGGTATATGCGATTTCGTCGCTGCGGCAGCGGGCCGTGCAAAGCGCACAGTCAGGTGTTAGCTGCCACCCGCGAGCGCCGGATCGTCGAAAAAATAGTCCTTCCAGCTGTGCGGCTCGTTGCGGATCGCGCCGACGCGGTACATGAACTGCGCGAGCGGCAGCGTGTTCTGCGGCGCGATCTTGAACTGCACGTCCGGGTTGCGGATGATTTTCAGCAGCAAGCCACGGTCGATCTTCGCGTGATTCACGCGGATGTAGATGTCCGCAGCCGCGTCCGGATTCGCCGCGACGAAACGCGACGCGTCGGCGAGTGCATCGATGAACGCGCGGTAAGTCTTCGGGTTGTCGGTGCGGAATTTTTCGGTCGCGTAGAGCACGGTCGCGGAACTGGGGCCACCGAGCACGTCGTATGAATTCAGCACGATGTGCGCGTTCGGATTGCCCGCGAGTTCCTGCTCCTGAAACGGCGGATTGCCGAAGTGACCGGTAATCTCCGTGCCGCCCGCGATGATCGCCGCGGCCGCGTCTGGATGCGGCATGGCCTGCGAGAGCCGGTCGAGCCGGTCGAACGACTTGTCGCCCCACAGTTTCGCCGACGCGAACTGCAGCACACGCGACTGCACCGATACGCCAACCGCCGGCAGCGCGATGCGATCCTTGCCGGTGAAATCGGCGATCGTCTTCACGCGCGGATTATTCGACACGAGGTAGTACGGCAGATTGCCGAGCGATGCGACGCCCTTCACGTTCTGGTGGCCATGCGTGCGATCCCAGATCGTCATCAGCGGACCGACGCCCGCACCCGCGATGTCGACCGAACCCGACAGCAGCGCGTCGTTCACCGCGGAGCCGCCGGACAGCTTCAGCCAGTCGACCTTGATGTCGAGGCCCTGCTTGCGCCCTTCCTTCTCGATCAGCTGCTGGTCACGCGCGACGTTGAGCAGCAGATACACGACGCCGAACTGCTCGGCGACCCGGATCTGGCCTTCGGCCCTTGCGGGTGTGGGTGCGATAACCCCGAGCACGGCCACGAGAGCAAGCGCACTAATCGACAACGCGACCAGCGAGGCCGCAAAACGACGGACGAACGAAGACCGCGGCGCGGTCGGACGGCGCAAGAACTGCATCGATACTCCGGAAACGTAGATGAATGAATCAGCAGGCTAGAACGGCGCGTCGCCTTCGATCGTCGTGCGGTTCAACCGGCGCCGCAGATGGTCGGGTGTACCGGCGGCCAGGTGCATCAGCGAGCGGTTGTCCCAGAACACCATGTCGTGCTCGCGCCATACGTGGCGGTACAGGTGTTCGGCGCGTACGCTGTGCGCGAACAGCTCGGCGAGCAGCGCCGCGCTTTCGTCTTCCGGCAGATCGACGATGCGCGTCGTGAAATGCTCGCTGACGAACAGCGCCTTGCGACCGGTTTCCGGATGCGTGCGCACGACCGGATGCACGACCGGTTTGACCTGCGCGATCTGTTCGGCCGACAGGTTCGGACGCCACGGGCTACGCTCCTGCAGCTCCGCGTATTTCGCGAGATACGTGTGCTCGGCATGCAGCCCCGCCACTGCGCGACGCAGATGGTCCGGCAACGTGTCCCACGCGAGATGCATGTTCGCGAACAGCGTGTCGCCGCCTTCCGCGGGCAACTCCTGCGCGTGCAGCAGCGAGCCCAGGCTCGGCTTTTCCTTGTACGACAGATCCGAGTGCCAGAAGTGACCGGCATCGCCGAGCCCGATCGGCTTGCCGTTCTCCATGATGTTCGACACGACCAGCACTTCCGGATGGTCCGGCAGCAGGAATTGATGCAGCACGTGGATCTGCAGCGGACCGAAGCGGCGGCTAAACACGATCTGCTGCTCGGGCGTGATGCGTTGATCGCGAAACACCAGCACGTGGTGATCGAGATGCGCGCGGTGAATACGCGCGAAATCGTCGTCGGCGAGCGGCTGGTTCAGGTCGAGGCCGAGCACCTCGGCGCCGACGGGGCCGTCGAACGCGCGGATCTCGATCCGCGATGCACCGCCAGCGGTAGCTGAAGCTGAAGCCGCGGACGGTGCTTGGGTGGACTGGGTAGAAACGGGAGCGGTCGTTGTCACGCTGTGCTCTAGGCGATGGTTGGTTCGATGCGGCGCACCATACGTACGGCGGCGGTCAGACAGTCAATCTAACTCCGCGCGCCTTTGCGAGCAACCAAGCAAATCCGATACGTTTATCTGCTGTAGTGATAAACCGGCTGCTGAACCGGAGACCGTAAAAGACAAACGGCGGCCGGAACGTATTCCGGCCGCCGGTTTGCGGAGGGTTACGTCCGGTTGCGCTTACGGCTCGTGACGCAGATAACCTTCCTTCGACGGATCACGCATCCGCAGCGACACGAGGCCCGAGATCGCGCACAGCGCCGTAACGTACCAGTAGAACGTCGATTCGCTGCCGGCCTGCTTCAGCCACAGCGCGACGTACTCGGCCGACCCGCCGAACACTGCGTTCGCGACCGCGTACGACAACCCCACGCCGAGCGCGCGCACTTCTGGCGGGAACATCTCGGCCTTGATGAGTCCGCTGATCGACGTATAGAAGCTGACGATCGCCAGCGCGACGGTCACCAGCGCGAACGCGACGAACGGGTTCGTCACGTCCTTCAGTGTGTGCAGCAGCGGGACCGTGCCGATCGTCGCAAAGAAACCGAACAGCAGCATCGAGCGACGCCGGCCGATGCGGTCCGACAGCGCGCCGAACAGCGGCTGCATCAGCATGTAGACGAGCAATGCGCCGGTCATCACGTTGCTGGCCGTCTTCGCGTGCATGCCCGCCGTGTTGACCAGGTACTTCTGCATGTAGGTCGTGAACGTGTAGAAGATCAGCGAACCGCCGGCCGTGAAGCCGACCACGGTGAGGAACGCCTTCCGGTGCTGCCACAGACCCCGCAGCGTGCCCGCTTCCTTGCGTGCGCGGGTCGCAGCGGTGGTGGTTTCGTCGAGCGACTTGCGCAGGTACAGCGCGACCAGTGCCGCGACCGCGCCGACGACGAACGGTATGCGCCAGCCCCACGCCCTCAACTCCTCGGTGCTCAACGTCTGCTGCAGGATCACCAGCACGAGCAGCGCGCACAGCTGGCCGCCGATCAGCGTCACGTACTGGAACGACGCGAAGAAGCCGCGCCGGCCCTTCAGCGCGACCTCGCTCATGTAGGTCGCGCTCGTGCCGTACTCGCCGCCAACCGACAGCCCCTGGAACAGCCGCGCGACGAGCAGCAGCGCCGGTGCGAGTGCGCCGATCTGCGCGTAGGTGGGCAGCACCGCGATCACGAGCGAGCCGCCGCACATCATGAACACCGACACCATCATCGCGGTGCGGCGACCGCGCTTGTCGGCGAGCCGGCCGAAGAACCAGCCGCCGATCGGACGCATCAGAAAGCCCGCGGCGAACACGCCGGCCGTGTTCAGCAGCTGGGTGGTCGAATTGCCGCTCGGGAAGAACGCGGGCGCGAAATACAGCGCGCAGAACGAGTACACGTAGAAATCGAACCACTCGACGAGATTGCCCGAGGAGGCGCCGACGATCGCGAAGATGCGTCGGCGGGTGTCGTGGGGGTCGGGCGCATTGGGTGCATCGAGTTCTGTCTGGTCGGTCTGGGTGTTCATGCTTGCGTGGTTCCTTGAACTGGGCGAAAGGCAGCGGTCTGATGCCGCTTTGCTGTTTTAGCGGACGCGCCGGCTTCCGTTCCGGCGTGCATCTCATTGCGTGCGCGGAATTTTACAGAATTGCAAGGTTCGGCGGGGTCAGTATCTTGCCGGATAGGCGGGAATAACCGGATGTGGTGCCGGGCGGTTAGCTACGGCGAGGGACGGCCATGAAGACGGCCATGAAAAAAGCCAGCCCGAAGGCTGGCTTTCTTGTCGATGAGGGCGAACCGCGTCGTCGCTCAAGCCCGTATGGCCGGCGGCACGTACTTACAGTCATAACGCTTTCTGACCGTGCCGTTCTCATCGACGCTTTCGAGAAACACGTCGAACTGCCACAGCCGCGCCATGTGCTTCAGTACCTCTTCGCTGTCGCCGGACAGATGCCGGTTGTCACTCATGAAGTGCCGCAGCGTGAGGCTGCGGTCGCCGCGCGTGTTGACCGACCAGACCTGGATGTTCGGCTCGCGATGGTGCATGTCGTATTGCCTCGACAGCGCCTGCCGTACGTACTGGTAGCCGCTGTCGTCGTGGATCGCGGACACTTCGAGCGCATCGCGCATGTCGTCGTCGAGCACCGAGAAGAGCCGCATCCCGCGGATCAGGTTCGGCGACAGGTACTGCGCGACGAAGCTCTCGTCCTTGAAGTTGCGCATCGCGTAATGCATCGCCGGGAGCCACGGGCTGCCCGCGAGTTCGGGAAACCACTTGCGGTCTTCGTCGGTCGGGTTCTCGCAGATGCGGCGGATGTCGCTCATCATCGAAAAACCGAGCGCATACGGATTGATCCCGCTGTAGTACGGCTTCGTGACCGGCGGCTGGTAGACGACGTTGCTGTGCGAATGGAGGAACTCCATCATGAAGCCGTCTTCGAGCTTGCCCTGGTTATACAGCGTGTTGAGCAACGTGTAATGCCAAAAGGTTGCCCAGCCTTCGTTCATCACCTGGGTCTGCCGCTGCGGATAGAAATACTGTCCGACCTTGCGAACGATGCGGATCACCTCGCGTTCCCACGGCTCGAGCAGCGGCGCATTCTTCTCCGCGAAATACAGCAGGTTTTCCTGCGGCTCGGGCGGATAGCGCTCTTCCATCTCTTCGGGCAGCGGCGTGTGCGTGGCCGGCAGCGTGCGCCATAGTTCGTTCACCTGCGACTGCAGATACGCCTCGCGCTCGCGGCGCGCCGCGGATTCCTTCGCGAGCGACAGCTTCTGCGGCCGCTTGTAGCGATCGACGCCGTAGTTCATCAACGCGTGACACGAATCGAGCAGCTCCTCGACGCGGTCGAGACCGAAGCGCTCCTCGCATTCGGCGATGTAGTTCTTCGCGTAGACCAGGTAGTCGATGATCGCGTGCGCATCGGTCCACAACTTGAACAGGTAGTTGCCCTTGAAGAACGAGTTGTGGCCGTAGGCCGCATGCGCGATGACGAGCGCCTGCATCGTCATCGTGTTCTCTTCCATCAGGTACGCGATGCAGGGATTCGAATTGATGACGATCTCGTACGCGAGCCCCATCTGGCCGCGCCGGTAACTTTTCTCGGTGGAAAGGAAATGCTTGCCGAACGACCAGTGCCGGTAGTTGACCGGCATACCGACCGACGCGTACGCGTCCATCATCTGCTCGGCGCTGATCAGTTCCAGCTGGATCGGGTAGACATCCAGTTCATACTGCTCTGCAACATGAGCAATATGCGTGTCGTACTCCTCGATCAGTTCGAAGGTCCAGTCGGACGGGCACGGCAACGGCCGTCGGTCGGCTACGTTCATACGGACTTCCCTTTGCCCTTCGCTGGGCGTCCCGGTGGGCCCTGTGGCGGCCGCCTCGGCGTGCGGCGCTTCCGCTTTACGCTCCAGCTTGCCCTTCTTCCCGCGCTCCGGCTGATAGCCGCGTGCCTCGTTGTGCAAATGCCTTGTGGTCATGCGGACGCCACCTGCTTCTCGAACAGCTCCCGGAACACCGGATAGATATCTGCCGCCGTTTCCACTTTCTTCATCGCCATCTGCGGAGCCGTGGCGGCCAGCTGCGCATATTCGAGCCACAGGTTCTGCTCTTCGGGCGTCACCTGAATATACGCAAAATAGCGCACCTTCGTCAGGATGTCATCTGCGAGGATCTTGCGGCACTTCGGCGAATCGTCAGTCCAGTTGTCGCCGTCCGACGCCTGCGCGCCGTAAATGTTCCACTCGCTGGGCGAGTAGCGCTCATCCATTACCTTCTGCATCAGCTCGAGCGCGCTCGACACCACCGTGCCGCCGCTTTCGGTCGAATGGAAGAACGTGTCCTCGTCGACCTCTTCGGCGCGCGTATGGTGGCGAATGAAAACGACCTCGATGCGCTCGTAGTTGCGCTTCAGGAACAGGTACAGCAGGATGAAAAAGCGCTTCGCGAGATCCTTGCGCTGCTCGTCCATCGAACCCGATACGTCCATCAGGCAGAACATCACCGCCTGGCTCGACGGCTGCGGCTGCTTCACGCGATTCACGTAGCGCAGATCGAACGGATCGATGAACGGGATGCGCCAGATGCGGCCGCGCAGATGATGGATCTCTTCCTCGAGCAGCTTGATTTCCTCGCGACGATCAGCCGGATCGGCCTTCATCTCTTCGAGTTTCTGTTCGAGTTCGTGCAGGTCGTTGACGAGCGGCGCGCCGAGTGCGATGCGCCGGCCGAGCGCGCTGCGCAGCGAACGCACGACGTCGATGTTGTTCGGCGTGCCTTCCGCGGCCCAGCCCGCGCGGATGCTCTTCCACGTCGGCACCGCGAGCAGATGCGTCTTCACGAGGCGCGGCAGTTCGAGGTCGTCGAAGAAGTACTGCATGAATTCTTCGCGGCTCAGCTCAAACACGAAGTCGTCCTGGCCGTCGCCTTCGTTGCTCGCGCTGCCCCCGCCTCCTCCGCCCCCGCCGCCCGGCGGACGCGGAATCTTGTCGCCGCGGATGTAGTCCGAGTTGCCCGGGTGCACCATTTCGCGCTTGCCGCCGGGACCGTGGCGGAACGACGGCTCCGCGATGTCCTTGCGCGGAATCGTGATGCTCTGGGTGTTCTGTATGTCCTTGATGCTGCGGTCGCGTACTGCTTCGGACACCGCCCGACGAATGTAATTCTTTACGCGGCGCAAAAAGCGTTCGCGGTTTGCAATGCTCTTGTTCTTGCCTGCCAGCCTGCGGTCGATGATTTGATGAAGCACATCCAGTCTCCCTTGTCGATCGCAGTTAGCGTGTCGACCTGAGCTAGCGCTTCAGCGCTTACTCAGGTCCCATAGCGCTTACTCCGATCCCATGCAGCCGCATGTCCAACCTGCCTGCGCCTCGCAAGGCGCCCGCGCAGCGAGGCCGCGCGGGCTGTGCGCCACATGTCTCATGAGTGCGTCATGACGACTTGCGCACGCGCAGATACCAGTCGCACAGCAACCGCACCTGCTTCGGCGTGTAGCCCTTCGCCACCATCCGGTTGACGAAGTCTTCGTGCTTGCGCTGCTCTTCCGCCGAGCCTTTCGCATTGAACGAGATGACCGGCAAAAGTTCTTCCGTGTTCGAGAACATCTTCTTTTCGATCACGACGCGCAGCTTCTCGTAGCTGATCCACGCCGGGTTCTTGCCTGCGTTCGCAGCACGCGCGCGCAGCACGAAGTTGACGATCTCGTTGCGGAAGTCCTTCGGGTTGCTGATGCCCGCAGGCTTTTCGATCTTCTCCAGTTCCGCGTTCAGCGCCGCGCGGTCGAAGCTCTCGCCGGTGTCGTGGTCGCGGAACTCCTGATCCTGAATCCAGAAGTCCGCATACGTGACATAGCGATCGAAGATGTTCTGCCCATACTCGGAATACGACTCCAGATAAGCAGTCTGAATTTCCTTGCCGATGAACTCCGCGTAGCGCGAAGCCAGCACGTCCTTGATGAACGACAGATACTTCTGCTCGGTTTCCGGCGGGAACTGCTCGCGTTCGATCTGCTGTTCGAGCACGTACATCAGGTGCACCGGATTCGCCGCGACTTCGGTCGAATCGAAGTTGAACACGCGCGACATGATCTTGAACGCGAAGCGCGTCGACACGCCGGTCATCCCTTCGTCGACGCCCGCGAAGTCGCGGTACTCCTGATACGACTTCGCTTTCGGGTCGGTGTCCTTCAGGTTCTCGCCGTCGTACACCTGCATCTTCGAGAACAGGCTGGAATTCTCCGGCTCCTGCAGGCGCGTCAGCACCGACATCTGCGCCATCATCTTCAGCGTGCCCGGCGCGCACACCGCGTTCGCGAGCGACGAGTTGCGGATCAGCTTCTCGTAAATCTTGATCTCTTCCGAGTAGCGCAGGCAGTACGGCACCTTCACGACGAAGATCCGGTCGAGCAACGCTTCGTTGTTGCGGTTGTTGCGGAACGCCTTCCATTCGGACTCGTTCGAGTGCGCGAGAATCACACCGTCGAACGGGATCGCGCCGAATCCTTCCGTGCCCTTGAAGTTACCTTCCTGCGTTGCAGTGAGCAGCGGATGCAGCACCTTGATCGGCGCCTTGAACATTTCGACGAATTCGAGCAGGCCCTGGTTCGCGAGACACAGGCCACCCGAGTAGCTGTATGCGTCCGCATCGTCCTGCGCGTACTGTTCGAGCTTGCGGATGTCGACCTTGCCGACCAGCGAGGAAATATCCTGATTGTTTTCGTCGCCCGGTTCGGTCTTCGCGATACCGATCTGCCGGAGGATCGACGGAAAGCGGCGCACCACACGGAACTTGCGGATGTCGCCGTTGTACTCGTGCAGACGCTTCACCGCCCACGGGCTCAGGATGCTTTTAAGGTAGCGGCGCGGTATGCCGTACTGCTCTTCGAGAATGGGACCGTCTTCGTCGTAATCGAACAGCCCGAGCGGCGACTCGTTCACCGGCGAGCCCTTGATTGAATAGAACGGCACGCGTTCCATCAACTGCTTCAAACGCTCGGCGATCGACGACTTGCCGCCGCCGACTGGTCCGAGCAGATAGAGAATCTGCTTCTTTTCCTCGAGCCCCTGGGCCGCATGCCGGAAGTACGACACGACCTGCTCGATCACTTCTTCCATTCCGTAGAACTCACGGAACGCGGGATACACCTTGATCACCTTGTTCGCGAAGATGCGCGACGTGCGCGGATCGTTGCGAGTGTCGATCTGTTCCGGTTCCCCGATTGCCGTCAACATGCGTTCGCCCGATGTGGCGTACGCGGCGGGATTGTCTTTGCAGAGCGCGAGATACTCCTCGAGCGAGAGTTCATCTTCTCGCGTTTTCTCGAAGCGGGTCGCGAAACTGCTGTAGATATCCATGCTACCTCCTCGCCGAAGTCTGGATCGATGTCGTGCGCGGCGCGCTATTCGGAAACGACATCGCTCGAATTCATCCTAAACCCTTTTAAATTTTTTTTCACGAACTACGTTACGAAAAATCTGACCTCGCGAGGCCCCGTGACAATCCTCTCTTGGAAACAAAGATTCGGTCACATACAATCTTCTCTCCACGCTGCCTGAAAAGCGCACCGATAGCGACGGCATTCACTGCTGCCGCATGTAAAACGCGCTGCGTCACGCCTGAGGGCGAGTTGCCGATGCCCGTTGTAACACTTTGCATCGCGGGCTCTTCTCGTCACTGCTCCGCTCGAACGTTCACAACGCTTCGTCGCATCCTTCGTCGCTCTCTCGCTGCATTCTCCCTGAACGCACGACACTCCACTTTCGTGGACACCGCTGCATGCCGTTACAACTTTCGCCTGTCGACACGACATACAACGTTAAAACGAATCAGACGAGCGGATTCATCCATCGCACCGCGCACTCTGGAGGTTCGTCCGTGCGTCGTGCATTTCGTTCAATGCCTCGCGCGCGTGTGCATCCCACATGTCGATACCCGCGCGACGGACAGGGTCGAGCGCGTGCATCCGCCTGCCTTATCGGCCGGCGCTTCGGAGAACGGTATAGGTGTAAACAGAGTGTACGGCGGATGTGTACGGCGATGACGCTGCGCGGATGCACAGCATGTGCGCAGCCCGCAAAAATAACCGCAATAACCGCAATAACCGCCGATTCAGGTGAGTTCGATTTCGACTTCGCCAAGACCGTCGATATGGCCATGTACGATGCCGGGCCGGTCGAGCGGATGCGCGCCGACGTAAGAGCCGGTTGTAATCGTCCAGTCGGGCTCGATGGCGATGCCCATGGCCGCGCAATGGTTAACGAACCACACCAGCAGTTCGCGCGGGTCGCCGGCCGGGTTGCCTACGGTGTCAGCGGCGAGCGGGACGCCGTCGAATGTCAGTTCGAGTGCCGGCGACACGAAGTCGAACTGCCGCGCGAAGCCGGCATACGGCAGCGCATGCCCGGTGACGAGCGCGCCGTTGTTCTGCGCGTCGGCCAGTTGCGCGAGCGGTGCGACGTTCGGCCATTCGGCGAAGCGGCTGTCGACGATCTCGATTGCCGGCAGCACGGTGCCCACCCGCGCAAGCACTTCGTCGCGCGCATAGGCTTCGCTGCGGGGCGCGATCGGTTCGGCGAAGCGGAATGCGATCTCGAGTTCGACCAGCACCCGAAAGAAGCCGCTATAGGCGCTCCGGGCCGGCGACGCGAGCACCAGGGGAGCCGGGATCGGCGCGCCCGCGGCCGCACCGCCCGGCGATCGCGCGCCGATTTTCCACGCGCCCGTCGACGTGTCCAGTCCGGCGATCACCGCCTGCTGGATCGCATACACGGTGGCCGCGTCGGGCGGCAGGTCGTCCGCACGCAATCCGTCGATCAACCGGTGCTGGCGGCGAGCCTCCACGAGGCGAAGCGCGAGATCTTGATGCGTCATGTCGATCCTTTTCAGCGAGCGGGCGGCGGGAGCGAAAGACTGCCGCGCGGCGGGCGACGGTCGGAATGCGGCGCTGCACGACGGCAACCGCGCCCGTCAATGTACCGGAACCCGGATCGCTCCAGGGTCCGCATCCTGGGCAGACCGCGAAAAAAAGACCGGGCTTGCGACTGGCGTTCCATTCGCAAGCCCGGTCTCTATTGTCCCGGCACGCCGATCGATCGGCGCCGATTCATTCCGATTATTCCGCTGCGACGTCCGTCCATGCGCGATGTCGGTGCGCGCGGACGCGACGGCGTCGAACGAGACGCCGCCGCATGCTGTCAACACAGACTTAGAAGGTCTCCCATTCGCGGTCGGCTCCGGCTCCAGCCGTGGCCAACGCCGGAGCGCTCGCGGCTGCGACGAACGCCGCGGGCTTGCGCGCCGCCGGCCGTGCCGCGACCGCGGTCCGCACTGGCTTTTTCGGCGCCGTCCGGACGACCGCTCGCTGCGGGTCGTGCGCCTGCCCGGTGTCATCCAGCTGGAATACTGCGACAGCCTGACGCAGCTTCCCCGCCTGATCTTCGAGGGACTGCGCGGCCGCCGCGGCCTCTTCGACGAGCGCGGCGTTCTGCTGCGTCACCTCGTCCATCTGCGTGACCGCGCGCGCCACCTGGTCGATGCCACCGCTCTGCTCGCCGGACGCGGCTGCGATTTCGCCCATGATGTCGGTCACGCGCTGCACGGCTCCGATGATCTCCGTCATCGTGCGGCCCGCGTCGTCGACGAGCGCCGAGCCGGACTGCACGCGCTCGACCGACGTGTCGATCAGCTCCTTGATTTCCTTCGCCGCCGCCGACGAGCGCTGCGCCAGGCTGCGCACCTCGCCCGCGACGACCGCGAAGCCGCGCCCTTCTTCGCCTGCCCGCGCGGCCTCGACCGCCGCATTCAGTGCAAGGATGTTGGTCTGGAACGCAATGCCCTCGATGATCGAGATGATGTCCGCGATCTTCGCCGAGCTCTGGTTGATGTCGCCCATCGTGCCGACCACCTGACCCACCACCGCATTGCCGCGGTTCGCGATTTCCGATGCACTCGCGGCGAGCGTGCTCGCCTGGCGCGCGTTGTCCGCGTTCTGCTTCACGGTGCTGGTGAGCTCTTCCATGCTCGACGCGGTCTGCTGCAGCGCCGACGCCTGTTCCTCCGTGCGCGACGACAGGTCGATGTTGCCTGCGGCAATCTGCCGCGTCGCGGTCGCGATCGATTCGCTGCCCGCGCGCACCGTGCGCACGGTGGCGATCAGGCTGCGCTGCATCTTCTCGACGCCCGCGAGCAGCTGGCCCATTTCGTCGCGCGTCCGGATGACGACCGGCCGGCGCAGATCGCCGGCGGCGATCGCATCGAAATGCGCGAGCGCGTCGGCAAGCGGCCGGCCGATCGCGCGGCTCAGCGCCCAGTACGAGAAGAACGCGGCGAGCAGACCCGCGACGAGCGCGCCGATGCTCACCGCGCGGAACACGCTGAAAGCGGATTGCGCGTCCACGTAGCCCTTCTCCGCCTGGGTGAACTGGATCGTGCGCAGTGCATCGTCGGCGATCGCGAGATCGTTATAACCCACCTGCAGGCGCTTCGCCCCGTCGACCAGCTTCGCCGGATCGTTCGCAAGAACCGTCGCGGCGAAGCTGTCCATGAGCTGGTGCAGCGCGTCGCGTTTCGCCGCGACGTCCTGCGCGAGACGGTCTTCGTCGGCAGCGCGGGGCAGCGCGAGATATTTTTTCCACCAGCCGTCGGAAGTCGTGCGCATCAGCTTCGCGCGTTCAAGCGTCGACGCGGCCTCGGGCGTGCCCATCATGAACGCGGCGCGGTCGAGCACGAGACGTTCGCGCGCCGCGTACATCTCCGCGTTGCCGATGTCGACCGCACTTGGCATCTGGTTGGTGTAGGTGTCGCGGTAGGCGTCGTTCGAATTGCTCAAACCGGCGAGGCCCAGTACACCGAGCGCGATCAGCAGCGCGGAGAGAAACCCCATCGTCAGCCCGATGCGAGCCTTGATGGATATGCCCTTGTTCATGTTCTTCCCTGTCAGAGTGACTTGCGGATAGTTGCGCGGCGACTTATTGGGACGCTCTACGCGCGTTTACGGCCAGCTCTGGAGGAACTTGAAGCTTCTATATGGTCGGAGGAATTCGCCCGGACGGGCGGGTACAACTTACAATTTACTACCCGGTGTCGGGATGCTGGAGCGATGGTGCATGCCGTTGCATGGGTGCCGCAGAAGATGAAACCCCTGCGGCACCGCGTGTCTGTATTTATCGAACCCGCATCACCACGGAATCGTGCTGTTTTCCCAGCGCGTGAACGTCCCGGTCGGGCTGTCCGGGCCTAGCAGCGCGACGCGTACCGCCTCGCGGGCGCCCTGCTCGACGGTGTCCGTGCCCGCATAGCCGTTGAGGTTCGTACTGGTGAAGCCCGGCGAGATGGCGTTGACCTTGATCCCTTCCGGTTCGAGCTCGAGCGCCATCGCGACCGTCAACGCATTGAGCGCCGTCTTGGATGCCGGGTACACGGGGCCGAAGATCGCGCGGTAAACGAAGTCCGGGTCCGAGTTCGTCGTCAGCGACCCGACGCCGCTCGACACGTTGACGATGCGGGCTCCCGACGCTTTGCGCAGCAGCGGCAGCATCGCCTGATAGACGGCGAGGACGCCGAACACGTTGGTGTCCCACACCGCGCGCATTTCGTCGAAAGACACGTTGCTCGGGCGGGTCGTCTTCGCGTACTCCTCGACGGACTGACCGGGCTGCTTCTTCGTGTTCGAGATCGCCGCGTTGTTGATGAGCACATCGAGACGGCCGAACTGCTTTCTGATGTGTTCCGCCGCAGCGTCGATCGAAGCCCGATCCGTCACGTCGAGCTGAAGCGCGTGCGCGTCCGGCCCAACCTCTTTGGCCGCGGCCTCGCCGCGCTCGAGATTGCGCGACCCGACCAGCACGATGAAGCCGTGTGAAACGAGATCCTTCGCGATCTGAAGACCGATTCCCTGATTGGCCCCGGTAACGAGAGCGATGGGTTTGTCCTGCATGGCAAGCTCCTTGTTGTATGGCTGTGGCTGTAACGTGGTGGCAGTGCCGACCGGTCAGTGAGCCTCGGCCATCCATGCTTCGGCATCAGCACCGGCCGGGATGCGCATCGGCGACGACGGGTCGGTTGCCGCGCGCCACACGGCTTCGGCGACGTCCTGCGCGTGGGTGGCCGGAGAAGACGTATCCGCGAACCTCGCGAGAACCTCTTTGACGAGATCGGCATAGGCCTCGTGCTCGAGGCCGTGTCTCTGTGCGTTGTCGCGGAAGCGGCTTTCCGACGAACGGCCCGGCAGCACGAGGCACACCCGCACGCCGAACGGTGCAAGCTCCACCGCCGTCGATTCGGTGTACGCATTCACGGCCGCCTTGCTCGCGCTATACGCGGCAATCAGCGGCAGCGCTTTCAGCGTCACGCTCGACGTGACGTTCACGACGACGCCGGCCCTGCGCTGCCGGAACTGCGGCAGCACCGCCTGCGTCAGCGCGATCGTGCCGAACGTGTTGGTCTCGAAGACCTCGCGCACTGTCGCGAGCGGGGTCAACTCGGATGGGGCGGCGACGCCGAAGCCCGCGTTGTTGACGAGGACGTCGATCGGGCCCGCAGCCTCGACCGCGTGGCGGATGCTTTCGGGATCCGTGACGTCGAGCGCCAGCACACGCAGGCGGTCCGAAGGCGGCAGCACGTCGGCACGCGGCGTGCGCATCGTCGCGACGACATTCCAGTCGCGGGCAAGAAAATAGCGGGCGATCTCGAGGCCGAAGCCGGAAGAACAGCCGGTGATCAATACGGTTTGCATCGAAACTCCTGGGGGTTGTGTATGCCCCTACGATAGATCGCCGCGACCGTACTTGCTACAATCAATCATCCGAATTTCATTTGCAGGAGTCCGGCAATGATCGATCCATTGGCCGAAGTGGTAACGCTGCTGCAGCCGGGCGCGCGGTATTCCAAACTGGTTCACGGCGCGAGCCCGTGGCGGATCCGCCGCTCGGATACCGGCCAGCCGCTCTATTGCGTGGTTCTCGACGGCGGATGCCGCGTCACGATCGATGGACACGAGCCCATCGAGTTGCTGTCGGGCGACTTCGTGCTGGTTCCCACCGCGTACGGCGTTTCGATATCGAGCCTCGTGCCGCCGCCGGATGACGAGACGTCGACGCCCGTCGCGCTGGGCCACGGCGAATTCAGGATCGGTGCACCGGAGAATCCGATCGACTCGCGGATGATGGCGGGCCACTGCAGCTTCGGTTCGCCGGATGCTGCGCTGCTGGTGTCGCTGCTGCCGCAGTTCGTGCATGTCCGCGGTGAACCGCAGCTGGCCACGCTCGTGGACCTCGTACGGGAAGAATCGCGCGAACAGCGGCCCGCGCGCGAGGTCGTGCTGTCACGACTGCTGGAAGTGCTGCTGATCGAGGCGCTGAGGTCCGCGGCGGGAACGAACGCGTCGCCGGGTCTCGCGCGCGGACTCGCCGATGGCCGCCTCGCGGCCGCGATCCGTGTGATGCACGAACGGCCGACACACGCGTGGACGGTCGCGGAGCTCGCGAAGGAGGCGGCGCTGTCGCGCTCGACGTTTTTCGAGCGCTTCAGCCGCGCGGTCGGCGTCGCGCCGATGGAATATCTGCTGACCTGGCGAATGGCGCTCGCGAAGGATCTGCTGCGCCGTAACGAAGGGCGAGTCGCCGAGATTGCGCAGCGGGTCGGCTATAGCTCCGCCAGCACCTTCAGCGTCGCGTTCACCCGCCACGTCGGCCAGCCGCCGACGCAGTACGCGCGTGAGCAGGCGGTTGCGAGCGTCTCGCCGGAGATCCGGTCGGACGTCTCGTATGACGCTACGCCGATGAGTCCGTTGAGCCCAATGACCACCTAGAGACGCGCATCACACGA